>NZ_ABCM01000047.1 GCF_000170795.1 Pedobacter sp. BAL39
TTATTTAGACAGCTGTTTTATCGGATAGTTTAACCAAGGGGCGGAAAGCGACCACATTATCGTAAGAACATGAAAAAGACAAAGGATAATTTTTTTGAAAGGGTATCTACCAATATTACCAACTGGACAGGCAGTCCGCTCGCTTTCGGTGTGGCCGCCCTTGTCGTGATCGCATGGCTGGTATCCGGCCCCATTTTTCATTACTCTGATACCTGGCAGCTGGTGATCAATACCGGTACGACCATCATCACCTTCCTGATGGTTTTTCTGATCCAGAAAAGCCAGAACAAAGATTCCAAAGCCATACAGCTCAAGCTGAATGAGCTCATTGCTGCCAGCAGACATGCCAGCAACAGGATGGTCGATATCGAAGACCTGACTGAATCTGAGTTAGATGTGTTACATAAATTTTACCAGCGGCTGTCGGATGCATCCGAAGAGGACCATGATATCCACCGTTCTCACTCTATTGATGCTGCAGAGCAGTTGCAGGATGAGAAATCTGACCGCCATCCCGGTCCGGAAGAATTAAAGTAATGTCTTGCTGCTGTGATTAGTTTTATTTAAACTCGCTGATGTCTACCACACGGTCATCATCTTTGTATTTCAGAAAGGAAATCCCCTTTTTGTTTTTCTCAAATGCATAGTTCTCCTGAATCCACTCATACACCGCCGGTATCTGCTTAGGTGCGTTGACTGCCAGCTTCTGTACATAGGTGTCGTCCGTCGTATAATGTACCTGGTAAATGGAATCACCGATCAGGAAGGCAATGGTTTGTCTGTCGGGCGACATCATCAGAAAGTGACCCTGAATGCGTTCCTCATCCTTTTGTCGCTTAACAAGGTATACTTTAGCATTGACATTGGTGACAAAGAAATCATTATCGACCAGGTAGCCTGCACCGCCAACACGGTTTATTCCCCGGCTGTAACGTTCATCCTGTGCACCTGCCGAAGGCCGGTAAAAGCTCAGTACTTCCAGGCCACCGTCTTTTACGGTCAGCAGATAGGAGGGAGCAATAAGCCCTGAGTTATCGGCTATCTGCACCAGCAGCGTGGTCTTTTGC
>NZ_ABCM01000046.1 GCF_000170795.1 Pedobacter sp. BAL39
CAGCGACCATCAACATTCAGTCGTGCAATCTGACGCATCTCTGTACTATCAAGAATCACTGTATCTTTCGTTTGATACTGTTTGGCTTATCATATTGTCTACTTACATAGTAAAAGAAATTACCGGTAACTAATATTTTGCCTCCCTGATCATGCATCTGGGTAATCTCTCCAGCCACACCACCGTTGAACTTCGGAAAATACTTTGTCGTATCGGTCTGTGTTGGACGACGGAAAGTCTTTACTCCCATAGTGTCCACGCTTCCATTGAGAAAAAGGCTGGTAATGTTACTTATATTTTCTGTGCGCTGATCGTATCCATTGAAATAACCGGATACAAAATAGCGGTCTCCTATACGGATGATTCTGCTCAGCAGACCATTTGCACCTCTACCTGAACGTAGGCTTGCATCGTATGTGCCATCATTAAAGGTTCTGACAATCCTGTTGATGGGTTTCACAAGCCCTTTATTATCGTAGTTATTGAAGGCACCCACAAAAATCACTTTGCTATCGTCAGTGAGGTAACGCTGCATCACTGCATTATTGGCACCATTTATAGCCCTAAATGTCGGGTCTAAAGACAAATAACCATTTACCTTAAAAATCGGTCCGAATACCACCTGATCTCCCACAGATATAGAAGTGACTCCAGAACTTGCATAATCGGGTACCACAACAGTGATCCCGGACTCAGTCACCTCGGTCACGGTCGCTTGCTCACCATTTACACGAAACACGATTTGATCCTTGTAAGGCATTAACCCTGTTGCGGAAATGGTCAAGTTAGTTCCTGGCAGCCCGGATGCGGGCGTGGGAACCTGAGTGGTATTGATCTTAATTCCCAGCGGACTTTTACCTTGTCCGTACGGTTCTTCATAAACCTCGGCTTCCTTGGTGCATCCCGTTAGCAGTAGGCTGAATACTGAAAAAATAACGGCTATCCTGTTTTTCGTAATCATCATAATTGTATTACTTAATTTCTTTAATATTTATCGCTGCTCAATGAAGTGGCGATCATCGTTTACTGTTAATGATTTCATTCCGCACTTCTCCAACATCGAAGCCAAATTGGCCGGCGATGTCCAATACGTGCACTACGCCATTTGTGGGCTGTATGTCCGATGAGGATACTAGTACTTCCCTCCATCCTTCCGTGGGTCTGGATACATCCGGTATATAAGATATTCTTAATCTCCTATACCCAAGATACTTAACACCACCAACATCACCATATTCCACCCCGATATTCGATACCGTATTGTTAATGGCGTAATAACTCTGCCCGGGAAAGATCGTCAGCTGATTGGCATCAATCTGAGGA
>NZ_ABCM01000045.1 GCF_000170795.1 Pedobacter sp. BAL39
TGGCATATTCCCGCTATGGGATAATACCTGGTGTTGAGCTTCCACAAATACTGGGCTTTCAACGACCAGGCTTCTGCGGAGGGAATGCTCAAGGCCCGGGACGAGCAAAATGTGCCGGTCTGGCTGGGCGAAACTGGGGAGAACTCTAACGTCTGGTTTACGGAAGCGATCCGTCTTTTGAGAAGAACAATATTGGCTGGGCCTGGTGGCCCCTGAAGAAACTGGGACATAACAACCCGCTGCAGATTCGTTCTAATCCGGATTATGATGTCGTACTTGATTATTGGAACGGCAAGGGCGAAAAGCCTGCTGCTGATGTGGCTTTGAAAGGACTGACACAATTTGCAGAAGACTTAAAGTATGCGCGCAATATCTTTCATGAGGATGTGATTGATGCGATGTTCCGACAGCCTTTTTCTTCGGAAACCAAACCCTTCAGGGAACACCTGATCAAGACCAATCCCGTTGTCAGTCTGTCTGCGGTAGATTATGACCTTGGGGTTAACGGATCGGCTTACTTTGATACCGATACCGCAGATTACCATGTGTCCACCCAGCAGAATGGAATTGGCAACAGGGGCCGTATGTATCGCAATGATGGCGTAGATATCGGTCAGCATGAAGCGCCGCAGGAAGGTTATTTTGTTGGGCACATTGCGGACGGGGAATGGTTGCAGTATACGGTCAACGTCGCTGCCGCTGGAAATTACACACTGAGGTTCCGGGTAGCAGCAGAGGCTGCCGGCGGTCGTATCAGCCTGCAATCAAATGGCCGCGCGTTGGTATCTGGTTTGTCGGTTCCGGCAACAGGGGGATGGTTAAAGTTTAAAGATGTAGATGTAAAAAATGTGCCTTTAAAAAAAGGTATACAGCAATTGAAGGTTTATATGAATACCGGAGGGTTTAATTTCGATAGCATTCAGTTTATCAAATAGATGCTCCGTTGTTTAATTGTAATTGATAAGGCAGCACCGCTCGGGGCTGCCTTTTTTCATTTGCTAACTTCCTTTTAATGCTGCGAAACGTTCGCCAATTAACGTGATTTCTGCTTCGCTCAGCTTTGAGGTTTTCCTGAGTACTTTCTGAAACTCGGCAATTTCATCTTTAGAGCCAGGGTAGCCAATGTTCTTTCCCTGTGTGTCCAGTGAAGCACCTTCAGGTCTGATCTGGGAGTCAGCCACAAGTTTACCGTCTTTATCAAAAATCAGCCAGAAGGGAATGCCCTGCTGATCACCATGGTGAGCTTTAAGCAATTCCATTGCTCCGGGATTTTCAAGGGATTTTTTATCTCCATTTTCCAAGACTGTAAGGTGGCAGGTCACATAACTTTTTTCAAACAGCGGTTTGCAACTTGCATCTGCCATCGCGGTATCCAGCTTATGACACCAATGACACCAGGATGCATGAAAGATCACAAAGACTTTTTTGTTTTCTTTAGCTGCCTGTTGCCGGGCTTCTTTTAAAAGGACATCAGTTGATTTGATTGAACTTTGCGCCTGACTTCCAAGAAAGAAAAATACGGCGCAGAGGGTCATAAAAAATTGTTTCATATTCATGGTAATTGAGTGAGGTTGTGTTATGGTGGTACTACCGGTTAGGTATCGGAGTGCTCAGCATAAATCGGTATAAATTAATGAATTTCAATGACAACTTCTCATAACATCCTGTGGTATTCATGGTGGAGGTCTGATATTATTTTTTAAAGCTATTCGTGAAATATTTACTATAATTTTTTGCTAAATTGGTTTATTGTTT
>NZ_ABCM01000044.1 GCF_000170795.1 Pedobacter sp. BAL39
CTCGGTGCCAGCACAATCATCATTAGCCCGGTTTTTACTGGAACTTCCTTTAAAATATATCCGACATAGCTGATCTGAAGTACATCCGATTCATCCAGTCCCTGAATTGAAAATTCGCCATTTGCACCGGTGTTGGTCACCTTTCCTGTACGTTTAACACGTACGGAGGCGCCTTGTAAACCGACGGATGCCGAATCCACGATGCGTCCTCTCACGTCAATTTTGTTCTGAAAGGCGGACAGCGTTATCTTCTTTAGTCCATCTAATAAGGAGCGTTCCCTTCTTGAAATGACGACAGACTTTTGCGCGATCTTAAAATTGAGCTCGGTACCGACAAATAGCTGCTCCAGTACCTTTTCCAATTCCATCTGACTGACATTGATATTTACCGGTTTACTTTCCTTTAATACAGAAGCAGGCACCAGGAAGTCCAGCCCACTTTGCGTGCTGATCTTATCAAACACCTTCATCAGGGGCGTGTTCCTTTCGTTAAGGGTAATCTTCTGTGCATACCCCGCAGCACTTACCTGCAGGATTGCCGTGATCAAAATGAAGGTGGTTAGCCTCATAATCAACAATAGTTTAGCTAAGGCACGCGAAGGTGCCCATAGTTCTTTGGTCAATATTTTATACATTTACGTTGGTTTGGTTGTGCAGCATGCCGTTCATTGTCGAGATGCGTCGGCAGCTGCTAATGGCTGATAATTTTTGCTGAACCTTACCGATGGGGATACCGTGTTCAGCGGTATCCTTTTTTCAGGCTCCTGTGATTAATGAATGGTATATTTATTCCAGTACCGTCACCCTCCTTCCTTCAATTTTAAATTTAACCAACCCGGTGTTTTCAAGCATCTTCAAAACATCCGAGATGGGTTTATAACGAGAGATTTTTCCGCTGAAGCCATCGTTGGACAGTTTCCCTTCATACTTCACGTCGATATCATACCATCGCGCCAGCTGCTCCATAACTTCTCCCACATGCGCATCATTGAAACGGAAAAAGCCCTCTTTCCAGGCGATGGCTTCTGAAACATCCACCTCCTTAACGGAAAGCCCGCGGCCATCATTTGTGGCCTGTTGCCCGGGTTTCAATAACCTTTGCTCATCTCCATACCTGACCTTTACCGAGCCCTCTACAAGGGTGCTGACCATCTTTTGGTCTTCGGCATAAGCCTTGACATTAAAATGTGTACCCAAAACTTCCAGCTCCTGCCCTTTGCACATAACGACGAAGGGATGGGCCTTATCCTTAGCCACATCGAAAAAACCTTCACCGTTTAGTTTAACCAGGCGTTTGCCCTTCTGTAACAGGTGACTGGAAAAGGTAAGACTGGATGCTGCGTTCAAGTGCACTACAGAACCATCCGGCAGACGTAGCTGATAGGTTTCTCCTCTTGCTGTGCTCAGCACCTGAGTTGCAGAATTGCCGTTGTCCGCATTCCTAATCTCATAAATTACCTGTCCATCAGCCGACTTACTGATCTTTACCCCAGCTTCTTCGGCAAGTGTTCCATTATTGGCTTCATCCAGCTTGATCCTGGAACCATTTGATAAGGTGAGTGTAGCGCCCTGCTTTCCAGGAGCAATGTCATTTAGATAGGCGAAGTCATCCGAACTCCTGTCTTGGTATTGGTTATAAAATAAACCCACAGTAAGGATACATAAGAGGATGGCCGCAACAAGTCCCGCTCTAAACCATATCCGGCGACGTAAAGGTTGCAAAGCATTAGCATCGCCCAGCACACTTTTCAGTACACGTCTTTTGCGGATCGCGGGCATCTCCAGGGCTTCGGTTTGGGCTGTAAAAGAGGCAGCGAGCAAATCCTTTATCTCTTCCGCATAAACCGGGTTTTCCAGATAAATGGAAAACTCCTGCGCTTCAATAGCCGTTAAGTTATTTTCAAAATGCCTGGCCAGCAAGGCAGACAGGCGGACGTGACTGTGCATGATTTGATCTCCCCTTTATATGTACGACGCATCAAAACGAAAAGAGGGTAGTCGATTTTTAAAAAAAGTATAGAATTATTTGAAAAGAAAGGAAATCAGTGCAGGATACAGGAAAGAACTCCTTTTAAAATGTTCCCGAATCGTTTTTAGTGCAAGTTTCATATGATAATGTACTGTATCAGGAGAGATATTCATTTCCTTGGCCGCATCTTCATATTTCAATCCCTGCTGATGACAAAGTTCGTATGCTTTACGTTGCTGATCGGGCAAAGATTGTATGGCTTCATTCAATAAAACCACCGTTTCCCGGTAGTCAAGTTCAGTATTCAGATCGCTGACTTCCATTGCGGCCTCTTCACTCAATCCGGTGTTGATCTTCGCAGATAACATGTTTTTCCGAAGGATGGTATAGGCCTGATTACGAACCAGTCGGGTGATGTAGGCTTCAAAATGCTCAATTTCAGGGAGTTTTTCTTTCAGCGTCCATATTTTCTGGAAGATATCCTGGACGATTTCTTCAGCCTGATCATCTGACCGGGTTAGCTTTCGTCCGAAACCATACACATACCGCTGATAGTGGTCAAACAAAAGGAAAAACGCATGGTGATCCCCCTGTGCAATTTTTGCCAGAATAATATTTTCCTGATTGAGGGGTTTCAAAGCCATAGTGTCAGCTCAACTGCATTGATGGTGGAGGTTCAGATCGATAAAGATGCTACATTTTAGATTAAAGATGATATTTTTTAAAAAATCCCTGCAATCAAAAAACTTAAAACACCCAGGGTTCTGCAGCCTATCCCGCAATTTTTCTGATCATCCCATTAAAAATAAAATAATGGAATGGGAGGACAGCATACCAGTACAATCGGCCCGCTATTCCAAGGGGGCGGAAAGTAGCAGTCTGCCGGATACAGTCACCTTCAATTTTAAACTCCAGCCACGCTTCTCCAGGAAGTTTCATTTCTGCATACAGCAGGAGTCGTTTTTCCTCCCGGTTTGCGTAGATTACTCTCCAGAAGTCCAGGGTATCACCTGCACTTACTACATTCATATTTCTCCTGCCCCTTGACAAACCCACCCCCCCAAATAGCTTGTCTATAAAACCTCTGAAGCCCCACAGCCAGTCTGCATAATACCATCCGGCCTTACCACCAATAGCGAAAATTCGACCTACAGCCTGCTCGGGATCCTTGGTTTTTAATGTTTTTTTATCGGTAAATACCCCATTTTCAGGAACGGCCATCTGCTTCTTTACCATTTCACGGGAATGCTCGCCCCCCACAGCGTCATACCAACTGGAGAGCACCATATTTTGTTCAATTTTATCGAAAGCCAATGCAATTGCCTCTTCATAGGGAATCAGCTTGATGTTTAATCGATCAGCCAGGTCATTTGGCTCAGCCACCACATCTACGCGCATGCTGTCCACCAGGTTTCTCGCCAGTGTATACGATGTAGAAGTCACGAAATACAACCAGTAGGATGACAACTTCGGGGTCATCACAGGGACAGAATAAATGTGCCGCTTTAACCCTCTTGCCCTGGCAAACCGCATCAGCATCTCTTTGTACGTCATGATGTCGGGCCCATAAATGTCGTAATAGTGGCCATAGCTGAATTCCTTCAACAGCACTGACGATAAGAACTGGATCACGTTACGTATAGCAACAGGCTGGCATCTGGTATTCAGCCATTTTGGAGCGATCATCACCGGTAACTTTTCTACCAGATCCCTTATAATTTCAAAGGAAGCACTGCCAGAACCGACAATAATCCCAGCACGAAGGGTTGTAAGTGGGACTTTGCCCTCACCAAGTGTATCTTCTACCTTTTTTCTGGATGACAGGTGTTCCGACAGCTCATCACTGTTCACAATGCCACTTAAGTAAATCACCTGACGAGCAGTGGTCTGCCCAATGGCTTCCGTAAAATTCCGTGCAGACTGTGCTTCCCGCTCTCCAAATTTACCTCCTCCACTCATCGAATGTACCAGATAATAGGCTGCATCAATCTCTTTTGGAAAACTGTTCAGACTATCCCTGTCCATCAGGTCGGCTTCAATGATCGTCACCGCTTGTTGATGCCCAAATTTACCCAGGTTAAACCTCGCGCTAACCCTGACCACGCAGGTGACCTGATGCCCCTGTTCTAATAAAACCGGCAGCAGTCGCTGGGCGATATATCCGGTAGCACCGGTCAGTAAGATGTTCATATCCGTAAATTATACTTCAACAACGAACACTGAGCTGAAAGGTTTTACGGCAACACCATATGACAACCTGACGAAAACTTACGGGAATATATTGTTTAAATTCCTAGATTAGTCCAATCAAACTACGACCATCAACTATGAAAACCATTAACGCCACCCTTACCCTATCATTCTTGCTCTGCATATTTACGTTTTCTTCATATGC
>NZ_ABCM01000043.1 GCF_000170795.1 Pedobacter sp. BAL39
ATAAAGCTGCATCGCTGTACCAGGTAAATCTCGCTCCTGTTATGTTACTTGATGCATTAGCGTTGAGCTAGCTCCTGCACAAATCACATTGTCCGCAACCGTGATGTCGGCAAGTGTAGGTTGGTCGTTTACTGTTACCGTTACTGCTTTACCGGCAGTGAAGCAATCGGAAATATTGGTCAATCTTACATAATATGTAGTTGTTGCCGATGGGCTTACTGTAAGGGTAGCATTGGTAGAGATCACGTTGGTTAAAGCTGCATCACTATACCAGGTAAATCTCGCTCCTGTTATGGCACTTGATGCAGTTAGTGTGAGCTAGCTCCGGCACAGATTACATCATCTGCAACCGTGATGTCGGCAACGGTTGGTGGTCATTCACGGTTACTGTTACCGCTTTACCGGCAGTGAAGCAATCGGAAACATTGGTAAGTTTTACGTAGTAAGTAGTAGTTGTTGAAGGACTTACAGTTAGCGTTGCATTGGTGGAGATCACATTAGATAAAGCTGCATCGCTGTACCAGGTAAATCTCGCACCTGTGATGGCACTTGATGCAGTTAGCGTTGAGCTACCCCCGGCACAGATTACATCATCTGCAACTGTGATATCCGCAACCGTCGGCTGATCGTTTACTGTTACTGTCACAGCTTTGCCTGCAGTGAAACAACCCGAAGCATTTGTCAGCCTCACATAATATGTGGTCGTTACTACCGGGCTTACTGTTAGGGTTGCAGTGTTGGAAAGTACATTGGACAACGCAGCATCGCTGTACCAGGTGAAGCTCGCTCCTGTAATCGTACTTGTTGCTGTAAGTGTTGAACTAGCTCCTGCACAGATTTCCTCATCTGTAACTGTGATGTCCGCAACTGTCGGCTGGTCACTGACCGTTACCGTCACAGCTTTGCCTGCGGTGAAACAACCCGAAGCATTCGTTAATCTTACATAGTAAGTCGTCGTTACTGCCGGGCTTACTGTGAGGGTTGCAGTGTTAGAAATTAAATTGGATAAAGCAGCATCGCTGTACCAAGTGAAGCTCGCTCCTGTAATCGTACTTGTTGCTGTGAGTGTTGAGCTGCCTCCTGCACAGATTTCCTCATCTGTAACTGTGATGTCCGCAACTGTCGGTTGGTCGTTCACTGTTACCGTCACAGCTTTACCTGTGGTGAAACAACCCGAAACATTCGTCAACCTCACATAGTAAGTAGTAGTCGTCGAAGGGCTTACTGTTAAGGTCGCAGCGTTAGAAATCACATTAGATAAAGCAGCGTCGCTGTACCAGGTGAAGGTCGCCCCTGTAATCGTACTTGTTGCTGTAAGTGTTGAACTACCTCCAGCACAGATTTCATCATCTGTAACTGTCATGTCCGCAACTGTCGGTTGGTCATTGACTGTTACCGTCACAGCTTTACCTGTCGTGAAACAACCTGAAGCATTCGTTAATCTTACATAGTAAGTCGTCGTTACTGCCGGACTTACTGTGAGGGTTGCAGTGTTAGAAATTACATTGGTTAAAGCCGCATCGCTGTACCAGGTAAATCTCGCTCCTATTATGGCACTTGATGCAGTTAGCGTTGCGCTACCTCCTGCACAAATTGCATCATCAGCAACCGTGATGTCGGCAACGGTTGGTTGATCATTCACTGTGACGGTTACCGCTTTACCACCAGTGAAGCAGTCGGAAACGTTGGTAAGTCGTACGTAGTAAGTAGTAGTTGTTGAAGGACTTACAGTTAGCGTTGCATTGGTGGAGATCACGTTGGTTAAAGCTGCATCGCTGTACCAGGTAAATCTCGCACCTGTGATGGCACTTGATGCAGTTAGTGTTGAGCTAGCTCCTGCACAAATTGCATCATCTGCAACTGTGATGTCGGTAACGGTTGGTTGGTCATTCACTGTGACAGTTACCCCTTTACCACCAGTAAAGCAGTCGGAAACGTTGGTAAGTCGGACGTAATAAGTAGTAGTTGTTGAAGGACTTACTGTGAGGGTTGCAGTGTTAGAAATTACATTGGATAAAGCAGCATCGCTGTACCAGGTAAATCTCGCTCCTGTTATGGCACTTGATGCAGTTAGCGTTGAGCTACCTCCGGCACAAATTACATCATCAGCAACTGTGATCTCGGCAACGGTTGGTTGATCATTCACTGTGACGGTTACCGCTTTACCACCAGTGAAGCAGTCGGAAACGTTGGTAAGTCGTACGTAGTAAGTAGTAGTTGTTGAAGGACTTACAGTTAGCGTTGCATTGGTAGAGATCACGTTGGTTAAAGCTGCATCACTATACCAGGTAAATCTCGCTCCTGTTATGGCACTTGATGCAGTTAGTGTTGAGCTAGCTCCGGCACAGATTACATCATCTGCAACCGTGATGTCGGCAAGTGTAGGTTGGTCGTTTACTGTTACCGTTACTGCTTTACCGGCAGTGAAGCAATCGGAAACATTCGTCAATCTTACATAATATGTAGTGGTAGCAGCTGGGCTTACGGTAAGGGTAGCATTGGTAGAGATCACGTTGGTTAAAGCTGCATCACTATACCAGGTAAATCTCGCTCCTGTTATGGCACTTGATGCAGTTAGTGTTGAGTTACCTCCGGCACAGATCGCCTCATCAGCAACCGTGATGTCGGCAACGGTTGGTTGGTCATTCACTGTTACTGTTACCGCTTTACCTGCAGTAAAACAATCCGAAGCATTAGTCAATCTAACGTAGTACGTAGTTGTCGTTGATGGGCTTACGGTAAGGGTAGCATTGGTAGAGATTACGTTGGTTAAAGCCGCATCGCTATACCACGTAAATTTGGCGCCGGCTATCGTACTTGATGCGGTAAGCGCTGAGCTAGCTCCTGCACAAATCACATCGTCCGCAACCGTGATGTCGGCAAGTGTAGGTTGGTCGTTTACTGTTACCGTTACTGCTTTACCGGCAGTGAAGCAATCGGAAACATTAGTCAATCTTACATAATATGTGGTGGTAGCAGCTGGGCTTACTGTAAGGGTAGCATTGGTGGAGATTACGTTGGTTAAAGCTGCATCGCTGTACCAGGTAAATCTCGCTCCTGTTATGGCACTTGATGCGGTTAGCGTTGAGCTACCTCCGGCACAGATCGCCTCATCAGCAACTGTGATGTCGGTAACGGTTGGTTGGTCATTCACTGTTACTGTTACCGCTTTACCTGCAGTAAAGCAGTCGGAAACGTTGGTCAATCTAACGTAGTATGTAGTTGTCGTTGATGGGCTTACCGTCAGGGTCGCAGTATTTGAAATCACATTAGACAATGCTGCATCGCTGTACCAGGTAAAGGTTGCTCCAGATATCGTACTCGTCGCTGTAAGCGTTGAGCTACCTCCTGCACAGATTTCATCATCAGCAACTGTGATGTCGGCAAGTGTCGGCTGGTCGTTTACGGTTACCGTTACTGCTTTACCGGCAGTGAAGCAATCGGAAACATTCGTCAATCTTACATAATATGTAGTGGTAGCAGCTGGGCTTACTGTAAGGGTAGCATTGGTAGAAATTACATTAGATAAAGCTGCATCGCTGTACCAGGTAAATCTCGCTCCTGGGATGACACTTGATGCGGTTAGCGTTGCGCTACCTCCTGCACAAATTGCATCATCTGCAACTGTGATGTCGGTAACGGTTGGTTGGTCATTCACTGTGACAGTTACCCCTTTACCACCAGTAAAGCAGTCGGAAACGTTAGTAAGTCGGACGTAATAAGTAGTAGTTGTTGAAGGACTTACGGTTAGCGTTGCATTGGTGGAGATTACATTAGATAAAGCTGCATCGCTGTACCAGGTAAATCTCGCTCCTGTTATGTTACTTGATGCAGTTAGCGTTGAGCTAGCTCCTGCACAAATCACATTGTCCGCAACCGTGATGTCGGCAAGTGTAGGTTGGTCGTTTACTGTTACCGTTACTGCTTTACCGGCAGTGAAGCAATCGGAAATATTGGTCAATCTTACATAATATGTAGTTGTTGCCGATGGGCTTACTGTAAGGGTAGCATTGGTAGAGATCACGTTGGTTAAAGCTGCATCACTATACCAGGTAAATCTCGCTCCTGTTATGGCACTTGATGCAGTTAGTGTTGAGCTAGCTCCGGCACAGATTACATCATCTGCAACCGTGATGTCGGCAACGGTTGGTTGGTCGTTCACGGTTACTGTTACCGCTTTACCGGCAGTGAAGCAATCGGAAACATTGGTAAGTTTTACGTAGTAAGTAGTAGTTGTTGAAGGACTTACAGTTAGCGTTGCATTGGTGGAGATCACATTAGATAAAGCTGCATCGCTGTACCAGGTAAATCTCGCACCTGTGATGGCACTTGATGCAGTTAGCGTTGAGCTACCCCCGGCACAGATTACATCATCTGCAACTGTGATGTCGGCAAGTGTCGGCTGGTCGTTTACGGTTACCGTTACTGCTTTACCGGCAGTGAAGCAATCGGAAACATTCGTCAATCTTACATAATATGTAGTGGTAGCAGCTGGGCTTACGGTAAGGGTAGCATTGGTAGAAATTACATTAGTTAAAGTCGCATCGCTATACCAGGTAAATCTTGCCCCAGTGATTGCACTTGATGCGGTCAGCGTTGAGCTACCTCCTGCACAGATTACATCATCAGCAACTGTAATATCGGCAACGGTTGGTTGATCATTCACGGTTACTGTTACCGCTTTACCTGCAGTGAAGCAGTCAGATACATTGGTCAGCCTTACGTAATATGTAGTCGTTGTTGAAGGACTTACGGTTAGCGTGGCACTGGTAGAGATCACGTTGGTTAAAGCCGCATCACTGTACCAGGTAAATCTCGCTCCTGTTATGGCACTTGATGCAGTTAGCGTTGAGCTACCCCCGGCACAAATTACATCATCTGCAACTGTGATGTCGGCAAGTGTCGGCTGGTCGTTTACGGTTACCGTTACTGCTTTACCGACAGTGAAGCAATCGGAAACATTCGTCAATCTTACATAATATGTAGTGGTAGCAGCTGGGCTTACGGTAAGGGTAGCATTGGTAGAAATTACATTAGTTAAAGTCGCATCGCTATACCACGTAAATCTTGCCCCAGTGATTGCACTTGATGCGGTCAGCGTTGAGCTACCTCCTGCACAGATTACATCATCTGCAACCGTGATGTCGGCAACGGTTGGTTGGTCATTCACGGTTACCGTTACTGCTTTACCGGCAGTGAAGCAATCGGAAACATTCGTCAATCTTACATAATATGTAGTGGTAGCAGCTGGGCTTACG
>NZ_ABCM01000042.1 GCF_000170795.1 Pedobacter sp. BAL39
CCTGTAAATGATATGCGCAATTAGAAACATGAGAAAAGTTTTTGGAATACTTATTCTTGGCTTATTGAGCCTGAATACTTACAGTCAATATCCCTTTACGATCAACCTGAAAACAAAAACATTGTCGGGGCGCATGGTTTACTTTAACATCATGAATAACGATGATTTCATTCCAGTACGACGTGATTCTGCCAGGATTGAAAATGGTCAGTACAAGTTAACCGGGGAGATGAATCAAATGAGTAGCATAGTCGAGTTCAGCATCAAAGGCAATGGGAGATATAACCAGATCAGATTTGTTGTAGACTCAGGTCAGAATAACCTAAATGTTGAACTGGTCGATGAGCAATATAGAATGTTAAGATTAACATCGGATGCGAAAGGCTGCCAGATTTATGATGAGATGATAGACATCTTTGACTCGAAGGCAAATTCGCATCGGGTTGATGGACGTTACCAACTCCCCGCAGGTCTGACTACTGAGATTTTGTGGGATCAGCTGAGGGCCTTAAAAAAATATCCGGATGATTATGGGAGCCTGCTTTATTTGTATGCTATAGGCAGAACAGATTACAGTGTAAACATTGCTAAAGGTATTCTGGAAACGTTCGACCTGTATCGTCCGGCGCTTAAAAATTCAGCTTTGGGCAAAAAACTGTATCAGGATAAAGCAGATCTGATCAGTAGTACATTGGGAGCTAAGATTGGCGCTCCGGTAAGAATTTTTAATGTCAACGATATTGATGACAAACCTTTCACCAATGCTTCCTTAGAAGGTCAGAATTACCTGATTGTGTTCTCGGCAACCTGGTGCCTGCCTTGTCAACTGCAACTGCCCAAGCTAAAGGAAATCTATCAGGATTATAGGGATAAGGGATTAAAAGTGATCTATTTTAATAACGATGCCGATGTACAACGCTGGAAGAAACATGTCGCTACGAATAACCTGACCTGGGTCAATGTATCGGAGAGAATGAAACCTGCGGTCAGTAAAATTCAGAAGTCATTCGGCGTATTTGCCATACCGACCTGTCTATTGGTAAATAAAGATGGAATGATTGTGTACAATTCAGACCAGATGGATGCCGGGCTGGATCAGCTGGATGCCTATGTTAAAAAGGTATTCCTGCAATAAAAAAAGCCGCCCGAAAACCGCATGTTGAACGACAACAGCAGCCTTCGGGCAGCTTTAATTTACCTTCTGGATATCGTGGTTATTTACTTATGCTGGTTTCATAAAGCATTTTACCTTCATGGTTGATCACTTTTGTGTTCATCTTATGCTGGTTAAAGGCAAAACTCATAAATCCGTAATCTGCCGCTTCAAAACGGCTGTAATTGATTCCTGCGGTTACAGGGGTGACTTCCGATCCCGCTCCTGAAATGAAATGATGTGTAAAACCATCTGTTTTCAGGTGCTGCATAGAATGGTCATGCCCTGAGAGGTACACGTCAACCTTATGTTTTTCCAGCAAGTCTTTTAACACTTTCCTGACTGCCAGTGTATCGTAGTTTTTGATCCTTGGACCAACCGTATAAATGGGGTGGTGACCAACGATCACTTTCCAGCGGACATCCGGTGATGCGTTCTTCAAGGTTTCATCGATCCAGGCCAATTGCTTTTCAGGTTGCTGCCCCGCAACATGAGGGCCATATTCGGAGTTGGTATAAAACTCAGGGATCATGGGGTTTGTATCAATAAAGAGCATCAGGATTTTTCCTTCGTTGCCTTTGAGCTTTAGCTCTTTGGAGTAATACCTCGCCGGCATTTTCCATCGTCTGCTGATCTTGCTGTAGCGTACCTGTGCATCCGGATCAGATTTATAGTCGTGGTTGCCCAGGACCGGGTACCAGTCCCATTGCAGGGAGAAGTCCGTATAAACATTCTCGTAGGAGTAATGCCACAGTGGGTCCTGCTCGCTGGTCACGCCGCTTGGATAAAAGTTGTCGCCCACCGAGACGATAAAGTCATTTGGGTTTTCCGTTGTCCATTTTCCCATTTGCCGCGCTACCTGCAGCTGATGGTCGGCACCATTTCTTCCCCAGTCGCCGATCGCCACGAAATGAACATCATAATCGTCCTTCAGCTGGCCCCGCACCGAAAGCTCCTCGCTTTCGATATGGGTTTCTGCACCTGCCGCCAGTGATTGCAAGGGGCCGAATAATCCGGTGCCAAGGGCTGTCAGCGCCGATCCCTTCACAAAATCTCTTCTTTTCATGCCCCTGTATTATTTGGTGTAGCCGTCGTTTTGGTTGAGGTTGCCATTGAGCACCAGTTCTGTTGCGGGTATTGGGAAGATCCTGCGGTTGATGTCTTCATTGCCAGCTTTGAATCCCCATTTACCCTCATATTTGCCAAAGCGGATCAGGTCATTACGTCTCCAGCCTTCCCATGCCAGCTCTCTGCCGCGTTCTTCAAGGATGTCATCCAGCGTAATCGCAGTTACTTCAGCTGCACCTGAGCGTTTGCGGATTTGATTGAAAAGACCTACAGCTATGCCTGCATCTCCATTACTTCTCAGTAGCGCTTCCGCTTTCATCAGATAGACATCTCCCAGTCTGAATACAGGTACATCATTGTTTTGAAAACGTGTGGTGCTGTTGGTGTTAGGGTCCGGGAAATATTTGATGGACCTTACCCCCCTGGAGATGCCGTTCAACTCAGGACCAACGTCCATGGTGGCCTGGTCAGTAAGGATGATTTCAGGAGTAAAGTTCAGCTGTGCCGATCCATTTTTTATAGCTGTCTTGCCATCAGCAAGAAATTGAGGGCCAGCTAGCCATGTTGCATTTCTTACGTCATCCTTCAGGTTGAAAGTCGAATAGAATTCTGAAATGGTACACATCGCGTTACTTGGAGTGAAGGGCAGGTTGTATTTAGCCCTTAGCGTACCATGTAGTGAAAATCTGGTGAATTGATTGCCTGGAGAATAGTTGGCGTCGTAAACAGCAGCGAAGATGGTCTCTGAATTCGGGCCATTGTTGATGGCAAACAGCTGGTTATAGTCGGCCATGAGGCTCATGCCAGAGCCGGTCATGATCTTATCTGCATAAGTGATCGACTCGGTATACATCGGTGTGCCGATATAATATTGTGCATTGAGGTACATCTTCTGAAGGAGCGCGTAGGCCATCCATTTTGTCGGGCGGCCGTAGAATTTCTGCGTTACGGTAGGTGGTGCGTTCAGCCCTTCAGAGGCTTCCAGCAGTTCCTTTTCAATAAACTTAAAGACTTCGGCTCTGGGTGTTTGTTTGGCAACTTCTGTTGTTCCGAATGTGGTGATGGGGATATTGCCAAACATGTCCATCATATAGAAATAGAACAGGGCGCGCATGGTTCTCACCTCGTTGGTATATAGATCTCTCAGCTCACCAGCTTCAGCCTTTTTCAATAGGTCAAGAACCCGGTTGCAGTCGCTGATGCCTGAGTAACCCCATTCCCAGGCCCCCTGTACAGAAGGATCTGAGGGTGTCCAGCTGTGTTTATGCATGGAGATGTACCGGCCTTGGTCGTAGTATCCACCATTTCGGGCAGTGATGATCGCTTCATCCGTGCTCAGTTCCTGCATTCTCCAGATGTCTACACCATATTTCTCAGTGAACTTTTTGTAGATGGTACCAGTGGCAGCCAGGAAGGCGTCTTCAGATTTCGGAAAGTTGTCGCCGGTAAGTTGAGATTCCACATCAACGTCCAGTTTCGTGCAGCTACCCATTGTGAAGGTTGCCAAAAGCGCCAGTGCGATATATTTTTTCATTTTTATGTGCATTTGAGATTAGAGATTGAAGTTCAGACCCAGTAGGAAAGAGCGGGTTTTCGGATAGAAGTTACGGTTGTCGATGCCAGGTGTTTGTCCGGCCATATTGATTTCCGGATCTACGCCATTGTACTTGGTGATGATGAACAGGTTGTTTCCAGAAGCATATACACGAAGGGATTTTGTGCCCTTGATGTGGAAAGAGTATCCTAGCGTGGCATTGTCCAGGCGCAGGTAAGACCCACTTTCCAGGTACCTGTCTGATACAAACTGTGCGGTGTTGTCTTTCATGGCTTCATTGAGGGTCATCAGTGGGATATTGGTCTGGTGCGCATAGATTGGTGCGTTCATGTCTGCCAGCGTAGCGTTCAGGATTTTATTGCCATAGACCCCACGAAGGAAGAAGTTGAAGTCGAACTGTTTGTACCGGAAGGTGTTGTTCCATCCGTATAATAATTTGGGTTGTGCAGAACCTGTGATCGCGAACTTATCGAAGCCTGTGTTTGAGGTGGCCGCATTTCCATCATTATCGTAAAACATAGATACGCCATCGGCATTTTTACCAGCGTAGCGCAGCGTGTAGAATGAACCAAGTGGCAGTCCTTCTTTAATCACCTGGAAGCCATTGATGCCCGATTGTCCCCTTCCGCCAAAGTTCGCGGTATAAAACTGTCCGGCTTTGAAGATGTCATTGGAGATTGAGGTGATCTCATTTTTGTTGTGTGACAGGTTAAGCGCGGTGGTCCAGCTGAAGTCTTTTGTTTTGACTGCGATGGCGCTGATGGCAAATTCGATACCTTTGTTGCTCATTTCACCCACATTGGCGGTCATGACGTTGTATGGATACAGCGTTGTAGATACCGTATAGGGAGCGATCAGGTCGGATGTTTTTTTGTTGTACACATCAATTGATCCTGAAATCCGGTCGTTGAACAAGCCAAAGTCAATACCTGCATTCAGCGTAGAGGTACGTTCCCATTTCAGGTTCGGGTTGTCGTTCTGTGTGGGGCCGATTGCAGTAAGCCATTTTCCATCATTGTAGAAATAGCTGGATGGCTGGGCGCCATTGGTGAGTATGGCGGTGTAAGCATCAAAACCGACGGAGTTTCCGGAGACACCATATCCTGCACGCAGCTTCAGGTTGCTGATGACTTTCGCATTCTGCATGAAATCTTCCTGGTCAATGTTCCATCCTGCAGAAACTGAAGGGAACATTCCCCATTTGTTGTTCTTTCCGAAAGCAGAAGAACCATCACGGCGAATGGAAGCCTGAAGCAGGTACTTGCCTTTATAGTCGTACATGGCACGGCCATAGAAAGAGATCAGGCGGAGTGTAGAGATGTAGTTGGTGCCATAATTGACTACCGTATTGCCATTTCCGTTGCTCAGGCCCAGGTTGTTCCATTTCAGGTCGTCAGAAACAAAGCCCTGTCCCGAGGTCTGGAAGCCATCACCATTTCGATTTTCCTGCCATGAATATCCGGCGAGAAGCTTCATGTTGTGGTTTGCAAATGACCTGTCGTAATTGAAATATCCTTCCAGCACCTTTTGGGTGTTCTTGATGGCCGAGCGTTGCGCATATCCTTTAAGTCCCTGGGCAAGCATGGAAGCGTTGTTATAATATAGGTTTTCATTGATCTGCTCTTTTTGCATGGAGCCCATACCGGTAAAGTCAAGTCCTTTGAGGATGTTTACTTTCGCAGATCCATTGATCAGGTAAAGGTCTGTTTTTCCTTGTATGGTGTTGTTGTTCAATAAGGCAACAGGATTGTAATATCCACCGGTTCCTGTGGTACGGGAATAGTCTTCGGTAAAAGAACCATCTGCTTTACGAACGGCAACAGTAGGCAGGTAGGTAAACATGTTGTTGTATACCTGGCTGGCAATGCGGTCGTTGGTCGTATTGCTGTTGGTGATGTTCAGGTTGAGCTTTAACCTGTCATTCAGCATCCTTTGTTCCATACCTCCGCGGGCGATGAAACGCTCCATGCCGGATGTTTTGATGATCCCCTCGTTGTTGAGGTAGTTGATGCTTCCTGTGTAAGAAGAGTTGTCGCCACTGGCACTAAGGCTCAGGTTGTGGTTATGTGAGAAGCCGGTTTGGGTAACTTCCTTTAACCAGTCGGTATTGCTGCCATCATTGGAAACTGCATCCAATGTTTTGCCGTTGGCCTCAAGGTAGGCCCTGAGCTGATCGCCGGAAGCCATGTCGATGCTGTTGGAGATGGATTCTGTCGCCACATAGTTGCTGTAGGATAGGGTAGGCTGTCCTTTACCCGCTTTCCTGGTGTTGACCATGATGACGCCGTTTGCCGCTCTGGATCCATAGATGGCTGTTGCGGAGGCATCTTTCAGGACGTCCATGCTGATGATGTCATCCGGGGCAATCAGGTCGATGGAGGCACCGGGGACACCGTCAATCACATAAAACGGTTCCTGTGCACCCTCGCGGAAGCTGGATGGCCCGCGGAGGATAACCGCAGGGCGATCGGTAGGGTTACCGCTTCTGGTGACATTCAGACCGGCCACTTTTCCCTGCAGGAGCTGACCCGGTGAGGTGACCACACCACGGTTGAAATCTTCCGGTTTGATGGAGGATACAGATCCTGTGATGGCGTTGCGGGTACTTTTTCCATAACCGATGACTACCTCCTGAAGCGCATTGCTCTGTTCTTTAAGTTTAATGTTCAACGCCACCTGCTGGCCTTCTACCAGCATATAGTTGGAAAGGGTATCGGTCTGATAGCCCATATAGCTAAAGATGAAACGGTATGGTCCGCCTGCTGTCAGCTTGTTAAAGTTAAACAGCCCTTGTCCTGAGGTGCTGGTGCTGACTGATTTACCATCGCGTTGGTCTTGTGCACGGACACTCACACCCGGAAGTGGCTGTCCTGATACATCGAGGACTACACCTTTTACGGGGACCTGCTGTGCGTAGAGTGTTGATGCTGAGAAGAGCAGCAGTAACACGATACCCGGTTTGATTAATTGTAGAAATTTTAAGTGCATGATTTTCGGTGTTTTTTTAATCGTTGATTATTTTATTTTTTGAATGGTGTAGTGTTGGTTGTCCTGAACTTCTATTTCCAGGTTGTTGATCAGGCAGATGACCTGAAGTACGTGCTCAATGCCTTCTGTGTTGGTGTCGACTTCACCGGTATAGGTGATGTTTCCGATGTCTTTTTTATTGGCTGTTATGTTGACGTGGTAAGCTTCATTGAGGAGGCTGATGACCCTGGACAGTGGAATGTTCCTCATGGTAATCAGGCTGCCTTTTTGTTCGAGGAAGGTTGAAGCGACTGGTTTGACGATTGGTTTTGGATCGCTGAGAGAGGCGCGTTGTGTGCGGCGGTCAAATACAAGTGCTGCTGAGGGCTGGTTGATGTACACAGGCTCCATGTTGCTTTGTGCAGCTTCCGGCCGTACTACAATCTTACCACTGTGCAGGCGAACGCTCGTCTTTGCTTTACCCGCAGTGGTATTGATGGTAAAGGAAGTTCCCAGCGCTGTGGTTTTCAGACCACCTGCGTATACACTGAAAGGTCTGTGGACATTTCGCTTTACCTTGAAGTAAGCTTTTCCTGTCAGGAAGACATCACGAACTGGACCTTCAAGCCCTCTTCTGAATTTTAATTGACCTGAAGGATAGATCGTGATGCGGGAAGAATCCGGGAGTACAAATATTCTTTTTTCCTTTCCGATGTTTTCCAATACCTCCCACAATGCGACTGCATTGCCTGTTGATGGTGTCGTTGCCAGACGGGATTTCTTCTGGTCATGTACAGGATGTTGAGGGACGAACGTGGTATATCCCAGCCATCCCATGGTGAAGAAAAGGATTGCCGCAGCAGCATACCGTGCAGTGTTCAACATCCGTAGCCTGAACTGCCCTTTGCGTTCCTGCATCTCCATCTTATTGTTGATTGCGCTCAGGATGTGGTCTCGCATTTCCGCGGAAGTTTCCGCAGGAATTTCCTGTTTTGCCTCGTATTGTTTCCATTCCTCATCATCGAAAAGCAGATGGAGGTGCGCCGGGTTTTTCCAGAGTATGCTCAAGATCCTTGCATAGCGTTTTCTAGCCTTCATAATGGTATTATGCCGGCCAGCCGCTCATCCCCCAGCGGTTAACAATTATTTAATATGGCTACAGGAAAAAGAGGAGCATATACTGCTTGAGTGCAGAGAGGACTTTGCCAATATGGTTTTCTACAGTTTTAGGGCTGATCGACAGAAGCTCGGCAATTTCCTGGTGGCTAAAGCCCTGGCGCCGGCTAAGATCATACACCAGCTTACGCATTTTTGGAAGGTTCTCGATTTCTTTTTCAAAATGTTTCAGGAGGTCACGGTTTTCGACGGCTTTAATGAGGCTCTCCGCCAAGGGGCTTGGGTTTGCCTGTTCATTATGACGGAGCCTGCGGGCTTCTTTTCTTAGTTCAGCAAGCATGATCTGTTTGGCCATTCCGAAAAGCTGAATGTCCAGGTCGAGGGATTCATCAAGGGCGCTGCGTTTTTCCCAGAGCCTGATAAAGCTGAGCTGCACCACCTCCTTAGCAGTGAAATCACATTGCGTCTTGAAAAGGATAAAGCTGTATAACCTGGAGTGGTACCTGCTGTAGGCGTCGTTAAATGCGTTTAAATCATCATTCTTTATTGCACCTGATAAGTCTGTTTCCATCCGGAACAAAACTATTACAGCTGCGATAAGTTAAGATTAGCCCATTGTTAACCTTATATGAAGATGTACGTACATTTAACGGCGCTGCGGCGGTTACATCCGCGGTAATCTGGTAACCACGCTCAGGCCCGGTGTTTTTCCGGAAAGGCCTTTAAACTGTCCCACTGGTTTACCGAAATCAAAACTGCCCCAATACTGTAGCTTCGTGTTCCCAATGGTCTTGATTTTTCCTTTTAATCTGGGTTCTCCGCCGAATCCATCGTAATAACTAATTTTGATACCGCCAATGGTTTTGATTTTTCCTTCGATAGCTTTGTTGCCATCGAATACATCATAGTAAGTGATTTTAGAAGCCCCAAGATACTTTACCCTGCCAGTAATCTTTCTGTTGCCGTCAAATCCGTCATAATAGCTGATCTTTATAGTGCCGACAGATTTTACTTTTCCGGCAAGTCCGGGGCCGTCAAACACATCATAGTAAGTGATGGCTGCAAGGTCGTCATAATAATCCCTGTCATCACCATACAGATCGCGGTCCGGATCGTTACGGTCATCATTTCCATTTTTTTTCGGTATATCCAGTGTGCCATCTGCATTTAGCATGATCCGCTGTTGGTTTGTACTGAACAGGATGGAGCGCAATGCCGACTTGTCTTTGCTGATGATAAAGGTATAATGTGTTGAGTTTTGGCTTTCTTCCGGAGAGGTAGATTGTGCCTGTGAAGCAATACTGCTGATGAAGATCAGGAGGACGAGGTAGATGCGTTGAATTTTCATTTGGTTTTCGTTTGTGTGTAAATGTTGGACGAAAGGTAGTACTTTAAGTTTAACGGCTTGAGAGTAATTTTAAAAAGCGATGGGGATCAGT
>NZ_ABCM01000041.1 GCF_000170795.1 Pedobacter sp. BAL39
ATCACCCCCAAACCAACCCAACTAATACAGTCAGCATCCTGTTCCTACCGGAAGCGCCACGGCATGCATCATTGCCCCCAGCGACCAGATGACCAGCGCCACAATATAGCCCCACTTGGTACCCAGCCGGTCAACAAAGCGCCCCGCAAAAAGCATGGATATCGCATATACAAACTGAAAAGCCGCCGTGATATTTGCATAATCACTGTTGCTCCAGTTAAATTGCTTTTCCAATGTCGGATGGAGCAAACTAAGCACCTGACGGTCAAGATAATTCACCGTCGTAGCGAAGAAGAGCAAAGCACAAATCGTCCATCTGTAGTTACCCATTTTTGTTACATTCATTATATTTGGTTTTTGATAAAGGTTGTATTCTTGATCCGGCCAACGATCTCCTGTCGCTCCGGATATGGTATTCAAATCTTATTTGCTACACAGCATCTTTCCTTTTTAATGCTTTTAATTCAATATCAGCTACTGTATTTTCTGTAAAATCTCCATATTCAAAAAGTTTGGATACCGCTGCCGCCGTAGCAAAATTGAGAATAGCCTGTCCCTCATGTTGATGGTAAAAACCATAAATGAGACCAGCCATAAAACAATCACCACTTCCAACCTTGCCAATAACCGATTCTTCCAGATAAACATCAGACAGGTAAAACCCTTCATCAGTTAACATTGTGCTGTAATACCTGATGCCCTTGCCACTGTCGAACCGAAAGGTATTCGCCACCGTCCTGCAGGCAGGAAACAGCCTGATGATCTCCGCAGAGCTCTGCAGCGACTGCGCTATAAAATCTTCGTCACTTTCCAGGTTGGACTTCGACTGCATTATTCCCAACATGCATTCCGCAGCCCAGATATTCCCCATAATCAGGTTGCAGTATTTCGCAAGAGAAGGCATCACATTAAGAGGATCTTTGCCATACTTCCAAAGTTTGTTTCTATAATTCAAATCGAGCGAAATGATAATCCCTAGCTGCCTTGCAACTTTCAGTGCCTCCTCACATAGCTGAGCAATGTCCGCACTAATGGCAGGACAAATGGCAGAAAAGTGAAACCAGGAAATATCCCTGAACACCTCTGCCCAATCTATCATGCCGATTGCCAGTGTCGAAAACGACGAGGCCTTCCGATCGTAAATAACAGCTGTATTTTTAAGGTCCTTACCTTCAGACAGGTAATAAGTACCAAGACGATCCCCCGTATACCTCATCCGGGAAACATCAACACCAATAGACGCTATATAAGCGCTCATCTGCCTGCCCAGGAAATGGTCTGGAACTGCAGAAAGGTAAGCTGATGGTACACCCCAACGGGCAAGTGCAACAGCCACATTCGCTTCAGCACCTCCTGCATATGCCGGCAGGCTATTACCTTTAAGCCAGGCTCCATTTACGTCTGGAGAGATCCGGATCAGCAACTCACCGAAAGTCAACACCTTGGTCATAACGTATTAAAGTTAAAGTAGGCTTTCACATTGCGGTAACAGATATCCTGAATGACCTTGCCAATCCATTCCATATCTTCTGGAAGTTCCCCACGCTGCACATCTGCGGCAAAGAGCTCACACAATATCCTCCGGAAATACTCATGCCTTGGAAAAGAAAGAAAACTCCTGGAGTCTGTCAGCATACCAACGAAACGACTCAGCAAGCCCATATTAGACAATGTATTGAGCTGGTTGACCATCCCATCTTTCTGATCGAGAAACCACCATGCAGATCCCCACTGCACTTTACCTGCAACGGTACCATCCTGGAAATTACCGGTCATCGAAGCAAAGACCTCATTGTCGGCAGGATTCAGATTATAGATGATCGTTTTCGCCAGCCTGTCGGAACGATCCAACCGGTCGAGAAATTTCGACAGCGCAATGCTTTGTGGGAAATCACCTATAGAATCAAATCCAGTATCTGGACCTAAGGCGCTCAGCAATCGCTCGTTATTATTTCTCAAAGCGCCAATATGATATTGCTGAACCCATCCTTTTTCATGATCCCATAATGCAAACTCGAATAACAATTTTGATTTAAACTTCCCGGTTTCAGCAGCACTTAGCAGCTCTTTCCTTCTGATCTTAAGAAAAATGGAGGCCACCTCAGCTTCGGTATAATCATCCGAGTATACCCTGTCCAGACCGTGATCGGAAACCTGACAGCCATGGGCAGCAAAGTAGTCATGTCTTGACTTGAGCGCAGCTAAATAACCATCCAGATCATCAATATTCAAACCTACAAGCACTGCCAGCTGATCGATATAGGTGTTCAGTGCCGTTAAATCGTCTGCAAACATTGCCTTATCCGGACGAAAGGCAGGCAGGACACCAACTTCAAAACCAGATTCCCTGACTCGCCTGTGATGAATCAGCGAGTCCAAGGGATCATCAGTAGTACAGAGCAGCTCAACATTCATCATCCTCAGCAGATTTTGCACGGAGTATTGAGGTGTACGTAACTTCGCATTGCATAATTCGTAAATGCGCTCTGCATTATCAGGCCCGAGCAATTCATGAACATCAAAATATCGCTGTAATTCAAGATGGGTCCAATGGTACAAGGGATTCCTCATGGTATAGGGCACCGTCTCCGCCCACTTTTTAAATTTCTCCCAATCCGTGGCATCACCGGTGATGTAATATTCATCCACACCATTTGCGCGCATGGCACGCCACTTATAATGATCTCCATTCAACCAGATCTGCGTAATGTTGTCAAAATTATGATTGTTGGCAATCTGTTCCGGACTGAGGTGATTGTGGTAGTCAATTACGGGCATCTGACTGGCATACTGATGGTACAATAACACCGCTGTATCACTTGTCAATAAAAAATGTTCATCTAGAAATTTTCTCACAACTTTAGTTTATATGGATCGAATTAAGGCACTGTAAAACACCCTCTTTTGAAATATCATGATAATAATCGGCAACCGCGACTTCAAATCCGATGCATCGACTCAGATCAGCACCCCACAAAGATTCGGCAATCATCACCGCATGAATGTATTCCTGATCGGGCAGCTCACACTTCTGACAGAACCATTCTGCCTGATCATCATTGATCAGATAGTTATTTCCATCAAAGGT
Organism: Pedobacter sp. BAL39; assembly: GCF_000170795.1. Classification (GTDB taxonomy): domain Bacteria; phylum Bacteroidota; class Bacteroidia; order Sphingobacteriales; family Sphingobacteriaceae; genus Pedobacter. Next base: position 3,089 of record NZ_ABCM01000041.1, read on the forward strand.
CCCGAAATACTGTCCGTCCGAAACATGGTTTACCCGCATAAACCTGAGGTAAACCGCAAAACCAAAAGCCATCAATTTCGGCACCTCATTGAATATCTCGTAAAACCGAAATATCAACGGAAGAATACGAACCTTCATTTTCATGGTATACTGAAAAGTAATACTGCTCCATAAATGTTCTATGTAGGGATTCGCAAAACGGTCAGATACAGCATCAGCGAAGGACGAGGCCTCCGAAATGTCAACAGGATACGGAATGGAAGAAATGATTTCTTTGTACATCACTTCTTTAATGTATAATTTTAAGGAATCCTCAGACATCCCCTGACCAACAGTCTTTATTCCAGACAACATTGCGATGCCACAGGATAAAGTGTGCGTACCATTCAGCAGTCTCACTTTAAGCTCCCTGTAGATTTCAATATCAGGCGTAACGATCAGCCCAGCATCCACTCCCGACAAGCCAATCAATGCTGCGATTTTATCGTCTCCCTCAATGGCCCATAGACGATAGGGCTCCGCCATAATCAGCAGCTGATCTTCATAACCAAGCAGCCCCTGAACCTCTTCCTGAACGGATGTCGCCGGCTTACCTGGCACGATGCGATCTACGAGCGAATTACAGAAATAAACCCGCCGATCAATCCATCTTATAAATCTATTATTCAGCTTGTTGAATCTGCATAACTCAATGACTATGTCGTGTAATCTACGCCCGTTTTCAGGAATCAACTCCGTAGCCACAATAACGATATCTGCTTCGTCCACATCTCCCAAAGCGTGAAAACGTGCATACAATACGGCAAGTAACTTAGCAGGAAAAGAGCTTGGTGGCGATTGATGGACATCCTCCGGCACAAACTGGATTCCAACTTCCGTTGTATTTGAAACAATGAGTGTAAGTTCTTTACTTCCGGCAATCGTCAAAATTTCGGCAAAATCATGCTCTGCAGAAACCACACGACTAATCGCAGCGGAAATGATGTTTTCCTCCACATTATTGCCCTGTTCAAGGCCTCTGACACAGATGGTATACAAACCATCCTGATTCTGAAAGGATTGAACGTCACCTTTTGAAGTAGATTTGACCACCACCACCCTGCCGTTAAACAGCCCCTGTCCATTTGCCTTATTGATGAAGTAATCGGGAAGTGCACGGAGCAACACTCCCGTTCCAAACTGAAGCACTTTTTCAGGAAGGTTAAACTGCGATAAATCCGGACTTTGTAAGTGTTCCCCGGAGATATCATTTAGCATTGTCTTAGATAATCTCATGCCTAAAAATTATTTGGTCTGTGGCAATTCTACATAATAATTATAAGTAAAAAGGCTGCACAGACAAAATTATTTACGCAAACGTTATCGATAAAAAGGCGATGTCTTGGACAACTAGAGCACCATTTGGTGATACAATTTATCCAGGGTCTCTGCAGGATCAGTACATAAACCAGGATGCACCTTTGAAGTCTGCACAACAGTGCTCCTGGTAGCGGTCATCCACCTGAACCTGGATGGCAGATCAAGCTGTCCAATAGGCCCACCCGCTTTCCCACCTCTTGCAATCAAGCTGAAGGAGTTCAGATGGTGCTTCAGCTCCTCCTGATCCAATGATCCGCAAATGGCAGAAATCCGCTGCGCATCGCATACAAATTTAACCTCCAGAAATTTTCGCTTTGCACAATACAGAATGACGCCTACGTTTATAAATTCCTCACGCTCAACCCTTGGCATCACGCGCAAGATGGCATACTCAAATAATAGCTGCTCTGGCATCTTCTGCTTCTTTAACAAAAATTTCTGAATTGGCTACCCTAGTTTGCAAAAAGCGACGGTAAACCGACCTATGTGCATTGGTGTCCTCAAAATTAGTATCATCAATGAGCCATTCATCAGGAACAAGTCCCACGATGGCCTCGATACGTTCAGAATTCAATACAACCCGAAAGGCTGCGTCTACTGCACGCAATTCTGAGGCCTTTGACAACAAAACATGGTCCTTAATCAGCTTAAAGGGTTTGGAGGCCTGCTCTTCCCAGTTCTGCATGGTATGATGAAAATAAAGCGATGCACCATGGTCAATCAGCCAAAGCTCCTTATGCCAGATCAGCATATTGGTATTCCTTGCGGTCCTGTCCATATTGGTCAGCAGGCAGTCCAGCCACACGATCTGTGAAGCAAGTAAAGGATCCACCTCGGTAACCAGGGGATCGAATGTAATGGCGCCCGACAAATAATGTAGGGCAAGATTTAAGCCTACACTGAATTTCAGCAGGTCCTGGATTTCTTCATCTGCTTCTGTCCTGCCAAAATCACTGTCCAATTTTGCAAAAACCAACTCCGGTACCCGAAATCCCAGTAACCGGGCAATTTCACCACCAATCAATTCGGCGATCAGAGCCCGCGGCCCTTGTCCGGCACCCCTAAATTTAAGTACATATAAAAATTCGTCATCAGCTTCTGCAATAGCTGGCATCGAGCCACCTTCCCGTAGGGGTGTCACGTACCGGATCACATTTACGGTCCTGAGTTGAGGCTGTTTATCGTTCACGTGTTTTTCAATTAGAGATACGAGGTATAAATGTCAAAGATAATACTTATTTAAACGCTTCGAAGCTATATTGGGCGTCAGACCAGAATTCATCCAGTGTGATGATCCTAGGTTTAAAAAACGAGATTAGCTCAGGCCAGTCTGCCTGCTGAAAAACACTCCGCTCCGGAAGCCTTTTTACAATGCGGCTGATTGTTTTGTAATGGTCATCCTGTACCAGTGGCTCCCAGTCCCATTCCTCTTCAAGTAAGCCATGCAGCAGTTTCCGAAATTCGGCAAATTGCTCAAACATGAGCTCCTGCATCCCAGGATCGGGATGGCTCATCTCTATAGCAATGAATGCTTCTTTTTTTTCTGCCTGCATCTTGAAATGCAGGTGTTTAACGCCTGTTTTATAGTTGATCCAATTCACCCGCAGCCCTTCCGCAGAAAGATGAGGAGAGATATATTGGCCAAAGGCTGTCCAAAAGGCCTGTTTTAGTTGTGATGCCTGATCTTTAGAATACAATGTTTATACTTTTGGGTTGATCAAATGGGGTGTTTCCCAGTTCATTAATGTCATCATGCGCTCAAACTCGTCGTTTAAAGGTGCGGAAATAAAAATCTTTCTCTTCGTCACAGGATGGGTAAATTCGAGAGCAGAAGCATGAAGCAACATGGTGGTCATCCCCCACTGCTCCTTGAAAAAACGGTTCTGCTTATTACATCCGTGTTTACGGTCCCCGATAATCGGGTAAAAAATATGCGCAAAATGCCTACGCAGCTGGTGCATCCTTCCGGTAGTGGGACTGGCTTCAACAAGAGAATACCTGGAAGTCTCATGTTTTCCAAAAGGAACCGCCAGCTCTGCCCGGTCGAGTGTCACAAAGGAGGTGAAAGCCTCCTGTATGGTTCCATTTTCCTTAGCCAGCGGGTAATTAATATCCATCTGATCAGGAGCATGTCCCCTTAAAATGGCCATGTATTTCTTCGTTACCTCTCCGTTCTGAAACTGTTGATGCATGGCTATTTCCGCCTCTTTATCGAATGCAAACAACAGGATACCTCCGGTCTTGCGATCCAGCCGATGCACCGGGCTGACATGTTTATTTACCTGGTCGCGCAACAATTGCAGGGCAAACTCTTTGGCATCATTCGCTATCGAAGACCGGTGTACCAGTAAGCCGTGGGGTTTATTAATCGCAATCAGGTGCTCATCCTCGTATAAAATATTAAGCATTTCACAAAGATGCGTCAATCCATGCGATTATAGAAATCAAATGAGCTAAAGAATGAACAATAAGTCTTCTTTGAAAAAGGTCCATACCTGAAGCTGGTTCATGCGGTAAATCACAAATGAATAGATGTCGTCTTTTTCATTAATTTCAATTACCTCACCAAGGTTTACCAAATGATCGCCAACGGCGACCGCAGCGGCTTGTGATGTTTTAAAGAGCTCTTGTTTTTCTACTGTCTGGTCCATGAGAGCAAAGAATTAGTTGTTTTAGGATGATTAATGGTTCTTTTCTCAAAAATAAAAAATTAATTGTCAACTTGCCAATTTTCTGCCACTAAAGTACTTGAGGTTCATTTCTGTCATGCTAAGGCGAAAAGCCGGGCTTAGGAAATCACATTATTATCATATCGAATTGTAAAATTAGTGTATAATCTACCACTAGTTATAAAATAAAAAATTCAAACAGCCGTTTCAAGATTAGTACATTTGAAAGCCATCTGGATGATTGGCTAAAACGTTTTGTTAAAAAATGTTAAAAAAAGCTTAGTGTAGTTTGTACACTATTATTTTTTTACTACATTTGTAGTGTAATCAGAAGGCAGAATTGCTGGAGATACTTGAAAAATTGACAATACATTTCCTGGTTGCGAGATCAACAGGAAAATAAAGGAAAAACCCGTTCATACAGGTTTATATTTGGTTAGAAAAGGGATGTGTCTGGATGGAGCAACCCTTTCTTTTTTTAAAGACCTTTTACCTGCTATCCGCACCTTTACTTTACCTGATCTACAAATATCACTATCTTTTTAAATTATTATCTTCCTTAAACATCGTGTAGGTTCTGATTTCTGGCTCAGACGTATTAAAATAAAAATTCCCATGCAAAACACAGTGGTTCTGACATGGGAATGAAGCCGCTGACCAGAAGATGAGCCCGGTTAACGGCGAGAGAGCTCAAACGTTTATTGTGGTAATTCAAGCAGTCGTAATTCTGACATCTGAATCAAACCCGCCCCGTTATTTGCAGTTACATTAAATCTGTAGTAACGGTAAGGTGTAGTGTTGTCAAAACTAAATGCAAATGTGGACTTCCTTGGTGTTGGTGCCATTACATAATTTGTGATGGAAGTGAGTACCGTCCAGTTCTGGCCGTCGTTAGACGCAGACAGGTTGAAGTTTTTTGGATCTCTCTCAGGAGCATCGTCTCCTGAACTCAGCAAAACGCCGTAATCACCCTTGGTGTCTGCTCATAATCAAACTGTGCCCATAGGTCACCTGTATAATCAAACTGCAAAAACTTGGAGTTCAAACTATTATCAATTAATTTCAGCGATCCTTCACTTGAGGTCTGGCCATTTCTATTGTCCCTGGATACAGAGAAGAATCCCTTTAGTGTTGCATCTTTCAGCACCCCCTTGTTACTCACATAACTAGAGACCGTAGCCATAGAGCCTTTAGGTGTGGTAACACGCAAACTGAATAATCCGAATGCGCCCGAGGGAACATTAACCGTAACAGTTGGATCGGTTCCGATAAGGACATTTGTTGGCGCCACACCACTAAACCACTCGGCCTTACTTACACTTACTCCTCCGGCTACAGATAAAGTCAGCACTCCCGGGCTGTTTGTGGTCGAAACAAAATCCAACACACTATCCGGACGCAATTTGATCACGGTCTCACGTTGTGCCCAATACCCTTGCCCATTGCGACTGATCATCCGTACACGATAGTCACCTGTATTGATGAATGTATGGGTCGGTGAAATCTCATTGGTCGTACTGTCGTCCCCAAACTCCCACCTGATCTCCTTAAAATCCTTCGAGCTATTTTCGAATTTAAAAGTAAAGGGATCATCAGGGCTGACCTTAGTATAGGTAAATCCTGCTGTAGGCTTCGCCTCTTCCGGTTCTTCAGCTATTGCCTTGTCGCTTTTCTTGCAGGAAACTAAGATCAGACATCCTAACAGCGCAAGGCTGACGACATTCATTATATTCTTTTTCATGTACATCTAATTTAAATTCTCATTTGATCTTTATGGCGCTGGGAATAATTGACTCTTAGGAACAATTTGCTCAGAGATTCCGGCAGAAGGAACCATATAGAACAACTTCGCCTGTTGACCTCCAACATTTTCCCTATGATGTGCCTCAATTTTGTAACGTACCCCTCTTTCTAAAGTAATTTTAGCCTGACGTCTGCTTTGATTCCACTCGGCAGTAAAGTCATTGATGATCGCTACGCCGTTAATAAACAGTCTGGATCCGTCATCCCATCGATCCTGTAAGAAAGTATACTCTCCGCGCACTGGAGCCAGAAACTCACCCGTCCATTTTGAAGACCAGTCATCGCCTCGGCCGTCTATCGGCTGCCATCCATCAAAGTCTATCTGCGGATCAATTCTGGTTACAGATGGTAACTTGCCGCCTTCATCTAAGGTTTGCCCCGTAAAATACTCCGCTTTCAATCCTGTACCATCTCCCAGGATGTAAGAGTTGTTATCTAGACTTACCGACTTGTCGATGAGTACTACTACCGTTTTATTAACTGGATGCAACACATGTTTACTGGTAGATACAATACGTATCGCTACCGCAATTGGATTATCCAGATTTTCATCCATCGTATTCCATGGTATACTCATTACATATGGCACTGATGTTTTATTTCCGGGCATGATGATCGTAGTGTCAGCATAGAATTTATCTGTGGTAAGTGCTTTCGTGCCCTGTGGCAATGTTCCATTGGCAACAAGCGTTGCGATGGTGTCGGAGTTCAGTACCGTTTTTATCGTAAACCCGTTACCAGGGGTACCTGCAAGCCCAATTCCCAAAGGAATGGTAACCCCTGCGGATGTTACGGTATACCCTACACCTCTTGTGATGTTTAAAATTCCACCCCCTCCGTTAGTTATAGAAACATAGTGAATGTCTTCGGCGACAATGATATCCTGTGTATTCAATACAATCAGGCAAGTACGCCTTGCGCCATTCGCTTGGTTTCCTTTGGTTGGATCAACAAGACTCACCGCCATTGCCACTTTCTTGCCATAAAATCGCTCCAGCGTCGTTACGCCAATCTTCACTTCAAAAAAAGCACTGTCCACTCCATAGCCAATTTCAGATATATTTGGTAAAGAGTAAGTTCCTGCAGGCAACATCACTGTATTCTGAAGTGTATTGTTTGCGATCAGCGTGGCAATGGTATCCTGGTTCAGCTCTAAACTTACCTGAAAGGCCTTTAACGCCGGGGCTGACAAACCAATGCCGACCCGTATAGTTACCTTATCATTGTCCCGTTGGACTATTCCACTAGAAGCTCCGGCCGAAACCGTCACTGGATCTGCTTTCTCCAAAGAGAATTCCTCCAGCGTGTGATCCTTGCAGGAAAACAACTGCATCGCACAAAGCGCAAATACTGTCAGATATAAAGATTTAATTTTCATAATCATCTTTGCTACATTAATAATTTATTCATTTAGGCCTGTTTGCTATTGATCAAGCCATACACGACCGTCCAGTTGCCAACTTTCCTGTCGCGGAATGCGTAGCCAGCTGATGATCTGTGATGGTACATCTACACTTCTTGGTACAAGCGACCCTAGGTTGTCTACAGAAGGCGCGCATAAAAATTCCGCTAGTCTGGTCCATACCGCATCACCACCACTAAACGTCATGTTACTGCCCAAGGGCCCTTCATCCCTGATTTCATTACCTGTTCCTCCAACTACAGGCCAATATCCCGCCAGGTAATCATAATAAGGGTGACCAGAGTCTACATAGGTATCACAAGCAAAACGATTGATTACCGAATCAGGCAGTGCTGCTTTCCAGATCTTCGCATCAGCTAAGTAAGCATCTGGTTCACGGTGCCCGTTACCGGCAATGTAACCAAGTGTCACCAACGCATTGTTGTCCAGATTTCCCCAATCGGTAATGTCTCGTTCATTGTTGAACGCACCATTGGTAAATGTTCTTACATAACGCCTGTTCTCACGAATCACACCGACCGCCGCGAGACTATTCCAGGTTGCATCTGAAAGTGTACCACCTCTAACCTGTTCTCCATTTCCGGTTCCCCTTGCATTAAACATCCAGAAATTATCTTCCAGGAAGATCACCCAGCCACTAGATGGCCAACCACTGCTCCACTCAGGGCGTTTTCCAAAAACTGCAGGATAGTAAAACTTATAGTTATTATTCGGTCCTATGTTCTTCTTTACCTTTATTTCAACAGTAAACTCACCGGTACCGAGATTATAAACTGAATTGTCTCCCGCAGTCACCTGCGCTTTCTTAAAACCATCAAATCTCACAAAATCTCCCTGGTAACGATTTCCCAGATAAGGCTTGCCAATGAATCTCGTTTTGTAACGATTGGTATGGAAAATCGTGAAGGTATTGATATCTGTATTGCTGAACACAGTATTGTCATTTTCATCTGGCGGAAGCGTGTAGTGTCCTCCTCTGCTGGAAGTGATCACTACCAACCAGTTCTCCTTTTCGTAAGTGGGGCGGTTTTTCAATGCAGCCATCATTTCGCCTATATAACCATCAAAGGTCGTGATGGCATTTCTGTATGCGGGAACCG
>NZ_ABCM01000040.1 GCF_000170795.1 Pedobacter sp. BAL39
TTAGCTCAGCTGGCTAGAGCGCCTGCCTTGCACGCAGGAGGTCAACGGTTCGACTCCGTTATTCTCCACCATCACCGGTACTTAAGATAGAAGGTACAGAAATAGGGTTCAGGAATGAACTCCGGGATAGAAAAGTTCTTTGACATATTGGAAGAAGTTAAAAAAGAAGAGCAAACAACAATAGAGACGTTGTTAGCTTTGAGGAATGAAATGAGTAAGCAATTACAAATAGAAATCCGAAAGAGATAACAACCATCAAAAAAAGCATTTCCATAGGCGCAAAAGGCTATGGAGAGAAGAAAGTAAATAAGAGCACACAGGGGATGCCTTGGCTCTCAGAGGCGATGAAGGACGTGATAAGCTGCGATAAGCACTGGGGATTAGCAAATATGAATTGATCCGGTGATTTCCGAATGGGGAAACCTGGCTAGTTGAAGACTAGTCGTATAATACGCAAACCTGCCGAACTGAAACATCTAAGTAAGCAGAGGAAGAGAAAATAATAATGATTTCCTAAGTAGTGGCGAGCGAACGGGAAAGAGCCCAAACCATATTTGTTACGGCAAATGTGGGGTTGTAGGACTACGATATGATTATAATGCAATGAAGTGGAACAGGATGGGAAGCCTGGCAACATAGAGTGAGAGCCTCGTACACGTAAGTACCATTAGTCTAGTAGTATCCTGAGTACCGCGAGGTCGGAGACGCCTTGTGGGAATCTGCCGGCACCATCCGGTAAGGCTAAATACTCCTGAGAGACCGATAGTGAACCAGTACCGTGAGGGAAAGGTGAAAAGAACCCCGAACAGGGGAGTGAAATAGAACCTGAAACTGTGTGCTTACAAGCGGTCGGAGCGTCCAGGTGGCGTGACGGCGTGCCTTTTGCATAATGAGCCTACGAGTTACTCTTCTCTGGCAAGGTTAAGTGTTTAAGACACGGATCCGAAGCGAAAGCGAGTCTGACTAGGGCGTATAGTCAGGGGAGGTAGACGCGAAACCTTGTGATCTACCCATGGACAGGTTGAAGGTGCGGTAACACGTACTGGAGGACCGAACCGATAAACGTTGAAAAGTTTCCGGATGATCTGTGGGTAGGGGTGAAAGGCTAATCAAACTGGGAAATAGCTCGTACTCCCCGAAATGTTTTTAGGAACAGCGTGGATATAAAGTTATATAGAGGTAGAGCTACTGATTGGGTGCGGGGGAGTCAAATCCTACCAAATCCAGACAAACTCCGAATGCTATATAATATGATCTGCAGTGAGGCCCGGGGTGCTAAGGTCACGGGCCGAGAGGGAAAGAACCCAGACCATCAGCTAAGGTCCCCAAGTTATAGTTAAGTTGAACTAACGAGGTCCGATTGCATAGACAGCTAGGATGTTGGCTTGGAAGCAGCCATTCATTTAAAGAGTGCGTAACAGCTCACTAGTCGAGCGATCGGGCATGGATAATAAACGGGCATTAAACTATACACCGAAGCTATGGGTAATATTAATATTACGGTAGGGGAGCATTCCAGCGGCAGCGAAGTTATGACGTAAGTTGTGGTGGAGCTTCTGGAAAAGCAAATGTAGGCATAAGTAACGATAAGGCGGGCGAGAAACCCGCCCACCGAAAGGATAAGGTTTCCTGATCAACGCTAATCGGATCAGGGTTAGTCGGGGCCTAAGGAGAACCCGAAAGGGATATTCGATGGACAACGGGTTAATATTCCCGTACTTTTTATAACTGCGATGTGGTGACGGAGTAGTGACACTACCGCGATCTGACGGAATAGATCGTTGAAGACAGTAGGTATTGGTCTGGTAGGCAAATCCGCCGGACTAGCTGAAAGTCGATAGTACCGCGAACCTTCGGGTAAGTGGATAGTGTAGGTAATCAGACTTCCAAGAAAACCCGCTAAGCTTCAGGTTATAAAAACCCGTACCGCAAACCGACACAGGTATCCGGGAAGAGAATTCTAAGGTGCTCGAGTGAATCATGGCTAAGGAACTCGGCAAAATGGCCCTGTAACTTCGGGAGAAGGGGCGCTGGTAGCAATATCAGCCGCAGTGAAAAGGCCCAGGCGACTGTTTAACAAAAACACATGGCTTTGCAAAATCGAAAGATGAAGTATAAAGCCTGACACCTGCCCGGTGCTGGAAGGTTAAGAGGGGATGTTAGTCGCAAGGCGAAGCATTGAATCGAAGCCCCAGTAAACGGCGGCCGTAACTATAACGGTCCTAAGGTAGCGAAATTCCTTGTCGGGTAAGTTCCGACCTGCACGAATGGTGTAACGATCTGGGCGCTGTCTCAGCCATGAGCTCGGTGAAATTGTGGTCCCGGTGAAGACGCCGGGTACCCGCAACGGGACGGAAAGACCCCATGCACCTTCACTACAATTTAACATTGACATTGGATACAGGATGTGTAGGATAGGTGGGAGACTATGAAGCGGCGTCGCCAGGCGTCGTGGAGTCAACGTTGAAATACCACCCTTTCTGTATTCGGTGTCTAACTTCGCCAAGCGAAGGACATTGTTTGATGGGTAGTTTGACTGGGGTGGTCGCCTCCAAAAAGGTAACGGAGGCTTTCAAAGGTAAGCTCAATACGCTTGGTAACCGTATGAGGAGTGCAATAGCATAAGCTTGCTTGACTGTGAGGCATACAAGCCGAGCAGGGTCGAAAGACGGATATAGTGATCCGGTGGTTCTGCATGGAAGGGCCATCGCTCAAAGGATAAAAGGTACGCTGGGGATAACAGGCTGATCTCCCCCAAGAGCTCATATCGACGGGGAGGTTTGGCACCTCGATGTCGGCTCGTCACATCCTGGGGCTGGAGAAGGTCCCAAGGGTTCGGCTGTTCGCCGATTAAAGTGGCACGCGAGCTGGGTTCAGAACGTCGCGAGACAGTTCGGTCCCTATCTGTTGTGGGCGTAGGAATTTTGAGTGGGGCTGACCTTAGTACGAGAGGACCGGGTTGGACTAGCCTCTAGTGAATCTGTTGTTCCGCCAGGGGCATTGCAGAGTAGCTACGCTGGGAATAGATAAGCGCTGAAAGCATCTAAGTGCGAAACTAGCCACGAGATGAGAATTCCATATAGGACCGTAGCAGACTACTACGTTGATAGGTTACAGATGTAAAGGTGGTGACATCAAAGTCGAGTAATACTAATCATCCGAAGCTTTCAAGAGCAGTAAACTGTTGTTTGTTCTTCCTAACTAACTTCTTTCAATAATATGTCATTGTTTGACAGCATAAGGTAAATCAATACCAGAAGCTGTATAAACATTAAAAATATTTAGGTGCCTATATCGGTGGTGTCCACCTCTTCCCATTCCGAACAGAGAAGTTAAGCCCACCAGAGCCGATGGTACTGCGGTAACACGTGGGAGAGTAGGTCGGTGCCAAATCTTAAAGAAAGCCTGTAGTCAAAACTACAGGCTTTTCTTGTATATAAGGGTTTTTGTTTATGGGGGATTTTCTTATGGGGATTTTGTTCTTAATCTGAGCCTGCTTGTTGGTGGTAATCGAATTCCTTCATGTGCAGGTGCTTCATTTGTTAAAAAAGCTTAAATCTTCATCTAACATGCAATAAAACTGTATAATTGTATATTACGTTAATGATTTTTTGTTATGTCCGGCATTTACACTTACAAGTGGCTGGGTCAATGAATGGAGCACAGGTTAGATAAATACACACAATGACACTTAGTTTAAAAATGATATCCAGAATATCCATAGCATCAATGCTCATTTTAGTTCATGTATTTGCTTTTGGACAAAGCAAGGATGTGAAGTTACCTCCAAACTGGCACAATCTGGACTTACTGCAGGATGGGTATTTCGGGATCAGTACTGAAAAAGCATACAAGGAAATATTGAAGGGAAGGAAACCTAAGGAGCGGATTATCGTCGGGGTAATTGATGGGGGAGTTGATATTCATCATGAGGACCTTAAAGATGTCCTATGGGTGAACAAAAAGGAGATCCCGGGTAACGGTATTGATGACGATAAAAATGGCTATGTTGATGATGTTAATGGCTGGAACTTCATTGGTTCGAAAAAGGGGAACCTTGCTTATGACAACCTTGAACTGGTGAGGATCTATAGGGACCTTGCACCTAAGTATAAATCCACGATCCGGTCGACGGTCCTGGATTCCGTGCAAAAAGAAGAATTTAAGTTGTATACTAAAGTCACTGCCGAGTTCGGAAAAAAGTATGATGATGCTGATCAGACTTTTAGGGTCGTTTTTGCCATTAATCAGCTGCTGGATTCTGTTGCAGGATTGAATAATAAAAAAATACCTTCATTGGAAGATGTCGATAATTTCAAGACCGAAGACGAACAGGAGCTTCAGGTGAAGAAGATCATTAGGTCTGGGTCCCGTGAGAGTGGTGGTATTGACAAGTTTGATGCGGAAATCAAAGATGCTTTCAAACAGTATGATGTGATGCTGAAGTACAACCTCAATCCGAAATATGATGAGCGGGCTGCTTTGGTGGGGGACGATTATAAAAATGCCAATGAACGCCTGTACGGAAATAACGACGTTAAGGGGCCTAATGCGGATCACGGTTCACATGTATCGGGTATCATTGCGGCGAACAGGGTAAATGGCCTTGGTATTTTAGGCGTTGCTGATCACGTCAGCATCATGGCAATCCGTGTGGTTCCTGAGGGTGACGAGCGGGATAAAGATGTGGCAAATGGAATCCGATATGCGGTAGACAACGGCGCACGGGTGATCAACATGAGCTTTGGGAAGGGATATAAATGGAATAAAGAGGTGGTGGATGAGGCTGTGAAGTATGCAGAACAAAAAGGTGTGCTGTTGGTTCATGCTGCAGGAAATGACAATCAGAATGTTGATGTCGAGGATAACTTTCCAAATAAATACTATGACAGTCCGGAGGCGATCGCCTATCGGAAAAAAGCAAAAACTGATAAACCTGAAATTCCCTTTAAACCCATAAATCCACAGATGCAAAACCAGGGGATGGGCAGGTCGGGAATGCCAAGGGATAAGGTAAAACCAGTCCTGGATACAGCGAAGTTCAGTTTACCACACGCGACGAACTGGATTGAAGTAGGTGCCAGTGCGTATAAAAACGGGCCGGAGCTGAAAGCATCCTTTTCTAATTATGGGAAGTATAATGTAGATGTTTTTGCGCCTGGATTTATGATCAACTCCACCACGCCGGACTCAAAATATGAAGAACTGGATGGTACAAGTATGGCTTCTCCAGTTGTTGCCGGCCTTGCCGGATTGATCCTGAGTTATTATCCGGAACTCAAACCGGAGCAGGTGAGGGAGATCATTATGAAGTCGGTATCAAAGGTCGAGCAGAAGGTGAAGCTGTTAAATGAACGCAATGAGAGCGTGCGTGTCCCGTTTTCAGAATTGTGTGTCAGCGGTGGGATCGTAAATGCTTACAATGCACTTAAGCTGGCGGAAAGCTATCAGCAGAAAAAATAGGAAAGAGGAAAAGTGCTGGCCGCTGTGTTTTAACCAAGGCTGTTCGTAACCATTGTTTTAATGTTAATTATGAAGTTAAAACAATTTAGCATATTTTGGTAGTTCAAATACCAAGTATAATGCTGAGAACTACGACCTTCACCTTCATTCTAGGATTTTTATGTCTTTTTGTTTACGGGCAGAAAGGTAATTACGTTTATAATCGTGCGCCTCTGACGGCGACGAGTAATGTACAGCTTCCTTTAGGCAGTATAAAGGCCAAAGGTTGGTTGTTAAAGCAACTGGAGTTACAGAGAGACGGCGCTACCGGCAGTGCGGAGCAGCTTTATCCGGAAGCTGAAAACCTGGGACCAGGATCAGACTGGTTGGGCGGGACAGGTTCCGGATGGGAGCGCGTGCCCTACTATGTGAAGGGACTGGTTGCGCTGGCTTATACCCTTGATGATGATCAGCTGAAGAACAAAGCGCTGAAGTGGATCAACTGGACACTCGACCATCAGCAGGACAACGGTCTTTTTGGCCCGCCGACAATGAACGATTGGTGGCCACGCATGCCCATGATGTATGCCATCCAGAGTTATTATGAAGCAACCGGTGACCGAAGGGTTATTTCTTTCTTCAGTAAATATTTTAAATATCAGTATGCACACCTGAACGATCAGCGTCTCACAGAGTGGAGCAAATCGAGGACCGGTGACAATATAGAAATTGTTTTATGGTTGTATAACATTATAGGGGATCCAGAGCTGATCGCCCTTGCTGAGGCTTTAAAATCGCAGGCCTATCCATGGGCAGACATTTACTCCAACAATCAGTTTTTTCATTTTGGTGATGACTTCCATACCAAACACAGTGTGAGTGTCGGCCAGGCACTTAAATTTCCGGTATTGTACGCCCAGATTGAGGGTGATTACTATCAGGAAGCATTTAAGAAGGGGATAAACCATTTGATAGACGATCATGGACAGGTAACCGGAATCGCTTCCGGATCGGAATTTCTCTCTGGGAAAAGCTCCTTTCAGGGAGTGGAAACCTGTACAGTAGTGGAGTGGATGCAGAGTCTAGAGACTGCCGCGAGGATCATTCATGACGCCGCTATCGGCGACCGCTTGGAGAAGATTGCCTTTAATACTTTACCTGCGCAGTTCAGCAGGGACATCAAGTCCCATTTGTATTATTCCGAGCAGAATCAACTGTTCTGTAAACATGGGCATTCCGGTTTTGATGAGGATTACGATGGAGGGATCTTGTTAAGCCCTTATTCGGGCATGGGTTGCTGCAGGTACAATATGCACATGGGCTGGCCTTATTTTGTAAAGAACAGCTGGATGGCTACGCCTGATCATGGACTAGAAGTGGTTGCTTATGCGCCTGTGGAGCTTAAAGCCCTGGTAGGTGACCAGGTAGGAGTAAAAATAGCAGTAAGAACAAACTATCCGTTTGAAGAACAGATACAGTTGAACATTGATCCTGATCAGCAGGTTTCATTTCCCTTAAAGCTGAGGATTCCTTCATGGTGTGAAAAGCCGGAGATTAAGCTGAATGGCGTAGCTTTGAAGAGCATCCTCCCGGGGGATATTTATGTTATTGACCGGTTGTGGAAACCGAAGGACGTCGTTTCGGTTACTTTCCCCATGAACGTAAAAATCAGCACACAGGTGAACCAATCTGCGGGGATTGAACGCGGTCCGTTGGTATATGCGCTTCGGCTTGATGCAAAATATTCTATTCGCAAAAAACACCTTGTGGAGGGTTTTTTTGACTATGAAGTTTCATCGGCATCTCCATGGAATTATGGCTTGTTGCTGAATGGGAACAACACTGATCAGATTGAGGTCATCCAGTCGGCAATGCCTGAAAATCCATTTGAACAACGCAGCACACCAGTGAAGTTAAAGCTGAAAGCGAAGAAAATCCCTTCCTGGAAAGTTGCGTATAATGAGATGCATGCTTTTGAGGTGCCCCGCAGCCCCGTAAGCTCTGAAGAACCGGAGGAGGAGGTATTTCTGACACCCTATGGAACAGAAAACATTAGGATTGCCAATTTTCCTGTGATTGGGAGTGAAGCAAAAACGGGCAATACTTTCAATGCCGATTTTAATAGAGGTTCTTTAGAGGGATGGATCAATTACGGGGGCGGCTGGTTTATCAAGGACGGGTCTATTCATTCTGCATCCAACAAAGGCTCCTGGGGTTATGGCATCCATGGGATGAAGACCATCGCCGCTGCAGCTGTTTTTAGTGATTTTAGCTATCAGGCGGAAGTATCACTACAGTCTAAGGGAGATGCGGGACTGATTTTCAGGGTCAGCGATCAAGCCTTAGGGGCTGACGATTATAAAGGCTATTATGTCGGATTGGATGCTCATGGCAAAAAATTGCAGTTGGGAAAAGCGTCTGGTAGGAAGTGGGTGTTATTGGATAGCTATAATGCTCAATTAGAGGTTGGAAAGTCCTATAAAGTGCGTGTGGTTGCGAAGGGTGATCAGATCAACGTTTATTTGAACGACCAATCTAAACCAGTGTTGTCCTGCAGGGATAACGAATATAAGACCGGCACAATAGGCGTAAGGTCTTTTGATTCACTGTCGTCAATTGACAACATTAAGGTGAAGTCGCTTTAAGTAAACGTGAGTCTAACGCCTTGGTTGTGTGTCTCCTGAGATGAGGAAGATGTAACATTTTCTTTTTGCAGGAATCAAATATTCATGACATTGGAATTCAAGGATTTTCGAAAAGGTTATAACGGTCGGCCCGTTATCAGCATTGATGGCCTGAAACTTAATGAACGGCTCTACTGGTTGAGAGGTGAAAATGGCAGCGGCAAGAGTACACTTCTGAAGGCGGTAGCCGGCATTTTACATTTTGAAGGCGATGTTGTTCTGAATGACCAATATTCCCTGAAGAGAAATACACGTGGATATCGTTGTCGCGTTAATTTTGCGGAAGCTGAGCCTCTTTTTCCAGCGTTTTTAACAGGAATGGATTTGGTCGCGCTATTTACCGAAGTAAAGCATGGAAAAAAGGGAGCTGCAGACGAATATATCGAAAGGATGCACATGCAAGAATACATCAATGATGCTGTCGGTACCTATTCCAGTGGGATGACTAAAAAACTTTCTCTAATCCTCTCTTTCATAGGTGAACCCGAACTGATTTTACTTGACGAGCCATTGATTACATTGGATGCTGCCGCTCTGGAAGTGTTGTCCCAGTGGATCACCGAAAAATCACAACGCGATCAGGTGAGCTTTTTTCTGGCTTCACATCAGCAACTTTCGGATGTATTGCTGCCTGCTGTTGAGGAACTATTCATTGAGCATAAAGGGATAACATCAATTTGTCAATGAAACCTTCTGCACTTACAAAGGTTCTGCTGAAAATGTTCGGCTACACTTTTTTTAGGGAACACTCCGGGCTATTACTTTTCTTCTTTGTGACGATCCTGAACTATTGTTTTTTTATCAAAACCGCCGGAGTGTATCGCGCTGAAGATTCGGTATTCTACCATCTGATGCTGGTCATGAGCTTTATTGTCACTCCCGCGATTATGATCATTGTCTTTATCTTCTGGCTCATCTACAGTCTAAAAAGCTGGTCTTTCGTGAGTCAGCAGCTCAGGATTGAGCAAAATCAGTTTTTATTGTACAGTGTGACTTCGTCATCCAAATACTCAGGATTTGTCAGTTGGTTTATCTTACAGCTATTTATTTCTCTTCCTTTTTTAGGATACTGGTTGCTGGCAATGATTCTTGGGTTAATTTATCAATCTTGCCTGATCCCGATTCTCACTTTGGTATATATTCTTTTGATGGCGGTGGTTAGTGCAGGTTTATATCAGTCCATGAGCAACAGATTTCGTAAGGACTCTGCGTCTGGATTTCTTCAGAAGCTGAATTTCAGGTGGAAGAAGCCATATTTTATGTTTTTCATTTATCAGGTGGTCGATCGGCTGAAACTGGCCTACCTGCTCACCAAAATCTTATCATTGTGTATGCTCAGCGGGATTCTGGCATTTTTTCAGGAGTTTGTAAGTGACATCCGTCTTTTGTCGGTACTTATGCTTGGGTTGATCATTTTACACAGCTTTTTGATTTATCAGGAGCATGCTTTTCAGGAAAAGTATCTTAGTTTCCGGAGGAACCTGCCATTTAACAGGATTAAGCTTTACGTGGCTTTTTCGTTCACTTATGTTTTGTTGCTGTTGCCAGAAATATGCTGGTTGTTTTCAAGATACAATTTAGCTCTTTCTTTGGCAATGGTCCTGCTGGGAGCAGGCATTTCACTTTTACTGCGCAGCCTGGTTTACCACACGGGGCTGAAAATTTTCAGGTATCTGCTGTATGTGTTTGTATTGTTTATCGGCTTGTTTTATGCCCTATTATCAGGAGCCCTGTTCTGGACAACCATAATGACCTACCTGATTTCGTTCCTGATCTTTTACTTTCAATATTACAGGGTTAAGCATATCCAGTGATCAGTCACGCCGACCAGTAATCTCTAGAAATAAGGTTCAAAATTGGGATTGATACTGTTTGAACCTTATTTTTTCATATGAGATCCCTGCGGATTTATTAAACCTGCAGTTTTACAAGTGAACGTCCCTGGGCATTACCCTGAAGCATATCTGAGATCTTTTGAGGCAGATCCTCCAGACCAGTTTCAGTGGCAAAAATTTCTAAGTCCTGAGGTTTCCATTCGTTGGCTAATTTCTGCCATATCGGTGTTCTTTTTTCCAGGGGATATTCCACGGAGTCAATACCAGCCAGCTGTATCCCTCTGATGATGAATGGAAAAACTGTGGCAGGTATGTTTCCGCCATTAACCATTCCGCATGCTGTCACTGTAGCGCCGTAATGAACGGTTTTCAGGAGGGTAGCAAGGACTGTCCCACCGACAGTGTCTATTGCCCCGGCGAATCTGGTTTTCAGCATTGCCCTTTCCGGAAAGTTCTCCATTTCCGCCCTGGGTATAATTTCTGTAGCGCCAATATTGGTCAAAAAGTCGGATGATTCCGATTTGCTGCTGATGGCTGCGACCTGATACCCCAAGCGGTGCAGAATACCAATAGCAAGAGAACCTACTCCGCCGGTGGAACCACTCACTGCGATGGCGCCATCTTCAGGTTTTACACCACCGTTTAGTAATGCCGATACGCTCAGGCCTGCTGTAAAACCGGCGGTACCGTAGATCATACTTTCTCTAAGGGTCATATTTTCAGGTAGCGACACCAGCCATTTTGCAGGAATCTGTATGTATTCGGCAAAGCCACCACTGGTATTCATGCCCAGATCGAAGCCCGTTACGATCACCTGCTGTCCTTCTTTCCATTGTGCGTTGGCTGATCTTTCTATTATCCCCGCGGCGTCAATGCCCGGAGTATGAGGATATTGCCTGGTGATACCTTTATTGCCGGTAGCAGAAAGCGCATCCTTGTAATTTAAGGAAGAATAATGTACGCGGATCAGCACTTCACCACTCGGTAGATCATCTATGTTTTTGGTAACAATTGCGGTGTCGAGCCCTGCTTCATCAGGAAGTTCAGTAACTAGTAAACATTGAAATGTGTCGTTCATAATATTGGGGTATTTCCGTTAAATCGTTAATGTAATTTTTCCGACAGTATGGCCGCTCTCGATAAGTTTATGGGCCTGTGCCATTTCAGAAAAGGCGAAGGTTTTGGACACATGGGAATGGACAATGCCTTTTTCCAGAAAGTAGGCGATGGTATTCATGTCTTTTCCGTTGGGTTGTGCTTTCATTGTATGACCTTTAGCGCCTATGGCAGCCGCTTTTTCCGTAACAGATTCATTCAGGCCCGATGGGATTGAAACAATGGTTCCCCCCGGTTTAAGAATTTTTACAGATCTGTCGATATAATCTCCGCCAATGGTATCTAATATATAATCGACGGGAGCGATGGCCGTTTCGAAAGCCTGTGTTTTGTAGTCTATATATTCATCAGCGCCCAGGTCACGCAGTAGTGTTTCATTTTCTTTTGAGGAGGTACCCGTGACGTGTGCGCCCAGATACTTTGCCATCTGGAGGGCGTAGTGTCCAACACCCCCTGCAGCAGCATGGATGAGCACTCTATCGCCGGCTTTGATTTCTGTATATCTTGTAAGTGCCTGCCATGCCGTCATTGCCGCGAGGGTAGCGGCAGCGGCCTGGTGATGCGATATATTGGCAGGTTTTAGGGTAATCTGATCTGCTGGTGCTGCAACATATTCCGCATAGGTCTGCCCGGGTTCAGGAAAGGAAATAAAGGCAAATACTTCATCCCCAGGGTGAAATGTTTTGACGTCTGGGGCTACGGCCGTAATTATTCCGGAGAAATCCCATCCGAGGATAGCGGGCAGACGGTCTTTTATCAAAGCTGAGATTCCTTTTCCTGCTCTTGTTTTTACGTCTATTGGGTTGATGCTGATGGCTTTGAGCTGGACCAGCACCTCTCCCAAACGAAGCTGGGGAATAGGGAATTCTGCTGCTGATAAATGATGAGTGTCGCCAAATGCTGTTAACTGTATAACTTTCATATCTAAGCTGTTGTTTGTCGGGTGCAATAAACGATCCGACTGTTAGCAATTTATGTATATAACAAATCCAGTTGCGTGACAGTGTCAGCGTTTTGTACAGAAATGCAATATTCAGCAGGTAGTGTGACCACACTGTCCGGCCGGGTTCAAGATGAACGTCTGGTAAGATATAAATAAATAAAATCTGAAAATGTCGCGCTGGTCACATAATCGAGATTTTCGGTTGTGCATTGGAACTGTTATATCGGTTTTGGCATCGGCGTTAATCCCATTTCCCGCCTTAGCCTGGCCATTGCCCAGCACCACCACGCGCATTGCTCACCATTTCCGGCATCCTTGGTCTTCCATACCGCATCTTTCATGTTTTCCAGGTCCTGTGGGCTCAGCTGTTCTGATAACTTATGCCCGTTTCCTTCCAGCCAGCCACCTTCCATGTAGATTGGTTTTGGTGCATTGACAATCCTGATGAGGTCGAGGATTTGTTTGATCCTGCCATAGTCCTTCTCGGAGCTCGCAAAATCAAGTTCCCAGCCCATGCCTTTACCGATGATCTCATTCGATACGGAACCGTTAGGATAGCTGTCGGTTGGCATCCAGACCACTCCGTTTGTAGTTTTTAACATGGTTTGTTGCATCGCCTTTACGGTATTGCGCATGACCTCATGATCCAGTCCTTCCCATTCTGCAGCGATGGGAGAGAGGGTTACCCATCCCATACCCAGGTATGGGACCCCACCATTAGAATCTGGCAATCTCATTTCCAGGT
>NZ_ABCM01000039.1 GCF_000170795.1 Pedobacter sp. BAL39
GCTGATCGTTTACTGTTACTGTCACAGCTTTGCCTGCAGTGAAACAACCCGAAGCATTTGTCAGCCTCACATAATATGTGGTCGTTACTACCGGGCTTACTGTTAGGGTTGCAGTGTTGGAAAGTACATTGGACAACGCAGCATCGCTGTACCAGGTGAAGCTCGCTCCTGTAATCGTACTTGTTGCTGTAAGTGTTGAACTAGCTCCTGCACAGATTTCCTCATCTGTAACTGTGATGTCCGCAACTGTCGGCTGGTCACTGACCGTTACCGTCACAGCTTTGCCTGCGGTGAAACAACCCGAAGCATTCGTTAATCTTACATAGTAAGTCGTCGTTACTGCCGGGCTTACTGTGAGGGTTGCAGTGTTAGAAATTAAATTGGATAAAGCAGCATCGCTGTACCAAGTGAAGCTCGCTCCTGTAATCGTACTTGTTGCTGTGAGTGTTGAGCTGCCTCCTGCACAGATTTCCTCATCTGTAACTGTGATGTCCGCAACTGTCGGTTGGTCGTTCACTGTTACCGTCACAGCTTTACCTGTGGTGAAACAACCCGAAACATTCGTCAACCTCACATAGTAAGTAGTAGTCGTCGAAGGGCTTACAGTTAGCGTTGCATTGGTGGAGATCACATTAGATAAAGCTGCATCGCTGTACCAGGTAAATCTCGCTCCTGTTATGTTACTTGATGCAGTTAGCGTTGAGCTAGCTCCGGCGCAGATTACATCATCAGCAACTGTAATATCAGCTAGGGTTGGCTGGTCGTTCACCGTTACCGTAACAGCCTTACCTCCGCCAGTAGGATTTTCACAGGTTCCATTCCCCTTCACAGTTACATAATAAATGGTTGTGGTAGCCGGGCTAACCTGATAGGATGCACCTTCATGTAATTTAGTCGCGAGTGTCGCATCAGCATACCAAGTAAATACAGGACTGACCGTTGATAATGAGCTGTTCAATGCAGCATTCAGCGTGACGCTCTCGCCTAAGCAGATTGCATGATCTGAAGCATTAATATCTAAAGCTGTAGAAGACCTATTGATCACAACATCAATTGGGTCAGAGAATTCATTACAACCAAATTCATTCTTCACTTCCACATAGTAACTACCCGTTTCCCTGGTCAGGAACTCTTTACCGGTAGCACCACTAATCGGCCCTTCTCCGTTATACCACTGATATGAATAAGCCACGGAAGAGGTAAACAGAATGCCATCACTCTCACATGCTACCGACGCACTGGCAGTGACATTAGGAATAGGAGGTAGTGCGATGAATTCAAGTGGTAAACTTGGTGATGCAGGACTCGGACAATCAGTACCATCATTCATAATGATTTTAACCGTATACTCGCCTGATTGGGTAGCGCTGATCCGGTTGCCCGTAGTTCCCGGACCGGTAATTAAAACACCATTAAGATACCACTCATATCTAAGCCCTGTTGTCGGACTCGCCCTTACCACGATACTGTTCCCTTCACATTGCTTAACCACATTGTTGGAGGAGATGGAGGGAGCCGGAGGTAGCGCCTTAACCGTCAGATTTACAGCATTAGATCTCACAGCGCATCCCAATTCACTGGTGACGAGCACCCTAATTTGCCTTCCATTCTCCGAAAGAGGAATATCAGTGAGGCTAAGGACTTCCGTATTAAAACCTGAAGCCTTCTCAGTCGCAGAAAAATTCATCCACATCGTGCCATCGAGATATTGCCACTGATAAGCATTGTTCGCCCCTGACGAGGTAACAGAAAAATTAGTACTACTGCCTTCACAAACACTATTATTGACCGGCTGACTTGTTATTCCAGGAAGTGCATTGACATGAATTAGGTAATCAGATTTTTGTCTTTCATTTCCCGATGTACCAATTGTAAACTCATACCTACCAGCGGTTGATGGCACGCCATTTAATCTGTAAACACCAGTGGCTGTCGCACCAGTCACCCCATTCGGAACGCTGCCTGTAACCAGTGCTGTGCCACCATCCAACGTATAGGCAATCTCTGTGATCGCGCTACCCTGACATACATCCTGTTCAAAAATATCCCGGTATTTAATATTGTTACAAGCTTCTGTTGCCGTCCCGTTAGCACATTCTTCATGTGGATCCGTGGGCTCCTGATCAAACACATGATTAGATGCATCCGGATCCGTCACATCATTAGGGCGCATAATGCTTGCTTCCAAGTGGATCCCAGTTGCGGGAACAACGGAGGCAATCGTTCCTGTGAATGTATATTCCATTTCCGCACCTGCCGGGAAATCCAGCGATGATCTGAAGGCACCTGCAACAAGGCTCTCGTTATTAGACTGCACCCCTGCAGGTACCGACACAGAAACATTTCCACCAGGAATATTTACTATTGACGGCCAGAAAAAAGCAAACTTTGCTCCTTCCACGACAATTGAACTTTCATTTTTTACCCGCACTTTAAACGATACCGGGCTGCCAGGTTTAAGATTGGTTAATACGGGTATGATGCTGACGACCTTCAAATCAGCCACCTTAATATTCATATTCAGGGCCTGCCCTTCTTCATTACTTAAAATGTAGGCATAGGTGTCCATAGCTTTGTTATTGCCATAACTAGCACTCCCCTTACCGTTGTTATTATTTGTGCTGCCATTACTTGTGGCGTAAGTCCCCCACTTATGGCCATTGGCGTTACTTGATAAACCATCTACAGAGTTATCTTTTGGATCTGACCTCAGATCTCCAGTACCACCAGTAATATCAGAATCGTTCCAATACACCCGATCGCTGTACACACTTTCATCGATAACGGAAGGATTGGGATTGATTGCATACTGAAGCGTATTTTCAGCGAGTTCTATAATGATACCACGAGGATTAATCTCCATATCAATATAAGGGAAATGCACTTCCGCAGAAGACAAGCGAACCTTAACCTCAGAGACCAGGGCTCCGCCGGGAATGAGGTTACCATCATCATCCTTACCATCCCACTTGATCCTGTTCTCGTTAGCAGTAGCTGCCCCAACGATAACGCGTTTTTTATTGTTGCCAAAAGGTATCTCAATCCTGTATGAACCCGGGACATTCGCATCAAATAAGATGTATCCACCTTTCTGACCGGATTGTCCGGGAGTACCCTCCGACCCGATAAAATTAATATTCGTCACAATTGGCACAACTGCATCTCGTTTCAGCCAGGTAGACGTGCGGACATTTGTTAACGCAACATCAGCATCTTGAGGAAGATCAGCAGATGGTGCATTATAAAAAATCTTGTGAGTGATCAGGTTGTTGGTCAAATCATCCTGACTTCTGGGATCATGCACTGCATTTAAAATTTCAGCAGCATTCGTAGTGTTGAGACTTTTGTAAATTGGTTGTTTAGCAGCGTCTATAAACCCTTTGTTGTTGGAGAAAAACGTAAATCCAAGTCCGTGATTTCCGTTATTCTTGACACGATAGGCACGTCCGTCTTTCGTAAGCACATAAGTGGTACCGTAGTAAGCTTTGTCCTCCGACTCAAAATTATCCGAAAGCTGCAGATTTAAAACGTTAGTATATACCCGGCCGCTAAGCCACCAGGTATTACCTGCATTACGTACCGAAATGTCCCAGGCCGCAATCAGGTTACTTGATCCGGGTTGAGTCCAGTTGTTGTCAGCCCTGACATCAGCTCCGGTCCAATACCCGGCATCAGTCTCAGACCCCGTTGCAACAAACTCGACCTTCCACACCCCTTCCTGGCCGGCACCAATGGTTAAATATTTCGGAGCATACCTGTTACCCCCAGCACCTTGGCCTGGGGACCTTGGCCCCGCCAGTTCCTCCGTCCTTGATGCAATCCGCCCTCCACTGCCGGTCAATACAGACCGGTTACCAGAGGGTGTAGTCACGTAGATCGTACCTGTATTAGTGTTGACTGCACTTGAGGCGATGGCAATGGTTTCTCCCACTTTGGCATATACAAAATGGGTTCCCAATGTCCTGAATGGGAAGGATACATTATTCCCGAGAACAGCTGCTGAATTATTTACATATAAAAACGCGCGATTACCCCTTACGCCACTTGGATATAAATCCTTACTACCTTCAGCATTTGCCTGCTTAAAGGAAAGAATCAGCAATAAGAAAAATAGCAGACGAACACTAACCCTGTAAATAGAATCGTATTCTAATCTGAGCGAATTTAGCATAAAGAATGACAATACAATTTTCCCAACTTCCCAGCAGATACACTCCGAGCCATGACCGCTAACTCATTGAAAACTTATTTTCCAAAAAAGCCTACTGCATGCAAACTGAAATTTTCTTTAGGGTTTAATATCGTTTACCACTCACAAAATACTCAGAATTTATCTCATAATTCAAGAAATCACATTAAAAAAATGTTTTTTCTATAAAAATCAAACCAGTAATAAAATTGGGACAAAAAAGTGCCTTTAAGCGTTTTCAACGACATTTACACCTTTACAAGAGCAAGTTCAAAAAAACAACAAGTAGAGATTTGAGGAATAAATTACCCATCAATCTACACATCAAACAACATTTAACTTAACATCAACAGATGCCAACATCGAAAAAGCCTCATATTTAATGGTGTAAATCAAAGAAAACGCTTGAAAAAACTAGTTTAACACCTAATTAAAACATAAAAAATATCAAATAATGACAGTTATAATTAATACTAAAAACACATTTATCACCAAAAGATAAACAACAAACACTAAATTGATATGGAAAAAGCTATAAAAAATTATAGAAAGAGAGGGAACTAATACTCAAGTTGTCGGAGATACAAAGAATAGAATCTAAACCAGACAATTCAGCACCAACCTTCACCAGATATAACACCAATAGCGTCAGAATAATGCCTCAATTGTGATCAGTATCATTTTTCAGGCACAAAAGACAGTATATATTTGAATCATAATTTATTCTTACTCGATGGATGTCGATAAAAGGGGTTGTTCCGGGAAGTTCAACCCCTTCCTTTTATATTCACAGTCCATAAATCGATATACCAAATACTCAACACAGACACCAGACAGAAATCAAGGATTAAAACCTTCCGGCAAACGAAAGTCCGGCTTTCCCTTCCTGATACAATGGCACAAGACTAAAATTCGTTTCATTTTTACCAAATAAAGCCCTTTTTAAATGCGGATACAATAAGTAACCCAATTTGGTAGAGGCAATACCCACACCCGCACCGGCAACGACATCAGTCACCCAATGTCTATTGTTATACAGCCTGAATACTCCAGTAGTCAACGCCACGGCATATCCTGCATAACCAATGAAAGGAGAAATGTCTTTATATTCCTGATTCAGAAACTCTGCTGAAGCAAATGATGTAGAGGTATGCCCCGACGGAAAGGCATCATAGGTAGTACCATCAGGTCTAAGCCGATGGCTGATCTTTTTTGTAAAAGACACCACACTCATCGAAATGGCCATCGACACCACATAATTTCCTGTAGCATCCACAACACTATTCTTGCCCTTTACTCCGGATAAATGAAGACCATATACGGCTGCCGCGGGCACATATCGCAGATAGTCATCTGCTTTTAGAGAAAACAGAGCATGTCGTTCCACCAGACGCTCCCTGGTATTCCGGTCAATATCATTGATAAAATTATTGCCGGATCCCATCAGTCCATAACCCACAAAAATAGCAGGTATAATAAAGGGAGCGACCCTAAATTTGTTTTCCCTTGTCAGCGTATCCACCCGTTGAGCTTTGGCCGACAAGGAAAAACATAATAATATTAAAAAACAGAACTTTACACGTATCATCCCCTTCAGATTTTATTTCAAAATTATATGCCAATTCTGAAATGAATCTGAAAAGGAGCCTACCCTTTATATTTTTTAAAAATTGAAGTAGCCGTATGTCCACCAAACCCGAAGGTATTGTTCATCACATACCCAATCTTCCTTGGAACCGAAGCACCCAATACGATGTTCAGCCCCTCAGGAATCTGTTCATCAAGCTCTTCAGTATTGATCGTTCCAGGTACCATATCGTGTTGAGCAGATAGAATACTGATCACACTTTCCAATGCGCCAGCCGCGCCAAGCAAATGGCCCGTCATGGATTTTGTTCCACTGATGGCTACATCAGCATCGCCGAATACAGACTTAATACCAATCAGCTCACTAAGGTCTCCAAGTCCGGTAGAAGTAGCATGGGCATTGATATAATCAATCTGATCAGCGCCGATACCGGCATCATGTAATGCCTTTTTCATTCCCTGTATGGCCCCCAGCCCCTCAGGGTGTGTACCTGTAAGGTGATAAGCATCAGCAGCCATTCCACCGCCAACCATCTCACCGTAAATCGTAGCACCCCTGGCGATTGCATGGTCATAATCCTCCAACACCAATGCTGCCGCACCTTCCGCGATCACAAAACCATCCCTGCTTTTATCAAAAGGACGTGAAGCCTGCGCAGGTGCATCATTGCGCTTCGACAAAGCCTGTGCTCCGTTAAAGCCTCCAACTGACGAATCTGTAATAGCGGCTTCAGAACCTCCGGCAATCATGATATTTGCTTTTCCAAGTCGGATGGTATCAAAAGCACTGATGATCGCTGTGTTGGAAGATGCACAAGCAGAAACGGTACAATAGTTAGGACCATGCAGTTTATGACGGATAGAAATTACCCCTGCAGCAATGTCGACAATCATTTTTGGAATAAAATACGGGCTAAACCTCGGCGTCCCGTCGCCGGTATGGTACTCTTTAAGCTGTTGCTCAAAGGTTCCGATACCACCGTTTCCAGTAGCCCATATTACACCAACCTCATAACGGGCAGCCTCATCCATCCCTGCAAAGTCGAGCCCCGCAGCCTGAATGGCCTGATCGCTGGCCGCAACAGCATATTGTGTATAAAGATCGTATTTCTTAAGCTCCTTCTTATCAAAGTATTCCAGCGCGTCAAAATCTTTGACCTCACATGCGAAATGGGTTTTAAACTTTGACGCGTCAAACTTCGTAATCGGTCCTACCCCACTCTTGCCAGCAAGGATGTTATCCCACAATTCACTGACAGAATTCCCTAGCGGACTGATCACCCCCATTCCGGTTATAACTACTCTTTTCATTCCTCTGTTTTTCTTTTTTTAATATGTAAATGGCCATAAAGGCCGTAATATATTCTGTTATTCACTACCCGGACGCTTCCGGTCTGTCCTCAACAGGTTGCTATATCCTCTCGCAATCATCCTCGTCCTATCCTCATTCCACACCTCACACTGTACATTAACAACCTGCCGCCCTTTTTTGATCACCAGCGTCTCTGCGATGATCACATCTCCCGCCTTCGCAGCATTAAAATAGTCCACCACATTGTTTAGCGTCACATGGAATACCGGGTCATCATAACAGATCACCGTGGCCCCAACCGCGTCATCAATAATTGCAGCAGTGATCCCTCCGTGCAAAATCCCCATCGGATTGGTCATTTCTTCGCGGATCAGGTATTGAAAGACCAACTTCCCTGTTTCCACAGAAATGATGGTTGGATTCAACCAGTTCATCAATGGAGAGGGCGAACGACTCACCTCTTTCCCTTCCTGTGCCTTTAAAAATTCTGACGGTTTCTGCATTTTTATTCGATTGACGTATGAGACATTCTTATGATAAAATCTTTAATGGCTTGCACCAGCACATCCATCACCTCCGGGCTCCTGCTAACTTTCGACATCATCATGCCCCCTTCCAGCAAAGCGATAATCGTTGTGGCCGAATCCCTGGCATTGGTATCTGCCTTAAATTCACCAGCTGCTTTTCCTCGCTCAATCAAGGCTGAAATCCTGTTTTTCCAGTTTTCAAGTCCCTCGGCGGCGCTCGCTCTCAGCACTTCATTGGTATCATCAGCCTCAACTGCGGTATTCAGCAAGGGACAGCCTCCATCGGGAAATGGGGTGTGCTCAAAACTGTGGTATACTTGTGCATGGGCCATCAGCTGATCTTTTGCGCTGGTATACAATGACATTCTATTGTTGATCAACTGTTGTATTAAAGACAGATTGTATTGAAATACGGCAAGTGCTACAGCTTCTTTATTCTCAAAGTTTCCATAAATGCTGCCTTTGCTGAGCTGCGTCGCCTCCGTCAGATCTGACAATGCTGTGCCTGCGTACCCGCGTTTATTGAAAAGGCCAGAAGTAGCCTCAATGATAAACTTACGCGTGCTCTCTGATTTCGGAACTGATTTCACGCTACAAATATACCGATCGGTATTTAAACAAACAACTTTAGTCGGTAAAAAAGAATATCAAATGATTGCAATAGAAAAAGGCCGCCCATTTCGCCCTCCAAGTCAGGAAGACGTCAACAGGCAGCCTATATATGATGGTGTAAAGAATTTTCTATTCTAATGTTTTCCTGTGTTTACAACCTTCTGAAAACGAAAGAACCTTGCTGGGTTTAATGACCAGATAAATACCCAGGCCGATAAGGATCAACGCACCGGTAATTCTGGACAATTCAAAAAAAGCAATATCTCTGATGGTAAAGATTCCACCAATCATCACAAGGAGCACCCAGTTGTCAATCCGGAAATTCTTTTTATATCCAATCCAAAGACCAGCCACCAGCATCAGGCTGCTCCAGCTGAATAGCCAATGCGGCACATCAACGCCCAGATTTCTCAGCAGAAAGACAATGCCGACTGCTACCAACAGTAATCCAAAACCTGAGTATTTACCTACCTTATTTTGTTGTTTGAAAGTTTCCATAGCTGTTTTTTCTTCAAAACTAGTTATGAAAACAGCCTTCCGCAATCAGAAGCTGTCAGACACCGGCAAACAACCGGTAAAAGGCGATTTATAATCGGTAAATGTTATACCTTGATCCGCTCGGTGACGACATTACCTGTTTCAGTATAAACACCTCTGATCTCTACATACCTAACATTTGGCAGCCAGAATGACCCACCCACAATACGAAGAAAAATTCTCTCCAGCTGGATCTCCTTATTATTTACCGTTACATATACATGAAACTTCTTGTCCCCATCCGAGATCCGCAGATACATCGGTATTTTCTTATGGGATACAAATCGCAACTCATAACTGTCCTTGGCCAACTTTTTAGTCTGAATACCATAGGCAAATTTGCGCTGAATATAATTGAGGTCTTCCTTTTCGCCCTTCTCAGCATAGCGCAACCAGTATACCAGAATAGGATCCTTCTCATCTACCTTTCCATGACCGTCATCATTCAGTTCACAGATGATGGTATTTGTATTCGGGTCACGCTGCAGGTAAAAGAGCTGATCTTTGATCCCTTTCGGTGTTGGAAACTTCAACGGTGAGGGGTCACTTTTATCCGTTGTCTGTGCCGCAACCGGCAGCATGCCTATCATCAACATCAACAACATCAGCCTGACCGCAACTTCAATCCTCTTCATAAACAATTATTAAAAATCAAATTTTACCCTTGCACGAATTCCCCATTCGGAGATTCCAGGATTATCCAGATACGTGAAACGTTTAACGGCATCAACCCTTAGCACTTTAAAAATGTTACCTACCCCAACACTTCCCTCAATATACGGTTCATTATTTAAAGAATGTGTAATGGTCTGACCTTCTTCGTTTTTGACAAACTGCATGGCAGTACTGCTTACTGATGGATCGTTCTCTGCTCGCAGTCCACCGTAAAGAGCTTTAACAGAGAAACATTCCCTCAGTTTCAGTTTTTTCAGCAATGGGATTTTGTTGAAGAAGAAACCATTAAAGTTATGGTCTACCATCACGCTCGCGTAACGATCACTCACAAACTCCAGGAAGTTCATCAGGTTATAAGAATTCAGTTGATACGCATAGGTCTGGTTGGCACGGTGGATGGCCAACAATGGAAAAGGAACTTTACCAATGATGTAGGCACCTTCAAGCGTCACATCGGTATAACCGAGCTGCGACAGGTAAAAACGCTTGTCAATGCTACCCATGAAATTATGATAGTTATATTCTCCACCCAATACATCTTTTAACCCCGCGGTATAGCGCAGGTTAAACGTTGGATACTTGTCGATAATCGGTGTTCTGTACAATTTCCCCTGATAGAACTTCTCATGCGGCGCATACCTCAATGAAAGGGTCACCTCTGATGTACTGATCTGGTTGATGCGATCCAGCGGATTAAGGGAAGAACCCCCGAAATAAATGGTTCCTGCCGGTGTCTGCTGCCATTTCCTCAGCCCAATGCTATAAGAGAAATGGTTTTCAAATTCCCTCATATAATCGATCCTGTAAAAATCGTTATACAGCAACATGTTGTTCTCACCACGTTTGAATGACAACAGGAAGTTGTCCTCCTGCACAAACTGCAGCTCCTGTCCGGGGATTTTAGTATCCCGCTGGAAGCTGGCACGAATGTAATTCTGCGGAAACGCATAAATAGACTTATTGTTCAGCGAGTAAGTACCACTTAAAAAAAACTTGAACTTCTCATCCTTAAATCCATAAGCACCATAAGTTTCAAAATAGTAACGTTTACTCAAAGCTGTCGTTGTTCTTCCTCCGAGACGCAGACGGAAGCCCTCCACCCCATTGAAACTATAAAAGGTATTCACCGGACCCATTTCAAAAGGTCCGAAGTCCTTAAACCCTGCACCTACCAGCGTGATGATGTCCATGGTTCTGGTGAAGGAAGGAATCTTCTGTAACGTATCGATATTCGTGTATACTTTCATACCTGCCGCAGTTAAAGGCTCCGGGCGATTTTTAGCCCAGAACTCTTCAGATTCTGCATTCGGAATAACTGCAGGCTCATTGATAGATGGCTTCACGTTAAACAGGCTGTCAGAAATCGGCTGGTTGATCTTATAATCCTTAAAGTTCACTGTCCGTTCACCCGTGAAACCTTTACCACCGTTTTTACTTAAACCAAAGTCGATCAGCAGGTTACTTTTGCTCAGGTGGTACCGGGAATCAGGATTTTTCTCAAAGTCCAGCTTAGCCTCCAAAGCACGTACGAAGTTCAGGTTGATGTGTTTATTTACTGACAGGAAAGCGTTTTGCACAGCATAATTCCCATCAAGTGTCACATATAAACGCCCCTCGAAAAGCAAATCGGTGTTGTTTCTAGGTGTAAAGGCTAGTTCCACAAGATAAGGTTGCTGGGTTTTGATGGTATCGGTGATGAAAAACTTATAAAATGAAGGTGCTGCATCAGCGATAGGGCTCAGCAGCTGATTGCTGACCACAGAAATGTTGTTATCGTAAATGTTGATGTCCTGATACATCCGGTCGAAGTAAACGCTCATCCCCTTCGTATCGATGAAACGTGCGTCAAAGTTCACCCGCTTATTGGCGACCTCTATGGTTTTCAGCTTCTCCGGATTTTTCCGGTAATAGTTATCGGATAATTTCTCCTCCTGATAAACGGGAAGGAAATTCTTGCCGCCGATCTTCGTGGAATCCTGCTCCTGGAACAGGAACTGGTAGTTGCGAAAAATCCGGTTGTTCTTAAATTTATCGGAAAGGTTACTCAATGAAAAAGCCATCAGCTCATATTTCTGGTAAGAAACATAATCATAGTTTTCCATTCTGTTTTTGGGCTTGTTCTCAATCACTTTACGGATCAGTGCCACAGCAGGATTTTCTTTATTTCTATATTTGGGCTTTTTACCTGCAGAAATCACCACCTCGTCCATCAGCATCGCCTCGGGCTGCAGCTGTACATTGACGGTTTGGCTCTGGCCGGATTTTACAGTTTTAGTCTGACTGGTATAACCAACATAACTAAACTTCAGTTGTGTAGAACCTGCATTTAACGTAATGTTATAATGACCGTCAGCATCTGTCCTGCCTCCTTTGGTGGTCCCAACAATCTGAAAGGATACGTAAGGCAGCGTTTCTTTGGTTTTCGCATCCGTAACAATTCCGCTTACTGTTGTTTGCTGGGCCACAGCAGAAAAGCCCATAAAAATGAGGAATAAAAAGCCTAGAGGGTATTTAATATAGTGCACGAAGGTTGATGTCTTTGTTTATAATAATTGACCAATTTGTATCAGATAGTCAAAGATACGGTCATGGTTCAAATTATGATAATCTATAAGTCAGCAGAACGTCTGTTTTGCATGTTATGACATCAAAATGAAAATCCGTTTAAGAAGTGATCACCTATTTCGCAACCCATGCTTCGGGATTCAACTTATCCTGGCCTCGCATAATTTCGAAATGCAGGATCGGGCCGTCTTCCTTTGCCGCTACAACACCAATGCTTTGTTTAGTCTCCACCTTATCTCCTTTAGCAACACTAACGCTCTTCAGGTTCTGGTAAATCGTAAAATAATCCCCATGAATGAGGGCCACGATATAAGTACCATACAACTCTCTAACAAAAAGCACCTTACCTTCAAACACCGCACGCACTGGCGCGCCATTTTCGGTAAGAATGTTTATTCCGTCATTGTTGTAGGTGGCCTGCCCTTCGCGATGCGAACCAAACCTTTCTACAATAGAGTATTGGCTCACCGGCCATGGCAACCTTCCGCGGTTGTTTTCAAATCCCGCAGAGAGTTTCGCAGCCTCAGGTGAGGCAGTCAGGTAATTGCTGTTGGTTTTCTCTTTCACCACAGGCACAGGGCGTCCCTCGGCAACAGCCTTCTGAGCAGCAAGACGCTCCTCTTCCTCTGCCTTCTTACGGGCCAGCTCAATCTCCCGCTGAATGGCATTGCGGATCGCACGGTCGATATCCGCCTGCTTACGTTTACTTGCCGCGATATCCTGCCTGAACTGTTTCTCCTGTTTACTAATCTGGCTCAGCATGACTGCCTGCTCAGATTTATTCTTACTCAGCTTTATCTTCTCCTTTTCCTGCTCGGTCAGCAAGCTACTCTTCTCCTTCAGGTTACGGTCAAGCACCCCAATCTTGTATTCAATATTTTTCTGCGTACCCTGCATATAGTCTACCTGTTTCTTGCGGTATTGACCAAATTGCTGAAAGTACTTGATCCTTTTATAGG
>NZ_ABCM01000038.1 GCF_000170795.1 Pedobacter sp. BAL39
AATACAACCGTCGGCTGCTCGATTTCTTTACCTGCTTCGCCTCCGTCCCCTTAGGATACAACCATCCAAAGATGGTAAATGATGAAGCTTTTAAAAAGAACCTGATGCTGGCAGCAATGGCCAACCCTTCCAATTCTGACGTTTATACCCAGCAATATGCACAGTTTGTGGAAACTTTCTCACGGGTAGGTATCCCAGATTATTTGCCCCACGCTTTTTTTATTGCCGGAGGTGCATTGGCAGTGGAGAATGCGATCAAGGTAGCCATGGACTGGAAAGTACAGAAGAACTTTGCCAAAGGATACAAAGAAGAAAAAGGATTTAAGGTGCTTCATTTTGAAAAAGCCTTTCATGGCAGGACGGGCTATACGCTGAGCCTCACCAATACCCTGCCCGACAAAACCAAGTGGTTTGCAAAATTCGACTGGCCCCGCGTTTCTGTACCTGAAGTAAGGTTTCCACTACAGGATGGCAACCTGGAAAATGCAATCGCAACGGAACGAGAGTCCATTGCCCAGATCAAGCAGGCTTTTACCGACAATAAAGACGACATCTGCGCCATCATCGTCGAACCCATACAATCAGAAGGTGGCGACAATCACCTTCGTGAAGAATTCCTGATCCAGCTGAAAACATTGGCAGATGAAAATGATGCTTTCCTGATCTATGATGAGGTCCAGACGGGGGTAGGCTTAACGGGTAAATTCTGGTGCCATCAGCATTATAGTGAGCAGGCCCAGCCGGACATCGTTGCCTTCGGGAAAAAGATGCAGGTCTGCGGAATATTGGTGGGCGACAAGGTAAATCAGATAGAGACCAACGTTTTCAAAGTGCCTTCCCGCATTAACTCCACCTGGGGCGGCAACCTCGTGGACATGGTGCGCTCCACAAAGATTTTGCAAATTATCGAAGAAGACCAGCTTTGTGAAAATGCAGCAAACCTTGGCCAATATCTAAAAGAACAGCTGGAAGAATTTGCTAAAACTTATGATCAGATGAGCAATATCCGCGGCAAGGGACTTCTCGCATCCTTCGACTTCCCTGACAAGGAAATGAGAAATGAGTTCATCAAAAAAGGGATGGAACAAAATGTCATGTTTTTGGGTTGCGGCAATCAGACCATTCGTTTCAGACCAGCACTGTGCATGGAAAAACACCACATTGATGAAGGGATGGAGGTCATGGCCAATATATTGAAAACATTGTAACTATTTTACGGCTTAATGTTTAATCAATTTCAGGTCATTCATGAGCATTTTATTCACAATACCTTGGGCCGAAGAATCGCTGAGTTTTCTATCAATATCTTCCAGAATGTTGTTCATGCTCTGAGATTCAATACCAGCCGTAAGCCAAAAGGTAAGTCAAGACCAATTTCTTGCTGATGATGTCGAGGCTATAAAAAGCCCCATCACCACGATAGCTTTTCGAGTATTGCAGATTCTTGTAATGGATCTTGTCCAGCAAGGCATTTAATCCATCTTCTGCAAAATGTAAAAACTCCGGCAGGTCATCTACTGTTATCACTTCTGATAAAGCCGGATAATATCTTTTGGTTACTGCTTTTGTAGCTGGCATAGTATCATTTTTATGCTTGTCCTATCAGGAAATCAATTCTTCATTATTCCAAAATCCAACGAAGTATCTTGGCTATATTTTTGGCATCATCAACACCTCTATGATGTGTACCTTCCAATGGAATATTTAACATTTCCAAGGCTCCAGACATTCCCTGTTCTTGACTCAACCTCTTCTTTAGTGCAAAGAGAGTTTTTACATTTACATGTGATGGCCCGAAGGGATAACCAATATTGTAAGCAGCGCACTGTCGCTGAAACTGCTTTAGATCGTAAGCTCCGAAACTTGCCCAAGCCCTATTTTGAGATGAATACTCCTTTTTTAGAATTGAACAAGCTTCTCTAAATGTAACTCCATCATCGATAATCATTTGAGGCGTTATAGTAGTTAGCTTGGTGCAGAATTCCCCAACTTCTGATCGTTCCGGTTTTACCAGTATTCCGCGATTTTCAGATATCTCTCCGGTTTGAACATTCAGCAAGGCAATGCCAATTTCGATTATATCGTTCTCCATACCATCAGGATTACTTCCTTCCCAACAGGTAGCCTCAATATCTACAATTAATATTTCATCTAATTTACCGCGCATTTATAAAGTATTTTCTGGAAAAAAGTATGCATCTTGATAGTAGGGATGCTCGATAAATAGATTAGGAAAATATAGATCTATCTTTTCGCTGCCAATATATCCCCGTTGCCGCTGATCGGTGTTCTCAACCCATGCGCCCCACGTTCGTTTGAAAGAGCCATCCAAGTTATATTCAAATCCAAGAGAATAGATATCTTCTCCAGATGTAAACAGATATTTCTCAGTAGTGTCAAGCAGAGGAAGACCGGTTTCATTGTCAAGAACTTGACTGCATATATCGTTGCTAGAAATGTCAAAAAGTACCTTAGATCTTTCCCTCAATATTTTATTGATAAACCAATACCGTTCCTCAACTTTAAAAGTGCCGGCACTCGAGCTTTTTATAATTTCAATATCTACTAATCCAAAGTCGTCCAATATCGAATGTAAATCTTCTGTTTCTTTTAAATAAACGCTATAAGATACGTCACCAATTTCGTATCTTTCTATTTTAGATAAAACTGAATCTTCATAATAATTGATATTATAATCTTTCAATTTTTCAAGCTGTTGTTTGGTAATGGGTTCACCAAAGCTATTGGTGTAAGACATTGAATTTGCCATAATCAATTAAAGTTATATTTAATCCTTGGATAGCCGACATTTAAACCTTGCATGACAGGTGTAAGATCGGTTTGTGAGCCCAGTTTTTCGGGGGGACGTCATGTCCCTGCTTAAAACCTCGGAATCACATCAGCAGTCATGTAGTATTCCGCCAATCCCTGAGATATTCCAGTTAATGCTCTAATAGTGGCAATACCTTTAGGATTATTGAGGTATACTTCTGAATCTTGTCCACTTATATTTGTATGCAAGCTATTGTAATAGAGTTCAAGTAATGAACCATCTTCATTATACTCACAATCAAACATATATTCATTTGGATTAATTTCAGGGTCGTAGTAAAATTTCTTAGTCATACTGTGATCTGGAATACCTTTAACCAAATCACTAATCCAGGCATAAGCGATGATGTTTTTATATTTATCCAAGAACTGATGACTTTTAGCCAAAAGCGTTTTATGAATACTATAATGTGTACGTCGTCGTATGAGATAGTCATGTGCGTAGATTTCACTATTAACAATAGTGAGTTGCCAACCTTCTCTAAAGACACGATTAATCAATTGTTCGTCTGTTTCGCCCGAGTTGTTAAAATAGGTCAAAAGAATAGGTCTTCCTGCGTAAAATTCCTCTATCTGTTTAACTTCACCGCCATCATCTTGCACAACATAATATTTACCCATTTTTAAAGCTTGGTTTTCACTAATTAACTCACCAAACTGATTTTCGAATCTTATACCCATAAGCATGAAAATATAATAGAGAATGATTTAATCGATCTATTCACCTCGAATGCCCAAAACAATAAAATCTGATTGGCTGATCGATTTTAAAGTCCAGTGTCATTACTAGTTACAGAGCGAACATCCAGGATAAAAGTACGATTTCACATCCAGGCCTCCATAAATTTCATTAAAATAAAAAATCGTTTTTCTAATCACGAACTGAGATATTTGACGCAATATTCGCCAATGCGAAAAAAGAAGACATTCTGTGGAAGGCTATTGTTGTGAGATGTATTGAATTTCCTGAGATTCATGTACTTTGCAGCTGAATATCCCCCCTGGTATCGAATCTGTCCTGAATTTTAAATTGAGTTTGATCCTGGACTGATTAAATGATTTCGGTTCCAGTAGACCCAGGATAACCGGCGTATGTCAAATAGTAATTCTCATGCTCCCATGTACCATTTAATATCTGTTGAATTATATCGATGGTAATAACAATACTATGAATTTTAACTGGAATAAACCAAGGGGACTTAAAGGCATCATTGGATTTATGACTTTCAAAATCATTCAACCATGCCAGGCTTAACTCATCTCCCATTAGAGCGAGCAAAGTTTTAGTTTGATCAAGCACATGAATAAATATGGTTTTATCTGACTCACTCACGACAAATTCATCTAATGATATATCAACTATTCCGATGCTTTGTCCCAATCTATTATAGTCACAATCTTCATATAACTGTTGTAAATTAGACGGGAAACTATGGATGCCGATACGTTCCATGGCCTCACATATAAACTGACTTAGAAGTTCTATAAAACTATCCGGTATTAAAAAATTCTTGCCTCGATATTCAATAGTTGCTAATCCCATTTTTTCATTTTGGTTACTGATTTTGTACCTGCCTTTGTGTCCATATATTCAATATACTTTTATCCTAAAAATAAGGTCGTCAATATACGATAGGATTTAAATGATCAATGATGCGTCATAATTTGTCATTCGCAATATAAAGATGTTACGTCGCGAAAAAGGCCTACATAATTTTTAATTCAAAAGTAAATCAAAAAATCAGATCTTATTTCTATTAAATCTCTCAAATCTGCTCCATAGAAAATCAACTCGCTCTTGATTAGGAAAATCATTGGAATTATCATCAATAAACATCAAAAAATCTTCTTCTAGTGATGGCAAATGAAATAGCCTGTCATATCGTCTAAAAGTTTGACCATTGTCTATCTCAAATTTCAACTCGCTGTTGAAAATGGTTCCACCTCTAGCGATGATCTGAAATGCGGGAAGATAGGGATTAGATAATCCTGGATAAGATGATATTTCTGGTTCAGATTTGAAGATCTCCCAATTTATATACATACATATAAAAAAACCATCGTAGTCTCTAAAGGTAAAGCGTACATAATCCACTCCTCTGGATTTTAAATCATTGATAACTTTTTCCTCAGGAATAATTTGGCTACTCAAATTAAGGCTAATATCGATGAAAATGTTATGAAAATTTTTTGACTTATTAAAAGAATCAATACCGTTGTAACCACATGCTGTTTTCCAAGCAAACAATCTAGTCTGGTATTCCCTGAACAATAAAATATTTGAGTACCTGAACTCCTTCTTCTTTACCTCTTTTAAAAAATCTAGCTCTTCTACGATGTCTTGGTATCGATCTGTTATATTCATTATTTTTTTAGATAAAACTACATTTTCTTTTAAAAAAACACAATCCAGTGTCAGATCTTCTCAAGTAAATTGCAAGTATCATTTCTATGCTCTCACTGTTCATTTATTCCAAAATCCACCGGAGGACTCTAGATATATTTTTAGCATCATCTACACCTTATGTATGCATCTATAGCAACTATTATGAGAATAGTTCTCCAAACATTCTCAAACATAAAATATATTTAGATAAACTAAAAACCACAGACTATCAAATCTGGATTTTTTTCCGTCATCATCATAATATACTTGAACTAACAGCTAACTGACCATGTGGATAACATCTTTATATCTCACCTCGTCCTTCGGGATTAGGAAATCCCACGTAATAAATACTATAGTCAGATAATGGCCAAACCTCTTCTAGCATTTCTATCATAATATTTATGGTAGAAATCAGACTCTGAATTTTTATTGGGTAATACCACTCATTCTTGAAATAATCGTCAGACTTATTACCTTCAAATTGATTAAGCTCAGAAATACTTATTTCATTTCCTTTTGAAGTTAATAGTGAATTCGTTTGATTAAACACGTCGATTAATGTTATTTTATCTATAGAATTCGTGACCTATTTATTTAAGGAGATAGCGACCATACCAATATTCTCTCCTCTCACATTAAAATAACATTGACGGTATATTTTCTGCAGATTTTCGGAAAAAATGTTTACGCCGATCGTTTCACAGGTTTCGCAAAAATATTGGCTTAAAACTTCAATAAATGCTTCAGGTATCCAAAATCCTTTATCCTTATAATTAATATTCGTAATTGCCATTACTTATCCTCTCACCAGCCTAATCCCTGTAAATTGCCACTGTGCGGCAGTACTAAAAAAGTTGCGATAAGTATTTCTGCTGTGCTCTGGCGAAGTCGCGACTGAAGCGCCACGAAGCACCATCTGATTGATCATAAACTTCCCATTATACTCCCCTATTGCACCTTCAGCTTTACTAAACCCTGGGTAAGGAAGATACGCACTTTCTGTCCACTCCCACCTTGCACCCCAGTTGAATTGCGATGATGCCACTTCCCATTCCGCTTCTGTTGGCAGACGCATTCCTTTCCAGGCAGCAAATGCCGCCGCTTCAAAATAGTTAACATGACATACCGGTTGGGGAAGATCAACTTCCACCAAACCTTTCAATTCATATACAAACCATTTCCCATCTATCTCATGCCAATAAAGCGGCGCCCGGGCTTCCTTTTCTTTTACCCATGCCCAGCCCTCAGAATGCCAGTATTGAAACTGTTCATAACCACCCGCTTCAATGAACTCAAGATACTCCCCATTGGTAATTAGCCCGGAAGAGATCTGATAAGACTGCAGGTACACCTTATGCCTGCCCAGCTCGTTGTCAAAGCTGAATCCAGTGCCGTTAAAACCGATCTCATAAACACCCGCTTCCACAGCAATCATCTCATCAACAGGCAAAACTTTCATCACAGAAGCCGAATTTCCTTCAATCCCTTTATCATCGTAAGCAGGAAAAAGCGGGTTGTGCCCAAGGATGTATTTGATATCTGAATATAACAACTCCTGGTGCTGCTGCTCATGGTTCAGACCTAATACGATCACCTCTTCCAGCTCCGCAGAAACCCCGCACTCAAAAAGATGCTGCATGGCAGCATCTACATATTGACGATAAGCATAAATCTGGCTTACGGTCGGCCGACTTAAATTGCCACGATCTGTACGGATTACGCGGGCACCAACACCTTCATAATAAGAGTTAAACACAAAGTCAAACTGATCATCATACACCTGATAACCCTGAACATAAGGTTTCAGTACAAACGTTTCAAAAAACCAGGAAGAATGCCCGAGATGCCATTTCGGCGGACTCACATCTGCAATTGGCTGCACCACGTAATCTTCCACTTCTAAAGGCCGGCAGATCTCTTCTGTTAATTGTCTGACGCTGGCATAACGTCCTGCAAGTCCTGTCTGAACAGGCTGCGCCATGGTTTGCATAGCTAATGTACTCATTGCATATATAAATTATACGAAGGCAGAGAAGCCGGTTATGGCTCTGCCTACGATCAATGTATTAATCTCTTTGGTTCCCTCGTA
This sequence comes from Pedobacter sp. BAL39, assembly GCF_000170795.1. Classification (GTDB taxonomy): domain Bacteria; phylum Bacteroidota; class Bacteroidia; order Sphingobacteriales; family Sphingobacteriaceae; genus Pedobacter. The sequence goes on from NZ_ABCM01000038.1 coordinate 7,311, forward strand.
AGAATAGATCGCTTCTGCATCAGCTACAAAACGCGCCACATCATACTCGAGCAAGATACCATTTCCTCCCATTACTTCCCTGGCCCTGCTCACCACATCACGTGTTTTCATAGAACAAAATACTTTAGCCAGCGAAGCATGTTCGTCGGTCAGCATGTTCTGATCCTGTAATTGCGATAAGCGGAAGCAAAGCGTCTGCATGGCAGTCAGGTTGGATAACATCTCGACTAAGTGATTTTGAATCAATTGGAAAGAGGCAATTGGTCTGCCGAATTGCTTTCGCGTGCGGGTGTATTGTAACGCGCTTTCATAAGCTCCTCTTGCACAACCGACTGCCTGCCAGGCAACTCCAGCCCGGGTCATTTGCAATACCTTAGCCGTATCCTTAAAAGAATTCGCATTCTGCAGGCGGTCTTCTTCATCAACCTCACAATTGGTCAGCGTGATCAGGCCATTCTGAACAATCCGCAATGCCATCTTGTCCATCATTTTTTCCACCTCGAATCCCTTCGTGCCCTTTCTCACCAGGAATCCCTTCACTTGCTGATCATCGAGGTCTCTAGCCCAAATGATGGTGACGTCTGAAAAAGGTGCGTTGCCAATCCATTTTTTTTGTCCGTTAAGGATCCATTTGCTGCCCTGTCTTTTCGCCGTAGTGGTGAGCCCACCTGCCGCGCCAGATCCGACCTCAGGTTCCGTTAAACCGAACGCACCGATCGTAGTCATCTTCTGCATCCCCGGCAACCATTGTTGCTTCTGGGCTTCCGAACCTAAAAGATAGATGGAACCCATCGCTAAACCACTCTGCACACCGAAAAAGGTGGACATTGATGTATCAACACGTGCAAGTTCCATCGCCAGAATACCTTCCATCAGGTTCGATTTATTCGGACATCCATACCCCTTATAAGTCAATCCGCAGATGTCGAGTTCCGCAATACGTGGGATCAGCTCGAAAGGAAACTCTGCCTTTAACCAGTACTTGTTGACCACTGGTTTCACCTCTTTTTCTAAAAAAGCACGGACTTTTAGCTGCAATGCACGATCCTCATCTTTCAATGCCTCGTCGCCAAGATGGTAGAAATCACCTTCAATAGGTGGCAACTCCTTCTTTTTCTTCGTACTCCCCATCATTTTCATCATTCCTTGAAGTTGTGTTTCATCAAGGTTAGAAACGGTATCCATCATCTTCGGTAGGTCAACCTTTTTGGACAAAGCCTCGAGTTTCTGAAAATCAATGGTCTTGAACAGCGCATACGCGTTCTTTATAGAGGAAAAGATGTTAGACATATCTGGTTTTGTTTGATGATAAGAACAAACAAAAAGGTACTTTTGTTGGATCCAATTGATTTTCTTAACAGTAACTTTAGGGCAAGACTAGTTGAGCTTCGAACACCTGCCGTAATGAAGCCGTACTAATAGCGTATCATATCCACGTTGAGTCCACGTTTTTCCGGGAAAACGTGGACTCAACGTGGACTTAAGGTGGATTTTACGTGGAGTTAATATAGCGCTGGTCTAGTCCGTGTCTTATCCTAAAATAGCTATACGTGTTATTGATTTAATATTGAATTGACTATACACACAAATTTGTAATTCCTGATTCGGTTATACAAATTGTCTAGTCCTGATATAGCTATACCGATTGCCTTGTGTAGCCATGAAGAGATCAGATCACAGCAACCACAAATCTAACATCTGTTGTAAGATTAAGAGACAATTTTATATTTCCCTTTGCGTCCGACTTTAACTTTTGATTTTTCTGATCAATCTGTACCTGATAAGACTTATATGGCAATAAACCCGTCAGTTCAATTTCCTGTTTGCCTATACCCCGGATATTCCATGAACATTCCTTATCATCCCATTTGTCAAATTCAATAAAAATAGGCTTCTTAGAAAAAGTATGGATTTTCATGGTCTGATCATCCTGATTCTGACGATAACAAGTTAGAACATCCCCCTGCTTCCCGGCACCAAACGCTATTTTGCTTCTGATGGAAAAACCATCGGTTTTCATAAGATAATCACTTGCACTCAATTCCAGCTGATAGTCACATCCCAGATGATGATAAGCAAATTTTGCCCCATTCAGTTTCTGCATCATCTGCGGTTCCAGGCCCAGCCTGTTCCATTTAGGACGAACGCCATAAATATCGCTGTACAAAGCAGTAATACTGGTACAAATACCGGCCAGTATATCATCGCCAAGACCAAGCTGTGTGGTCCTGCTGTAACGTTGGGAAGACAACCCATCTCTATGATACTGCTCCAGCAGTTTGTTGATGTACTTCAGCGCAATGCTTTTATCATGTTTCACATAAGCCCTGACCCCAAGGTAACCCCAGGTGGGAAAGATGTCTCCATTTTCATATTTTGGAAATGGCCAGTTCCCTCCTTGCACCTCTTCCCTTTTGAAACTATCAAAACACAATGGCCAATGAAACAGGTTTTCTTTTTTCATCCTTGTTTCCACCTGATCCAGAATCTGGGCGATGCGCTGCTTGTCGTCACAAATCCCAAAAGCAATGGCCGCAAAATTCAGGGGTGTCACCAGGTTATCACCATGTACAGAACCATCCTGGTCACGCCAATAGACATATTGCTGCTTTACCGGCGACCAGAATCCGCCCTGATCCAGTGGTTTGTTGAAAGCATCCTTCAGCTTCTGCGCAACAGCAGCATAATGTGCTGCCCGCTCCTGGCTACCCAATATCCGCTCACAATTCGACCATAAAGTCAATGCTTCATACATCTGCGCATTCACAAAGGCATTTTCATAACTCGCCCAGACGATGTCGAGCCAATCGCTTGCTTTCGCATCAGCAATGCCATTATTCATCATCTCAAAAATCCCGTTGTTGTTGGCATCACGCCTGATCAGCCAGTCGAGTGCACGTTCACAGCTCTGCTGATGGCCACGCAGCCAGTTAAGATCGCCATTCAGCTCAAACTGCTCGCTGGCATTAATTACATAGCCGGTCTGCGAGTCTACCGTATATCCCCACATGGCTTCGTAATAGCCGGTCTTCGAATTATACGTTCCGGGAATCTCATCGCCGGCGGCATTGTGCCAGCGCGACAACACGCGTCCATCTGGCAACATCGCCTGATCCCGCTCCTGGTCTAAAGTGGAGGAGAAGTTGCGGGTGTAATTATCGTCGTTCAGCGCCATCCCGATTTGCGCAAAGAAAGGTTCATGTAAACATTTCCAGTTGGTTAACCAGCCGTTGGCACCAATGATGTTCCGGTCGACCACCCCGTACCGGCCTGTCGTATTTAACAATTCACGTACCGCTACCGCATCTATTCCCGGCAATATCCCACGGGAATATTCCTTCGCATAATCCACATATTGTAATTCCAAGCCCACAGAAACCTTGCCCTGCGGCACTTCAAATGGCGCAAACACATCTTCCCTTTGGGATACAAACCTGCTCAGGTTGTAACGTTGTTCCAATGGTTTTGTCGTAGCCATCTGCGTAAAGCTGAATGTCCCGCCTGGACCATGAGCATATTTTGAGGCCAGCTCATATCCCGCAGCAGGAACACCCACAATCCGTAGGGCATCACCGGAATCTGCATTCCAAAAAGTAACGCCACCGGTGTGTACGCCATAGGTATCGTTCATCTCTTTGAGGTACTTGCACCACACCATCCCACCGTTGTCCATAATTCCACCTTTCCAAACCGACAAGTTTGCAAAATTCCATTTCGGCAAGGCCATGTCTTCAAGTGTTGCGACCTGCGACTGGTCCCTCTGGATCTCCCATATCACTTTGTTGCCCTTCAGCTTGAAATCCCAGGTTTCAGTTACCTGCAACGGACCATCTCCATAGCGTATACCAGTCAGCAACACACGGTCTTTGGTTGCCTTGACCTTGATTTCATTGTCCCTAATAGCAGGTGATGCCCCAGCCTGTGATCCAGAAGAAAAATTAAGCTGGCCAGTACGAAACCCGGTATAAACACCCAGGTCAGAAAGGGTATTTTTACCATTTACAGTCAGCTGCCTGATCCGGCAGCCATTAGCATAATCAATGAGTAAGGAAAGTTTCTGATCAGCAGCAGCGATCACAATGGTTTTGTCTGCCGCATTGTGCCTGATCAGTTCTCCTGATTGTTCATGAGCAGCCTGGCTGCTTTGGAAGAAGCAGCCCAGGAAAGCGAAAAGGATGATGGCCCGTTTTATCATTCTGGTTTATTTGGACATGTTGAGGATCATTTGATTGTTTTCCGGACTGATGCGGAAGATGGTACCCTGAGGTTTGGAAAAGCTACCGGAAATTGCAGACCAGGAGTACCTCATATTTTCAAATTCGCAATCAATCTTCTTTTCACTGATGGTCTTAAAAGGCAGCGCAGTACCTGAGGCCGCAGTCATATCGAGGTACCAGGAGACTTGTTCAGCAGACTTCAGCCTGATGCTGACCTTCTGCTCATTCAGCTCCATTTCCAATGTGCCCGCAATGGAGGTCAATGGCCAGCTGATGGTCAGTTTGCCTTTCAACTTGTCGGAAATCACCGGGTCGTCCCCTTCCAGCAGCAGCTCTTTTCCATTCACAACGGCCTTGAACCTCAAACCTGCAAGCGGTTGGTTGGGCTTGCTCCAAATGTACCCATCCACAACTGGAAGGGTAAAAAATGAACATTCATTGGTCGTGGTGACACCAGTGGTATATTGAGAGGGGAAATCTTCATCAAAGAGGTGAATGTCTCTGAAACGCAGTGTTCCTTTTTCCCAAAGTAGGTTTACACGGTAAAAGCGACTGTTGAACCATACCGTTTTGAGGTCGCTGCCCTCAATATCTTTATTGACCGTGAAGGACGTTGCTGGCGTTACCTTATACTTTTTGCTGAACCAACGGCCCGAGGCCTCCATGGTTTCTACGCGGACTTTCTTCTCCGCCCGTAACTTTGCAATCAGTGGCATCTGGATTTCCAGGCCCTTGGCCATTGCATCCCAGGTAAAGGAATTCTCCTGCCCTGCCTGTGTGTAATTAAATTCCATAGACTCGCCATTGGTGAACTCCTGGAAGAACCATTTGATCCATCCTTCATCACCGCCGCCAAACTCATAAACCGGTTCCAACGTGATCACGCCCTGGCGTGAAGTGCCTAGTCCAGTATCGTACTGACGCACAGGATCGCTGCCCAGCATCCTGAAGATCGGCACAGGGATCTGTTTTTCGGCATGTTGCGCAGGCATATAGGAATTGATTTTACTTGGATAATAAGCCTGGTTCCAGTAGCCTCCCCAAAGGGTGTAACCATCAGTGCCGTATTGATCTTTGCAATTGCTGGAAGCCACAATCTTATATTTTTCATACATATAGTTCAGCGTATGTGCATCGATGAACCAGGAACCTACGGACTTCGGGTAATAGCCGAAAATCTTTTTAAAATCTGCCATGTACACATCAACGATCTTCTCCCGCTCTGCAGGCGTGTATCCAGTGGAAAAGCCAACATCCGCATGCCAGTCCCAGGCATACCTGCCGCGCCACTTCAATCCCGCTTTTTCAATCAATGGCTGAGGCAATTCCCACCAGGCACCAATTTCATAGTTTTTCTTTGAAAGTCCTTTGAGTAGCTTCTGATAACGGGGATCCATCAAGGCATCATACTGAAGGAGGAAAGTACCCGGAAGGTTGTATTTGTCCATCAGCGCTACCTGTTTGACCACAGTTTGATAAAGGACATCCTCAGTAATTTTCGCATCCCTAGGTTCCAGGAGCCGGATAAAGTTGACAATATTGACAATTTTCGGTTTGTTGTCTTCTGCAGAAACATCCGAGAGGACTTTTGAGGTGTCTGAAAGCGGTGATTTGGAAACCGCTGACAGCGGTAGTCGTGACGCATTTGAGCGACCTGGCGACAAGAGCAGCAGCATCGCAAGGCCAGTCTGAAGGAAGAATGGTTTCATAAAGTGTTTCATGTATGTTGGTTATTTGTGTGAATACCCAATAGGCAAAGGTTCCCAAAAGATCCGGAACAGCGTATGCCCGATGGTATATTCAGATAAACAGAACATACCATCAGGCAATTTAATGATAGTAAATGAAGAAACTGTCCTTGTCCATCCTGCTCCGCAGCCTTATGTATTACGTCAAGATAGATTAAGGTAAGACAGGTTAAACAAGATCAGATTTTTGACTGACAAAAAGCAATGACGGTCGGACATAAAAAATCCCTCCAGAATTTATTAACATTCACGAGGGATTAAAGGGTACAGTACTACAGCTGAAAAATGAAAAATATGATGCAGCTAAATTAGCTGAGCTCGAACAGGCTGTCTACTCCCAGCAGCTTACGACAGGTAAAACCTTCGCCATAAGTTACGCCAATAGACTTGCCGAACTCACGGGCCCGTCCAATGACACTGTCAAAAAATTCCGGAGAAGAGATGTACGTTTCCGCTTCCTCATGTTCCGGATTATAAAACTGCGTTTTAAAGCTTTGATGGAATCGATCTTTGTCTGGATGAAGGGCGTAATGTCGATGATGATGTCCGGTTCGATGTAGCGGTCCTGGATGTACTGGAG
>NZ_ABCM01000037.1 GCF_000170795.1 Pedobacter sp. BAL39
TAACCTGAGGTTTTCACGAACATGTAGTCCCAGGATTTCTGCGGACGCGGCAGCTTCAGTGTCCCTGATTTCAGCAGAACCGCGGGTACCGAGTTCGCCTCTGGTAAAGTCTACAATACCTACTTTTTTACCCAGGGCAATGTGTTTGGCAATCGTACCCGAACAGCCAAGTTCTGCATCATCCGGGTGGACTGCAAGAACCAATAAATCTAATTTCATATGGATGGTATAATTCCCCGGGAGCTTAGCCCAGGCGTTGTATTTTCTTTTTCACTTTGGTCGACGATGGTTTGGTAAAAGGAAAGAAGTAATCGACCACCTCTCCTTGTTTATTGATCAGGTATTTGTGAAAGTTCCATCGCGGTGTGGAGGTAAGTTTGCCGTTGAGGCTTTTGTCACTTAGAAATCTATAAAGAGGGTGTGCTTCAGAGCCACGTACCATAATTTTCTCAAACACCGGAAATTCCACACCGTAATTCTTTTCGCAGAAATTCTGGATGTCCATACCATCAAGAGGCTCCTGACGGCCGAAGTCGTTGGAAGGAAAGGCCAGTATCTCAAAATCCGAGTCTTTCAGTTCCTCTCTCAGGGCCTGTAAGTCCTGCAGCTGGGGAGCAAACCCGCAGGCAGAAGCAATATTGACAATCAGCAGGTTTTTATTTTTATAATCGGCAAGGTTCTTCTCTGTGCCATCAATCAATCTGACTTTGAATTGATGTACACTTTTAGCGTAATCAGACATATTTTATTGATAAAACCCTGAAGAGACGATAATGGATTCGATATCACGGTCTTCTTCACGGTTATACGTACTTTTTAAGTTGTGGCCAACCACGCGGGCCACGGATTGATACAAAAAGGCAGTTACGCCTCCTTTTGTTTGTTTTACGATATCATAGGTCGTGCGTCCCAGCTCTCGATCGATGAGCTTGGTGAGGATCTGTCCCTGGGAGATGGTGAGTTCCTTAATCTCCCGGTTGAACATATCTTTGATTTCCTTATCACATTGTTTGACGAGCCTCTTGTGTTCCTTTTTATCGGCCGTCATGGCCAGGTCCTTTTCCAGCTGCTCATAACGACGCTTGGCGTACAAGGCATAAGGCATGACCTTCATCACATTGTAGCGCAGGCGGTTGAAGGCAGCACGGTCGGCAGGCGTTTTGAAGATCCGGTAGCCATAGATCACCACCTCATTGAGGGGGATCCAGGGGATCATCTCACCCATATCATTGGTTGAAGCCACCCTGATGGTGTCATTTTTACCCAGCACTGGCATCTTGATTCCAGTGGAGCTCACCTGTGCTTTTGCAGACGCACCGGTAATCATGACAATTGACAGAATAAATAACCTATAATATTTCATAAATTTATATCCCTGCAAAGTTAAGGCTAATATTGTATTTACCCTCGAATTCATGTCTAATATACTATTTTACAGAGAAAAGGAAATCATTCTGACGTAAATAATACAATTGACATTAATCCATCCGGCAGGCGGCTGATCTAAGCATTCAGAGGACCGCAGCCAGAGCAGATCAAATCCAATATAGTATAACTTAAATTCAGGCAAAATATTGTATTTATACCATTGCCTGCCGGAAAAAGCTTATATTGAAGGAGCAGGTAAAAATGTTTGGCATATGTTTAAAATTTTAGGTTCATTTGCCAATAGAACAGCGATTGAAAAAGGGAGCACACATAAATGAAGAACACACTAGTCATTGATTTAGAAGCAGAGAAACAAGAGATACTGAAGCGGTACCGGGCACTTTTACGCGCCTGTAAGCCGACGATGCAGCGTGGAGACAAAAAAGAAATCAGAAAAGCATTTGACATGGCCCTCGAAAGCCACAAGAATATGCGCCGCAAATCCGGCGAGCCTTACATCTACCATCCCATCGCCGTAGCGCAGATTGCAGCCGAGGAAGTAGGCCTCGGAACCACCTCTATTGTATGCGCATTGTTACACGACGTGGTGGAAGATACGGACATCACCCTGGAAGATATTGAACGTGAGTTTGGCAAAAAAACCGCGAAGATCATCGACGGGCTGACCAAGATCTCGGGGGTGTTCGACTACAACAGCTCCCTGCAGGCAGAGAACTTCAGGAAGATGCTGCTCACCCTTGCCGATGACGTAAGGGTAATCCTCATCAAGCTGGCCGACAGGCTGCACAACATGAGGACCATGGACTTCATGCCGCGACAGAAACAGCTGAAGATCGCCTCGGAAACCATTTACCTGTATGCACCCCTCGCCCACCGACTGGGGTTATACGCCATAAAATCAGAACTGGAAGACCTCTCCATGAAATACCTGGAGCCGGATACCTATAAATACATTGCCACACAGCTCAATGAGAAAAAAGCGGAACGTACGCTGTTCATCAAACGCTTTGTGGAGCCAATTAATGAGATCCTTGCCGAGCAGGGCCTGATTGCGGACATCTACGGACGTCCGAAGTCCATCCATTCGATCTGGAACAAAATGAAGAGCAAAAACATCCCTTTTGATGAGGTGTATGACCTCTTTGCCATCAGGATTATCCTGGACAGCGCACCGGAAAATGAAAAAGCAGAATGCTGGAAAGCCTACTCCATTGTGACCGACCTGTACAGGCCGAATCCGGACCGTTTGCGCGACTGGGTATCTTCGCCTAAGGGAAATGGCTATGAATCTTTACACACGACCGTGATGGGCCCTAAAGGGCAATGGGTGGAAATCCAGATCCGCACGAAGAGGATGAACGAGATTGCAGAAAAGGGATTTGCAGCACACTGGAAATATAAGGAGTCCAGCAATGACAACGGACTGGACCAGTGGATCATGAAAGTGCGGGAGATGCTGAACAATCCGGAATCCAATGCACTGGACTTCCTGGACGACTTCAAGATGAACCTGTTCTCGGATGAGATTTTCATCTTTACGCCGAAAGGGGCATTGCTGCAGCTGCCATTGGGTGCTACGGCGCTCGACTTCGCCTTTGAGATCCATACGGATGTCGGTGCACAATGTATCGGTGCCAAGGTAAACCATAAGCTTGTACCCTTGTCGTACAAGCTGCAGAATGGCGACCAGGTGGAGATCATCACTTCCAGCAAGCAGATGCCTAAGGAAGATTGGCTGAACATTGTGGTGACCGCCAAGGCGAAGTCCAAGATCAAGTCTTCCCTGAAAGAAGAGAAGCGCAAGATCGCCGAAACCGGCAAGGAAACACTGGAGCGCAAGATGAAGTCGCTCAAGATCACCTACAATACGGATAACCTCAATAAAATCAGTTACTTCTTTAAACTGCCTTCCACGCAGGAGCTGTTCATTGCCGTAGCCAACGGCAAGATTGAGCTGAAAGACCTGAAGGATTACCTGGCGAGTGAGAAAGAGATTGAAAACAGGGGCGCATCAGAGAAGAGCGACAACCAGAAGATTGAGGCACTGCTGAGCAGGGTCAAAGGACCTGAGTCGGACATCCTCCTGATCGGCGAAGACCTTCAGAAGATCGATTATACCCTTGCTGCCTGCTGTAACCCAATTCCCGGCGACGATGTATTTGGGTTCGTGACGGTCAATGAAGGCATCAAGATCCACAGGACGAACTGCCCGAATGCCGCGCAGCTGATGGCCAATTATGGCTATCGGGTCGTAAAGGCGAAGTGGAACAGCCAGAAAGAGCTGACCTTCCTAACAGGCCTGCACATCATCGGCATCGACGATGTGGGACTGATCAACAACATCACGAAAGTCATTTCGGGAGACTTCAAGGTAAACATGCGTTCCATTACCGTAGACACTGATAATGGGATTTTTGACGGGTCAATTATGGTGTTTGTAAACGATAAAGAGCACTTAGACAACCTGATCAAGAACCTGCTGGAAGTAAAAGGCGTGACAGGCGTCACCCGTTTTGATGCCTAAAATTACGAAGAAAAACTATAGGTATATCTAAATTTTTGGTACCTTTGAAAGGAGTTTAAAAACTATGTCTACAAACCACAACAGCGAGTTGGTTAGAAAAATATTCGAAGCCTACCTCGAAAATAAGAGTCTGAGAAAAACACCGGAACGTTTTGCCATCTTAGAAGAGATCTATTCCAGAGATGACCATTTCGATGTAGAGACCCTCTATATCCACATGAAAAACCAGAAATATCGTGTCAGCAGGGCTACAGTGTACAATACATTAGAGCTGCTGGTATCGTGTGACCTGGTCACCAAACATCAGTTTGGTAAAAACATGGCCCAGTTTGAAAAATCTTATGGCTATCATCAGCATGACCACATCATCTGCATCGACTGCGGTAAGGTGGTAGAATTCTGTGATCCGCGTATCCATCAAATCCAAAGCATGGTTGGTGATTTATTGAAATTTGAGATCAAACACCATTCCTTAAACTTATATGGCGTATGTTTCGACTGCTCCGCAAAGGCGTCGATGAACAACCAGAATGCCGATATTAAACATGCAAGTTAACCTATCCAGTTTATAATAATTTCTATTTTTAAATTTACATAATGACGCAAGTAGACGTGCTTCTTGGCCTGCAATGGGGCGACGAAGGCAAGGGTAAAATTGTTGACGTTTTAAGTCCGCAATATGATTTGATAGCTCGTTTTCAAGGCGGTCCGAATGCAGGACATACGTTAGAGTTTGATGGCAAAAAGTTCGTTTTAAATACCATTCCATCAGGTATTTTCAATGAGAAAACAATGAATCTGATTGGTAATGGCGTCGTGATTGATCCCATTATCCTGAAAAGGGAATTGGATAACCTGAAAGCTGCCGGACACGATCCTGTAGCCAAAGGAAAGCTGGTTATTGCCCGCAAAGCACACCTGATCTTACCTACCCACCAGTTACTGGATGCTGCCAATGAGCAGAAAATGGGTAAAGATAAAATCGGTTCGACACTGAAAGGTATCGGCCCGACTTATATGGACAAAACAGGCCGTAATGGTCTTCGTGTAGGTGATACCACCCTTCCTGATTTCAAGGAGCGTTACAACAAACTGGTAGAAAAACATAAAGAGATCCTTTCTCATTATGAGTTTGAGTATGACCTTACTGAAAAAGAAGCTGCTTTCTTTGAAGCGATCGAGTTCATCAAGAGCATCCCTCATGTAGACAGCGAGCATTATGTAAATGGTTTCCTGAAAGAAGGAAAAACAGTATTGGCTGAAGGTGCTCAGGGCACTTTGCTGGATGTTGACTTTGGTTCTTATCCTTTCGTAACTTCATCGAACACGACTACTGCAGGAGCGTGTACTGGTTTGGGCATTGCGCCTAACACCATCGGACATGTATATGGCATCTTTAAGGCTTACTGCACCCGTGTTGGTGGTGGTCCTTTCCCTACGGAGCTGGATGATGAGGTAGGTGAAAACCTACGTCAGGTTGGTCATGAGTTTGGTGCAACCACAGGACGTGCGCGTCGCTGCGGATGGATCGACCTTCCTGCATTAAAATATGCGATTATGCTGAATGGTGTAACGGAGCTGATCATGATGAAAGCTGATGTACTGGATGCTTTTGAAAAAATCTATGTATGTACTCACTATGAGCACAATGGCGAAACCATTGATTATATGCCTTACGACATCATCTCTGTAAAACCTACTCCGGTATTGAAAGAGATTGACGGATGGCAGACAGATGTCACGAAAGTGAGCAAAGTGGAAGACATCCCTGCGAAACTTTCTGCATACATTGCTTACCTGGAGAAAGAACTGCAGGTTCCTGTAAAATATCTTTCTGTAGGCCCGGACAGGGTGCAAACACTGGAACTGATCTAATCAGATACAAGATCTGGTTAATGATATATTTAAAAGCGGCTCAGGCCGCTTTTTTTATGCCTTCGGTTTTCATTGCTGGTCATAAAATGTATCGCTGTGCAGGCCGGAAACCTAAAATTCTTTACCTTTGCAGGGAAAATGAACAACCCGGATTTATCGTTATTTAAAAGCAGGGCACTAAGCTGGGCCAATACGTTTGACATCTGCTGCTGCCTGGATTCCAGCGATTACAAAGACGGGTTCGGACGCTACGATTTTTTGATTGCTGCAGGCGCAAAGCACAGCATCAACTGCAGAACAGGGCATGCTTTTGAAGCACTACAGCTTTTTTATGAAACGCATAAAAACTGGATGTTCGGCCTTTTCAGTTACGACCTTAAAAATGAAAATGAATCGTTGTCGTCTGAGCACCCGGACCTGCTGGGCTTTCCAGACCTCTTTTTTTTCGTACCGGAATACCTGATTGCAGTAGACAATGGCATCCCACACGTGCTGCTCGGCGATCCTTCGGTACTTGATGTGATCGACAATCATGTTGCTCCTTCTGAGCCGGAATCAGAAGCTACAGAATGCAGTCAACCGCTGAACATCCGACAGCGGATGGACAAAACCACCTATCTTCAGAAAATCGATGAGCTGAAGCAGCACATCCTGAGGGGCGACATCTATGAAGTCACCTATTGCCAGGAGTTTTTCGCCGAACATGCGGCCATCGATCCCCAGCAAGTATACCTTAGCTTGAAGGAACTTTCCCCTACCCCATTTTCGGGTTATTTTAAAATATATGACAGGTATATCCTGTCGAGCAGCCCAGAGCGCTTCCTTTGCAAAAGAGGCAAAAAGCTGATCTCCCAGCCTATTAAGGGCACAGCAAAACGAAATCCGGACGCTAAAGAGGACGCGCTGGTACGTGCGCGTTTCAGTACCGACATGAAGGAACAGACCGAGAATGTGATGATCGTAGACCTGGTGCGGAATGACCTGACAAGAAGTGCTGTACAGGGCTCTGTAAAGGTGGAAGAGCTCTTCGGCATTTATTCTTTCCCGCAGGTGCACCAGATGATTTCTACCATCAGCTGTGAGCTGAACCCCGACATTCATTTTGTGGAAGCCATCCGGAATACTTTTCCTATGGGTTCGATGACCGGTGCGCCCAAGATCAAGGCGATGAAGCTGATCGACAAGTATGAGCTGAGCAGGCGTGGTGCTTATTCCGGCTCGTTCGGTTACATCACACCAGACGGCGATTTCGATTTCAATGTGATCATCCGCAGTATCCTCTACCAACAGAGCAGGCAGTACCTTTCCTTTCAGGTAGGTGGCGCCATTACTTATTCGTCTGACCCTGAAAGTGAATATGAAGAATGTATGCTGAAGGCATCAGCGATGATACAGACATTGAGTTAACACCGCGTCCTGAAAATATACAAAAAGCGGGTGTCCAGGATTACATGGACACCCGCTTCCGGGTTCACTGCTGATAGGTTAGTCGTAGAAAGGTTAGCCGTAGAAAGCTTTATTTTTTCTTATTCTTTCTCATGTCGGTAAATACCGCAGCCTTGTCTTTGGCTGTTTTCTTCAGCTTAAAGGCATCAAAAATCTCCCCTGACGCCTTATAAGCAGTATAGGTCAGGTTTTCCCCATCCACAGAGATGATCTGGAACAGCTGTGTATTTTCTGCAAAGACATCCATCCATTTCGGGGTAACATCTACCTTATACATTTTCGGACCGGCAACAGAGACCACATACATCGGTCCGCCAACCCTACCGGAAACGCCTGTGCCAAGGTTTTGTCCGCGACTATAAGTATGGTCATGCCCCTGCATCAGGATATCGACGTGATATTTGTCGAACAAAGGTTTAAACAGCTCCCTGAACTCTTTATTGTCCCTGCCCTTTGCTGTTGAATATACCGGATGATGGTAAGTAATCATGGTCCATTGTTTAGGGTTATTTTTAAGCACCTCCTCGAGCCAGGCGGCCTGGATTTTCAGGGAGTTGGAATCCAGCACGATCATCTGTGAATTTAAGGAGATCAGGCGGACGTTGGCATAATCGGTATAATAAACAGACTCTTCCAGTCCTTCAGGACCATTTTCCGGCAAAGTATACTGTGCCCTCCAGTGCGGGTCCAATGTCAGTACCTTCTGTTCGTCCCTGAAGTATTCATGGTTTCCGGAGGAAGGGAAACTGGGGATCATGCCATTGATGAATCCGCCACCAAAATGCCATTCCCCCCATTCGCTGTCGTTGTTGGACCGGTTGATCAGGTCGCCAGCATGAACGATAAACCGTGCCTCACCATGCGTAGCAAAAGCCCTCCTGATGACCCTCGACCACTTGGATTTGATGTCGTTCTGCGCATCACCCAGGTAGATGAAAGAAAAAGGCTTGGTACTTGCGGGCCCTGTTCTGAACTGGAACCATTCGCTCCAATTGGTACCATCGCCTACGCGATAAGTATACAGCTGATCCGGCTGCAAGTCTTTGAAGGTTACACTGTGGTAGTTTGCACGCTCGTACTCCTTCCCTTTCAGGGAAGAAGTCAGGGCCTCATATTCTTTGGATTCTGGCTTTTCCAGGTTGGGGGAACTGCCTTCGACGAGTATCTGCGCAAAGCTTTTTATCACTGTGGTGTCCGTTCTCCAGGTGACCGACTGCGTGCTGGCAGGATCGGCAGACCAGGTCAGGATGATCCTGTCCGGTGAAGCCGTCGCTTTGAACGACTGCGCTTTACCGGTATGGATCAGGAGCATCAAAAGAACTGTCACCAGCCCGGACTGCCTGAACAGGTTTGGAAAAGAGTTGTTGAATTTGATCATCATTGTGTTTACGATTATAAAGGATTGTATTTAAAGCCAACATTGGCCCATGAAGAAAAGTATTTATGGTCGTTAGGGCGTCCATCGCCGAAATCCAGGATGGTCTGTGCGTTATTGATGTTGCTGATGCCCATGAATACCGTGAATCGTTTACTGATCTTTTGCGAAGCAGAGAAGTCCAGCTGGGCTCTTCCTTTTTCCATCAGATCGTCTTTTTGTTCTTCTGCCAGCTCGCTGATGAAGGTCTCATAGAAGTTCAGTGAAAGTCGGCCAGAGAAACCATATTTCTCATAAGAAAGAGAAGCATTCCCTACCTTAGGGCGCATAGAAGGCAAACGCACGGTACGGTCGCTCACAATACCCGGAACTTTAAACTTCGACTGGATCTGGGTAAAGTTTCCATAAACACCGAATCCATTCAGGAAGCCCGGCAGGAAGGTCAGTTGCTGTTGCCATGCAATCTCATAACCATACACCCGCGCATTGGCACCATTCACGGTCTGTGTTACCTGATAACCACTAAAGTCGCCACCGACCTGGGTGTAGATACTTTCATAGATGTAATCTTCGATATTCTTGTAGAAGACGCCACCAGAGATCAATCCCAGCGAGTTCAGGTAGTGTTCAAACAGGAAGTCATAGTTGGTAGAAGTACTTTGGTCTAACTGAGGATTACCGATCTTCATCCTTTTTCTGCGGGGTTCCACTTCCTGCCACGGCACCAGGTCGTAATATCCGGGGCGTGAAAGGGAGCGTGTAACCGCAGCACGCAGGTTGGTACGCTGGTCTAAGGCGTATTTAAGGTTCAGGCTGGGATAAAAACCATCAAAAGCCGACTTCACCGCGACCTTGTTGGTATTGATGTATTTTCCGGTATTGTCAAAATTGACCACGTTACCATTGTATTCAAAACCAGTACGCTCATAACGGATACCTGTGATGATGTCGAGTTTGTCGAGTGTCAGTTTACCCATCACATAACCTGCGCCCATTGTTTCACTGCCATCGTAAGAATCCGGATCCGTATTCTGGCGAACATAAGTTTCATCCTGACTAAACAAACCACGGTTGTTCTGATAATAGGTTTCCATCAGGTAACCATTGGCAATCGCACCCGAAAGGTCGTACTTGCCATTGAAGTACTTTTTCCGGGAGTAGCCGGAGAGGAAGTTATCCATAGAAACAGTCGTTCCTGGTGCCAGCGTATACTGGAAGTAGTTCCGGGTGTGCTGATCTTCCTTGTACTTGTACCGTCCCCCGAACTTCAGCATGAACTTATTCTTCGGGCTCAGGTCAAACGTACGCTGGATATTGAATGAACCCTGACCGTCCTTGTCGTCTGCAAACTGGTGTCTGTTCACATAGGACGAAGTGGTAAAGTTTGCCGGGTTGGATGGATCACCCGATGTAAAGTTAAACTGCGGTGCACGGGGATCAGAGATATCAAGACCCGCAGTAAGGTCGCCGTACGTAAAATACCCGTCATAATAGATCGGCTGATCATACTTACCACTTGCATAGGTGAGGTCGATGTTGGCAATCCAGTTGTTAAAATTGGTTTTGGCACCAATGGAGAAACTCAACAGGTCCCTATGGTAATCCCTCGGTGAGCCTGCGGAGCCGATGCTGACATCAGCAACATTGTTATCATCAGTATATTCGCCAATGTTGTAACTCTTTGTCCCCCTGGTCTGGAGCTCATAAAACTTATTGTACGATCCTCTCAGGTAGATCTGGCTTTTCTCATTCGGGAAGAAGCTCAGCTCTCCCTGCAGGCCTAAGTTCTGCCTGTGCAGGTCTGTACCTTCAAGCTCCAGGTTGGAAAGTCTTACCTGCTCTGAGCCATTGATCTCATAAGTATCGTAGTCTTTTTGCACACGGTCTTCACCGCGGAAGGTGTTGCTATAGTTGGCACCTACCAGGTAGGCCCATTTGTTCTGGCGCTGACTGAAGTTAAAAGAGCCGTCAAAGTTTTCTTTCGACAGCAGGAAGTTGTGTCCGAAAGAGCCCTTTACCTGTAACTGCCGCATGCCTACCTTTGGTGTTTTGGAGATGATGTTTACAGAACCCGAAGTACCATCAGCCTCCATATCCGGAGTCAGCGTTTTGTTCACCTCGATGGCCTCCACTGTCGTGGAAAGGATGCCATTTAAGTCGATGTCCCTTGAGTTCGTTTGGGTAGAGGGAAGCCTGTTGCCATTTAAGGTAACCGAGCCCATACTCTGGTCTAAACCCCTGATGATGATGTTCCTTGGCAATCCGTAGCTATAGTCCATAGCAATACCCGGCACACGCTGCATGGCTTCACCAACCGTAGCATCGGGAAAACGTTCGATCTGCTCTTCAGAAAGCACGTACTTAATGTTGTCTGCATTGCGCATATTACTTAAGGCCACTGCCTCACCCCTGCGGATGCCGCTGATGGTAATGCCCTTCATGTCGTTGCTCTGGCTTTCCAGGTTGAGGTCGAGCGTAACGGTTTTGTCTTCCTTCACGTCTACCTTAAACTCCGCCGCAGTGTAGCCGATGTAGTTGACCTTCAGCACCACGGTGCCCGCCTTCATATTGCCCAATACAAAATAGCCGTTGGCATCAGTAATGACTTTCTGATTGCTGCCTTTTACAATTATGGTGGCATAAGGCAATGTTTGTTTGTTGGCGACGTCCTTGACGTAACCGACAATGGTGCCTGGTTTAACGGTACGCGGGGCGGGTGCCGACTTCTTCAGGACGACCATCATCCCCTCTTCAATAAGGTAGAGGTTATTTTCTTTTAGCAGGGGTGCGAGGATGATCCTGGCCGTTTTCGATTCATTATAGACCGAAACCTTGGTCTGTACCAGCTCACGGTTGCTGTATACAAAGTTAACACCAGTCTTTTTTTCTATTTCTTTTAAGAGATCTGCAAAAGCAGCATTTTTCACATTGATGGAGATTTGTTTGTCCAGTGCCGACTGTCCCCTGACGGCAGATGCCTGCACCAGGTTGAGGAATAAAACAGAAATGATACTGAATACTAGACTTATACGCATAATTATTTTCATAAGGCCATCAGCCCCATTGAAATTTTTCATAAATTTGGGTTGTTTAAATTTTTAACGGATTTAAATATTTTCAATAACCATCAGGTGGCCGCCTGAGGTTAAAGTATAGGACCGTTCTCCTGCAAATGGGAACGGTTTTTTATTTGGTATCGCTCTTTACATGCAGTTTCCTCCTTTTAGATAAATGGTGTTTCCGATTTGTGTTGAATGTATGTTTAAGGAGAGATGAATTGCTTTTAGTACCACCTGAATGGGCTGGTTGCCGAACCTGGCCGTGAGTTTACATGTTTTATAGTCTTGCGTTCCTGTATCAATCTTCACCTGGTATTTTCTGGCAAGTGTTTCAAAAACTTCGGTTAGTGGCGTCTGTTCAAAGAGGAGCTCTCCCTTCACCCAGGCATTGACATCTTCATTATTGATGGTGGTTTTCACAAACTGATGGTTCCTATGGCTATAGTTCAGCTTGTCGTTGGGCAACAGCATCACAGTATGTTTATCATGCGACTGGTCTTCCCCGCTGACGCCCACCTTTCCTGAATTTACGGACACTGATGTCAGGGCCTCATTGTCGTAAGCCCTGACACTGAAGCTGGTGCCGTACACCGTGGTTTTAAGGCTGCCACTGCTAACCACAAAAGGATGTTTATGGTCGTGTTTTACCTCGAAGTAGGCTTCTCCCTTAAGACGTATTGCCCTGATTTTTTTTCCATTGAAACCTTTCGCAAAAGTGATCTGGCTTCCGGCGTTCAGCCATACCTGCGAGCTGTCAGGCAAGCTGATCTGAATAACCTTCCCCAGACCGGCTTTTCTGGTGATCCATTCTTCCTGAGGCTTCTTTCCTGAATTCCATTGATCATAAAATAATCCGGCCAGCAAACACATCAGGGCAAGGGAGGCCGCGACGCCATACTTCCAGAACGAATTCCGCGCAGCAGCGGGGCGCCTGGCGGTCTCATAGTCTGAGGCCTTTGTTTCAGCGACCTGCCGGGTAAATTGCTGAAATGGCACGGCCGGGGGCTCAGGTGTAATCCTTTCCGACAAGGCCCATGTGGCTTCCATTTCCCGGTATTGGCGCTGATGAGCAGGATCTGCTGCGAGCCATTCATCCAACAGCAGTGCTGACTCCGGGCTTTCAGTTCCAGTCAGTCTTTTCAGCACGCCATTCCATATTTTTTCTTCCATAGCACAAAGCTTTCATGGGTAGAGACAATAATCAGGAGTTCAAATACGGGCTGCAGGCGGTTAAGCTTCCGTTAAGTTTGTGTGAATAAAATGTTTGGAATGAGCATGTATAAACTGCATGCTTTTAGAGAGGTGATCTTCTA
Source organism: Pedobacter sp. BAL39 (assembly GCF_000170795.1). GTDB lineage: Bacteria > Bacteroidota > Bacteroidia > Sphingobacteriales > Sphingobacteriaceae > Pedobacter. Next base: position 12,982 of record NZ_ABCM01000037.1, read on the forward strand.
CTGTGCGTTCCGAAATCTGCAGGAGCTCAGCAATCTCCGCATAGCTAAAACCTTCCAGGCGGAACATTCTGAACACCAGCTGTCTCCTCGGGGGCAATAAGGAAATGATCTTCTGTAAAAAGCTCAGGCGGTCGGATTCAAGGCTGAGTTCCTGATCAGGTAGACTGAGGTCTGAGCGCAGCATCAGTTCATCTTGTTCCAAGTAAGAAAGAGGGCTTCTCTTCTGTTGTTCAAGATAGTTAAGGCAGGCATTTTTTATGGCACGATAGAGATACCCTTTGATGTTTTCGGGCTGCCGCTCCTTGAACCATAGTTGAATAAAGAGGTCATTGACGATTGATTTGGCAGCTTCACTATCCCTGACATAATATTCTGCATATTTCTGCAGCGCCTGACTCATGCGGTTGTACAGCAATTCAAAAGCGGCCAGATCATAGGATTTGGGCTCAGTAGCTATAACATCGGACGCAACATTCAAATACATGATCTTTGCACGCAAAGCTGAGCATAACATATAAACAGGATATTAATGCAATATTATGTTTCAGCAGGTTCCCGCAGGCGGTTGTACGCAGGGCAGGGACAAAAAAAAGAGGGCCGTTATGCGTGCCCTCTTAAATCAGTTTAAACTTCCGGTCAGAATTACTTTACCGGCTTACCGGTTGTGGAGTTGTAATATTTTTTCGCTTCAGGGAGCAGACGCTGGATCTGTGCGATACGGGTAGCATCCGCAGGGTGTGTACTTAAAAACTCAGGTGGTTTCTGAGAACCCTGGCTGGCTGCAGCCATGCGTTGCCAAAAAGAAACGGCAGCTTCAGGATTGTACCCGGCCATAGACATAAAGGTCAGTCCGAGGTTATCTGCTTCCAACTCCTGTTTCCTGGAGTTCGGCAGCAGGACGAAACCTTGTGCGCCAATGCCATAAGCCTGGTTGATCATTTGCTGTGCACTTTGTGATTTACCACCCGTTGCGGCACCAATGATACCACCGCCGGCCTCTGCCAGTGCCGCCTGTGAGGCGCGCTCCGAAGAGTGCTGCGCAATGGCATGGGCAATCTCGTGACCCATTACCGTGGCCAGTCCGGCATCATCTTTTGTTACCGGAAGGATTCCCGAATAAACGGCAACCTTACCACCAGGCATACACCAGGCGTTGATCTCCTTACTGTCGATCAGGTTAAACTCCCAGTTGAAGCCCTGGATCTGACTGGAGTAACCATTGGCGTTCATATATTTGGTGACTGCTGCCTGGATTTTCTGTCCCACGCGTTTTACCCTTTGCGCATCTGCGTTGTTCAACACTTTTGTGGAGGGGTCTTTTAACAGCGCCGCATAACTGGATGCTGCAGCGCTCTGCATTTCAGTTTCACTTACTAAACTCAGTCTGCTGCGCCCCGTAAGCGGGACAGTAGAGCAGGATGACGTGGCCAGCATTGCCGCAGCAATGGCTAATAATTTTATCGTTTTCATGGATAGATGTTTAGGTACTTTTTTTCTTAAACAGGTAGACTTTGGATTCCTTGCCTTTGAGGAGCCTTTCCAGGTTTTTCTGATGGGTGATCATGATGAGTATACACACACACATCCCATAGAGGACCTCGGATTTCACTGACGAGTGAAAGACAAACACAATGCTCAATGGGAAGGTAAAGCCTGCACATATCGAGCTCAGTGAAACATATTTGGTCGTCAGCAGCACCACCACAAAGACAATAACGCAAAGCATCGCTGCATCTGGGTTAACTGCCAAAATCATTCCAAAAAGCGTCGCCACACCTTTTCCACCCCTAAAACCTGCAAATACAGGAAAAAGGTGCCCCATAACAGCGGTAAGGCCCAGGGCGAGCTGGTAGTTGATAAACTGTGGAGAATGTTGTGGCCCGGTGATGGAGAGGCCGATAAAGTAGGCCAGCTTGGTAGCAGTGAAACCTTTGGCGATGTCAATGGTCATCACAGCCATGCCTGCGCGTTTGCCAAGCACCCTGAAGGTATTTGTTGCACCGGCATTTCCGCTTCCATATTCCCTGACATCGACACCATAGAAGGCCTGCCCGAGCCAGACAGCGGTAGGTATAGATCCAAAAAGGTAGGCCAGTATTACTGCAGATATACTATATACAGAAATCATTTTAACAAGCTTTAAGGCTCATATCCAAACTTTTGACGGAATGTGTCAATGCGCCAATTGAGATAAAATCGACACCACATGCTGCGTACTCAGCCACATTTTCTTCAGTAATTCCTCCTGAAGCCTCTGAGATGAAACGACCATCAATGGTGCTTACTGCCTTCTTCAGGTCATCAAAGCTGAAGTTATCGAGCATGATGCGATCGATATGGCCTTCCTCTATAACATCATTCAGCTCAGAAAGGTTTCTCACCTCTATTTCTATTTGCAGGTCTTTACCTTGGGCAGCCAGGTATTGGTTGGCTGCACGGATGGCGTTTTTTATTCCTCCTGCATAGTCCACATGGTTGTCTTTGATCAGGATCATGTCGTACAGACCGATGCGGTGGTTGACACCGCCGCCGATGCGTACCGCCCATTTTTCCAGATACCTCAGTCCGGGGGTCGTCTTGCGCGTGTCCAGGATCCGGGTAGGATAACCGCTGATCATCTGAACGATGGCATGGGTTTTTGTGGCAATGCCACTCATGCGCTGCATGCAGTTGAGCACCAGGCGTTCGGCCAGCAGAATGGAGTGTGTACTTCCAGATACCGTCAGTGCGATGTCGCCGTATCTTACCGCAGCACCATCTTCGAGCAGGACGTTGACGACCAGTGAAGGGTCTATATAGCTAAAAATCTCTACGGCAAGGGTTATTCCTGCAAGGATACCATCCTCTTTAATGATGAGCTGGGCTTTGCCCTGTGTGCCTGCAGGAATGGTGGAAAGTGATGTATGATCGCCATCGCCTCTGTCTTCGGCAACAGCATTTTTTATAAATTGCTCTATGATTTGCTTATCCAAAATTTATAATTAAACCCAAAAATAACATTTTACTACTATTTATCCGGCTCTATTCTCAATTCAGTTATAAAAAAGGTGTTATTCGACTTCTTCATGGTGATGGAAACCCTGAATTTTCCAGTCTTGGTCTGCAGGGAAATGATGCCAAAACGAAACTTCGGATTGGCGTTGATGAGGTGTACCACAGCGGCTTTTACCGGTGTATATTTCGTGAAAAAATTTCTGAGGATCTGTTCTGCCTGTGCTTTAGAGTAGACATCTTCTTCATCAATGATGATTAAATCCACAGATGAAGAGAAGCTGGCGGCAATTTCTTTGGAGCTTCCGGCCTTAAAATGAACGCACAAATCTTCGATAATATCGCTCTGAGCAGCAATAGGAGAAGAAAAATAGGTAAATAGTATCGTCAGTAAAAGTAAGGGCTTCATATTCTCGGTCTGGCTAATGACTCATTGGCACATAAATTATGCCATTAAATCTCCGCTAACCTAGCACTTTTAGTGGTAAAAAAAAACACATTACTACACATCAATTACAAAAAACCGCTAAAAAAAAGCGCAATAGACCTATATTTGTTGAAAAGCAAATCACGATGAATAATAAAAAAGTAGTACTACTTATTCTAGATGGCTGGGGTTACGGAAAGCAAGACAGTTCCGACGCGGCCTATGCAGCAAATACGCCTTTTTTCGACGGGCTGTTGAAGAAATATCCGAACTCTAAATTAGAAGCTTCAGGTGAAGCTGTAGGTTTACCTGCCGGTCAGATGGGAAATTCTGAGGTGGGACACATGAACCTTGGTGCCGGACGTACGGTTTACCAGGAACTCGGCAGGATCAATAAAGCGATCAGCGATAGGACCCTCCACAACAACGATATATTGCTAAGTGCATTTAAATATGCCAGGGAAAATAATAAAGCCGTTCATTTCATCGGACTGGTATCAGATGGTGGTGTACATGCCCACATTGAGCATCTGAAAGCGCTATGTGATGCTGCCGGCGAACAAGAACTGACGAAGGTATTCATCCATGCCTTCCTTGATGGCAGGGACACCGATCCGAACTCAGGACTGAACTTCATCAAAGACCTGGAGCACCACCTGGAACACTCTACCGGCAAGATTGCCAGCCTGGTAGGCCGCTATTATGCGATGGACAGGGATGCCCGCTGGGAAAGGGTAAAACAAGCTTATGATGTAATGACCAAAGGCATTGGTACGCATACCAAGGATCCTCTGGCTTCCATTGCACAGTCGTACAAAGATGGCGTGACCGACGAGTTTCTGAAACCGCTGGTGGTAACTGGTGATGACGACCAGCCGATCGCTACCATCCAGCCGGATGATTTGGTCATCTGCTTCAACTACAGAACCGACCGCGGCAGGGAAATCACTTCAGTGCTGAGCCAGGCAGATTATCCTGACTTCGACATGCACCACATGCCATTGTATTATGTGACCATGACCACGTATGACGAGAACTTCAAGAATGTGAAAGTGATCTTCACTAAGGATGACCTCACAGAAACATTGGGAGAAGTGCTGGCCAAAAACCATAAGAAACAAATCCGCATCGCGGAGACTGAAAAATATCCACACGTGACTTTCTTCTTTTCAGGAGGACGTGAGCAGGAGTTTGAGCTGGAGAAAAGGATCCTTGTGCCTTCGCCTAAGGTGGCTACCTACGACCTGCAGCCGGAGATGAGCGCTGCCGGCATTACTGAAGCCATCACTAAAGAGTTGGAAAACGAGTGGCCTGATTTTGTATGCCTGAACTTTGCCAACCCGGATATGGTTGGCCATACCGGGGTATTTGAAGCGGTGGTAAAAGCTGTGGAAACGGCAGACCGTTGTGCGGAGCAGGTGGTAACCAAAGGCCTTGAGCATGGTTATGCATTCATCATCCTTGCCGATCATGGGAACTCAGAATTCATGATCAATGGTGACGGATCGGTCAATACCGCACACACGACGAACCTGGTACCATGTATCCTGGTAGGCAGCGACTACACGAGTATTGCTGACGGAAAACTGGGCGATGTGGCACCAACCATCCTAAAGCTGATGGGCATTGAAAAGCCAGCGATCATGACTGGAAACGAGTTGATCTAATGAAATATTACCTGATTTCATTTGTTTTCCTGCTGGCCCTTGCCGGCTGTGGAAATGATGACGCACCGGCTTCAAAAGCAGTATACTTCGACCTGAAGGGATACCTGGCGGGGGAGATCTCCCGACTGAAAAGCCAAAACCCGGAGGTAGAGAAAACAGTGATGGTGAATGGTATTGCAGAAACCAGGAAGCTCAGGATCAGCGACTGGAACAAGGAGCTGTCGGCATTTTCGGATGCAGACCTTAATAAAGCTGCCTGGAAAGGACTGTTCAGCGTCAGCAAAGCTGGCAACACGGAAATTTACCAGGCTGATGAGGAAAAGGTGCCGGTGAAAGAGCTACGGGTAACCCGCACAGACAACCGGGTTTCTGCATTGAGGGTGGTGTTGCGTACGCACAACAGCCTCTACACTTCCACAGACACGCTGAATTATGTTCCGGACAGCATTTATGAGGTGAGAAAGAGCCAGGAAATCCGCCTGTTAAAACGGAAGAACTACCGCATTACCGGAAGGTTCAAACATTGATGACGACCAGCTGCTGAAGCTGCCGACCATCACCCGAAGGGACACTGAAATCAATCAGCGTCCCTTCTTTTTTTTCCTCTGTTTGACCGAAAAAGCACTCTTTTTAGCACTTCAATGTTTAAACATCTTTTTCCGCTGCAAACACGTATTAGCGACCGCCCTTGGCATGATAATAGGCACACTCTAGGTGGTAAATGAAAGGCTCATGCCCGGGAAAACGCCTTGTGGCGTTGGAATCGTGTGATTGACGGATATAAAGGAAATTTACCTGAAATAAAATGGTATTGCACCACAGAAATTTCGGGTAATATATTCCTCATATAATGTATTCTTATGCGCGCGTCGGGGAGGCCTTGAAAGATCATTTCTAAAAAATGGAGCAAACTATGTCATACTGGATGAAATACAAGCAGCTATTCCATCAGGTTATTCGTTACGAGGACAATATATCTCTCTTCAAGATTGACATCTGGAGGGTGAACTTATTCCGGGAGACGTTAATCTATGGGTTACCGGTGAGTTTGATTGCCATTATCCCATTGCTGGTTACTGAGATCGAGGGTGGTAAGATTTTATTTCCAATTTTCAACATCGTATTTATAATGTCTTTTATGGGATTAGTATTGAATAGAAAGATAGAGCTGGATTACAAAATGGTTTTTGTAGTGGCGATTCTCTATGTTGTAGCCGTCATCTACCTCTTCTTTGTGGGTGCAGAGGGCCCCGGTTCGATCTACCTGCTGATGATCACCGTATTTTCGGCGATGATATTTCCCGAGCGGATGGCCTATGTGTCCCTGCTGATCAACATACTGATCTGCGTCGGCATCGGGCTGATCCTTAAGTTCAACCTCTTCCCCACCCCATTGTCAGACAGCTACGACCTTTCACTCTGGCTGGCCTACTCCGGGAACCTGATTTTCGTGAGCTTTATCAGCATCCTGATGATCACCAACGTACTGAATGGCTTTGAAAAGACCATCGCCAAGGAGGGTGTCCTGGTGAAAAAGCTGGATGCTTCAGAAAAACATTACCGTAACGTATTCGACTCCAACCCGGTACCGATGTACATCTTCGAGCTGAGAACAGGAAACTTTCTGAAGGTAAATGAGGCTGCAGTAGAGAAATATGGCTATAGCCTTGAGGAGTTCATGAAGATGAACATCGCCGACATCCGCCCTGCAGATGAGATCAGCAAATTGATGGACATCTTCAGCACTGTGAGGACCCGGGAGTACACAGGCTTGATTACGCATAAGAATAAAAAAGGTGACCTTTTCCCGGTAGAGATCGACACCAACATTGTCACTGTTGATGGTGTTGAAGCGCGGCTGGTACTTTCTACAGATGTATCTGAGCGACTGAACTATGTGCGTATGATTGAGCGTCAGAACCAGGACCTGAAAGACATCGCCTGGATACAGAGCCACATGGTAAGGGCACCACTCACCAACATCATGAGTCTGACGGAACTGATGCTTCAGGATCCACAGTCGGACCAGACAGATATGCTTACGATGTTAAAAGACTCTACCGACAAGCTGAACGAAGCAATTGAGTCCATCGTGAAGCAGGCAGAGCAGAACCAGGTAACGACCAACGAAAAACAACATTCCTAAAAAATGCTCGTTTTATAACCGATAAATATTAAACTGATGAAAAAATTCTTTCTGATAGATGACGACAGCATCTTTGTTTTCCTGACCAAGAAAATCATGCAAGTAGTTAATCTTAGCACCGACATTACCGTTTTCGAAGATGCCAATGTAGCACTCTCTAAGCTCGAGACTTTATCAGATGATCCGGATGCGCTTCCGGATGTGATTTTTGTGGATCTGAATATGCCCGCTATGGATGGCTGGGGATTCCTTACGAAATACCTGCTGCTGGAGCCGCTGATGCGCAAGAAGATTTCCATCTACATCGTATCATCGTCGATCTCTCCATCGGAACTGGAACGCTCGAAGTCGATTCCCGTGGTTACCGATTTCCTGACCAAGCCATTGAGCAGGAACAAGTTTGTAGAGATTTTTGGCACTGCCTAAGAATATGTACTTCCCGGAGGCTGTGTATGTAGCTTCAGTTCAGGCATAAAA
>NZ_ABCM01000036.1 GCF_000170795.1 Pedobacter sp. BAL39
GCATATGGGTCTATATAAAAAACCGATGGATTGACCTTCGCGCTAAGGATCTCCACCTCCTTCAGGTTTTTCACATCCACAGGAAGACGGATCAGCTTTGGCTTCAGGTCAATCAGAAAGAGCGTATCCACATGGTAACCATTAAGTGAAAATTCCAGAAGATCTCCCGTTTTTGCAGGCAGCACAAAAGCACCCGAAGCTTTCGTAAGCACCGTGCCCTGACTGCTCAGATTTCTGACCCTCACATTTTGCAGCGGCAGTTTCTCATTGTCATAGTCGAACACTGTTCCAGTAATGGTACCCTGTGCCCTGATGAAAAAGGGCGACAATAAGAAAATACAGAAGAGGATACATCTGACCATAATCAAAGATACTGTTGTTTACACAGGCTGGTAACGATTTAACAATAATTAACAACAGGATGTTTCCCGCAGATTACTTTAATACTGACTGGTATTGGGCTTCATCAAAGCTGATGAGCACAGCTTTATCATCCACTTCAACGATGGGCCTCTTTATGGCACTGGTGGTCTCCAGCAGCAACTGCACCGCTGATTCCTCATCCACTACTGCCGCTTGTTGTTCAGGGCTAAGCGTTCTCCAGGTCGTTCCCTTTTTGTTGAGTACTTTCTCCCAACCAAAGACAGCGCACCACTCATGAAGTTTAGCAGCCGTAATGCCGCTTTTCTTAAAATTGTGAAATTCAGGTTTGAAGCCATTATCGGTAAGCCAGGTCATTGCCTTCTTTACCGTATTACAATTTGGGATTCCATATACGATCATATGCGCAAAAATAAAATTTATTATCAGTATTATTGTTGCTGATTTACGTCTCTCCAAAAAACTGGCACAGCGGCAACCTGTATCGGCATACATTTAATCATCACCTATATGTTTAAACTCACTTTTAAGCAGGAAGTACTAGCAGGATTTGCAATTTCCCTTTTGTTCGTTCTCCTTTCTGCCGTTACCTCGTACCTAAGTGTAAAGCAACTAAATGAAGATAGCAAATGGCAGAACCACACCTATGAGGTGATCAGCCAGATTAAAAGTATAGAGACCCAGGTGCTGAACTCCGAAAGCTCACTAAGAGGGTTTGTACTTTCTCAGGACCGCAAGTATCTGGAGCCTTACAACAAAAATGCACCAAGGATTTTGTTAAGTATACAGGAGCTGTCAAAACTTATTCACGACAATACCGCTCAGCAGGACCGCGCAGACTCTCTGGACATTTATGGCCATCAAAAGGTAACAGAGATGGCGCGTGTGTTACAGACTTTTGATCTTCAGGGCCAGGATGCTGCCGCAAAACGTATCTTCGAGGGTGTCGGGCAGCGCTTAAAAAACCAGATGATGGCCGTCAGCGAACAGATGATTGCTGAAGAGTTCAAGCTTTTGAAACAAAGAAAGCTTAATACAGAGCAGAGCAACAGGCGCAGCACCTGGGTAATCCTGCTCAGCTCCGGTGTCATCTTCTGTCTGATCCTGTACCTCTTCACCTACATCAAAAAAACCTTCGATAACCAGAAAAAAACTGAAGACCAGATCAGGGAATCCAACGAGCAACTGGCCGTCATCTCCGGGGAAAATGAATTTAAAAACTGGCTGCTGGCCAGTGCTACCGCCATCATCGAATCTACGCGTGGTGAGCAGGAGATTCAAGAGCTTTCCAATAACGTCACGAGCTCTATCAGTACACACATCAATGCAGCTGTCGGCGCTTTTTTCCTGATCAACAGGGCTGGAAAAACTTTCAAGTATACGGGTGGTTATGCGTACCGGCCAAAGAAAGGCTTCCAGAACCAGTATCACTATGGCGAGGGCCTTGTTGGGCAAGTTGCCCTGGAGGGAAAGATCAAACTGCTGACGGACATTCCATCGAACTACATCCACATCAGCTCCGGGCTTGGTGATGTGGAACCTACCCACCTCTTCCTCCTGCCGATACAATATCAGAAACAAACATTGGCAGTGATAGAGTTCGGACTGTATCAGCAGCCGGAAGAAAAAACAATGCTGCTACTCAATGCAATTTCAGAAAGCATCGGCGTGGCCATCAATAGTGCTCTTGCCAGAATACAAATGCGTGCTCTTTTTGAAGAGACGCAGCAGCAGGCAGAAGAACTGGAAAGCCAGCAGGAAGAACTGCGCACCACCAATGAGGAGCTGATGTATAAAACAGACCAGCTGCAGGCCTCAGAAGAAGAACTTCGGGTACAACAGGAAGAACTCCGACAGACGAATGCCGAGCTGGAAGAGAAAGCGCTACAACTGGAAGAACGGAACCTCTCCATTGAGCAGGCCAGGGAGGCCATCAGCCTGAAAGCAAAAGAACTGGAAGTTTCCAGTAAATATAAATCTGAATTCCTGGCCAACATGAGCCATGAGTTAAGGACACCGTTGAACAGCATCCTGATCCTGGCCCGGATCTTAAAAGAAAACAGACCGGAAAACCTCAACGAAGATCAGATCAAATACGCTGGGGTCATCCACAATGCGGGTAACGATCTGCTGACCCTCATTAACGACATCCTTGACCTGTCAAAAATCGAATCCGGCAAAGTTGACCTTATCCTGGAGCCAGTTAAACCGGAATCCGTAGCCTACAGTATGGAATCGTTGTTCTCCGAACTGGCAAAGAGCAAACATATTGAATTCAGCACACTGCTCGGCAACAACCTGCCCGACAGCATCATTACCGATCAGTCAAGGGTGGAACAGGTAGCAAAAAACCTGCTTTCCAACGCCTTCAAGTTCACGCCGGAGCAGGGAAAGATCACCTTTAGCATCCAAAGGGCAGCAGCAGGAACCCTATTCTATTCCGACCAGCTGAAAGATACCTCAGAAGATATTCTAGCCATTGCCGTAACAGACACAGGCATCGGCATTGCCGAGAGCAAGCAAAAACTGATTTTTGAGGCTTTCCAACAGGAAGATGGTTCCACAAGTAGAAAATATGGCGGCACGGGCCTTGGACTTTCCATCAGTAAGGAGCTCGCCAACATCATGGGCGGAGAAATTCAGCTCAAAAGTAAACCTGGTGAGGGCAGCACCTTCACTTTCTTTATCCCGGAAAAAAATGCTTTCCAGAATGAAGAATCCTTACAAAGCAGCTTCCAACAGGAATCAGTAATACCGAAAGCTCCGGCCAGGGAACAACCTGCGGTCGCAGCCCCACACAGCGATACTCAGACCCTGCTCATCATTGAGGACGATGTTACTTTTGCTGATGTATTGAGCGACTATGCCAGGGAGAAAGGGTTCAGGCCTATTCTGGCACATAGTGGTGATACCGGGCTGGAAATGGCTCTTTCTGAACTTCCCGATGCCATTGTGCTGGACATTATGCTTCCCGTAATGGATGGCTGGGCCGTTCTGAAAAAGCTGAAAGCGGACGCGAGAACCAAACACATTCCCGTGCATATGATGTCTGCCGGCAACGAGAAGGAATCCAAAGCGGTACAGGAAGGTGCCATAGGCTTCCTCAAGAAGCCGGTGGAAAAAGACGAGCTGGACAAAGCCTTTGACCTTCTGCACGATACGGACCTGAAAGGCAACTTTAAAAGCGTTCTGGTGATAGAGGATCAGGAGCTGCAAAGCAGAGTGCTCACAGAGCAGCTTACTGAAAAAGGTGTAGATGTCAAACAAGCCTTTACCGGACAGGAAGCACTGAGCCTGCTGGAGGACCAGATGTTCGACTGCATCATTCTCGACCTCAAACTTCCGGACATCTCCGGCTTCGACCTGCTGGATAAGATCAAACAGCAACCAGCACTGGCCCACATCCCTGTCATCATCAATACAGCAATGGAACTGGATCAGGATAAGATGTCTCACATCATGAAGTATACCGATGCCATGGTGCTGAAATCCAATAAGTCGAACGACCGCCTGATTGATGAAGTCAGCCTTTTTATTCATAAACTGAAACAAGATGGCATCAGCATTGCGGGTAATACAACAACCACGAAGGTCAAGAGTGTCTCCACAATTGAAAAAGTCCTAAAGGACAAAACTGTCCTGATTACTGATGACGATATGAGAAACATCTTTGCTCTCTCGAGTGCACTTCAGGTATATGACCTTAAGATCATCATTGCCAACAACGGGCGCGAAGCCCTGGAAAAACTGGCGGGCCCTGATACCATCGACATCGTACTGATGGACATTATGATGCCCGAGATGGATGGTTATGAGGCCATGAAAGCCATCAGAATGGAGAAACGTTTTGCTAAACTGCCCATCATTGCACTGACCGCAAAGGCCATGAAAAATGATCGCGAAAAATGCATTGAGGCAGGTGCAAATGATTATATTTCCAAACCAGTGGACATGGACAAACTCTTGTCGATGCTCAGGGTATGGTTAAGTTAGTGCGATATGGAAAGACCAGAGGAAAACATCAGTTATGAACAGCTCCGGGAGCTCATCCTTTTTATCAGAAATGTTCAGGGTTTTGATTTCGGCAAGTACTCGGAAGCATCACTGAAACGCAGGGTGACCAGAATCTTGCAACTGCAAAAACTGAGTCTGTTCGATTTACGTACTTTACTGACAAATGACCCAGACTACTTTGAGTCCTTCCTCATTGAGGTGACGGTCAACGTTACCGAGATGTTCAGGGATCCTTCGTTTTACAAGTCTTTAAAGGCAAATGTAATCCCTTACTTACGCTCCTATCCAAGGATAAAAGTCTGGAATGCCGGTTGCTCAACAGGCGAAGAACTTTATTCCTTTGCCATACTTTTCTCTGAAGAAGAACTATACGAAAGGTGTTTCTTTTATGGCACAGACATTAACAACGACGTTTTGGATTTTGCAAAAAACGGCATCTATAACCTGCAGAAAATGAAACTGTATTCTGAGAACTACCAGAAGACGGGAACGATGCACACGTTGTCAGACTTTTACACCGCCAAGTATGAGGCCGCATCCATCAACCACAGCCTTAAGAAAAACACTTTATTTTCTACACATAACCTGGCCTCGGATGGCGTATTCAACGAATTCCAGATCATCTCCTGCCGCAACGTCCTGATCTATTTCAATACTGAACTACAGGAACGGGTAATTGACCTGTTCTACCATAGCCTTGCCAATTTCGGATTTTTATGCCTGGGTGCTAAAGAGACATTGAGAAGTAAAGACATGACCAGATTTAAAATCATTGACAAAAAAAATAATATTTACCAAAAAATAGCGTGACGCCTAATTTAACTTACCGATTGAAGAGGAGGACTACCATGATGGAAAAGATAAACGTACTTATCGTAGACGACAGAGCCGAAAACATCATCGCTCTGGAAGCATTGCTGGACAGAGAGGATATTGAAATGATCACTACCACCAATCCCAACGAGGCACTTCGTTTATGCTGGGAGATGGACATTGCCATTGCGCTTGTGGATGTGCAGATGCCGGAGATGGATGGCTTTGAGCTGGTAGAAATCCTGAAAAGCAACCCACGCACCAAGGAAATCCTGATCATCTTCGTGACTGCCATTTCTAAAGAAACAAAATATGTAGTCCGTGGCCTCAACACCGGGGCGGTAGATTATCTGTACAAACCGCTGGATCCTTTTGTTACTTCTGCGAAGGTGGATTCCTTCATACAGCTAGTCAGGAATGAACGGGAGATCAAAAGAAAAAATCTGGAGCTGGAGGCTTATCAAAAAGAACTCATCAAGGCTAAGGAGCAGGCTGAACAAGGCAAGCGCATCAAGGAGAACTTCCTTGCCAACATGAGCCATGAAATAAGGACTCCAATAAACGGGATCATTGGTCTGGCATCCCTGCTCAAAAAAACCACGCTCTCTCCCGATCAGGAGGAGATGATCAGGCTGCTTGAAATTTCTTCGGACTCCTTGCTGGGGGTCATCAATGACATCCTCGATCTCTCTAAAATTGAATCTGGGAAATTTAAGATCAACAGGGCAGAAACCGATGTCATCAAAACCTGCACCGATGTGACCAACCTGCTGCGCATCCGCGCTATGGAGAAAAAGCTGGATCTCATCACAGACTACGACCCTGCTTTACCCAACCTGATCATGGCCGATTCGCTCCGTCTTAACCAGATCTTGATGAACCTGATCGGTAATGCCATTAAGTTTACTGCCAGCGGCAGCGTAACCCTAAAAGTGGAGGCACTCGATAAAAAAGGCAACAACATACAGGTTCGTTTTTCGGTGATTGACACCGGGATTGGCATCGCTAAAGATAAAATTGACAAGATATTTGAAACTTTCGAACAGGCTGATGAACAAACGACCATCAAGTTTGGCGGAACAGGACTTGGATTGTCCATCGTCAAGAACCTCGCAGAACTAAAGGGCGGCATCCTGGAGGTTTTCAGTGAGGAGGGGCATGGAAGCACTTTCTGCTTCACCAACTGGTACGAAGTGATAAAAACTCCTGAGAAAATGATAAACGTGAACAAACCTGTACTTGAATCTTTTGAAGGCGTAAATGTGCTCGTGGCAGAAGACAACCCAATCAATAAATTTTTAATCATTAGGGTGCTCAAAGAGTGGGGCGTAAAACCAGACGTAGTGGAAAATGGAAAAGAAGCTTTAGAACTACTGACTAAAAACGATTACGACATCATTCTAATGGATACCTTCATGCCGGTAATGAATGGCCTCGAGGCCATTAAACTAATCCGCGAAGGATATGCCCCAGGTAAGGAAGGCATTCCGATCATCACCTTCTCTGCTGCAGTTATGGAATCCGATAAGCAAACCGCCATTGAAGCCGGAGCCAACGATGTGGTCAGCAAACCATTCGAAGTAGATGTCCTGCACGAAAAAATCAGCAGGTTCGTAAAAGCATCAAAAGGAAGCCCTACTTATTAAAAGCGGTCATGGTGAGTGCCGGCCCTACCGTCACGAAGCTTTTGATCAGCTCAACACTTTTATCAATCAGCGCCGGCAGCTCAGGCTGCTCCTCTTTATCAAAGGGAGCCAGGACATAATCCACCTGTCTCCCTTTGGGAAAGTTGTCGCTCACCCCAAAACGAAGACGCGGATACGCTTGTCCACCACACAGTCCCTCAATACTTTTCAGTCCATTATGTCCTGCGCTACTTCCCTGAAGCTTCAGGCGTAACCTGCCCAGGGGCAAAGCCAGATCGTCTACAATCACCAATACATTTTCAATAGGGATGCGGAGTTCATGCATCCAGTAGTTCACCGCCTTACCGCTCAGGTTCATATAGGTGGTGGGTTTGATGACATGCAGGCGCTTGCCTTTAAAGCTGACCTCCGAATAATAAGCCAGACGGGAGTTTACGAAAGAACCATCAAGTTGTTTGACGAGTTCGTCAGCAATATCAAATCCTATATTATGACGGGTGTGTGCGTATTCCGGACCAATGTTTCCGAGTCCTACTATCAAGTATTTCATGTACTGCAAATATAATAAGAATTCTACTACAGGAAACAGCATTAGACCAACCAGGTGTAACAGTAACAAAAGGGTCACCGTACTAAAACAAAAAAAGAGGGCTCCTGACAGGAGCCCTCTTTCATTTGCACTTGCTTAAAGAAAATTATTTCTTTCCAGCTTGTTGCTCTGCTTGTTTCAATGCTCTTGACATACCTACAGAAACGATGGTATCTTCAGGAGTATTTGTTACTACATAGTTTCCTTTTTCAAGGTCACGTACGCGGAATAAGTTACCAACTTCTAATTTAGCGATGCTCACTTCAACAGCCTGAGGCATGTCTTTAGGGAAAGATCTCACACGAAGTTTACGTAATTTCTGAACCAGTTTACCCCCCATTTTAACACCTGGAGAAGTTCCTGTTAATTTCACAGGGATTTCCATCAAGATCTCTTTGTCGTCGAACAACTGAAGAAAATCTACGTGTAACAATTGGTCAGTAAGTGGGTGGAATTGTAATTCTTTGATGATGGCATTAGTTTTAGTACCATTCAATGTAATTTCAACAAAGCTTGCTTCTGGTGAATAGATAGCATCCTTCAATTCGGTAGTTACTACAGCAAAATGTGCTTGTTCTTTACCACCATACAATACTGCAGGAACTTTACCTTCGTAGCGAAGCTCTTTAGCATCGCGTTTCCCTACGTTCTCTCTTGTAGAACCGCTAATTGCGACTGTTTTCATCTTTTATTGATTTATATATATTTATGTATTAAAATATTAAACGTTAAACAGGTCACTGATAGATCCATGTTCATTTACATTGGCAATGGCCTTTGCAAATAAAGGAGCAGTACTCAGCACCCTGATTTTTTTGCTTTCCTGTTTCAAAGGAATGGTATCGGTTACGATCAGCTCAGACAACATCGAGTTCTCCACTGTTTCATAAGCTTTGCCAGACAACACCGCATGGGTACATACGGCCCTCACGCTTTTCGCACCTTTTTCCATGATCAGGGCAGCAGCTTTCGCCAGCGTACCTGCAGTATCACAGATGTCATCAATCAGGACAACATCCAGACCTACCACATCACCGATGATGGACATAGATTCAATCTCATTTGCACGTTTACGGCGCTTATCGCAAATGACCACCTCAGCATTGAAGAACTTGGCAAAGGTACGTGCGCGATAAGAACCACCCATATCAGGAGAAGCGATTGTCAGGTTTTCCAGACCAAGGCTTTTGATATAAGGGACAAAGATCACGGAACCATCAAGGTGATCCACAGGAACATCAAAGAAACCCTGGATCTGTGCAGCGTGAAGGTCCATCGTCATGATGCGGTGGATCCCTGCCGCCTTCAGCAGATTGGCTACCAGTTTTGCACCTATCGCCACACGCGGTTTGTCTTTCCTGTCCTGTCTTGCCAAACCATAATAAGGAACCACAGCAGTGATGTAATGCGCTGACGCACGCTTAGCGGCATCAACCATCAGCAACAGCTCCATCAGGTTGTCATTAGGCTGGTAAGTAGAATTGATTAGGAATACATCGCAGCCGCGGACCGACTCGTCGTAAGATGGCTGAAACTCACCGTCACTGAACTTGTTTAAGGTTACACTGCCGATAGGTTTGCCGTAACTTTCGGCAATCTTGTTTGCTAATTCTTTAGTACCTGTTCCGGCAAAAAGCTTAACGGGGTTAAATTGCAATGGCATGATCTAAGTATATCAATGCTGGTTAAAAAAAAATCGGATTGCAAGGTATCTCACAATCCGAATGTTGTTTGTTGTCCGACCTGGATTCGAACCAAGACAAACGGTACCAAAAACCGTTGTACTACCCTTATACTATCGGACAATCTTCCAATTTTAAAGCCTCTTTCGAAAAAGGGTTGCTTTGAAATGGAATGCAAATCTACGCAGATTTTTGAATTCCGCAAGGGGTAACGCAAAAAAAGTTTAAAAAAAATCATGCACCAGGGGCACAAAAACAAATAATCTATTTAAAATGAGCATGTTGTAAGCTGATATTTTTTTTAACTTTTTCAGGCATAGATAACCTGAGCAATATATTTAGCCCTTCATTTCAATAAGACCTGTTTCTTTATTTGCAACAATCAGGTTAGCTTCGACAAAACTGAAGTAATCTTCACTGTTCACGATCAGGTGATCAAGAACAGTGATCTGATGAAGTTCGGCCAGCTTGATGATCCTTTTAGTAAGCTGTTTATCCGGAATACTGGGTGTTAAATCGCCTGAGGGGTGATTGTGCGCAAGCAGGATTCCCGTTGCGCCGCTCGTCACCGCTGCGGCAAAGATCAGCTTAGGATCGACCATCACATGCGTTATTCCGCCAGTTGCTACTGTCATCACTCCCAGTACTACACTTTGGCAATTGAAGAGCACGATCTTAAATTCCTCGATCAAATGAATCGTATTGTGGTTCCAATGATTCATCAATACATAGTATACGTCATCAGTACTATTCACTTTTGGTTTTTCACGCAATTTGAAATTGGGCTTATAACTTAGTTCAATGGTGGATATGTTATTCAGGTTTTTTCTCATGATTTACTTTTCTTCTGGGCATGAAATTATTAAGACGCTTATGAGGTGTTAAATTTGAAGCATAGCAATATTTGGGGCATAGCAGTGCCCGGAGGATAAAATCCTCAAACTTGCAATGTAATGAACAGTGAAGGAGCAGAAAGGTTAACCTGGCGGATCTGGATTAATCAGCAGGGTTAAAGGCAAGGCAAGTTGCCAGCCATTCTTGAAATTTAGCAGGGTAATGAATGCGGAATTAATGTTTGTGATGATCATTGCTTGTTAAGTTTAAGGGCAATAAAGCAATGATCCAATACAGGAAAGGAACAAAAAATATGGTCGCCTCCCGCACGCAACGATACCCCCTCGGCAGGGAGAGAACAGAGTTCTCCAGCAAGCAGCACGGAAGACGCCCATATTCTGAGATAAAGTTACAGAAATCGAACAGTCTATCAATCCATACTTTGCTTGCAGAGATTTCCGAGGTCTATCGTTGCAAAGTTTCGTTGATTTAAAAGCCAAATCAATAAAATTTTATGACAGCCGTCCGGGAGCTACCCCCGTCTGATCATCATATTGCTAATATACTAATACTTTTAGTGCAGTATCTATTTTATTATAAAATAAATAACATACAAAGAAATACAACATTCATTAAAGAATTAAAAAGACCCTATAAATCAACAAAAGCGTCCTGTAATTGTAATTTTAGACAAAAAAAATCTTAAGAGAGATTTTATTATAATGAAAATAAAAACCGAAACCAAAGCCAAATTTCGAAACAAACTGATTTTTCATATTTTTGAGCATCCCGATCAAACAGGATGCAATTCCAGCTCGACATATAAATGAAAGTCAGCAATAAACATTCGTATTGCAACCATTAATACGCAGTTATCAACCCTAGGTAAGGCCTATATGAGGGCTAGGTCTGACGGCGTCTAAAGGAGGGGATGACGAGGGGTTGAAGAGGCTAAAGCGCCTTTTTACCTTGCCAACCCCTTGTCAACCCCTCGTTAACCCCTTGTCAACCTTAGCCGGTATATAGCGCGTGTACAGACCACAATTGAAGCCTCTACGATCAGTACATATCTCTCCTCCCATGCCCTCATCGAAGAAATCCGGGAGGAACACTTCTTTCCAATTACAATAAAGTTTATCACAAATAAACATCGGGAACAGGCAACTCAAATCGTAAAAACAAGCTCAATAAACTTTCATTAAGAGGCTTCATCATACTCAGCAAAACAAATCGCCACCAGTTTTTTCCCAGGACCACGATGAACACACATCACAAAATTATCGCTAGAATCGTCAACGGATGAGACGCATTTATTGAGGTAATATATCTACCAACGCGTAAAACATCTTTTTTAAAAAAATAATTAACATATAGTGTAAATCAAAAACAAATTAAATACCTTTGTTGTGGAGATTAAATTCAGACATAAAAAATTGGGCACATTAGCTAATGACCCAAAGAAATGCAGACAAAAAATGGGTGAAAGAAGGACGACTCTTTTACTTAAACGCCTGACAGATTTACAAGATGTGGACAACCTGGAAGATCTGAGACATTTACCAGGGAGGTATCATGAACTAAAAGCGAGCCGAAAAGGACAATGGGCCTGCGATCTTGATCATCCTTACCGGCTTGTTTTTGCACCGCAGGAAAGTCCGATACCCATTGACGAAAACGGGCAATGTGTTTGGTTTGAAATTGTCGCCGTAGAGATTATTGAAATAGTAGATTACCATTAAACCACGAATTATGAGCGCTGTAAACGAGTTTTATTCAGAAATTGCCTTCCACCCCGGCGAAACCTTGACGGAGAAACTGGAAGAGTTGCGTATGGGACCAAAAGAATTTGCGATAAGAACGGGAAAGCCAGAAAAGACCATCATTGCAATTGCTAAGGGTGAGAGCTCCATCACTCCGGAAATGGCCGTACTTTTTGAGAGTGTATTAAAAATACCTGCCCGCTTTTGGATTAAGAGACAGTATAACTTTGATGAGTATAAAGCGAGGGAAAAAAGAGCGGCAGTAATAAACGAGGCGAAAGACTGGGCAAAAAGCTTCCCCGTTGCCGATATGGTCAAGAATAAATGGATCAGCCCTTCTTCAAAGACTGAAGAAAAAGTTGAAGCGCTGTTCCATTTTTTTGGCGTAAGCTCAGCTGCAGCCTGGGAAGATTATTTTTTCAATCAACAACTTAAAGTGGCATTCAGGATTTCATTGGCACACACCAAAGAACCTCATGCAATCTCAGCCTGGATACGCCAGGGAGAAATTCAAGCCAGCCAAATCACCTGTGGCCCCTACACCGAAAGCAAATTCAAAAGCTCGTTAAAGGACATAAAGTCCATTGCAGCTAAGCAGTCTGACGATTTCTTCAAACAATTACAAGATATTTGTCTGTCTTGCGGAGTAAAGGTGGTCTACACAGCCACAATTAAAAAAGCACCGTTAAGTGGTGCAACACGCTGGATTGATGATAACCCTGTTATTCAATTATCGGGTCATCATAAGCAAAACGACCGGTTTTGGTTCACCTTTTTTCACGAAGCGGGTCATATTTTGTTACACGGAAAAAAAGACATTTTCCTGGAAGACATTGAATATTCAGCCGCCGATAAGAAAAAGGAACAGGAAGCAGATGCTTTCGCTGTGGAAATGACATTTTCATACGAACAGGAACAGGAAGTTCTGGCAGCGGGTCCATTGACAATGGAAAATATCCATCAGTTTGCCATCAAATTCAATACACATCCCGCAATGATTGCTGAACGTTTTCATAAAACAGGAATGCTGCACCGCAACCAGGGTAACGCACTGTTTGTAAAATTGGATTTTTAGGAAAATTAAAAAAAACAATATTTTTCGATCATGACCATCGTTTCTTGATCGCCCCTTGTTCGGGTCTTGTTCGCTTCTCACAAGGGGTTGACAAGGTATTCACAAGGTGTTCAGATGGCCTGTGTAAGGTATAGGGCTATACAAAAACGATAGAAAAGCCGGCTGAATATACCTTAAAGGGCGAGGGGTACCTTGTCAACCTAAGCCTTTCAACCTACCTTTATAAACTATGGATTTAAAACTTTTTTTTTCTGGAATTTCATGTTTAATCGTGGCGTACTTATTATATCGAAATGTTAGGAGGGAAAAGCCTTCCTCAGAAAAAACAAATTGGGAAGGCCCTACACTTTCTACCTATATTGGATTATGGGGTAGCGTTATTATGTGTGCTATGGTTGGCATAGGGTTTATACTTAAATCGCTTCCAGCTCAAATTTAATTGTATAACTATGAATTTAGAAATTGTAATCAAATTATTGTCATCATTTACATTATTACTAATAGGAATAATGGCAAAATTCTCAAATAACGACGGATGGAGTTCTGTCAAAAAATATTGGCTGTTATTTATTGTCTTTGGAGCTATCTCTCTAATTTTCACACTTTATAAATTATAAATAGGTATATTATCTTTAATACTTAGTAATTTAAACATTACCAAAACTTGGCCTAAACCGCCAAGTTTTGTGTTATTAAGCGGTTAGAAAAAGTTGTAAGATTATAAAACAGCAGACGTTAAGTTCCTTGGTAAATCAGACACACCGACGGCGGATAACAGCACCCGCTCCGGAGCCCCCAACAGCCCGTTTGTAAAAAAGCCGAAACAACAATCGGTATAAATGTTAAACTGCCTATTAATTTGTGCGTTTATCAATCTTATTCTTTATTTTCGGCTGCATTTTACATTAACGCGACTTTAATAACTATTCTATAAAACAAATGAATTATTCAAAAATCAACAACCTTACCGGCTGGCTTTGCTTTCTGATTGCAACGATCACGTACGTATTGACGTTGGAACCATCAGTTAGTTTCTGGGATTGCGGTGAGTTTATCGCTTCTGCATTCAAGATGCAGGTAGTGCATCAGCCAGGAGCCCCATTATTTTTAATGATCCAGCGTTTCTTCTCCCTGCTCGCCTTTGGTGATGTGACGAAGATTGCCTACTTCATGAACGTGGGTTCGGCCATTGCCAGTGCAGCCACCATCCTGTTCTTATTCTGGACCATCACTGCTTTCGCAAAAAAGATGCTGGTTAAAGAAAATGAGACGGTAAGTACCTCTAACATGATCTCCATCATGGGTGCAGGTGTTGTTGGTGCACTTGCTTATACCTTTTCAGACAGCTTCTGGTTTTCAGCAGTAGAATCTGAGGTTTATGCACTTTCCTCACTGTTCACGGCCATCGTGTTCTGGGGAATCATGAAATGGGAAGCCAATGCAAATGAGCCCCGCGCTGATCGCTGGCTGCTTTTCATTGCCTACATCATGGGACTTTCCATCGGTATCCACTTACTGAACTTATTGACCATTCCGGCAATTGCCTTTGTATATTATTTCAAGAAAACATCAAAAACGACTACCTCAGGTATTTTCAAAACTGCCATTGTAGGTGTTCTGATCCTGGCTGTGATCCAATACGGAATCATCCAGTACCTGGTTTCCTTCGGAGCTTACTTCGACCTTTTCTTTGTCAACACCCTTGGCATGGGATTCGGATCGGGAGTGATTTTCTTCGCCATCCTGCTCATCAGCGGTTTGACCTGGGGAATCCGTTATTCCATTAAACACCAGAAAAAAATATTGAACCTGGCATTATTGTCGACCGTACTGATCATCTTCGGATATGGTTCTTTTGCCATGATCGTTATCCGTGCAAAAGCCAATCCAAACCTGAACAACAGTAATCCTGACAATGCATTCTCATTCCTGGGTTACCTGAACAGGGAACAATATGGCGATCGCCCATTGTTGTTCGGACCAAACTACAACTCTGAAAAAGTGAACCTGAAACAAGGAAAAACACTTTACAGGAAAGGTGCCGACAAATATGAAGAGGCTGGTAAAAAAACGGAATACGAATACGACAGAACTACACCGCTACCGCGTATGTATAGCGATGACCCAAGACACGTGGGTTATTACAAAGACCTGATGGGCTTAAGTGACAGTCAGTTTCCAACTTTGTTTGACAACATCGGCTTCTTATTATCCTATCAGACAGGACAGATGTACATGCGCTACTTCATGTGGAACTTCGTTGGCCGTCAGAATGACGATCAGGGACAGGGCAGCGTATATGAAGGCCAATGGCTCAGCGGGGTAAAACCAATTGATGCGATGATGCTTGGAGACCAGAAAAACCTACCTCCTTCCATCACCGACAGCAATGCCTATAACCGTTTCTTCTTCCTACCCCTTATCCTCGGTCTATTGGGTGCCATCTGGCATTTCCAGCGCAACCAAAAGGATGCTGGTATTGTAGGCCTCCTTTTCTTCTTTACAGGTCTTGCTATTGTACTTTACCTGAACCAAAAACCAATGGAGCCAAGGGAACGTGATTATGCCTACGCAGGATCCTTCTACGCCTTCGCCATCTGGGTAGGTCTCGGCGTAATTGCCCTCCGTGAGTGGGTGCTGAAGAAAATCAACCCTACTAACGGTGCCGTGGTAGCAACGGTGGCTGGTCTTTTTGCCGCTCCGGTCATTATGGCCGCACAAGGGTGGGATGATCATGACCGCTCTACAAAACTGGTAGCACATGACATTGCAGTCGATTACCTGCAGTCCTGCGCGCCAAACGCCATCCTGTTTACTTATGGTGATAACGATACGTACCCGCTATGGTATGCTCAGGAGGTAGAAAACATCAGACCGGATATCAGACTGGTGAACCTGAGTTTATTTGATACAGACTGGTATATCGACGGCATGAAACGCAAGCAGAATGAATCTGCCCCGTTGCCGATATCCATGAAGGAATCTCAATATGTACAAGGCGTCAGAGATGTCATGTACTATCAGGATTATAAAGTTGCCGGAAATGTTGAGTTGAGCAATATCCTTGCGATCCTCCTTTCTGAAAATCCGGAAGACAAACTGGCGCTTCAGGATGGTAGCAAAGAGAACTTCATTCCTACGAAAAATTTCAAGCTGACCGTTAACCGCCAGGATATCCTGAACAACAAAGTGGTGAACCCTGCAGATACTGGAAAAATTGTTCCTGCACTGGAGTGGACTTTCAATAAAAACTATGTGACCAAAGGTACGCTTGCCATGCTGGACATCCTGGTTCACAATGATTGGAAACGTCCGATTTATTTTGCCAGCACTGTGCCTTCAGAGCAATACAACGGATTGGATAAATACCTCTACAATGAAGGTCTTGCACTTCGCCTCCTTCCATTGCAACCAGATACCGCTGGTAAAACAGAGCTGATCAACACACCTCAGCTGTACGACAACGTGATGAACAAGTTTGTATGGGGACAGGTAAAAACAGCAAAGTACCTCGATCCACAGTCTTCGGATGACATCTCCATTTTCACCAACGTCTTCAACAATACCATCACAGGATTATTGAAGGAAGGCCGTAAGGGAGATGCAATAAAAGTGGCAAATCGTTATTTTGAGGTGATGCCGGAGCGTTTCTATGGCATGCGGTCAATGATGGGTGCTTACTTCATGGCAGAAAACCTATACCTGCTGGGTGATCCAAAACGTGCAAATGCATTGATTGAACGTTCTGCAGCTTATATACAAAAAGAGCTGACCTATCTTGCTGATGTTTCTCAGAGCAGAAACAAGTTTGTAGGCGGACAAAATGTACAGCTGGGCCTTTCCTTCCTGAATCAGATGGCTAGGACAGCGGCGGCCAATCAGCAGACAAAACTGAGCCAGAGCCTGAACAGCCAGTTCTCCGGCCTGGAATCAAGATTCTCAATGTACTTCGCCCAGGAACCTCAATAACTCCGGGTGATTTAAATACTCCATACAAAAAGAGGGATGCAATATTGAAATTGCATCCCTCTTTTTGTTTAACGTGTATTTTTGTTTAACGTATAATTTGTAATTATTCTACCACAACACCCATCGCACAGAATTTTTCAATCCTGGTATTGATCATGTTATCTGTTTTCATTTTCTTCAGTACGGCAAGATCAGTCAGGATCTGCTCTTTGATTGTCGCGCCCATCTCCTCAGGATTCTGGTGCGCACCACCTAGCGGCTCTTTAATGATGCCATCGATCAGCTGGTTGTTGTACATGTCATCAGAAGTCAGCTTCAGACATTCTGCCGCACGCTCCTTATAATCCCAACTGCGCCAAAGAATCGACGAACAGGATTCCGGAGAGATTACAGAATACCAGGTATGCTCCAGCATGTAAACCTTATCACCAATGCCGATACCCAGCGCTCCGCCTGAGGCACCTTCACCGACAACAAAACAAAGGATAGGCACACGAAGCACAGACATCTCCAGTAAGTTACGCGCGATAGCCTCTCCCTGTCCGCGTTCTTCTGCTTCCAAACCAGGATAAGCACCCATAGTATCAATAAAAGAGATCACAGGTTTATTGAACTTCTCAGCAAGTCTCATTAAACGCAATGCTTTTCTATATCCTTCCGGGTTGGCCATTCCGAAGTTACGGTACTGACGCTCCTTTGTGTTTTTACCTTTCTGATGTCCGATTACCATTACGGTCTGTCCGGCGATAGTAGCAAAACCACCGATGATGGCTTTATCGTCTTTCACCGTCCTGTCGCCATGCATCTCAATGAAATCATCGCAGATCATGCTGATGTAGTCCAGTGTTTGTGGTCTTTCGGGATGACGGGACATCTGTACTTTCTGCCAACCGGTAAGGTTGCTGTACAATGTCTGTTGTGTGTCCGAAACTTTTTGTTCCAGTTCTGTAAGGGTAGCAGACATATCTACTTTGGTTTTATCAGCAACCTGTTTAACCTTTTCAATCTGCTGAGCAAGCTCAGCCAAAGGCTTTTCGAAATCAAATGATGTTTTTATCTGTTCCATAAGTGGGCTGTAAAAATAGGCATTTTATTTAATTTTCTCCAATCTACCGTAAGAACCAAGGCTTTTTAAATTGAAAGGGTAGAAAAAGATGTTTCCTACCCTTTCACAGGCATTTATCAGACGACAATTTAGATAGCTTATCAAGTAGTTAACCCCTGTTTATTTTTTATTGGTTTGTATGTAAAGCACAGATACGGCACCTAAAATCATGAAAATTCCGGCCAGAACAATTGCATAAATTGCCTTTCCATCGTAAAATTTCTCTACGATCATTCCGCCGAAGAAACCATTTACAATCTGTGGCATGGTGATAAAGAAATTGAAGATCCCCATGTAAACACCCATCTTTCGAGCAGGAATAGCGCTGGAAAGGATGGCATAAGGCATAGAAAGAATACTTCCCCAGGCCAGGCCGATGCCAATCATGGAATAGATCAGGTGGTCCGGATTGCTGATAAAATAGATGGACAACAATCCCAGTCCGCCGGCAGTAAGCGAAAAAGCATGTGTGATTTTACGACTGGTGGCCCTTGCGATAGCTGGCAGCACCAGCGCATAGATTGCCGAAACCCCATTATAGATCCCAAAAAGAATGCCCACCCAGTTCCCTGCATCTGCAAACTTCACAGAAGAGGTGTCGCCAGGCAGCACCTTATAGATGTGTTGTGCAATGGCAGGAGTGGTAAAGACCCACATGGAGAACAGGGCAAACCAGGAGAAGAACTGTACCAATCCCAGCTGGCGCATGGTTAGCGGCATCTTTGAAAAGTCACTGAAGATGGACATGATGCCTTTCGTTTCCTCTTCCGCCACGCCATCATGGTAACGTTCCATCTCTTCAGGCGGATACTCTTTCGTGGTAATCACCGTCCAGAGGATGGTCAGCAGCAATACCGCAGCGCCGACGTAGAAAGAATAAATCACATTATCGGGCACTTGGCCTACTGCAGCCACCTTGGATACACCAAGGTATTCAGATAAAATATAGGGCAGCCATGATCCTGAGATCGCACCGGCACCAATGAGGAAAGTCTGCATGGAGAAGCCAAAACTCCGCTGCTGCTCGGGCAGCTTATCCGCCACCAATGCCCGGAAGGGCTCCATGGCTACGTTGATGGAAGCATCCATAATCATCAGCATACCTGCACCAATAATGATGGGCGGCAGCAGGCTGGCCATAGCAGCTGAATTGGGCATCAGAATGAGGGCAATGGCAGTCAGGACAGCACCAATCAGGAAATAAGGGCGCCGGCGACCAAACCTGTTCCAGGTTCTGTCGCTATAGTAGCCAATAATGGGCTGTACAATCATGCCCGTTAAAGGTGCCGCCAGCCAGAACAACGACAGGTGTTCTACATCGGCACCGTAAGTCTGCAGGATCCTGGAGGCATTTCCATTCTGCAGCGCAAAGCCAAACTGTATCCCAAAGAAGCCGGCGCTGAGGTTAAAGATCTGCAAGGCGGACAACTGTGGTTTGCTGGCAACAACTTTTTTTTCCATCT
This sequence comes from Pedobacter sp. BAL39, assembly GCF_000170795.1. Taxonomy (GTDB): domain Bacteria; phylum Bacteroidota; class Bacteroidia; order Sphingobacteriales; family Sphingobacteriaceae; genus Pedobacter. Next base: position 19,332 of record NZ_ABCM01000036.1, read on the forward strand.
GATGAAGCGGTTAAAATTCAATAATCTGAGCAGTCATAGGCGGGACGTTCAGCATAAGTTCCTGATCATGGTATTCGACCATTGTTCCAGTCAACAGATCAGTAGGGTTTTGTATTTCCTTTATATCCCGCAAGGCATCAGGAATGACGACACTCTTCTGAAGCGCCTGTGCTCTGCCGAAGTTGGCCACAACCAGGAGTCGCCGACTCGCTGTATAACGCACAAAGGCATAAGCACGTTGTTCGTAGAGCGGGATTTCGAGGATCTCTCCATTAATGATGGCATCATCCTGCCCGCACACCTCCATCAGTTTTTTGTAGTAGCCGCGCAGCTGACGTTGTTCTTCGGTCAGCAGTGCACCATCAAAAGCGCCATTATTCATCCATTTCTGATGTTCCGGTACTCCCCAATAGTCGAATATCGTAGTGCGGTTGTCGTCTCCTCCGAAACCCTCCTGCCCTTTTGCAGGTTCTCCAACCTCTTGTCCGAAGTACACCATCACCGGCCCACCAGATAACGTTGCAGAGATGACCATCGCTGGCAGGGCATGTTGCGCATTGCCGGCAAAGCCCGAGGAAGCGATACGCTCCTCATCATGGTTTTCCAGAAAACGGAGCATCCTGTTGCCAAAATCTTTACTTTCTTCCTGCCACACCTTGCTGATGGCTTTCACATCTGCATCCTCTTGGTTTCTGATCAGTTTTTTAAGGCCGTCATATAAACCCACCTTATCGTATAGGTAATCAAAATGACCGGTTAGCAGGTAGTCCTTATAAACTGTGGGGTTATAGGCTTCGCCGATAAAGATCAGGTCCGGATGGTTTTTTCTGACTTCAGGAATGACCCATTGCCAGAATTCAACGGGAACCATCTCCACCATGTCGCAGCGGAAGCCATCTATATTTTTATCAGCCCAGTAGTTCAGGATGGCAGCCATTTTATGCCACAGTCCAGGGATAGGATCAAAATGTTTGCTTTCGCCATTGACATAATCTACGCCATAATTCAGCTTTACCGTCTCATACCAGTCGTCGATCTTTGGCTGCTGACTGAACACGTTATTTCCTGTGGCCTTTGCAGGCACCTCATTAAAGTAGTGGTCCTGCAATGCAGTCAATGGGTTTTCAGGGCCTTGTGTTACCGGAGTAAGAAAAGGTTTCCCCGGAACATAATAATAATCATTGGCAGGGCTGAAACTTTTACTGTTGTCATCTGTGGCACCGAAATCCTGTACCCCATCCGGCCTGGCCTGCGACTGGTAGTGTCGTGCGACATGGTTGGGCACGAAGTCGATGAGCACTTTCATCCCCTGTTCATGTGTCCGGGAAATGAGTGCCTCAAACTCCTGCATCCTGTGATTGACATCTGTAGCCAGATCGGGGTCAACATCATAATAATCGCGGATGGCGTAAGGCGATCCCGCCCTGCCTTTCACCACATCCGCATCATCCTTTGGAATGCCATAAGCACTGTAGTCCGTCAGACTTGCATGGGCAATCACCCCTGTATACCAAACATCTGTAATACCGAGCTCGCGGATGCCCTGCAGGGCCTTCTCATCGATGTCATTAAATTTTCCACTGCCATTCTCGGCAATGGTCCCGTAAGGGATGTTATTGTTCTGTTTATTCCCGAATAAACGGGGAAGTAGCTGATAGATAACGGGTCTGCTTTGCGCCATAAGTGTACATGTAATTCCTGAAAAAAGTAAGCCCATTAAGATGGACTTTCTTAAATAACCGTTCATACCAATAACGTTTTATAAGCGATTTGAGTTTCCCCCTTACTAATTTGATGCGGGTGATTGAAGATGCAGACTTCCAGATCTTCAGACGCCTCGCTATTGATGATGATCTGCTCTGCAGTGATCTTTACTTTCAGTGCATGCCCGCGAAAGCCAATACTGAAGGCAAAGGCTTTCCATCCACCAGGAAGAAAAGGATTAAACTTCAGTTGTCCATTACGCACACGCATACCGGCGAACCCTTCAACGATGCTCATCCAGGTACCCGCCATAGAGGTAATGTGTAATCCATCTTCAGTATCGTTATTGTAATCGTCAAGATCCAGTCTGGCGGTGCGCAGGTAAAACTCATACGCCTTCTCTTCATCGTTCAGCTTTGCAGCAAGAATGCTGTGCACGCATGGCGACAAAGAGCTTTCATGTACCGTTCTGCTCTCATAGAAGCTGAAATTTCTCCTCAGTGTCTCCTGGTCAAACTCATCTTCAAAAAAGTACATACCCTGTAATACATCGGCCTGTTTGATAAAGCAGGAGCGCAGGATGCGGTCCCAGCTCCATTTCTGGTTCAGGGGACGTTCAGATGCAGGCAGGTCTTTTACCAGGATCTGCTCCTTATCCATAAAACCATCCTGCTGCAGGAATACCTCTTCTTTCTCATCGTAAGGATAATACATCTGCTGATCTATCGCAGTCCAGTCCGCAAACTCAGTACCTTCATCAAATTTCGTTTTGGTGATCACCCTGTGATAGGCTTCAGGATTTTCCGCAGCCACTTGTCGTGCGGCCTCTATTGCGTAACGCAGGCACCACGCCGCCAGCTTGTTCGTATACCAGTTGTTGTTGATGTTGTTCTCGTACTCGTTAGGACCAGTGACACCCAGCATGACAAATTTTTGCTTGTCGCTGCTCCAGTTCACGCGCTGTTTCCAGAACCTGGCAATGCCGATGAGGACTTCCAGGCCGTAATCTGCCAGGTAAGCAGCATCACCGGTGTAACGGATGTAGTTGAAGATGGCAAATGCAATCGCTCCGTTTCTATGGATCTCCTCGAAAGTAATCTCCCATTCGTTATGGCATTCCTCACCATTCATGGTCACCATTGGGTACAGTGCCGCACCGTCTTTAAAGCCCAGCTTCGCTGCATTTTCGATCGCCTTGTCCAGTTGTTTGTAACGATAGATGAGCAGGTTTCTGGATACTTCCTGAGGCGCTGTAGAAAGGTAAAAAGGAATGCAATAGGCCTCCGTATCCCAGTAAGTAGAACCTCCGTATTTTTCACCTGTAAAACCTTTAGGACCGATGTTCAATCGCGCATCCTTTCCAGAATAGGTCTGGTTCAGCTGAAAGATGTTGAAGCGGATGGCTTGCTGTGCGGCAACATCGCCCTCAATCACAATGTCACTTTCCTCCCATTTCTCGGCCCAGGCTGCGATATGTGCATTCTTTAAGGCCTGAAATCCTTTATTTTTAAGATCTGCTATTTTTGCAACCGCGGTATCCAGCAATGATGCTGGTTCGTGGTTTTGGGACGACAGGTTGATGGCCAGTTTGGTGATGCGTAGCTCCTGTCCTTCTTTTAATTCTGATGCGGCGGTATGGCCCAGAAACTTCTCCCGGGAAACCGCCTCCAGAGAAAGCCGCTGTTCATCCAGTTCAACAGTGGTAAAAGTGGCTGTACACACCTCAAAGGCCGTCTTTTTTGTTTTCAGGATCAGATAGTCTGCACCCGAGTCCTGTTTGCTGTTGATGGCTTCCCAGAATTTCTCATCGTAATTGGCATCTTGATTTTTCACATCCCCATCAATAGAAGAGGTAATGCTGAGCTGGCCACTGAAGTTTACCGGACGAATGCGGTAGCAGATCGCCGCAGCTTCATCATCAGCCATACTGCAGAAACGCGTGGAGCTCACCTCAACGATCTTTCCACCGTCCAGTTCCGCACGGAAGCTACGCAACAGCAAGCCTTCTTTCATCCTCAGCTCACGCCTGAAGGAAAGTACCTTACAGCAGTGCAGGTCGAGCTGCCGGCCATCAATGCTGATGTCAATGCCAATCCAGGCAGCCGCATTGAGCACCTTAGCAAAATATTCGGGGTAGCCATTTTTCCACCATCCTACACGTGTCTTGTCGGGATAGTACACACCAGCCACATAACTTCCCTGCAAGGTTTCTCCGGAATAGTGTTCCTCGAAGTTCGCACGCTGTCCCATTCTTCCGTTGCCAATGCTAAAAAGGCTCTCAGATATTTTGTTGAGCTGAGGGTCAAAACCTTCCTCAATGATGTTCCATTCGTCTGCTTGTATGTAGTTCTTCATCTTCTTATTTCGCTGAACCCCGGGTAGCACAGCCACCGGAGTAAATTCGTTTTAGTTATTTTTTAACTTCATGATTCCTGAAAGGTCAATTTCGGAGAGGTCTTTGATGATCAGGTCCGCATCGGGCAGCGTAGCTTTGCTGCCAATACCGACGACGAGCATCTGTGCTGCGATGGCGGCAGCTACACCCGCCTCGGCATCTTCAAAAACGATACATTCCGTGGGGGCTGCCTGCAGAAGCTCCGCGGCCTTCAGGAAAACCTCAGGATCAGGCTTCGATGTGGTGACCGAATTGCCATCGACGATGGCATCAAAGAAATCCCTGATTCCTGTACGCTCCAGGATGAGGGCAGAGTTTTTACTTGCAGAGCCCAGGGCCATCTTTATGCCTTTGTCCTTCAGCTCTTCCAACAGCTGTATGGTTCCGGGCAGCAGCTCCTCTGTTGTCATTTTACTGAT
>NZ_ABCM01000035.1 GCF_000170795.1 Pedobacter sp. BAL39
AATCTCGGGAGCCATGGAGTCAATGGCTGATGGGGCGTCAGGGCCTTGCTCCCGGACCGGGGTATGATCCCCTTGCATTTGCCATCAAGGAAGCCCATTCGAGGGGGATGGAGCTTCATGCCTGGTTTAATCCTTACCGGGCAACGATGAGTGCGAATACGGTAACCAGTGCAGACCACATGACGCGCAAACGTCCCGATTTGTTTTTTACCTATGGTGGGAAAAAGCAGTTTGATCCCGGTATTCCTGAGGTCCGCGAATATATTGTTCAGGTGATCCTGGATGTAGTAAAAGGTTACGATGTAGATGGGATCCACTTCGATGATTATTTCTATCCCTATCCGATTGCAGGGCAGCGCATCAGTGATGATGTTACTTTTAGCAAATATGCCAATGGTTTCAGCAACAAGAATGATTGGCGCAGGAATAATGTTGATTTGTTGATCAAGCAGCTGGACGACAGCATTCATCACTATAAAAAATATGTGAAATTTGGCATCAGTCCCTTTGGGATCTGGAAAAATAAAGCTGAGGACACCCTGGGTTCGGCTACGCATGGTCTTTCAAATTATACCGAGTTGTATGCAGACTCCAGGAAGTGGGTGAAGGAGGGCTGGGTAGATTACATTAACCCGCAGATTTACTTCAGTTTTACCCGTCGTGCAGCTCCTTTTGACACACTGGTCAACTGGTGGAGCAACAATGCTTACGGACGGCATTTGTATATTGGCCAGGCGGCTTATCTGGTAAACCAGAAGATGGAAGCTGCATGGAGAAACCCAAGTCAGATCCCTGATCAGGTACGTTACCTGAGGGCTAATAACCGAGTACAGGGGAGTGTATATTTCAGCTCCAAATCGTTCTCTACTGTTGGCCGGGCTGCGGCAGATTCCCTGAAACAGGACCTGTACCGCTATCAGGCATTGCCGCCACAGATGCCATGGCTGGATGAAGTGATCCCTAATGAACCACAAAGCCTGACTGCAGAAGCGATGGATGATGGGGTGCACCTGAAGTGGGAGAAACCGCTGAAAGCAAGCGATGGCGAAACCGCATCCGGATATGTCGTTTATCGGTTTGAAGAGGGAGAGAAGATCAGTGTGCTGGACCCTAAGAACATCCTGAAGATCAGTTTTGAGATTATACCTTTTTTATTGATACAGATGCCGCAAAAGTAGCGATACACTACCTTGTTACTGCTTTAGACCGACTGAAAAATGAAAGCGATCCAAGCGGCCCTGTGGGGATCCAGACTAAAAATCTGGCCAGTCAGGAATAAGCAGGAAGATTTTGAATCAATTTTCGGGTAAGCCCGCTCACATACCATTTGTGGGCGGGCTTTCTTATAGGGCAGGTAGGTACGAAGGCTGTACCAGCGCCGTACCATCAACGGGATACCTCCACAACATATCCACGTTAAGTCCACGTTTTTACGCCTTTTTTATAGTAACACTGCGGATGTATTGCGGCTGAAATATGGGCCCATTCACAAGCTGCATACAACCTGCCTCTGATCTGGCCTAGTCAAGATCAGTGCACACTTTTCTGAAAGGGAGGAGGGTAACGGGAATATCGTAATGGCACAAACGTAAAAGATGCCTATGGTCAAAAAAAAGGGTGTATCAGATTGACATGATACACCCTTTTGTGCGTTATAATCAGGCTCCTGTTATTTTTGAGGTGCCAGTACCAGGCGGATGTAATTGTCTTCGGTCAGGAATTTCTGAGCCGCAGCTTTGGAGCTTTCGACAGTTACTTTGCTGAGTCTTGATTTGATGTCTACCGGTTGGTTGATGTCATCTCCGTTTTTAGCTCTGTTGGTGATTGTTCCCAGCCAGAAGTTGTTGTTACGCAGGCTGAGTTCCATCTGACGTTGTTCTTCAGATTTGAACTTGCTGATGTCATCAGCTGTCGCACCATTTGTTCTGACAGCAGCAATTTCCTCCAGGGCAGCAGCCACCAGTTTGTCCACATTTGCGGTTGCACAGCTGAAAGATACGGTGAAGTAGTAATGTGCAGTAGGATATTTCTGTACACTAAGGCCTACATTAGGGCTATATACACCACTTTCTTTCTCACGTAACCTTTCCATGATCTTGATTTCCAATGCACCTTTCAACGCTGACAATTGCACGTTGTTGTCTGCAGTGTAGTCATAATCCCCATGGATGTAAAGCTGTACCTCTGCTTTATCTTCCAGTCCTTTGTAGACGGTTTTGCTTACTTTTCCTTTTGGCGGGTTGATGCCATTGTCTACCCAGTTTTGTTTGTTGCCCAATGTTGGCAGGCTTGCAATGTAAGTTTCGATCATCGGTTTGATGGTGTTCGCATCAAAGGCACCCACGATGACAAAAGTCTGTTCTCCGTTGTCGGCAAACCTGTCTTTGTAGAAGGCGAGAGATTTGTCGAGTGAAATCTGGTCAAGGTCTGCCAGGGTGGTAGGCATGGCACGTTTGTTATAGTTGCTCAATACCGCCTGAACAGTATCCGAGAATACGCTTCCCGGATCATCATTTTTGTTGGCCATCATGATCCTGCTGTCGCTGATGTTCTTGTTGAAGATTTCTTCGTCCTTGCGTGGATTGGTCGCGTAGGCATAGACCATCTGGAAGGCAGTTTCGATATCTTTTGGTGCCGCACTACCAGAAAAGCCCTGGTAAAGGTCATTTACATAAGCACCACCTCTTCCCGTATTTCCGGCAAGCAGCTTATTCAGCTGAGTAGGATTAAATTCACCCACACCACTTTGGCTGATCAGGCCTACACTTTGTGCAGACTGGAGGTCAGCTTCGCTTGCCAGAGAGATTCCGCCTTTTGAGAAGGAGCTGAAGATCACCTGGTCATTCTGGAAGTCAGTAGGTTTCAGGAGTACTTTAATGCCGTTGCTCAAGGTCAGTTCCGTAACACCTATGGCATCCAGTTTCCTTTCGCCAACGATTTTACCAGCAACAGGTTTCTTGTCGAGCAGTGGTTTGTTTACGGAGTTGTCAACATAAGCCGTTACACCTGTAGCAGCAGCTTTCAGCGTAGCAACCAATTGAGTTTCTGTTGGCAGGTTGGCTTTTTCCTTTTCCGGAGCCTGCACGATGATGATCTGATTTTCCTTGGTGATGAGTGTTTTAGCCAGTGCATTTACCTCAGCAAGCGTAATGTTGGCAAGGTCCTTTTTCGTCTGTTCGTAAGCAAATTCTATAGAGGGGATGCTTTCGCCGGTGAGGAAGTTTTCCAGGTATTGCTGTACAAAGCCAGAAGAAGGTGTTTTGTCTTTTTCTTTCAATTGTTTTTCGTTACCTGCGGCAATATTTTTCTTAACCACATCAAGCTCCGACTGCAGGAACCCGAATTTGGTCATTCTTTCATTTTCAGCCAGCGCAGCAGCCAAAGCGCTGTTCAGTTCAGTACCTGATTTTGATGCGACAACAGTCTGGAAGGCATTTATGCCTGCAACCAGTCCGCCCTGGAAGCTGCCGAAGTTGCTTTGTGCGAAGAGGAAAGGAGCATTTCCTTTTTGGAGGATTTCCTGGATACGTGCACCCAGCATGTTGTTGATCATACCATACATCAGGCTTTTTTTGTAGTCGGCAGTAGTTTTTACGACACCACCACGTTGTTTGTAGATGACCATGGCCACATTGTAAGGCTGCTCCGCATCAGTAATGACTTTTGCAAGAGGCTCCTTATTGTCTGGAAGGTCATAGTTGAGGCGTGGTCTTGGGTTCGCCGGATTTTTAAGTTCTGAGAAGTTGTCTTTGATCAACTGCTCTACCTGGTTGACATCAAAATCACCAACAGCAATTACCGCCTGAAGGTTTGGTCTGTACCAATCGCTGTAGAAACTTCTGATTTTGTCGTGCGTAAAGTTGTTGAGTATATCGATTTTCCCGATTGGGATCCTGTTTTCATAGCGCGAACCTTTCAGCAATAAAGGATAAAGCTGTTTGCTCATGCGGTCTTTGGCATCCTTTCCACGCTGACGGTCTTCTTCGATGATGACACCACGTTCCCTATCGATTTCTTCCGCTTCCATGGATATTTTTCCTGCCCAGTTGGCGAGGATTTTGAAGCCTGTTTTGAATACCTCAACGCTGTCGGTAGGAATAGGCAGCTGATATACCGTTTGGTTGAAACCTGTATAAGCATTCAGGTCCGCTCCAAAGCGCACTCCGGCCCTCTGCAGGTAGTTGATCATTTCATTTTTCGGGAAGTCTTTGGAGCCATTGAAAGCCATGTGCTCAGTAAAGTGGGCAAGGCCCTGCTGCGCATCATCTTCCATAAGGGATCCAATGCGGTTGGCGAGGTAAAGCTCTGCCCTGTTGTTGGGCTCAGCGTTTTTTCTGATGTAGTAGGTAAGGCCGTTGGCCAGTTTACCGATTTTTACATTAGGGTCATTGGGAATTACTGCTGCATTGTTAGATTTTACAGCGGTGGTGGTGGGCGCTTTTTTTGCTGCAGCCTTCTTCTGTCCGTAGACAGGCCCGTATAAGGCGAAGTGAGCGGCAAAAGCAACTACCAGCAGGGAAGTGTTTCTTTTCATTGAAATAGTTCTTTTAAAGCATGGAACCTGCATGAGATGGTCTTTCATTTCCTTTAGGAAATGTGATGCGCTCATGCAGGTTCCATGAAATATTAATAAGTCGCCTTAAAATTAAACTTTTATAATGATTTTTTTAGCATACATGCCCCAAAGAATCAGCAGCCAGAATAAAACAAAAGCAACCGCCCATGCCAGGGAGGCATTGAATGGCGACATTTCGTTAGAAAAGCCTGAATATAGGTAAGATAGGAGATTTTGTTGGGAGCCATCCTGCCCGGTAATGTGGATCATGCTGAGGGTTCTTGGCAGGAGCCCGGAAAGGAAAAAGACGGTGATGGCGTTGACCCCGTAGACAACAAAGGGTTTGGTAAAACGGTTGTACTGTTGAACGTCAATGATCCAGTAGCTGAGGGAAAGAATGGTGGTGGCAAGCCCGCCTGTATAGAGCACAAAAGAGCTCGTCCATAATTGCTTGTTGATGGGGAACTGGAGATCCCAGAGCAGACCCAGTGCTGTAGCTGCCGCACCTGTAGAGAATAGCCAGGCAATTTTTGTAGCAGGTTCAATGTCTTTACGTTTGAGGTAGCTGCCAACGAGGATACCGAAGAGGCCCGTTGCAATTGCCGGAAGGGTGCTGAGCAGCCCCTCAGGGTCCCAGGTTTTGGAGGATTTCCAGAGGTGAGCTTCCGTGAAGACGCCGCGGTCGATCCATGCGCCCAGGTTGGTTTCTTTCTCAAGATTAGGAAAGCCTGTCCCAGGTACCGGTATAAAGGTCATGATGGCCCAGTATGCCGCAAGGATGATGACCATGGTCCGGAAGATGGTTCGTTCTGAGCTTTTAAGGAAGATGATGGAGCATATGAAAAAGACCACCGCAATGCGTTGGAGCACTCCTGGGATTCTGACCTGCTGAAAGGCTTCTACAGGATTGCTGAATACATTTGGGAACAGCGATAGAAAGAGGCCAAGCCCAAAAAGGATGAGTGTTCTTTTTAGCGCTTTGAGAATGGTTTTGCCATGGCTCGAAGGATCTGTTTTTTTACTGCCCATGGCATAGGCGATGGATACGCCTACGATAAACAGGAAAAAAGGGAAAACAAGGTCCGTAGGTGTACATCCATGCCAGTCAGCATGCTCCAGCGGTGCGTAGATGTGGCCCCAATCACCGGGGTTGTTGACAAGGATCATGGCGGCGACGGTGGCCCCTCTGAAAAAGTCGAGTGAAAGCAGCCGGACGGGTTGCTCAGCTGCATAGTGTGGTGAGGTCATACAAGGTGGTTTGGTTTGGCTGTAAAGAAAAATACCGCTGCATGGTTGTTTGCAGCGGTATTTGAAGGTTAAAATTTATAGCGCACGAAGGCTTCCATAGCTTCGTATTCTGCTAGACCCAGGTTGTCATAAGCCTGGGCAGTTTCTCTGTTTCTGTCTTCAGCCCTTTCCCAGAATTCGCGTGAGTCATCACCAGGGAATACCGCTCTGTCTTTTTGCGACTGGTGTTTGAAGATGGCGAACTTCTTTCTTTCCACTTCCTGAGGACTAAGTGGAACAGCCATTTCGATTTCATAAGTTTCGAATTCCAGCCATGCACCGCGGTATAACCACAGCCAGCAGTCTTTCACCCAGCTTTCTGTTTTTGCCAATCTTTGCAATGCGGTGAGGATGATGTTAAAACATACGATGTGAGTTCCATGAGGATCTTCAAAATCGCCGGCTGCAAAAACCTGCTCTGGCTTGATTTTCTGAAGAAGTTCCATGGTCAGCTCAACGTCTCTGTCAGTTACCGGGTTTTTCTGACTCTTACCGCTTTCATAGAACGGGAGCGCCATAAAATGGATATGGTCATCTTCAAGTCCGCAGTAACGGGCACCGGCAATGGCTTCACCTTTTCTGATGAGTCCTTTGACCGATTGGATTTCCGGGGTGTCTACCTGGTTGGGTTGTTTTTGTTCGATGAACGTACGCATGTTCTGGTACAGGTCTTTCATTCCCTGTTGGGCCATGCCCATTTTTTCGGAGAAGTCGATGTTGAACTCGACAAAGCGGAGTGCATCGTCATCCCATACCGCTGTATTTCCGGAAGTCTGGTAAGCTACGTGGACATCATGCTGCTGATCTACAAGACGGATAAATGTTCCACCCATGGAGATCACGTCATCATCAGGATGCGGGGAGAAGATGACCACCCGTTTTTTTGCCGGCTGGGCACGTTCAGGCCTTTGGGAATCATCGGCATTTGGTTTTCCACCTGGCCAGCCTGTGATGGTGTGTTGTAATTTATTGAATATATGTATGTTGATGTTGTATACAGGGCCTTTTTCAACGGCCAGCTGAGCCATACCATGATTGTTGAAGTCGTCTTCCGTTAATTTAAGAATAGGTTTTTGCAGGGTGTTTGCCAGCCAGATCACCGCTTTACGGGTCAGCACTTCATCCCAGATGCAATCTTTAACCAACCATGGCGTGTCGAATCTCGTCAATTGAGAAGCAGCATCCTGGTCGAGGATAAATTCGACGTTGTCTGATAGCTGCAGATAGGTTGCGGGCACTTCGCTGGAAATTTCTCCTTCCACCGCTTTCTTAATGATGGAGGCCTTTTTTCTGTTCCAGGCCATAAGGATGATTTCACGTGCTTTGAAGATCGTTCCGATACCCATTGTAATGGCTTTTGTGGGTACGAAAGACTTTCCACCGAAATCTCTTGCGGCATCTCTTCTTGTCAGGTCGTCCAGGGTAACGAGCCTTGTTCCAGAATTTGGTGCGGATCCCGGCTCATTAAAGCCGATGTGTCCAGTACGTCCGATACCAAGAATCTGTATGTCCAGGCCGCCCATGTCGCCGATTTTCTTCTCGTAAGCAAGGCAGAAAGCCGGGATGTCTTCCAGTGCAAGTGTGCCGTCAGGAATGTTGACATTGTTTTTGTCGATGTCAATGTGATCAAACAGGTGATCATTCATGAAGGATACATAACTCTGAGCTGCATCCGGTTGCATCGGATAGTATTCATCAAGGTTAAACGTAGTCACATTTTTGAAGCTGAGCCCATCCTCTTTGTGCATTCTGACCAGCTCGGCATACACAGCGATTGGTGTAGCACCGGTTGCCAGACCCAGGACGGCCTGTTCGTTGTTCTTTTGTTTTTCCCTAATGAGGTCCCCAATACGGTGTGCAACACTTAATGATGCTGCCTTTGGATTTTCAAAGACTGAAACGGGCAATTTTTCAAAGCGCGTTTCTTCCAGAAGATTTAATCTTGCCATTTAATTTTTGTTCTTAAATTTTGTACGGAGCAGTAAATATAGTGAACGTAATGACTTATTCAAATTTTTTAATAATTAGATGCGTTTTTTTAAAAAATATCATTATTAACTATTTTGTTGTTATTGTTTGTATGGTTATTGGTGTTGGTTGTCAATGAGTTAATGATGTTCAGGCTTTCGATTCACCGGTGGAGTCCGCTGACCTTTGATTTGAATTTAAGAAATATACAAAGAAATTTTCTGTTCCCTGGTCAAATTCTTTTCAAAAAAGGGAGGGTCTGTCAAAAGCCAGCTTAAAATATTAATTTTGATTCGTCACCAATAAAACAGGCAGATCATGAACAGGAGCTGGACAAAAATATTTGAAATCCTTGAGAAGGAGGAGCGTTTGATTATAGGCCTGATGTCCGGAACCTCTCTCGATGGGCTGGATATCGCGTTGTGTGGCATTAAGGGCAGTGGAGTAGGGACCAGAGTTCGTGTGCTGCATTTTAAGACGGTGGCCTACGACCATCACTTTAAGGCAGAGGTAAAATCCATCTTCTCCAGGCGTGATGCCGATCTGCAGCTAGTGTGCCTGATGAATGAGCGGATAGGCCTGATACATGCTCAGATGGTATTGGAAGCGATTGCCTCCTGGGGCATGCAGGCCTCGGACATTGATGTCATTGCAAGCCATGGACAGACGATATTTCATGCACCCGAATCGCTGCATGGCCTTTCCGGTTATCCGAATGCTACCCTACAGATTGGGGATGGCGATCACATTGCCGTACATACCGGGATCATTACTATTGCAGACTTCCGACAGAAACACCTCGCCGCGGGAGCAGAGGGCGCTCCTCTCGCTGTTTATGGAGATTACCTCTTGTTTTCAAGGGCTGGTGAAGACCGTGTGATGCTGAATATCGGTGGGATTGCCAACTTTACCTACCTCCCTGCCGACCAGGATGCATCTAGGGTTTTCTCTACAGATGTAGGACCAGGAAACACGCTGATGGACCAGTATGTGCAGCAGCATTATCCCTGGCAGTATTTTGACGAGGCTGGGAAACTGGCAGCATCAGGGGCGGTGAATGAGGAGTTGCTGAAATCATTGCATGCTGCAGATTTCCTCTCGGCGGGTTTTCCGAAGACGACAGGCCCGGAGCTATTCAACCTTGCCTACCTGGAGGCTGCTACGGAAAGCGCTGGCCTCGGTGAGATGAAACATGAAGATGTGATGGCAACGCTGTGTGCTTTTTCGGGCAGCGTGATCGTGGAATCGGTCATCAGGTGTTTCGGGGCAGAGGGGAGGCCATCAATTTACATGAGTGGCGGTGGGATGCACAATCCGGTACTCGTGGATCATCTGATAAAAGGGCTTCCTAATGCGCAATTTTTTACGACAGATGAACTGCAAGTCAGTCCGGATGCTAAGGAAGCGGTATTGTTTGCTATTCTTGCAAATGAAACACTGGTAGGCAATGAGACAGATTACGGTGAAAGGCCGGGAATTCCATCCATTGGGATGGGTAAGATCTGTTTGCCTTTCTGATTTGTATCGATTAATTATTTGGTTTTGGATAATTTTTATGCTTTAAAAGTTATATTTATCCAAACTAAACCAAATTTATGAAAAAACTCTACACTTCTGGGCGCAGTAAAAGCCGGCTGGTTTTTGTTGTGCCGATTTTTCTATTGATGCTTGTGCAGGTAGCAAGTGCACAGGTAAAAAAATACAGTTTGAGTGGCCGTGTAACGGATGGTGTTTCAGGATCTGGAATTCCGGGGGTGGTGGTGAAGGTGATGAATACCAGTTTCGCAACCGCAACAAATGCAGACGGCCGTTATACGCTGGCATTTGATCTAGCACCAGCCAGTCGCCAGGTCAGCTTCTCTTCCATTGGATTTAAAACGCAAACCAAAGCCCTGCAGCTTGGCGATCAGTTGCAGCTCAGCTTAAGCGCTGTGCTGGTGACAGACAACATCGGTCTTGATGAGGTCATTGTGACTGGTACTTCCCAGGGGACGACAAGAAAACAGATGGGTAGCTATGTGACTTCCGTTAAAGGCTCGGATCTGGTTAAGGCTCCCAGCGGGAATGCGCTGGCCTCCCTGCAGGGTAAAGCACTGGGGGCACAGATCAGCCAGAATTCCGGAGATCCTGCCGGAGGAATGTCAGTCAGGCTTCGGGGAGTAAGTTCCATTAATTCCTCTTCAGAGCCATTGTATATTGTGGATGGTGTGATTGTCAGCAATGCGACCAACAGGGTGACGAATACCTCCTCCAATTATGACGGGGAGAGTTTTATTGGTAATATTGGTCAGAACAGAATGGTGGATATCAACCCTAATGATATCGAACGGATTGAGGTGATCAATGGAGCCGCTGCAGCAGCGATTTACGGATCCAGGGCAAATGCAGGTGTGGTGCAGATTTTTACCAAGCGTGGTTTGAGTGGCACACCGCAGGTGAGCTTCTCCACAAGCGTTGTTGTCAGCGAACTTAGGAAAAAGCTGGATGTCAACCAGTCGCCGGTCAAGTTTGGAGGTTCTGTAGATACCTTTACTCAGGATGTCATACAGCTGACCGGTACCCCCTCGGTGTTGCTGACGAATACTACGCCTGTGACCAGGTATGATTATCAGGATTATATTTTTCAGACGGCCCTGGGTACAGATAACAACGTATCTGTGTCGGGAGGAAATGACAATACCAAGTTTTATACTTCTGCAGGATATTTCTCTAATGAGGGGATCATCAAGAATACCAATTTCAAAAGGTATAACTTCAGGGCCAATGTGGACCAGACGCTGTCCGACTGGGCAAAGATGACTGCCGGATTTAGCTACATCCATAGTGACGCAAATGAGAAGCCTGATGGAAACTCATTTTTCTCCCCGATGAACTCCATTACCATTATTGGTAACTTCCATGATCTATTTACAAGAGATGCCCTGGGAAACCTGAGGGCTGTGGGCGAGCGGGGGCGTGTCAATCCGGTTTCCGTAATTGAAGACATCAAACAGCGGCAGTTTAGCAATCGCGTGATTGCCAATACAGGGGTAAAAATGACCCCTTTGAAGGGGGTGACGATAGATTATACAATGGGTGTAGACAATACGGTCCAGAATGGAACGACTTTTATCCCTCCATTTGACTATAATGTGAGTACCGGTTTTTACGGGGGTGGTATTACGCTTGATCCCGCATTGAATGGATATGCCAGTGCAGCCAACGCGACGACCACCCTTTTTAACAATGAGCTCAACTTCACCTATGATACGGGGATCACAAAAGACCTCCTTTCCACGACACAGCTTGGTGCTTCTTACCAATACCAGAAGGACTTGATCTCCCTGCTTAATGGGAGAGGGCTGGCGCCATTTGTGGAGACGGTGAATGGCGCCAGTACGGTGCTGCCCAATAACGACCGGAGGTCTGAATTTTCTGTAAGTGGGGCATACCTGCAGCAGAATTTCAAGTATAAAGACCATTTGTTCGTTACCGGTGCCGTCCGTATAGATCAGTCGACTGTATTTGGTGAGGACAACCGTACACAAGCCTACCTGAAGGGAAATGTAAGTTACGTGCTGTCATCAGCGGATTATTGGAAAAGTCTGGGCGTGTCTGACTGGTGGGACGCCTTTAAGCTGCGTGCAGCTTATGGGGAGTCTGGAAACCTGACTGGTATTGGTGCGTACGACCGTTTCAATGAATACCTCGCCTATTCTTTCCTTGGCAAGATTTCTTTGCTCTCTAAACCAGGGCTGGCCAACTCGGCTGTGGCTCCGGAGCGGCAACGGGAGCTGGAATTGGGTACAGACATGTCTTTCTTTAAAAACAGGTTGGGTTTTACCATTAACTGGTATTCCAAAAAGGTTCAGGATCTGTTACTTGCCGTGGTCATTGCGCCGACAACGGGATTTTCAAGCCTGCTGGATAACTATGGTTCGTTGGAGAATAAAGGCGTTGAGCTTTCGCTTACAGGCACGCCATTGCTGAGCAATGACTTCAGATGGAACACGACCTTCATCTTCAGCAGAAACAGGAACAAGGTGGTTAACAGTGGCGCTTTGCGACTGATTTCCACCAATGCCGGGGCTCCGGTTGCGATCATGGATGATCAGGCAGTAGGCGTTTTCTATGGTACTTTTTTCGCCAGAAATCCTGATGGCAGTCTGTTGACCAATGCTGCGGGGATTCCTCAGCAGGAACGTGGGATCCAGACTTCGGCAAATGAGTTTATTCCACAGCGCGGAAGTGACGGTCTGCCAACAGGAACTACGCTGCGTAAGGTGCTTGGCGACCCTAACCCGGACTACACCTTGTCGTTTGTCAATGATTTCAGTTATAAAAAGCTAAGCCTTCACATACAGTTGGACGCCGTTCAGGGAGGTGAGGTATGGAATGCGGACTGGCGTACCCGGCAGGGCGTAGGTAGCGGTAAAATTGCGGAACTGGAACAGACGGGACAGCTGCCAAGGGGATATATTGCGGGTGTTTATCCTACCGAAGAGTGGCGTATTGATGACGGCTCTTTTGTAAAACTCCGCGAAGTCTCCTTAAGCTACCGCGTTGGAAACGTAAAATTCTTTAAAGACCTGAACATCAATCTTAGCGGGAGGAACCTGATTTCCTGGGACAATTATAAAGGGTATGATCCGGAGCTGAATTCGGGGGGGCAGTCGACGATATTGAGAAATATCGATTTTGGCGCTGTTCCAATCCCGAGGACTTTCAGTTTAGGTATGCAGTTTAAGTTTTAATTTCAAATAGAATCGACATGAAAAGATATAAAACGAAGGTTTACGCAGTTCAGATGCTGATGGCAGCGATGCTGCTGATGGGTGTTTCCTCTTGTAAAAAGGAATACCTGGATCCGAACGGGGCCATCTCAGATGATGTATTGGGTTCTTCAAAAGGGCTGACGGGAGTTACCGTAGGTTTACAAAGAGTATACACTTTTAGCAGGCAGGGACTGCTTTTCAGTTCAATTACCGCCAATGGATTTGTGAGTAACGAGTTGTATTTGTCCAACGCAGGGAATATTCCCGAGCTGCAGCTGTCTACCGGAGGAGCCAGTGTTGACGGGACAAATGCCATTCTGGTTAACCTTTGGGCAAATGCCAATAAGATCATCTTTGATGCAGACAATGTTATCAGCAATGCTGCCGTCCTTACCGATAAAAACTATGCTGCTGGCCTGATTGTCTATGCGAGCCTGTTTAAGGCGCTGGCACTGGGCAATTTATCCCAGTACTGGGAGCAGATCCCATCAGAAATTGGCCAGAACGCTACCTTTATGAGCAGGCAGGAAGGACTTACCAGAGCTGTTGCCGTTATAGACAATGCGTTGGCGGTGATGGCGGCAAATCCACCAAGCACCTCGGTGTTGTCGAATCTTCCAGCGGGCATCAGCATCAGCAATACGTTGTATGCACTCAAGGCAAGATATGCACTTTTTGCAGGTAACTACGCTGTAGCCCTTGCCGCGGCCAATAGCGTTGACCTTACCGTAAAGTCAACCTTTAACTTCGATGCCACCACCTTCAACCCTATTTTTGATATTGCGACCTCGACCAATAATGTGTTTCAGCCTTTGAATGCTGACCTGGGGCTTACCGGGGTTGCTGTGCCGGATGCAGCCGACCAGAGGATCTCGTTTTATACCGTGGCCGCTGCCTCCGCACCTCTCGCGCGTTTGAAAGGTTTTGCTTCCACATTCTCGACGGCCATTCCGGTATATCTCCCTGGTGAAATTACGCTGATTAAGGCTGAGGTATATGCACG
Organism: Pedobacter sp. BAL39; assembly: GCF_000170795.1. Taxonomy (GTDB): domain Bacteria; phylum Bacteroidota; class Bacteroidia; order Sphingobacteriales; family Sphingobacteriaceae; genus Pedobacter. The sequence goes on from NZ_ABCM01000035.1 coordinate 13,568, forward strand.
TCAGCCTGGTTCTGGCGATGCCTTGGCGGAATTGAATAAGGTGGTCACAAAAACGCCTGCGGCGGATGTCTATGGTGTTGGTGCTGGATTGCCGGCGCTCACGGGGACTTATACAGAGGCGCAGCTATTGGCGTTGATCTACAAACACAGGTCTATAGAGCTGTTTATGTCGGGTTTGCGACTGGAAGATATGCGCAGACTCGGTCAGCCTGTTGCAGAGCGTAAGCGAAGTTTCTTTCCTTATCCTTTTACAGAAAGGGATAATAATACCAATACCCCTGCCGATCCGGCATTTTAAGTTATCCACTGGCGTGTCATGGAATGTATGATGCGCCAGTGTGATCATACCTGCTTTTATAACACTTCTACACCGTTGTCTTTGTAAGTCAGCAGTTCTTTGCTGTCTTTTGGAAGTTCGGTAATCAGGTAATCAATGTTTCCTATTGGCGCCACTTTGAGCCTTAATGCGATGTTCAGCTTTTCGGAGATGCAGAGTACTGCTGTCTTCTTTGAAGCGTTCAGCATGGTTTTTTTTAGCTGGTTGATTTCCCAGTCGGTGTCTGTGAGCCCATCTACGGGGTGAATGGCACTGGTTCCCAGCAGGCATAGGTCGGCCGTAATTTCCGAAAGCTGGTTGATGACCTGTCCTCCATAGGTTACCTGGGAGTTTTTCGAGAACAATCCTCCGATGAGGATGACCTCAATGCGGGGGTACTTTGCCAGTTCTATCGCTACCAGGGGGCTGATGGTAAAGAAGGTGGCATGAAGGTTCTCCGGCAGTTGTTTCACCAGTTCAATGACGGTGGTGCCACCACCTGTAAGTACTACCATCCCATCGATGATCAAAGAAATGGCCTTCTTGCCAATAGATAGCTTTGCTTCTTTTGCATAAACCGTACTGTCGTCAAATGTCGACTGGTAAGATTTGGAGAGCGCCCCTCCATGTACCTTGTAAAGTTGGTCTTTTTCTGCCAGTTCCTGAAGGTCCCGTCGTATGGTGTCCTCAGATACATTGATGAGTTGCACAAGATCCGTTGTCAACACGCGGTTATGCAGGTTAATGTGTCGCATGATGAGGTCGTGTCGCTCTTTTTTTAACATACAGGTTTTTTGGCTAAAGTATTAAAAAAAATACACAATGTAATTTGCGTGTTTTTGCTGTTTTGTGCGTTTATTGTCTGATTTTTTACAAGTAACTTTAGGGAAGTTATGCTTTTTATGGAATAAATTTTTGATATTTAGTGATGTGCCGCTCTTATTTGCGTTTTATTGCGTTTTTGATCGACATCCCCTTAACCAACAAAACTTAAACCTTAACCTAAAGTTTATGAAAAAAAGATTACTCATGTTATTTCTTGGGATGGCTACCCTGGTGGGCCAGGCTTTGGCACAGGAGATAACGGTTGCCGGAAAGGTGACCGCTGTGGAGGACGGGCTGGGGCTGCCCGGGGTCTCTGTAAAAGTAAAAGGCAGCCCCACTGTTACCCAAACAAATGCTGCCGGTCAGTATACCATCAAGGTGAATCCCGGGGCCGTACTTGTGTTTAGTTTTATTGGATTCCTCCCGCAGGAAAAGGCCGTGGGAACCGCGACTACGTTAAATGTCGCCCTTCGCACGGATGCCAAGGGCCTTGATGAGGTGGTGGTGACGGCTTTCAACATTGCCCAGGACCGCAAAGCCATTAATTATGCATTTCAGAATGTGAAGTCGAAGGACATCGAAGAGTCCAGGCAGCAGAATATTGTGAATGCGCTGCAGGGAAAGGTTGCCGGAGCGGTGATCACCAGTTCAGGAGGTGGCCCAGGAGAAGGAGCGGCCATCATCCTACGGGGAGGAACCTCTTTGGATGGCGACAATCAACCTTTATTTGTGGTTGATGGTGTAGCATTGGACAACAGTTCATTTATGGAGTCCCTTGCTCCCGGCGCGGGTAGTGCCTTCAATGGCATAACTGGACGTAGTGTAGGTACAGCTAACAGGGCGTCAGATATCAATCCCGAGGATATTGAGAGTGTGACTGTACTCAAGGGACCCGCGGCGGCGGCGCTCTACGGCGTTAAGGCGGGTAATGGTGCCATTATCATCACTACAAAAAAAGGTAAAGCCGGCGCAACCAGCGTGGTCTACAACAACCTGTTTTCATGGGACAATGTCATGCGGCTTCCGGAAACACAGTCCATGTACAAACAAGGGACCAATGGTGTTTTTGCAGCCACAAGCAGGGATTCCTATGGATCGCTGTTTCAGCCAGGAGAGCCTATTTACGACAATCTGGGTACTTTCTTTCGGACTGGAAGGTCGCAGACCCATAACCTGAGTGTCTCCGGGGGATCAGATAAATATACCTTCAGGCTATCCGCTTCCCATTCTGATCAGAATGGTGTGGTGCCAAAAACGGAATATGGAAAAACGTCCGTCCGCCTTGCCGGAAGTGCTGTCGCAAGTGAAAAATTTACCATCACAGGATCGGCGAACTACATGCGTACGACAGGAAGACGTCCATTACAGGGACCTGGTCTGTACAGTGGATCGGGAGGTTTTCTGGTCAGTATTTTCAACTGGCCAAAAAATGACAACATGAGCGATTACCTGAGTCCGGATGGCACCAGACGCCGGCTCATTGCCAGTGCTACCGCTGACATTGACAATCCTTATTTTACCATCGACAGAAATCCGCAGACAGATTCCAATGACCGTTTCATTGGAAATGCGGGGGCGGAATACAAGCCATTAAAGTGGCTGAAGGTGAACTATACTGTGGGTACTGATTTTTATACGGAGCGGAACCAGAGCGTTCGGGCGGTAGGTACCTCATTGCCTAATAACCTGAATGGAGGAATTGGGCAGACGGTGAACTCTTTCCAGAACCTGACTTCTAACTTATTGATTACAGCGGATCAGACTTTTGGCGATTTCAGCACTTCACTGGTGCTCGGTAATGCGGTGGACCAGGTTAAGTTTTCTACTATTGATGTGCTGGGGCTGATCTTTCAGAATCCGGATTTTATCAGCATCAACAATACGGTAAACCGTTCTATGGTGCAACGTAATTCAACCAAGCGGATTGTCGGGGTCTTTGGTAGTTTCAATGCAGACTGGAAGAAGACTTTATTTTTAAATATTACAGGGCGTAATGACTGGTCGTCAACATTGCCTGTAAAAAATCAATCTTTCTTTTATCCTTCCGTTAGTCTGGGGTACGAATTTACCAAGTCCCTTAACATGGAGAATCTGCCGTGGTTAAGTTATGGTAAGCTGAGGGTTTCCTATGCAGATGTGGGTAAAGATACTGCACCTTACAGGATCTTCTCTCCACTGCAATCCAATACCTTCATTGGCGGAGGTTTCAGGTATGGTTTCTTTGGCAACAATCCAAATTTAAAACCAGAAAGCCGGACTTCTTATGAAATTGGTCTGGATGTACAGTTTCTAAAAAACAGGCTGAGGCTTGACGCTACGGTATACCGCGATCGCACGGTAGATCAGATTATTGCGCCGAGGATCAGCCAGGCTACAGGTTATATCCTTCAATACATTAATGGTGGTTCTGTGGAGAACAAAGGGATTGAGCTGATGCTTTCCGGTACGCCAATTCAGAAAAAGGATTTCAGCTGGGATGTGAACTTTAATTTTGCATCCAATAAAAACAAGGTACTTGCTCTTCCATATCCATTGACAATCATCAGGAATTCTGATGCGGCCATCATTAATGTGGCTGAGGGAGCCTCTTATCCGGGGCGATCGCTGACATCTATCAGTGCAACCGACTACATCAGGGATGAACAGGGGAGGATTGTGATTGATGCCAATGGTTACCCGACTTTTAATAGCCTTTTCTCTTATGCAGGCGATCGTGCACCAAAGTTTACGCTGGGGCTAAACAATAGTTTCAGGTATAAGAATGCAGAGCTTAGCTTTTTAATTGACATCAGAAAGGGTGGAGATGTAATCAATGGAAATGAATGGGAACTGGTCAAGAGCGGATTAAGTAAACAAACAGAAGAGCGTGGTAAACTGGTGGTATTTGATGGAGTTGTGAAAAATGCAGATGGAACCTACAGTCAGAATACAAAACAGGTAGAGCTTACTCAGGGATACTATGAGAATAACCTCGCTCTTGTAGGTACTCCCTTTATTGAAGACGGGTCCTGGATTCGTCTGAGGACCGTTACATTGAACTATACACTCAGCAAAAAGTATACACCCAAGGTGTTTTCTAATTTGAACCTGTTTGTTACAGGTCGTAATCTGGTGTTGCTGACGAATTATTCCGGCATTGACCCGGAGGTTGGTGTAGCCGGTGCCGGTGTGCGCGGTGGCGGTTCAGCGGGGCTCGACTATGGGGGAGTGCCTAGTCGCAGAGGGTTTGATTTAGGATTGAAAGTTGGGTTTTAACGAGCAAAGATTATGAAAAAGATCATTATAATATTAACGGTGTCGGTTTTTATGCTGACAATAGGTTCTTGTAAAAAGGGGTTTCTGGATGTGAATATGGATCCAAATAACCCGACGGCAACTACGCCCAATTTTCTGTTGCCGAGCATTATTTCCAACGGACTGGCGATGCAGGGATATGAGGCTTATCAGTTCACGGGCCTGTTTACGCAAAATGTAGGGCGTCGTGCGGCGCCCAATAGCGGTTTTGAACAATATTTCGTTGCGGCCAACGTACGTCCCTTTCAAGACACTTATCAGATTGTGGGGACCAATATCCCGCCTATGATTGCGCTCGCGCAGCAGGAGGGTTCTGCGTATTATGTAGGTGCGGGGAAAATTATGTTTGCACTGATCCTCGCCCATGCGACAGATCTGTTGGGTGACATTCCTTACACGGAGGCTTTCCGCCCTACGGAGATCATTGCCCCGAAGTATGATAGCCAGCAGGAAATCTATGCTACCGTAGATAAGTTGTTGGATGAGGGGATTGTGGAGATGGAAAAGCCTGCTTCAAGCAATTTCAGGCCATTTTATGCGACGACGCCAAGTGTCAGTGGGGATATTCTTTTTAAAGGTGTGACGGCAAAATGGGTCAAGCTGGCTTATTCATTAAAAGCAAGGCAGGCAAATCACCTGGTGAAAAAGGCCGCATATGATCCTGTGAAGATTCTCTCTTATATCGATAAAGGAATGAAGGAGAATGCCGACGACGCACAGCTGGAATATCAGGCAGTAACAAGTACGGTGCTCAATTCTACCAATGTATGGGGCCCTTCGCGGGCAAATATGGCTGTGGTAACCTATGGACGTTATTTTATAGAGATGCTGAACGGGAGGAACCTGCTGGGGGACGCCGCCCTGCCAGATGACCCGCGACTGCCGATCATGGCTACCCTTGCAAGTACGGGTACAGAGCCGGGTGCGAATAACGCACAGTCATTGCCTACAGGTGTGTTGTCGGATTTCTATGCAAGCTGGTATGGTGCTGATGTTTACAATCCTTCTACGGGTGCGGGTAGTTTACAGGTCGTGACGAATGCAGAAATGCGGTTTGTGGAAGCCGAAGCCGCTTTCAGGGCCGGACAGCTGACGCGGGCTTTTGATGCTTACCGTGCCGGTATTTCAGTGCACATGAATAAAATCGGGGTGCTACCGGCCGATCGGGATGCTTATTTAGGTTCTGCTGCGGTGGCACAATCTGAAGCTGCACTGACACTTAAGCACATTATGGAGCAGAAATATATCGCGCTGTTCATGAACCCTGAAAGCTGGGTAGACCTCCGGAAGCTTGACTACAGTCAGGATATCTATACCGGTTTCTACTATCCGGTGAACGCAAATCCTAATGCGCAGGGACAGTATCCGCAGAGAACAATGTACCCGCTAACAGAGATCCAGCTGAACCCTGCGCAAGTAGAACTGCAGGGAGCTAATGCGCAGGATTATTTTCTTAAACCGCTTTGGTGGAATCAACCTTAAAAGAACAGCAATATGAAAAAGATAATGATATTATATACCGCCATGATGATGGTGTTTATTTTCCAGGCATGCGACCGTACTGAAGATCCGATTTATGAGAAAATCTCGGATGATCATTTCCCGACCATCATCTCCAATACGAATTTCGTATCCCCCAGTGTGCCTGCTGCGGGCTTTGCCAAAGGAACGGCGCTGAAAATTGAACTCAATTTTATATCTGTAGACCCTGTGAAAGAGATCCAGTTTTTGGAAAAGACAGGAACTGCAGACTCTGTTGTGATCCAGACGGTTCCTTATGCTCCGGCTTTTTCCAGGGCCAAAAACTGTGACACACTGGTCTACAACTATACCGTGCCATCCGCTCCGGAGGGAGGGACGCAAATGGGTGTAAGAGCAAGAGTGGTAAATGTAAATGGGTTGACGAAGGACAGGACCTTCACTTATAAGATAAAAGTTCCATAGGTCTACTTTACCGGAGGCTTCCCCTGCTTTTTATTGGGGGAAGCCTCTTTCTTTATCGCTTAATTTTCTATTTTTGTGGCAAAACTATACGATCACATGGCAAGTTTTACACTTACTCCTGAAACCTGGGCAAAGGTTAAAATCAAATTCTTAAGAAAATACCGTGATTTGGCTCAGACAGAGCTTTCTTTTGTTCCCGGACAGGAGGAGCAGTTGGTAACGCAGCTGATGGGTCTGGTGAAGAGAGATCGTGAATATATTGAATTCACCATTAAAAAGGCACTGGCGGATACTGAAGGCAACAGGCTTTAATTCCCCGCGCAGGCGATACGCATTTTATAAGGCTTTTTTGTAAATTTACGATCTAACGGATCGGTGAAATGAAAAAATACAAACTTGCCTCAGCCTTTTTCCTTGTTTCTTTTGCAGTTTTAAGCTGGTCTTTTAAGGAAGACCTGTTTCAGGTATCCAAGAACCTGGATATTTTTGCTGCACTGTATAAAGAAATCAATGTCAACTATGTGGACGAAACCAGCCCGGCTGAACTCATGCGTCATGGCATCGATGCCATGCTGGAGACACTGGATCCATATACCGAATACGTTCCTGAATCTGAAATCGAGGATTACAAATTAAAATATGTCAGCACGCAATATGGTGGTATTGGTGCGACGACGGTGTTCATCGAGGGTAAATTGTTCGTCAGCGAGCTGCTTGAAGGTTATCCGGCAGACAAGCAGGGGCTGAGGCCAGGCGACCAGATCCTGAAGATCAGCAACAATGACGTGAAAGGGAAAGAACGCCCGCAAATCAGTCAGTTGCTACGGGGCCCCCGGGGTTCCAATGTGGAGCTGTTGCTCATCAGAGATGGTTCGGTGATTACTAAAATTATAACCAGGGATGAAATCAAGCAGCCCAACGTTGCGTACTCGGGAATGACGGCAGATCATATTGCATATATCCGTCTGGATAAGTTTCTTGAAAATGCCGCTCAGGAAGTTCGCGAAGCGGCGCTTAACCTCAACAAACAGCAGCCCCGTGGAATGGTACTGGACCTGCGTTATAATGGTGGCGGGATTTTGCAGGAAGCGGTGAAGATTGTCAACCTGTTTGTCAATAAGGATGTTCTTGTCGTTACACAGAAAGGACGCAACCCTCAGAAGACTATTGCCTACAAGACACTCAATCAGCCGATCTTATCGCAGATGCCGTTGGTGGTGCTCATCGGGAGCGCTTCTGCTTCCGCTTCTGAGATTGTCGCAGGCTCGTTGCAGGATCTTGACCGGGCCATTATTGTGGGGCAGCGCAGTTACGGAAAAGGCCTTGTGCAGCAAACCTTTAATCTGCCCTATAACAGCCTGGTGAAGGTGACGGTTGCGAAATACTTTACGCCTTCGGGAAGGTGTATACAGGCGCTGGATTATGCCCATAAAGATGCTGATGGCCGGACACATAAGGTAGCAGATTCTTTGATGACGCGTTTTAGTACACGTGTGGGAAGAAGTGTGTTCGACGGTAATGGTATTTATCCTGATGTTCCTGTTGAAGCTACACGTTACAGTCCAATTACCATATCAATGTTCAATAAGAGTCTTTTCTTTGATTTTGCCAACGCTTACAAGAAAAACAACAAGGCCATTGCAGCTCCTGAAAGCTTTCATCTGACTGATGCAGAGTATGCGCAATTTGTCAGCTCACTTGCTGGTAAGGACTACTCTTATGTCTCAGCAACAGAACGTTTATTGTCGGATCTCCGTGCCGAGGCAGAGAAGGAAAACAAGTTACAGACAGTGAAAGGTGATCTTGAGGACCTGAAGGATAAAATGTTAAGTGCGAGAAAGAATGAGCTGAATACCTATAAATCAGAAATTAAAAGGGCTTTGGAGAGCCAGGTCATCAGCAGGTATTATTATGAAAAAGGAAAGGTTGTTCAGGCGTTTCAATATGATAAAGAACTGAATACCGCAACAGCAATTCTGAACAATTCGACGAAGATGCTGGCGATCCTGAAAGGAGATGGCGAATATAAAACAATCGGCAGCCCGGTCAGGATAATGGCCGCGGCTGCCGATTCAGAAGAAGATTAGCGATTAATTTACGCCGTGTAACTTTACTACCAGTCCGTCCATGGCAGGGTTCAGCTGCAGCTGGCAGGCCAGCCTGGAGTTTGGCAGGAGGTCAGGGAGTGTATCCAGCATGGCATACTCATCGTCTGACATTTCATTTAATTTTTCTTCACCTTCCAGTACATCCACACAGCAGGTGGCACAAAGAGCCATTCCTCCGCAGGTGGCGAGGATGTCATATTCGCATGCTTTCAGGTATTCCATCAAGCTCAGGCCCATATCTACAGGTGCTTCAAGCGTTGTTAAGCTGCCGTCAGCATTCTGTACATGCAGCGTAATGTTATTGTCTTCCATTTTTAAAATTCTGCAACTCCGTTAACAGTGGTGTATTTCATCGTGTATTTAATTCCCGGGTTCATGTACTGATAAGCGCTGTGGCTCATTAAAGCCGCTTCATGGAATCCGCAAAGGATGAGTTTCAGTTTATTGGTGTAGGTGTTGATGTCTCCGATGGCATATATTCCAGGGATGTTTGTAGAATAATCATCCACATTTACCTCTATGGCGCTTTTGCTGATATTTAAGTTCCATCCTTCAATCGGGCCTAATTTAGGGCTCAATCCGAACAATGGGATCAGGTGGTCTGCCTGAATCGTTGTTTTTTCCAGGCTTCGGTTGTGAACGATATCCACCGTTTCCAGCTTACCATGTCCACTGACAGCGCTGAGGTTACTGTTCAGGATGAGGTTGATCTTGCCGCTATTGGCGAGTTCCATCACTTTATTTACAGAGTCTGGCGCACCCCGGAAGCTTTCACTGCGGTGTACGAGTGTAAGTTCTTCCACGATATCCGCAAGGAAGATGGTCCAGTCGAGGGCTGAGTCGCCACCTCCTGCAATTACCATTTTCTGTCCGCGGTATTTTTCGGGATCAAGGATCATGTAGTTGACACCTCTTCCATTTTCAAATTGTTCCAATCCTTCTACTACCGGTTTGCGTGGTTCAAAACATCCCAAACCGCCTGCAATCACGACAACTTTGGCCTCAATGGTGGTACCCATATTCGTGGTCAGCACAAAATCCGCTTCACCGCGTTTCTCCAGACCTTCAATACGTTCACCAAGTGTAAAGCCCGGGTGGAATGGTTTGGCCTGCTCCATGAGGTTGTCTACCAGTTCCTGAGCACCAACACTTGGATATCCTGGAATGTCGTATATGGGTTTCTTGGGATATATCTCAGACAACTGGCCACCTACTTGTGGCAGATAATCAATTAGATGACAACGCATTTTGAGTAGTCCTGCTTCAAAAATCGCAAATAAACCCACGGGTCCAGCGCCAATGATGGCTATATCAGTAGAAATCATGTATTTTATTTTTTTTGGCGAATTTACAAACTTTTGTTTTAATAAGAGAGCTATTTAGAAATATTCTACTTAACTACTAGAACATAGGACAAAACTGCGACATTTTTTTTGTTTATCTTTGGCATTACCGATGACAAAAAACATATACTTTGCTTCCGATTTTCATTTGGGTGCTCCGGATCATCTGGAGAGCCGTAAGCGTGAAGACCGGATTGTTCGCTGGTTAAATGCCATTGAGGATAGCTGCAGCGAGCTTTTTCTGATGGGTGACATTTTTGATTTCTGGTTTGAATATAAAAAAGTAGTACCAAAAGGTTTTATTCGCCTGCAGGGAAAACTTGCAGCCATGAGTGATGCCGGTATCAGGATTTATTTTTTTAAAGGGAACCACGACATGTGGGTCAACGACTACTTTACGCTGGAGATGGGGATGCAGGTGGTGAGTGATGAGCTGGTGATTGAGCGCAATGGCAAGCGTTTTTTTCTTCATCATGGTGACGGCCTTGGCCCTGGTGATGAGAAGTATAAGCTGTTGCGTAAGGTGTTCAGGAATCCTGTTTGTCAGTGGCTATTTTCTCTGGTGCCGCCAAGGATAGGGCTGGGTATCGCAAACGGATGGTCAATGAACAGCAAGCGTAAAAGTAAAAAGGAGGTGTTTATGGGAGCGGATCGGGAATGGTTAGCCATATATGCAAACGAGCGACTGGCAGAGTCCCATTACGATTACTTCATTTTTGGGCATCGTCATTTGCCGCTGGATCTTGAGCTGAGCGGTGGCGCGCGGTATGTAAACCTCGGGGAGTGGATGAATTACAGCTCCTATGCGGTCTTTGATGGTAGTAATTTAACCCTCAATTACTTCGAAGAGTTATCCTGATGAATTTCAAAAGGTGTCAGCAGATGGGATGGTGCTTTTCTTAACGAATAAATTTTTATCATCGTTAACCGAAAAAGCCGTATTTTTGCTGCCCAAATAAATCAATTGCCTTTTTACTGTGCCTGCAGGGACCTGATTGGAAAGACAATAAGTTTTAATTTTCTTAAAAAAGATATGTTAGAGAAATTAGAAGCAATAAAGCTGCGCTGGGAAGATGTAGAGGAACAGTTGAGTAATCCTGATACGATGCAGGACATGAAGCGTTTTGCGGCGTTGAATAAAGAGTATAAAGATCTGGGCAAGATTGTAGATGAATATAAAATCTATAAAAATGTGATGAGCAACATCGAGGCGAACAAAGAGATCCTGAGCAATGAGAAGGATGCTGAACTTCGTGAGATGGCTAAAGAAGAGCTGGACCTGTTATTGAAGCAACAGGAGGAGATGGAGGAAAAGGTTCGTCTGATGCTGATTCCCGTAGATCCTGAAGACGCTAAAAATGCTGTTTTCGAGATCCGTGGCGGTACTGGTGGTGATGAAGCTGCACTTTTTGCTGGTGATTTGTACCGTATGTACAGCCGTTTCTTTGAGCAAAAGGGATGGAAAGTAGAAACTGTTGATGTGACGGAAGGTACTGCTGGTGGTTATAAGGAGGTAATCCTGAAGGTGAGTGGTGAGGATGTTTATGGCCAGCTGAAATATGAGTCTGGTGTTCATCGTGTGCAGCGTGTTCCGGATACGGAGACACAGGGTAGGGTACACACTTCCGCTGCATCGGTAGCGGTGTTGCCTGAGGCTGAAGAGATCGACCTTTACATTAATCCTGCGGATATTGACTTGCAGACTTCCCGTTCAGGCGGTGCAGGTGGTCAGAATGTGAACAAGGTAGAGACGAAAGTGCAGTTGACACACAGACCTTCAGGTATCGTTGTGGTTTGTCAGCAGGAGCGTTCGCAGCTGGGTAACCGGGTGATTGCGATGGAGATGCTGCGCAGTAAGCTATATGATATTGAGTTACAGAAGAAAAATGGTGACATCGCTGCAAGGCGTAAGACCATGGTGTCTACAGGAGACCGATCTGCAAAAATCAGGACTTATAATTATCCTCAGGGCAGGGTTACAGATCACCGCATCGGACTGACGCTTTACAACCTGAGTGGTGTGATGGACGGTGGTGTTCAGGAGTTGATTGATGCGCTCCAGTTTGCTGAAAATGCTGAGAAAATGAAAGAAGGTTCTGTGGCTTAATAGGTTACGGATATTTGAAAAAATAGTTTGCAATTATAAATAAAGGCTCTATATTTG
>NZ_ABCM01000034.1 GCF_000170795.1 Pedobacter sp. BAL39
AGCTCTCTAGAACGTTCTAAAAAGATAAAGTCCTTCAATGCACTACCACCACCGCCACTATAAGGAGCAGCTTCAGCACGAACCCTCACCATAGCCAGCAGCCTGCGTGCATCTTCTTCCTTATCAATATTTGCATAAGCTTCTGCAGCCATTAATATGGCATCAGCATACCTGAAAATCATAAAAGTATTGTCTGGATTCACCGTGGCATTTCCCGCAGCAGGAATATTATGCGCAAACTTGGTCATTACAAAACCTTCTTCTCCGGAATAAACTCCACCACCATAGGTGTCACCAAACCAACCATTTACCTCCAAGGTACCTTTCCTTCCATCAGCGACATCCTCAGGAAAAATCTTCATCATATAGATGGGATCATAGTAACAAAGACTTACCTGATTATCAAAACGCGGATTGAGATAAGGCCACCTCAAAAAGAAATAACCAATAGGTGCATCCAAATCCACCTGATCATTGTAGTTGATGCTCCGGTAGAATTCAAACAAACTTTCCGGAGAACGACCTTTAACTACCTGCTCCCACTGCGAAAGAGGAGGCAAACTATAAGCTCTGCTGGCAACAAGGGCCTCACCCATCGCTGCTGCCTCTGTATTGTACTTATCCCTGCCTGCACCGTCAAAACCAGCATTCCACATATTCATGTTCATAATCAATGCTGCTGCAGCACCTCTGCTAGCTCTCGCACCTCTTTTAGATGGGTCAGGGTTCGTCCATGGCATATCGTTCATTTTTGATTTCATATCCTCAATGCATTTATTGAGTACAGAAACCATTGCTTCACGGCCCAGAGGCTCCGATTGATAAGGGGCTGTGTAATACACCACATCACCATAGAGCCTGACCATCCAGAAATAAGTAAAACATCTGATGAACGTAGCCTCAGCGATATAATACTTCTTATCAGACTCCGTTACGCCAGGTATTCCCTCTTCCTGCTGCAACTTGTCAATCAGAATATTCGCTCCCTGGATTACACGGTAATAGGTACTCCAGTTTGTCGCACGGTCCAGACGGAACCGCTCATACCATCCACCATTAGTAATGGCATTCAGCATATTGTTGGTACCAAGAACCTGCACCATCATCCCTTCGTTTCTTCTGAAGTGTTCAGGGTTAACAAAGACTTCTCCCGACCTGTATTCGCCGGCAGCACCCATCAAATGGGTTTCATTTATCTTCTCAAAGAATGTACTATATATATTGGCAATATTGGACTCTACATCCTCTTTAGATTTGTAAAAGTTATTACCGGTCAGTTGATCTCGGGGAACAACATTCAAAAAATCCTTACAGCTGGAATTGCATAACATCACCATTGCAAAACTCACTGCAGTAATGACCTTTTTAGCTTGCATTTTCATATCATTCACTAATTAAAATTCAACATTTAAACCAAGGTTGTATTTACGGGGTACCGGATAACCTTCTGATGCATCACGCCCCATATTGGTGACGTTTTCTGGATTCGGTCCGGTATAGTTCGTAAAGGTTTTTAGGTTTTCTCCGGATACATATACCCTCAAATTATTAAGGCCAATACGTCTTACAAACTGCTTCTTAAAGGTATAGGAGAAAGTGATGGTATTGATTTTAAGATAAGTACCATTTTCTTCCCATAAGGTTTGATCTGCGCGGAAAGGATCAATACTGTTGATACGTGCATAAGAATAGGCATAAGGATATTTAGCCACATCACCAGGTCTTAACCACATATCAAGATCACTCAATGGCACTACGGAGCGGTCTCCGAATGGGTCACGCATCAGCCCCAATCGATCGGCAAGTGCATTGTTCAAAATAGTACGGTTAGAAGTAAATGATCCATAAACATCCAGACGGAAATCATTATAGGTCAGATTAAATCCAAGACCACCAACCAGCAAGGGCTGGGAGTTTCCGGCGATCATATAATCCCTTCCATCAAGAATATAATCACCATTCATATCTCTCCAGATTGGATCACCGCCTTCAAAGAAAGTTCCATTTGTCCTATATAATAGCCCTGTCATCGGATCCACAGGAACATCAGTATCCCGCGAATATACACCCTGGTTTACACGAAGGTAATTGGAAAGCGTATTGGCTCCCACTCTGAACACCGTGTGTTGTAGATACTTACTTCCGTCAAACTGAATCATCTGACCATTGTAGTCGGCAGGAAGCTTAGTAAGCACGTCATTATTATAAGCCCCATTCACGTTGATGGCTAACGTCCACTTTCCTTTTCTCAACGGTCTGAAGTTGACAGACAACTCATGGCCATAATTGACAATACCAGCATCATTGCTTTTCAATACGCCAAAACCCGTGATGTTGGAGAGGCCTCTGGCAAGCACCATGTTATCTACACTCTTGTAATATGTTTCGTAAACAAAATCAACAAAGTTATCAAACATACTCGCCTCAAATGCCACGTTATATGTCGTAGATGTAGTAGGTTTTAATGTTGGATTCGGGATCAGGCCAAAATCGATACCAATACCTTGATTTCCATTGTAGTTTCCGCTGATGTTATAGCGGCCATAAATATCAACCAATGATGAGTTAGGGCTGATCACTTTACCCCAAGTCATACGCAAAGCCCCAGATCCCAACCATTTAGCATCCTTAAACCAATTTTCATCCTTGAAATTCCAGCGTAAACCAATGGAAGGATTTTTAGAATAAGGGTTATCAATACCATTACCTGAGTTTCCATCAAAACGATAGGTCAAATCCATCACGTATTTACTAGAAAAATCATAGGTAATCGCGCCAGCAAATGCCGCAGATCTAAAATTACGATAGTCGGTCAATACACCACCACCTCTTGAATTGTAGGCATCATATCCGAGGGGCCCCTGGAACTGGTCATTAGGTGTACGTTCCTGTCTTGAAATGGAGCTTTGTCTGCCTTCTACGTAAACCTCGCTGAATGCATTCACAAAGATACCGTGTTTGTCTCCCCAGAATCTCTTAGAGTAGGTCAGGGCGCTACGGTTGTACAACCTGTCATCGCGGCCTGTAAAAGCATAAACCTTTGCAAACTGACCATTTGCTGCGGCAGGTGTGAAAGTATCTTCCGTATTTGAGTTGAAGTTATAACTAACGTTTGTTGAAGCCCTGAATCCTTCGAAGGCTGAATAGGCAACCTCGACATTGGTACGAAGGTTTCTAGCATTGTTATCATTCTTTGTATCCAATGCTGAAACTACGCCTCCGCTGGACTGGAAGAATGAAGGCCCGGGAAGCAAGCTTGAGGCCTGACCGTTATTGGCTACCCCTGTCTGAAAAAGTCCGAGCCCGTCGCCCTTATTGGTTTTGCCAACACCTCCAAATACAGATCCCACAAACTGAAACTTAGGACTAGGCTGGTATTCCATTCTCATGGTCAGGTTGTAGCGGTCAAATCCGGTATTTTGGATAATCCCATTTTCTGAGTAGTAGTTCAGGTTGGTCTTATAATTAAATTTACTGTCTCCACCGTCAATAGCGAGGTTGTGCTGCTGGTTGAAGGTAGTTCTGTAAAAAACACCTTGCCAGTTGGTAGAGTTGTTATAGTAAGCGTTCAAACTGTCGGAAAGAAAAGCTGTTCCGGAAATCCGGTCGATATCTCCCTGTGTTATTGCATTTTCGATGATCCTACGCAGCTTTAACTGGCGCTCCAGATTGCCACCCAGAGTTTCACGCAACTTAGGCGGCTTTTGCATGAAGGAGTTTAACGTATAACGAATTCTTGGGATAGGAGAATTTCCTCGTTTAGTAGTGATGATGATCACCCCATAGGCTGCTCTCGACCCATACAATGAAGTAGCCTGGGCGTCTTTCAGGATCTCAATGCTTTCGATGTCCTCTTGTGGAATCATGGATAGCGGGCTCACTCCCGGTCCTTGTTGCTGAAATCCGAACTGTGAAGCCTGATCCGCGTCCAAAGGAATTCCGTCGATCACATACAATGGAGATGTCGGCTGAAGGAAGGCCTCACTTCCCGATCCGGTAACAGAAAGAGAAGATAAACCCCTGATGCTTGTGGACCCACGAAAGCCTGGCGCACCTGTATTCACCTGAATGTTAAGGCCCGGTACCTTACCTTGCAGCAAAGACTCCACATTTGAGCTTGGTGAGCCCTGAAGTACACTTCCATCTACTTTATTAGACGATCCTGTTGTTAATTTTTTAGACCTGGCCACGTAACCACGTACCACCACTTCATCCATCTCCTTGGCATTGTCTTTTAACACCACATTCAATACCGTCTGTCCTGCCTTCAGCTTAATCCGCTGTTCAGTATAGCCGATGGAGCGGATCACGATCTCGGCGCCATCATCTACTGATACGGAATACTCTCCTTTATTGTTGGTAGCGGTTAAACTTTTGAGCGGCGTGCCGGAAAAAATTGTCGCACCGGGGATTCCCAGGTTCGTATTGTCCGTCACAATACCGGTTAGCCTGATTTTAGTTTGTGCATTCACTTGTGAAGCACTAAAGCAGCACAGTAAAATCATTATAATTGTTAAATGTCTTCTCATCGAAACAAACGTTAAGTAGTTACTATTCATCTTCAAACTTTGGATTGTCACCTCTGAAATGGAATACAATCTCCCAGTCGCCAGCTCTATATATCCTAAAATCCAACCCGAACATTGCGGTAATTAAATCGCCTCCAAAATCCTTTCTGGAGTACCTGAATTCTGCACGTGCATTACCACCGTTGGTCCATCTGGTATTCAAACCGGTCACCAGTGGAATTGGATAGGCTACGTCATATTGCACATATTCGTTTGTCATTTGCATATTAAATCCATGCACTAAAAGATTCCATTTTGTTTCGTTGAACAGGGCCGGATTCATCGGTAGACTGTCTTTATCCAGAAATTTGAAGCGAAGGTTATGACCGTTTCCTCCGGCAAATGGCCGTATATACGCTACGACATCCTTTTTATTATCGTTGCTTTCCAATCGGATCCTGGTAGTCACACCAAATACGTTGTCCAATCTGGGACGTATGTAATCACGCTGTGACGGATCATTTGGTGCCACAGGGTTTCTGGCTACAGCTCCTGTGTAATGATTAATGTCATTATCCGGGTAATAAGGTCTTTCCCTGAACGGGATATACTGGAAATCCTTCAGTACAATTGTTCCGCCAGAATTGGATACTTTGAGATCAAAGAATCGTACATCCTGTGCCAGCTTACTGCTATCGGATGGGCGTGGTTCCACGAGGTCATCAGTTGCACTTGGCCAGGTCATAAATTCTCCTGACGAACGAACCTCAAACAGTGGATGATCTTCGAGTTTCCGCTTAGCTTCTATCTGTTCCAAAGACGTCTCATCACCGTCATAGGCCGCAGTCCAGACATAAGTTGGTCGCACCTGGAACAGATCCGTGACCTTTCGTCCATCCCCATATCTGGCATTGACGATTTCAAATTTCATAGGAAAGCTGGAATTGTCAGCATTAAAGCCGCCATGTAATCCCCAGCGCCCCAAAATAGGCTCTATGCTTTTGTTATCGTAGTTGATCTTATTACTCAAATACTCTTTTCCATCGGGAAGATTGTAAAGTTTTTTGCAGGCTGAGCCGCTGAGCAACAATAAAAGACCTGCACAAACCGACCAGTTCAACCTTCTGTTATGGTATTTCCTCATAAATATTTTTTGATACATATCCGTATTTCCTAATGTTTCTACTTCGCTAAGTTCACCGACCAATCGGCCATCTGCATGGCGTCACTACCGTTGTTTCTTGTAATATTAAGCCTGTAAAATTTGTAAGCCTCCCTGTTGGTGAAACGTATGACTTTCTGCTCAAACCTATCGTTGAAAGACTGATTTGCCTTCGTGTCAAGCGTCACCCAATTGCTTCCGTTTACAGAACCCTGTAGATTCCAATCCGCAGGATCCCTGTCAATGGCATCATTTGCAGCGGTAACGGTATAGGCACCGGCTACTGCGGCCACATTCAGCTCGAAGGTGAGGGTCACGTTCTTAGGATCCCAACCCACAAGGAATTTTGTCTCAGGATTGTCATCAATGACATTGTTCGAGCCTTCTACACCGCTAGGTCCACCGCCACTCTCACGGGACACAGTATGCACACCGCCGTAAATTTTGAATAGGTTTGGTGGAGGTGGATTGAAGGTCAGGCGTTTGATGAAATCATCAAATCCAAAAACGTGATCAGATGTAACTACATGTACCAACCCATTTCTGGTTTTAATATTGATAGACGATGTAGTAGTACCTACCCAATCCCTGTTAAACTGACTGCGCTTGGTATCACTGATCAGGATGTATTCAGGACCACCACCCGTGGAGCCCGATGCCGTTGCTTTTTGAAGGCTTGCATGCATAGGGTAACCGGATTTTGCCGAGGTCATAAATAATCCGTCCTGTTGCTGCCGCAGCGTATCTGCATCAAAACGGCCACGAATGATATATTGGGTAACCATTGTATCCAATTGCTCCATAGATAGGGTAGAAATTGACTTTGCCGGCTTGTCAGACAAAGCATAGAGGTTATTCAAGTTCGTAAGTGCGACCTGAAAGCCAGGGTTTGTCACGGCAAAAAGCGTCACTGAGCTGTCTGTCAGAATGCTTTGTGCGCCGATCCTGTCGATGGCCTTCAAAAGGGAATCATAAATTCCTGGTTTGCTTTTCAGATACTCGTATGTAGTTCCTTTAAACTCCTTGTCGATGGTCGTCGGATCATATGCCCCTCCATCCTTTGTACAGGAGGAAACAACTGCGGCAAAAAACATCGCGACGATATAAAAATGTAACTTTTTCATGTGCTCCCTAATTATTTCCAATATGAGTTTTGTGTTAATAATCCATTCTGATTAAGATTGTCCTGAGCAATAGGCCAGTAAATACCACCATTGTTGATCAATTGCAGAAACTGGGGATTCAGTTGACGAATGCGCTGATAGCGTATCATGTCGTACCAGCGGTGCCCTTCTCCCATCAGTTCACGTCGGCGTTCACGAAAAATCTGATCAACCAGGTTGCCATTGATGGTCTCATCATAGCGGTCCAATTTTCTCAATTCACGAATGATGTTCAGGTTATCTATAGCCCCCTGTTTTTCACCAAGGACTGCAAGGGCCTCTGCGCGAAGCAGCGTAATGTCTTCGAGCCTCGTGAAAACTATTGCACTGGAAAAAAATCTAAAGGTAGGGTCTGTTGAACCACTGGTAATTACCTTTATTTTACTGAAGATGGGGTACTTTCCGTTGAAGTTGGCAAAGTAACGCTCTGTGCTTGGACGACCAAGTGTGTCCAGGCTAAAACGTTCGTCTTTCACCTCATTAAAGATGGAAAGAATAGAATCCTTTGTCATATAGATATCTGGAACAGACTTGTTCACTATCGGGGCAGCCAGTGTCAGCTCCTCAATATGGCCTGTGAAATATCCATCGGCATGACCATAGTCAAAGTTAAATCCCAGCATATGATTGTACTTTTTCTCGTAGAAGAAACCGCCGGGACGTGCAAGATCGTCTGTGCTGAGATATCCCTGGGCACCCTTACCATAATTGTCGAGCACAAATTTGGTATATGTTGCCACGTCCGGATAATTCCCCTGCCAAGCTGCGATGTGTGCCAGAACTGCGTAGGCACTCAGCTTACGTGCCAGAGCTCCTGCCCATCGGGTTTCATTTTCGTTATAGTAATTTCCCGGCTGCTGAATGTCATTTGCACTGTACTTATAAGGCAAATCCGCAGCAGCGGCAAGTATTTCCTGTTCAGCCCAGGCAAGTACCCTACTCTGATCTTCTCTTCTCTTGTTCTCAAACTGTCCGTCATGAGAGCTGATAATGAAAGGGACATCTCCCCAGATTCTAACCATGTAGAAGTACGCAAAAGCACGTAAGAAACGGGCTTGTGCGATATCTACGGTCATGTTGTTTTCTGTATACCGCGGATCCGCAGCTTTTACATCGCCTACACGCTCTAAAAAGATGTTCGCAGAGTTAATTACAGCATACCACCTTCTCCAGTTCGACATGCCATCCAAAACGGGATACGAGGCATTCAGTTGATTGCCGATCACCGCACGCAGATCCTGACGCACAGGGCTCACAAAATCTCCTGAACGTACGTCTCCATAGATCCAAAATGAATTGTTATCAGCCATAGCCGAACGGGTTAGCCCGTAAATTCCCATCAAGGCACCACGTGTATCTTCCAGTTTATTCCACATGTTCTTCTCACCGACGGCACGCGAGGAGTCAATGTCAAGGACCTTCTTACAGCCTGTGTTACCCAAGGCGATAATGATTAATAATCCTGCTATGCTATTTCTTATCATGTTATTCATGTTAAAACTCAAAATGTCCATTGTCGTAATTAAAGATTAACCCTTACCCCAAGCGTGTATGTCCTTGGAATAGGCTGACCGTAACCTGTATCGACCCCCGTGTAGTCCACCAATTCAGGATCCTGCCCACTGTAGGGCGTTATTGTAAAAAGGTTATGTGCTGATCCGTAGATATAGATGCGCTCTATGGCAGATTTTTTATTTTTCAGGAACGCACTCAGGTCGTATCCAAGCGACAACGTACGCAGTTTCAAAAACGAGCCGTTTTCCAGAAACAGATCCTGATCCACACGATACGGAATTACAGAACTCCATGGGTTGTATAATGGGTATTTACTATAATCGCCACGTTTCTCCCAGAAAGTAATTTCTTTTACTGAAGACATCGTAGACATCCCCTCTCTATTGATGAAGTCAAAGCGGTTGGCCATATCCTGATTAAGGATCTCCCTACCCAAGTTGAAATATAAATCCAGTCCCAAAGTCCAGTTGCCATATCCAAACTGGTTATTGAAACCACCCGCCACCTTCGGAAAAATGTTACCCATCAGCGATTTATCAGAATTATTGATCACATTGTCATTATTCACGTCTGCCCAATTTGGATCGCCACCACTAAAATCGATTCCATTATAGCGTTTATAGATACCTCCCTGCTGAGGTACATCCCTGTCGGCCTTATAGATGCCATTATTCGTCAGCAGCCAGTAACGGTCAACGGATTCACCCACCTTCAACAGACGTCCATTGACTATCAGTTCATCGCGCCCGCCCGGCAGTGCCTTCAACTGATTTTTATTAAAATTGAAATTTAACGTACTTGTCCATGATAAGCCTATTTTATTTTTCTGCAGAACATCAGCACTTAATATCACATCCAACCCCGTGTTCTGTACGTCCATACCTGCCTCGAAAGACTGGCTATAGCCATATTCTGCGAATGCCGGAATGCCCAACAACTGGTTTTTATCATTTTTAGTATAAAGCTCCAGTCCAGCCCTGAACCTGTCTTTCATAAAACCCAGGTCAAATCCAATATTCAGCTGGTCAGTATAAGCCCATGGAATTCCATAACCTACCCAACCGAAATTATATGGCCTTGTCAATACGGCAATAGAGTTATATCCCGGAACCGTGACGTTCCCTGTGTAACCAATATCCGCAGTATACTGAGGACCTTGTGCGTAGTTATCATAAGCATTCAGGCGTCCGAGTCTTCCTGCCCCTATCCTGACACCAAAGGTGGAAACCAGCGTGTTGCTTTCAAGAAACTCTTTTTTAACATCCCAGCCCAACGATAACGATGGAGTAAACAGCCATCGCTCTGTAGGTTGTGAATTCGAAGATGCATCGGCGCGCAGCAAAAGCGAGGCAGTATATTTATCATCCAGTTTATATTCCCCTTTTGCATAATACGAAACCAGATTTTGTTTAGTCCTGTCCAGGAACCGATAAACAAGCTGTTTCGGGAAAGCCAAAGGATTCAGGTAATTTCCATTATTTGGATCTGACTCCAGGAGATTCAGTTTAATGAAATCATTTACTCCTTTATAGGCATAAGCATAATTATATTTGTGAGAATCCCACTGGATGGATTGCCCGGCCTCAAACCGCATCACATGGCGCGTATTGATTTTATGGTTAAAAACGACGAGGTTGTCAAAAACAGCACGCTGGTTAAAACCATAATAATTGGAGGCGAAACTATTCTCCTCCATTAAAGTGCGCGGATAGAATAAATCCCGGTATGCCTCGTTAAAATCTACAGAAACTCTGGAAATGATGCTAAATTTACCCAGGCTGGCAACCAGCTGCCCCTGTCCCTGCACGGTATTATTGAAGTTATCATCAAAACCATTCTCAAATTTCGCTACATAAGCACTATAGTTGATATCATTTGGTGCCAGCGGAGAACTCAGATCAGGCAGGTAAGACATCATCGCGAAGCGGTCGCGCAGATTCCTGTTCCGGTCCCGATCTAATCTGTTTCCATTGACGGTTGCAGAGAAGGTCAGCCACTGTAATGGTTTGATCATCACATTGAACATTGCACTGTAACGCTCAAATCCTGTTTTATCGGCTATTCCTTGATTCTTTACATTACCAATGCCAAAACGAAAATTAGCCCGGTCGGAACCGCCTGAAATGTCAGCGTTTATGCCATGGATCATGGCATTTCTGTAATAGCTGTTGGTCCAGTTGGACGGACCATAATAGGCAGTATTCAGGGAATCACTTAGATATAAAGGATAAACATCATCGCCATTGTAACTTCCGTTCACCGTATACAGGTCGTAGAACTGCTTGCGGAAATTATTCTCGTACTCACCATTGATGGTGGTAATGCTTGGCTTCTGTACCAAACCAAAATAGGAATTGAAGCTGATCTTACGCTGGATGCCCGCCTGCTTGGAGGTCAGCACAATCACCCCATTTGCTGCCTTCGGGCCATAATATGCAATACCTGTCAGGTCACGCATAACTTCTACCTTTTCAATATTATTCACATCGATGCCAGCAAGTAAATTGGTCGCTGTTCCAATACGGTTATAGTCGTAGTTCTGAATGTCAAATGCAAAAGGGTGTTCATCGGAAATTAAAGGGACACCATCGAGTACCACCAATGGCTGACTCTGGTATACATCACGTTTGCTGAACTGAGGCATACTGATTCCCCGGATATACATTTGCTGTATGCTTCCAGGTTCACCTGTCGATTCTTTAATATATAAGCCTGGAACCTGGCCTTTAAGAGATTGCTGCAAGGAAACAGCTGGAAATTGGGCGAGTTGATCTGGAGACTTAACAGCAGACAATGCCTGCTTATGAAAAACTATCGAATCTTTCTTCCTTATCGCCGGGACCTTCTTCGTAGTGTCCTGAACATCCTTGGCGGAAAGATCCTTTTTGCTTGTATCCTGCTGAAAGGCTCCATGCGGAAATGCAGAGCCACGACTAAGATAAACATGTGCATTCAGCGAATTGCCGAACAGCATAAATGAAAAGAAACCTGTTAGTAATAATATACGCATATTCTTTAGTTATATATCTCGGAAACCAGAAATCCCCCGATCGGGAGTAATGAGCAGAATTTAAACTAATAGCATTTAGCAACACAAAAAAAATGCTTTTTCATAGTGTTAAAACCTTTCAAATGCCCTATTGTCTTCGTGTAGATTTTAGATCCCTGTTCATATGGTGAATTGTGTTTATAATTTGGTTTTTATAAAAGCGCGTAAAAACAGATACCTGACAGGATAAATTTGGGACATACCACTCCACTGCATCAAAATCTGACGGATAGAATTTTCGCAAAAAAGCCCGATAAAATAGCATTAACAACTGTTTTACAATGACTTAACGGGAAGTAGGTGTTGTGAATTTTAACTTGTGAAGTAGAGGTTTACGCCCATATTTTATTAATTTGTTTTGGTTTATATTTGGTTTGTTTGCGTTAGCTATACTAAATTAAATAATTAAAACGATTTACCAAATTTATTTTATTTTATTTTGTAAAATATTTTACCTGCTTGCTCCAAATCGCAAAAAAAACCGCATTTAAATATATTTAAATGCGGTTTTTTGAAAAAAAATCAATATACTTATAAATGTAAGTCTGACAATTAAAAATCGATTTAGTAGGCTAAATACGTCAAATAAACGTTTAAACTTATAATTTTATAATCGAGACCTTTTGCAACAAAAAATTCTCAGATAAACAGAACCGATCTCATTACAAGTCAGGCAAATAAAAATCGAAAGGCCGGTCACGGTCACATACCAGGGTGCCGTCTTTAAATATAAGTTCTGCAACCTGTATAGATGATCTTCGCAATTCAAAAGGAATATAGCCATTTCTATCTGCAGGTGCCTCAAGGTGACTTTTCCTTCCTGGATGAGTAAAATAAAAAATATAGGCTTTGTCGCCCACAACCACGACATCGCCATGCGCGCCATTCGGTCCATCTTCTCTACGCCCTGATGCTTTATCCAACACCATCCCTTGCCGATCCCATGTTCTTGCGTCGTCAGAGCGATGTACCCTCATCCCCTTCCATTCATCTGTCAGCATCCAATAATGTCCGGCAAATTGAAATGCTTTCGGTCCTTCATGCTCAGGCTTTCCGATCACAGGAACATCAGAGAAGCTCCAGTGTTTCAAGTCAGCGCTTTCCCCGGTCATCGTTACACTCCCGCTTCCCTTATACCAGATGTGCCATTTCCCATCCGGCAGTTTCAATAACGTAGCGTCAATGATGTTATGGTCCGGAGATTTTAGAAAGCCAATGAACTTCCAGTCCCACAAATTTTTACTGGTATAATGGGCAAGCCTCGCGTTTCCGTTCCAGTTCGAATATACCCCTTCAATATACACTACAAACATATGATAAACTCCCTTCTCATACACAATATCAGGTGCCCAGAACGTATTTTTACCGGGTCCGAAATTCAGGTCGAGCACCCCACGGTAGGCCCATGTTTTACCATGGTCTTTGGAAGAGGCAATAGCAATATCATTACCATAACAATAGGATACATCCGGTGTTTCTGCATTCGCTCTTCGTTGTGTATACAGCATCCACCAGCTCTTCTCCTGGCGATTGTAAATCACTACGGGATCCGCTGCGCCATCCGTAACAGGGTCTTTAAACAATGGCGCCGGTGGGTTAAAGAATTGACGATCTTGCGCCATTGACCCTAAACCCATCATCATCAGTACGAATATTCCGTATATCTTTAATTTCATAACTTAAACCTTTTTAAAAAGTAATCCTGGATATCAGTTGATACCCAGGATCCGGGAGAGACATGTTACATGTTATTTCTGTGCCTGAATGGCCTTCCAATTAGTTTCCAGTAGCTTGATGAAATATCCGCCAACTACACTACGGGCCTGGAAGCCACTCATTTTTGCTGTTTTTGTTTCGTGCCAGTCACTGATCGGTACACGTGAGGAAGTTTCTACCGCATACCGGTATATAGGATCCACTAGTGCTTCGAAATCAGCACTGCTGTTCGCCAACACGGATGTCCAGAGCACCCAGTCAGACTTGGTATAGTCCCGGCGACTGTCCAAAGGAAGCCCGTAAGTATTTTGTTTGCCCAGATAATATCTGATTTCCTTTTCATAAACACTTGCTGGAAATAAATCCAGAAGCAACAGCTTATCCCATACCAGGTTATACTTCTGGCTCCAGGTGCCTTTTTTATCGAAGGTCAGGGCGTAGTGATCGCCATCATCTGCCATATCCATCCACTTCGAAGCCATGCCTTTAGCCATTTTTGTATACTCATCGGCAACATCAGTATACCCCAACATCCTGGCCATAGATCCATACGCGCCAAGCGCAACGATGGCTTTCACAGACAGGTTGGTATTCCGTGCTAGATGGCCTGCGAAATCATCAGTACAGAGTTGATTGGCGGGATCAAAACCTTCCTTGCTGAGGTATTTCGCCCAGGTGCTGAGCGTCTCCCAATGTTGTTTCGCATAGGCTGCATTGCCCTCCGCCTTTGCGATGGCAGCGGTAAGGATAAGCATATTGCCCGATTCCTCCACCGGCATGTCTTCACCATAAGTCTGTCCATTTGCCGAAGGATAGGTACCAAGATCGTGCGCAGCAAATGGTTTCTTCCAGCGACCGCTTTCACTGTACTCAAAAATCCCGTTCAGCAAGCCTTTCACCAGCTCCGGGTTGTAGTTGAGGAACAATGGTGCTGATGGATACGTCACATCAACGGTATAGATAGAACCATTACTGAAGTTCTCTTTTGACATAAACAGCAGTTCTCCCTTCGGACTTTTCACCAGCTTATGTGCTGATGTGGCCTGCCGATAGGCAATTGCACATAAACCTGCATAATGTTTACCACCAGCCTTCAATGCATCATTATACATTTCCGAATCAAATGTATTACATTTCTTAAGGATAGATCCGTACTCTGCGGCCGACTGTTCCAGCAATGAGGCAAATGACCTGTTCCCCTCACTGTTCCAGTAAGCCTTTAATGGCGTACCAAAATATTCAATGGATTCCTGGTCATCATAGGCCAGCATTACATACTGACTTTTTGCAGTTTTACCCACCGCGCCGAAATTCAATACGGTATTTAAATTGAGCTTCTGTCCCCTCAGCGCCTTTGGCAGTGTTTTTTTTGCTACATAAAATTGGTTCAACGTATTAGCCGCGGTACTGATGTATTGCACATTTTGCTGTGTTGCTGGTGCAGCCACATAAACATAGCCCCAGTCAATACGCAGGTTATCACCCTTTTTCTTCAAAACAGGCTGCGCAGTGGTCCCGGCATTCAACACGTTTAACCCCTTAATGACGGGAACTCCAGCCTGCACCTCCTGTGTGGAATGGTTGGCGGCCACATCGGAAGAAACACTAAACAATACACGTACATTGTGCGACTGCTGATCGTTAGACTTTACCTGATAACTAACATAAGATACAGGCCTCGAAACCAATTCAAGATCATTCAGCAACAAAGGTGATGTGAAGGTCACCTTAAGATCTACAACTCCGCATTTAAAGGTGTAGTCTGTTTGCGTTGCCTTAATGCTTACGCTCTTCTGCTGCGCCATCAGAGGCGCTTTTGCACTGGCTGGTACATCTGTCACCAGGCCAGCGTCCAGCCACTGCCCACCGGCAGTATTGGCCACATGGATCGCCAGCACATTACCTGATTTTTTTAAATTCGCCAGCGCCGCTCCTTTGATAGGAATATAAATATAACTGTGATCAGTATAGCCTTTTCTTTTGAATACTTCAATGCCATTGATATAAGCAACTACATTGTCATCGTGACTGATCTTTAGATACATTGTCGCAGGGATTACTTCCAGCTGAAAGTTTCTCCTCACCCAGATATTTCTGCTGCTCCAGCCTGTCACCGCACCCTCATTCAGATTGCCAAACGGCGCAGCGTCACTGTTCCAGCCAGTTGGATTGAAATCTACTCCCTGCCAGTCAGCAGCAGGCTGCTGCTCGGTATAGGTGAAGTCATATCGTTTTTCATCCGCGGCTGGCAGCAGGGTACGGTAAAGCTTTTCCTCTGCCCCCATGAAACGATAAGACTTGCCATCTACCTGGACTACCCCAAGCAGCGATTGGTTTACCCCAGTCCAGTGTGTGGTGACGCTTCCATTAAGTTGGTCCGTACCGGACCAGATGCTGAAGTAGGGATCATGTGTAATCAAGGGATACGATGGCGCCTTCTCCTGTTGCCCCCGTACTGTAACAATGCCAAGACAAAGCGACGATAGCATTATAAATTTACGAATCATATGAATTTTGGTTTATCTGTGTCTATGTATGGCTGAATAATTCTCATCTCTTAGATCAATAAAGATTGCTTTCCAATATACACCTGCAACAACCTACAGAAGTAGGTATGATAAAAATCAAGGGTTATTTTGGAGGATTACAATATTGCTTTCTGCACTAATAAAACGATTTAATGAAACTAAATCAGAAAAAGAAAATTCAATCTTACACTCCCTGAACTGTCCTTGCCTGATCTTATCCCGTTTGAAGTATTGGTTTATATTTGGTATTAAATGTCATTTTAACGTATAACAGAAATGAAAGTGCAAAAAAGATTTTAATAATCAAAACAATTGTATCTTTTTAGCCGAGTTTGAAAATTCTCATTCAAGAAACTACCGCATCTCTGTAAACTTCAGTTCGGCTCAAATCTGCTAAGCACCCTAGTCTCAAATGGTATTGTCAATGGCAATCCGACTTACCAATTGCGCCTGAGCACAAATTAATGTGCACTTAATGCATCAAAAGAGAAATTAACGATTGCCCTTGGTCGCAACTAAATTCCAAACCGGCAACCGTACTCCAGCAAGGCACTATAGGGATCTCCTTTTAAGCCTAGCAAACTGCAGAAAGCAGGTTCCGTTTTATAACCGGATCTTCTTAGCTTAATCAATTCCTGCCGAAATGATGTCCCTTGCTCTTCGAGGATTTTTGCTTCAATCAACAGATGCCGAAAGCCATACTGTGATCTTGAAGGAACATCCTGACCGAAAATTTCTATTGCCCAGTCATCGGCATAAAAACCTGCCACTATGCAGCGTTTGCCATTAATGTTGGGCTGTCGCATATGAAAACCGCGAAATTGGGAGAATGAAGAATTCAGGACAGCTATAAAAAATTCCTCCTCTTGTGCATAACACAGGATGTCCAGGTCGCTCCCCTCAACATTCAATCCGATAGGAACTGTACCCGCAAGTAAAGGATCGAAGGCTGAGAGCAATTCAAAAATCTGATATCTGGAAAGCGTTTCGTAGGCGGCAACCTGATCTGCGTTACCTGATTTTAAGTAAAGGATATCTGCGAAATCTTCTGTTTTCATCATTCCTTCGGTATTAGGACATTATTTTCTGAGAATAGCTACTCTGGTTTTCCTGATTTGACGCTCTGCACGGAGATGAAGCTGCTGGTGATGTAACAACCAGCCACCAGCTACACCAATCAAACTACCCACCACGATATCCAACAATCTAATGGAAATCAACTTATTGGGATTGGCATGCATTGCATTTCCTATTTCGGCCAGGAAAATTGTCATCGGCGTCAGGAAGATTACCGTCAGCGCATAATGACGCACAATCAGCATCTCTACAATAAACTGCAGACACAATATGCAGCAACAGATTCCCAAGGGCGGGAACTGCATCAGCAGTAATAACCAGGTTAATCCCAGACCGATAAGTGTACCCAATATCCGGTGAAATCCGCGCTGCCAGACATGTGTGAGACTCACGCCCTGCATGATCGCCAAGCAGGAAATGGGCAGCCAGTAAGGGTTATCAAAATGAAATATACGCCCGATAATAAGTGTAACGGAGATAAACAATCCAATAATCAGTGATTCTGTAATGTTCGTATAATTCCGCTTTTTAAGCGGCTCGCCCTGCAGTTTATCGGGATATTTCCGGGTAATGTAAAGGCTGTACAATAAGGCAAAAATGCTTGCAATGATGGTTCCTACACCAATCAAACCAATCCTGGTGGGGATCAGCATCAGGTCAAACGGCATACAGCTTCCCATTGAGGCAAGCATGATGAAGAAAAAGCTGCCGGGCGGCCGCAACCTAAAATAGTTACTTAACCAGTTCACACCAAATGTAAAAAGCCCCAGCACGACAGCCGAAACTACAGGATGAAAACTAAATGAGATCCCAACGCCATAACTGAACATAAATCCAAAGGCGCACATCAGCAGGGTGACCATCCGGTGCTCCAGTTTGGTTGATGGAAGGTATAAAATTACCAATCCACCAATACAAGCCAATATGCCGTAATCCAGCCTATCCAGAACATAACCAATCAGCAATGGTAATCCGGTACATAGCGAAGCCAACAGTGGAATGTGCCACAAACGCTCAGTCTTTTTCAATTGAAATAGGAGCTTGACCTCTCTTTTGATAATGGCGTTTACGGAATTCGGCATACTTAAATCGGAAAAAAATGAGGGATCATCAAGGCGCAAAAATACAAAAAGCTTCGTATTTAGCGGTCTGAATGCCCCAGATTTTTCATCGGACTGATGATGTCCCTTACCAACTGCTTTAATTCTTTCGGCTCAGGAAAATGACCCTTTATCTTGCGGTCAAATACAGGTACCCCATTAATGCACACCACGTAAGTCCCGCTTTTCTCACTGGGGATTAACGTCACACCTCCAACATCGTCCGTAAAGGTAGTCAGAAGCTCCTGAGCCATGTAAGCGGCCCTAAGCAACCACCCACACCTGGGACAATATTCGATGCTGATCATTGGTTTCATTGTTTCCATATCATTATTTGTCGGCGCTTTCAGACTGCTGCTGATCTGAACCTGTCTTTCCCGGCGCCGGATGAAAATCTTCTGATGAACTTCCCGTACCATCCTCATGTGTATCACTTCCGGGCGCGGAACCTATATATCCGTCGTCCTTTAATGAGTCGTACCCCTGTGTCCCTGTATTGTCAAATCCATCCCGGGGCCCCTGAGGTTGAAACGCCGTGCTGCCCTCTGGTTTGTTTTCCTTCCTTTTACCTTCGTTTTTCTGCTCTTCTTTCATTACTTTGTCTTTTTATAAACAACAACGCTCAGCGCCAGTGGTTTTAAGGAATTGGTGGCGTCTTTGAAAATTTTGGTACAATAATTATCGGTTATCATACACTAAATATGGATAAAGATGCTAAAATATATTGATGTCATTAAATTTGCCAACCAGGGAAACCCTGAACCAGAAAAAAAAGTAGTTAAATCTGACGAAGAATGGCGTGCGCAGCTCTCGGAAGAGGAATACCGCGTCACCAGGCTCAAGGGTACTGAGCGTGCGCACAGCTCGGAGATGTGTAGCTTATTTGAACCAGGACTCTATGCATGTGTCTGCTGCGGTACACTATTGTTTGATGGACAGGAGAAATTTGAATCCGGCACCGGATGGCCTTCTTTTACCCAACCAGTTGCGGAAAATGCAATTGCTTACCATAGTGATACGAGCTATGGCATGAGGAGAATTGAAGCCTTGTGCAATACCTGTGACGCCCACCTGGGACATGTATTTCCTGATGGGCCGGGGCCAGGCGGACTGCGTTATTGCATGAATGCCGTGTCACTCAAAAAAATAGACACCAAATATGAAAAAGCAACATTTGGTGGCGGATGTTTCTGGTGTACCGAAGCTGTATTTGAACAAGTCCAGGGGGTATTCAATGTAGAGAGTGGGTATAGTGGAGGACAAAACATCAATCCTACTTACCGCGAGGTCTCTTCCGGCATTACCGGGCATGCAGAAGTTGTACAGGTGACCTTTGATCCTTCCGTCATCTCCTATGAAGACCTGCTGAGGATCCACATGAGCACCCATAACCCCACAACATTAAATAAACAGGGCGCAGACTTCGGCACACAGTATAGAAGTGTCATCTTTTCCCGTAATGATACACAAAAAGCGAGTGCCGAGAAGGTACTAAAAGAAATATCCGGTCATTTTGATGAGCCAATTGTGACGGAAATCCAACCGCTGTCTGCCTTCTTCAAGGCCGAAGCCTACCATCAGCATTATTATACGAATAATCCGGACCAGGGCTACTGCGAAGCAGTCATTCACCCCAAGCTGGACAAATTCAAGTCCCTGTTTAAAGATAAAATGAAACCTGTATGGTCATAGTTGGGCTCTTATGATTAAAGCTCAGTTGAGTTCAGCGCATTGATCAGCCTTCAAAAAGTGGCAGCAATATCGTGAAAGTGCTACCTTTTCCCGGAGTGCTGATCGCACTGATCTGGCCTCCACAAGCCTCGACATACTCTTTTGACAACAATAGGCCGAGCCCCGTACCCTTCTCCCCTCCGGTGCCGCAGGTGCTCAGGCTCTGGTGTGAGAATAGCTGGTCCAGTTGCTGACTGCTCATGCCGATACCACTGTCCTTCACCGAAAATGCAACATAACCATCAAATGAAAAACTGCTGAGTTCGATGCTGCCGCCTTCAGGGGTAAATTTAATCGCATTAGCCAGAAGGTTGCGTATGACGATGTTGATCTGATCCCAATCGGCAAATGCTGCCAGCCCCGGAATTACCTGGTTGATCAGGCTGATCCTCTTCGCCCCTGCCTGTTTTCCGAAGAGGTGGATATTCCCTTCTGCCAGCTTGCTCAGGTCTACCGCAACACTTTGGCGCCTCAGGTTTTTGCTGAATGAATTCATTGCCCAGTGCAGCAGGTTATCCAGCAATCCGCTAACCTCCTCCAGCTGTTCCATAGCATCCATTTTCAACGACCTGATGTCCTGAGGATTCAGCTCGTCGATGACTGGTAGCAGTGTCATTAATGAGGCTATCGGCGCTCTTAAATCATGTGAGATAATTGCAAGAATCTTATCCTTAAATGCATTGAGCGATTTGAGATGCTCTGTTTGCTGCTGGATTTCAACCTGATGTTTCAACACCTCCTTCTCAGAAAGTTTATATGGCGTAACATCAACAGCAAAACCCAGCGCCTCACCGTTTGCCCCTGCAAGTTCCGTAAAAATGATGTTATCGAAAAATACTACATTTCCATTCATCCTTGCGGGTGCCACGAAACGGGATCCATTTGCCGAAAATGCCTGAACGAGGCGCATCGTAAGGTTAGGAAACAGTTCAAAAGCATTCTTTCCTACGAGGTCGCCCCCTTCGATACCCAGTCCGGACAAACCGGCCCCATCGGCCAGCGTTATGGTACCATCGTCTTTAAGTTTATATAAAACTACCGGTAAGTTTTCCAGCAATCCCTGTAGGAACTGGGTCTTGTCAGCGAGTTCCTGATTTTGTCTAATGGTTGTAGTCTTATCAGTAAGTGAAGCGACAATTACAACAGGGAGCCTGTCGGCATCACTGATCAACTCATAAGATACCTCGTAATAAGTGGTTGTTCCGGACTCATTAAGACTGAGCAAATACTTACACCTGCCTAATTCCAATACTTGTTGAAGCATGCCGGTCACCTCCGGATGGTTATTGGTGTGGGAGGAAACAAGATCCGGATAATGATCGCCCTCCACGATTGCCTTTCCAGTCATCCGCTTCACCAACTCCAAATGTGCATGATTAAAGAAAATGTAATTCCAGTCCAGATCCAATGCAAATACCTGTGTATTGGAGCCCTTTATGATTTTACGCAACAAGATAATTTCCAGCTGATCGTCTATTTCCCGATTCATAAGCAATCCCCTTTTGGTTATTAGCTAAAAAACTGAGCCAAAGGTTGATCAATGGTCCTTTCGGTGGCTAAAGCCTCAAAACCGCAAATTGACAAAAGCCCGAAGCCGGGAAAGGTTGCAACATCATCCACATATCCGGCATTTTTGTCAACACCCCGTTTTTGGGACCGATAGGTATAATCGGCTGATAATCTGACATTACAGTTTGAATAAAACTCCATCTCTGGGCTTTCTCAAAACTTTTTCGCCCTTAAATTTCAGCTACTCAGATTACCACCTCGTTGACCAGCGGAGTTCCTTGCAGAAAGGCATCAACATTCGCGAATGAAATCCTGGCGATTTCCTCCAGCGCCTCTTTTGTAAAGAAGCCCTGATGAGAGGTAATCAGCACATTCGGAAAAGAAATCAACCTTGTAATTAACTCATCCTGAATCACATCCTCAGATCGGTTCTGAAAGAACAGATCCCCCTCCTGTTCATAAACATCTAGCCCGAGGTAACCAATCTGACCAGATTTCAAGGCCTGAATCACATCCTTGGTATCAATTAAGCCACCCCGGCTGGTATTGATCAGCATCGCACCCGGCTTAAAAAGTTGCAGTGTCCTTTTATTAATCAGGTGTTTTGTATCCTCAGTCAACGGGCAATGCAAAGAGATGACATCGGCTCCTTCCAGAGTATCCTCCAGTGTATCATAAACAACTCCCATCTTTTGGAGCTCCTCATTGGGATAAAGATCAAAGGCGGCAATCCGGCATCCAAAACCTTTTAAAATCCGGCACAAAGCACGGCCAATTAAACCTGTTCCAATTACCGCAACTTTCTTTCCGAAAAGATTAAAACCCGTCAGCCGTTCTAAAGAAAAATTGCCTTCTCTTACTCTGTTGTAAGCTTTATGTGTTTTGCGGTTGAGCGTCATCATCAATGCTACCGCATGTTCAGCTACCGCCTCAGGTGCATATGCTGGAACACGTACCACCCTCATACCTAATTCATTCGCTTTGGCAACATCGACGTTATTAAATCCTGCACAGCGCAATACAATCAGGCGGATATCCAGGTTATTTAGTATATTCAGTACCGGAGCATTCGCCTGATCATTGACGAAAATGCAAATTGCATCAAATCCAGTAGCCAGGTTTGCAGTATCCTCAGATAACGAAACGGCATAGTAGGTCAAGTCGTGTCCGGTATTAAAACGGTTTAAAAATTCTTTGTCATATTCACATGAACTGAAAACTGCGATCTTCATAAAGGGATGATTTTGGAGTTAATGGTGCCTTAAGATACGGGAATTAACGTAAAAAATCACCATGCTGCCATTCAAAATAGAAGTTCTTATCGAGTTATATAATTAAACTATAAGTCAAAATAATAAAATAAAAAACTATAAATTGTAAACCTATAACTCTAATTAAAACACTATAAGCAACTAAAAAGGATAATTAATTAACATCAAAAAGCATTCAAATCGCTGAGAATCGTCTGTACAGAATTTACTGACAATACATGCGTCACAAGCCAGAGAAACACCAATTGAATTCGAAAAAAAAGCAAAAGCTCATTCAGGTTTCAACCCAATGATGAACCCATATATAAAACCAGAATCCGGTAAGGATAGAAATGCGTCCCAACAAAGACGGTGGCACGGTAAAGAGAAAAAAGTCAAAAATGTAACACGATTATGCGTTAACTCATGCGAGCGCTTCTGCACAAACGAAACCTGTATAAAAACCAACTCAATTTAAACTACCGTAGCATCAGCAATGCAAAAATTTCTGTAAACAAGAAAAGCCTGCAGTTTTGACTACAGGCTTTCTTTAAGATTTGGCACCGACCTACTCTCCCACGTGTTACCGCAGTACCATCGGCTCTGGTGGGCTTAACTTCTCTGTTCGGAATGGGAAGAGGTGGACACCACCGATATAGGCACCTAAATATTTTTAATGTTTATACAGCTTCGGAATGGACTTACCTTATGCTGTCAAACAATGACATATTATTGAAAGAAGTTAGTTAGGAAGAACAAACAACAGTTTACTGCTCTTGAAAGCTTCGGATGATTAGTATTACTCGACTTTGATGTCACCACCTTTACATCTGTAACCTATCAACGTAGTAGTCTGCTACGGTCCTATATGGAATTCTCATCTCGTGGCTAGTTTCGCACTTAGATGCTTTCAGCGCTTATCTATTCCCAGCGTAGCTACTCTGCAATGCCCCTGGCGGAACAACAGATTCACTAGAGGCTAGTCCAACCCGGTCCTCTCGTACTAAGGTCAGCCCCACTCAAAATTCCTACGCCCACAACAGATAGGGACCGAACTGTCTCGCGACGTTCTGAACCCAGCTCGCGTGCCACTTTAATCGGCGAACAGCCGAACCCTTGGGACCTTCTCCAGCCCCAGGATGTGACGAGCCGACATCGAGGTGCCAAACCTCCCCGTCGATATGAGCTCTTGGGGGAGATCAGCCTGTTATCCCCAGCGTACCTTTTATCCTTTGAGCGATGGCCCTTCCATGCAGAACCACCGGATCACTATATCCGTCTTTCGACCCTGCTCGGCTTGTATGCCTCACAGTCAAGCAAGCTTATGCTATTGCACTCCTCATACGGTTACCAAGCGTATTGAGCTTACCTTTGAAAGCCTCCGTTACCTTTTTGGAGGCGACCACCCCAGTCAAACTACCCATCAAACAATGTCCTTCGCTTGGCGAAGTTAGACACCGAATACAGAAAGGGTGGTATTTCAACGTTGACTCCACGACGCCTGGCGACGCCGCTTCATAGTCTCCCACCTATCCTACACATCCTGTATCCAATGTCAATGTTAAATTGTAGTGAAGGTGCATGGGGTCTTTCCGTCCCGTTGCGGGTACCCGGCGTCTTCACCGGGACCACAATTTCACCGAGCTCATGGCTGAGACAGCGCCCAGATCGTTACACCATTCGTGCAGGTCGGAACTTACCCGACAAGGAATTTCGCTACCTTAGGACCGTTATAGTTACGGCCGCCGTTTACTGGGGCTTCGATTCAATGCTTCGCCTTGCGACTAACATCCCCTCTTAACCTTCCAGCACCGGGCAGGTGTCAGGCCTTATACTTCATCTTTCGATTTTGCAAAGCCATGTGTTTTTGTTAAACAGTCGCCTGGGCCTTTTCACTGCGGCTGATATTGCTACCAGCGCCCCTTCTCCCGAAGTTACAGGGCCATTTTGCCGAGTTCCTTAGCCATGATTCACTCGAGCACCTTAGAATTCTCTTCCCGGATACCTGTGTCGGTTTGCGGTACGGGTTTTTATAACCTGAAGCTTAGCGGGTTTTCTTGGAAGTCTGATTACCTACACTATCCACTTACCCGAAGGTTCGCGGTACTATCGACTTTCAGCTAGTCCGGCGGATTTGCCTACCAGACCAATACCTACTGTCTTCAACGATCTATTCCGTCAGATCGCGGTAGTGTCACTACTCCGTCACCACATCGCAGTTATAAAAAGTACGGGAATATTAACCCGTTGTCCATCGAATATCCCTTTCGGGTTCTCCTTAGGCCCCGACTAACCCTGATCCGATTAGCGTTGATCAGGAAACCTTATCCTTTCGGTGGGCGGGTTTCTCGCCCGCCTTATCGTTACTTATGCCTACATTTGCTTTTCCAGAAGCTCCACCACAACTTACGTCATAACTTCGCTGCCGCTGGAATGCTCCCCTACCGTAATATTAATATTACCCATAGCTTCGGTGTATAGTTTAATGCCCGTTTATTATCCATGCCCGATCGCTCGACTAGTGAGCTGTTACGCACTCTTTAAATGAATGGCTGCTTCCAAGCCAACATCCTAGCTGTCTATGCAATCGGACCTCGTTAGTTCAACTTAACTATAACTTGGGGACCTTAGCTGATGGTCTGGGTTCTTTCCCTCTCGGCCCGTGACCTTAGCACCCCGGGCCTCACTGCAGATCATATTATATAGCATTCGGAGTTTGTCTGGATTTGGTAGGATTTGACTCCCCCGCACCCAATCAGTAGCTCTACCTCTATATAACTTTATATCCACGCTGTTCCTAAAAACATTTCGGGGAGTACGAGCTATTTCCCAGTTTGATTAGCCTTTCACCCCTACCCACAGATCATCCGGAAACTTTTCAACGTTTATCGGTTCGGTCCTCCAGTACGTGTTACCGCACCTTCAACCTGTCCATGGGTAGATCACAAGGTTTCGCGTCTACCTCCCCTGACTATACGCCCTATTCAGACTCGCTTTCGCTTCGGATCCGTGTCTTAAACACTTAACCTTGCCAGAGAAGAGTAACTCGTAGGCTCATTATGCAAAAGGCACGCCGTCACGCCACCTGGACGCTCCGACCGCTTGTAAGCACACAGTTTCAGGTTCTATTTCACTCCCCTGTTCGGGGTTCTTTTCACCTTTCCCTCACGGTACTGGTTCACTATCGGTCTCTCAGGAGTATTTAGCCTTACCGGATGGTGCCGGCAGATTCCCACAAGGCGTCTCCGACCTCGCGGTACTCAGGATACTACTAGACTAATGGTACTTACGTGTACGAGGCTCTCACTCTATGTTGCCAGGCTTCCCATCCTGTTCCACTTCATTGCATTATAATCATATCGTAGTCCTACAACCCCACATTTGCCGTAACAAATATGGTTTGGGCTCTTTCCCGTTCGCTCGCCACTACTTAGGAAATCATTATTATTTTCTCTTCCTCTGCTTACTTAGATGTTTCAGTTCGGCAGGTTTGCGTATTATACGACTAGTCTTCAACTAGCCAGGTTTCCCCATTCGGAAATCACCGGATCAATTCATATTTGCTAATCCCCAGTGCTTATCGCAGCTTATCACGTCCTTCATCGCCTCTGAGAGCCAAGGCATCCCCTGTGTGCTCTTATTTACTTTCTTCTCTCCATAGCCTTTTGCGCCTATGGAAATGCTTTTTTTGATGGTTGTTATCTCTTTCGGATTTCTATTTGTAATTGCTTACTCATTTCATTCCTCAAAGCTAACAACGTCTCTATTGTTGTTTGCTCTTCTTTTTTAACTTCTTCCAATATGTCAAAGAACTTTTCTATCCCGGAGTTCATTCCTGAACCCTATTTCTGTACCTTCTATCTTAAGTACCGGTCATGGTGGAGAATAACGGAGTCGAACCGTTGACCTCCTGCGTGCAAGGCAGGCGCTCTAGCCAGCTGAGCTAATCCCCCTTAGAATATATCTGTAGTCCCGAGCAGATTTGAACTGCTGACCCCTACATTATCAGTGTAGTGCTCTAACCAAACTGAGCTACGGGACTAGGTGTCTTTACTTCAGTATGAGAACACTAAACGATGTTTCATCCTATGGGTGTTTCTTTTTGAGATCTTCTGTCATTTATATCATTTGCGCAGCGAGTAGTCTGACCTACTCCAGAAAGGAGGTATTCCAGCCGCACCTTCCGGTACGGCTACCTTGTTACGACTTAGCCCCAGTTATCGGTTTTACCCTAGGACGCTCCTTGCGGTTACATACTTTAGGTACCCCCAACTTCCATGGCTTGACGGGCGGTGTGTACAAGGCCCGGGAACGTATTCACCGCGTCATTGCTGATACGCGATTACTAGCGAATCCAACTTCAAGAGGTCGAGTTGCAGACCTCTATCCGAACTGTGAATGGCTTTTTGAGATTTGCTTGCTGTTGCCAGCTTGCTGCCCTCTGTACCATCCATTGTAGCACGTGTGTAGCCCCGGACGTAAGGGCCATGATGACTTGACGTCGTCCCCTCCTTCCTCTCTGTTTGCACAGGCAGTCTGTTTAGAGTCCCCACCTTAACGTGCTGGCAACTAAACATAGGGGTTGCGCTCGTTGCGGGACTTAACCCAACACCTCACGGCACGAGCTGACGACAGCCATGCAGCACCTAGTTTCGTGTGATTGCTCACTCATCTATCTCTAAATGATTCACTAACTTTCAAGCCCGGGTAAGGTTCCTCGCGTATCATCGAATTAAACCACATGCTCCTCCGCTTGTGCGGGCCCCCGTCAATTCCTTTGAGTTTCACCCTTGCGGGCGTACTCCCCAGGTGGAATACTTAACGCTTTCGCTTAGCCGCTAACTGTATATCGCTAACAGCGAGTATTCATCGTTTAGGCGTGACTACCAGGGTATCTAATCCTGTTTGATCCCCACGCTTTCGTGCCTCAGCGTCA
>NZ_ABCM01000033.1 GCF_000170795.1 Pedobacter sp. BAL39
ATAAGACCGTAATTTTATGAGTATATGCTTCGGATTGCAACATTACATTCACTTTTACGTGCTTTTTATCGGCAGAAGGATCAAACTTGTAAGTATTGTCCCACTGGGCGTTGGACACCGGAATGAGATAAAAGTAGGCCGCTGGCTTTCCCGCCGGGGGATCATTGTTGGCATTAGTGCTACCCATGTATTCATTTCCGGCAGCAGTATGGAGAATGAATTTATAACGCTCATCCCTGCCCCAGGAAAACTGGTAAAATTCAACAGCAACATCCGGCGCTTCAAAAACACCATTTTCAGTATAGTTTAACGTACCTATTTCAGCACCATAAGCCGACATGTACAGGCCTATTGAATTGATTTGCGTGGATTTGGCCGTGGCAGAGGTAAAATCAAAATTCAGCCGATAGGTTTGTTTAGCACCAGTTACCACTACCGGAGTACTGCTTTCTTTGATGACTCCATTTTCTAAATTGTATTTCCTGCCTCCTTCGACATTCTTGTCCGTGAGCAGGTATTCACCGGCCTTCAGCGAGGTAAAAATTTCAAATACACCATCCTCATTTTTTTTCAGTTTTACCGCCTTGCTCAGGTCAGCACCTCCTTC
Source organism: Pedobacter sp. BAL39 (assembly GCF_000170795.1). Taxonomy (GTDB): domain Bacteria; phylum Bacteroidota; class Bacteroidia; order Sphingobacteriales; family Sphingobacteriaceae; genus Pedobacter. Next base: position 608 of record NZ_ABCM01000033.1, read on the forward strand.
TGTCGCTGAACCGGTAAGGTAGAGCTCAGCAGGATTTTCTGCAAATCCAGCTGGTCTTTCCAGGTTTAGGGTACGTGAGGCCGATGCAGGGATAACATTAGTGGATTTAGAAGCAATAACTGTCCACTTTAACTTACCGGCGCTTAAGGAAGCAATACCTGCCGCATTGGCAATCTTATTCAGGTCCTTATGCGATAGGGTCACCTGTGTTTGAATTCCTGCGCCGTCAGAAACCACTTTGTACACCGGCTTGCTGAAATCACCACCTTCCTTATCAAAGGCAAGTTCGTATAGGATCACTCCATTATCTCCAGTTGATGCCGCATCCCATTTAAAAAGTACACTCGCAGCCGTAGTGGGTTCCAGCTTGATGTCGACGTTATCATTCGGCGTGGCTAAAGCGCCTACGGGACTTAAGCCGAGGTCCAGTGGGCGGTTTTCTTTTTTGCAGGAAGTCACTGCAAAAACGGTTAACAGCAATATGCATGTCAGCCTCATCATATTTTTCATATCTTTTAGATTTCCAGTGGTTAATTATTATATCCAGGATTTTGTCCGAGGTTTTTATTCAGATTGGCATCATGTGCCGGTATTGCCCAGAGGTAGTCTCTTGCAGGATCAAACTTGCGGAATTGTGTTCTGATGTACCCATTATCCGTATTCTGATCAGCTGAGAATTTTGCCCCATGTGCATAGCCGTTCATCGTCAGCTCGGCAGTTTTCCATCTTCTGATGTCGTCCACACGCAAACCTTCCATGGCCAACTCCACCCTTCTCTCCCTGCGGATGACATTCGTCATGTCAGCATTGCCGGGATAATTCAGGGCGCCGGCTTCTGTAAATCCTGCTCTGGCACGGAGGGCCCCTATGGTCCTGTTCCAAACCGTAGCATCCATCTGATTCAGGCTTTGTTTAGCTTCAGCATAGTTTAACAAAACTTCGGCGTACCTGATCAAGTGAAGGTTGTTGCCGGACACAAAATTTGCCAGAGCACTGGGATCGTAATATTTCCTCCAGTAATATGCGGTGGCAGAGGCTGCCTGGGATCCGGCACTGTATTCATCCAATCCAGGTTGAACAGGATCGGTACCAGGTTTAATGTAGATAACCTTCGTGGTATTGTTGGCATTGATCCAGTTGTAGCGATCGTAAACTATGGTAGCGGTGAGGCGCGGATCACGGTTCACATAAGGATTAGACTCTACATATCCTGAACCCGCTTCCCTGATCCCCCTGCCGTTGAGCATGATATAGTCGTCTACCAATTCCTGGGTTGGAGCCATATTGCTGACGCGCCCACCAACAGTACGGGGAGCAAAATCCCAGAAATTCTGCCAGGTACGCACCGTAGGCACATATTGAAGCGAAAGGATACTTTCATTCGTTTGTTTATTAACAACAGGATTATTGAACAGATCTGCATAGCTGCCCTGCAGGGCATAGGTGCCATTCGTGCCTTGGTCATTCATTAATTTCTCACAAACAGCAACAACCTCGGCCATACGGTTACCCTGGTAAAGCAATACCCTTGACTCCAAAGCCAATGCAGCACCTTTGGTGATCCTGCCGTTTTCTGCTGCCGGTATAGCGTCTTTAGAAGGGAGGTCATTGACAATCGCTTCCAGTTCGCTTACGACAAACTGCATCACCTCTGCCCTTGTTGACCGGGAAATGGTCTGTGCTTCTTCAGGACTGATGTCCTTATCAACGATCGGCACATCCCCGTACCATTTGCTGAGGTTAAAATGTTCAAATGCCCTGATGAATCTCGTCTCCGCTTTCAGCCGGCTAATGGCCGCTGCAGGCAGCGTGGTATTCTTATCAATATTGGTAAGAAATATATTGCATGATTTGATTGCTGAATAGTAATTGTTCCAGTCGCCGGCAAATTTTGCAGTCTGGGCATTTGCATTTCCACTGGCAATAATATTCAGGTCACCTGAAGGCGAATAGGCATTATCTGATATTGCTTCCGCATCAAAATACAACCCGCTATTGTAAATCAGGCTATAGTTATTATACAGCGCATTGTATACGTTCGCATCGACCGTCCAAAAGGTAAGGTCCGAGAATCTATCGGTAGGTGCGATATCGAGTTTCTTGCATCCTGTGGCCACTAAAAGTGCAACAGACACCAGCAAGAGCTTTTTTATAAATTTCATCTCTTTATGTTTTAAATAAGTAACCTTTAAAATGTGACTTCAAGGCCGGCACCGTAGAATACAGGCAACGGATAGGACCTAGCGCTATTGGAGGCTGAGCCCGGATTCAGATTGTTACCAAATTCAGAGGTTTCAGGATCGATAAACTTCAATTTGCTCAGGGTAATCAGGTTCTGTCCGATTAAGGATATTCTTAGTCTCTGAAGGCCAAGTTTTCCCGTTACCTGTTTATTGAAATTGTAACCAATGTTGACATTTTTCAACCTGGCATAGGCAGCATCATATCGATACACGTCAGATCCTGTACGCCAATTGTTGGTATTGGATGCCGAGCCGATATTGGCCAATATCGGGTAACGGGCATCTGGGTTTGCCGGCGACCATATATCTGTCTGGTGTTCATAAACAGTGGCTCCATATCCATAATGAAAAGGCTCCACCAGCTCTCCGCGCAGAAATTGATCACGCTTGCCCACGCCCTGAATAAAGAGAGAGAGGTCGAAGCCCTTGTACGCAACGCGGTAAGTAAATCCAAAAGTATATCTTGGAAAAGGGTTACCAAGTATGGCTTTATCCCTTTCGTCAATCACCCCATCACCATTCTGATCTTTAAACTTCAGGTCTCCCGGCTGCACAGTATTGCCTGCGATTTTCGGCGCATTATCGATATCCTGTTGATTCTGAAAAAAGCCGTCGGTCTGATAGCCATAATATTGTGTGATTGGCTGACCTACTCTTCTGATCAATTGGAATACATCCTGATTGTAGATTCGTTCCGTAGCTGAGCCGGTGAGGTTGAGTAATTCGTTCTTGTTATCTGCAACATTCAGACTAAAGCTCTGGCTGAGGTTTTCCCCGGTAAGATTATAAGTCAGGGAAGCTTCCCATCCACTGTTTCTTACCTTGGCTACATTGTAGCTGGGTGATCCCGCACCGAACAGGAATGGTACATCTTCCCGCTCTGCAAGAATGTCACTTGTCGTGGTACGGAAATAGTCGAACGTGGCGGTCAGTTTATTGTTGAATAAACCCGCATCGATACCGATATTAAACTTAGCTGACCTCTCCCAGCTAAGGTCACGGTTTGCGATCAGCGTACCGGCACCACCAACAACGTTGTTGCCAAAGCCATAGGCATTAGGATAGTTGAAATAGGTGGTCTGGTATTGATAATTTGCTACATTCTGATTTCCCACAATACCATACGACGCCCTCAGCTTAAGGCTGCTTACCTGGTCTTTTACAGATTCCATAAAGGATTCCTGAGTCACTATCCAGCCTGCACTAACGGATGGGAAGAAGCTTGAGCGGTTTCCCGCAGCAAATTTCGAAGAAGCATCATTACGGAATAATGCCTCTAAAAGATATTTTTCCTTATAGGCATAATTCACCCTGCCAAAGATGGACAACAGACTTGTGGCATTGACTGCAATGCTATTAGTGGAACTTTGCGGATCGACAATTGTGCCGGTAGTGGGCGTACCCAATAATGGATCTGTCAGTGTCTTTTGCAATTGAAAGCCACGCTGATCATAACTCTCACTGGATACACCAGCTTGTATTTTAAAATCGTGATCACTTATCTTTCTTGCATACTCAGCATATAATTTGGTGTTTAACAAAGTGGATTTGCTATTGCCATCCAAAACGGTAAGATCGTTCCCATAGACACCCGCCGGCAAATAATCAACCTGGGTCCGCCGGAAAAATGTACCATTATTCTGTAGCGTACCTCCAAATTCGCCGGTAAGTTTCAGCTCTTTGGTAAGGCTCAGCTGCCCATTAAAGGCACCAAATATCTCGTCGTTATCTGCCTGGTTAAAACCTCCCTTTTCCAGCACGCCGTATTCATTGTATTGCGATGCCACCGGATTGGTCAGGTAATTGCCTTCGGCATCCTGCCAGTTGTAATTGTGTGGCACCCGGTTCGCATCCGCGAAAATATTGTTGTCTCCTACGCTATTGGTCTTGTTACGTGTTTTTGTATAATTTAAGATGATGTTTGACCTGAACTTGCCAACAATTGATGTTTGATTCAACCTCAGGTTATACTTCTGGAAGCCAAAGTCGGCACCAGATCCACCATTCCCGATCAGGTTGCTTTTCTGATCCTGATAGCCGGCGGACACATAATACGCACTCTTTTCGCCACCACCATTGATGCTCAGGTTATGCGACTGTAAGGGTGCTGTTTTTAGCAGGTGTTCTATATCCCAGGTGCCATTTCCAGCACGTTTAAGCTCCTGGATCTGATCTGGGGTATAAGCTGGAGGCAGTCCTGAATTGACCAGCGACTGATTTTTATAATAGGCATTATCCCAGGCATCAACTTTATCGACCAGCACACGTGCGTCCTGTATCCCATAATTGCCATTGTAGCTTACTGATGCTTTGGTGTTAAAATTACCGCTTTTGGTGGTCACGAGAATGACGCCATTCGCCGCCCTTGATCCATAGATCGCGGCCGAACCCGCATCCTTTAATACGGAAACGCTTGCGATATCGTTCGGATTAAGGGTATTGAGGTTTCCGCCCACAATTCCGTCAATCACGACCAATGGCGTATTGTCTCCCAGTGTACCAATCCCCCTGATGTTTACCGTTACATCACTCCCCGGATTAAGGTTACTCTGTTGGATGATCAGGTTTGGGGATTCGCCCTGTAAAGCTTGGAAAGTATTTAACACCGGCTTATTTTCGATATTCTTTGAGCTGATCGTTCCAACCGCACCCGTAACGTTTATCCTTTTCTGCGTCCCATAACCTACCACAACCACTTCATCAAGTCCGGTGCTTTCGGGTTTAAGGCTGACATTGACCTCTGTTTTCCCCGCAATAGCCACCTCTTGTTTCACATAACCGATAAAGGTAAATGTCAGGCTTCGATTGGCATAAGCATCCGGGATGCTCAAGCGATAGCGACCATTGACATCGGTTACGGTGCCCACTGTGGTTCCTGCGATGTGTACGTTTACGCCAGGAACAGGTTGGCCGGCCTCATCCAGTACCCTGCCCGTGATGGCAAGCTCATAAAAACTCCGGGTGGTCGAGGACCGATCCATTATGGTAGCCTTTGCATCCCCGCTTAATGCAGTCATTCCAAGCACGACGCCGAGAATAGGCTTGCTGCAGAGCCATTTCAGCTTCTGCAATTTGAGTAACAGTTTTAATTTCATAACAGCGATTATTATTTGGTTTTAAGAATTTTGATTGTTTTTGATTTTCTGAAGGTTTTGATGCTTCCGAAGGAGGAGCTAATCAGTCTCCCCGTTTGTATAGGATTTCTTCCAATAGTTTTCAATGTCTTCTAATGATCGTCCCTTCGTTTCCGGAATCAGTTTCCAGGTGATCCAAAGCGCCGGAGAGCAGCATATGGCAAAAAGGAAAAATGTCCATGATGAGCCTAGTCCTTCTAAGAGTACCGGTGTCAGCTGCCCCACGAGGAAGTTGCCAATCCATAATGACAGCGTGGCCAATGCCATCGCCTTTCCCCGAACTGCATTCGGAAAAATCTCGCCCACAACTACCCAGCATACCGGACCGAATGAAAATGCGAAACAGGCAATAAATGCAAGGATGAAGATCAAAATCCATGGACCTGCAGTTACACCCAGTGCGAACAGGACACCAATGATGATCAGTGAGATCACGGCACCTCCCACACCTACAAAAAGCAACGGCTTACGTCCCCATTTATCGATGGTAAAAATGGCCACAAAGGTAAATACCACATTGACCAGACCAATGGTCACCTGTCCGCCCAACGCATTGTTCAAGGTGAAACCTGCCTGCTCCAGAATACGCGGGCCATAGTAAATCACCGCGTTGATTCCACATATCTGTGATAAAAACGGCAATAGAATACCGATATAAAGTGCCTTCCTGAACACCGGCCGGAATAATTCTTTCAGGGATCCCTCCACATTGTCGTCTTGTGCCTTGAAAGCTGCGATTTCTCTGTCTGCAGCTGGCGCACCATCGATCTTCACCAACACTTGCCGGGCTTTCTGATCCTTTCCTCTTAGCAGTAACCACCTTGGCGATTCAGGAACAAAAAACAGGGAGATCAGAAAGATTGCCGCAGGTATAGCACCCAGTCCAAGCATTCCCCGCCATACCTCAACCGAAAAAATGGTCTGCATGCTGCCGGTGCCATAATCATCAGAAATATGGTTGGCCAGATAGGCATTGGAGAAATACGCCAGCACAATCCCAATTGTCAAGGCCAGCTGATAAAGTGACACCATCATTCCACGGTATCGCGATGGGGAAAATTCAGAAATATACAGAGGCGAAACCATCGAAGCTACGCCAATTCCGAGCCCACCGATCAGTCGGAAAATAATCAGGACATCAAATGAGCTGGAGATCATGCACCCCAGCGCTGAAGCCAGAAATAGCACTGCCGAAAGTATCAGCACGATTTTACGTCCGTACCTGTCACTCAGCTTCCCTGAAAAACTAACACCGATGATACAGCCAAGTAAAGCACAGCTGACGAACCAGCCTTCACTGACCGCATTTAAGTCAAAATCTGTTTTTACGAGGCTAACTGTTCCGGAAATCACCGCCGTATCAAATCCGAACAGAAAGCCGCCAAGCGCAGCAACCAGGCAGATCAGATAGAGGTAAGTCCCGCTTTTTGATCCTTGAATATTGTCATTTATATTGGTCATGGCCTTTATTTTAAAAATGCTTTAATAACTTTTACGCCGGCTTTACCGAGATTGGTCAGTGTGTAACTTTCGGCCGCTGCAGGTACAATAAATGTTTCCGCAAAGGCGAATGTCCGGGTCGTACCATCTGCAGTCTCCAGCAATACGCCATCTCCTTCAACAACCATCAGTACATGGCATACCTGATCTGTATGCTGCACCGCACGCGCTTCGAATTCGATGCGATGAACATCATAAAAATGATCTTTGTGGGTAGGCAAATGAACCAATTGATAATCTTCCGTTTTTTCAATAATTGTGGTTTTGGAGATCAGCTCGTCAGCTACACTTTCTCCTTTTCGGTTAAAGTCGAGGTTATGGAAGGCATGATCAATATTGATCGGACGCGGGTTACCGTCGAGGTCCAAACGAACCCAATCATACATTTTAAAAGTAAAAATGTAAGGTGTGGCGCTGATTTCCAATACCAGGTTACCGGCGCCGGCACTGTGAACCGTACCATTTGGAATCAGGAAAAGATCGTGTTTGGCTGCAGTGAATGACTGTACATATTTTTCAATTGCTATTTCTTTACCTGTGGTTTTACTTTCCTCGAGCGCGGCTCTGTATTCAACAGGATCGATACCTTCCTGGAAACCCAGGTATACTTTTGCGTCGTCCTCGCAATCCAGGATATAATAAGTTTCGTCCTGAGTCAGTGTTTCGCCGAAGTTCTCCTGAATGTATTTAAGGCTTGGATGGCACTGAATGGAAAGATTGCCCCCATCAACAGTATCCAGGAAGTCAAACCGGATCGGGAACTCATCACCGAACCTGGCAGCGTGCCTGCCCAGGATATTTTCATTGCTCGTAAACATCAGTGTATCGAAAGACACTTCCAAAAGATGCCCGTCGCTTTCGAAAACCAGACCATTTTCCGGTGAGATCAGCTCAAACGACCAGGCCAGGTTGACCACGTCCTTATTGATTTGTTCTATATTCTTTTTTATCCATTGTCCACCCCATGCACCAGGCTCAAACCATGGCCTTGCACGTATTACAGAGCGGCTCATCTGATCCAACCCCTCTAATAAATCTTTTTTGAAACACCAGTTAAATGTATCCATCCACTGGCCATCGGCCATCACCTCAATGTGATTCAGAATTTCCTTTTTGTGATTGTTCAACATTACCCAATCGACAAAATAAAAACGCTTGTACATCTGGGTTGCACCCTGCGGTTCTGCAGCCCCCAGATTGCAGATGCTGCCAGCGCGCATTCTGAACTGAAGCTCATTTTTTGGCAAATCGAAATAAATCAGGGGAGCCTTCCATCCAGATAGCGCAGCTCCGGTGCCGATGATAATGTTAATGTCGCTTTGATTAGTCTGCTGCTGTCCGAGCGAATCTTCGAATAAGTCTCTTAATGTTAATGTGGTCCTGGTACCCCACACCGCATCCTCAGTTCCCAAAAAGGGTTTCACCAATTCATCAACGAGGCCTGTAGGTTTTAAAAAATCAGCCGTATCGATCCAGTTTACGCTCAGGCCGGCATCTGTAAAACATTGTTGAAGCCCTTCCCTGATCCTGTCCCAAAAAATACCGGCATAACCGTCAATCATCACTACCCCTTGTCCGATAATATATTTGGAAAGCGTCTCAAAGCCATTGAATATTTTCCCGCTCCCTAATGAACAAGTCGGATAAACCTGGTACTCCTCATTGGCATTGGCAATCGGTTTGAGTTTAGGAGGCATCAGATATTGCGTAGTTTTTCTCCAATCATTCTTCAAGGTTACTTCCTGATTCAATTCGTCAATTTCGTAAGTCATATTTTGTTGTATTGTATGTACATTTAATAAGCCATTATTGTAATAAAAGCTTAAATAAGGTGGGTTATGATATATTTGGTTATTATGTACTGAATTATATTGTACAAACATAATAACAAATAATGTATATGCAAGTACTTGTTAAAAAAATATACACCCTTGTTAACCCCCTCTATTATAGGCCCAACAAAAAATCGTCAATTGTATGGACATTTATATTTTAGATTTTGCGTATTTTTGAAAAAATTAGCCTATGAATTTCTCCATTGATCACCAGAGCCCGATTCCATTACACGTACAAACTGAGCAGCTTTTAAGGAAAATGATTAATGAAGAAGACTATCAGAATGGTAAATTGTTGCCAAATGAAGTTGAGCTGGCTAAGGTTTTGGCAATCTCGCGCACGACACTGCGCCAGGCCATAAACAAGTTGGTTTATGAAGGATTGCTGATACGGAAGCAGAGAACAGGTACGAGGGTCAACAAATTGCACATCTCTTCAAAATCAAACAATTGGCTGAGTTTTTCTCAGGAGATGCAATTGAGGGGAATCAAGATCCGTAATTTCGAGCTCCATGTGACCTGGGTATATCCTGACGAGATTCTGGCAAATTTTTTCGACATCAAAACCGACCGCAAGATATTGAAGATGGAGCGTGTACGGGGCGGGGTGGATGAGCCATTTGTTTATTTTGTTTCTTATTTTCATCCCAGGGTTGGCCTGACGGGTGATGAAGATTTTAAGAGACCGTTATACGAGCTGTTGAAAGTGGATTATTCCACGGTCGCGACTTTGTCAAAAGAGGAGATCAGCGCTATTGCTGCCGATAGTGTGATGGCAGAGAAACTTCGGGTACCTGTGGATGCGCCAGTGCTTTTTCGGAAAAGATTTGTTTTTGACCAGGCAGAAAGGCCTATAGAATATAACCTGGGTTATTATAAAGCGGATAGTTTTACCTATACAGTAGAGAGCAGGCGATAATAAGCTTTGATAACCACCAACGTATCAAAAACAAAATAGGCCGTATCATTTAAATGATACGACCTATTCTTTCCCAACGCTCCTACATCCCTATTTTACCAATCCCGCTATTGCTACTCCTGTTGAAGGCACTGATTTTGTATGGGCGCATACAAAATCCCCGAATTTAATGTTGTTCATGTTGCTGGCCATCAGTGTATGCTCTTCAGCAGAACCATTCATTTTCAAAGTAGCAGTGTCATTGATGACCGTATATAGACTGCCGATCACCGCATTCACCCTTACTTTAGCACTTTGACTCAGGAACAGCTGCAAGTATTTCACGTCGAAGTTGTTGCTCATCACTACTACGGCACTACCCGCAGCTTCAATCCTTTGAAGGTCTTTCACTGCAACATTAATGGTCACTTGTCCGCTTTCCATAGAGTTGATATATAAGGTCTGTCCTTTGAACTGAACTGACGTTTTCTCGGCATTGAAATCTTCTCCCACTGTAATACCTTCATTTTCACTTTGTGTCAATACGATTTTCACATTACCAGCGACCCAGATTTTGTTAAACCCTTTTTCTGAGGGCAGCGATTTAGTTGTTTTTACCGATGGAACTAATCCAGCTGCGGAAGTAGTCACACCTGTTGAAGTCAATGCTACTGCTGCGAATAATATGGCGAATGTTGTTTTTGTAAGAGTTTTCATGATTTTATTTTTTAAGGTTTTTCTTCTTGTTTTGTAATTAAGACGACCTCAAAAGGAAAACGTTTCAGCGGTTTTCGCTGCTTTATACCACTTACAGTACACACTCGACCAACGCCCGTAATTATTCGACCAACACATTTATAAAAAATAAAAAAACTCCCTAGGACACCTATTTGATCCTTAACCCTCTGAATTTGGTGCTGAGCTTGACCTTACGGATTGTTCTGCAAATTCTGTTGGCGTCAATTTAAATTGGTTAAAAAAACATTTACTGAAATACGAGTGAGAATTGAAACCCACCATATATCCTATTTCAGAAATAGAATACTCCTGTTCAACGAGCAACTTTGCCGCAGCTTTTAAACGGATCAGTCTGACAAATTCATTAGGAACATGACCAGTTTGAGTCTTGATTTTTTTATACAAGCTTGATCTGCTCAGCCCGACCTCTCTGCCAAGGTCTTCCACAGAGAGCTGAGGATCAGAGATTCTGGCTTCAATAACAGCGGTAATCTTGCTTAGAAACTTCCTATCGCGGTTTCCACCCACCAATATCTCTGTCCCTTCCAATGGACTCTGAGCAAAACGTTGCTTCAAATTGAATTGCAGCTCCAGCAGATTCTTGATGATCAGGGAGAGCTGTTTCCATTTGAAAGGTTTGGCAATGTAGGCATCAGCCCCACTTTCCAACCCCTGTATTTCTGCTTCAGTATTGGTCTTTGCCGTGAGCAGGACGACAGGCAAATGGCTATAGGCGATGTCATTTTTGATGATTCTACAAAGTTCGACGCCAGTCATCACCGGCATCATCACATCGGAAATAACCAGGTCTACCTGATGTTTATCCAGTTGTTTGAGGGCATCTTTTCCATTTTTGGCCCTTAAAGTATAATAACCTTCAGCAGTAAAACTTTTGGAAAGAAAATCCAGCAATGAGGGGTCATCCTCAACAACCAGCACGGTTTGTTGTCCTTCATGTTCCTCGGCAACCTCCTGAACGTCGGACTCGGTACTGAGTTCCTGATAGCTGAATGGAATCAAAACCGTAAAGATGGTTTTCAACCCTTCTTCACTTCTCACCTCAAGTTGACCACCATGTTTTTCAGTCAGGGATTTAGCCAGTGCAAGTCCTATTCCAGTTCCACCCAGGTTTGTATACTGATGTTCCTCGGTCGAGACTTTAAAAAACTTCTTGAATATAGAATCCAACTGCGCTTTTGGTATTCCGATACCATCGTCCTCTACACTAATGGAGATCATCTCTGTTCCATCCTTTGCCAACTGCAGCTCATTAATCTTGACCTCCAGTTTGGTTCGTGTAAATTTGAACGCATTGATGAGCAAGTTGCTCAATATTTTCATTAAGGCCTCAGGATCCGCATCAACATTGAGCTTTTTGAAATGGCTGACGACGGTAAATTCAAGACCCTTTCTTTCTGCAATTGGCGAAAACCGGTCGCGGATACTGTTAACCAGGTAAATCAGTTCAACAGGTTCCGGACGAATTTCGAAGATATCGCTTTCGATCCGCCTAAAATCCAGCAATTGGTTAACAAGCGTTAGCAACCGGTCGGAATTTTCTTCCATTACTTGCAGATGAGCTTTACTTTCCTCGTCTTTTTCTTTTCTGGACAGCAACTTTTCCAAGGGAGCGATAATCAGCGAAAGCGGTGTCCTGATCTCATGCGCCATGGCTGTAAAGAATTCTATCTTCTGTTTATAGAAGTCTTGCTCACTTTTATTCTTCAATCGTTCCAACCTGATCTCCTGACGTTTTTTCGCTTTCCGATAGCTATACCTGCGAATCCAGAATGCTGCAAATATCAGGATGACCAGGTAAATAAGGTAAGCTGTAATGGTCCGGTAAAATGGAGGAAGGATTTTAATTTTGATACTCGAAACCTTTCCTACTTCCACACCAACGTCATTGATCACCTTCACCTGAAAATCATATGTCCCTGCAGGAAGATTTGTATAGGTTGCTTTGCGCTGACTGCCGACATTATTCCAGCCTTTATCAAAACCTTCCATCCGGAAGGCATACTGTATTTTATTGGGTGTAATGAAACTCAAACAAGCATATTCAATACTCAACACAGACTGATCAGATTTGAGCACTACTTCTTTTGTATAATTTATGGTGTGCTGTAGCGGACTATGTTTATCGTTTATATCCAGATCCTTGTTGAACAGCTGAAAATTTGTAAAAGACACGCTGGGCATGGCGGCACTATTTTGAATCTGATCAGGATAAAAGGAATTGAATCCATTGATTCCTCCAAAATTAGAGCTTACCTGAAGCATCCTTATAAAAGGCTTTATAATTGTATTGTTCACTTTGCAGGTTGTCCCATTTACCAAAATTCCGTTTTCTTCTTGTTTTTGGGTCAAACTCAAAAATACCATTGTTAGTGGACAACCAAATCTTGCCGCGCCCATCCCTGATGATGCCATAAACAACATCACTATTGATCTCCTCCGAAAGGCTAAACTTACCAGTTTTTTTGTTGAGGATGGTCAGGCCCCCGCCATCCGTTCCAAGCCATAAGTTCCCTGCGTCATCATCAAACATGCAGATCACTTTATTAGAACTGATCGCACCGGCCCTGTCAGCGTATGCATACTGAGTCAGCCGCTTGTTCCGATCCATCCTGATCAGCCCATTGTCATAGGTCGCAATCCAGATGACATGGTCTGAATCCTGGTATACCTGATAGATGCAGCTTTTATCCAAATTCTTACCTTTTATTCTGATGAACCTGTCGTTCTGCGGATCATAAAGGTTCAATCCCGAAATGGTGGACACCCATATCCGGCCTTCTCTATCAGCGTCAATAGCATACACACTGTTGTCACTGAGCGTATGAGGATCATTGGGGTCACTTTTATATCTTTTGATCTTTCCTGTGGCTGGATTAAACACATTAAGCCCTCCGGTGTACATACCAATCCAAATCTGATCAGCTTTATCCTTATACAATGCATGAACATTATGATAAGAGAGGCTATCCTGTCCACCGTGGAAAGGGAATTTTTTAAAAGTCTTATCCAACGAATTAAAGAGATTCAATCCACCATCTTCTGTCCCTATCCAGATCTGTCCCGGACGTGTTTCGAGAAAGGCACTCACTGCGTTTCCCGATAATGAATTTCTCGTTCCTGAGGGATAATAGAATTCAAAACCGGAGCCACCTTCGTGGTAATAGTTTAGCCCTCCAAAATAAGTTCCAACCCATATGCCGCCCTCTCTGTCTTTAAATACATGATACACCGCATCATCATTGATACTAAAAGGATCATTATTCTTGTTCTGATACACCGTAAAACGGTTGTTCTTGCGATCGAAAATGTTTAAACCCTTTTCTGTTCCCAAAAAGAGGTATCCCGGCTTCGGCTCATAAACAGCCCTGACAATGTTATCACTGATGGAGTTACCTGCGGTTTTTCGATATACGGTAAAACTATCCGTTTGCTTATTCCAATGATTCAATCCCCCTGCCATGGTACCGATCCAAATGTCGCCCTGACTATCTTTATAAAGATCCAGAATTACATTATTGGAGATTTTGGCTTTAGATGATGAAGTATATCGCCTGATACGATCGGTGGCCGGGTTCAAAACATCTATCCCCTCGCCGTAAGTGCCGATCCATAAGTCACCACTACTATCCTCCACAATTCTGGATACTTCATTTGAGGATATACCGGGGGATGATTTGGTGCTCAGGTGTCTGATTTTTTTAGTCTTTGGGGAGAAACAAAAAACACCCTTTTCTTTAGTAGCAATCCAGATATCCCCATTCCTGGATCGGGTCACATCATTGATAAAATAGTTCTTTAGCGGCTTAAAACGTGTGAAAATTTCAGTCTCCAGATTAAAAATATAGATCCCATCATCTGTACCTATCCAGAAAGTCTTCGCATCATACTTAAAGATTTTCCTGATGAAATTATTTCCCAAACTACCAGCAACATCCTTCTGATGTTGAAAAATCTTAAAGCTATAGCCATCAAATCTGCTTAGCCCATATTTGGTCCCAAACCACATATAGCCTTGATCATCCTGCTCAATATCCCATACCGTACTGGCAGAAAGGCCATCAGAGACGGTATAATGCCGAAAAAATACCTGCTGGGCAGTGCTGGTTTTTGGAATAAAAAGGCTGAAAAAAAGCAGCAGGGCAATTGCCCTGCTTAGTTTTTTGACGTTCATAGATGGTTAGATGGCTTATACAAGATAATGATCCCGGGGCGTTAACAAACTATTTAATGTCGTTTAGTTTTTTTATCAGATCGACTTCTTCCTGTTTGTACGGAGTTCCATCTTTCCTGAAAACTTCATGAAACCATTCTTTTGGTTCCTCTCCATTTTCAAGCGGAGTATCCCAGGCGAATTTCGTATTCGACTTCCCATCTACCAGGCCCCAGTTGATTGCTCCTATATTTTCCTTTTTCAGCAAGGGCAATACATTCTCAAAGCGACTACCACGGGTGCGTGCCATGTATTCCGTACAGATCATCGGCCGGCCATGAGATCTGAGCATATCAATTACACGCTGGTGCCATTGCGGCTCTTCATAATCATGGTAAGTAATCACGTCAGAATTCAGTGCCTGAAATGCATTCAACTCTTTATAGTCCCAGGCCCAAAGTCCGGCACTAATCGGTTGCTCTGGATTTACCGCCCTGGCCCAGGTAAATACACTTTTCAATAGTGGGTAAGAGCTGGTCAGTTTGCCGGAATTGCCGGGTTCATTGTATAAATCCCACAATAGAATACGTTTGTCAGTCTTAAAATGTGTCATTACATCTTTCACATACTTCTCCAGCGCAGGGAAGTTTGCGGCATCTTTTGAATCCGGATCACCGGGATCCTGCACCCATCCGGAATTGTGGATACCTGTTTTTGGTGCCGGCTGTTTACCAGTTTTCGCCTGTTTGTTCCAGCAATCATCAAAAAACACAAAAATGGTTTTGATCTTATGGCGATCTGCAATGGTCAGGTATTGATCCATTCTTTTTTTGAACCCCTCTTTGTCCTGCTTCCATGCCAGGCTGTGCAAGTAAACCCGCATAGTATTAAAACCAATGCTCTCCGCCCAGCCCAATTCTTTATCGATGGTTGCCGGATCAAAACTCTCTGCCTGCCACATTTCCAACTGATTGATGGCGGTACTCGGCAGAAAATCAGCCCCAGTCATCCATTTATATTGCTTGTACCAGGCATTTGCCTTTTCCAGCGACCAGACCTTCCCCACTACCGGGGTGGCCTCCTGAGCATTTGCAACGGTGGTAACATTCAACAGTAAAAATAACAGGTAATAAAAATATCTCTTCATAATGGTAACAGATTCTTAGTTTATGGCTTATACGTATTTATTATTTTTCTCCAGAAGGTGAAGTCGTCTTCAGACCTGTCGCCAGCGGCTGGCCAAAATCAGGGCTTCCATCTGTCTTATAGCTGAATTTCTGCATCCTGATGTTTCTTTTATCCGCACAGCCCTGGTTCGTGGCCGAGTTCGCATGATAAATGATCCAACTCTCCTTACCATCCGGCGATTTAAAGAAGGAGTTATGTCCTGGACCGAATGCATTGTTCTGAGGCTGCTTGGTAAAGACCGGCTGAGCGGACTTGGACCAGTCGGCCTGCACCAGTGGATTTCCACCGGCTTTCAGGCTAAGCATTCCCAAAGCGTAGTCGTCCGTTCCGCAGTAACTTGCCGAGTAAATTAAAAACACCTTGTTATCAGGAGAGGTCAGTGCCTGAGGACCCTCGTTGACACCAAAACCGTTTCTTTCCCAGTTAAATTCAGGCTCAGTCAGTTTTGTCGCCGCGCCCTCTATGGTATAAGGATTGGACATCTTAGCAATGTAAATGTTCTGTGTAAGGTTAACATTGGTGACATCAGGCCTGCCACACCATAAAAAATACCTGCTGCCATTGACTTCTAAAACCGAACCGTCAATAGCCCAGAAGTCCGTATTGGCACTAAATATCCTTCCTTTGTCTACCCATGTTCCTGTTGTAGGATCTGCGCTGCTGTTTTCCAGCACCCAGGTTCTCTGACTCACATCATTACCGTTACCCGCGGTATAGTAGATGTACCATTTCCCGTCTAAAAAGAACAGTTCAGGAGCCCATACATTCCTGGAGTTTTGCGCACCCGCCACAGGTGTAAAAACAGTTTTAGGTGTCGACGATGCCAGTTTCGACATCGCCGTTGTGGTCCACAGACTGATGGAACTGCCATTGGTCTGCAGGTAATAATATACCCCATCCTTTTGAAAAACCGAAGGATCGGCTCCATTCATCAATGGGTTGGTAAAACTGCTGACCGCAGGAGGTGGGTTTACCGGTTCTGCGGGTGCAGGATTACTGGATTTACCACAAGACAGGGACACAGCAATCAGCATTCCCAATATGATCAGCGGAAGCTCAGATCGTTTTAATATTCGATTGTTCATCATAGCAGTATTTAAGTATTAATAGTCGTTGTTTTGTGTCAGGTTTGAATTTAAGTCGATGTCCGACTGAGGGATTGGATAAACTTCATGCCTGCCTACAATGAACCCTGTGAAATCAGGATCTCTGTCTTTCAGAGCCGGACCTAAATCACCCCAGCGTAGCAAATCGGCCCAGCGCCATCCTTCTCCAGCCAATTCTGTAACACGCTCGTGTTTCAGCTGTGTTAAAAACTGTGCAGCATTCAGGCCCGGTTTCGCGATGGTCAATGTTGCCAAACCAGCTCTTTGACGGACCCTGTCTACGTACTGATACGCATCAGCAGTTCTGTTTAATCCATTGAGGCACTCCGCATACATAAGCAGCACATCAGCGAAGCGGATCAGACGGTAGTTGTTTGGTGAACGGAAACCCTCCTGGTTTTTCCAGTGATCGTTCAGCAATTTACGGAACCAAACGCCATTGGCATCAGGTCCGTTACCATAACGATCCGCAAATGTTCTTCCATAAACCATTGTCGCATTCGGCCCGGCGGGATCAGTATTATTGAAGAGGAATGATGCCGCTAATCGTGGATCCCGGCCTCCCCCTACAGTCGTTTCCTGTAAAAATTCATCGACCACCCATCTCCGCGCAGCACCATCAGAATACCCCACACCCGGAGGAGCAAAAAACTGGGAGATAGAAGTACCCGTGTTATTGATTCTGCTTTCATCTACATCATCATCGGTACTTTCAGACTGGTTTTCACTGAATTGAATTTCAAAGACCGACTCTACATTATTTTCAGTATTGATACGGAAGTTATCACGATAATCATCAGTCAGGGAATAATAGGTTCTGCCTTCTCCTGTAATCAGGTATGCAAAAGCATCTGCTGCCTGCTGATACAGTTTTTGCTGAAGATAGGTTTTGCCTAAAAGTGCATAAGCAGCACCTTTTGTTGCCCTTCCTACTTCTGTAGCAGGGTAGTTCGGCGGCAGGTCTACTATAGCCTCTGTCAGATCTTTAGCCACCTGTGCATAGGCCTGTGCAGTGGTCGCGTTTGCAGGAACATCCTTAGGCTGTGAGGGTTCCAGCATTAGTGGTGGCCTTCCATAATAAAGCGTGAGGTTGAAATAGAATAAGGCCCTCAGGAATTTAGCCTCAGCGATAATTCTCTTTTTAAGGTTCTCATCCATGGTAATCCCAGGCACATTGGCAATCACCTGGTTCGCCCTGAACACGCCCACGTAAAGTGTAGACCAGGTTTGTGCGGTTAATCCATCATTATAATTTGTTTGGTTGAACCGCATTAAGTTGTTCAATCCACCATCACCACCTGAGCCAAAACCTTCATCAGATTTCAGAATCCCGTGGTAAAACATCCACCGGGAATATAAACTTGCAGTACGGTAAAAAGTACCATAGACCGCATTAATTCCTTTCGTCGCATCCTCACCGGTTTTCCAGAAGCTGGCGATTGTCGGCGCATTGGGGTTCACGGCATCGAAATCCCGCTTACAGCCTGCCATAGTAATGAACATCGCAGCCAGTATAAATATGTATTTTTTCATGATTTGTTACTTTAATTAAAATCCAACACTTAAACCAAACGATATGATCCTCGACGAAGGATAGTTCCCATTATCTACTCCCGGCTCAAGGTTCGGATTTGCCCCAACTACATCAGGGTCTAATCCACTGTAGTTTGTAATCGTAAATAGATTCTGACCACTTACGTATAAACGGGCATTGCTGATATTAGCTTTTGAAATCAGTTTTGATGGCAAATTGTATCCTAGTTCGACATTACGCAGTCTTAGAAATGAGCCATCTTCAATCCAGCGATCAGTATTCCCCCTTGCATTTTCATTGATTCCTCTATCATTAGCCGCAAACTGATAGCCCAGTCTCGGGAAAGAAGTATCCGTATTTGTTGGCGTCCATGGATTAATTGCGGTCCTATAGTTAGAGTTACCATAACTATCCAGTTCCCTCAACACGTCGTTATACAACTTTTGTCCAAACGCTCCATACAATTGAACGGAAAGACTAAAATCCTTATATCGTGAATTAAATTGAAGTCCAGTTGTAAATTTTGGAAAAGGAGAACCGGCATACACACGATCTTTATCATTGATGTCATCATTGGTACCACCATCTAAAACATTTACGTAGCGGATATCTCCTGGTTTGGCATAAGCGCTTTGCGCACGATGTGCATCAATCTCCGCCTGATTTTGAAAAATCCCATCCGTCTTTAACACATAATATTCACCGATAGACCGGCCCACCTGAGTTCTGGTATTGCCCGACTGGATGTAGTTTTTCGGCAGCCCTGTATCCAGATCAATACCCAGACTTCCCAATTCCAATACTTTATTTCTGATCACGCTTACGTTAGCGGCAATATCCCATTTAACAGCACCATCCGATTGAGGGCGATAACCAAGGTTCAGTTCCAGACCCTGGTTTTGGATGGATCCAATATTGACAATTGGATCTCCCTGCAGGTTTCCAAGATATCCTGGCAATGGCTGGCTCAACAATACATCTTCAGAAATGGATCTGAAGGCATCGAAATTGATGGTAAACCGGTCGTTTAGCAATGAGGCATCAAAACCCAGGTTCGTTGTTTTCTTCTTTTCCCATTTCAAATCTCCTGAAGCAAGTTTGGCCTGGATGGCGCCGGCATTGGTATTTTGTCCGGTACCCAACACCACATCTGGTGCCTGGTTGAGAAAACCGATGTACTGATAAGGGCTCAATGTATTTACGCCCAGCACACCATAGGAAGCTCTTAACTTCAAATCTGAAACCCAGTCTACCTTAAAGAAGTCTTCTTTAGAAATCCTCCAGCCTAAGGCTCCCGAAGGGAAATACCCCGTCCTGTACTGTGGAGAGAAACGGGAATCCTTATCTGCGCGGAAAGTGAATGTAACCAGATATTTGTCATTGTAAGTATAATTCAGCCTTCCCAGATAAGAGTCTAATAAACTTTTATAAAGACTACCCGATGAGTTCCTTCCCTCTCCGGATGTTGATTGTAACGTAGTGAAATAATCGCCACCGAATTGTGCGAGCCTGATGCCACTGCCAAAGGTATTGTCGGTCTGTGTGGTTTGCTGAGTATACCCGACCACACCGTTGATGCTGTGTTTGCCTAATACATAATTGTAATTCAGCGTATGTTCAAACAGATAGCTTAAAAACTGGCTCCTGTTGTCGCTCAGCTGACTGAAATCAGGCGACTGATTCTGGTACCACGATCCATCTTTTCTAACCGATTTACTTTTGTCGAAGCTGGTTTCAAGCCCCACATTGAACTTATAGTTCAACCCTTCGATGATTTTAAAATCCATGAAAGCATTTCCGAGCAACTTGGCAAAATTTGATTTGACAGAAGTGATGTTGGCAATGGCGATCTGGTTACGTGAGAAGGTATTGATACTCCCATTCGATCCGTATCCCCATCCACCAGGATTGTTGGTACTGATCAGGGAGTTGTCCTGAACAGGGATTAAAGGAACACTGGTGAACATGTCATACCATGGATTTCCTGCGAAGGCACCGCCCTGGAATGGTGATCTTGCAGTCGAAGAGGAGATGGCAATATTTTCTCCGAACTTGAATCTTCCTCGGGTAGTCTCTGTGTTTATCCTGAAGGAGGCACGTTCAAATTCCCGGCTGATGAGCACTCCTTTATCTTTAAAATAACCTGCGGAAATCAAATATTTGGAGCCGTTCCCACCACCTGAAACGCTGGCATTATAATCCTGAACGGCCCCAGTCCGAAGCGTTTCGTCAACCCAGTCGGTATTAACTGCACCATTGTAATTGGCTACTCCCGGTTGAACTGCCATTCCCGACGCCTGGTACGCCAGCGTATTGGTTGCCGCATACCCCGCAGCGTCCATCATCTCGTAGGTCTTCGGCACCTGCGACACACTGTACCTGGAAGTTACGGTGATCTTTGCCGGTCCTTCTTTACCTTTTTTAGTGGTAATTAGAATGACACCATTACCTGCACGGGAACCGTAAATGGCCGCTGCAGATGCATCTTTTAAAATCTGAATGTCTTCAATGTCATTAGGGCTCACTGTCGTATTCGGATCTGCAATCATTCCGTCGATTACATAAAGTGGACTTGCATTGCCAAAGGTGGCCAATCCGCGAATGTTTACTACCGCTTCCTGTCCTGGAGCACCTCCGTTTCTAACGGCTACGCCAGGAGTCTGACCTTGAAGTGCCTCTGGTAACGAACGTGAAACCAGTCGCTCGGTATTCGCGGTCTTCACAGAACTTGCCGCACCAGTCAAGTCTTTTCTCCTGATGGTTTGATAACCGATCACCACGACATCATCTAAAGCGGTACTGGAAGGCTCCAATGTCACATTAATCACCGGGTTCGCTCCTGCTGCAACTTCTTTGGTCGTATAGCCAATATAGCTGAACACAAGCGTGGCATTATCGGGGACCGAAATGCTGTACTTTCCATTAACATCAGTGATGGCAGTTCTGCCGCCACCTTTTACACTTACGGAAACACCCGGCAGGGTTTCACCTGTGGACGCACTTACCGTTCCGGTAATCTGTACATCAAATCTGTAGGAACCGCTTTCAAAAGCAGGCTTGTGGGTGTCGAAGGCATAACCTGGAGAAACCATTGCCGCCAACATCAGTGGCAAAGCTAGTTTTCGTTTAAGGTTACCAACCTGCCCAACATGAAATAGGTCAAGTAGAATTCTTTTTTTCATAATAGGTTACATTTGGTTAAGGGTGCTTGATAATTGCAGAGGACCGGTCCCTGATAAAGGCGTCCGAAAGCATAGAAGTGTGCTGCTCTTCATTGTTCAAAAATTAGGTTCATATTTGGTTTTGTACCGCCAAGTCTGGAGAAGACTTAACATGAGCAATGTTAGAGAAACGAAGCTGAAGAGGATATAAAATTTGTTTTTAATCCTGTAACAAATGTGGAATTTATGGCCTAAAAATGCTGTTAAACCAAGAATTCATCAAGAAGCAAGGCTCAGCAATTTCTTATGGCAAAAAAAAGCCCCCAGAAGCTTACGCTTGCTGAGGGCATTCAAACTCCCAAAAAATCTATGGCATCACCTCTGCCAATTTTTCCAATAGGTCCTCTCCGCGGAGGTTCTTAGCAATGATCTTTCCCTGGGGGTCAATTAAAAAACTTTGTGGAATTGCAGATATGCCATACATTTTGGCAATTGCATTTTCTCTGCCTTTCATGTCGGAAAGCTGGATCCATTGAAATCCGTTCGATTTAATGGCATTTAACCAGGCAGACTTGTCGTCATCTATCGACACACCTATAATTTCCAGATTTTTATCTTTATACTTTGTGTAAGCACGCTTTAGAAATGGATACTCTGTCCTGCAAGGACCACACCAGCTCGCCCAGAAATCGATCAATATATATTTCCCTTTAACATCGGCAAAGGACACCATCTTTCCTTTGTCATCCGTTTGCGTGAAATTCAATGCAGGTTGTCCAATAGCCAGGCGTTTACTGATACTTACTTTGTCATTCACCTCCTGATACCTTTTAGTATCACCAAATTCTGGCTTTAAGGCTGCAAGCATGAATTCAACAAATGGAACATCACTCACTACAATTGTATTTTGCTGTAATATGTTAAAGGAAACCGCTGATTGGGGGTGGCTTTTCACATAACGCTTCATAGCATTCTTAATGATCTTTTCCTGCGCATATAGCAGCCTGTTAAAGGCCGCAGCAGAATCTTCAGGTAACGCCTCCATCTGTGTTTTCCAGATCTGGTAAACTGAATCCCGTAATACATCTGTTGATCTATTAAGTGCAACATATTCCTTTTGACCCGCGGTTCCGGTAATGGTTGCTGTAAAAAGCGTTCCACCTTCAATAGTGGTGTTACCATGATCCAGCATAAACTCAGCACCCTGACTAACAGGATCCTCAGGTGTTACGCTTGAGGGGTAAACCCAATGTACATAAATGGAAGCCTCTGTAGCGTGCTCCAGCGTCCCTGAAAAGCTAAATTTGTTATTTTTAGACATCGTTGAATCGGTCACTTTACGATTACCATCTCTGTACGACAAGAACACCTTCATAGGGACTTTCGAATCGGTCAGGTGGCCCTTCACGTTATATTTCTTGTCTTGTGCTAAGGCTGATGCACATATAAATAGCATCCCTAACAAACATATCTTCATTTTCATAAATTTAAATTCTAGTTGTATCCCGGATTTTGTGTCAAATTCCCATTTCTTGAACGCTGATCAGCTGGAACCGGGTAAAGTGCAGCTTCCGGTTTCCAAGTTGTTTTGACCGCATCCAATATCGCATTTATCCTGCCAGTCCGTTTTAGGTCAAACCAGCGGTGTCCCATTTCGCAGTTCAGCTCCACCCTACGCTCTCGTTCCACAGCCAGCAACAACGCCTCCCTGTCATTTGCAGCAGTAGCACCTAAGCCTGCGCGCTGACGTACAGCAAGCAAGTCTGTTCTGGAGCCCGAAACGTTATTTTGCTGCGCCCGGGCCTCCGCCCTGATCAGGTATTGTTCTGCAAGCCTTAATACTGTAAAATATTCCTCGTTTGCACCAGTAGCTAAGCTGCGGTACTTGGTGGGATAGGTATAGGTAGTTCCGTTATAGGAAATAGTAGAAGACCATGCTGTTGCCCGCGCATCTCCTGTTTCAGCCGCAAACGCAGCTTTCAACTGCTCAGTAAAAACGAATGTAGGTAATGGCGACTGTGGATTGGGAATGACTGCCGAGGCATATCCGGTAATGCCACCTGCATCATTGTAAAATTGTAAGATGGCCTCAAGACTGCTGGGCTTGAAAACGTTGGAGATATCCTCCAACTTAAACAGTGCAGTATTTTCGATAATGGCCGTAGTCTGTGTTTCAGCCTCTGCCCATCTCCCCAGGTAAAGGTAGGTACGCGCCAGCAAGGCGGTTGCTGCCCATTTGTTGGCACGAACCCTTAAGCCAGATGACATAGAATAGTCAGTAGGAAGATTGTCCCGTGCATAGATGAGGTCTTCGATGATTTGTGCGTAAACATCCGCAGTCGGCGTTCGCGCACCAACCTTGTTCTTTTCTACGTCCGTAGTTAATACCAGAGGCACATCCCCAAAAAGATTAACGAGGTAACTGTGACAGAAAGCGCGGACAAACCGGGCCTCAGCAATGGTCTGGGCCTGAAATTTAGGACTGAGATTACTGCCCGCAGGCGTCCCCTCAATGATGGCGTTAGCTGAATAAATAATGGAGTATGGAGTAGACCATAGGTCAGCTACATCCGGATTATCGGAAATGATTACGTTTGCCGTAAACTGATCGAAACTGTTCCCAACAAAAGTAAGCTCATCTGCTGTTAATCCGGGCCGGGTAGACATCAGTACACTATAACGGTCTCCATATTGAAGATCGCCATATAAACTGGCTAGAGCAGCCTTCACGGTTACAGAGTCTTTAAAAACCTCTTTGTCGAGCAACTGTGTGGCTGAAGGCTTATTATCAATGAGTTTCTGGCAGGCACCTAGTGTTATGGCAAAAATCAACATCAATAGTATCCATGTTAATTGTTTAATAGGGTTATTTTCTTTTTTCATAATTCAAATGCTAAAAAGTAGTTCTAAAGCCGGCGGTAAACATTTTTAAAGGAGGCACCTGGTTTGTCAGCGTTTCCGGATCAATTCCCTTGTACCCGGTAAACGTTAGCAAGTTCTGCCCACGTGCATAAATCTGAAGTGATGATATACCGATTTTTTTGCTAAATGTCACAGGCACATTATAAGCCAGGGAAACATTCCTCAATCTGACGTACGCAGCTGATTCCACCGAAGCGTCAGAGTTAGCGAAATAATAATACTTGCTCCCTGCATCGCTGGACGTTGTTGAGGAGTATAACAGTCCGGTGTTGACCATGGACTTTGGCAGGTTGTAGCCTGTTCCCGGATAAGCGCCAAAGTTCAGGTCGCCGCGTGTCGCAGTACGGTTCGTTCCCTGCAGAAATACATCCAGCTGAAAACCTTTATAAGTGAAGGTATTATTTAAACCTCCGTAATACTTGGGATCATTACTACCGTAAACGATAAAATCTCCCTTACCATTGGCATTCACACCATTGGTGATGACGCCATCGCCATTTACATCTACTACGGTTGCGATGCCATCTACGATCCCGCCCGATTGAAATACGGTGCGTAGGTTGAGTGATTCTCCTACGACATAACGATTATTATAGGTAGATATCATCAGTCCTGGGTAGGAAACCAATTTGTTTTCCGGAATGGTTAAATTGAATGAGCTGATCCATTTGAATTTACCATTATCCATGTTTACAGTATTCAATTCCAATTCCAGACCTTGATTCTGTACTATTGCGTCCAGATTTGCCGTATAAAAATCTTTTCCTGTCTGTCCCGGCAGCGGCACTTCGCCCAGCAGATCTGTAGTGCGGTTACGGTAATATATTGCCGTAAATAAAATCTTATCGCGTAAAAAGCCTAAATCCAAAGCAAGATCAAATTTCTTCGTTTGCTCCCATTTCAGATAAGGATTAGCGATCCGGTCGGGACCTAAGGTCACCAGCGGCCCGTAGGTTGCGCCAGCCTGATAGTTGGACTGGTAGCTGTAGTCCCTGATTTTATCATTACCGATCGTACCATAACTGGCCCTTAGTTTTCCAAAGCTCAGCCATGGCAAATTTTCGCTCACAAAATCCTCCTTGCTGAATATCCATCCCATGGCCGCACTGCCAAAAGTTCCAAACCGATAGTTGGCTCCGAATTTGGAAGAACCATCCCTTCTGATATTGGCACTGATCAGGTACTTCTCATTCCAGTTATACTCCGCCCGGCTAAATACCGAGGTATATCGGAAATCCGCATAGTCAGAAGCTTTAGCCAGCACATTGGTTGCTCCTAAGCTACTCACCAGTTTCTCATTGGTATACGTACCCAGTAACCAATACGGCTGTACCGTTTCGGTTCTCTGCCAGGTGCCTCCGGCGATGAGTTTCAGGTTGCTTTTTCCGGCAGACAGTTGGTAAGTAAGCTGAGGCTCGGCAAGATATGTCCTGATGTAATTATTGTTCATGGTCACCAGCGAGGGCGAATTGTAGGCCGGATTACTTGCCCTGCTTGGGCTGATGATCATTCCCTTCACGTCAATCAGGTTATATCCTCCGTTGGCCTTAATGTCTAATCCAGGCAAAATGGAATAGCGCATAACAGCAGTAGCATTGAGGTTGGACGATTTGAGGCTGATGCTGGAATTGAATGCTGCCAATGGGTTGTCATATCCTGGTCCCCAATACAAGTTCCCATCACCGGTATACAGCGGATAGTTCGGTGGCAATCCATAGTTTGTGAGGTTCAGGTTGTAACTGGGAATTCTATTATTATCCGTATTGTAACTGATAGAGGCTGCCGTAGAGAATTTGGAATCTACACTCTTATGCTGTACGCTCAGGCGGAGCTGTGTTGCTTTGTCGTCCGTAGCTGAATGATACACTGTCGATTCTCTACGATAAGTTCCTCCTAGTGTAAACTGCGTATACATGTTGCCTCCAGAAACAGAAACCCCCGCATTGGTTTGATGAGCTGTATTTCCAATCAGTAATTTCGGAAAATTAGTATAAGCATTCTGGTCCCACACCGTCAGGTCTGGGGCATTAGCTGCTGTTGGGGTGATGTTATCATTTGCAAAAGCTTGTCGTCTGATGTCAAGATATTCTTTGGTACCGAGCATCTCTACTAAATTGCTTGCCGCTCCAAATCCCTGACTAAAGTCTACAGTAAAATCAGTACCATTTGAACTTCCCTTTTTGGTTGTAATTAAAATGACTCCATTTGCTCCACGAGAACCATAAATTGCAGTTGCATCAGCATCCTTCAAAACGTCGATACTTTCGATGTCCGCAGGGTTGATGGTATTCAGAGGGCTAAAGTTAAAGCTCGGGGAAAAACCACCGATGCTTCTCTCAACTGGATCACTACCAAATGGAACACCATCCACGATATATAATGGAGATGAGGAACCAGGGAGTGGATTTATGCTATTCTGACCACGTATAACAACCGACACATTCGCCCCTGCATACCCGGCACTCTGATTGATGAAAAGACCTGGAACCCGCCCCTGCATGGCGATGATAGGATTAGACACGGGTTGCTTCACAAT
>NZ_ABCM01000032.1 GCF_000170795.1 Pedobacter sp. BAL39
GGGCTTTTCGTGACCCAATCGCTGCACAGGGCCGCTTCAGATGCAGGATTGATCATTACCCTGTTTGGACTGGGCTCCATCCTGGGATCTGCCGCAGGAGGAAAACTTACCGATGTGGTCGGCTTCAGGCCCGTTCAGATTGTCGCCGCTATTGTGAGCGGGATTTTCTTCATCATCTTCGCAAATGTTACACATTTTCACACCCTGTGTATCCTGGCGGTGGTGATTAGTTTCTTCTCAGAATCTTTCCGCCCGGCGAATTTCGCAGCCATTGCTGCTTATGCAAAACCGGGACTGGAGACACGCTCCTATTCTTTAAACCGGCTGGCCACCAATATCGGCTGGGCTGTGGGTGTCAGCATGGGCGGACTGATTGCCTCATATGATTACAGGATGCTGTTTTTCGTAGATGGCAGTGTCAGCATCATTGCAGGACTTGGCATATTGTGGTTTCTTCCGAAAATCAGGGGCTATCGGAAAACCATCAAAGAGAAAGCAAAAGGCGTCATCGTGAGGAAGCCATGGAATGACCTGGTATTTATTAAGTTTATCCTGCTGAGCACGGTATTCATCATCTGCGCCTTCCTGGTATTCAGGGTTGTCCCGGTATTTTTTAAAGAAGAATGGAAAATTGACGAGTTCATGATCGGACTGATCCTGGGGCTCAATGGCATTATCATCGCCTTATTTGAGATGGTGATGATCCACAAAATTGAGGGCAAACGTTCCCCGATTTTCTTTATCGTGGTCGGCGTATTTTTCATCGCGGGATGTTTTCTCGTACTGCTGTTGCCGTTCAAGGTGCCAGTACTGCTGGGCTGTCTTTGTATTGTCCTCTTCACCATTGGGGAAATGTTCGCCCTTCCTTTCATCAATACCTTCGTGATGAGCAGGGCCAATGAATTTAACAGGGGACTGTATGCTGCAGGATATATGTTGTGCTGGTCTGTTGCACAGCTTGTTGGACCGACAGCGGGATTTTTTATCGCTGAGCACTACGGTTACAATGTATTATGGGTGGTGCTCAGTGCCATGCTGCTGGCCAGCAGCTACCTTTACAGCCTGATGAAAAATGCAAAGTAATCTCATCACTGTTTTTAGAAACTTCGTGCCATTGCAGCAGGACTAGTTGATTTTTTTGTTGAGCCCTTCCTGCAGGGCTTTCAGCTCCTGGACAGTAGTTTTCAGGACTTCAGGCGCATGACCAAATTCAAAGGTGACCCTCCTCTTTTTCCATCCGGACCTGACTTCTATCCATTCAGAACCACCGTCGGCACAGTCGGGGCAGCCAATCGTGCCGGGAAGCGCTTTAAAGGATTTAACATCGAAGGTGTTTAATACTTTTTGATACTCCGTGCCAGCTCTGGCAACCATCATTTGTGATTCAAGTTTGGGAGATGTATTTCGGCGTTTTGTGAAAGTGATCTTTTTTTCCTCCAGTGTCAGCACCTGGTGGCAATATCCCTGGCAGTTGTTAAAGTTGGTCCCTCTGGAGATGACCATGCTGGTCTTACAGCCGGTGAAGCCCGTCGCCAGGAACAGCAGCATACAGGTTGTCAAAGTAATTGTTTTCATCGGGGCAATGGATAAGCGTTAGGTAATGGCTAAAAATAGAAATAATATTTTGTGATTTGACAAGTTCACTCCCTGAAAGTACAGATTTACTCATTCATCCTTCCAGAACAAACATTGGCGGACAACGATGTTGCTCAGGAGATTAGTTTTACAATGAAAATTATCATTTAAAACATCGATATTATGAAAAATCTAAGCACATTATTATGCCTCCTATGCATCTTGGGCGGAGTTTCATCCGGCTGCAAGAAAGACAGTGAAGAGAAAGAAGGAAATGGCGACAACCGTTACCTCTATCAGGAAAAGACCCTTAGCATTGAGCATGCCAGTTTTACCAATGCCGTTTATTTCAACAACAACATCATGAGCATTGTCCTGAAAGCCACAGAGGTCAGCAATGAAATACAGCTGTTGTTTTACAAAAGCCCGGTCACCATCCCGCAAGGTACGTTTACCTACATGGACAATGCTGCCGCGGGTTATGACCCTGCAAAACACTTCTCCGGAGGATATGTGAAAACAGACATTTCAAAATCTGATGAGATCAGGAGCGGAACGGTAGTCATCACAAAAACGGGAGACAACTACAACCTTAAGATAAACGCTGTTACCAGCAAAGGGCTGGTCGAAGGCAGCTACACTGGTAAAATAAACGAACGATAACCAATGCCGGATTATTTCCGGCTGATTACATCAGCAAAAATGAAGATCCTTAAAAAAACACATTCCACATTTTATGCCCTTGGCCTGCTGGCCGGTATTGTTTTTTCGCTCTCCATCTCTGGATGCGGTAAAAAAGATAAGGGCACAGCAGACCTGAAAAAAGGCTTACATGTAGTCGACGGCAAATACCTGGCCGATGACTGTGGCAACAAGGTGCTGTTGCGGGGCATCAATATGGGTAATATTTATGCAGCCCGGTTTGGGCAGAATGAGCTGGAAGAAATCGCGCAGACGGGCGCCAACTCGGTGCGCCTGGTGTTGACACGTGAATATCAGGACTGGAGCAATGGAGGAGCAATGACGGCACTCAGTGGTTCCGCGCTGGAGGGGATGATCAGCTCATGCATCAGCAAAGGGATGATCCCAATACTGGAATTACACGATTTCACCGGCACAGGTAATGTGCTGACCGACTTGCCCAAGGCAGTGGCATGGTGGACAAAACCGGAGATCAGCACATTGCTTTTCAGATATCAGAAATCCATCATTCTGAATATCGCCAATGAACCAGACAACGGAACAGCACACGCCAGCTCCTACAAAACGGCAAATGTCATCGCAGTTAAAGGCCTGAGAGATGCCGGATATACCTGCCCGATTATGGTTGACGCACCGGACTGGGGCAAAAATCACGTCTTTTTTCTGGAAAATGGAAATAGCATGATGGACGCAGATCCTCTGCGCAACCTGATATTCAGCGTACATGCCTACTGGCCTGTAAATGGTGCTTTTGGTAATTATCCCGACAGCTGGCTGAACACCACCATGAACAACCTGGCCAATTCGGGGCTTCCGATTGTGATCGGCGAGCTGGCAAGGGCGGACATCCAGAACAATATCGCCTACCAGATCAATTATAGTCTGCTGATGAGCCGATGTCAGACACAGGGAATAGGTTATCTGGTCTGGTGGTGGGGCTTTTATGAAAATCCCGGGGCCAACAACCAGCTGAGTATGACTAACGATGGATTGTTTAGCGGTTTGCATGGAGCAGGTAAAGCGATGGCGGTGACGGATGCCAATTCCATACAGAAAACAGCAGTAAAGGCTTGCCGCCTGTAGGATTAAAATGTCCTAAAGGGATGCAATTTCTGCTCTTTTAACTTGTGGCAGACTGTTGAATACCAGCTCATAAGAATGGTCTATCAGTTCATGTAGCTCTTTGAAGGTCAGCCTCCCATCCATAAAAACTGTATTCCAATGTTTTTTATTCATATGAAATCCGGGTTGAACCTCTTCATGTTGCTCGCGCAGCGCAATGGCCCTTTCGGGATCACATTTGACGTTAAAGCGGTTTCCTTGCTCGAGACCGATGAGCAGAAATATTTTCTCACCAACCTTAAATACCAATGTCTCCTCGCCAAAAGGAAGACCCTCTGTAGCACCAGCCTTCTGCAGGCAATAATCACGTAGTTCTTCTATATTCATCAGCATCAAATATAAGGATTACCAGAAAGGTGTAAAATAGCATCGGCATTATAAAGGACAATTAACAGTTTAACTTGCTAAAATTGTTTCAAATATGGAAGCTAAGTCTGAAAAAAGCCTCTATATTTGGGGTCAAATTTTACAATTATATTTTTATGGCAAAAGCATCTGAAATTAAGGTGGGAAATATTTTACGTTTCAACAATGAACTGGTAACCGTTACGGAGATTTTACACCGTACACCTGGTAAAGGCGGTGCTTTTTATCTGGGCAAGTTCCGCAATATTAAAACAGGCAAAATTGTAGAGGCCCGTTTAGGTACTGATGAGCAGGTAGAAATCTGCCGTGTAGAAACGAATGATTACCAATACCTGTACGAAGAAGGTGACTATTTTGTAGTGATGGACAATGTTTCTTTTGAGCAGTTTAATGTCCCTAAAGCATTGTTCGGTCCATCTGCAAGGTTCCTGAAAGAAGGAATGGATGTGATTGTTTCATTTGAAAGCGAAGAGCCGATCATGGCACAGGCACCAAATTTTGTGGAGCTGGAGATTACTTATGCAGAACCCGCAGTTAAAGGAGACACATCTTCAGGTGCACAGAAATATGCCACCACCGAAAATGGTGTTGAGATTAAAGTTCCTCTTTTTGTGAACCTTGGAGATAAAGTAAAAGTAGATACCCGCACGGGAGAATATGTTGAGCGTGTAAAATAACTCAATTCATACCATGAAAGGCGGCTTAAGAAAATTAGGCCGCTTTTTTTATGCGATGCCCCACGCTTGCACAACTGAACGATGACGCTGCCCGAGGACCTTCCCGACATCGGGCCTCAGCCTCCGAGGCCGGACAAATGTTGCTCTGCTTCAGCTAACGCTGGTTTGCAGGTATTTTCGAGGCTGGTAATCAAGGCACCAAGATCACGCTGAGCTGCAGTAGGAAATTCCAGGGCATCCAATAGATGAACAGCCTGCTGGAGCACCCCCATGATGGCGAGTGTCGTTCGCAGGCTGTGGGCCGTCCGTCTGATCAGGTCATTGTCCCCATTACGGAGCCCTTCATGAAGACGTTGCATATCTTCCGGGATTCTTTGCACAAAGTGGCTGGTCATATTTCTTTCGTAGCCGGCATTCCCCTTACCCATATCCTTGATATACTCCAGATTGATATGACGGTACACCAGATGTCTGTCGCCGCTACCAGCAACCGCAGTCACCTTATGAATCATTTCGAGCAGTTCCTGCTCGTTGACTGGTTTGGAGATGTAGTCATTCATACCGATGTTGATGCATTTCTCCCGCTCCCCTGTCATGGCATGTGCCGTCATGGCAATGATGGGGACAGCAGATTTCATTGTCGAGCGTATGTGCGTTGTGGCAGAGTAACCGTCCATTTCGGGCATTTGTATATCCATCAGCACCAGATCAAAAGGTGTGCGTTTCAATTGATAAATTGCCTCTCTTCCATTTGAAGCAATGGAAAATGAGAAACCCCAGTAATCAAGGATATTGGCCATCAGGTCCTGGTTCATGACATTGTCGTCTACCACAAGAATATGGATGGCCTTACTGATCCATGTTGTTTCTGAGGTTTTGGGTGCCGGAACAGGATGAAGAATTTCATCGGCCGCCTTTTGATAGGGAATGTAAAACGTAAAGGTCGTGCCCTTACCTGCTTCGCTGCTGACACTAATGTCCCCATGCTGTATGGAAAGGAGATTTTGAACAATGGAGAGGCCCAGTCCCGTACCACCATAATTTCTGGTGATGGAATCATCAGCCTGGTTGAAGCGGCCGAATATCTGGTTGAGTTTTTCCTGTTCAATGCCGATCCCATTGTCTGACACCTCAAACACAAGGACAACATGGTCCGGCCACACCTCTTTGCACTTCACGCCCACCCTCAAAGCGCCCTTTTCACTGAATTTAAGCCCATTACCGAGTAGGTTAACCATGATCTGCGTCAGGCGCGTAGCATCCCCGATCAGCGTATCGGGCACATCACCGTCGACGAGCGTATGGTAACCAAGGCGTTTAGACTTTACCCGTTCAGAGAAGAGCACTTCTACGGAGTGTAAGAGCCCCCGGATGCTAAAGGGTTTATTGACAATGCGCATCATACCCGCTTCAATCTTTGAGATGTCCAGGATATCGTTGATGATGGCCAGCAGGTTTTCTCCGGCCTGTTGAATGGAAACGATATAATGTGCCATGACGCCATCCGCATTGCGACGCTGCAGGAGGTTGGTAAAACCCAGAATGGAGTTGAGCGGCGTACGAATTTCATGACTCATATTGGCGAGAAAGTTCTCCTTGACACTCAAAGCCTCCCTGGCCCTCTTTTCGGAGAGATCAAGCTTTTGTATCAAAAGGCTTTGCATGCGGTACTGTCTGATGATAAACCAGCACAGTCCAGCCCCACCCAATAAGAGCAGTGCAATCAGGGAGTTCCCATACATCCGTGCCTTCGCACCACTATCGCTGATCTTTGCAGTAAGTTCCTGCATCAGTTCCTGGCGACTGTTGTAGATGCGATGGGTGGTACTGGTAATTTCATCGGAAGTCATCCTTGCCTGAGGATTTCCGATGGAGGTGGTATCGTTCATGCGGCCGGTTTGTGCAAAAAGGTCTACCAGGTGTCTTTTGGTACGCACTTTTTCCTGAGCAAGGTAATTTAGCCTGTCCAGCGCTGTTTTTATCAAAGGATCATCATTCCCTTCATTCAGGGAATCCAGGTAACCGCTCACCGATTTTATCTTATGTTCCACTCCCTCCAGATGTGAGGTATCGTCGGTCGCTATGGCCGCCCTGATCCTGCTTTCCACTCCCAGGATGTCGCGATCAATCTCGCGGAGGTGATTGCTTGTCCTCAGCTCGGCCAGTAAGTCGCGGTTTCCCTCAATCAGCACATTTGTATTCTGGGAAGAATTGTATTGGACAACGATTAACAGTACCGTTCCGATGAGGAATGCCGAAAAGATCAGGTAGCTGAACCTTCTGTTTGAAATATAAAAACGAGGATTTTCCATGATGGGCGCCAAATAAAGTAGGAATGATCAACCCGGTAAGGGCAACAACATTCAGACCTCTACACACCAACCTATAAACGAATGACTTACAAGAATCAACGGCAGTACAAACTTACCAAATATCGTAAATTCACGAGAGGTAATGCCTCCCTGCCCCTGCCCCTGCCAAGATTACATTGAAATGATTCTATTTTAAACAACAAAGGTATGATGTTTGTTTAAACATCATACCTTTGTACTATAAATTGGGAATGATCATCATATCAAATAAAAACACATGACGTTAAAGACTAAGCTCAGCGAACAGGTAATTCAGCAGATCAGGCAGGACATCGCTTCGGGGAAATACAAGGTTGGCGACAAGATTCCCGCAGAACCAGAACTGATGCAGTTGTATGAGGTGGGTCGCTCCACGATCCGCGAAGCCATAAAGGCGCTGGCCCTGTCCGGGACATTGAAAGTACAGCAGGGTTCCGGTACATTTATCAACGAACAGACAGCAAACGAACCATTGGACCAGAAGTTAAGCCGTGCAGATTTCGAGGAAGTAAACGCGGTGAGGAGCCTGTTGGAAAAGGAAATCGTGAGGTTAGCTGCTGTTCACCGCAATGCAGATCAGCTGAAGGACATCGCCGCCTGTCTGGAGAAAAGGCGCAGTGCCATTCAGGAGGAAAACCGGCAGCAATGTATGGATGCCGATATCGCTTTTCACATGGCCATTGCCAAAGCTTCCTCCAACACCGTCCTTGCCGATCTTTATGAGCGTTTCACCTCCATTATTCGCGACTTCTTTACAAAAAGAGAAACAAAGGGTATCAGTTATTTCGCTATGAGCCACCACCTTCATGAATCGCTCTATAAGGCCATTCAATCTAAAAGCGCAAAACAGGCAGAGTTGGCCCTGCAGCGTATTCTTGACAACAATTATTAATCATTATGACCATTTTTTTATTTAGCATCATCTTACTGATCGGCGCATATTTCGCGGGCCTGCTGGGCTCATTGACGGGGCTTGGCGGAGGCGTCATTGTCATTCCGCTACTCACACTGGTATTTGGTGTCGACATCCGATATGCCATTGGCGCCGCGTTGCTGGCATCGATCGCTACCTCTTCAGGCTCAGCAACTGCGTATGTGAAGGAAGGCATCACCAACATCCGTCTGGGGATGTTTCTGGAAATTGCGACGACCATCGGTGCCGTAGGCGGTGCCTTAATTGCCGTTTACACCCCTACCAATACCATTGCCATCCTTTTTGGGGTGATCCTATTATTTTCGGCCGCGATGACACTCAGGAAGAAAAACGAGGCTGCGCTCACTGAAGGTAGTAAGCTTTCGTATTTGCTCAAACTCAACAGCAGTTACCCCACGAAAGAAGGTATTGTGCAGTATAAACTTAAAAATATTGGCGGTGGTTTTTCCATTATGGCCTTTGCAGGCGTCATTTCCGGTTTGCTGGGCATTGGCTCCGGGGCACTCAAAGTGCTGGCGATGGATACCGTCATGCGCATCCCTTTCAAGGTGAGCACGACCACCAGTAACTTCATGATTGGTGTTACCGCAGCGGCCAGTGCGGTGGTATACCTGCAACGCGGATATATGGATCCTGGAATTGCCTTTCCGGTGATACTGGGCGTTCTTGGTGGCGCCATCACGGGTTCCAAGTTACTCACCCGCATGAATACCAGGGTGCTGAAAATCATTTTCTGCACTGCGATAGTCTTCATTGCCACAGAAATGATTTACAACGGCATTCAACACCATTTTTAACCTTGTAACGATGAAAAATATAGATTCAAAAACAGCATGGAATGACGGTGACGTACAATCCATAGTAGGCCGTCTGTTGAGATATGGCGTAGTCACGGCAAGTGTAGTCGCCTTCCTTGGTGGCATCGCCTACCTGATTCATCACGGTAAAAATGCGATTCCCGACTATGGGCATTTTGTCGGGCAGGAAGAGGCATTCATTACAATAAAAGGCATTTTCCACGGCGCCCTTAACCTGGAGCCCACAGAGATCATCCAATTGGGGATCCTGATACTCGTGGCCACTCCTATTTTACGTGTACTGAGCTCGCTTGTCGCTTTTACACTGGAAAAAGACAGGTTGTACATCTGCATCACATTAATCGTGCTTTGCATCATCATGGTCAGTATTTTTGGCGGCATCAAGGGTTAAGCGGGGTTGCCGCCTTAACCAGGGCATCAATATCTGCCGGTTGGAGCTGATGGAGGCTGCTGAATATTTCTGGTAGAAAACTTTTGAAGTCGGGATACCTGGCCCTGTCGGACTCATATTTTTCAATTACCTTTTCCAGCATGGGCAGCAGCACAAAACCAAATTCCGAAACATGGAGTTTTCTGATCCTGTTTTCTTCCGCGATATCGCCCATTGATTTCGCGATGCGTATTTCGCCGAGCCTGACGAGGTGTTCCACAAGGCAGGTTTCCCAGGTGCTGATATATGATTTTTCCAGGTGCCTGGCCAGTGTGGCCGTGAACAAGGAGGTGTCACGTTGGACCAGTTGTTTTAAAGGTTCAATAACAGGGTTTACGAAAGAATGCCCCAGCTCATGCACAGTCAGGAACCTGATGACCTCTGCGTTGTCAAATCCGAACTGACGATAGACACTTAAAGAGTTGAG
Organism: Pedobacter sp. BAL39; assembly: GCF_000170795.1. Lineage (GTDB taxonomy): Bacteria > Bacteroidota > Bacteroidia > Sphingobacteriales > Sphingobacteriaceae > Pedobacter. The sequence goes on from NZ_ABCM01000032.1 coordinate 9,403, forward strand.
CAGTGGCAGCTGGATGCTGGAGCTGAAGATCATGGCCGAAACTTCGCCATTCGGACTGGTCAGCTTGGGACCGAAGGCGCGGTAGTTGTCATCTCCGGGCGTGATTGGCATACCAGGCATCAGGTAGAATTCATATCCGGCAAACTGTTTACCATACCATTTCTCCATGAATGGGATGGCTTTCACGCTGATGTGTTTAGTGGCTTCCGCCAGTGCACCTTTATAAAAAGCGACATTCTGTTTTAGAAAGCTACCTACCCTTGCCTGTTTGTAAAAAGAGGCAAGGCTATCGGCCAGCTCCTCCCCCATGGCACGGGCACCGGGGTAGCGCTCGCTGAATAAGGGCAAGTCTACGGGTGGTGGCCAGCGGAAGCCCGTTGCAGGAAATGGTTTTCTATAGGTCAGGTATTCAATTTCCTGAGAATTATCATGTAAGATCTCCCTCATTTGTTTCAGGAGCTCCGCAATCCTCAGGATCACCGGGCTGTCCTTCCAGGGCAGGAAGGTTTTGAGTCCAAAATGGACAATGGGCTGATGTGTAAACTGCACCTCTTTATTGCTGAATACGTAGTTGCCGATGTGCTCAACGGCCAGCTTTTCTGCGATGAAGTAAGTTTCAATATTAGTGTTTACAGCGACGGTCACTTTTGGCGAAAGGCGGCTGGACAGCTGTCCATTTACATGAAACGGGAGCAGAAAAATCAATGCGAGGTATACTGGAATCTTCATCATAACAAATTGGTTGAACCGGATGCACCAACAGCTGTGCCATAATAATGGAGGCTTCCTAAGGCGCTTCATCGCATTGTAATTGTCATTTCATGTGCCCATTTGTTCAACATCGGACAGCAGGTGTACAATTACGTACGCTGCTGTGGGTCTGTCGGGAAAATCGCGGTACTCTGCACCTGTCAGGAATTTATTTGATAGGGATAATTGAGATCAGCGGTATATTCAGGCCGATCCTTTGAAGGAATGATGAGGAATTCAAACGTCGGCTCAAGCTCTTCAAAGCTGACCCGATCTCCATTTACATTGATGAGTTCTGTTGTTTGTTTTGTCAAGCCTCCCAGCACCTCCACGGCATACCAACCATTAGGCAGTGATATCTTTGCACTGCGGTGCTGTTTGATCCTGGCGACGGTAGCATCGGTATAAGAACGCAGATAGGGCATGGTATACAGATACACTGCACCGCTCTCGACACGAAGGCAATGACCAGCCTGTCTGACCTGCAGTTCATTGCCTTCCTTTAATAATTCGGGCTGACCTTCAGAAAGATTAAAGTAAACCGTGTAGGGCAGATTTTCAACTTTTGACAGCGGCAGCATTACGCCCTCACTTACTGCAAGATCGCCACGTTCCTGTGTCGTAAACTCCAGCAGCAGGTCGTCAGGAAGCCCGTGTGCATTTTTGTAATGAAGTAAATAATCAGGATCACCAAGGATAAAATAATCCATCAGATCATTGAGCACCTCCTCAAATTTATATACCATCTGCCCTATATAATGTGGTTATGGTTTGCTTATTTTCCAATCCGGTCTTTCAAAGTGACAGGTATACCCGAACGGATGTTTCTGCAGATAATCGCGATGTTCCTCTTCCGCGTCCCAGAAGTCGGTTTCCGGTACCACCTCAGTCGCAAATTTACCAGGCCATTTACCTGAGGCCTCTAATTCCGAGATCAATTGTTCAGCAGTCTGCTTTTGTTGATCGTCAGCGTAAAATATCGCTGATCTGTAGGAGGTGCCAATATCGTTGCCTTGTCGGTTCCTTGTTGTAGGATCGTGGATCTGGAAGAAATATTCAAGCAGACCTCGGTAAGGTAATAGCTCAGGATCAAAAGTAATTTTCAGGGCTTCTGCGTGTGTACCATGATTGCGGTAAGTAGCATTCGGCACATCACCACCAGTGTATCCCACCATGGTTGAGTTTACACCAGGAAGTTGACGGATCAGTTCTTCTACGCCCCAGAAGCAACCGCCTGCGAGAATGGCTTGTTCAGTATTCATGTAATTTTATTTATTTGACATGAAGATACGGTTATGACTGTGAAAAGGCAAGATGAACAACAAGAGGACGGCATTAGTTTACTTTTCATCAACGAACTGCAGGATAATTTAATGCTCAGGGTTTCACCAATTCATATACCGGCAACCGTTCCAATGAAACCGGGGTTTCGATTTTCAGAGGGCCATTAAAGATTTTCCCCAGATCATCTTTCCATCTTCCCTTAGGCAGGGCAACGGTTTTACGATGTTCCTTGCTGAGCACCGGGGCAATCAGGTATCTGTCGCCTAACATAAACTGTCCTTTTTCATCAGCGAAGCCCTGGTTTGGGAACTGGTATTCCATGTTACGCACCATTGGCTTACCGCTGAGAGCAGATGCCTTTGCAAGCTCAAGGATGTAGGGTGTGTACTTCATACGGAGGTCAACCGCCTGTTTCAGGGCCTTCAGGTTGGTTTGATTCAACACCCGCCATGGTGCCACTGAAAACTGCATCATGGGCATGAGTGCCGAACATTGGGCCGAGCGCACAATCAGTTCCTCATCAAGTACACCTTTGTCGCGGAACGAGCCAAACTCACCACCACCAATCATGTCAGGACAGGTGAACTGGTAACCAAGTAATCCGGCAACTGTGATGTGAGGGATGAGCTTTTGAAGATCTACCCAGGTATGCTGTTTATCCCTGAGCCGCTGCACCAATGGCTGCCCTCCCATTTTCCACATCGCCCGGTATTCATTTAGCGGAAACTTCAGGCCGATTTCTCCCCAGAGCCTGCTGTGTTCATTTGGCGAGGCCTTCGAGAATGATACTGCATCAGCAGGGTAAAACTCAGCATCACCGGCATCAAATTTAAAGCCATCCAGGTGATAGGTTTTCATCATGTACTCCAGTTTCCCCTCAAACCACATTTTAGCTGCGGGATTGGTAAAATCAAGCACGGCACTATAGCCGTTCCACCAGCTGATGATTGCTGGTTTCTGCGTTTCTGGCTGGCTGATGCCCACATTGACCTCCTTACTCATCAGCAGGCATTTTTTCTCCAGCAGTTCCCGGAATACGTCCGTATCAGGAGACACGAAGGGCGAGATCCAGAGCATCACCTTAAAGCCGAGTTGATGCAGGCTGTCCACCATCCCCGCTGCATTTCCAAAGCGGTCTTTACGAAAATCAAAGCGGCCGTAGTAGTCCGCCCAGTTGTCATCGATCATGATTACTCCCGGAGGAAAACCGTTGTTGATGATGGAATGTGCGTAAGCCAGGATATCAGCTTGATTTTGGTTATACACCAGTTCTATCCAGGTATTGTATTGCGGTTTAGTGAATAGCAACGTATCAGGCAATACATTTGGGGATGGGAAAAATCGCTTGGATGCGTTTTCGAAGGCCTGAGGGAGGTTCTTTTGCGAAGAGTCAATCGTCAATGCGCTTTCCGTCCGGTCGATCACCAATTTGTTCTTCTCGAACGTAAAACGAAAAGGTTCCTCGCTCCAGATGTAACGACCTGCGGTGGAAATCAACAAAGGGCTCGCCTGGTTGCCAACAGTATTTCCATGTATGTCCAGCGTATGCCCTTCCCTGAAAGGCATGAGATGGCCTTCGTTCACGGCCGCGCCAAACCATTTCTCGCCCTTCCGGATGGTCAGGCTGGTCTGTGCATCAAGTTTGGTTATGCCGGCACCTATCAGGCTCAGCAGCAACAGTGTACAATTAAAGAATTTGGTCATAAGGCTGGTTTGTTGTTGATCAGGAATGGTTACCTAGTAAAAATGCAGGAAAATCAGCTGCAATACAAACCAGCAAAAGAGGAGGCGTTAAAAAATCATTAAACAAACGTTTGCATTGACTACGCAAACGTTTGTTTTATTTCATTCATGCTGATCTTTTATTTCACAGGCTTGGCTCCTGTCATGGACCTGATGAGGTCTGTCTCTTCCTTACGATAAGGACTTCCATCAGCCTTTAAGATTTCATGAAACCATACGGGAGGTTCCGAAGTATAGTTTTTTGTCCAGGTATCCCATGGATATTTCGTTTGTGTTTTGCCATCCACAAAACCCCAGTTGATCATTCCAACATTATATTTTTCAGCAATGGGCAGGAAGCCTGCGAAAGTACTGCCATTGGGTCTGGCCATATACTCTGTACAGATCAATGGTTTACCGTAGCGTTGCAGCCATTTGATGCGTTTTTCGAACTCTTCCGGTGTATCATAATTGTGGAAGGTGATGACATCTGACTGCTCCAGCTGAAGTTTCTCAATCGGCTTCAGTTTATCTTCCGAAGACCAGTCGCCAGACCAGATGCCCGAAGTGAGCGGTTGCGAAGGGTTCACGGATCTTGCCCAGGCAAAGGTTTTTTCCAGCAGGGGAAGCACCAGGGCCACTTTATCCGGTGTTTCCACCTTTTCATACGAAGGGCCCGTCATGTTATCCGGCTCATTCCATACATCCCAACCTAAGATGCGGTCGTCGTTGGCGAAGTGTTTGACCAGACCTTTCACGTACCTTTCCAGACGGGGATATTGCAAGGAGTCTTTCAGGGCCACCTGTCCCGGACTTTGCACCCATCCTGAATTGTGTTTGAAAGGAAGCGGGTCCCTTTGTTTACCTAGCTTATAAAAAGGGTCCCAGCAGGAGTCGAAGATCACGAGCAAGGGTTTGATGTTTCTTTTTTTCGCGATGCTCAGGAAGCTGTCGATGCGATTAAGAAAGCCTACGGAATCCTGCTCATATAGCGCATCATGGAGATACACCCTCACTGTCGTCATCCCCAGGTCTGCTGCCCAGCCCAGTTCCTTATCAATTGTAGCAGTATCATAGGTATCTGCCTGCCACATTTCGAGCTGATTGATGGCATTTGCCGGTGTAAAATTTACTCCTACGAGCCATTTCTGTTGTTTGTACCAGTCGTTGGCCTGTTCCTTGGTCCAGATGCCGCGCGCTTTGGTCTCTTCCTTTTTTTGCTCCGAGCAACTGTAAAACAGGGTAGCAAAGAATAGTGCAATGAGGATAATTCTGTGTTTCTGCATAGTTTTGATTCTTTCGTTATTTAATTGGTCTCCTTTATTACTTTTCCTTTGATCATCCATACCTCCGTTGCGCTGGAATAGGCGTTAGTGCTGGCCACAGCCAATATCGTATCATCACTCAATACCGTCAGGCTGTTCCAAAGGCATGATTTGTTGGCAGGGATCAGAAATGGTGTAGATTTACTGCCAAAGTCTTTTGCCTGGTCATTGCCGATCACTACTTTCATGTCTGCGAAGTTCATATCGTTGGTACGTCCTTCTGTGCCCTGGTAGGACAAAATGGTCTCGCCAGTACTGAGCTGCCTGATGAAAGGTGCACCAGCATAAATTTCATCAGCAACCCTGGCCGACAAAGCATAACTCCGGTTCCGACTTTCAGCGCCCACCGTTACCGCCCAGTTCTCCTGCAGCGTATTTTTTACGATGTATGGTTTAAATGTGTTGACCGCATTGTCTTCTATTGCGACGACAACATCTGTACCGTTTTTTAAGAGTAGCGGTACCGGCATGCCGTCTCTCTTTCCAGGCCTGAAGCTCACCACGACGGGCTCAGACGTCCAGCTATCGCCCTGATCTGCAGAACGTAACATAGAGATATTCTGCTCATCAGAGTTGGTATAGGGGCCTTCGTTGGCAAAATAAAGCTGTATTTCGCCATTTGGCAACTGAATGGCTGCCGGTTCCCAGCAGCCATTTTCAAATTGATGTCCAGCCTCATACAACAGGCGTTCATTGTTCCAGGACAGTCCTCCATCGGTACTTTTCTTCACCAGGATACTGAACTTTCTCGACGGGGAGATGTCATACGGCCGCGCATTATAACAAACCAGGATGGTCTGATCCTTTAACAGCAGCAAATCCGGCACTGCATTGTTAATGCCATTGCTGCGCGGAGCCACGATCACCGCTTTTGACCAGGTATTGCCCAGGTCTGTACTTTTTACCGAGACGATGCTTCCCTCCGCTTCGTATACAGCCAGTAATGACCCATCAGGCAGCTGGATGATCCTGGCATATCCCGAATATCTCGCATTCAGACTTGCATCAGACACACGTTTCCTGCTGCTCTGGTCCCATTCAATATGCGTTTCCTTTACCCCTACCGGAGTATCGACAGTTGCGCTATCCTTTTTTGAACAGCCCAAGGCAGAAAACACCGCTAAAACATTAACTATTAATAGTTTAAACATCTGTCCTTGATTTAAGATCATGCGCTAATAATGTGGATTCTGAGTAAGCTTGGTGTTATTCTCCACTTCGATTTGCGGAAGTGGCAATCGTATACTCTTGTCCAACACGAAGTTATTAAAATCAGGATCGCGCAGTGCAACTTTTGTGATACCTGCTTCAGTATCCAATTCGCCCCATCGTTTCAAATCTGCCCAACGGACGCTCTCCCCACACAATTCCAGGACGCGCTCCATCTTCAGACGTTCTCTGAACAGGTCTTTATTGTTACCGATTGCCGGATAAGCCGTAGCCAGTGGGGCCATATTTACCCGTTGTCTCACGCGGTTTACATATTGGTAAGCATCTGCAGTCTGGCCTAATTCATTCAGGGCTTCCGCATACATCAGCAGCACATCAGCAAAACGGATCATGCGGTTGTTGATCTGATTAAAATAGTCTTCGTTGTTGCGCATATAATCTCTGGAGTATTTGCGGAACCAGGCTTCATCCGCATCCCATTGCCAGCTTCTGCCATATATTTTATCGCCAAAATCAGCTTCCAGTCCGGGATAGAACAAGGTATAGCGGAGACGGGGATCGATTTTATCATCGACAGTTTTCTCTTTTTTAAACTCTGCCACCATCCAGTTGCGGGCTTGTCCGTCAGACCAGCCTATAGAGCGTGGTGCAAAAAATTGCGCCCTATTGCTGCCCATGCTTGAGCTCGGTCCGTCACCCTCAGTAGTTTTATTCGCATCCGAGAATTGGATTTCAAATACAGATTCTTTATTATTCTCATTTTCAGCACGGAAGTTATCCTGATAAGCAACGAGGTCATAAAAAGACATGCCGGCACCAGTAACGAGGTAATCGAAAGCAGTTTTCGCATCTGACCATTTACGCTGTTGCATGTATGTTTTACCCAGCAAAGCAAATGCGGCACCTTTGGTGGGGCGGCCGATGTCATTACCGGTCCATTGTGGAGGTAAAGCCGCAGCGGCTTCAGAAAGGTCTTTTTCCACCTGTGCCCATACCTGGGCAAGGCTGCTTTGTTCCGGCATGTCCGTCGGGCTCTGCAAGGTGGTCACGATAGGGAAGTTTTCCCAAAGCAGTGCCGCATAGTAATAGTATAATCCACGCATAAACTTCGCCTCAGCGAGGATCTGTGCTTTTTTATTCTGGTCTGCAAATGGGATGTCAGGCACATAGGTCAATACCTGGTTACACCTGAAAATCGCCTTGTACGTATCCCTGTAAGTGTTCTGATTTCCTTCAAAGAAATTATAGTTGACATACTGAAACCGGGTCCAGTCGGCAAGCTCTATCCAGGGGCTTTTGCTAAAGCCCTCATCAGACGTCAGGTCAAGGCGGAAATACATCCATCGGGACCAGCCGCCAGGCTGATAAAACATATGGTAAATTGCATTTACCCCTTTCTGGGCATCAGCTTCGGTTTTCCAGAACTGTTCCAGTGTAAGTGTATTGGGATTGTCCTGATCAAGCAGGCTTTTTTTGCAGGACGAGACGATACCCGCAGCAGCGATGAGGAGTATCAATAGTATATTTTTCATGTTGATCATATTAAAATCCAAACTGTAAACCGACAGATACCATCCTTAAATTCGGGAAGGCACCAAAGTCATAACCTTTTTCAAAAATGCTGTTGTTGCTGAATTCAGGATCCAGTCCGGAATATTTGGTAATGGTGATCAGGTTTTGCCCTGATAAGGTCACCTGTGCATTCCTGAACCCAATTTTTTTCATCAGGTCATCAGGCAGGTTGTAGGAAATACCGATGTACTTCATCCGTGCGAAACTACCGTTTTCCAGCCAGCGGTCCGTATCCCCTCTTGAGTTGATGGTACTGCCATAAAAGGCACGTGGCACATCTGTATTCGGGTTTTCAGGTGTCCATGGCTGTATCCCTGCACGGTAATTGGTATTATCAGAAAACATGTCTGTCACACTACGCGGACCGTTGAACACCAAAGAACCAAAGGACGCAAACCAGTCCATGCTGAATGTAAAGTCCTTGTAGGAGGCATTGAAGTTTAGGCCCAGCTCGTAATCCGCCCATGGATTTCCAGCAATGACCTTGTCCGCATTGGTGATTGCTCCATCACCATTGTTATCTTTAAAGCGGATATCACCAGGCTGTGCAGTTGGCTGGATGACCTTACCTGCAGCATTTTTATAGTTTGCCACCTCCGCTGCATTTTGGAAAAGGCCATCTGTCTGCAGCACATACCACATTCCAATAGGGCGTCCTACCTCGGTCACCGTATTGCCGACAAAGGTCCTGTTTTTGCCATAACCCAGGTCGATCACTTTATTGCGTAAGGTGGTCAGGTTTCCTGTGACGCTATATTTAAATGGGTTGCTGTTCTCCTGATAGGTAGCGGTGAACTCAAATCCACGATTGCCTAAAGTAGCCCCGTTCACATATGGATTACCACCATCATTGCCTGTTGAGGTCAGCAAGGGATAGCGGAGAAGTACATCTTTTGTTTTCGAGATGAAGTACTCTGCACTGATTGTCAGCTTATTGTCCAACACCGTAGCATCAAACCCGTAGTTTTGTTGTGTGACTTCTTCCCAGCGCAGGTCAGGGTTTGCCAATTGCACCTGTGTAGAACCCGGTTGTACCGCCTGCCCAGGGCCCATTACAATTGTAGGGAAGGTATTGATAAAGGCGATGTAATCGTAAGGACCTATGTTGCTGCTCCCCAGTGTACCGTAGTTTGCGCGTAACTTCAGATCGTTGATCCATGAAGTTTTAAAGAATTCCTCCTGACTGATGCGCCAGGCTCCGGAGATCGAGGGAAACACACCAAACTTATGATCTTTTCCGAAACGGGAGACACCATCCGTACGTATTACCCCATTGACCAGGTATTTATCAGCATAATTGTATTCAAACCTGCCGAAATATGAAATGAGGTCGGTCCTGTTTTTGAAACCGCCGGTTTGAGGTTCATTTCCCTGATCCAGTACTTCATAATAACCACCGGCAGGATTTGCCAGGATATTTCTTTTTCTGCCCCATATCTGCGCATAGTTATCGCGTTGATAGGATTGTCCGGCGAGCACATTGATGTTGTGCTTTCCGAAAGTTTCTGTAAATGAAAGTGTATTTTCAATCAGCGCCGTTGAAGACTCGCCCCTGTTTTCATTGAAGATGGCAGGATCATAGGCCTGGTTCAATGTCCAGTTTCCCTCCTTACGCAGGTAAGTAAAATGGTCGCGACTGGTTTCATAGCCGAGGCTGATCCTATATTTCAGGGAAGGGAGAAATTGCAGTTCCGAGAAGAGATTACCCCGGATGCGCAGGTTTTCATTGGTACGGTCATCCAGGTCTGCAATAGCGACCGGGTTGCTACCGAATGTCCTCGCACGACCTTCATCGCCATAACCATACCCGCCTGGGTTTGCGGAATTGTAAACCGGAATGGTAGGCAGCATCCGGACGACATCAATAATAGGATTTCCAGACATCTCGTCCGTCTTAGCATTACTAATGGCTAAGTTTTCCCCGATGGTGAAGATCCCCTTCGTGCTCTTTGTATTCACCCTGAAGTTAATCCGGTCGAAGTCAGTACTGATTACTGCACCTTTATTGCCGAAATAACCAGCGGAGATGAAATAGGTCGCATCTTTGCTTCCTCCGGAAAAACTCATTGAGTAGTCCTGCACCTGTCCGACACGAAAGGCCTCATCCTGCCAGTCGGTATTTACCGACAGGTCAAGATTTTGTCTTGTCGCACCAGCATTGTCGTAAGCCATGAAGTTGAGCCTTGAAAATTCTTCTGTTTTAGCAAGGTCATACCTTGGAATGGTCTGCAGTGTTGTTTTGGCAGAAACATCAATTTTTGTGGGCCCTTCAGCACCGCGTTTAGTGGTAATGATGATGACACCATTTGCCGCTCTGGAACCATAAATTGCTGCTGCGGAAGCATCTTTAAGGATTTGGATCGACTCAATATCGGCGGGGTTGAAATCACGGTTTGCCGTAGTCACCAACCCATCGATCACATACAGTGGGTTGGTTCCTGAGAAGTTCTTCAGCCCGCGGATCTGGATTTGTGCTTCAGAGCCAGCCTGACCGCCACCACGCACCCGTATCCCGGTAGCAAGTCCCTGCAGGGACTCTGCAACGGTAGTTGCCTGTCGTTTCTTGACATCAGTTGCCTTTACTACAGATATTGCACCCGTAAGGTCTTGCTTACGCTGGGTGCCATAACCTACCACTACCACTTCGCTGAGGTCCGAGCTGGATTCTACAAGTGTGACCTGTAGGGGCTGCGTGCCCGAAACAGGAACTTCTTTCGTGGTATATCCGATAAAGGAAAATACAAGGACGCCTTTCTGCCCTGCTGGCAACGTGATGCTGAATCTACCATCACCATCAGTAAGGGTAGAAACACCTGTACCTTTTAACTGCACCCCCACGCCTACCATCGGCCCGCCGGCATCCTTTACTGTACCTGTAATTTTCTCCTGTGCCTTCGCCGAACCAGCGCAGGTAAACAGGAATAACATGAGGAGAAAGCTGAGCATCCGGTCTTTGATGTTACCGATCAACTTCAGACGGAAACCAGTATCCCGTCTTTGGAGTAGTTTTTTGTTCATACAATGAAATTTAATATTTGGATACCGCTAAATAAGGTGATATGAGTTGACGCTTTAGTTCAAAATCTGTTCATTGTGTATCAATTATCAGCCATAACAAACGATTTGAACGGGTTTTCAGGTTATGCTCTAATTTTCGGTTATATTTAATGATGATTTTTTCCGGGCATTTAAAAACCATATTTTTCAGCTTATGCATTCTTGTGGGTGTCCAGCAGATGGCGGCGGCACAGTCCTACAATTTCAGGCATTATCAGGTAGAATCCGGTTTATCCTATAATTCGGTGATCTGCAGTTTGCAGGACAAAAACGGGTTCATGTGGTTCGGTACCAAAAACGGATTGAACCGTTTTGACGGGTACCGTTTTAAGGTCTACCGCAATGACCCTGAACAGCCCGGCAGCCTGGGGCATAATTTTATTCATTCTCTGCTGGAAGATGAAAAAGGGCAGCTGTGGATCGGCACGCTCAAAGGGCTTTATTTATATGACCAGACAAACGATACATTTAGACTGATTGCAGGCACATGCACAAAAGACATCAATAGCCTGAAGACTGACCGGCGCGGTAAGATCTGGTTTATTGCCGGTGGCATCCTGCAGTACTACGAACAAAAAACCAGTAAGCTGACGGGATTCGAAAATATCCTTCCGGAACAGGCAACATCGGTCACGATTAGCGACAGTGGTGACCTATGGGTTTCCACCGCACTCGGCTTCCTGCAGCACTATCAGCCTGGCTCCGGCAGGTTTGAGCCCTACAATGTGTTCAGCAGGTCGGGTCCCGCATTATCGCGATGGATAGAAAAAATTGAAGATACCGGAGATGGTCACCTCTTCATTGGAACATCCAATCAGGGGATAAAGCTGTTTAACCTGCGTAGTCACGACTACCAGGATGTTCCCATCAGCAACCCCGACCGCACCATCATCTATGCTCGGGATTTTCTGAAGACGGCAACAGATGAATATTGGATTGCCACTGAATCAGGCATTTTCATTTATAACCGGAAGAGCAACAAGTATACCCATCTGCGAAGTAAGACCAATGACAGCTATTCACTCTCGGACAACGCAGTATATACCCTGACAAAAGATAAAGAAGGCGGTATCTGGTGTGGTACCTATTTCGGTGGCTTGAGTTATTACCAGCAGCCCTACACCTCTTTTGATAAATTTTATCCCAAGGCCGGTGAGAACAGCCTGCAGGGTAATGCTGTCCGGGAAATTGTCAAAGATGGAAAGGGAAACCTGTGGATCGGCACTGAAGACGCCGGCTTGAATAAATACAATCCAAAGACCAAAACCTTTGTGAATTTTATGCCTGCGACGCCAGGCAGCAGCCTCTCTCACTCCAACATCCACGGACTTGCCGTTACCGGCAATAAGTTATGGCTGGGGACCTTTGAACATGGACTGGATGTATTCGACATCAATACTTCGAGGGTAATCAAAAAATACAAGGCTGGCCCCGCTCCCAACGAGTTCAAGAGCAACTTTATCGAAAGCCTCATCACAACAAAGGACGATGAGCTCCTGATCGGAACGGCTTTCGGATTGTACAGGTACAATGCTGGCAGCGACGACTTTATGTTGCTGAATGAAGTTCCCGGCAACAAACACTATTCTGCCCTGCTCGAAGATGAACATGGCACCATCTGGGCAGGTACACTGAGAGATGGTTTATATTCCTTCAACAGGCGCAGTAAACAATCGGACAGCTATTTATTTAGTGCCCAGGACAAAAATAGTCTGAGCAGCAATGAGATCAACGGGATTTTTCAGGATTCCGACCACAATTTGTGGATTACTACGGAGAATGGGCTGAACAAACTGACGTCAGGAAACAGAGGATTTAAGCGGTATACGACAAAAGACGATTTTCCTTCCAACATTTTCTACAAGATACTGGAAGATGAAATGAAGAACCTATGGATCAGCACCTCCAGGGGATTGGTACACTTCAACCCAAAAACAGAAAAAATTATCAGTTTCAGTAAAGCCAATGGACTCCTGAGCGACCAGTTCAATTATGGCTCAGCTTTCAAGGACGAAGATGGCCAGATGTATTTTGGAAGTGTGAAGGGGATGATCAGCTTCAATCCCGAACGCTTCAGGGAGAATAAATTTATTTCAAAGGTATACATCACCGGTTTTCAGGTAGACAATAAAGAACTGGAAGTGGGGACTGGAAACTCAGGACTCAGCGGCCCGATCAACTTTACGCAGGAGATCAGGTTGTCTCATCACCAGTCAAATCTGAGTATCGATTTCGCGGCATTAAGTTTCACAGCGCCGGAAATGACTGAATACGCATTTGTGATGAAGGGAGTTGATGACCGCTGGACGTATCTAAAGACCAATCGAAAAGTCTATTTTACCGACCTCTCCCCGGGCGAATACACCTTTATGGTCAAAGCCTCAAACAGCAGTGGCATCTGGAATGGGCAGATCACCCAACTGAAGATTATCATCGATCCCCCGTTCTGGGCCAGCGTACCTGCCCTGATCTGTTACGGAATCGCACTGGCGGCATTCGTATTTGCCATGGTCAGGTATTACCACAGAAGACTCTGGATTAAACATCGTGAAAAAATTGAGCGTTGGGAGATTCAAAAAGAAAAAGAGCTTTACCATGCAAAAATCAATTTTTTCACCCATGTGACACATGAGATCAGAACACCACTGACATTAATCAACGGACCTCTCGAGGAGGTGATCAGAAAGACGGAGCAACTTCCCGCACTGGCGAGCAACCTGACGATCATGAAGAAAAACACTGACCGCTTGCTGGAGCTGACCAACCAGCTGCTGGATTTCAGGAAAACGGAGCAGAAAGGCTTTAACCTGAGCTTTGTACAGCTCGACGTGAATGAATTGCTGAGAGATACCTGCGTCCGCTTTCAGCCGCTGATTGACGAAAAAAAGATACTGATGCTGGTGGAGCTTGAGCAAACCCCGCTTTTGGCATTTGCAGATGCAGAGGCACTCAGTAAGATCGTCAGCAACCTGTTGGACAATGCCTTAAAATATGCATCAGCAAAAGTATGGATCAAGACCTCTTCAGATGAGGACACGTTCAGCATTGTGATCATCAATGATGGGAATACCATCCCTGAGAAATACAAACAACTGGTGTTTGAGCCTTTTTACCGAATGGAAAGCGCTAAAACAAAGATAGGTTCCGGTATCGGACTATCGCTGGCGAAGTCACTGGCAGAGCTGCACGAAGGAACACTGGACTTGAATACGGAAATTGAGGGGCGTACCTGCTTTGAGCTGCGACTGCCGAAACACCACGATCAGGAGTACACGATCGGCCGCAATATTCCCTCAGCTGTCCATGCTGAGGAGAACGAGCCACCGCTGTCGAAATCAGATGCAGAGCTCCCGGTGATTTTAGTGGTAGAAGACAATCCGGAGATCCGGACCTTCATCACCAATATCCTGCAGGAAGACTTTACCATTGTAGCCGTTGAAAATGGTGAAAAAGCATTGAAGGCACTCAACGATGTGAGTGTGCAGCTGATCATCAGTGACATCATGATGCCGGTGATGGACGGACTGGAACTCTGCAAAACGATAAAAGGCAATATCGACTATGCGCATATCCCTATTGTTCTGCTCACTGCGAAGAACACATTACAGTCGAAGATCGAAGGTCTGGAGGTGGGCGCAGATGCTTATATCGAGAAGCCATTCTCCCCGAACCACCTGCTGAGCCAGGTGGTTAACCTGCTCACCTTACGTGATAAGATTAAAAATCACTTTGCGCATTCCCCATTGGTGCACCTCAAGAGCATGGCGTACAATAAGGCTGATGAAGCCTTTCTGGATAAGCTGAACGATACGATTATAAAAAACATGTCAAACACCGCCCTGGATGTTGACTTCCTGGCGGATGTCATGAACATGAGCCGGCCAACGCTTTACCGAAAGACAAAAGCAATTTCCAATTTGTCGCCGCATGAACTGATCAACATCACCCGTTTGAAACACGCGGCGCTGTTACTCACTGAAGGGCATTTTAAAATCCTTAAAATAGCCTCCATCACCGGATTCAGTTCGTCGGCACAATTTGCGAGGAGTTTTGTAAAACAGTTTGGCATGACCCCCTCAGAATATGCCGCTTCAGTAAAAAATACACCGGTTACCACAACAGGTTAAAGAGCAATAGAAAACAAGCGAATATTTAGTATTAAGGAGCTTCCGCAAGCGTATTGGCAATGTATCTCCAGGCTTCCAGCTCAGGGTTCCCCGGTTTACGTTTGCCAAAAAACTGAACGATGATATTTCCTGCATCATCGAAAACCTCGATACTGGTCACCAGACCATCTTCTGTAGGTTTCTTCACCAGCCAGGCAGTTGCAATTCCATCCTCCCTGAGGTGCATGTTAAACTCAGGATCAAGCACATTGAACCAGGGGCCTGTTTGAAGTAACTTCCGGATCAGTCCGGTATGGATCTGGATACATCCTGCACTGGCTGTAAATACCATGATTTCAATACCATCTGCCGCGACCTGCTCCAGAATTTTCTTCACTGATGGTACCGTGATTTGCCTGGCATGCCCTTTCGGTGCTAACCTCAGTCCTTGTATACGGCTCATTTCGTACTTTCTCAGCAAGCCATGAAAAGCATGTGTATCTTTAAGATCGAGCCATTCCTGTTGAAATCCTTCAGCATTGAGCTCAGCATCGGGACGCTCAGTCGCCGGAGCCTTTGCTGCTTCGATCACCAATGCAGCATCCTGATCTTCCGATTTGTATTTCCTGATAATCGTTTCATAGGCAGCAACATCACTGCTTTCAGTAAGGTATATTTTGTGCAGGGCTGTTCCGTCGGGGCCAAAAAACTGCAGACTTTTGCGGCCGTCTTCATCCACTGCAAAACCTGACTTCCACTGGCTCATGAATAACCTGAGGTCGATGTCCGGGTTGACGGCCAATCCCATCATCCCCTGGAAAGAAAGATTGGTATAAACACCTTGACGCTCATGAACGCAGTGGTCATTGCGGGTCAACGCCATCACATTACCGAGACTTTCCACTTCCTGCAGCAATTCCGGAAATTGGGCGTTGAGACGGAGAGTTCCAGACCCCACCGTGGTGGCGATCAATTCCGCCTCTGTACTATTTAATGATTTCGCAGCATCCCTGATGCGTACCTTTGGATGCTCCGCCTGAAAGATCTTCCACCGTTGTTTTAATGTTAATGTCTGTTCCATATCAAAAATTTCTCCATGTCCTATTAAATTGCCTTAGCTGGAATCACCAATCTGCAGTGGCATTCCTCAAATGTAATCAGTCTCAGCCTAACCTTAAAATTTCCTGAATGGGGGCTACATCATGATTGTTGCTGGAGGACAACCGGGATCCAGGCAAAGCAGTTTTCTAAAATACAATTAGGGATGTAACTTGCCGAAAGAAGGATGGTAAGCCGTGTCAACCAATGCATGATATTCAGGATGCTCCCTCACATACTTAGCAACAAAAGGGCAATACAACATGATCTTACGGTGTTCCGCTTGTGCAAAATTGAGTGCAGCAACGGCCATTGCAGCAGCAACCCCCTTACCTCTGAAGGCATCCGGCACCGTAGTGTGCATAAATGCTATATTTTTCTTGTAATAACGATATTCTATAGTAGCGTATTCCCCTTGTAATTCTACCTGAAACCTCAATTGATCCACATTATGGACCACCTTAACCTGTTGATTTTCTTCCATGTTGTTTTATAGATTGATGATTTGATCCAAATAGTCCAGATCACAAATCGCAGCTCTTGTTTTTCAAGATACCAGCAAAAAAAGCTCCAGAGCAAATATCAAATGATTATCAATAAGATAACCACACATCACGTCTGGATTTCTGGCGATATATCAAAATTTCACGAACGAAGCATAAGATGAGTCAGTGAAAAATATCGACAGTTAATACCCCAGGGCGGTATCATCACCTCTGGGGTCAGCACCTGTTTCGAGCCTGCCATCAGGTTTTACGAGGATGGCATCCACCCTTCCGATAGCGCCCCTTGTCAAGATCCTATATCCTTTTGCTGTCAGCTTTTGTCTGGTTTGCGGATCTATGGCCCCTTCCTCGGCATATACTTCGTCGGGAAGCCATTGGTGGTGAAAACGTGGAGCCGAGACCGCTGCCTGCATACCCTGACCGAAAGTGACCACATTTAATATCGTTTGAAAAACAGAGGTGATGATGGTAGATCCACCAGGAGTACCCACAACCATCAGTAGCTTACCATTTTTTTCCAGGATCGTAGGCGTCATAGAACTCAGCATCCGTTTGCCTGGAGCAATTGCATTCGCAACTCCCCCGACTAAACCATAGGCATTAGGTACACCCGGTTTTACGGAGAAGTCGTCCATCTCGTTGTTGAGGATAAAGCCGGCACCTTCTGCAACCACCAACGATCCGTAAGAACCATTGAGTGTAGTGGTGACGGAAACCGCGTTTCCATCGGCATCGACAATAGAAAAGTGCGTGGTTTGTTCACTTTCCACAGCTAATAAATCACCTTCCTTCACTTCGGCACTTGGCGTCGCACGACTAAAATCCAGGTTGTTAAGTCTGCTGCTGATGTAGGCAGTGTCTAATAGTGCTCGCTGAGGGACATTGAAAAAATCCGGGTCAGCAAGATAGCTCGCCCTGTCGGCATAAGCCCTTCTTTCCGCTTCCACCATCAGCTGCACCGTAGAATCACGCTGAAACCCCCAGCGGCTCAATGGAAATCTCTCCATCTGTTTCAGCATGGTCAACAGTGCAATCCCCCCGCTGGAAGGCGGCGGCATGGAAACCACCTTGTAATTACCGTAACTTCCGGACACCGGTTTTCTCCAGACCGATCGGTAAGCATTCAGGTCCTCTTGGCTGACCAGCCCATTTCCAGACCGCATCGTCTTTACAATGGCTTTAGCAACAGTACCTTCGTAAAATCCACTCCTGCCCTTGTCACGGATCAGTCTGAGTGTAGCGGCAAGCTCATTTTGCTTCAGGAGATCAGCGGACTTCCAGGATTCTGCTTTGACCAAAGCTATCGGTTTCTGGTTGTATTTTTGAAATTCCGCCTTATAGCTATTGAGCTCATGCGCCTGTTGCGCCGTAATCCGGAATCCATTTTCGGCAAGATCAATTGCCGGCTGCAGCAGTTGTTTCCATTTTAACCTTCCATATTTCCGATGCGCACTGACCATGCCATCCACCACCCCCGGTACACCGGAAGCCAGTGCACCAAAAAAGCTCTTGTCGGCTACGACGTTCCCTACTGAGTCGAGATACATATCTTTAAATGCCTTTCCAGGGGCGGTTTCGCGGTAGTCTAAGGCATCAAAATGCCCTTGTTTATCACGATAAACCATAAAACCACCGCCGCCGATATTACCGGCATTGGGATAGACCACGGCCAGGGCAAACTGCACCGCTACAGCAGCATCAACCGCATTCCCCCCTTGTCGCAGCACCTGCAGGCCTACTTTTGAAGCCTCAGGATGTGCGGTAACCACAGCTGCCTTGTCATAAATGTTATTTTGGGTATCCTGTGTCTGCGCAAGAGAGCAGGAAATAAATCCCGCACAAAACAAAAGAAGAATTTTCAGGTATCGAGGTTGATGGCACATCGCTAAAGATAATAAATATGCTGAACATCATGATCAGTGATTACATCAGCTGCATGCAGCAGGTGCAAACTATTTTGAAAATAATCTCTTAGAATTAATCTAAATAGATAGCTTTGCCGGAGTTTTAATCTAGCACAAAAAATATGACCACCAGTCAAGTTCAACGTTTCATTCCAAATTTTTGCTCCTTAATTGGCAGAAGATATCTTTTCCTTTTCATGTTACCCTGTTTACTATTTTCACCCTTAATAACTGATGCGCAGGCAAATGCCGGGCAGGTTGGTTCGATATCCGGGGCGGTCACTGATTCAGAAGGTCAACCGTTAAAGTATGCGACGGTCAGATTAACAGGAGGCAAAAGTAGTCAGACAAATGAGCAAGGTAGGTTTTTGTTTAACGATGTACCTGCAGGCAAATATCAGGTCAGCATCCGGCTGGTCGGTTATCTGCCAATGACAAAAGATGTCGATGTGGTTGCCAATCAGCAGGCAGAGGTTTCTTTCGCCCTTCAGGCAGAAAACGACCTTTCCGAAGTGGTAGTGACCGCCGGCAGAAAACCAGAGAGCCTGAAAGATGTCCCTTCCTCTGTCACCATTTTAACGGAACGTGAGGTAAAAGAACAGTTAAATGTCAATCCATCAGTTTCCGCCATACTTGGAAATACCGTTCCCGGATTAGGAACCTCAAGCAACAAAGCGACAAACTCCGGGCAGACACTCCGTGGTCGTCAGGTATTGGTGCTGATTGATGGTATCCCACAATCCACGCCACTGATGAATGGAAGCCGAGATATCCGTACCCTCGACCCCGCAGCAATTGAGCGTATTGAGGTCATCAAGGGGGCAACTTCCATTTACGGCAACGGCTCTGCAGGTGGTATCATCAATTTCATCACGAAGAAAC
Source organism: Pedobacter sp. BAL39 (assembly GCF_000170795.1). Taxonomy (GTDB): domain Bacteria; phylum Bacteroidota; class Bacteroidia; order Sphingobacteriales; family Sphingobacteriaceae; genus Pedobacter. The sequence goes on from NZ_ABCM01000032.1 coordinate 28,779, forward strand.
CATCCGCAGACCGAACATTCAGCGGCAGCACGAGCTTAGGATTAAATGGTAACCTCGCCAATCCCTCTAACACCACGGGATACCGGCTTTCTCAAAGTTTCTCAGGAACTGTAAATAAGTTCTCTTATATCTTCAATGGCACTTACAACTATACAGGCGTATTGAAGGATGCCAAAGGGATGGTGAACGCACAACCGGACGGATTAGGAGAAAACTCACTATACAATACTTTTGTCAAACTTGCTTACCGTCCAAATGATAAAAGCGAAATTGTGGCTTCCTACAACTTGTTCAGAAGTGTACAAAGCAGCGATTACGTTAATGTAACCGGCAGGTATGGGATAAAGCCATCTGTAGGCCAGAAAGGCGACGATCCTGGAGAGGCAGCCGGAACTCCATACAACCACAATGCCCTTTTATCCTATCATAACACGGCACTGCCTTTTGGAAGCACGCTGGATGTCTCCGCATACTACAACAGCTTTGTATCAATGAACAGGTATGTAGCACAGGCAACTGCATGGTATGGCCCCGGACAAACCAAAATTCAGTCGTACAAAAAAGGGCTCCGCTTGACCTTAAACACTCCATGGGAAATGGGTTCCCTTGGTGAGGGGGAGCTTACTTACGGACTCGACCTGCTAAATGACCGTACCAATCAGGTACTTACCGATGGCAGGGTGTACATTCCGGACATGAACATGCTCAACCTGGCACCATATGCGCAGATGAAAATTGACCTCCTGACCAACTTTGTATTGAAGGCGGGCCTTAGGTATGAAAACGCAAGGGTGAAGGTCAAGGACTTCAACACCATCGCCAGAGGGCCTGATGGTGAGGGCAGCATTCCTGTAACCGGAGGAAAAATACCATACAACTCCACTACATTCAATGCCGGCTTACGTTACAACAAATATGAGCTTTTCAATCCTTTCATCAGCTTCTCACAGGGATTTGCCATCAATGAACTTGGCCGGATCCTGCGAAGTGCCACGAGCAATACGCTGGAAAGCATCGCTACCGATCCCATCATTACCGACAACTACGAAGCTGGTTTCAGCAGTAAGCTGGGCATCGTTAACCTTACTGCATCATATTACATCAGCAAGTCCAAACTGGGAGCTAACCTGGTCGATGTGAATGGCTTCCTGGTCCCTCAGCGTGAACCCGAAAGAATTCATGGTTATGAGATTGCAGCGGACGTATTCCTGAGCAATGCATGGACCGCAGGCGGTAGCTACTCTTATGTAGAAGGCAAGGCGGAGCAGGCCAGCGGGACGAAGGTCTACATGAACGGTTTGAGAATTGCCCCACCAAAGGCTACAGCTTATCTGGGGTATCGTCCATTAAGTTCACTTGACATGAAGATCTATTGGGTAAATACAGGAAGTCGTGACCGCTTTGATCTGCGTGCGAATGGACTGTATGCGAATAGTGAAGGCCCGGTAAGCTCAGTGAATGTTTTCAACTTTACCGCAGCCTACCGTTACAACAGCAAATGGTCTGCAGGCCTTGGGGTGGAGAACCTGTTCAATACTTCTTACTATCCGGTAGTGAGCCAGTATCGTGCAATTGATGCGGAATATGTACGTGGTAATGGTGTGACCATGAGTTTGAACCTTTCGTATAACTTTTAACGGTGCTGAGGAAAATATTCTTTTGGATACATAAATGGCTGGGCCTGGTTACAGGCCTGGTCGTTTTAATAGTTAGCCTAACCGGGTGTATCACTGTTTTTTCGGATGAGCTGAAGGAATATTTTTACCACGACCGGTATTTTTCAGCACCATCAGGCAACCGGTCATATTTGGGTTTTACAGCATTACGTCAGCGGGCGCAAAAGGCGCTTGGTCCGGAAGTAAAA
>NZ_ABCM01000031.1 GCF_000170795.1 Pedobacter sp. BAL39
CGGGTCACAATGGAAAGTATGAAGCTATTATAAACTCTCTGACAGCTTAAAAAACAAAACACCAACTAAACGATTGGCTCTACTATCAGCTTATCAGAAAAACAGCACAGGCCATCAGCCCTAAGAAAGACAAGTAAGTGGTATGAGACAAAAGAAAGGTATAGATTACCTGATGCGTTTTACACGATATGCTTTCTTATACGAGGATGATAGCGAAAATTTCGGCAAGGAAAAACTGCTCTCACCAGAAGAGACGCTCTTCGCTGATCACAGTGATTGCGATGATCGGGCTGCACTTTTTTTTATCTGGTAAAAAAAAATTATAATCTTCCGATGATCGCGCTGTTATATCCCACTCATATCACCATGGCCGTTCAGTTTGATAAACCTGTTGGTTCACCAATTATATACAACGGTAAAACTTACTCTGTTTGCGAGCCAACCCGCAAAAAGAAAACCTCAATATTGTACAGATTTCTACGAATCTCAAAAACACTCCTTACAAGGTTGTTTATACCTACAATTCGGAAATAAAAAAACCTTAGAAATTAACAAACAATATAGAAATAATAATTATCAAACATTAAATAAACATGGGGGTGGTATTTTCAAAAATGAAAACTACATTCCCAATAACGCTCTTTTCAAGGAAAATTGCGTTTTTAATTTGCATGAGCAGCTGTATTGTCTTTTCTTCATGTCAAAAAGACGATGGACAACCAACCCCCGAATCAAACGAAACATCACAGGCAATCTTCAAAGTCGAAGACAAATACCTGATCAGATTCCTCTCCACTAATCTCAATGTGCCTATTGAAGAGATTAAGTTCAACAGTGATAAGACCTCCATACTCGTTTACAGTAATCAATTAGATCGTGCCGAAATGGAGCAATTATACCTGGATGCTAATGAATACCATTTAAATTACGGAAAATGAAAAACAAACAAATATTGAAATCATGCATACTTATCTGCTGCATCTTATCCCTTACCATAGTAAAGTTAAAAGCAGACGTCAGTACAACAGGTTTTAAAATTCCCCCTTCATACTTAGTTTCAGGTACATTGAATGTACCTAACCCAACACTTAAAACAGCATTTAAGTTCGAAGTAACATTCATGAGAAATCTGCTTTCAACTGGGGGATATGAAGATGTCACAAACGCAACTGTGACGTTGGTATACTCAAACTGTGGTCAATGTGGCAATTATACAGCAGTTTCAACTCCAAGACAATTACAAAACTCAGATTTCACGACAGCATCAGGCCTTCCAAAAGCAAATGCCACTCTTTCTCTTGACTCAGAGCTACCAGCTAACCTTGTAACCCCTGGTAACCCAGGAACTCTATACGTCAGGTTAAAATACTTTGACAGCAATCAAAATAAAGAGCTGATCATTTACACAAATGCTTCAATAAATGTAAGTATATCGCCCGCTTGGATTAGTCCAGAAATCCTAAACATAATCAGTAACATGGATTTCGCGACCGATGACGCCACAGCCACCGGCAACTATTATCTAGTCGAGCAAGACATTATGTTACTCAAAGATTATGTAAACTTCTATAGTAGTAACAAACCCATAATTCCCATTGCCAACCATAATATAAATATTTTAATTGGACAGGAATTATTCTCGAACTCAATCTGGTACGACGCAATATATCGTGCCGTCATGGCCTGGAATTCTATGCCTAACAATGATATCAAACTGAATTTGATAAAAAATGCACCAAATTTCGCGCAACCCCAACAAATTGATGTCAGAGTCACCGAGTCGTCAAGTCTGAATAAGGTACCAGTGATATCCGAGTTCCCAAGTAATGACGGCAAGCCCGGTCGTCGCATCCTTTTCAACTCGAACTTTAGGTATTTATCTAATAATTCGACTGTTTCTTTAGATCAGGCGACATGGAATTTCGTACAGGCAATAGGACATTGCCTTGGATTGCGACATGCTCCCGATCAAATGTCTGTAATGAGAGGTGGCACCGCAGGAAGTTCGTACAATAACAACCTGAACTCGACCTATGATACACAAACAATTAGCGCCTTATTTCCGAAAAATGCGACTAGCCAAGTAACTCCTTTCATCTCAGGTTTAGATAAACTTCGTCCAATGGAGTCTGCTAATTATGAGATAAGCTACACAGAATTCAACTTAAATTATTCTTGGAAAGTCATAGGAATAAATGGCACCAACTATTTAGAGAACTACGACTACATCCAAGGATCAAAATTGCCAGAGGTTTATTTTCCTGCTGGAAACTATCAGATACAATGTACGATAACGGGAGGTAAATACAATGGCAGCGTAATGGCCACAAAAAACATTATAGTTAATTAAAAGCGCTTCATAAATGACTCGGAAAGACCCGCTCGCATTTATGAGCGGGTCTTTCTGAGTCATTTCTTCGTATAAAGATATACATAGGTCTTTAAGGGAAGAAAATCAGAACTTTAAGTACAGTCATATGGAAGAGAACAAGTTAGGTTTACCAAAGGACTTTTTCAAGCAGTTTAACTCCAAGGAACAGTTTCAGGAATTCTTTCAGGAAATGTTCAAACAAGGAGTCAATGAAATGCTCCAGGGAGAGCTCGATGATCACCTGGGATATGAGAAACATGCTCCGGAAGGCAGCGGCAGCGGTAACTCCCGTAATGGTTTTAGCAGTAAAAAGGTGAAGAGTGAAACTCTGGGTGATGTGGTATTATCAATTCCACGTGACCGCAATGCCAGCTTCGAACCTAGGCTGATCCCCAAGCAACAGCGTATGAGCGAGCAGATCGAGCAAAGTATCATTGGTATGTATTCACGGGGGATGAGCACCCGTGATATCGAAGATCAGATCCCTGAAATGTATGGTGTTGAAATATCTGAAAGTACAGTTTCTACCATTACCAGCAGGGTTTTGGAAATGATTAAGGAGTAGCAGTCTCGTCCTCTGGAACCTGTTTATTTTATCTGCTGGATGGATGGAATACAGTTCAAGGTACGCCACAACGGGAAGGTGGTAAGCAAATGCATTTACCTGGTCATTGGCCTAGAGAATGATGGGTTAAAAGAGATTCTGGGCATGTGGATCAACGAAACTGAGAGTGCATCACTGTGGCTCAGCGTGCTCACAGACCTGCGTGCACGCGGTGTAAACGACATCCTGATTGCATGTACAGATAACTTGACTGGCTTCACCAAGGCCATTGCTGAAGTGTTCCCACAAACTATAACTCAGCTTTGCGTTGTACACAGATTCGTAATAGCTGTAAATATGTGGTCTGGAAAGAGCGCAAGGAGTTCTCTGCCGATTTAAAGCTAATCTATGCTGCAGTGAATAAAGATGCCGCCAGAGCAGCCCTGGACGATTTTACAGCAAAGTGAAAAAGCAAATATGGCTACGCCACCCTGAGCTGGGAAAAGAATTGGGATGAGCTCACCAGCTATTTCGAGTTTCCTCTGGAGATCCGTAAAATCATCTATACAACCAACGTAATTGAAAGCCTGAACAGTGGCATAAGGAAATTCACGAAGGCTAAAAACCTGTTCCCTGACGATCAGGCTGCCCTAAAGGCCGTCTATTTATCGGTGATGAACATCCAAAAAAAATGGACAATGCCGGTGAGGGATTGGGGTAAGATTATTAACCAGTTTAGTATTATATTTGAAAATAGATGTCTTCTTTAAATTCAGTACGGTTGACCATTTACACAAAATTCCCAGCCTCAATAAAATACAAAAGAGCTCGGACATCCATCTGAGCTCCTTCTGATCAACTAAACCTAAACGTATAAATACTAACCAAATATTTATGACGCAAAAGTAAGCTGATCATATTAAGTACCTGTTAACATCTCATTATCATAAAATTATATCCGACTAAAACTTAATGTACGCTCAATGCTAATTCTACGTATATTTAATATTACCAGAATATAAATTAATCCGTACAATCATGGGCCGTCTGCTAAAAATATGCGGTACATTATTACTCCTTCTTTTGATGACTAAGTCATCGGAAGGCCAGGATAATGGTTTCGATACCAGCTTCGAATTTTACAATGAAACATTTAACCTGACAATTGATTCTTCGATTATCATAGGTAAGCAGGACAGTCTATCAGAAGCCTATATCCGTTCAAGCTATCAAAGAGTCAACAATGGGAGATATGAGAGCATCATAGACGCTCTAACTGCCTATAAAACGAAACACCAACTAAACGACTGGCTCTACTATCAGCTCATCAGAAAAACTGCCCAGGCCATCAGTCCCAAGAAAGATAATTATGTCAGATACACATTTTACAAGTGGTTCCTGATGGGCAAGTCGGGATATGATGCAAGACTTACTATTGCAGACCGTAGAATCATCTTCTATGTTTACAATGATGAAGACATTTCAGACATTCCATTCTTGATTTACAAAGGAAAAAAATATATGTGCCTGAACCGCCATGACTATGCCTTCGCAGATCTCAACAAGATTCCACCAATAGGTATGATCAGTATACCGGAAGCGAAAGAGGCCTTCTCCTATAAGGTCACCAGGATGCCGGATTTCAGTCCATCAGATTACCGCGAAAAAGAACTGCAATTCAGTTATGAACACAAAACCTATCATTTCAACATCAAACTAAACTCCGATGTCGAGACATTGTTCGCAAACTATCCTGTAGTGGATTTTGAATCCTATTTCAACATTCCTCTCAGTAAAGAGACCTATGGATCATTAATTCCGCTACTTAAGAAGAATGTAAGTGGTATGAAACAAAAGAAAGGTATAGATTACCTGATGCGTTTTACAAGATATGCTTTCTTATATGAAGATGATAGCGAAAATTTCGGCAAGGAAAAACGGCTCTCACCAGAAGAGACGCTCTTCGCTGATCACAGTGATTGCGATGATCGGGCTGCACTTTTTTTTTATCTGGTAAAAGAAATTTATAATCTTCCGATGATCGCGCTGTTGTATCCCACTCATATCACCATGGCCGTTCAGTTTGATAAACCTGTTGGTTCACCAATTATATACAATGGTAAAACCTACTCTGTTTGCGAGCCAACACCGCAAAAAGAAAATCTTAATATTGGGCAAATCTCTACTAATTTAAAAGGGATTACCTACAAAGTGGTCTATGCTTATGAGCCTAGTTCAAGAAAGTGATATTCGTTATATGCCTCAAAAGCAACAAAGCTCTGCTTCCCTTATTGGAAGCAGAGCTTTGTAAACGAAACTATGATTGATTAGTAAACGTTAGTTTTTGGAGTCCAACTAGCCCATCCAGCAGTCCAGTTTGTACTTGTGCCCATAGCACCTACAAATGTCTCCTGAGTAAACCCAGTTGCAAGATCGCCTGTATATGCAGCTTTACCAAGTGCAACAGAATTTGAAGCTAAAAGCAAGTTAGGAGCGTCAAGTGAAATGCTGGTAATTCCAGCAGCTGCAGCATTAGCCAGCGTCACATTTCCAGCAGTTGTAGCAAATGCTCTCAAAGCAGCAGCATCAACAAATGCTGTTACTGAACTCATACCATAGTCTGCAGTGTTACCGAAAACAAGATTGTTTGATAAAATTGATCTTCCTTGTTTTAATTCAAGTGCAGGGAAGTCAGTATTGAATTCGACTGCATTTGTCCTGGCATTAACAATGATTGAATTAGCCAATACCATTCTGCTGTTTTGACCAAAATGTATACCTGCTCCATGGAAAGAAAGTGCATTTGTAGTACCAGGACCGATAAATGTAAAGTTTGACAATACAGGACGGGAATACAAACCACCTGTTACTGCTCCCTTATTCTCAAGCTCTATACCTCTTGAAGTACCAATTAAATCTGCTAAAAGAGGATCTTTAATTGAGATACCATATTGAAGTTTACCTGTAAAACCTTGATCAAAGTCAAAATCATCATCTACACCTCTATATGCAATTAAATGCGTTGCATTAACAGTACCACCGAAGAATTCAAATGAATCATCTCCTCCGTAGGATACCTGTACGTGATGAATAGTTGTACCACTACCTACACCGCAAAGAGTCAAACCATTAATCTCTTTATCTTTTTCAATAGCAAGGCCTGAAAATTCTATCCTTACATAAGTAAAACTTCCGGAGTTATCGTTTGCAACAGTACCACCGTAACTTGCAACACCTGTACCCAAAGAACCACCTTCATATAACGCAGTTCCATCAGCAGTGTTTACAGTCGACTTACCACAGATAATAACACCAGCCCAATCACCTTCTTTTCTTTCATTAACAGGTCTATCTGAAGTAAAGATAACAGGATTAGTGGCCGTTCCATTAGCATAGATTTTACCACCTCTTTCAATGATCAGCGCACCTTTACTAGAAGTCTCGCCTTTGATAACTGTACCAGCAGGGATCTCAATAGAAGCTCCATCCATCACTCGCACATAACCGCTTAGCACATATGTTTTATTAGCGTCGAGCTTGGTCGCTGTAGTAATTTGACCTTTAAGGACAACGGATTCTCCGTTAGAAGGTCCCTCTCCCTCAGAAGAATCCTTACTACATGCTGCTAAGCCCAATACTGCCATGAACAGTGCAGAAAAATAAATTTTGTTTCTTTTGAAATTCATAATAATGTTATTATTTAATGTTATAAAATTAGATTTTGAGTATTAGTCGGTTATTAAATCAGTATTATTTAATTGTTAACTATAAACAGATTTTGATTAGAACTTATATCCAAATGATAGTGAAAATGTCCTGCCGTAAGCCACTGAATTAATCAGCTGATCCTGCGAAAAAGCATACTTTTTATTATCATCTAAATCCTGATAAAAATTAGCATCGCTATCAAGGATATTACTCACGTTCAACTTAAGCTCTGCTTTATTTTTAATAAGTTTTTTCGAGACCTGAAAATCCAGGATATTACGCGGAGCTTCGTATACATCTGGATAATCCGCTTTAAAACTACCCTCCGTATATCTTCCAAATCCTACAATAGCAAGCCTTCTACCTGTTCTATTAAACAGAACACTTCCTTGCCAGCCAGATTTTTCAGAAGCGTATTGCAAGCTGGTATTGATAATATATGGAGACTGTCCTTGTAAAGGTCGCTTGTCCTTAATAGTAATCTCATTTGATCCAAAACTCACTTCTGATTTTATGAGAGCAAGATTTCCGCTTATAGTAAAAGCTTTGAACAAATCCGATGATTGGTTAAGGAATGATAAGTTATGACGAACTTCCAACTCTACTCCCGCTATATTAGCATCTGGCGCGTTGATATAGGTAAGTGATTTACTGGCTGCCGTAGACCCCGATAGGATACCATTTTCTATAGCGTTAGAAAGTTTTTTGTAAAAAGCAGAGACTGAAAGTAGTTGTCCGGCAGCTGGATAAAATTCATATCGCAAATCCACATTATTGATACTTGTGCGTTTCAAATCAGGATTACCAACTTTAACCGTACCTGTCACAAAGTCGTAAAATGTAAATGGTGCAAGTTCCCTGAATTGTGCGCGGGCAACAGTATTTGAATAACTAAGCCTAAGGTTGGTTTTCTCTGTAAGCTCATAGGTAAGGTTGAGTGAAGGCAAAAAGTCCAGATAGTTATTGTCAATATTTACGGGGCCACTATTATCACGTGTGTCTAGTTTCTCAATATAGTTCTCGACTCTTAGACCATATGTCGCTTTCAGCTTATTAAAGAAAACATTATTCATCATTAAGTAACCTGCATTGAGGTCAGCTGTTCCATCGTACTGATTTTGAGGATTGGTAATATCATCAATATAGAACCGATCCGCCGCTATATTCTCGGGAGCAAAGATCTGATCCTGAGGAAGAGTAAACAAAGAGTTGTCCGATACGTTGTTAATGTATCCTAGTACCCTGGCCTTCACTCCTCTTTCTTTATATTGCTTAACAAATCCAATTTTAAACAGTTGAGATTTATCAAGCCAGTTAAAAGGCAAGGAGTAATTCAATGCTCCAGAATAAATATGCTCATTCAGGTCACTGTAAAACCTTCCTGCAGACGATGAAGTGGCACCACGCGGCACACCGGCTTCATATGGAACATTGTCGTTATCAATATCAGCCAAAGCCTTTGCATAGATAATCCTTCTCAAATCAGGTTGATCATTCGTCATACTGGTATAAGCAAGGTTCCAATTTAATTTTGCTTTACTCTTATTGCTAATTACATGATCTCCTTCCAATACAGTATTTATCAAAGACTTTTCATTGACCTCCATTTGGGAAACCTGCTGTGCAGCTGCTAAATCATAAATACCTGATCTCCTGAGGTAGTTATCTTCGAAAGATTGATTAAAAATGTTCTTAAGTGAAATCTTAGTATTACCCTTTATATAAGAGAAATTTGCAAGGGCTGCTAATGAGCTGTTGTAATTAAAATACTCATCATTGTATTCAAAAAGTGAAGTACCTCTGCCTGTGGAAAAATCAACCTCATTGTAATCATTTCTCTTTTCCTTTGAAATTGCATATGAATTCCTATAGGTTGCAGAAACAATTAAACCAAACTTGCCATCATTTTTTAATTGATAGGAATTCCCGAAAATCAGTTGTAAATTTTGCGTCGGTAAAGCTTTACCCAAATTTGAGACACCCCAATTGTTCTCAAATCCTTTACTATAATTAACCCTCTCACTTAAACTTGAATTTACAAACCGCTCACGAGAAGAAGGAAAGTTCGACGGCAAGTCTCTGGAAGAAGATCCGAAACCCAAGAACTCAAGCCCACTCTTCTTTTGCCCATAAAAATCAGAAAATGTAGATATGCTGTTATAACCAACTCCATAACTCAACTCAAGCGTTTTGGTATTAGGAAAGTCTTTAGTCTTAATCTGCACCGCACCTCCACTAAAATCTCCGGGAAGATCTGGCGTAGCTGTCTTATTGATTACAACGTTATCGATAAGATTCGAAGGAATGACGTCAAAGGAGAATGCTTTCCGATCTGCTTCGGAACTCGGAAGTGGTGAGTTGTTCAATAAAGCGGTGTTATAACGATCACTCAATCCACGGACGATAACGAATTTATTATCCTGAACACTTGCTCCACTTACTCTTTTCAGTACTTCACCCGTATTTCTGTCAGGCGACCGCTTAATAATCTCCGAAGAGATACCGTCCGAGATCGCCGCACTGTTTTTTTGTTGTGCGTATAAGGCGTTTACACTCTCTTGTTTAAAACTCCCCTGTATCACAACTTCATTTAGCTTTTGGCCTGTAGATTCTTCCAGAACCAAATCAACAACGGTTGCCTTATTTGCCTTTACATCAATATCGGTAATATTCTTACTTGCGTAACCTACATAAGAGGCTTCAATTGTATATTTCCCAGGGGTCAGTGCACCGATAACATATCCCCCTTCTACATCTGTAGATGTACCTTTACTTGTACCTTTAATTTTTACCGTAACGCCGATCAGCGTCTCCCCGGTTTTTTTATCAGAAACTTTACCAGAAATTTTGCCCGTCTGAGCAAACACTGCAGAGCCAATAATTACGAATAATGCCGTAATTAATGCCTTTTTAAGATTTAGTTGTGATTTCAATTTTGCCTTTATTAATTTGAGACAAAGCTATTACCACAATGTTAGGTATATGTTAGATGTGAATTACCTTTCCTTTACCTAAGTGTTAACTGAATGTTAACACCTTTTGGAATCAATATTTTACCTTCATTTTTTGGCAGATGAAGCGCAATAACCAGAGCGGGCCGATTAACAGGAATTTAACATCATCTAAAAACGATGGTTTCTTACCTTCGACCTTATGACCGATAAATTGACCTACCCAGGCCAGCACAAAAATCACCAGACAGGTCAGCCATAATGCAGGTCCGCCCGCTGCCTGCCAGTACTCCAGCTGAACAATACCATAAGAAGCAGCAAAGACAAACAGCAGCATAAAATAAGACATCACCGCAGACAACCGGTAATAATAATATACTGCAAAAGCAATCAGAAAAGAAGCCCAGTTTACAAAACCGTTATAAGCACCTAAAAACTCCAATTGAGGAAAAGGAATTGCCCAGACCAAACCCAGCAGGCTGAAAACGATCAATGGTACACAGATCCAGTGGATCAATTTATTCGTGCTGTTCTGATGGCTTTCACCATACTGATCCAGCAATACATCAATTTCTCTTTTCGCTTCTACTTTGGTCTTGCTCATGTTCAATCTGTCAGACCTGCCTGAATGCGACAGAATCTGCTGTAAAAATAAAAAAAGCGATGGAATAATCCACCGCTTTAAATTTTATCATCTTTAAAAGATTCTATTTCGCAAAGGCTACAGACCTGGTTTCCCTGATCACCGTCACCTTAATCTGACCGGGATAAGTCATTTCCGTCTGGATCCTGTTTGAGATGTCTGCGGCAAGTAATTCTGCCTGCTGATCGGTCACCCTTTCACTCTCTACCACTACCCTCAGTTCTCTACCTGCCTGAATCGCAAAAGTCTTTTCTACACCAGGGTAAGAAAGCGCCAGCTCCTCCAGCTCCTTCAGGCGTTTGATATAACTTTCCACTACCTCACGGCGGGCACCCGGACGGGCACCAGAAATCGCATCACAAGCCTGAATGATCGGTGAGATCATTGACGTCATCTCAATCTCGTCGTGGTGAGCACCAATGGCATTGCAAATTTCAGGATGCTCCTTATATTTCTCTGCCAGCTGCATTCCTAAAATTGCGTGAGGCAACTCCGGATTGTCATCAGGCACCTTACCTATATCGTGTAACAGACCGGCGCGTTTTGCCATCTTTGCATTCAGGCCAAGTTCTGCCGCCATCGTTGCACAGAAATTGGCTACCTCACGTGAGTGATGTAACAAGTTCTGTCCGTAAGAAGAACGGTAACGCATACGTCCTACCATCCGGATCAGCTCAGGGTGTAAACCATGAATCCCCAGATCAATAACAGTACGCTCGCCGATCTCTACAATCTCATCTTCAATCTGCTTCTTGGTTTTTGCCACCACCTCCTCAATACGAGCAGGGTGGATACGTCCATCCGTTACCAAACGGTGTAACGCCAAACGTGCAATTTCCCTTCTTACCGGGTCAAATCCCGACAGGATGATTGCCTCAGGGGTATCATCAACAATGATCTCAATTCCTGTAGCGGCTTCCAGCGCACGGATGTTACGCCCTTCCCTACCAATTACACGTCCTTTGATCTCATCACTCTCAATGTGAAAGATAGATACCGTGTTTTCAATAGCAGCCTCAACAGCAGTACGCTGAATGGTCTGGATCACCACCTTTTTAGCTTCTTTAGTTGCCGTCAGCTTTGCCTCATCTACGATGTCCTTCACCTGAATCATCGCCTGAGTTCTGGCCTCCTGCTTCATGTTCTCTACCAGCTGCGCTTTTGCCTCATCAGCACTCAGTCCGGCAATGGTCTCCAGCTGTTTCACATGCTGATTTTTCAGCACATCAACTTCTTCCTGTTTCTTGATCGCTACTTCGGTCTGTTTCTCCAGGTTTTTCTTGTGGTTATCCAGCTCCTGCTCCTTGCGGTTCATGTTCTCCAGACGCTGGTTTACAGATTGCTCTTTCTGCTTGATGGCGTTTTCACGCTGACTGATCTGGTTATTCTTGCTGTTAACCTCCTGCTCATGCTCCGATTTCAACTGCAAAAACTTCTCTTTAGCTTCTAGTAAACGATCCTTCTTCAGGATCTCTGCTTTACTTTCCGCATCTTTAAGCATCTTCTTCACTTTCGTCTGTGCAGCAATCTCCTGCTTTTTCAGCAAGTCGCGCAGCAGATACCTGCCTACGACAATACCAACTGCAAGGCCGGCAAGTACATATCCAATTATTCCTACTATTTCCATTGTGTTAATTCATCTGTATTTATATATGCTCTTTACGTGCCCCCTGATGCATCTCATGCTCAAAAGCCCACGGATATCCCAAATTTTGTTAAAAAAAAACCGCAACTAATTCAATAAGTCTCATGTATTCAAAACCTCAACTGTTACATAATTAGAATTTAAGTCATTTTCAGGTGCAATAAATGCAGATGAAATACACCCTCTTAATTCTATAAATATTGAAGTGTTAAGTTTTTTAAATAGTGAAACCCACAAATTTAGCTGCGGCTATATCATTGTGCTAATCTTAACTGTATATAAAGAACGATCCTATCTGGAAAAAAAATCATTTAATAAACTATCCAATTCCTCTACCTTTTCAGCTACCGCAGAATCCTGGTTCTGCACCTTATTCTCTACCTTCAATGCCGCCGTTGCATAATGCAATATCGCCATCGAAAGTAAATCCTGCTTATCTCTGACCGCATAGTTTTCCTGATAGTCCTTTATGCGCTCATTAATCATCTTCGCTGCCCGCCTCACAATTTCCTCCTCTTCCATATTCACCTTCAAAGGATAGATACGGTCGGAAATAGTTATTTTTATCGAGATTTCTCCCATTTCTTAGCTTAGTTTCACTTTGTTTGTACTCCTTATTTCTTAAGCAATACCACACACTTATCTATTTCACGCACAAAATCGTTAATTTTTTGCTTTATATCAAGAGTCTTTTCACTTGTACCCTCAATACTTTTCGCTAATTTCAATACGCGCAGCTTCTCATCGAGCTCTAAGCTCTTATTCTGAGCCGTTTGCAGCGCCGCTTTTGTAGATTGATTTTCCTGCTTTAATAAGTCGTTTTCCTCCTGTAAGGCGTTGCAAAGCTCGATTACTCGCGCAGTTTTCTGCAATACGGAACTTAATTGATCAGCAACCGAAGACATGTTATTAAAGTTTGTTTATTAATCTAAATTATTTCTTTTAACCGAAAAAATTATTTTCTTATTTCCGCTTTTGCGTGCTGTGCTAAGTTATAAATAATCTTTTGCATCACCGAATCAATTTGCTTGTCGGTCAAGGTCTGCTCCTCATCCAGCAGGGTAAAGTTCAGGGCATACGATTTCTTCCCCTCAGGAAGTTTATCGCCTACATACACATCAAACACCTGGATGTTTTTAATCAGCTTTTTCTCCGTCTTGTAAGCGATGGTTTTCAATTGATCAAAAGTCACTTCCGTATCTACCAGCATTGATAAATCTCTCCTCACAGACGGATATTTTGACACCTCCTTATTCACAATCTTGTTTTTCCTCACGATGTCCAGCAACAAGGCCCAGTCAAAGTCGGCATAAAAAACATCCCTGTCTACATCCGCCTTCTTGCGGTCTGCCAGCGTAGCCGCTCCAAAGCTCACAATCGCCTTATCGCCCCTGTAGTATTTCAGTCCATAAGCGAAATCTTCATTGTTCAGCTCTTCCGACTGGTAGTTGCCAATACCCATCCTGCCAATGATGCCATCCACCACCGCTTTCAGATGATAGAAGCTCACCGGCGTTACCTTCTGGTTCCACTGCTCTGCAGCCTGATTACCGGACAACAACACCAATAGCCTTGGCCGCTCCACATATTTATCATTGATCAGGTGATAAGTTTTACCGAACTCATAAAACTTCACATCTGTCGTTCTTCTATTCTGATTGTAGGCCACACTTTCCAATGCCGGCATCAGCAGGCTCTGACGCATCACATTCAGCTCCACACTCAACGGATTCAGGATCTCGACCGCCTCGGCAGGATTTTTTGAGTATGCCGACTTCGTCAGTGAGTTGCACCAGATCTCTAAAAACCCGTTCGCAGTAAGCATGTCTGCAATGACATGTTGCGTTTGCTCCGGATTCGGCTTCTGACCATAAGACAATGAAGCGTTCACTTTAGTTGGAATTGCAATATTATTGTATCCATGGATGCGCAACACCTCTTCGGTGATGTCTACCTCACGGGTTACATCAACCTTGTAGCTGGGCACCTGAAGTGATAAGCCTGCCTCAGTTTCAGCAACGACCTTAATCCCAAGCGCAACCAGTATCTCTTTAATCTCTGTATTCGGAATGGTTGCTCCGATCAAACGGTTGATGTTATCATAATTGACCTCCACATCAAACGGAGCAACTGGTGAAGGATAAATATCTGAAACAGCGGAAGAGATGGTTCCACCAGCAATTTCCTGAATCAGCAAGGCCGCACGCTGCAAAGCAAAAATGGTCATCTCCGGATCTGTACCACGCTCAAAACGGAACGATGCATCGGTCTTCAGACCAAAACGCTTCGACGTCTTGCGCACAGATTTCGCATCGAAATACGCACTTTCAAGAAAGACATTGCTTGTACCTTCTGTCACTCCGGAATGAATTCCTCCAAACACACCGGCAATACACATCGGCTCCTCTGCATCACAGATCATCAGGTCTTCTGAGGATAGGGTACGCGTTACACCATCCAGCGTCACAAACGGCGTTCCCTCCGCACACTTCTTCACCAGGACCTGCCCTCCCTTAATCAGATCCTGATCAAAAGCATGCAGCGGCTGTCCAAGTTCATGCAAAACATAGTTCGTAATGTCAACGATATTATTGATTGGACGAATGCCGATCACCTTCAGCTGATTCTGCAGCCATTCTGGTGATGTTGCAACTTTTACTCCGGTAATAGAGACACTGCTGTACCTCGGACAAGCCTCTGTATCCATCACCTGAACATTAATATTTCCGTTTCCTTCAGCTCCTTTAAATGCACTAACATCGGGCAACGTCAGCGGTAGCCGAAGATAAGCAGCTAAATCTCTGGCCACACCCAAATGAGAAGCTGCATCAGCTCTGTTTGGAGTCAACCCAATCTCGAAAAGATAATCATCTTCCAGGTTGAAATAAGTTTTTGCAGCAAGCCCGATCTGCGTATCTTCCGGCAACACCATGATGCCTGCATGGGAACCACCCAGACCAATCTCATCCTCCGCACAGATCATACCTTCTGAAACCTCCCCACGGATCTTTGACTTATTGATTTTGAAAGGCTCACCTTCATTGGGATGCACAGTAGTGCCAACAACAGCCACCACTACCTTCTGCCCTTCAGCAACATTTGGTGCCCCGCACACAATCTGTAAATTTTCTGCAGCGCCAACATTTACCGTGGTCACCCTTAAACGGTCAGCATTCGGATGCTGTACGCAGCTTAATACATGGCCAATCACCAAACCTTCCAGACCACCGGCAACTGCCTGCACGGTTTCTACACTTTCCACCTCCAGACCGATATCAGTCAGGATCAGGGATAATGCCGCAGGAGTTTGATCAGTTTTCAGAAATTGCTTCAGCCAATTGTATGATATCTTCATGTTATATATTCAGTATAAAACGCAAAGATATAAAATATTGCCGTCGTAGTAAATGTTAAATCAACGCATCGGCGCTTAAATCAGGCCCTCATCGGTAAAACTAAAGCACATTTTATTGGTGACAATCAGGTGGTCGATCACCGGCAGGTCCAGCACCTTCCCTGCAGCAACGATCTTCTTGGTGATGCTCAGATCGTCAGCACTGGGTTTGCAGTTTCCGGATGGATGGTTGTGCGACAGGATAATCGCCGCAGCATTGTGCTCCAGCGCCGTCTTGAAGATGACCTTTGGATCTGCCACCGTACCAGACAAACCTCCCTTGCTGATCTGAAAATTGCCGATCACATGGTTGGCACGGTTCAACAACAGGATCCAGAACTCCTCATGTGTTAGGTCAGAAAATACAGGAAGCAACTGCTGATAACTATCTGCTGAACTCCGGATCTGCACCACCGCCTTCGCCTCAGTGTTCTTCCTCCGCCGCCCCAGTTCCAATGCCGCTACAATGGCAATGGCCTTGGCCTCTCCAATTCCCCTGAATGTCGATAGTTCTTTAACGGACAGGCGACCCAGCGCATCAAGGTCATTACCGCAAGAAGCAAGAATGCGCTTGCTTAGGTCGACCGCACTTTCGTCCTTGTTCCCGGAATTGATCAGGATGGCTACCAGCTCTGCATCCGTCAGATGCCTGCGCCCATGTTTCATGAGCTTCTCCCTGGGGCGGTCTGCTTCCGCCCAGTCTTTGATTACTATTTTCTGCTTATCGTATGCCATAAACAAAAAAACGGGATATGCTGATGCATACCCCGTCTATAATATTGTAAATATATACTTATTTTAAGCCATTAACAAATTTAGTCAACTTTGATTTGTTGTTAGCAGCTTTATTTTTGTGAATTACATTTTTCTTAGCCAACCGATCCAACATAGAGATTACTTTAGGAAGTAATTCCTGTCCTGTTTTTTTATCTTCAGCAGCACGTAACCTTTTGATAAAGGTACGGGTTGTTTTTGCCTGATATCTGTTACGTAAACGTTTAGTTGCGTTTGCTCTAATTCTTTTTAATGAAGATTTATGATTTGCCATTTTTCAATATTATATTATTCTTTTTAAAGACACCAGTACCGTTTTTTTCTTTGTTTGTTTAAAAAGAACAAACGCCTTAACTCACTATCAGCCTTTTTGTTTTCCTGTTTTTTCGGACTGCAAATATAGAACTAATGTTTTTAATATACAAAAGCAAATATAAATATTTTCATACCCAATACTTTTGACCCATTAAAAACAATTAAAATCTTTCTATAAATCGCTAAAATGCTATTTTTGACAAAAATACGATCCACATACAGCGCAGCAGATAGTAAAGCAGCAGGGCTGATGGCGATAAAAGAAAAACAAATCTCTCCTGAAAAACACCTACTGATGAAGAAACACATCGCCATATTCGCCTCGGGCTCCGGCTCCAATGCACAGAAAATCATGGAGCATTTTAAACGCAGCAATGAAGTGGAAATCTCATTGGTACTCACCAATAACCCTGATGCCTATGTTTTGCAGCGTGCGGACAACTTCGAAATCCCCACACATATCTTTGACAGAAATGAATTTTACCATACCCGTCACGTCATCGATCTGCTGAAAAATCTGGAAATCGACCTCATCGTTCTTGCCGGATTCCTATGGCTCATCCCAAAAGACCTTATTGCTGAGTATCCTGGAAGAATCATCAACATACACCCCGCCCTGCTCCCTAAATTTGGTGGCAAAGGCATGTACGGCGACAATGTCCATAAAGCGGTAATGGCTGCCGGTGAAACTGAAGGCGGCATTACCATTCATTATGTGGATGAAAATTATGACGAAGGCGAATTCATCTACCAGGCCAAATACCGCATCGACAAAGATGACAACCTGGAGATGATCAAATTCAAAGGCCAGCAGCTGGAACACAACCATTTCCCAAGAATTGTAGACACAATTATAAAGAAGATAAAAAAATAGGCGCAGATAGCTCTCAAAGCTGTTAATTTACTCCCGCTGGTCAATTATATATCTATATTTATGCTTTAATGCCTTGTATTCTGTTTGCAGCACACGGAAGGCTTTAGTATTTGGCATTGCTCCTCCAGTTTCCTCTAATATTTTAAGGTACTTGGCTTCTAATGCCTTAAAATGAAGGATGTCATTATCCGTTTTCTGCTGATTTATGATTTCCTGCCTTGTCATCGCAGTGCCGTTTACATTCCCCAGATAGACGCTATCGGAGATTTCTGTTCCGTCAGCACTTCTGAAACACATATAGACTTCCATGGGCTCATTCGCATAGTCTTTATGTAGTGGGATGAAAAGCTCAGCATCTTTCCTTCTGGCAGCATTAAACATGGGGATAGATCTATCTTTGCCAGGAAAATACAACAGCACCATACACTATCATTTCATGAGTCCAGTGAATATCACTTGTTGTTTCCATTAATCGTGACTCCCCCCTCCGTTTTAGTCACCCCAACTTCCAAAGGGACAGGCACATCTCCATGGCTGAGAATAACTTGGCTGTAATCGATCCGCATATTGGGATATTCCCCTGTTAAGGCCTCTGTTTTCACATATGAAGTAGCCAGATTGTGCGCATTCTTCGTTGTCCCCTTCGCTTCAAATGCTAAACTGACTTTTATGAAATCGTTTACCACACGCACAAAATCCATCGTAACCGACATCGCATGCTGGTTTGCAAGCTGAGCTTTACTCTTCCTTTTCGGTTGTAGTCCAATCGTACGACTGACGTACTGCCCATTGAGCATATAATATACCACATTTCCGATTTTTCCGATAAATCTTCCTTCGCTTCCTGAAATAGCCATAATGTTTGTGTTTAAGTTAATATTAGACCATGTTAAGTTTTACACAAAAAAGGAGAGTTTGTATCATAGATCCAAATACGCTTCGTAACAAGTCTGTTATTAAACGTTCATTTTCAATTGGTTAAAAGATCGACAGGACATTGTTGATACGTCTGTTAACCGAACCGAAGCCCTACCAACTATTTCTTAAAAGTTATTCAATACCGCCACAATATCAGACCGTATACGAAGCGTATATAGGCACTGGTCGTTGATCTACTGGTGTTGATACGGAGGATACATATCTTTTGTTCGAGGCTATTGAGTTATTCAGGTCTTTTCACAAAATGGAACGCAGTGTGTTCCGAATTGAGCTGGACGCATTACGGTTTGCTGGTTAAAATCAGAAAGAGAAGATGCCCGGTTGTTCTATATGAAGGAAGCTATTAATGACCACAAATAAACATTTGACAATAATAGAAAAACAGGTAACTTTGCGGCTCAAAATTTTTCTCTAATGAGTCAATCTATAAAGATCAAAAACGCTTTAATTTCAGTTTATTACAAAGACGGTTTAGAACCTTTAGTTCGCTTACTGGCTAAACAAGGTGTTCAATTATTCTCTACCGGAGGTACAGAACAGTTCATTAAAGATTTAAATCTTCCTGTTACTGCGGTTGAAGACTTAACCGGATACCCTTCTATCCTCGGCGGCAGAGTAAAAACATTACACCCTAAAGTATTCGGTGGTATCTTAAACCGCAGAGGCCTGACTTCAGATCAGCAGCAGATCGCGGAATATGAAATTCCCGAAATCGACCTGGTGATTGTTGACTTATACCCTTTTGAAGAAACGTTGAAAGCGGGTGGCACAGCAGAAGAAATCATTGAGAAGATCGATATCGGCGGCATCTCCCTCATCAGGGCGGCAGCTAAAAACTTCAACGATGTGGTCATCCTTGCTTCAAAAGACGACTACTCCACATTACAGCAACAACTGGAAGAACAGGAAGGCACAACTACTTTAGCACAACGTAAAGCATATGCTAAAAAAGCATTCCACACTTCTTCTCATTATGATACGGCCATCTTCAACTATTTCAATGCTGAAGAGCCTTTAAATGTATTCAAACAAAGCGTAAATACTGCTCAGCCATTGAGATATGGGGAGAACCCGCATCAGCAAGGTGTATTTTATGGCGACCTGAATGCCATGTTCACCAAACTTAATGGTAAAGAACTTTCTTATAATAATCTGGTAGACGTAGATGCCGCTGTAGCCCTCATTGATGAGTTCGAAGAGCCTACTTTCGCCATCTTAAAACATACTAACGCCTGTGGCCTTGCCTCAAGGGACAACATCAAAGATGCCTGGGACATTGCCCTTGCCTGCGATCCGGTGTCTGCCTTCGGTGGTGTGCTCATAGCTAACAGGGAAATCGACCTGGCTACCGCGACAGAAATCAACAAACTGTTCTTCGAAGTACTCATCGCTCCTTCTTACCAGCCTGAAGCAGTAGAACTGTTCCGTGCTAAAAAGAACAGGGTCATCCTTCAGCGCAACGAAGTGGAGCTGAGCAAAAAACAGTTCAAAACTTTGCTGAATGGCGTAATCGAACAAGACAAGGACCTGATCATCGAAAATGAAGATCAGATGGTTACCGTAACCGAGAAAGTTCCTACTGCAGAGGAACTGAAAGACCTTTTCTTCGCCAACAAAATTGTCAAACACACAAAATCAAATACTATTGTTTTTGTCAAAAACAACCAGTTACTGTCCAGCGGCGTAGGCCAGACCTCACGTGTTGATGCATTGAAACAGGCAATTGTCAAAGCAGATGCTTTTAATTTCAGCCTGATTGGTTCTGTAATGGCTTCAGATGCCTTTTTCCCCTTCCCTGATTGCGTGGAAATTGCTGCTGATGCCGGAATCACCGCGGTTTTACAGCCAGGAGGTTCTATAAAAGATGCAGACTCCATCAATATGGCCAACGACAAGGGAATAGCCATGGTTACTACTGGTATTAGACATTTTAAACACTAATTTATTTAACTGCGAATACAATAAAAAGACGTAGTTTTACATTACTATAGTATACTGGATTTTTAATACTTAAAATATCACCTAAATAAATGGGTTTATTCAATTGGTTTACACAAGAGGTGGCTATCGACTTAGGTACAGCCAACACTCTGATTATACATAATGATAAAGTGGTTGTTGATGAACCATCCATCGTTGCCTTCGACAGACAAACAAACAAAATTATAGCAATCGGCAGACAAGCCATGCAGATGGAAGGTAAGACGCACGACAATATCCGTACGGTCAGACCACTTAAAGATGGTGTAATTGCCGATTTTAATGCTGCTGAAGCCATGATCAAAGGAATGATCAGAATGCTCAATGGTGGTAAAGGATGGATGTTCCCCTCCCTCAGAATGGTCATCTGTATTCCTTCCGGAATCACTGAAGTGGAAAAACGTGCTGTGAGGGACTCTGCCGAAATTGCCGGCGCCAAAGAGGTCTACCTGATCCATGAGCCTATGGCTGCTGCTGTGGGTATCGGAATCGATGTGGAAGAGCCTATGGGTAACATGATCATCGATATCGGTGGTGGTACTACAGAAATTGCCGTAATCGCATTGTCTGGTATCGTGTGCGACCAGTCTATCCGTGTTGCAGGTGACAATTTTGACTCCGACATCGTCAACTACATCCGCCGTCAGCACAACATCATGATCGGCGATCGTACTGCTGAAAAGATTAAAATTGAAGTAGGTGCTGCTCTGCCTGAACTGACAGACCCACCTGCGGATTTCGCCGTTCAGGGTAGAGACCTCATGACAGGTGTTCCCAAACAAATCACTGTTTCCTATACTGAGATTGCACACTGCCTGGATAAATCCATCTCCAAAATTGAAGAAGCCATCCTGAAAGCACTCGAAATCACTCCTCCGGAGCTTTCTGCCGACATCTACCAAACGGGTATCTACCTGACCGGTGGTGGTGCACTGCTTCGTGGCCTTGATAAACGTGTGGCTGCAAAAACCAAACTTCCGGTTCACGTAGCTGAAGATCCGCTTCGTGCCGTAGTACGTGGTACTGGTATCGCTTTGAAAAACATCGGAGGTTATAAATTCTTAATGCAATAGCATTTGGAATTAAGTCACGGACAGCAGCAACAAATGCCGTCCGTGACTTAATCCTTTAAATCTTAAAACCTTACTCCTCAAATCGAAAAGTATGCGTAACCTTTGGATTTTCATAAACAGATATAACGCATTTTTCTTTTTTATCATCTTCTTTACCATCGGTATCTACCTTACCGTAAGTAACAATGTTTATCAAAGGAGTGTGGCTGTAAACTCCACTAATGAGGTGGTAGGCAACGCCTATACCAACCTGAATATCATCAAGAAATACATCAACCTCGGTGACGTCAACGACAGCCTCTCTGTTGAAAATGCAAAACTGAAAACTACCCTGCTCGCACTGCAGCAGCTCGACAGCGCCAAAGGGGGCACCATTAAAGATACGGTCAACAAAACCCAGTATACCTATATTGCAGCCAGGGTCATCAAAAACTCAGTTACCCTACGCAACAATATCATTACGATCAACCGCGGGCAGGCTGATGGAATTGAAAAGGACATGCCTGTCATCTCCCCTGATAAGGGTGTGGTGGGTTATGTAAGGGATGTATCTGAACACCTCGCAACGATACAGTCGCTGCTGCATAAGGACACTAAAATCAGTGTGAACGTGAAGAAGAATAACGCCCTGGGCTCACTCGTGTGGGGTGCAAGGAACTCAGACTTCAAAAAAGCATACATCAAAGATGTTCCTAACCACTTTAAAATTGCACTGAAAGACACCGTCGTAACTTCAGGGTTCTCGGCTTTTCCTCCAGGCATTCCCGTTGGGAGAATCAGCAATACCGGCATCTCTACCGGAGATAATTTCATGACCATCGAAATCGATCTTTTCAATGATTTTAGTACCTTACAGTATGTTTACGTCATCAAAGACAAATTAGCACAAGAACAGAAAGCTCTAGAATCAAAAATACCTAATGAATAGTAAAATAGTACTGGTCAATATACTCAGGTGGTTTATTCTCCTCTTTATTCAGATCATCCTGCTAAGAAACCTTAGCCTCTACAGCCTGTCAACTCCCTTTGTCTACATCCTGTTTTTACTGCTGCTTCCTTTTGGCATTCCAAACCTGTTGCTGTACCTCATCGCTTTTGCTACGGGTTTAACCCTGGATGCATTCTATGATACCCTGGGCGTACATACCGCCGCATGTGTTACCCTGGCCTTTGTCAGGATTTCCTTTATTGCGGTAACGGTCAACAGGGACAACTTTGACGAGCCGGAGCCAACACTGGGCAACATGGGCCTTAAATGGTTTTCTTTTTATGCAGTGCTTTGCATCATTGCCCATCACCTGGTGCTCTTTTTTCTGGAAACATTCAGGCTCACCGAATTCGGCTATACGATCGTCCGTTGCCTGCTCAGTGCCGCCTTCTCCTTTTTCCTGATCCTACTAATCGAATTTCTATTTTATAACAGAAAGGCACGCTAATGGACAATCTGTTCAACAGGAAATACATCATTCAGGGCCTGTTTATAGCGGTTGGCCTCATCCTGGTCGCCACCCTATTTTACATCCAGGTAGGCACAGATAAGTACTTCATCTCGGCAGAAAGCAATGTGCTCCGTAAAATCTATACTTTCCCTGCCAGAGGTATCATCATGGATAGAAATGAGAAGGTGCTCGTTCAGAATGAACCGGTATACGACCTCATGGTCATCCCCAACCAGGTGAAGGAGTTTGATACAACCGCATTGTGCCAGATCATCGGCATCGACATGAAGAAGTTCAGAAAGAATTTCCTGAAAGCAAGAAACCAGTCGCGATACCAACCCAGCATCTTCGAGAAACAACTATCGGTACAGATTTATGCCACCCTCTCTGAGAAACTGAGTCGCTATCCCGGTTTTTTTGTACAAAGCAGGACCGTCCGCTACTATCCCGACAGCGCTGCAGGTCACTTTTTCGGATATGTCAAAGAGGTGAGTCCTACCGATATTGCGGAGAGCAACGGTTATTACAGTCCCGGTGATTATATTGGCAAGGCGGGAATAGAAAGACAATACAACAATGAACTCCGCGGTGAAAAAGGGATTGTCAACATGTTATACGATGTTCACAATGTTCCTCAGGGCAGTTACGCGGAAGGGAAATACGACACACTGGCCAAATCGGGTGAAAGTGTCATCTCTTCACTTGATTTCCGCATACAGAAACTCGGTGAGCAGCTGATGAAAAATAAGGTCGGCAGTATCGTTGCCATAGAACCCTCGACAGGAGAGATCCTCGCCTTCGTCAGCAGCCCTGGCTACGATCCCAACCTCATGGTAGGCCGCCAGCAGGGAAACAATTACATGGACCTCATTAAAAACCCCAACAGGGTGTTTAATGTGCGCCCGATACAGGGCTACTACTCCCCGGGATCGGCATTTAAACCTTTGGATGCATTATTGGGTCTTCAGGAAGGTGTGATTGATCCCAATACTACCTTCAATTGCCCGGGTTATTATCAGGCCGGTAACCACCGTCTAAAGTGTGAGCACGTAGATGGGAACATCAGCCTCAGGAGAGGACTGGCCAGGTCCTGCAACACCTACGCCAGTTACGTTTTCCAGAAACTGATCACTCAAAGAAAATATAAAAATCAACACCTGGCATACGATGTATGGCAAAATAAAGTACGTAAGTTCGGACTTGGGGCCCCGCTTGATGTTGACATGCCATTTGAGCGTAAAGGGATTCTCTATACTTCAGATGAATACACAAAAAAGCTGGGTAAATACTGGGGTTATACGACTGTCATTTCACTGGGTATCGGTCAGGGGGAGATGAACGTAACGCCGCTCCAGATGGCAAACATCATGGCCATCATTGCCAACCGCGGTTATTACGTCAAACCACATCTCATCAAAGCCATTGGTGAGAAGAAAGTCATCAAAAAGGAATATGTAAAGAAAAACTATGTTGACGTGGATGCCAGGCACTTTGAACCAGTTATTGACGGTATGCAAGACGCTGTAAATGCCCCATGGGGTACTGCACGCGGATCGGCTATCGACAACATCCTTATGTGCGGAAAAACAGGAACGGTACAAAACCCACGTGGCAAGAACCACTCGGTATTCATCGGTTTTGCTCCCCGCGACAATCCTAAGATTGCCATTGCTGTAATTGTAGAGAACGCAGGTTTTGGTAGTGCTTATGCTGCACCTATCGCCAGTTACCTTACAGAAAAATACCTGAAAGACAGCATTTCAGTTTCTAAGAGGGCCAATATGGAATGGATCAAAAACAAAGAGATCCTTCCGGATCCTCCTAAACCGAAGGTAAGAGCAAAGCCAAAAACAGCCGACTCTGCAAAAACAGATACCACACTGAAAACATTACCGAAAAAGAAAACAGTTACAAACCTTAAACCGACAACAGCTGCAAAATGAATCAACAGGGAGGCAGGTTTTTCTTTAACGTAGATTGGGTAACCATTCTGATATATGTGGCACTTTGCGCAATTGGTTTTGTGAATATCTATGCCTCCATCCCTAGAGCGGAGGCGGAAGCATTTAGCTTCGCCACCAACTACGGCAAGCAGCTTGTTTTCATCATCACCGGGCTGATTGTGGGTTTCTCCATTCTGCTGCTCGACGCCAAGTTCTTCAGTGTTTTCTCTCCTGTAGTTTACGGGGTCACCATGCTCCTCCTCCTGGCCGTGCTGGTCGTCGGACGAAAGGTAGCCGGAAATCAGGCCTGGATTCCTATAGGCAGCTTCAGGCTACAGCCGTCCGAGCTGGCAAAGTTCGGCACTGCATTGCTGCTCGCGCGTTATGTCAGCAGCTTCGGCCCCAAGTTCAGGGATGTCAAGTCTATCTTTTTTGCCGGTATCATCATCGTCATCCCTTTATTCCTGATCATGCTCCAGCCGGATACGGGTTCGGCATTGGTATTCCTGTCATTCATGTTCCCCCTATACCGGGAAGGCCTCTCCGGTTATTTTCTATTGATTTTTCTGGGGATGATTGTGCTGTTCATTGCCGACTTCCTCGTGCCTATGGGTATTCTTATTGGAATCATCCTGACCATTGGTGGAATATTCATCTACCAGAACAGACGAAAACAAAAGATCATGTTTTCCAGCATCACCGTTACCATCATTGCTATTCTCTATTTATTCCTTGTCAAACTTTCTTATGAGAAAGTGCTGGAACCACACCAACGCACCAGGATTGAGATCATGCTGGGCTTGAAAACCGATCCTAAAGGCGCAGGTTACAACGTCAACCAATCGAAGATTGCCATCGGATCAGGACAGCTTACCGGTCGCGGGTTCCTTCAGGGCACGCAAACAAAATACGGATATGTGCCGGAACAGAGCACCGACTTTATATTTTCGACTATTGGTGAGGAATGGGGCTTTGCAGGATGTTTTACGGTCATCGCTCTTTACATATTTATGCTCCTTAGGGTCATCAACCTTGCAGAGCGACAGCGATCTACCTTCTCACGTGTGTATGGATACTCCGTGGCCAGCATCATCTTTTTCCACGTATTCATCAACATCGGCATGACGATAGGCATCATTCCCGTAATTGGCATTCCATTGCCTTTTATCAGCTACGGAGGGTCATCCCTATGGAGCTTCACGGTGCTGCTGTTCATCTTTCTGAAGCTGGACTCCAACAGGATGGGATTTATCTAATCTGCGTATTTTTAATGTTAAAAAAGCGCTATTGGGCTGGAAAGCGTTGGTTCAATAATTCATAAAACTTATCTACTGTCCCCTGCTTAGCAGCCCAGTTGTTCTTCACTGCGTAGTTATTTTGCAGAAAAGCATCTGCGGACTTAAAATCAGGCATTTTGTTCAGCTGATCAATCACCTCAGCGTAGGCAAGTCCGTATCCACTGAAAAGGTCTTTCACATACAACATTTTATCATTGATGTTGATGCCATGCTTCAGATCCGTCAGCGGCTGCCTGCCTGAATTCGCTGTTGATGGTTTGGCACCCATCTGCCCTGCAAGACGCTCATTTAGCGTAAGCTTGGCATCATCCTTCTTTTCCGGCTGTGTTGCACTGAGCGGCTGTGAAGCAGCCACAGGGGTAACATTAAAGGCCTCTGCATTACCAGATGCAGCATCCGTTTCCTGCGGAGCTTTTTCCTGCAACTCAGGTGGTTGCTGGTTGCTGATGTGCTGCACTTCACGCTCCATCGGCATTTCTTTCTTTTCCAGCTGATCCGGCACCAATGTAGTGGTCGCCGGAGGAATTACATCCTCTTCTTTGGCGACCAGGAAAGGCTCCGGTCCGATTTCATCTTCCTCATCAGCTTCAACCCGACGTTGCTCCTGCTGGGCGCGTAATTTTTGTTTCTGAGCGATGATGAATTCCTCTTCCTTACTCAATGGGCGATCAAATATGTCGTCAATAGATTTCTCTTCGAAATCAAACTTATCGGAAAGATGACTGTCCTTCAGGATAAATTCGAAACTGGACGACTCATTGTCTATTTTAAAAACTTCCTTATCAAACAAAGAAGGAATATCATCAGTTGCTGCAGCAGCTACCTCCTCCTGCTTTTCCTCCTCTGCATTATCCTCCTCTTTTTCTGTAACATGATGCCCTCCATCCAGAAAATCATCTTCAGCAACATACTCATTTAGAGGTAGAGACTCAGCCTCATTTAGAGGTAGAGACTCAGCTTTAATGCCAGAAGAAAACTCTTCTCGGTCTAAATCCACTTTGCCCTTTGTTAACTCAGCATCATTTTGCTGAACATCCCTGTCTTCATTTTCCAGACCTAAGGAAGCCGTTGTCGCTGGCGCTGCCGCAGGAAGCTCAATCACTGCCGGGGCAGTTTCCTCGATTCCATTGTGGTCCTTTGTTGCTCCGGCCTCTGGAAGCTGCTGTTGTATTTTCGTGTTATTAATTTTCTGTACAATCTGCACATGATCTGTTAGAAAATGGGCATTGGCCATAAAAAGTTCCAGCTCCAGTTCATTGAGTTGCTGTGGGTTCTGCGCCAGATATTCATATTGATCCTGAAGTTCATTTAAGATCAGTCCGATTTTTTTGAATATATCTTCTTGGTTCATCATAACTTAATAACGGGGGATTTGATGTTTTATGTTGGTAACTTGCTACCCAAAAGTACTACAAAATTTCGATATTAGAGGGCTATAACGATTACAATCACAGATGTTATTTAGCGAACAGAATTACAGAAGAGGCGAGTTTTGCGGCAGTATAGAGGTAATTTGCGGCTCTATGTTTTCAGGTAAAACAGAAGAATTATTGAGAAGACTAAAGCGGGCTCAGATCGCTAAACTGAAAGTTGAAATCTTTAAACCCAGAACGGATACCCGTTATGATGAAAATGCGGTGGTGTCGCACGACCTCAACTCCATCCAGTCCACTCCTGTAGACCACTCTTCTACCATCCTGCTGCTCGCACCCGATGTAGAGGTTGTCGGCATTGATGAAGCCCAGTTTTTTGATGAGAACCTTCCTGAGGTATGCAACACACTCGCCAATAAAGGCATCCGTGTGATTGTTGCAGGATTAGATATGGATTTCATGGGAAAACCTTTTGGTCCCGTGCCCGCCCTGATGGCCATTGCAGAGCTGGTCACCAAAGTAAATGCGGTGTGTGTATGCTGTGGTGCCCCTGCGGTATATTCTTACCGCACGGTTGCGGATGAACGTAAAATACTGCTGGGTGAGAAAGACAGTTATGAGCCACGGTGCAGACCTTGCTACCATGCGCATGACGACGAAGTTACGAGGTGCTAAGCCCGTACAGCTTAATTACGCAAGGGGACAATTTTTACAACGTTTCCCCCGCAGATACTTCTCACAGCAATCCTTCTTCTTCTTGTCCTTTTTCTCCTGCTTGGATTTCTTCTTGTCTTTTCCCACGTTGATATCTCCCTGTCTATAAATATACAAAAATAGCACGTACGAACCGCACGTGCTATTGTAAAATCTATTCAGAAAACCGACGGGCAACCTAAGCTTCGCTATCGTATTTGATCTGACCAACATGTTTGTCGATCTGCCATCTTCCTGTACCTTCTTCACCAATCACTTCAAATAGCTCCAGGGCACGTCTAGCTTTATATTCTTCTTCACGTTGTTCTTTGAAGAACCAGTTCAGAAACTCTAAAGTCACGTAATCCTGCTCTTTATGGCAACGCGCAGCGATATTTTTGATAGATTGTGTTACACTGATCTCCTGGTCCAGTGCCTCTTCAAAAACTTCACGGAAAGAGTTGTATTCTAGTTTGATATCGGTTACTTCCGGAGAAATTGCGTTCCCACCCATATCAAGTACATATTTATAGAATTTTAGCTGGTGATGTCTCTCCTCTTCAGCTTGTTTGAAGAAATAATCCGAAGAGAAATCGTAACCATTGCGGTTACACCATGAAGCCATTGAAAGATAAATCGAAGAAGATAATGCCTCCTTTTTGATTTGTTGATTTAAAAGTGTCTCTACGTCTGACGAGAGTAAACACTTAATGCGCATGATATCTTTCATAGTAATTATAATTTATTCCTTTTTATTGATACAAAAATAGGGCAATAAATTACAATTGCTTCATTTAAAAGCAATATGGAAAGATTCTAAGTCTAATTAGATCAGGCAACTATCCTGAAAAGGCGATCTTGGATGATGTGGTTGAGCTCCAGCATGACGAAGGTACCGGACAACAGTTCCTTCATAGCGATGACCTCTAATAAGGACAATACATAACAATGGTCGCATGCACAGATAAAGATGATCTCCACATCAGCAGTCTTCCCGCTGTTCAGCAAAATCTGCTCAATATCAATATTATTGATCGCTTGTCGCAGTTTCAACAGATTGCGATAATCAAAACGGGCCAGCTTGCCTGCGAAATCAATATACCAGCAATACTCGCTATCAGATTGAAAAACAGCACCCTGCTTAGTACTAAATACTTCTACAAAATTTACCTGACTAAATACTGCTGTCTTCTGCATCAATTACTTATGGATTGTTTGCAAAGATTGTGATTATTTAGATTTAATCCAAATCGCGCAGACTACTTTTTTAAAAAAACAACATTCGCGTAGGATTGTCATCGTTTCGTAAAGGAAATGTCACGCTTGCGAATAAATTATCCGGAATATTTGCAAATTAAATATCTATTCCTACATTTGTCCTTGAGAGCGTTAATTTAAACGGGGGTAAGTCCGGAGGACCTACTCCCGTTTCCTTTTTACACGCTTTTTCTCAGCTCTAATCACCCACTGCTCACTTACATAAGTGATTCATTATCATCCATTTCAAGAACATCAGTATACCAAAAACCTTGCTTTAAGCCAGCAATGCTCCGCAACACGTTCGGTGTATGTTCCATACATGTTCGGCGCAAAGCCGGTTTAATATGACAGAAAACTCGAAGCAAAGAAAGACCAAACAGAGACAATTTCTATCTTTTGTCCCTGTTTAGTCTCTGTTTGGTCTGGTTTTATAGCGAACAGATACCGAACATGCATTGGGCATGGACCGAACACATACCAGACAATGTACAGGACTACTTATCCCACCATACCCTGGAAGTAAGTACGTCTCCTCCCGGAACACGGTCGCGCGCAGCGTTATAATTAGCCGTATTCGATCCAGCCTCACTAATCGGATATGGAAATCTCCTCGGGATAGTGCCGCTGGTGGAATTTCCAGGATAAACTACCGGGACCAGCTCAGGGTATCCTGTCCTTCTCCAGTTGGCCCAGGATTCATAGAAATCAAGCATCGTATTGGTCAGCGCCCAATACTGCCAGTTGATCATACTCAGTCCATTTGCTGCCACATAGGGATGCGCATTGGCATAAGCTTCTGCCACACCTTGATCAATGGCTGCTGATGTACCATATTGTCCAAGGTAAGTGATTGCATTTACCAGACCTGCTCTATAATGCGCCGCAGCACTGCCACCAATATTAAACCTTTGTGCCGCATCTGCAAGTAAAAATTCAGACTCCGCGTAGGTCATCACAAAGGCAGGTGCATCTCTCCTGATCATCACCGGACTTGGAGAGGAATAAGCCTGCATGGTCGTATAACTCGCATCAAGGCTAATCCCCAAACCGGCAGTCGTACTCAGGTCCTTACCATTGGGCATCCCCTTTTGCACCGCCGGGCTCGCATTTGCATTAGGATTCTGATCTTTGGTCACATCCGTGGTGTACAGGTTCGTCACGGCGATGGCGCCAAGTCTTGGGTCATTTGTACTTTTCAGGTAGTCGATAAAGGTTTTAGACCAGCGCACATAAAAATTCTCATTTCCACCGTCACCCAGTAATACCTGACTGTTTCTGTTGTTGGTTGGCCTCCCCCCGTCAGCATCTCCTTTCAGGAAGGCGTTATCGTCATTCCCGGTCATCGTATTCCCAACAGCCTGAGTGGCATAACGCTGTGCCGTGGCAGGATCCACCTTACTCAGGCGCATGGCCATTCTCAACATCACACTGTTGCCAAAACGTTTCCACTTGGCAATATCTCCACCATAATAAGCATCTCCTGCAGGTTTATCCCCGTTGACATCCAGCGCAGCTACAGCCTCGCTAACCTCCTTCAACAGGTCAGTATAGATGGCCTGCTGACTATCATACACCGGAAAGTAGTTTTTTTCATAATAACCGACACCCGCCTGACTGTACGGAACATCGCCGTAAAGATCTGTCAGCCGCTGGAAGATCAACGCCTTCATGATGCGGGCAATCTGGTGCA
>NZ_ABCM01000030.1 GCF_000170795.1 Pedobacter sp. BAL39
TTTTTTATGTTTACTGTGTCAACGCATACTGGATTAGATTTGCGCCCATTTTTAAAGCGTTTAAGCGTTGATCTTGCGTATCCTCGGGATAGGTCCCATAATCTTCCCATCCATTACCCAGATCGCATTCAAATGTATAATAACAAACCACACGACCCTCCCAGATTAAAGCATATCCCTTAGGCGCCTTGCCATCATGTTCATGGATTTTGGGCAGGCCTGAAGAAAACTTAAATTTCTGCTGATATAATGGGTGATTAGCCGGCAATTCCACGAAGGACAACTCCGGAAACACTTTTTTCATTTCCCTACGGATAAACTTATCCAGGCCGTAGTTATCGTCAATATGGAGAAACCCTCCGCCAATAAGGTACTTACGCAAGTTTGAAGCCTCGGACTGGTTAAAAACAACGTTTCCATGACCGGTAAGATATACAAATGGTAGGTTGAACAATTCGGCACTTCCTACATCGACAATAACTTCCTGCGATGCAATATTGGTCTGAATCTGCTGGTTACAAAATGTAATCAGATTGGGCAGTGCAGTACGGTTAGCATACCAGTCGCCACCACCATTATATTTTAACTTCCCTATTTTATAGGTTGGCGGGCTGAACCCGAAAGAGAAAATGGCAATTAGGGAAAATAAACAGGTTTTAAAATTCATCGGTTTAAGTAATTCACTTCAAAACAGGCTGCTAAGGCAGCGGTTTCTGTTCTAAGACGTGTATTACCTAAAGTTAGCGGTTTATAACCGCTTTGCAAAGCATGTTGGATTTCTTTCTCACTGAAGTCGCCTTCAGGACCGATTAGGATGGTGTAACGTCCTTGAGGTTGTATCACCTCACTGATGTATTCCCGGGGGACTCCATCGATACAATGTGCAAT
Organism: Pedobacter sp. BAL39; assembly: GCF_000170795.1. Classification (GTDB taxonomy): domain Bacteria; phylum Bacteroidota; class Bacteroidia; order Sphingobacteriales; family Sphingobacteriaceae; genus Pedobacter. Next base: position 889 of record NZ_ABCM01000030.1, read on the forward strand.
CATCTTAAACGTATCATTTTCTTGCCTCAGAAAGTCAGACATTGATGTCAATGGGTTTAAAACAGGGTGATAGGCCTGCAATGACTGCTTTACAGCGGAGGTGATCACTTTGAACAGACGGTCTTCCTTGACGATCTTCCGTTCTGAACGTTCGCAAAGTAAAGGCGTAATTTCATCGATTCCGATTTCGGTTGCCTTCTCCAGGAACCACTCCAGGCGGTCTATATTTTTAGTTGGGGCAATGGCAATGTGCAGGTGATGATTTCTCTTTTGAAATTCCTGCCGGGCATGCGTCACCCTGAGTTTTACATTTCTTTTGCCCGCCTCGATGATCTCCGCCTCGTAGAAACCTCCTCTCCCATCAATAAGATTCACCACATCGCCCACACCAAGCCTAAGTACTTTCAGACAATGTTTGCTCTCCTCCTCGTTCAGGAGGTATTCAGTGGCATCAATATCAGGGGTATAAAACAGATGCATATCTGCGGCTTAGTGGTTATCAACCATATCGCTTTTGGCGATGACCAGCTCCAGTTTGATGGTCTCAATGTTCTGCTCGGTTTTCTTCAGAATGGTGAACAGATAGCCATAACATTCTTCACTGTCCCCAACTTCGGGAATTTTACCAAAGGCATGAGAAACAAGACCACCAACGGTATCAAAATCCTCATCTTCCGGAAGGTCATGTGGCAGGTGTTCATTGACATCGTATACTGTCGCATAAGCATTGATGATGAACTCTGTATCGGAGATTTTTTCTACGGTAGGTTTCTCTTCATCATATTCATCCTGGATCTCTCCAACGATTTCTTCAACGATGTCTTCCAATGTCACCATGCCTGCGGTACCACCAAACTCATCGATCACAATGGCAATCTGAATGCGTTTCTGCTGAAGTTCGCTCAGCAGGTCGTTGATTTTCTTAGTCTCAGGGACAAAATAAGGCTTTCTAATGATATCTTTTAATGTCCATTCTTTCTTTTCCGCCAATAAAGGAAGTACGTCTTTTGCGTGAATGATACCAATGATCTTATCAATGATGTCATCATAAACAGGAAGTCTGGAGTAGCCCTCCCCTATAATCATTGCAATGACTTCTTCGGTAGGTGTCGACAACTCTATGCCCGAAATTTTGGTACGGGGAACCATGATATTCTTTACTACACGCTCATTGAAATCAAACACATTTCTGATGAGTTCGTGCTCGTTGGTATCCAAAGCACCACTTTCCTTACCCTGATCCAACAGATAATACAACTCCTCGGTACTGTGCACCGATTCGTGTCCCCCAACGCTGGAGATACCGAAAAGTTTGAGGATAACATTTGCCATTCCATTCAGCACCCAGATAAAGGGCCTGAATATCCAGTAAAATCCCTGCAATGGAAGTGCAATAAACAGGGTGGTAGCAACGGGCCTTTGTATGGCTACTGATTTTGGTGCAAGCTCACCGAAAACGATGTGCATGATGGTGATCAATAGAAAGGCAATGAAGGTAGATATTGATGTAATGTAAACTTCCGACAGGTTAAAGTTAATGAGCAGGTCATGTACGATGGTATGCATGACCGATTCACCAACCCAACCCAGGCCCAGTGAGGCTAGGGTGATACCCAGCTGCGTAGCAGCCAGGTACCCGTCAAGATGCTGGGTAATATATTTTGCAATATTGGCTACCCTGCTGCCTGATTTTGCTTTGATCTCAATCTGGGACGCACGAACTTTGACAATTGCAAACTCTGCTGCAACGAAAAACCCGTTCAGTGCGACTAAGAAGAATGTTAAAAATATCTTGAAACCTTCCATTAAGAGTTGTTATTTCTGAACTTTTGATCATAAAGGATGATACTTTCCTGTATCACTTTATGCGCATAGCGAACGCCCATCAGGTGTTCTATAGTCACTTGTTTTTCTTCAAGTGCCTTGTAGTCCTGGAAGAACTTCACAATTTCTTTCATGGTATGTGGAGGCAGCTCTGCCAGGTCATTGATGTAGTTGACAGACATGTCGTTCTTAGCTACAGCAATGATTTTATCATCCTGCTCACCATTGTCAACCATATGCATCACGCCGATCACCTTTGCTTCCAGAATGGTCATCGGATAGACATCCACAGAACACAACACCAGGATATCCAATGGATCATTATCGTCACAATACGTTTGCGGGATGAAGCCATAATTTGCAGGATACATCACGGAAGAAAAAAGAACCCTGTCCAATTTAATCAGATGGGAATCTTTGTCGATTTCATACTTCGCTTTAGATCCTTTAGGAATTTCAATAATTGCATTTACAAATTCTGGCAGGTTTTCGCCAGGAGAAACAGAGTGCCACGGATGAGTCGGGTCTTTAGTCATTTTTATTGATCAGTGTTTGGTAGGTCCTCAGTGCTTTCCTTCACCACTTTTTTCTTTACGAAGGTGTAAACAAGTGGAATGGTGGTAATTACAATGAAACCTATAATTATATATAATAAATAGTCGTTAATTTCTTGTTCAAATCTCCTGCCAAGGAAATAACCCAGCAAAGTTAAGGAAGCAATCCAAATAATTGCACCCGTAATGTTATATAATGCGAACTTTTTAAAGTCCAGCTTAACTACCCCAGCAAAAATCGGTGCAAAAGTTCTTACGATTGGAACAAAACGTCCCATAATCAGCGCAAAGGCCCCCTGTTTCGTGTAATAATCTTCAGCAGCCTTTAAATAACGCTTCTTAAAGAAAAAAGAGTCCTTTCTATGGTACAGTACGGGTCCTGTCTTTCGGCCAAACCAGTACCCCACAAAATTGCCCATTACAGCAGCTAGGACAAGGCCAAGAATTAAAACGTAAAGATTGGTGTCCAATTTTCCGGTAGCAACAAACATTCCCGCAAGAAAAAGAAGGTAATCGCCAGGGAGAAAAAATCCGAAAAATAGACCTGTTTCTGCAAAGATCACGAACATCACCACATAAAAGCCCCCTTCTCTAAGGAGCTTTTCGGGTTCAACGAAATGCTGTAATGAGTTCCAGAAATCCTGCATAGTTCAATTATTCGTAAAACTACATATAATTATCTAGAGAATCGGCTATATCAAATTTAAAATTACTGAAGGGTAAATTCCCAAAAATAGCGTAATCACTAAAGACAATAACAGCACAATCTTGTACTGTACAGGAGTTTCCAACACTACATCAGCACCTTCTTTGAAGTACATGGCCACAATCACCTTCAGGTAATAATAGAAGCCGACTAGCGCGTTCAGAATTGCAAAAGCAACGAGATAAATCTGGTAGTCCTGCATTACATTCAGGAACATCAGGTATTTACCCATAAACCCCGCAGTAAGGGGGATTCCCGCCAATGAAAGCATAGCCACGGTTAAAACAAAGGCTGCAAAAGGATTACGCTTGCCAAGTCCGTTAAAGCTGTCAAAGCTGTCACTTCCTGTTTTCTGTTTTACAAGGATCAACACACCAAAGGCAATGATGCTGGCAAAAGTATAGGCAGCAGCATACACCAGGACGTTGTTGGCTGAATTTGCGGTCAATGAGACTAGGGAGAACAGCAGGTATCCTGCGTGGGAAATACTCGAATATGCAAGCATACGCTTGAAGTTTTTCTGGAATAAAGCCGTAACGTTACCAATTAACAGCGTCAGACAGACAATACCCATCAGTGGCGGCAGCCAGAAGTCATGCAGCGGTGCAAAAGTACCTGCAAACAGGCGGATAAAGGCAGCGAAACCCGCAGTCTTCACTACAGTCGACATGAATGCCGTAACCAGTGATGGCGCGCCTTCATAGACATCAGGTGTCCAAAAGTGGAAAGGAGCCGCACCAATTTTAAAGCAAAGTCCAACCATCAACAGGATGACCCCTGGATAAAACATCGGCGAAATTGACTTGTAATTGCTCACCAGGTATTGATTGATCACATCGAGATCAAAAGATCCCGTAGCACCATATATCAACGTAATACCGAACAGCAAAAAGCCGGTAGAGAAAGCGCCCATCAGAAAATATTTCAAGGCGGCTTCATTTGATGCGAAGTTCCCCTTCCGGATACCGGCGAGTATATATAGGGCCACAGACATGATTTCCACGCCGATGAACAACATAGACATGTTTTTATACGATACCATGATCACAATCCCCGACAAAGAGAAAAGGAGCAAGGTGAAGTATTCAGCAATATTTTCGCTATTCGTTGCGAAGTAATTTTGCGTCAGCAGAAAGATAAATAAGGTCCCCAGAATGGTAATTCCAGCAAATGCAAGTGCGAAGTTGTCCATCTGCATCATCCCGTAATAAGTCTGGTCTGTATTCCAGGAAGTTGCAACAAAGGCCAGCGAAGTAAGCAACCCGATCAAGGTAAGGGGTAATAATGCTTTTTTTGCTTTAAACAAACCTGCGTAAAGCACCACTAAAGCTGTAACAGTAATTGTTATGATGATATTCATTTGCTTAGTTTACCGATGTTAATTTATGTGTAACCTGATCTATTAATTGTTGTACAGCCGCCTCAGAAAGGTGAAGGACTAGCTTAGGATAGACTCCCAATACAATAATCAAGGCACAAATAATGTATAATACTACTTTCTCTGATCCTTTGATGTCCGTAAAATTTATAGTGAGGTCATTGGTTTTACCCAGCATCACATCCTGATACATCCGGAACATATATACTGCACCGAAGATAATGGTCAGTCCGGCAACTGCGCCAGCCCATGCCTGATACTGATAGACTCCCATCAGCAACATGAACTCCCCAATGAAACCATTGGTTCCAGGCAGAGCAACTGTACCCAATACAATGATCAGGAATACAATCGCCAGTTGTGGCGCCTGTTTGGCAATACCACCAAGCTCAGCAATTTTGTTGGTTTTCATCCTGCTGAAGATGATGTCCAGCACGAAGAATAAACCCACAACATTGACACCATGGCTCAGCATCTGGATCATTGCCCCCTGCATCCCCTGCGTATTTAATGCAAAGATACCTGCGGAAATCAAACCAACGTGGGCGATGGAAGAATAGGCAACCAATCTTTTCGCATCCTTTTGTGTGAAAGCGATCAATGAAGCATACAAGATGCCGATGATTGATAAAATAATGACAAAGTGCCCCCATTGCTGAACTCCTTCAGGAGCAATCGGCAACAACCAGCGGATGACACCGTAAATACCCATCTTTAACATGATTCCGGACAACAGCATGGTACCAGGCGCTGGGGCCTCGGTATATGTATCCGGTTGCCAGGTATGAAAAGGAAAAACAGGCATCTTGATCGCAAATGCAACAAAGAAAGACCAGAATAACCAGCTCTGCTGAACAGCATCCAGGTTCAGGTTATAAAATGCCTGCAACTCAAAATTGTTTGCCGGATTTTGAAGGTAAAGGTAAATGATCCCCAACAGCATAAAAAGAGAGCCGGCAATCGTATACACGAAAAACTTCATGTTAACACGAATGCGGTCTTTACCGCCCCATATCGCACAGATGAAGTAAATCGGAATCAATGCAGCCTCCCATCCAATATAGAACAGAAAGGCATCCAGAGACGTAAAAACCAATAACAGTCCGAATTGCATGAAAAGAATCAGGGCATAGAAAGCCTGATTACTTTTATATTCATGCTGATAACTAGAAAGAATAATCAATGGCATCAGAACCGTTGTCAGCAATACGGTAATCATGCTAATTCCATCAATGCCGGCATGGAAATGAATGCCCAGGTCCTGTATCCATGGAAAGTTGACCTCAAACTGCGTACTCGCGTCAGGCCTGAAACCCGAAACGGCAACCAGAGTAATGGCGAAGGTAACCACCGAAAAAAACAGGGCGACATGTTTTGCGGCATTACCTGTAAAGGCAGTAACCAGTGCGCCAACCAGTGGTAAAAATATTAGAAGTATTAAAAGTTGTTCCATTATGCTTTGTTGAACGATCTTTTACAGAGATAAATAAGTATACAATAACAGGGAGATGATTCCAATCACCATCATAAAAATATAAAAACCAACATTTCCGGATTGAAGTAACCGAAGGCCTTTACTAGCCTCAGAGGTAGTCCAGCCAAAGCCATTTATAACTCCATCGATGATCTTGTTGTCTACAATTTTATAGAAGAAGGCCGACAGTGCATCCAGAGGTTTTCTGAACAGAAAGTCGTAAATCTCATCGAAATAGAACTTGTTGTAGGAAAGACTGGCCAATGGCGATCTTTTTGCCTCATCAGGTACAGGAACATGCTGTTGTTTTACATACTTAACATAAGCAATCACAATCGACACCAACACCCCTGCAACAGATACGGCCATCAATGCATATTCTGTAGCGTGGTCCGGAGACTCGCCAACATGTTTAATCACCGGAGCAAGCCAATGTGAAAGCCAATGGCTTCCACCCAGCGCTTCCGGAATTCCAATGATACCGCCAATAGCAGAAAGTACTGCCAATATGATCAATGGCGTAGTCATCGAAGCTGGAGACTCATGAATTTTTTCTTCAGCATGATGTGTTCCACGGTACTTCCCGGAAAAAGTAAGGAACAACATACGGAACATGTAAAACGCCGTCAGGAAAGCACCAAATACAGCAATTCCCCACATCACCTTATCGTGCAAATAAACATGCGCCAGGATTTCATCCTTTGAGAAGAAACCGGAGAATGGTGGAAGTCCTGCAATTGCAATAGTACCAATCAGCATTGTAATAAAAGTAACTGGTAGCTTTTTACGTAATCCCCCCATATGACGCATATCCTGCTCATGATGTAAAGCATGAATCACAGATCCCGCACAAAGGAACAACAACGCTTTAAAAAAAGCATGGGTGATCACATGAAAGAAAGCACCGTTATAAGCACCAACCCCAAGACCCAGGAACATATATCCCAGTTGCGATACGGTGGAATAAGCCAGTACTTTTTTAATGTCTGTCTGTGTAATGGCAATGATCGCCGCTACGATGGCGGTTGCCAGTCCCACAATTGCAATGATGTGCTGAATCATTGGTGCAAGATCAAAAATCAGGTTAGATCTTGAGATCATATAGATCCCCGCGGTTACCATCGTTGCCGCATGGATCAACGCCGAAACAGGCGTCGGTCCAGCCATCGCGTCTGGTAGCCAGGTAAACAAAGGAAGTTGTGCAGACTTACCACAAGCACCAATAAACAGCAATAATGCTATCAGTGCAATGGTGCTGTTACCGGGCAGCATATTTGCAGCCTGCGGAAATATTTTAGAGAACTCTACACTTCCGAAAGTAGTGAAGATGAAGAATACACCCATCAGAAAGCCAAGGTCACCAATCCGGTTCATTACGAAAGCTTTCTTAGCGGCCGAAGCGTAACTGCTGTTGGTATACCAGAAGCCAATCAATAAGTAAGAACATAAACCTACGCCCTCCCATCCAATAAACATTACAATATAGTTGGAACCCAGTACGAGCAGCAGCATGAAGAAGATAAACAAATTCAGATAACTGAAAAACTTACCGAAAGCCTCGTCGCCGTGCATGTAACCAATAGAATAAATATGAATCAGAAAGCCAACGCCGGTGATGATCAGCAGCATGATCGCGCTTAAAGGATCTACCAGAAAGGACAGCGGAATGTTTAATGTCCCCGCACTGATCCAGTCGAACAGAAAAATTTCATGAGACTTTACCGGGTCTGCACCCAGTTGAAAAAAGATACCCAGACTAATGGCAAAGGAAAGGAATATTACGCTGCTCCCAATGAAACCAATCAGGCCCTTTGAAAGTGTATTTCTTCCAAGACCATTGATTACAAAGCCAAGTAAAGGAATTAGAGGAACCAGCCAAACTAAATTTATCATGTTGTTAATTATTCTAATATTACCACTTAAGGCGATTCAATACATTTATATCTGTAGACTGTGTATTTCTGTAAACCATGACAATAATACTAAGCCCGACGGCAACCTCGGCGGCTGCAAGCACCATAATGAAAAATACAAATATCTGCCCTGAAGGATCATTGCTGTGAACTGAAAATGCGGTTAGCAAAAGGTTCACTGCATTCAGCATCAGCTCCACAGACATAAAGATAACGATGGCATTTCTGCGGGTTAAAACCCCGATCACGCCAATGGTAAAAATGATCGCGCTCAACCATATGTAATGGTTCAAAGGCACTCCTGCTAATCCCTGAGTAATGTTCTCCACTATACTTTCTCTTTTTTAGTTAACAATACCGCACCAACCATTGCCGTAAGCAACAGAATTGATGACAGCTCAAAAGGCAACATGTAAGGACCAAAAAGTTCCTTCCCGAGGTTCTTCACTAAGCCAAGATTAGGGTTTCTGAGGACCACAGGATCCGAAATGGCCGTAGCTTTCAGCGACCCTACGATCGTGACGACCAGACAGCAGCCGGCTACCACACCAACCACCTTAACCAGGGTCGATTTAAGTGGTTCATTGTCCTTATTGAGGTTCAGCAACATCAGCACAAAAAGGAACAAGACCATAATTGCACCCATGTATACGATGAAATTCACGACTGCCAGAAACTGAGCGTTCAGCAGGATGTAATGAACGGTTAATGTGAAGAAAGTAACAATTAAGTAAAGCACACTATGTACTGGGTTTTTTGCAAAAACCACCATCAGTGAAAAGATGACCGTCAATGTTGCTACAAAATAGAATACCGATGTACCCATTATTTATGATTAAAACTGTTTATGTAAATAACCCTGAGGTTATGTAAGCTATGATTTGTTATTTAAAGGTTGTTCTACCAGTTTATCTTTTCCGTAGATGAAATCCTTGCGCAGATAGTCTGCCGGAACAATAGGCCCATCAAGATAAATCGCTTCTTTTGGACAGGCCTCTTCACAAAGTCCGCAGAAAATACAACGCAACATGTTGATCTCATATACCGAAGCATATTTCTCTTCACGATAGAGCTGTTTCTCTTCCGGCTTACGCTCCGCAGCAATCATGGTGATCGCCTCTGCAGGACAGGATAAAGCACACAGTCCGCAGGCGGTGCAACGCTCTCTTCCATCCTCATCTCTTTTCAGCGAGTGCATTCCCCTGAAGTTGGTGGAGAACTCTCTCTGTACCTCGGGATACCTGATCGTAGCCTCCTTTTTGAAAAGGTGACTAAAGGTAATCGTCAAGCCCTTAGCGATCGCAGGCAAATACATGCGCTCCGACAAAGTAAGTGGCTTTTGTTCTAAGACTTTCTTTTTACTGGTTAATGGTTCCATTAAACCTCCTTATTATATTTCCGCAGGGCGGACAGTTAAAATTTTTCAATTATAGCAATGACAATACTTGTGATGACCACATTGGCAATAGCCAGCGGGATCAGCCCTTTCCATCCCAGGTGCATCAGCTGATCATAACGGAAACGCGGGATTGTCCAGCGCACCCACATGAAGAAGAAGATGAACGCAAAGATTTTCGCGAAGAATACTGCTGTACCTATTAATGGTGCTATTACAGGACCTGCCTGTACCAATACCCAGTCCATTCCAGGGTAGTTATATCCTCCAAAATACAAGCTGGCCATTACTGCCGAAGAAACAAACATATTGATGTATTCGGCAAACAAGTAAAAACCTAGCTTCATGGAAGAATATTCTGTGTGGTAACCACCGATCAGTTCCGTCTCACATTCAGGTAAATCGAATGGCGCCCTGTTCGTTTCTGCAAAAGAACAGATCATAAACAGGATGAAACCTACCGGCTGATAAAGCACGTTCCAATGCCAGCCATGCTGATTGGCTACGATTTCGCCAATGCTCATCGTATTGGTAACCAATAACAAGGCAATGATAGACAAGCCCATTGCAATCTCGTAACTAATATTCTGTGAAGCTGCACGAATTGCACTCAGCAACGAATATTTATTGTTGGAAGCCCAGCCACCAATCATCACACCATATACACCCAGAGAAACGACACCGAAGATGTACAATACACCTACGTTAATATCCGTAACCTGTAAAGGGATCACACGGTCGCCTATCGTCATATCTGGGCCCCATGGAATTACAGCAGTACCAATACAGGCTGTCAGCATAGCCAGTCCAGGACCTACCATAAACAACCATTTATTGGAATTTGAAGGAACAATTTCTTCCTTCATAAACATTTTTACCCCATCTGCTAATGGCTGAAGTATCCCGAAAGGGCCAGCTCTGTCAGGACCCAAACGATCCTGCAGGAATGCCGCCACCTTTCTTTCTGCATAGGTGGAATACATAGCAATCAGCAGGCTTATACCGAAAATGATCGCTACCAGTACAAATTTTTCAATTACAAAAGCTATATCCATTAGAATTTGGCGGTTTTTTCTAGTTCAATCCTGTTTGCCTCTTTCAGTTTTTCATTGTTTTGAATCACTGGAAGCGGTTTCAATGTTTCATAGTGGTTGGATGCAATTACCGAGGTATCACTGATGTGAGTAGGATGCTCAATTACCCAGTCGGCAGTTTTCTTTTTATCGAAACGACAGGTATTGCATATAAATTCTTCCACCTCACCATATACATCCTTACGTGCAGTAACGCGCAATACATCTTCCCCTTTATACCATAGTGTGACCTTGCCACTGCAGGTAGGACAATCTCTGTGTGCATCAATTGGCTTAGTAAACCAAACGCGGTTTTTGAAACGGAACGTTTTGTCCGTCAATGCACCTACAGGACATACATCAATCACATTACCAGAAAAATCATTATCTACAGCCGTTTGGATATAGGTAGAAATCTCTGAATGATCGCCACGGTTAAGGATACCGTGAACCCTTTTATTCGTAATCTGATCGGCTGTAAATACACAGCGGTAACAAAGGATACACCTGTTCATGTGCAACTGGATCTTATCTCCGATGTCTATACGCTCGAAAGTGCGTCGCTCAAATTCGTATCTTGTTTTTTGCAAACCATGTTCGTAACCCAGGTTCTGCAGATCGCATTCCCCAGCCTGGTCACATACCGGACAGTCAAGCGGGTGGTTGATCAGCAGCATCTCTACAACACCACTTCTTGCCTCAATTACTTCCGGGGAGGTAATGTTCATCACTTCCATTCCGTCCATTACTGTCGTACGGCACGAAGCAACTAATTTGGGCATCGGGCGCGGGTCTTTCTCAGAGCCTTTGCTGACCTTAACGATACAGGTACGGCATTTACCGCCACTGCCTTCTAATTTGGAATAGTAGCACATTGCAGGAGGAACAATATCTCCGCCAATCTGTCTCGCAGCGTTCAGGATGGTTGTACCCGGTGCTACCTCTACTGTTATTCCGTCTATGGTTACCTTAACTTTATCACTCATTGTTAAAGATGTTGTATGATCATTCTGTAATTGCTGCTTTGGCGATTGGCTCAGCGTAATTTGCCAGTCCATAATTGGTATCAAGGCTTTTCACAGGTTCCTTGACATGCCATTCAAATTCATCCCTGAAATGTCTGATGGCACTCGCTACAGGCCATGCTGCAGCATCTCCCAAAGGACAAATGGTATTTCCTTCGATGTTCTTCGAAACGTCTACCAGAAGATCAATGTCGCTCATTTTGCCATGACCGTACTCAATACGGTGCAGTACCTTTTCCATCCATCCAGTACCCTCACGACAAGGGGAACACTGCCCACAGCTTTCATGGTGGTAGAAACGCGCAAAATTCCAGGTATTTCTTACAATACACTGATCTTCATCAAAGGCAATAAATCCACCGGATCCCATCATTGTACCCGTAGCAAAACCACCTTCAGATAATGATTCATAACTCATCAAACGCGGGTCACCATTGGCCAGTTTTAAGGTTAAGTTAGCCGGAAGCACAGGAACAGAAGAGCCCCCGGCAACTGTAGCCTTTAATCTTTTTCCATTGGCAATACCACCGCAATATTCATCGGAGTAGATAAACTCCTCAACAGGAAGCCCCAGTTCAATTTCATATACACCTGGACGTACCAGGTTCCCTGAAGCTGAAATCAGCTTTGTGCCAGTACTGCGACCGATACCAATTTTTGCATACTCCTCTCCGCCATCGTTGATGATCGGAACTGTCGCCGCAATGGATTCTACGTTATTCACTACCGTAGGACAGCCGTAAAGTCCCGCAATCGCAGGAAAGGGAGGTTTAATCCTTGGATTACCACGTTTGCCTTCCAGCGACTCTAATAAAGCGGTTTCTTCACCGCAGATATAAGCACCACCACCCGGCTGAACATACAGCTCCAGGTCATAACCTGTACCCAAAATATTTTTACCTAAAAATCCGGCCTGTTTTGCCTCTGCAATCGCCCGTTCCAGAATCCTGATCTGTGGCATCATCTCTCCCCTAACATAGATGTAAGAGGTATTTGCACCAAGTGCAAAACTGGAGACAATCATACCTTCGATCAGCGCATGCGGAATATGCGTCATCAGATACCTGTCTTTGAATGTTCCAGGTTCCGACTCATCGGCATTGCACACCAGGTAACGTGGAACTCCTTCAGGTTTTGCCAGAAAACTCCATTTCATTCCCGTAGGGAATCCGGCACCTCCGCGTCCGCGAAGTCCTGATTTCTTCACTTCTTCCACCACTTCATCGGGAGTAAGTGTTTTCAAAGCTTTTTCTACAGCACGGTACCCGCCCTTTTGGCGATAGACATCAAGTGTGTTGATGCCAGGTACGTTTATATGTTCTAATAATAGTTTACGAGCCATTATTTCTTGCGTAAGTCTTGTATCAAATCGTCCAGCTTCTGTTTATCCAGGTTCTCGTAGAAAGTATATTCAGGGCCAATCTGCAGTACAGGGCCATAGCCACATGCTGCCAGGCATTCCACACCTCTCCAGCTGAACAAACCATCGGGAGTCACTTCTCCCTCTTTCACGCCTAAAGTCTGCTCCAGGTGGTCCATCAGTTTTTCTGCACCCACCAGACAGCAAGGTCCCGTTCGACAGATCTCCAGCATATACTTACCTTGTGGTTTTAAGAAGTACATCGTATAAAACGAAGCCACCTCATAAACCTCAATAGGCTGTATGTTCAGGTACTCTGCTACTTTATCCATAGCGTTGGCACTCAGCCAGCCCAGCTCAGCCTGCACTTCATGCAGAATCGGCAGCAGGGCGGATTTGTGTTTACCCTCAGGATAACGGCTCACGATCTCGGCACACTTTTCCAATAAAGCTGCTGAAAACGCAACGGGTTGTTGTTCTTCTACTTTAAGCATCTAATTCTCCAGCAATAATATTCATACTACTCATGTTAATAATGGCATCCGACAATAACATGCCTTTACTCATGGGCGCAAACATTTGATAATTTATGAAGCTAGGCCTTCTGAAGTGCAAACGGTAAGGCGTTCTCCCCCCATCGTTGATCAGGTAAAACCCAAGCTCTCCGTTGCCACCCTCTACAGAGTGATAAACTTCCGCCTTCGGTGCATCAATCTCCCCCATTACAATTTTAAAGTGGTAGATCAGCGCTTCCATGTTATTATAAACCTCTTCCTTAGCCGGCAGATAAAACTCTGGCACGTCGGCATGAAAAATATCTGAGGGCTCCTGTTTCAGTTTTTCCAGGCCCTGTTCGATCAGACGCAGGCTCTGCCACATTTCTTCATTACGTACGAGGTAACGGTCGTAAATGTCGCCGCTGGTTCCCACAGGGACTTCAAAATCGAAATCCTGATAAGAAGCATATGGATCGCTGACACGCACGTCATAATCTACGCCTGCAGAACGCAGTAATGGTCCGGTCCATCCGTAATCAAGTGCTTGTTCGGCACTCACGGCAGCAACGCCGGCAGTACGGTCTATAAAAATCCGGTTACGGTTTAGTAAGCTCTCAAACTCTCTTAGTGCAACCGGGAACTCTTTTAAAAATTTATTGATCTTGGTGAAGGCAATTTCGTTGAAGTTACGTTCAAAGCCCCCGATACGACCAATGTTCGTTGTCAGCCGCGCCCCACAAACCTCCTCGAAGATTTCATAGATGTGCTCCCTGAACTGGAACAGGTACAGGAAGGTGGTTGTAGCACCTGTATCCTGTGCAATGATGGTGTTGCAAATAATGTGATCTGCAATACGCGATAGCTCCATTATGATCACGCGGAGGTAATCAACACGTTTTGGAAGCTGTATGTTCAACAGTTTCTCTACCGTCATGTGCCAGCCCATATTATTGATCGGCGAGGAGCAGTAGTTCAACCTGTCTGTTAAAGGCGTGATCTGGTAAAATGGCCTGTGCTCAGCAATTTTCTCAAAAGCACGGTGGATATAGCCAATGGTAGAAACACCACTTACGATACGCTCACCATCCAGCTGGATCACATTCTGAAAAACACCATGCGTTGCAGGGTGTGTCGGACCCAGGTTAAGTGTAACCAACTCATCCTGCGGATCATTGTCTGTATATACCGGTTGATTGTGATTCATATGCTTATCTACCAAAGTATTCGTCTTTTTTATCTACCCGGTTTGGATCTTCCAGCGGGTATTGTTTCAGCATAGGATGAACGCCAAGCTCATCCATATTTAAAATCCTGCGCAGGTCAGGATGCCCTTCAAAACGGACCCCAAAAAAGTCGTAGGTTTCACGTTCCATCCAGTTTGCGGCATTCCAAAGGGTTGTTGCCGTAGGAATGGTAGGATGATTCTCATCAATAAATACCTTCACACGAACCCTAATCCGTTTTACCATGCTGTGCAGGTGATAAACCACCGCAATGCCATGTTTTTTTTCCGGGTAGTGTACCGCTGTGATATCTGTAAGAAAATTGAAGTTTGCAATGCTATTCTCCTTTAAAAAAGTCAGCACATTGATGATACTGTCTTTGTGAGTTTCAAAGGTGAGTAAACCATAAGGTTCATTTACCCCAATAATCTGACCGCCAAACTTTTCGGTAAGTGCCTGTACAAGTTCCTGGTTCGTTACTTCCGCCATTATAATATTCCGTATGAAGCCAACATTTCTTTATATTGATCAGAATTTCTTCTTCTGCCAGATTCGTTTCTCACAAGCTCCTGGATTTTACCAAATCCATCCAGAATCGCTTCCGGTCGTGGTGGACATCCGGGAACGTACACGTCAACAGGGATGATCTCATCAATACCTTGCAGCACCGAATACGTGTCGAAGATCCCGCCGCTCGAGGCACATGCGCCGACAGCAATTACCCAACGTGGCTCGGCCATCTGCAGATATACCTGCTTCAGTACCGGACTCATCTTCTTGGCGATGGTTCCCATCACCATCAGCAAATCTGCCTGACGGGGTGAAAAACTCAAACGTTCGGAACCGAAACGACCAAAGTCATAATGGGAACCCATAGTGGCCATAAACTCAATACCACAACATGAAGTAGCGAATGGCAAAGGCCATAATGAATGAGAGCGTGCCAGGCCGATAACTTTGTCTAAAGAGGTGGCAAAAAAACCAGATCCTTCTATGCCCGGGGGCGCGTCTACTATATTGATGTCACTCATGATACAAAACGAAAAAAGGCTCATCCCTACAAAGAATGAACCGCAAATTTACAATATTTGGTAGGAAAAGACTTAAAGCATACAGATTTAGAAACAATCTAAATAGGTTTTAATTCCAATCCAGCGCTTTCTTTTTGAGGATATAGATGAAGCCAAGCAGTAGTGTTGCCATGAAGACAAACATCTCAATCATCCCCGTCATCCCAAGCTCTCTGAAGTTGACAGCCCAAGGGTACATGAAGATCACCTCCACATCAAACAGCACAAACAGAATGGCTACCAGGAAGTATTTTACTGAGAAAGGCTGACGAGCATTACCGACCACTTTAACCCCAGCTTCAAAAGTCGATAATTTGTCGGCAGTCTTGCGCGTGGGACCTAAAAAATGTGTTGCCACTAAAGTAACTACAACGAAGCCCAGGGCAACAATAACTTGAAAAATAATAGGTAGAAAATCGACAGGTACGCTTTGGGTTTCCATGGAATATAATTTTGGACAAAAATAAAACAAAAAAGGCAGGATCACAACCCTGCCTTTTCATTTATTTGATGGTATTATTTTTTCTTAACCGGAGCTTTTGGGGCTGGCCCGCTTATTTCTTTAATTTTTGCTGGAGCAAAAGTACCTGCAGGGTTAGCAGCTATACTTTTGTTCAGGTAATCCAAAGCTTTGGCTTTATCTGATGTTGCATAGAATGCACCAAGGTTATCGTAAGCTTCTGCAAGTTTCTTGGCATTAGCTGCCGCAAGCTCAGGTTTATCTACAGTAACTTTTTTAATGAACTCCTCATAAAAAGGTACCATTAATCCTTTAGGAGCAGTTTCGTCGTCAATTAAACTATTGATCCTTGCGCGGTAAAGGTAGGCATCAGTAGTCTCAGGAGCAAGTTTTGCTACTTTAGCAATTGAAGCGTCCGCTTTAGCCAACAGGTCTTTAGAAGGTTTCTGTTGTGCGTTGATCTTCGCTGCATAGTCAAAATAATTGGCAAGTCCATTGTAGAAATAACTGTACAATACGCCTTTAGCAGAAGTATCGGCAGCAATTACTGTTTCGTATACCTTAGCTGATTTATCATACTTCTTGGCATCAAAATAAGCTTTTGCAACTTCAGCAAGTGCATCTACGTTAGTAGAATCTTTGATAACTGCTTTAGTGATATTGATCAACGCAAGGCTATCGTTTCCTGAAGCCAGTTGTGCCCTACCCAGGTAAAGGTAATCAGAACCTACAATCCGGGTCGTATCTTTTACTTTAGCAAAGAAGTCATTCATGTACTCCAGACTCTGAGGGAAATTCTTGTTCTCAAAAGCGGAGTAACCACGTAATCTGGAAACTACAAGGTTTTTAGGATCATTAGGACTCATTGTTGCCAATGCAGCTGTTTCCTGCTCTAATGTTTTGAAATCCTTTGCATAGAAAAGGAACTGCGCATAACGCAATCTTGATTCGTAAGACTTATCTGTTAAATCCAGATATTTTTTGTAGTTAGTTAGTGCCTGAGCAGCTTTCGCCTCAAAGTTCGCCGGCTCAAAGTTTGCCCATTGCATATACAGCTCAGCAATCTCCCTGTAAGCAGGACCATAGTTTGCATCAGCAGCAATTACTTCATTCAACTGACCTTCAGACTCAGGAAAAGCTCTCGATTCCTTATACATTTTACCGATCTGTACTTTTGCTCTCAACAACGTACCATCGATGTTCAATGCCCTCATGTAGTTTTGCAAAGCTTCAGAATTCTTTCTTTGTAAAGCATTATAGTCGCCCATAGCAAGGAAAGTTTCTGCATCCTTATCATTTGCATCCAGCTCATCCGCTTTCTGTAGATAAGGCAATGCTGCAGCAAAATCAGGCTTATCACCTAGCAAATAGGCTTTACCAATGTATAATTGAGGAATGTAATCTTTTTTGGAAGATACTTCAACAGCTTTATCAAAGTTGGTCTTTGCAGATGCGGCATTGTTTGACAACAAATCAGCCTCTCCTAAACCGATATAATTTAAAGAGTTTTTAGGATCAGCAGTCACACCTTGTTGAAAAACCGCTCTTGCTGAGTCGATATAATCGGTCTGAAGGTAGACATTACCTAAATTAAAGTAATTTTCGCCCTTTTTTTCTTGTGATTTCACCAATGCTTTAAGCATTGATGTCGCTTTTTGGTACTGTTCGGCATCTAAAGCCTTCTTTGCATCACTCAAACTCTGAGCAAAAGAGGCAGAACCCATCACTACTAAACCTAAACCTAAGGTTATTGCTTTCTTTGTCATTTTCATGGTTCAAATATATAATTTAGTTTGTATTCTTAAAATTAAAATCTCTTGGCATCATCTTGTGTGGCCCAAGTCCCGATTTAAGGACAATTAACTGTCCTCTAGGGCTTACCAGCCAATTTGCAAAACCTGTGCCCAATCCATCACGCCCTTCCGCATTGATGATATAAATATTTCTCAGAAAAGGATATACACCATTGATCAGATTGATCTGGCTGGCCGTATAAAAAGCATCATCCCCCTTTTTCCCTGCGATATTCTTTACCCCCATCATCTTTACCTTTGGCAAATATGCTGCCATACTTCCATCACTTGTTATCAACCAGTTCACTCCTACCACTCCTATAAATTCTTTCTTATCGGCGATGTACTTAATCACATCATTGTTGCTGTTCAGCGTATAAACTCCCTTGGAGGGAAGTTGCTGTATACCTGCCAGATCCTTAAAATAGCGCAGTGTACTCGAGTATGCATTGTCGAAAACCAGTTGCTTTCCAGTTGTTGAAGTGCCTTTAAGGATCTCTATTACCTCATCAACGGTAATATTGCTGTCAATATTATTGCTATTGGTAATTAAAGCAATTCCATCTATAGCAAAGCGGGAAGTCTTTGGGGCAATACTCCTCTTTCTGTAGACAGAATCCTCATTTTTTGTCAGCATTCTCGACATAATGATCACACGGATGCTGTCATTCAGAAATGTAGGAAGGATTTTATTTTCATTTCCCTCTACGACATTGAATTCTGCATTTCCATAATCAGTTTTAAAAACATCAATCTGATCTGAAAGGACACGCGAAAAGGATTCGTCCACCAGGATCTTTACAGTTCCCGAAGTACGCGTCTCCTCTACCGAAGCAGCATCTTTCTTTTTTCCCTTGCAGGACACCAGAATGAATAATAACAATATTAAACTTATATGTTTCATCAGATTAAATTTTCTATGTGAAATGTTCGCCGTATCGGGCCGGATGAAGTGGCCTGAGCGTGAGGTGCTCCCTCTATATTGGTGATGAAATCATACACCTGAATTTACGTTTTTAATCCTCACCTGGATTGATGATACGTACAAACCGTATAGCCGCATAGACAATCAGCAAAGCGCCAAGTGTATACCTGCCCCAGCTTGGAAACTCCCTTAGAATATCATTCCCGATGATCAGCAACACGCCAAGCACCAGATAAAATGTAAACATGACCAGGCCTAAAATAAGCAGAAATCGCTGTTGAGGCGATTTCTGCAAAAATGTTTTCCAATTTAACATTATTAATTTGATAGTGTAAAGCTGATTGGAATGTTATATTTTACACGTACTGGTTTACCATTCTGGATACCAGGAGTCCATCTCGGACTGGCTTTCAGCACCCTGATCGCCTCTTCATCCGTTCCACCACCAAGCTTTCTTTCTACCTTGATGTCGGTTAAGTCTCCATTTTTCTCTACGACGAAAGAAAGGAATACTTTACCTTGGATGTTGTTCTCCTGAGCCATAGCAGGATATCTCACTGCTTTCTTAAGGTAAGCATAGAATTTCTCCATACCTCCAGGGAATCCTGGCTGTGTTTCGATACTTACGAAGTCATAAACCTTAGTATCCTCTACAACTGCTGCTTGCTTAGGGCCATCTCCAACAGGACCGGCAATAACAATATCAGCATCCGGATCACCGGCAATGGTTTTCTGACCTGGGTCAGCTTTTTTCAAATCTTCGATCTGAACAGGTTCTTTATCTACAACCTCATTATCCGGTTTTACAATCGGAGGAGGGAACTTCACCTGATCTTGTTTCGGTGGCGGTGGCTCTACCGGTGGCGGCGGCGGAGTTTCCGGGTTCACCGGCGGCGGTGGTGCAACCACAACCTCTACTTGTTTAACCACTTCATCTTCGGGAAGACTACCTTTGATTAAACTCAAAACTTTTGGGGTAATAAACGCAAGGATAAAAATTGTCGATGCGATTAATAAGGCCTTAGTAGTATTCGAAGCACTTGTTCTACGAAGCTCATAAGCACCATAGCTTTTGTTCTTGTTCGCAAATACTACCTCAAGCCATTCCCGTTTCAATAAATCTATTTTGGAACCTAACATAGCTTACTATTTAATATTATTCAATTATTTATTATAAAATTCCGGCCTTAACCATGAAATCTTTTTCAGCATCAGTAATGTTCTCATCGTCGATCGCAGGAGCAGTGGAAATTTTTGTAATTGCCAGCTCATCCATGATATCTACGAAGTTCTGGTAGTTCGCACCTGTAGTAGGCTTAATGACCATAATGATCTGCCTGCCTCCGGTTGCGTCAGCTACTTTCTTTTTGTTATCCAATATTGACTTTCTGATCTCTCTGAATGACTCGATGCTTGGCTCACTTTTACCAGCCTCCCCCATATACCAGGCTACTTTGTTGTTTTTACCCAGAAGGATAGTCATCGTCTCCGAAGCACGCAGTTCATTACGCTCTACAGAGTTATCGTCTTTATCAGGCTTTGCAATGTCCATTGCAATTGGTTTCGACAGCGAGGTGGTCAACATGAAGAAGGTAATCAGCAAGAAGGCCAGATCCACCATCGCAGTTAAATCTACTTTGGTATTGGCTTTTTTACTACGAACCTTTTTGCCTTTTTTGCCACCCCCGCTGGAGGTATCTAATTCTGCCATCTTATATTCTTATTGCGCATCGCCCTCGGCGGATGTAATTAAACTAAATTTGTTAACTTTTTGCTTCTGAAGAATGTCGATCACTTTTTTCACCGCAGGATATTCCTCTTTAGAATCACCTTTGATGCTGAAACGTGTTTGAGTAGCATGCAACTCTGCAGTAGAGTTACGTGTCTGCATGATCCATTCCGCAAGCTGGTTGTTGGTAGAATCGGCAGGGATACCAGTCTGCAGGCCAGACTTTGTACGTTGATCACCGTCCATCATGATGAACTGCTTCAGATTTTGGATCGGTACACCAAAAGCACCTAACACTCCAAAACGCTCGCGTTCTTCCGGGGTAAATTTCACACTGTACTTTTCGCCCATTTTATCGAGCGTAGCCATTTTAATGTCTTTCCCTACGATTTCATAAAACACCTGTCCTTTACCGATTGATAAAATCGCGATGTCCGTATCCGGAACCTTGATCTTATAAGTCGACGAAGGCGTGCTTATATCCAAAGGATCGGGCTGACGAGCCGTTGCCGTTAAAATAAAGAAAGTCAGCAGAAGGAAAGACACGTCGCACATGGCGGTCATATCTATCGATGTGCTCTTTCTTGAAACCTTTGCTTTTGCCATAACTTAAAATATTATTGATGTATTTTTCTATATGATGTTAATTCTTCCGGTTTTCCATAAAGCCGGTAAAAAAAATACAATATTTCTTATTTATGCGTGCTAGCGTAAGTTTGGATGATGCTGAAACCAGCTTCGTCAATAGCGTAAGTTAATTTATCAATTTTTGAAGTCAGGATGTTGTACATGATGATCGCAAAAGTTGAAGTACCAATACCAGTAGCTGTGTTAATCAAAGCCTCAGAGATACCAGTTGCCAAAGCAGCCTGATCCGGAGCACCAGAGTTAGCCAAACCACCGAAGGCCTTGATCATACCTGTTACCGTACCCAATAGACCTGTCAATGTACCTACAGATACCAATGTAGCAATTACAGTTAAGTTCTGCTCAAGCATTGGCATTTCTAATGTTGTAGCCTCTTCGATATCTTTCTGGATAGCTAAACATTTCTGATCTGTATCCATGTTTGGCTCAATTTCCATCTCGCGATATTTTTTCAAACCTGATTTAATTACGTTTGCAACAGAACCTTCTTGTTTATCACACTCTGCCAAAGCACCTTCAATGTTGTTAGAGTTTAATAAGGCCTGAATTTTTTTAACGAAAGCATCTAAACTTCCTTTACCAGTTGCTTTACCAATAACGATCATACGCTCAATAGAGAATACAATTACCATCAGGAACATACCCATCAGAACTGGTACAATTGGCCCGCCTTTGTAAGCCATACCTGCATAGTTTCCAACTTTCGGTAAATTCTCAACGTTATCATCAATAAAGTTTTTTGCATCACCAAGAATGAATTTGTAAATACATATTCCGATGATGATACAAATAGGAATAGTTAATGTAGCGAATAGATTTGAAGCAGATGAGCTCTCTTTTTTTACTGTTGTTGGTTTTGGTGCGTTTGCCATTTTTTTTTAGTTTTTTAGTTTTTAGTACTTTGTTTTTTTTAAAAATTTAGATTAGTAGTAATACACACAACGATTATTACACACAATTGTTGCAAGAACAAATTTATAACTTTGATTTTAATTCCAAATTAAATAATCGTTATCCTTCCTTTGAATCCCTTACCCTGTCTTCACATCGGTGCATATTAAAAAAGATTGTCTCGGTTTGAGACAATCTTTCACAATTAAAATCAAAAAAAAATTGATATGCAAATTTTTGGGCAAAAAAAAAGCTTTAGGATGCGTTTTCAGCCACTTTAGGAAAAGCCGATCTGATCTCCTCACTGGAGCAGGATTCGAATTGTTTAAAGTTATCCAGAAAGGCAGCGGCAAGCTCATTTGCCTTGTCGTCATAAGATTTTTTATCGGCCCAGGTGTTTCTCGGATCAAGAATTTCGGCAGGTACACCTGCACAAACATTAGGCATCTGCAAACCAAAAATGGAATCTGCACGAAAATCGGCTTTTTCCAGGCTTCCATTCAACGCAGCAGCAATCATAGCACGGGTATAAGAAAGCTTCATCCTTTGCCCCACGCCGAAGCTTCCACCACTCCAGCCAGTATTGACGAGCCATACATTGACCTGGTGCTGATCCATTTTTTCCCCGAGCAGCTCCGCATACTTCGCAGGATGCAGGGGTAGGAAAGCTTTACCAAAACAAGCCGAGAAGGTCAGCTGTGGTTCCGTAACCCCGGCCTCAGTTCCTGCCACCTTTGCCGTATATCCCGAGATGAAATGAAACATGGCCTGCCCGCGGTTAAGCCTGGAAATGGGTGGCAAAACGCCAAAAGCATCGGCCGTAAGAAAAAATATGTTCTTTGGCACATTTGCTACGGAGGGCACTATTGCATTATCTATATAGTGTATCGGATAGGCAACCCTGGTGTTTTCAGTTTTCTCAATATTAGAGAAATCCACTTCGCGTGAACCAGAAAAGTAATTTGTATTCTCCAGTAATGCACCAAACCTGATGGCTTTAAAAATCTGAGGCTCTTTTTCTTCTGTCAGATCGATACATTTCGCATAACAGCCACCCTCGAAGTTAAAAATAGAGTCCCTGCCCCAGCCGTGCTCATCATCTCCTATAAGCCCGCGCTCAGGATCGGCCGACAGCGTGGTTTTTCCTGTCCCTGAGAGTCCAAAGAAAATTGCCGTATCTCCATCCCTGCCAACGTTAGCGGAACAGTGCATGGACAATGTATGGCGTGATGCCGGGAGCACGAAGTTCAACACGGAGAAAATTCCCTTTTTGATCTCGCCGGTATAACCGGATCCACCAATGAGGATCATTTTCCTGGAAAAGTTAATGACAGAGAAATTGCCTTGCCTGGTCCCGTCAGTCAATGGATCTGCAAGAAAAGAAGGACAGGCAATGATCGTCCACTCCGGGGTTTCAACTACCTCCTCCTCAAAACGAAGGAACAGGTGATCAGCAAAAAGATTCTGATAGGCAGTTTCGGTAATGACACGGATTGTCGTCTGGTAATCGGGGTCTGCACATGCATAGACATCGCGCACATAAAAGTGTTGTTGACCAAGCCGAAGGGTAGTGCCCTCAAGGAGCCGATCAAAATGAGAGGCGCTGATCCTGATGTTGATGTCACCCCACCAGACCTGCGCTTTGGTCACCTCATCGTCAACAATAAACCGGTCTTTTGGAGACCGACCGGTAAACTTACCGGTATCAATCGCCAGTGCGCCATGATCGGTTAAAGTCCCTTCCCCGTTTTTCAGTGCCTCTTCTACCAATTCCGGCACACTAAGCTGATATTTAGCCAGTCCCGAATCCAGATTCAGCAGGCTCAAATCATGCTTAAGCGTTAAAGCTTTGCTCATAAATAAATAAGTTAGTGAGACAAAGTTATAGAGATATCCACCTAAAAAACAGGCTTTTTCCGGAAAAAATTTACTTATTGTCGGCCATACACTAACAACAAACAGCTGAACATCAAGTGCTTAAAAATCAGTAAAACGGTTTACTAACCCCCTGATTTTTTTACTTTATAACCTTCCTTCTGAAGGATCAGTATCACCTTATCCCTGAAATCGCCCTGAATCAAAATCTCAGCATCCTTGGCTGCCCCTCCTACACCACATTTAGACTTCAACATTTTTGCCAGCACCTCAAGGTCTTCATCGCTTCCACGGTATCCGGTTATTAAGGTCACCGCTTTTCCACCACGGTTTTTGCGGTCAAGCGTTACGCGCAGGTCCTGTTGCTGATTGGGCAATGTGGCTTCCGCATGGTCGTTTTCATCTTCATAACTGAACGTTGGATCTGTGGAATACATGATCCCTCCAAAATCATTCAATATTTTCTTTTTAGCTTTCATATGCAGGAGTAATGATGTTTAATGACAATGGAACTATCGAAACCTCTATTTCCTTACCCATAAAGTACGGCTCTCCATCAATGTGTATGGCATCATCTGCCACCCTGCTGATGCGGATGTCCTTTCCCCTGATGATTTCCACCAGACTGGACTGATCCGTCGAACCTCGCAACATGTGATAAGCGAGCAAGGTAATTTTATATAATGGGAATGACTTGATGATACATACATCCAGCAAACCGTCTGTAATAGAGGCCTTGGGGGCAATATGTGCATTGTTCCCATATTGAGAAGAATTGGCAATGCTCACCACAAAGGCCGTTCTCAGATACTCCTTTCCATCAATCTCAATCCGGTACTCCTGAGCTTTATAATTCAGCATTTCCTTCATGCCTAGTTTCACATAACCGGAAAGACCGCGCGACTTATTACCTGCAAATACAGCACTGATGTGTGCATCAAAGCCCATTCCAGCCATATTAAAAAAAGACTTCTGATTAAATGTGGCAGTATCGATCACACTCACATTGAGGTCGTTGATCACACGGATCGCTTTTGCCGTATTCATCGGGATTTTCAGGAACCTGGACAAACCATTTCCCGAACCAAAAGGGAGCACGCCCAGTATTTTGTGCTGCTGCATCACTTTTGAAGCAATCTCATTGATGGTCCCATCCCCGCCAACAGCAACGATAATGTCGAAGTTCTTGCTGGCCGCTTCTTCGGCTATTTCCGAAGCGTGCCCCACATATTCCGTGAAACTATAGTTGGCATTGAACTTGGAACGATCCAAATGTGCATCGATCAGTGCCGGGATCTTTAGCTTATCCTTACCCCCTGAAATGGGATTGATGATAAATAGAATGTTTGATTTTGACAAAATGCTGGATTAATTACAGTACAAAATAATTGATATTTTTTGACTATATGAATATATATAGTAATTTTGCAGCATTAAAGTGGACTGATTTGCGATGCTATGTCAAAAATAGCGGGATTGCAACCACGTAAAAAAAAGTGCTAATGTTTCTACACTTCATTTTACTGCCTGTTTTCTCAGGATCACCTCCCATTTTACGTAATTGTTTATTCAAAAATTAATTATTTAAGATGTCATATTTATTTACATCAGAATCTGTTTCCGAAGGTCATCCAGATAAAATTGCAGATCAGATTTCAGACGCATTAATTGATAATTTCCTGGCCTTTGATGCAGAGTCAAAAGTAGCCTGTGAAACATTGGTCACTACCGGCCAGGTGATTCTTGCCGGAGAGGTAAAATCAAAAACTTATCTTGATGTACAGCAGATTGCACGTGATGTGATCAAAAAAATTGGCTACACTAAAAGTGAATACATGTTTGAAGCCAATTCATGTGGTATCCTTTCTGCCATTCATGAGCAGTCACAAGACATCAATCAGGGCGTGGACAGAAGCAATAAGGAAGAACAAGGTGCTGGCGACCAGGGAATGATGTTCGGTTATGCAACCAATGAAACTCAAGACTACATGCCCCTGGCTTTGGATCTTTCTCATAAACTGCTTCAGGAACTCGCCGAACTGAGACGTGAAAACAAAGAAATCACTTACCTCCGCCCGGATGCAAAATCACAGGTTACCCTGGAATATGACGACAACAATAAGCCGGTACGCATTGATGCCATCGTCATCTCTACACAACACGATGATTTTGACGAAGAATCAGCAATGCTGGCAAAAATCAAAAATGACCTGATTGACATCCTTGTTCCAAGGATCATTGCAAAATACCCGCAGTACGCACACCTGTTCAATGATGCCATTGAATACCACATCAATCCTACAGGAAAATTCGTGATCGGTGGACCTCATGGGGACACTGGTCTCACAGGACGTAAGATCATCGTTGACACTTACGGTGGCAAAGGCGCGCACGGTGGTGGTGCCTTCTCGGGTAAAGATCCAAGTAAAGTAGACAGAAGTGCTGCTTACGCAACACGTCACATTGCGAAAAACCTTGTTGCTGCAGGTGTTGCTGAAGAAATCCTGGTACAGGTAAGTTATGCCATCGGCGTGGCAAAACCCATGGGAATCTATATCAATACTTATGGAACTGCAAAGGTAGATCAAACAGATGGCGAGATTGCTAAGATTGTGGAAGGATTGTTTGACATGCGTCCTTACTTCATTGAACAACGCCTTAAACTGAGAAACCCGATCTATAGCGAAACTGCAGCTTACGGACACATGGGCCGCCAGCCACAAATTGTTGAGAAAACATTCAGGACACCAAATGGTGAAGAGAAAACGGTAACAGTAGAATTATTTACATGGGAAAAACTGGACTTCGTTGATAAAGTAAAATCTGCTTTTTCATTGTAGGTACCCATTTCTATATTTAACAAAAAAAGGCATCCGGAATGGATGCCTTTTTTTGTTTTACAACAACTTCTGCCCATTCATATACGACGCTTCCGCCGGCAACAGCACCTCATCGTCAATCATGTAGGATTTAACATCTCCGATCCGCATCTCATCCAGCATATCTACAAAATTTTTATAGTTAGAGGCCGCCGTAGGCTTGATCACCACCACCATAAACTTATCCTGTGCATCTCCATGAACTTTCGCAATTGCCCGCTTATTCTGCATTAAAACCTTACTAAAGGACCTATAATCTGTAACCTCGGGATTTACCTTTCCCGGCTCTCCCTGATACCATGCAATGTGGTCGTCCCTGCCAAGGATCACAGTAAGTGTGCGGGACGCTGGAACAGGCTCCCTGGGTATATCTGCAACTGGCTTTGCGATCTCCATTGCCTGGTACTTAGACAGCGAAGTGGTGAGCATAAAAAAGGTAATGAGGAGAAAGGCAAGATCTACCATAGCGGTTAAATCTACTGATGGAGCTGCTTTTCTGGTTCTGGATCTTCCCTTCATGGCCTGGCCATTTTGAGGAACGTTTAAGGTTGCCATAATTTTGCTTTTGCTATCATGATGCTCAGGGCTCAGCAATTACATACGCCGCTGCGAAATTAATTGAACACTTCCATGAAACCATTTACATCAGCCATGTGTTATAAGTTCAACAAATACAAGAATTATGGAACAGCCAGCAGAAATGAACACACTTAGTCAGATCTTAGAGAAATTAAGGCTGAAAGGTCTTGACAACGAAATCAAGATGACTGACCATGGTAAGATGCAGGGCGTCGGTGTAAATAAGATTTATAACCCTCAAGACCTTAGCATCATTAAAACATACCGTTTTGAAGGCGATTCAGACCCCGCAGACAATTCAGTACTATATTTACTAGAAGATAAAGAGGGACAGATTGGCTATATCCTGGACGCCTATGGCATGTACAGCTCACAGGAAGGAACCGGATTTGATGATTTCCTTAAAAAGATCCCCACCGCAGACCGCGACCTGCAGGAATTGCTCACCTAAATAAAGAAGGCTTCAGCGATAAACTGGGGCCTTCTCTATTTATATACTCATTTGTTCACACTGTAGCTTTCTCCCGAAGCTTGTGAAAAGTGACATAAGAAATGATTAGTAATACAAAAGTGATCATCGGAAAAAACGACATTGGCACAAAACCATCTACTGCCACTAATGCAATCGTTGCAGAGATGAAATCAATTCCGAAAGCCACATAAGCCCATTCCTTGACCCTTGCGGGAATAAATGGCAGTACCAGGATCAGTCCCCCGATAAATTTCCCGATACTGAGCTCCCAATGGAACCACATCGGCAGGCCCAGGTGTTTTGTACCTTCAAGTGCCATCTCCGAGCCAGCAAAAAAGATACCTGGCAAAATAAATAATGCCAGTAAGGCGGTGCTAATCCAAAACATTAGCTTTAGTTTTTTCTCCCTTTTCATTTCTTTATATTTTTCATTAAAATAACTATACAAATTTATAGTTGCAACAGCTGTGCATCACTAGGTAATGAAGACAAAAGCAAGGGGCATTTGCGTCTCAAATAAATTATATTTGTGCATGAACTTTGAAGAACATTTTCCACTGCTGAACAACCGTACTTACCTCAATACTGCAAGCTCCGGAATCCTATCCGCATCACTAATGGAATGGCGCAGGGCGCACGATCAGGACTTCTTCGACAATGGAAGCACCTTTCGCATACCTCAGGCAGAACGAATAGAAAAAATAAGGGCATCCATTGCCCGTTTCTTCCATAGCAAGCCTGAAAACACCTTTCTGGTTCCAAACTTCTCCTACGGCTTTAACATCTTTCTTGAGGGACTTTCAAGCGAACACCGCTTTCTCTTGCTGGAAGAAGACTATCCTTCTGTAAATTATGCAGTTCAGAGTCGCGGGTTCCATTCTGAATACATTGCAGCAGATGAATCTGAGACTTACATTCTTGATAAAATCGGAGAGCTAAAGCCAACGGTCTTCGCATTTAGTATCGTACAGTATATCAGCGGTAATAAAATCAACCTAACCTTGATCACTGAGATCAAACGCCTGTATCCTGAGATCCTCATCGTGGCCGACGGCACACAGTTCTGCGGCACCACAGACTTCAACTTCGCACAATCAGGTATTGATGTATTGATCTCCAGCGGATATAAATGGATGCTTGCCGGTTACGGAAATGGCTTTTTCCTGATGAAGGATCAAGTCAAAAACTACCTGTACCGGGATACTTACGGCAGGCCTCTCCCTACAGAACCCTTTCTGAAAGACAAACAACTTTTGTCACTGTACTTTGAGCCTGGACATCAGGACACGCTGGCTTTCGGTAGTCTTGAACAGTCGATCCTCTTCATGGAGAAGATCGGCATGACCGCAATAGAACATCAGATCCGTAAGCTATCCGACCTCGCCAAAGCAGCCTTTATCCAACGCGGCCTGCTGGACGAAAATACAGCCAAACGGGCAGAACATTCCTCCATCTTTAACATCAACATCAGCGAGCATACTTACCAGCAGTTGCTGGATGCAGATATTGTTTGTTTAGCAAGAGGCAGAGGCATTCGTATCGCCTTTCATTTTTACAATACGGAGGCCGACCTAAACCGCCTGCTGGAGGTGATCGACCAGCACAACAATTAAGGGCATTTTTCCCTAAATGTACAAAGCCCCAAAAGCGTAACTTTTGGGGCTTTGTAAAACCTATATCAAACGAGATTATCTCCAGATCGATTTTACACGGAAGATTTCCAGGTTTTTAACTTCAATATTATTGCCCCAGAAATGAAATCCTTCCTTATTGTTAGGATCAGGCTTACGCTCCATAGAATAGGAATAAACACCTCCATCAATGAAAACCTCGATAGAAGTACGGTCAACATAGATGTCTGCGCTGAGCTCCATGCTGGTCATGTCCTCCGGTGAGTAAAATACCCCATTGATGGTATTGTTGTTCATGTCATATCCAATCATGCGCTGGGCGAACAAATTAAAGCCTGCATCTGTGGCGTGCGACAACTTAATTGTGGTTTTAATACGGATAAGATCTGCATCATAAAAAGCCTTCAGTTTTTGGTTGGCATCCGCTGAGCTCAGGTTTGTCCATTTCTCAGCAGGCTCAAACAGCTGCTGGCTTTCTTTTACAGGCACACTGAATAGTCTCGGCCCATTTTTAGTCGTGCGAAGGCTGAGTTCCGTAGGCAACAACATCATGTTATTGAAAGGCATTCCCGGTTGCTGTATCCGCCCCCAACCAATCTGTATACGTCTGCCGTCGGCTTCAGGGATATTGGTATAGGTCTGTGCGGCATAAATAGACCCTGTAGTGAACTGATGTTTGCCACTCTCTGGCTTAAAGATCTTTCCATCAAAGGATCCAATCATATAAGAACTTGATGCACCGTACATCACCCACTTGGTATTGCTCTTGTCGCCATCCACCGGCAGCTCGAATAGCTCAGGGCATTCCCAGAACCCTGTGGTATGACTTTCGTATTTCCATTCCTTCAGATTTGCTGAGGTATAGATGGAATGACCATCACGCTCATTGAGTACCATCACCCAATGTTTGCCGGGTTTGTACCAGAAGACCTTGGGATCGCGGGTATCTCTGCTGTTCCATTTCTCCTTAGAATCAATGACCGGATTTTTACTGTACTTGGTCCAGCTACGCCCCTTGTCCAGGCTGTAAGCGATTCCCTGGATTTCCCGGTCAGGATTGTCTATAGTGTATGCAGCTACCATCGCAGGTTTTCCTGGTTTACCAAATCCGGACGTGTTGTCATAGTCGATCACGGCAGAACCGGAAAACATTGTTCCTAATTTGTCCGGGTGTAATGCTACCGGAAGTTCCTCCCAATGAATGAGGTCCTTACTTACCGCGTGTCCCCATGACATATTTTCCCACTCTCTTTCGTATGGATTATGCTGATAGAAAAGGTGGTATTCGCCCTCGTAGAAAATCAGCCCGTTGGGGTCGTTGATCCATCCACGTCGGGTGGAAAAATGGAATTGTGGACGGTTGTATTCCCGGTATAGCGAATCCTGCCCCGCGATCTTGTCATCCTGATAGATCTTGCTAAGCCCCGCGGCATCTCCGTCGTAGCTCAGCTTAATGGTCTTACCAAGATATGCCGTCATATCGGAAAACACCCAGTATTCAGGTTTACCGGAAGCCAGCCGGATTTTAAAAACCCGCTCTTCCTTTCCACCGATAGAGAAGGTCATCACTTTACGGTCTTCTTTTTGCGAAATCGGAAAGTTGAGGTAGCGTTTGCTGATTTTAATGTTGATGTCGGCTGCCGAAAGACTCAGACTGCAGCAAAACAACACCACAGCGGTCAGGTTTATTTTCATCATTGATTTCATCTTATATGGGATTTTATTTATGTGGTTCAAGGATAGACGCATTACCGGAAGCTATCCTGGTTCTCGCATGAGTAAAGTACACATTAATGGTTTGTGCCGCA
>NZ_ABCM01000029.1 GCF_000170795.1 Pedobacter sp. BAL39
AGGATAATTATGGAAAGTAAACGTCAGCAGAAGTTTGCAGGGGTACTGCAGGAGGAATTAGCAGCTATATTTCAACGTGAAGGTGCATCCTATCTGCCCAATACACTGGTTACCATTACGAAGGTGAGGGTATCGCCGGACCTTGCCGTAGCAAAAGTGTACCTGAGCTTTCTGAATACGAACAATACCACTTTATCTGTTGCAGAAGTAAACGCACACGCCGGGGAGATCAGGTATAAACTGGGGGCGAGAATACGCCATCAGGCAAGGGTGGTACCTACACTTACCTTCTTTGTTGATGATACCAATCAATATGTTGAACATATGGATAAGTTGTTTGACAAGATTTCCAGGGAGCGCAAAGATATTGAGGGCGAGGAATCCGAATAACCAGCATCATGACGACGGCTCAGCAGTTTGAGGATGTACTTGGTACCATGGTGTTGGGAAAGGTCGTGGACTTTGATGCGGCTGCCGACCTGCTCCTGCCGATGGATTTCAGTGCTTCAAATGTAGCGCTTGTTCCGGAGTTGCTGGACGACGATATGCGTTTCAGCGCCTGGGTTGCCGGGCAGCTGGCGGCAAATCACTGCCGGTATGGTATCGGTGGATACAACGAACACCGCAGCATTTACTCAAGGAGCCAGCATTTTGACGATGCCGGGGAGCCACGGAGGCTTCATCTTGGTGTGGACATCTGGGGCCCTGCAGGTACTGTTGTCTATAACTTTCACGATGCCCAGGTACATAGCTTTCGTTTTAACGATGGTTTTGGCGACTATGGAGCGACCGTAATTCTGAAATATGAGGTTGACGGCCTGGAATTTCATGTGCTTTACGGCCATCTGAGCCTGGATTCGCTGAAAGGACTTGAAGTAGGTATGCCCCTTCCCGCGGGTAGTGCTTTTGCATCCTTTGGAATTGCAGAAGAGAACGGGCATTGGCCACCTCACCTTCACTTTCAGGTAATCCTGAACATGCAGGGACTGAAGGGCGACTATCCCGGGGTATGCCAGTTTTCTAAGAGACAGATTTATCTGTTAAATTGCCCGGATCCGGCCGTCATCCTGCGCGGTACCTTTGGCGAAGCCAATGCCTGAGCATTTTGAAGTAAAGAAAAGTCATTTCCTGTGTGCTGAAGGGTCATCTCAAAACATTTCTCGTTAAAAATGCTTAAATTGGTATATGGTCAGGATTTTTCTAGCATTTCTGTTGTTGATATCGATAAGTGTGAAGGCCCAGCCGAGCCTGAAAGGGGGGCTGAATGCCTTTGTAAATGCCAATAAGGTATATCCGGCATATTCCTATCAGAACTTTATTCAGGGGACGGTAACTGTTGCCTTCAAATTAGATCGGGAAGGCAAGGTATATGGGGCTTTGGTGCGCCAGGGGATAGGCACCGACCTTGATGATGAGGCCCTCCGGCTGATCCGTTTGAGCAGCGGGAAGTGGACGGTGCCAGCGAGTCATGATACTTCGGTGGTTTTAATCGCGCCTATGACTTTTTCTCTTTCCGGGACGGGAGTCAATGAGCGAAGTCCTGCACAGATCCAGCAGGCAATTTCCAATTACAAGTCCAATGAAGGGCTGACCAATGCCGTACTTCATTTTTATCAGAAAAAAGAGGGAAATGCCAAACCTGAGGAACTGCGCCGGATAGAGGCCCTGAAGGCAGAACTGGGCTATGATGAAGAATACCTTGCTTCGAGGATTGAAGATGGTAAGCGTAAGCTCAAACAGGGAGATGAAGTCGGTGCGTGCGAAGATTTTATATTCGTAAAAAACATGGGTTCTTCAAAAGCCGATGAGCTCATTGCCCGGTATTGCAAGTAATCATCCTTGTTGCGGAATGCCATTTATGACGGGAATCTGCTGAGTAACAAGGCCTCATTTCTGAATTTATCCGGGAACAATGACCTGAATCGCCTTTGGAATGATGGAAGCCTCCAAAGCATTGATCTTACCCATGTATTCACCATCTACCTGAAAGTGCGCCTTGTGCTTTGTTTTGATGTTCAGCGTGTCCGTTTTGTACAGCTCAATATGTTCTGGATTGAAGGGCAGGTCGGTAAAGCGGATTTTTAAAATTTCAAATACGGAATAGGTCTTGACCAGGATGACCTCGAAGGATCCGTCGCTAAGGTCACCTTCAGGATTGATCTTCACACCTGTTCCATACATAGTAGCATTGGCAATGACCACCATTGCGGCTTCTGAGCGGATGACCTCACCATTGAGTTTGATTTCCACTTCCATCTTATGGTGGCTCCACAGGGCTTTCCAGGCTGCTTTTGTATAACCCCACATGCCCCGTTGAGGAAGGTCGTCAAATTTCTTGACAACATAAGCGTTGAAGCCGATGTCTGCCAGGTGAATGCACAGCTCTCCGTTTACTTTGACGGCATGGATGGTGCGTGGCTTTCCATTTATGGTATTCAGAATGGCTTCGTCGATATCGAGGGGGATATCCAATTCCTTGGCCATGCCATTTGCTGAACCTGTAGGGATGATGCCGATAGGGGTGTCGCTACCCAGCAAACAGTCTGCAACCAGTTTTAAGGTGCCATCTCCGCCAACGGCAACCACACGGTCGGCCTTTGCGCTTTTTATGTTTTTTTTGATTTGTTCAATTGAACAGTCCCTGGGCAATTCATAACACTCAAACTCATGGGGACTTTCGGCAAAATGACTACTGATGGCGGCTTTGATGTCAGTACCCTGACTGCCCGATCCGGGATTGATGATGTAAAGGAGTTTCATGTTGGGAGGCTGCGCGCTCATAAGGATTCTTTAACAACACAAACAACTGGCCCTTTACTCTGTTTTGTTTAACAATGAATAAATCTGCAGTTGTTAAAGTCTACCATGGATATGGTCATACACATAATCTTGTCGTGTATGGTCATGTGTTTCAGTTTAAAGCGAAGACGACCCAGGTGTATAGCAATAACATCTTTGTGAATATCCTGCACCTGATCCGTCTGTTCATCCTTAAGGCCGCCCCTCATGTGAAAGTAAGGCTTGATTTCAGGGGGCAGCAGATTGAGCAGACAACGGAGTATGATGGCTTTTTCAAATTTGAATGGGCTGCCGACCGTGATGTTGATGCCGGCTGGCATGCTGTAAAGGTGGATGCGCTGGACGAAGCGGGAATGGTGATCGCTACTGCTGAGGGTTCAGTCTTTGTGCCGCACATCACACAGTACGCTTTCATATCTGATATCGATGATACGGTAATGATCTCCCATTCTGCGACAATAGCGAGGAGGCTGAGGGAGCTGTTCATCAAGAACCCGAGAACCAGGAAAACATTTCCGGATGCGCAGCATCATTACGAGCTGTTGTCGAGGTCTCATACTGAAGTCGGGCAGCCAAATCCTTTCTTTTATGTGTCAAGTAGTGAATGGAACCTTTATGATTATCTGGTGGAGACCTTCCGGTACAACCAGTTGCCTGAAGGTGCCTTTCTGTTAAACCAGATTAAACGGTGGAAGGACCTTTTAAAAGTGGGTAAAACCGGCCATGAGGGAAAGCTTATCCGTGTGCTGCGCATCATCGATGCTTTTCCAAACCAGAAGTTTGTTTTTTTTGGAGACAACTCGCAGCAGGACCCGGCCATCTACGCCAAGATTGCCGAGCGTTATTCCTCAAATATGGCTGGAGTATACATTCGCAACATCCGCAAAGAAAAAGAGGGGCTGGCAAAAGAATACCTGGATCAGATCCGTGCAAAGGGGGTTCATGCCTGCCTGTTTAATGATAGCGCTGAGGCGATTGAGTTTTCCAAATCGACAGGGCTGATCAATATCCGCTAGTGGCGTCAGGTGGCTATATCTGGTTTCCGCTTAACTGATTGACTTTCCGAAAGGGGAAAAGGCGAGGTTCATCAATTTGAAATGCTGCCTTCCAAAGGGGATGCCGACAATGGTGATGCAGAACAATAACCCGAAAAACAGGTGCGTCAGTGCAATCCAAAAGCCGCCGAAGATCAGCCAGATGATGTTCATGATGGTCGACAGGCAGCCGGTGTTGGATGAGGTGTCAGTAATTTTAACGCCAAATGGTGCCAGTCCGACCACGGCGAACTTAAAGCATTGAATACCAAAGGGAATGCCTACTATAGTGAGGCACAGTACCAGTCCCCCGATAATATACTCGAAGAAGATAAATATACCGCCGAAAATAATCCAGATGAGGTTTCCGATAAAGTTCATAATTTTTAGATGAAGAACAGCCCCATTCGTTACATCATAAAGATTTCTTTTATTATTGTACATGGTTTTCAGATTAGATGAAAAGGAGCTTGTATTTCCGTATCCTGCATTGGCAGACCCCGATGGATTGCTGGCGGTGGGTGGCGACCTGAGTGTGAACCGGCTGTTGCTGGCCTATCATCACGGGATTTTTCCCTGGTTCAGCGAGGACGATCCGATCTGCTGGTATTCACCACACGAGCGCTGCGTGATTTTTCCTGAAGCAGTCAAGGTGAGCAAAAGCATGGCTAAAGTTTTAAGAGATGATGTATTTAGCGTGACTTTCAATCAGGATTTTCCAGAGGTGATTCGGAACTGTGCCGCAATCGGGCGCAAAGATCAACCCGGTACCTGGATCACACAGGAGATGCAGGAGGCTTACATCCGCCTGCACCAGGAAGGCTATGGCAAGAGCGTGGAGGTCTGGAAGGACGGGGAGCTGGCAGGAGGACTTTATGGGTTGCAGATTGGCAGCGTGTTCTGTGGAGAAAGCATGTTCAGTAAGGTCAGCAATGCATCTAAGACGGCGTTGATCTGGTTGTGTAAACAAGGAGGTTTTGAGCTGATCGACTGTCAGATGCCGAATGAGCACCTGCTGAGTTTGGGCGCGGAGATGATCAGCAGGGAGGTTTATGACGGCTATTTGTCAGCAGATTATTAAAAAATACCTGTTCGACCGCTTTGATAATGAATGAGATAAGAAAACTTACATAAAATCCCTACTTTAGCAGTTTAAACAGGGGGGAACAGGGCGGCAGGCCCTACATCATGATCAATGAAAAATTTGGGGACGAGCGCAGGTGGCTTTCTTTGCTGAAGGAAGGGGACAGGACTGCGTTTGATACCATTTATCATTTCTATAGCAATCCCATATATAGCAGGATTCTGGCCATGACCAAGGTTTCGGCAGTGGCGGATGAGCTGTTACAGGATATCTTTCTGAAGGTTTGGGAAAACCGGGAGCAGATCAATGAGGACCTTTCATTTCAGGCCTGGCTATACCGCATTGCCGAGAACAGCGTTTACGATTATTACCGCCGGCTGGCCCGGGATGCGAAGATGCGCGAGCATACGCTAAGGACCTTTGCGGAACTCTATAACCATACTGAAGACTATATTTTAAATAAAGAACGCTCACAATTATTAGAAAAGGCCTTGTCGAGATTACCTCCCCAGCGCCAGCTGATCTTTAAATTGTGCCGGCTGGAAGGGAAAAGTTATGAGGAGGCCGCAACATTATTAAACATCAGTACGTCTACGGTGAGCAATCAGCTTGTTAAGGCAACAAAAAACATTAAAGATTACGTATTCTTTCATTCAAAAGAGTTTTTGGTATTTATTATTGCGCTATACCTGAAAAGGTAGGTGTTTTTTCTAGCGATTTCTGTTGCAGGACTGAAGAGTTGTTCTTTTCTTCCTGCTTTTTACCTCTTTTTAATAACGCTGTGTAGAATTTTAGTTTTTTTTATTTTAACAGTAGTGTGTTTTTGCTTTTCGTGCGTATCAATGGAAACGCGAGATGAAAAGAGAAGATAAAAAAGAGGAATTGTACCAGCGCTTTTTAAAGAATGAGGCGACATCAGCAGAGTTAACGACACTGTTTGATTGGTTTGCGGTGGTCAATGAAGAAGAGTTACGCGAACTTATTGTTTCGGCGTTGGCTCAGGTGTCCACTACAAAAGCAGACCGTACCCACGAAGCTCATTTACAGGTGCTTCATGCTCAGATCAATGCTAGGATCAACGAACTCAACAGGGGAACAGTGCCTCTGGCTACTCAAGAACAGCCAAGCCCTTCGTTCCGTCGTTTATTTTCACCGGTGTATAAAGTTGCAGCCAGCCTGCTGTTGATATGTGGTGTGGCCTGGCTGGGATACCAGGAGTTCATCAAGACCGAAGACGGATCAGCTATCCTCCCCGGATGTAACTGTGCTACGCTGGTTTTGCCGGACGGCAGCAATGTGGACCTGAAGGTATCAAAAGACTCCGTTCTGCGTGCATATAGCGGAGTTACCATTCACAGAACAGCGGATGGAAGGTTGATCTATACTGCTGATGCACATGAACGCAATACTGCTGCTGTGCTGAACTCTATTGTTACTCCATTAGGTGGCCGCTACCGGATTTCACTTTCTGACGGCACCATGGTGGTCCTGAATTCTGGTTCCAGGCTTGATTTTCCTGTCGGCTTCCATGGCGACAAACGGGAGGTAAGGCTGACCGGGGAAGCTTATTTTGAGGTGACGAAGGATCCCCTGAAACCTTTTATTGTGACTTCCGGCGCCGGAAGCACAGAGGTGCTGGGTACTAAGTTCAATGTGAGCAGTTATCCTGAGGACAAGTTCATCAGCACCACATTGCTGGAAGGCAAGGTCCGGTTCATCAGTGCCCGGATGGATACTGCTGTGGTACTGAAACCAGGCGAACAGGCGAATCTCAGCTCCGGACAGCTGTCGGTCAGGGAGGTGAATGCAGCAGATTTTATGGGCTGGAAAGACAATAAGTTTATCTTCCGGGATGCGGCACTTGCCCACATCATGAAGCAGCTGAGCCGCTGGTATAATATCGAAGTAGATTACAATAGCCTGCCCGACAGGAATATTTATGCCAACATCAGTGCAGATGTACCACTTTCGGAAGTCCTGCGGATGTTGTCCGTTACAAGTGGCCTGAAGTTTAAAGTTGAAGGAAGGAGGATTTCTGTAATGAAATAATGCTACCTGAAACACCACACTACCTAAACTTATCATAAACCAAAAAAACGTATATAATGAATTTTTTCAATAATGCACCCGCGGTGCGTCACAGCGCTTCGCTGTTTCTGCTGAGGGTACTGACCGTCTTTATGGTGCTGACAGGATTGTCCAGTACGATTAAAGCCCAATCTGATAACTACACCTTCTCATTTAAGAACAAACCGCTGGACCAGGTGATTGCCGAGGTGGCGAAGAAGAGCGGGTATGAATTTGTATTTGACGCTGCCTATCTCAAAGATGCAAAACCCATCACGGCGGAGATTGCCGCCACGACCATTGATAAAGTGCTGGAGCGCGTATTTAGAGGACAGAACTTCAGTTATGAGATTTCCAGAAAAACGATCATCCTGAAACCTAAAGAAGCCGTTCAGGAGGTTTATCAGGTACGGGGCAAGGTGATCGACAGTCTTGGTGCTGCGATCCCGGGGGCCATCGTCCGCATTAAAGGAGCAACTGTAGGTACGCAAACCGATGGCGAAGGAAAATTTGTATTGAATGTAGCTACCGGAAACAGCACTGTAGTGTTCAGTTACATGGGCTACACAGCGCGCGAGTTTGATGTCAGCCCTGCCATCTCAGCCAGCAACATCAGTATTGTGCTGAAGCCGGCACAGTCGCTGCTAAATGAAGTTTTTGTGAATGGTTTTCAGACGATCAGCAAGGAGCGTGCTGCGGCAGCCTACACAATTGTGAACAATAAAGAACTGAACAGACAGATCAACGTCGATCTGTTGTCGGCGCTTGAAGGACGTGTTGCCGGTCTGGTTTACGTGAAGAACCCTAATGGTGCCGCCGCTGATCAGCCGGTGTTGAGGGGCATCAGCACGATGTCTAGTGAAGTTGGAACGAGTCCGCTGATTGTGATCGATGGATTGCCTACCGAATATACGCTGGATGAGGTGAACCCTTACGACATCGAGTCGGTTACGGTATTGAAAGATGCGGCCGCCGCTTCGATCTATGGGTCACGCTCTGCAAATGGGGTGATCGTATTGACAACCAAACAAGGCAAGGGATCAGGTGTACAGATCTCACTGAATGCAGATCTTTTTGTGACTGGTAAGCCGGACCTCAGCAAAATGCACTATGCCTCAACAAGCGACCTCATAGACTTTGAGACCGATGTGTATAACGCCGAGAGAAGCCGATATTCGACGATCAGCAGTATGTTTGCCCCTTATGGCACGCTGGGCGGCTCCTCAAGAAAGTATTATTCACCCTTATATGAGTTGTATCGTTTGCAGGAACTGGGCACGGTGTCTGCAGATGAAGTGAACAATACCCTTACACAATGGCGTCAGAATGATTACATGAATGAGTACTCCGATCAGGTCTGGCAAAATGAGCTGCGCCAGCGCTATAACCTGTCGCTGAGCTCCAATGCCGACAAGAACAATACTTACCTGTCGCTGAACTATGATCAAGGCAAAGGCAGGGTCATCAATAACATCAACAAAAGCCTGAACCTCAATATGAAATCCACCTTTAAGTTCAAAAGCTGGCTCACAGCAACTTTTGGTCTGAATGGTACTTATGCGAATGATAAGGCAACCGATGGGGATTACAATAATTTCGAGATCCAGCCGAGGTATGCAAGGATTCTTGATGCCCAGGGAAACAGGGTAACTGCTGATTATGTGGGTATCGACGATGGTTTTACTTCTGGCGGAGCCATTAACGGCGCATTACTTGCTGCCGTGGCCAACAATACAAATCTGAAGTCCTTTGGGTTCAATGTCCTCGATGCATTGGATGAAGGCATTACTACCACTAAATATACCAAACTCCGGACTTTTGCGAATATCGAAGCCAAACTCTATAAAGGCTTAAGCATCAGTACTCAATTTCAGTATGAAAACTCCAGTTCGGATGCAGAACAATATTATGAGGCGAACAGCTATAAAATGCGTTATGCCTACAACATCATGACCACATTAAACAGCACTACGGGCAAGTATGACCATGCATTGCCTGAAGGCGGACGTTATTACCAGTTCAACAAATCGAGCAACAATTATACCTTCCGGAATCAGCTCAACTTTAACCGTGGATTCGGGAAGGACCAAAATGAGCATTATGTGGCTGCAGTTGCTGGTTTTGAGATGCGTCAGACCTTCATTCCAAGAACGTTGGAGCAGTTGCGCTACGGATATGATCCGGTGACGCTGAGCTCGACCAACCTGGATTATGCTACCTTGGGCAATGCGGGTGTGGCTACTTATCTGGGAGGTACACGCACGTTGGGAACCGTTGGCCGCACACAGTCGGAGATTAAACACCGCTACCTTTCTTATTACAGCAATATGAGTTACACTTATCAGGGCAAATATAACCTGACTGGTAGTATCCGTGTGGATCAGGCTGACTTATTTGGCGTCGATCCAAAGTATAAAAACCGTCCGTTGTGGTCATTGGGAGGAAGCTGGAATGCCAGCTCTGAGGATTTCCTGAAAGACCTGAAATGGTTAAGTTCATTGAAAGCGAGGCTTACTTATGGGATCAATGGAAATGTTGACCAGGGATCATCCCCGTACCTGGTCGCAAGGAGAAGAAATGATGTACTCTATCCTGCGCTCCAGTACCTGGACATCACAACCTTACCCAATCCGATGTTGCGCTGGGAAAAAACAGCAACGACGAATTTTGGTATCGACTATGCTATGTTTGACAGCCGTTTACGTGGTAGCGTTGACATTTATAACAGAAATAGCTCCGATTTATTGGTGACAACCGACCTGGATCCAACGGTGGGCGCCACGTCGCGTGTATTGAATAATGGTGCGCTAAGAAACAGAGGGCTCGAGTGGACCGTAAGTGGC
Source organism: Pedobacter sp. BAL39 (assembly GCF_000170795.1). GTDB lineage: Bacteria > Bacteroidota > Bacteroidia > Sphingobacteriales > Sphingobacteriaceae > Pedobacter. The sequence goes on from NZ_ABCM01000029.1 coordinate 9,828, forward strand.
GACTGGTTTAAGACAAAAGACTGGACCATTACATCTGCCATAGTTGTAGCTTTCAACAAAAATGAGGTAATGAAAGTGAACAATGCTGCAACTACAGGTTATTCTTACATTGGCTCACCAACAGATTACTTCTTTCAAAACACACCATTTAACAGTCTCTATGCCTACAAATATGGTGGTATGGTGAATGGTTATCCTTATTTTCTAAACGAAAAGGGAGAATCGAACGTGACCTTTGATGCCTCTGGTACACCTACGGCAATCACAGCCATCAACAGTCCGGATGCGCTGGTTCGTGTGGGCCAACTTAATCCTAAATATAATGGTTCCTTCTCACAAAGGATCTCGTACAAACAGTTCGAGCTTGGTGCCTTATTGGTGTTTTCGGGAGGTAATCAACTACGGAAGGACGTCACAGCCCTTGATGCAGATGATGTAAATGATGAAGACATTACCAGACGCTGGAACAGTTCAGGTACATCTGATCTGCCACGCCTGTTGCTGGATTATCCGCAGGCATGGAGGAGCTCCGCGGGAACATTATCTAGCCTATGGCAATATTCGGACAAGCAGGTGGTGGATGCAGACTACGTGAAACTAAGAAATGTATCCCTTTCCTACAGTCTGCCGAAACGCATCAGCAGGAAGATGAATGTCAGTGCTGTAAAACTTACCGGACAGGTGAACAACCTGTGGTACTGGAGTGCTGCTGGTGACGATATCGATCCGGAAACTTACTCCCTGAACAGCGGGACGCGTGCTTATTCGATCCCGAAATCTTTCCTGCTTGGTTTTAACATCACTTTTTAATCCTCTGAACATGAAAATAGCTAATAAATTATTCTGGTGCCTCCCTCTGCTGCTCCTGTTGTCCTGCAAAAAATATACAGAACTTACCCCGAAAGGATCTTTACTCGTCTCTACGACAAAAGATTTCTATGACCTGGTATCGCTGCCGAACCGGGCATATCCGATTACCAACATTCAAAACCTGGTGGATGATATGTGGACACGGGAGTACAATATTGTGGGCGCCACGCAGAACATCAATGTGGTACACTTCACGTTTGATGAAAGTGTGAACAGAGTCAACCTGTTGTCGGCTTCTACCTTTTATAACCAGACCTACAAATACATCAACAGGTGGAATACGATCATCTCACTTGTTGATGAGAGCAATGGGGATGCAGCCATGAAAACACTGGCCAAGGCCGAGGCGAAGGCATTCCGTGCTTTTGACTATTTCCTGTTGATCAACGTGTATGCAAAGGCCTATGATCCTGCAACCGCCGCTACCGATGGCGGTATTTGTATCATGGACAAGTATGACCTGGAGGCACAGCCCACGAAATCTACCGTTAAGGCGGCGTATGACTTTGTCCAGAAAGACCTTGATGAGGCCATTCCTCACTTGGAGGTACAACCGGCGGATCCTTATCATCCTTCTCTGGCTTTTGCATGGGCGCTAAAGGCAAAAGTACATTTGTTTAAACGCGAGTATGCGCAGGCCAAGGAAGCCGCACTCAAATCGTTGTCGTACAACGACCAGATTTTTGACCTGGTGGCCTACAGCGCGCAGGGCGGACCTAACGTAGTTCCGGTTACGGCACCTAATAATCCGGAAGTGCTGAGTTATATGTATATGACCGGTTATAACGAGATGAACTTTGCCTATACTTACATCATCAGTCCGGAACTGAGGAACCTTTTTAATGATGACGATGCGCGATTTAAACTTTTCTTCAATACCACCAGCACCAGTCTGCTGGATGCAGGATCGGGGACAGCTTATTACAGCATCGGATATACCAAATTCTTTTACCCTACCGTAGGCATCAAAACGACTGAAGTTTACCTGATGCTGGCTGAAGCTTATGCAAGGGAAAACAACCTTGGGGAAGCCATCAATACGCTGAATAAAATCAGGACGAAACGGATTACCTCTGCAGCGGCGACCCTTGCTGTACCTGCCACGACAAAGGAGACCATGGACCTGATCATTACTGAAAGACGCAGGGAATTGCTTTTTGGGTTTAACCGTTTCTTTGACCTGAAACGTTTTAACCTGGAGCCGGAGTATGCAAAAACAACCGTTCGCCTGTTTCCTCTGGTGAATAAGACCGTGCCTCAGCAGACTTATACGCTGAAGCCGAATTCCAGGTTGTATATCATCCCCTTTGCACAGGATGTATTGAAGAAAAACCCCGGACTGACACTGAATACTGACGAGGTGATCCCTTTTTAGAGGATACCTATCCAATACACACACCAATGAAACGAGCTTTATGTATCCTTTTCTGCGCCATCTCCCTGACGGGGTATGCGCAGAAAAAAAATGAAAAAAAGAACGAGACAAAATCCGATAGTGCCCAGGTTAAGGCACCAGGCAGCTACGAGAAGCTGATTCCTAAGTCTGCAGTCAGTAAAAGTGGCCTGTTTGACGTTAAGTTTACGGACAACAAATGGTATTTCGAGGTTCCTGACAGTCTGCTAAACAGGTATATCCTAGCGGTGACGCGTTACGTGGCCATGCCGCAGGGAGGGGGCAGCTTTGGTGGAGAGAAGGCGAACGAGCAGACCCTGTACTTCGAGAAAGGGCCATCGAACAAACTTTTTCTGCGCGCGGTGGTGTACAAGCAGGATATCCGTTCGGAGGAGCAGTCGCTGTTTAAAGCAGTTACATCCTCCCAGGTCAATCCCATTGTAGCCAGCTTTGATATCAAGTCCAGGAACCCTGTTACTGGCAACTCTGTCATTGAGGTCAGTGATTTCTTCCGGAAGGAGAATGTGGTAGTTTCCATGTCACAGGAAGAGAAAACAGCTAAGAAACTGGGTGGCCTGGCGGATGACCGCTCCTTTATTGAGTCGGTAAATGCTTATCCGATCAATATAGAAGTGAAAACGACGAAGACCTACAGCACCTCTGCCGGAACCATTACGGCCGGGGCGCTGACGGGCAGCATTACCCTGCGCCTGAACACGTCCATGGTCCTATTGCCGAAGGTGCCGATGCGCAAGCGTATTGCAGACGAGCGGATTGGATATTTTGCCAATAAGTATGTTCTTTTTGATGAGGACAAACAACAGGCTGAACCTTTGTTTTTTGTGCAGCGCTACCGCTTAGAGCCTAAGGATGAGGATTTGGATAGCTATAGGCGTGGCGAAATGGTGGAGCCTAAAAAGCAGATTATTTATTACATCGACCCCGCTACACCTAAAAAATGGAGACCATATCTTATTGCAGGTGTGAACGACTGGCAGAAGGCTTTTGAGCAGGCGGGCTTCAAAAATGCCATTGTGGCCAAAGAATGGCCCGAAAACGATACCACAATGAGCCTTGAGGATGCACGGTACTCTGTAATCAGGTATTATGCCTCGGAAACTGCGAATGCCTATGGACCGAGGATCAGCGATCCAAGAAGCGGAGAGATCATTGAAAGCCATGTGGGCTGGTATCACAACGTGATGAAGCTGGTGCACCATTGGTACATGATCCAGGCTGGAGCGCTGGATCCAAGGGCACGCAAGATGAATTATGATGATGAACTGATGGGAGAGCTGATCCGCTTTGTCTCCTCGCATGAGATTGGCCATACCCTTGGGCTGAGGCACAATATGGGTGCGAGCAGTCAGACTCCTGTAGAAAAATTGCGAGACAAGAAATGGGTGGAAGCCAACGGGCATACGGTGTCGATCATGGACTATGCCAGGTTCAACTATGTTGCCCAACCGGAGGACCACATCGGCAGCGCCGGCATTTATCCCCGGATTGGTATGTATGATAAATGGGCGATCCAATGGGGCTATCAGTATCTGCCGGGCCATAAGGATGAGTTTGAAGAGCGTGAGTCGTTGAGCAGGATGACCATTGATACACTGTCAAAGAACCCAAGGTTGTGGTTCGGTGGTGAAGGTAAGGACGAAGATCCGCGGAGTCAGACGGAGGATCTGGGAGATGATGCCATCGCTGCGAGTGACTACGGCATTAAAAACCTGAAGCGTGTGGTCCCCAATCTGGTAACCTGGACCTATGAGCCGGGTGACATGTACGACCAGCTCAAGACCATGCATAAGGCTGTAGTACGCCAATTTGGCCTTTACCTGTACCATGTAGTGAAAAATATTGGTAACGGTTACATCACACAGCGGAGTGCTGATGAAAAAGGCAAGGTTTATACCGAAGTTCCGAGGGAGAAGGTCAAACGTGCAGTAGGTTATCTGGACAGGCAGCTTTTTGAAGCACCGCTGTGGATGTACCCGCAAGCAATTGGAGAGAAGATAGAGCTGAAACCGATGGAAGAGATCATGGATCAGCAAAACCAAATGTTGAACATGCTGCTGAGCCCGGGGATCTTGTATAACCTGAATCAACGGGCCTTGAAGTCTACGAGACCATACCCTGTTACGGAGTATCTACATGATCTTCAGGCAGCGGTATGGAAGAAGTTTTCAGGCGATCCACTGAGGGATACCTACAGACGCGCACTGCAACGCGGCTATCTGGAGAAACTGAATTCACTCATTAATCCTAAAGACATGGCCGATGGAAAGATGATGAGTACACTCCAGCGCGGAGACGCAAGGATACTGGCGCTGGCGCACATCAGAAGGATCCGGGCGGTAGTAGCAACAATGGCCGCTCCGGGAACCATAAACCAGGAACATCTGCAGGATATGCTGCGTGAGGTAGACAAGATTATAGCAAAAAGTAAAAAGTAGAAATGAAAAAGATTTGTATCATAATGGGCATTCTTCTGATGGGGATGCGAGGGATGTCGCAGGAATCTGCGGCACTTCCGGCAGCGGCAATGAAGCAGGAGCACACTAAAAAAGAGGTGCTCGACAACTACCTGACTTTGAAAAACAGCCTGGTATTGTCAGACTCCCTGCAGGCGGCCACAGCGGCGAAGTCTTTACGGCTTTCGCTGGCAAAATTCAGGTTTAAACGCCTGAGCCTGGAAGAGATGAATGCTTCCACGGCGTTGCGTGCGGAGATCAGCATTTTGGCGGAAGACCTTTCGTCACATACGCACATCAACAAGCAACGGGCCGACTTTTCGGGGATTTCCGAAAAGATCTGGCTGATCATAAAGAGCATCCAGCCTGCGGGGCAGCCATTGTACCAGCAGGTCTGCCCAATGACCGGACAGCAATGGATCAGTGCGGAGGAAGAGATTAAAAACCCATATTATCCGAAGAATATGCTGACCTGCGGGGAAGTAAAGGCGAAAATCTGATCCGGCTAAGAGGATTTTATTTCAGGCCCCTGATTAGCGACCGAAAGGTCTGCAGTCAGGGGCTTTTATTGTTTCTTAGTGAAATCCTATCTCAGGAGTTCGCTGATGTCGGCCTTGCTGAGTGACTTAAAGAAGCTTTCTTCCGTGGTGATCAAGGCATTGGCTAGTGTTTTTTTACGGTTTTGCAAGGCCAGGATTTTTTCTTCAACGGTATCTTTGGCGATGAACTTATAGATGAATACTTTTTTGTCCTGCCCGATCCTGTGGCTACGGTCGATGGCCTGTTGCTCCACTGCAGGGTTCCACCATGGGTCGAGGATAAAGACATAGTCGGCCTGTGTGAGGTTGAGGCCAACACCACCAGCTTTTATGGAAATGAGAAATACTTTGAGGTCTTTGTTTTCCTGGAATTCTGCAACAATCTCCCCCCTGTTTTTTGTAGATCCGTCAAGGTAGGAAAATGGGATCTGCTCTTTCTCGAAGTAGTTTCTGAAGATGCTGAGGTGTTTCACAAACTGCGAAAAGATGAGCACCTTGTGGCCGCCCTTTAGCACATTGTCCAGGGTATGGATGACATTCTCAAATTTTCCCGAGTCTGATTCATAACTCTCATCAATCATGAGCGGGTGGTTGGCCAGCTGGCGCAGGGCAGTAAGCCCCTGGAGCAGCTGCACTTGCTTTTTGGCATAAGTACCGTCATCCATGCTGCTGAGCAGGTCGTTCCTGTAGGCCGACTTTGTTTTCTCGTAATAGGCTGCCTGCTCTTCGGTCATGTCACAATAAAATACCTGTTCTGTTTTTGCGGGCAGCTCCGACGCCACCTGTTCTTTGGTGCGTCGCAGCACAAAAGGCTTGATGATGGCCTGCAGCTTGCGTGCTTTCTCTTCATCCTTTTTCTTTTCAATCGCTTGCACGTATTCTTCATTGAAGAAAGCCTGCGTGCCCAGCAGTCCCGGGTTGAGGAAGGTCAGCTGCGTCCAGAGGTCGCTTACGGAATTCTCCACGGGTGTACCGCTGAGGATGAGCTTATGCCTGGATTTTAGGGTCCTTACCGCCTTGAATGATTTAGAAGAAGGGTTTTTAATGTTCTGACTTTCATCCAGGATGATATAATTGAAGTAATACTCCTTAAGCAGGTCAATGTCTACCCTGGTAATCCCATACGTGGTGATGACGATGTCATATTTGGCGAACTGGCTGACGTCCTTGTTTCTGGAGGTGCCGGTATGGGCATGTATTTTCAGTTTCGGGGTAAACTTCTTTGCTTCATTGAGCCAGTTGTAAATCAGTGAGGTGGGCATGATGATGAGCGATGTGCTTTTGGTGCCCTGCTCTTCGTCTTCTTCTTTGATTTTCTGGAGCATTGCCAGCGTCTGGATGGTCTTTCCGAGCCCCATGTCATCGGCAAGGCAGCCGCCGAAATTGTAGCTGCGCAGGAAGCTGAACCAATTGTATCCAGCCTTCTGGTAACTGCGGAGGTCACCTTTAAAGTGAACAGGCATGTTGGTGTCTGCAATATGCTCAAAGTCGTTCAGCCGTTCCAGTTTGCGGCTCAGGGTCACATTAGCAATACCATCCTCGGCGAGGTCATTGATGAGGCCGATGTGGTGCTTTTTAAGCTTCAGCGCTTTTCCTGTATCAGACAGGCTGAAGAGGCTGCCATACTGCGTGAACCATTTTTCAGGAATAACGGCAATAGACCCATCGGGGAGTGTAAACTCTCTCTTTTTATGAAGGATATGTTGCTTCAGGGAGATGAAAGGAACTGGGTGCGTTCCAAAGTAAACAATGGCGTTGATGTCAAACCAGTCGTTGTCCTCTTTGATTTCAAAATCGATCTTGCTGGTGGCGAAGAGGAACTTCTTGGCACCCTGGTGCTGTTCAATTTCGAAACCTTCGTCCTGAAGCTGGGTAATGTGTTCATTTACCCAGTTGATGACGGCATAGGATGGGTTTTCTTCGGCAACAGGGGGCAACTCCAGGTGGTGGTAGAGCGAGCTTGTCTTCTTGAGCCCGAGTTGGATGAGCCTGCTGAACTTCTGTTTTTCCCAGGTCACATCTCTTTTGATGCGCGTGAAGATGTAGTTTTCTCCCTCTTTTTCCAGGTGTACGGTTACTTTCTTTTCGGTCCCCATAGCGAAGGCGTGTGTACCGTACCTGAAATACAGCTGAAGCTGGGAGATCCCGGCATCGACGTAAATCACTTTTATGACAGGTACCGGCAGGTGTTTTTCCGTTTTGATGTCGAAGCCCTCGGCATATACATGGTACTTTTCAATCAGGGGGGCGACAAACTTTCCGAAATAAGCCTCTTCCGTAGATTTAGGGATGGTGATGTACCTTTTATTGAGGAATGGCAGAAGTTTTCGGCCTTCAATCCCCTGTTCAAAGAAATAGAGCACGTCATTAAGCAGCAGCCATGCCGGCTGGTTGCTGATTACCTGTGCATCCTTGAACATAAAGTCTATGCGCATTCCCTGATATTTGATGGTGGGGAAGTAGCGCGTTTCTGTTTCGTTGCGCCTGAAGTGGAACAGCACGGTAGCCTCTTCCGTGGCCCGTTCAATCAGTCGCTCTGCGGGCCATCCATCCTTATCCATAAGGTACAGGGAACCGTCATCCTTGATGTATTCCAGTACCTCCGCCAGTTTCTTTTCAATCTTTGGGCGCACATTTTCATAAAATTTGTCATTAAAAAATTTGCTGAAAAATTCTACAGGGCGGATGGGTTTTTTATGGTATTTCTTGATGATGAAGTCCTGTTCGGTTTCATCAAGGATTTTAATGAGCTTCAGGTCTTTTTCGCTCAGGTGTTTCGCAAATTCTCCGGCAGTATGAGAAAATATGCGCTGGTAAGTAAGTGAAAAATCGCCCTGAGGGTTGAGCTGTACAATATGAGGCTCTATCAAATAGCCAAAGAACTCATGTTTACATAAGGAATATACGATTTTGCAGGGTTTGGAACTATCTACACGCAACATGAGTAAAAAAATAAAATAACGGCTGTTTAGGCATTTAAAAATCTTTAAACATACATCAAATTGGGATGCTTTCAAATAATTACCCCAATAATCCTGGTTTTTTTTAGTGCGTTTGTCGGTCGATATCGTCTGTTGGTCGAATATCCCGGGAGTTCATCTAAGTAAGTCACTTTTCTGAGACCTTTTAAAAGGAGCTGCGTCTTATCTGTAAAGTGTGAAAGTTAATTAATCGAAACAGGATGAAAGCTTTAATGAAAAAATTATTCTCAGTATTACTGATGTTGGTCCTGGTGGCCGGCATGCTGAATGTGCATGCATCGGTTGCTCCCTTGCCGGTATACCGGCCGGGTGATGCATTTCGCCAGGTCGTTGTTATTGGAAACGCAAGGGTCACCCTTGTTCAGAGTAAACGACATGGTGTGCTGTCTGTGTATGAATACGACAGCTCAAAGACCAAGGTCCAGCGGCAGGGGCATACACTTTACATTCGTTCCAATGAGAAAGTTCCCGCAGAGCTGACTGTTTATGTAAACGAGCTGTATCGGATTGATGTTTCGGGAACTGCGGTGGTGAATACAAAGGGCGTGTTTAATGTGCCGTTGATGCAGATTTTTCTTCATGACCTGGCAAGGGCAGATGTGAAACTGAATGCTGAAGGCATCTACACCATAGGAGCGGACCAGTCGGAGCTTATCCTTCGCGGAGCGACAAAAGAGCATATTGTAGAGAAGAGCCTTGGGGCAAAGCTGAATACAACGCAATTTGCGGTGCTGACGATCCGTACGGAGGACCTGAAATCGAAATTTGCAGGAAATGGACCTAAGCCGTTGGAGAAAGATACGGTGCAGTAGGAGAACGGTGACTGTTTAATTGTGAAAGGCTGTCTCATGGATATGGACAGCCTTTGTTGTATTTGGTAAGGGAAAGGTTTTTAGATGACCGGGTTCTGGGCATAAGCTGTCCATAGCTCATCAATGGTTTTGCCGGTCAGCGTTTTCCATGAGCCGTTATTATAAGTATGGGCACGGAGTTCCTGGTCCAGTTGTTTGATGAGTCCCGGTTTTTCATTTTTTTCTATCCAGGCAAAAAACCTTGCTGTAATGCGGTAGCTGTTGGTGTAGCTCTGTTGGTTGTTGAAATCAGGCAGGCTCCATTTCGAGCCCACATTGTCTACGCCATGTTTGTAGCGGATGTAGTCGGCAATCCCTTCCGTTAGCCATACCGGGCCTGCACTATAGCCATATCCCTGTACGATGTGCATGGTTTCGTGGGTGACCACGTCGATATCTGTAGGATGTGCCTTCATGTAACCTGCACTAAACAGGATGCGGCCACCACTGGCTTCAGCGACAGCTTTATAGGCCGTGTCGACCACAAACAATACTTCTTTGGTTGATTTCTTGTTATAGGTTTTGACCAATACAGGGTAAATTTTGAAGTAGGTATCAATCAGTTTCTGTTTTACCTGCTGGTCGAGGTTCGGATCTTTGCTGATGAACACCAGCTCATATCCCTTTTTTTTAATGGTATCTGCCGATACCCAGTGGCGTGACAGCTCATAACGGAGTGTTTTCTCCAGGTTTTCCGGGTGTTGTTTTAGCCAGTCGCGGTTGATGGTAATTTTACCTTCCGCTGCGGAGATGCCCGGGGTTTCATTGGAGATCTCCAGGTCTACCTCCCTTTTGGTGCGGTATCCATCGGCCCTGGCGAAGGCAGGATAGGCCACAAAAAAAGCATCTGTAAGCGATTTTTTCAATTTGGTGTCCAGCTGATCATTCTTGTTGATGATGTTAAGCGTGTAGCGGTCTTTTTTAATGGTTTCAAGGTCCTGTGCGCTGGCATTGAGGGTCAGCGTGAGCATGATTACCGGGAGGAGGAATTTTTTCATCAGAATAAAATTGGGTTATGTTGAAAAATGTTTGTTTGCTAGAGGTCGAATTTGATGCCTTGTGCCAGTGGCAGTGTATTGGAATAGTTGATGGTATTGGTTTGGCGGCGCATGTATCCTTTCCATGCGTCGGATCCGCTTTCCCTGCCGCCGCCTGTTTCCTTCTCTCCACCGAAGGCGCCACCGATTTCGGCGCCGGAGGTGCCGATGTTCACATTGGCAATGCCACAGTCGGATCCCGATGCCGAAAGAAACTGTTCTGCTTCGCGGAGGTTGAGGGTCATAATGGCTGAGGAGAGGCCCTGAGGTACATCGTTTTGCAGGGCGATGGCTTCTTCCAGAGTTTTGTATTTGATGAGGTACAGGATGGGTGCGAAGGTTTCTTCCTGCACGATGGCGAAGTGGTTTTCTACTTCTGCCACGCAAGGTTTTACATAACATCCCGATTCATACGGGCTGCCTTGCAATACAGCCCCTTCGACAACAAAGTTGGCACCCTGCTGGATTCCCTTTTCTATGGCATCCGCGTATAGGGTGGTCGCTGCCTGGTCAATCAGTGGGCCTACATGGTTGTGCTGATCCAGGGGGTCACCGATGCGGAGCTGTGCGTAGGCGCTGACGAGTTTATTTTTAAAGTCTTCATAAATATCCTCATGGATGATGAGCCTTCGTGTGGAGGTGCACCTTTGTCCGGCGGTGCCCACGGCACCGAATACGGCACCGATGACGGACATGTCGATATCAGCATCTTTAGAGATGATGATGGCATTATTGCCGCCCAGCTCAAGGATGCTCTTGCCGAACCTGCCTGCTACAGCTGAAGAAACCCTTCTGCCCACTTTTGTAGAGCCCGTAAATGAAAGCAGCGGGATGCGCTGGTCGTTGTTCATCAGGTCGCCGACCGCATTGCCAATCAGCAGGCTGCTGATGCCCTCGGGGAGCTCATTTTCTTTCAGCACTTCGGCAAGGATATTTTGGCATGCAATGGCACATAGGGGAGTTTTAGAAGAAGGCTTCCAGACGCAGACATTACCACATACCAGTGCGAGGGCTGCATTCCAGCTCCATACCGCTACGGGGAAGTTGAAGGCGGAGATGATGCCAACGATGCCCAGCGGGTGCCATTGTTCATACATGCGGTGGTTGCTGCGTTCGGAATGCATGGTGAGGCCATATAGTTGTCGCGACAAACCAACGGCAAAGTCGCAGATGTCGATCATCTCCTGCACTTCACCAAGGCCTTCCTGCAAGCTTTTCCCCATTTCGTAGGAGACGAGTGTGCCCAAGGCTTCCTTTTTAGTGCGGAGTGCATCACCAAGCTGGCGGACAAGCTCGCCACGTTTTGGTGCAGGCTGAGTCCTCCAGAACAGAAAGGCCTCGCCAGCCTTTGCCATAACGGTGTTATAGTTTTCTTCTGTTGCAGTCTCTACCGAGGCAATCTTACTCCCGTCGACCGGCGAATAGCTGTCTATAGCCGGACCATTGCTGAGGGAAGCGGCATTGCTGCCGCTGCTGTATCCTGGATTTAAGGACTGGATGCCCAGTGTTTCCAGTACGGAGGTGATGTTTGTTTTCATAAGTCTGTGATGCTGACCCGGAAGGGGTTGACAATTGCGCTACAAATCAACAAAAAAATAGCAACAATATATTTTCGTGACGTCAATTTTACGAGACTTGGATTAAAGTTCCGTTATTTTGTACTATAATTCTGAGCTTCCCCTATGTCGTGCTGAAAATGCATCTTGATTTTCAATTGATGTTTTGTTAAAATAAATACTATCAGCAGGTTATCAATTGAGTTGTTTGTATGTTGATAATTTTTTCATGTATCCTAATATAAATGTTGTAAACTTATGATGTGTATATAAGATAGGGGATCTGTTCTTTAATTATTAGCGATATGGAAGAGGAGTTTTATTTTGATTTTAGTGATGATGCGCAACGTTCTGTAGAACGTTATGAAGAGATGATACGCAATGAGGATCAGTATTTTTTTGATGCTCAGGCTTTTGAGAATATCATCGATTATTACATCGAGAAAAGTGACCCTGTAAAGGCGCTCCAGGTAATAGAGTACGCCGTTAACCAACACCCTTATGCTGCTGTTTTTCTGGTCAAGCAGGCGCAGCTGTATTTCATTACCGACCAAATCGAAAGGGCGTTCCTTTCCTTGCAGAAAGCGGAATTGCTGGAAGCATCAGAGGCAGAGATTTACATCCTCCGCGGCAATATTTTCAACAGCCTGGAACGTTATTCGGAGGCGCTGGATAATTTTCAGACCGCACTGGGACTTGCGGAAACTACCGATGAGATCCTGCTGCAGATCGCTTACGTTTACCAGAACATGCTGGACTATGAACAGGCGATTGTGTACATCAAACAGAGCCTGGAGCAGAATATGGAGAACAAAGACGGCTTATATGAGCTGGCTTTTTGTTACGATATCCTCGATAAGCAGGAGGAAAGCATTAAATTTTACCAGGAGTATATAGACAATGATCCGTATTCGTATGCGGCATGGTATAACCTGGCGAACTCTTATCATAAGCTGGATCTTTATGAGAAAGCGATTGATGCTTACGATTACGCGATCCTCATTAAGGATAACTTTGCTTCCGCCTATTACAACAAAGGAAATGCATTGGTTCAGCTGGACCGTTATGCAGAGGCCATCGCCGTATATAAACAGACGTTTGAATACGAACCACCTAATGCAGATACCTACTGTGCCATCGGCGAGTGTTATGAGAAGCTGGAGCAGATGGATGAGGCACGTTCTTATTATAAGAAGTCGGTGAAGATGGATCCGAAGATGGCTGATGCCTGGTTTGGGATCGGTGTGACGTTGAATTTTGAGGAGCGGATCTTTGAGTCACTTCATTTTTACAGAAAGGCGCTGGAGCTGGACGGGGAGAACCCTGACTTCTGGTTTGCCATGGCTGATGCCTGTTATAAACTGGGCCAGATTGAGCAGTCGATAGAGGCCTATTACAAAGTGCTTGAGTACAACCCCGTAGACGTAGAAGCCTGGCTGGATTTCTCTACCTTATTATATGAGCAAGGGCGTTTACTGGAGGCTTCAGAGACCATTCTTGATGGCATCAAGAACAATCCGGATGCGGCTGAACTGTATTACCGCATGGTGGCTTACCTGCTTGCGCTGGGGGAGCGAAATGATGCGCTGATTTATCTGGAGACCGCCCTGGTAACTGACCCTGACAAACACTATATATTATTTGAATATCTGCCGCAGCTACAGGACAATACTGCAATTATTGAAGTAATTAACCGTTACGTAAAATAATCTGCCTTTTTTATTAGAAAAAGCTGATAAAAACTGTCCATTTTTTTTTCACCTTTGTGAACAATATGAATTACCCTTTAAATAATATACCCGAGAGATCAGTTAAGCCGCGCAACAAAGGACTCACCATGGTGATGGACAAAGGACTCAGTCTAAGGCAAACTGAAGACTTTATTGAAGTAGCGGGAGTACACAGCGATATCGTTAAATTAGGTTGGGCAACATCATTTGTCACGCCGAACCTGAAAGAGAAATTAGCCATATATAGATCTGCAGGCATACCTACCTATTTTGGAGGGACATTATTTGAAGCCTTTGCCATCAGGAACCAGTTTGATGATTACCGCCGTGTGCTTGACCAGTTCGGTATGGAGTATGCGGAGGTTTCAGACGGCTCAATTACCATTGAGCACGATCTGAAGTGTCAGTATATTGAGCAATTATCGAAGCAGGTTACTGTAATTTCTGAAGTGGGATCGAAGGATGCTGCCAAGATTTTTGCACCCTACAAATGGATCAAGCTGATGAATGCGGAAATCCAGGCGGGTTCGTGGAAGGTGATTGCTGAAGCCAGGGAAGGTGGAAATGTAGGGATCTACAGGGGTTCAGGCGAAGTTCGTGAAGGTCTGGTCGATGAGATCCTGACGCAGATTCCTGAAGAAACCATCATCTGGGAAGCCCCACAGAAGGAGCAGCAGGTATGGTTCATCAAGTTGCTTGGTGCCAATGTCAACCTTGGTAACATTGCGCCTGCAGAAGTCATTCCTCTGGAGACGATCCGTCTCGGACTAAGGGGAGATACCTTTGATCATTTTTTAAATCTGAATAAGTAAACAGCGGGCTTAAGATACATCATGCGCAAATTCGGCTTAATTGGTTATCCGCTGTCCCATTCCTTTTCCAAAAAGTATTTTACGGAGAAGTTTGAGCGGGAGCATATTGACGATTGTGCCTATGAGCTGTATCCGATAGCCACTACAGACGAATTTCCGGCGTTGCTGGTGGCGGATCCGGAGTTGCGTGGCATTAATGTCACCATTCCGCATAAGTTGTCGGTGATGGAACACCTCGATGCACTTGATGCAGCAGCGGAGGCCATCGGGGCAGTGAACTGTGTAGACATTCGTCCTGGAGCCGGCAAGCCAGCGCTGAAAGGATACAATACAGATGCTTACGGATTTGAGGTTTCGCTGAAACCTCATCTGAAAGACCATCATCAGCAGGCACTCATCTTTGGCGATGGTGGTGCTGCAAAAGCGGTAAAGTATGTGCTCAGGAAATTAAACATCCCTTTTCTGACAGTAATGCGGAACCCGGTAGCGGGAGCTGTCCTTTACAAAGACATCGATGGGGTCATATTGAAAAGCCATACCCTCCTGATCAACACGACTCCACTGGGCATGTCGCCGGACTACGACAGCTGTCCTGATATTCCTTATGAAGCATTGGGGCCACTGCACCTGGCTTACGACCTGGTATACAACCCGGAGCTGACTACCTTTCTGTCGAAATCACTGGCGCAGGGAGCTGCGGTGAAAAACGGACTGGAGATGTTGCACCTGCAGGCAGAACGGTCCTGGTACATATGGAATTCCTGATATGAAAAGATATTTTCCCGTTTTACTGGTGATCCTGACGGTAGCAGCTGCAGCCTGTGGAGGTGGAGATTATTCACCAAAGCCCAGGGGTTATTTCCACATTGAATTACCCAAAAAAGCCTATCAGCATTTTGAACAGGGCTGTGCTTATTCCTTTGATTACCCGGTATATGGGCAGATGCTGCCTGATGACAGCAGGGATACACGCCCATGCTGGTATAACCTTTCATTTCCGCAATTTAATGGCCGTCTGCATTTGACTTACTATGATGTGAGCTCGAAACAGGCCTATGCCGCGTTGGTGGAAGATGCGCGGACATTTGCCTTTAAGCATACTGTTAAAGCAAATGCCATCGACCAAAAGCTGATCAATTATCCTGATCGGAAGGTTTATGGCATCTATTATGCGATAGAAGGGAATACCGCATCTTCTGTACAGTTTTTTCTGACAGACAGCGTGAAACATTATTTCAGGGGAGCCCTTTACTTTAATGAGCGGCCACAATATGATTCCATTCAGCCTGTGGTTGGCTTTATCAAAAAGGATATTGATCGTCTGATCAGTACCTTTAAATGGAAAGACTAACAGCTAAAGATATGATCAGTATTCAGCGATTTACATTTAACCCTTATCAGGAGAACACGTATGTATTGTATGATGAAAGCGGAGCCGCTGCCATCATTGACCCTGGGATGTACTATCCTGAGGAGCAGAATGAGCTGGTACGTTTCATCAGGGAGCAACAGTTGAAACCGGAGCTGCTGCTCAATACCCATTGTCACCTGGACCATGTGTTCGGGAACAAGTTTGTATATGACAACTGGAGTTTAAAACCGCAGTTTCATCAGGGGGAGCTTGTCATTTTGCAGGCTATTCCTGGTTACGCACCACAAATGGGGCTCAGCTATGAGCTGTCCCCGGAGCCGGAAGTCTTTTTGCCTGAGCAGGGCACTGTGGAATTTGGTAAGAGTGCGCTTGAGTTGATCTTTGTACCCGGCCATTCCCCGGCGCATTTATGTTTTCATGCAAGGGAAGACGGTTTTCTGATCGGTGGAGATGCTTTATTCTACCGGAGCATCGGAAGAACAGACCTCCCTGGAGGCAATCATGATCAATTGATCAGCAGTATCAGAAATAACTTGTTTATATTGCCTGATGATTGCGTTGTTTACCCCGGCCATGGACAGTCGACTACCATCGGTTTTGAGCGTGAGCACAATCCATTTTTACAATAATTGTTAATCCACAACATTGAATACAGCTTTTTATATCGCCCGCAGGTATCTTTTTGCCAAGAAGTCTACCAACGCGATCAACATCATCTCCACGATTTCAGTATTGGGGGTTTTTGTTGGCAGCGCGGCGCTGATCATTATCCTTTCTGTATTCAATGGCTTTGAGGAAGTGGTGCTGAAGATGTTCAATACCATGACCCCACAGGTGGTGATCATGCCTGAAAAAGGCAAGACTTTTGAGCCCGGTACTGAATATTTCCAGCAACTGAAACTGGACAAGTCAATCTATTCTTATGTGGAAGTATTGTCTGAAAACGCTTTGTTAAGGTATAACGATAAACAATCCGTTGGTCTGGTGAAGGGAGTTGGGCCAGAGTACCTGAAGAACAAAAGTCTGGACAGTACGATCATCGACGGGCATTTCCTATTGGGAGCTGCAGATGCGGATTACGCCGTAATTGGTTCTGCGATACAGAACTTCCTGATGGTGAATACTACGGATCCTTTCAATCCACTGCAGATCTATTCGCCCAAGAAAGGGGCACGACCGTCAAACATTAATCCGGGGGATGACTTTACGATGTTGTCCATTCCGGTGTCTGGTGTTTTTGAGGTGCAGCAGGACTTTGATAATGTGGCTATTGTACCCCTGGCATTTGCCAGAAGATTGCTGGATGAGCCGACTAAGATCTCTGCAATAGAGATCAACCTGAACAAGGGTGTTGATGCTGACCAATTTAAGGACAAGCTGGAACAGACCATCCCTAAAGGTTTTGAGGTGAAGGACAGGATCCAGCAAAATAAGGTGCTGCACAATATCCTGGGGAGTGAGAAATGGGCAGTTTATATCATTTTAACCTTCATCCTGATCATCGCCATTTTTAACATTATTGGCTCGCTAACGATGCTGGTGATCGACAAGTTAAAGGATATTGCCATTCTGAGTAGCCTTGGTGCGGGCAAAAAACTCATCAAAAGAATTTTTCTTTTTGAGGGCATGATGATCACCATGGCAGGCTGTATCGCCGGGCTGACGGTGGGGTTCATCTTTTGTCTGCTGCAGCGGGAATATGGGATGGTCAAAATGTCAGAGGATAACCTCATGATCACAAATGCTTATCCCATAGCGTTAAAATACAAAGATTTCCTGCTGGTTTTTTTTACTGTGACGGTGTTCTCTTTTATGGCATCAGCTTTGTCATCTAATCTTAGCGTCAAAAAGGTGGACCAGCTAAATAAAGATCTCTAATACTATGAATACATCTATGAAAACCTTACTGTGGTTAACTGTACTTTCTGCCTTTATTGTTGCCTGTAACTCGAATCCTAAGCCGGCGGAGCAGGAGCAGGGAAGGGTAATGAAAGGGTTGTACAGCTACGGGCCGGAGATCAAGTCTTTTACCGATTGTGAGAAGGGGAATGAATACTGGGTTGCGGATAGCGCAAAAACACTTGAACTGGCTTATAGTAACTTCGATTTTGAGAAGCCCTATGAGCCAGTATATATAGAGGTAGAATGTCATGTAGTGAAATCTGACAGCCTGATTGTTTCGGCGGATTTCGATTCAACCATGGTGGTAACCAAGGTGTTGAAGATCACCAAGGAGATTCCTGATGGTCCCTGTAACTAGGACATCAGGTAAAGCTCCTTTGTAATGCGCTTGATGAGGCCGTTTTGCTGCGCCAGGTCAAACATCACATCAATTGCCTTTCTGCCCTCAGGGCCAAGGTCTATTGAATATTTATTTACATACAGCTCAATGTGTTTGTACATGACCTCTTCGCTCATTTCCTGGGCATGGTGGCGGATGAACTCAATCCCTGATTTGGGATTTGCAAAAGCATATTCTACAGATTTCCTTAAAATGCGGTTTACCTTTTCTTTCAGCTTGCGGTCCAGCTTTCTATTGATGACAATGCCTCCAAGTGGGATGGCACAGCCGGTTTGCTGCTCCCAGTAGCTTCCAAGGTCCATGACCTTATGCAGTCCCTTGTCCATATAGGTGAACCTGTTCTCATGGATGATCAGACCGAGGTCGATCTTCTCGTCCAGCAGTGACTGCTCAATTTCAGAGAAAACCATTTCCTGCTTTTCCACTAAATGGGGAAAAGCAATGCCCAGGAGAAAGTTGGCGGTTGTATATTTTCCAGGAATGCCCACACGAAGGTTCTTATTCAGGTTGTCCGGGTGGTTAGCGAGGTATTCATTTTTAGAGATGAGCATAGGGCCTACACCAAAACCAAGGGCACTTCCGGCATCCAGCAACTCATATTGATCATAGACGTGTGCAAAAGCGTGAAAGCTGAGTTTGCTGATGTCGAGTTCAGCTCTTATTGCCTTTTGGTTAAGGGTTTCCACATCGTCGAAGAAGACTTCAAATTCAAGTCCTTCCGTATCAATTTTATGGTGGATGAGCGCATCGAAGATAAAGGTGTCGTTTGGACAGGGAGAAAATCCGAGAGTAAGTGTCATGATTTTATTTTTTATTTCAACTGTAGTCAAATGTAATGACTACAGCGGAAGCAAAGGTTATGCGTTTGTCAAAAATCGGATTGCCCAAAGATTAAGGCTGGCGATGGCCGGGCCAATCTGCCATCTTTCGCGGTTGCGGGGCTCTACGTAGTTGGAGATGCTCCGGACCTGAATTGCGGGAATCTGCAGCTGCGCTGCGGCGTAAAATACTGCGGCGCCCTCCATGCTTTCTGCAACCGGTTGGAAGGATGTTACGGCCTGCCGGATGCTATCAGCGTTGCCGTGCACTTTGTTAACGGTGATTCCCTTCACTCTGGGCAGTTCATCTAGGATGGCTGTGACCGGTCCACCAGTACTATGGTAGCTGCTCTTTCCAAAACCAAGCGTTTCTATGGGCAGGAAGCGGTCATGGTCTTCTGCACCCAACTCGGAGAAGGTGTCACTCACGATATTCACCAGGCCTCCAAGGGGTAAGGAAAAGTCAAAGGAACCTGCAATTCCCAGGTTGAGCACAAGGTCATAGCTTTGGTTAAGGTATCTGCCTAATGCAAAAGCGGTGGCGGTCATCCCTACGCCGGTGATGAGCACATCAAAATCCGCTGTTTCTATAAAATCAGCATCAGGCAGGTCAAAATGTTGGATCAGCAGGTTAATTTCCGGTGCCGTTGCGGCGACGATCAGCAGCTTCATGCCCCCTAAGTTATAGATTAAACCTTTCTACTTTAAGCTTTCTGCGTATATTTGTCAACAACATAACCGATAATGATATACATAACGAGAAAAGCATCATTTAACGCTGCCCATAAGTTATCCAGGCCCGACTGGTCGGAAGATAAAAATACAGAGGTTTATGGTAAATGCGCCAATCCAAACTGGCATGGGCACAATTACCAGCTGTATGTGACTGTTAAAGGCGAGATCAATCCTGAAACGGGCTTTCTGGTAGACCTTAAATGGTTGAAGGACCTGATCAACAATGCTGTGGTGGAAAAGATCGACCATAGAAACCTGAACCTGGATGTTGACTTCATGAAAGGCAAGCTGGCATCGACAGAAAACCTTGTCATCGCCATCTGGGATGAGCTGGCAAAACTGATCGCCGGATCCGGCGCTGAATTACACGCAATAAAAATCTACGAAACCGAAAATAATTACGTCGAATACTTCGGTTAAGCAATTTTACATATGACCAATCATACAGATCATTTCGATGAGCAGGAGGACGGATATATCAAGATAGACCGTTACAACGAAGCGAAAACTGCTTCTATTGCAAATCATTATACAGATATACTGAGCAAGCTGGGAGAGAATCCTGAGCGCGAAGGTTTAATCAAGACACCGGAGCGTGTAGCAAAGGCCTTGCAGTACCTTACCCATGGATATGACCTGAACCCTGCGGAGATTCTGCGCGGAGCCATGTTTAAGGAAGACTATAGCCAGATGGTGGTGGTGAAGGACATTGAAGTTTTTTCTATGTGCGAGCACCACATGCTGCCATTTTTTGGGAAAGCACACATTGCCTACATTCCCAACGGGCATATTGTCGGACTGAGCAAGATCCCAAGGGTGGTAGATGCTTTTGCAAGACGGCTGCAGGTACAGGAGCGACTGACGAATGAGATCCGGGACTGTATTCAGGACACTTTGAATCCAGTGGGTGTTGCAGTTGTCATCGAGTGTAAACACCTGTGTATGGCCATGCGGGGGATTCAGAAGCAGAATTCTGTCACCACCACCTCGGCATTTACAGGAGAATTTTCTAAAGATAAAACACGGGCAGAGTTTTTGAGGTTAATCACTGCCAACCTACATTAATAAAAAGAATTAAGCATAATTTATGAAAGCATATTTATTCCCTGGACAAGGTGCGCAGTTTTCGGGCATGGGCAAGGAACTGTACGAAAATGAAAAGGCAAAAGCACTGTTTGAACAGGCCAACGATATTATAGGGTTCCGCATCAGCGACATCATGTTTGCTGGCAGCGATGAGGAACTTAAAGAGACTAAAGTTACCCAACCTGCGATTTTTCTTCATTCTGTGATCCTTGCGAAAACCTTAGGTGAGGATTTCAAGCCTGATATGGTTGCGGGGCACTCTTTAGGTGAGTTTTCAGCGCTGGTAGCCGCTTCAGCATTGTCATTTGAGGATGGGTTGAAACTGGTGATTGCACGTGCCAATGCCATGCAGAAAGCATGTGAATTGCAGCCTTCCACGATGGCGGCTATTCTGGGACTTGCAGATGAAGTGGTGGAGAAAGTATGCGAAGGCATCGATGAGGTGGTCGTTGCGGCCAATTACAATTGTCCCGGACAGATTGTAATTTCCGGAAGCATCGAAGGTGTAGACGAGGCTTGCCAGCAGCTGACTGCGGCAGGAGCGAAACGTGCACTGAAGCTGAATGTTGGTGGTGCATTCCACTCTCCGCTGATGGAGCCGGCACGTCTGGAGCTGAAAGAGGCAATTGAAAATGTAACCGTTCTTCCACCAGTATGTCCGATCTATCAGAATGTGGATGCATCGGCCTATACCGATCCTGCAATGATCAAGGCCAACCTCATTACGCAGCTTACAGGTGCCGTGAAATGGACACAGACGATTGAACGTATGATTGCCGATGGTGCTACGGAATTTGTTGAGGTGGGGCCAGGCAACGTATTGCAGGGGCTTGTTAAAAAAGTAAACCGTGCCATGCCTGCAAGTGCAGCAAGTATCGCTTAGGCGGTTTGTTTATTTCCTTATTTAAACAAAGTCAGCGTGAGTGTAACGGGTAAAATAAGAATTCTTTTATTGATTTTGGGGGCCTGCTGTATCGGTACGGCCCTTTCTTTAAAGAGCACAATCAGTAGGAAGGAATTGCTTGCCCATGAAGCTGCGCAACTCCAGGAAAACCTGAGGGCCAAAGAGCAGGTGGTATACGACCTGATTTCCGATCCGCAACGCCTGGAAGAGGTTGCTCAACTGCCCCACAATGATCACAACGAGTTAAGTTTCATCAATACCTACTGTAATGACGGACTGAGCTTGCTGATCTATGAACACTCGGAATTAAAATTCTGGAGCTCGTTGGATGCCTTTCCATCAAATCTGGATGCCATTGACGAGGGCTCTTCTTTCCTGCAGTTTCCAAATGGATGGTATGAAGTCATCCGGAAGACCAAAGGCAATACCGCGCTGGTTTTTCTCATTGCAGTAAAAAACCAGTACAACATCCAGAACCAATACCTGAACAACGCCATTTCTCCGTATTTGCTGGCCTCCAATTCGCTATCTCTGGCTTCCTTTGTGGATGCTGAGATCTATGGCATCAATAATCATGACGGGAAGCTGCTGTTTGAGGTGAAGCTGAAGCAGGGCTACTCCAAGAGTGTCTATGCCACCATTGAGGTATGGCTATGGGCAATTGGTATTTTCAGTTTTTGTCTTTTCTTCAATGCCCTGGCCGAATGGCTGGCAAAAAAAGGAAAGCTGCTGTCTGGAACAGTGGTGCTGGCGATATTTTTCGTATTGCTGCGGGTAACGGACCTCGAGTATGGATGGTTTAATCACCAGTTCAACCTCATGATTTTCAGTCCGACGATTTATGGGGAGAGTTTTTTCATGCCCTCGCTGGGGGATTTCCTGCTGAATGTGCTCGCCTTTACCTGGGTCACCTGTTTCATTTTCAAACATCGGTACAAATACATGCTTCCCCGCTGGCTGCTGCGGAGTAAGGTCGGCGGACTTGCCTTTCATCTGGGGCTGCTCGCCTTGTTTGGTTTGCTGGGCTTATTGTGCAACCAGATCTTTCTGGGGCTGATCATCAATTCGAAGATCAATTTTGACATTACCAATATCATCAACCTGGGCTGGGTTAGCTGGGTCAGTATCCTGATCCTGTGTCTGGTATGGTTCAACCTTTACCTGATCATACACATTTTTATGCTGCAAAGCATGCAGTTGAAAGTGACGAATAAGGAACGGCTCATCCTGTTTCTGGGCGCCTTTGCCTGTTATCTTATTTACCGGCTGGAGACGGGTTTTAGTATCTTTTTCATTGTTTACGCAGTCTTCATTTTTATCATTGCCTGGAACCTGTACCTGCAGGATGGGGTGTTGTCCATTGGGATTTTCGCGGCTTTATTTTTCTGTCTTGCTTTTATATCTTCGGTGAAATACCTGAAGTTCATCGACATCAAGGAAAAGAACAAACGGTATTCGATTGCTCAGAAGCTGGAGTCTGCCGACGACCCAAAGATCATCAGTTCCATAGAAAACCTGGAGGTAGGCGTGTATACCGATAGTTTTGTGGCTGATTATTTCAAGCAGCCGGCATTGCGACGTTCTGATATTCTTCAGCGTCACATCAGTAAACAGTTTTTGACGGGCTACCTTTCCAAGTTCGAATATGCGCTGTATGGGTACGATGGACGTGATTCCTCCATTTCCGGAGAAGGTGTCCCCCTGAGCTATTATAAAAAACTGGTACAATCGGGGACCGTAAAGGCCTCTGAATCGAACTTTTTCTACCGTCTGAACGATACGTTCGGTTATCAGAATTATTTTGGCATCATCCCCATCTTTGAGGATAACCATATTCTTGGTACGCTTGTAATTGAGTTGAAATCCCAGCAGTACAATTACAACAGTCTGCTGCCGGAGATCCTGATCGACGGCAAACACACCAGTGAGATTGACTATAACAATTATTCTTTTGCCTTTTACAGTTACGGCAAGCTGGCCACCCAATGGGGTAAATTCACCTATAAGCTGTATGGGGATGAGTTTAAGGCGATGCTGAAGAAACCTCAGCTCATCTCCGATAGCCTTGGTTATACACACCTGGTATACAGACCTATTCATTCGAAGCTGATCGTCATCAGTAAGGAAAAGGTGGATTATGTCACCAGGCTGGCGACGCTGTCTTTCTTTTTTCTCGTATTCATCATTTTCTCCGTCATATTGTATGGGTTGAACTGGCTGCTCAGAAACATCAATGCCAACTGGGGTGGTTGGTTCAACATCAATCGTTCCTTGATGATCAATGCCAATAAGATCCTGTATAAAACGAGGATACAGTTTTCCATTGTGCTTTCTGTGGTTGCTACGCTGATTATTGTAGGCTGGACCACTTATTTTTACATCCGTGATGAATACCGGAAGCAGCAGGAGCGCTACATCAGGGAAAAAGTCCGAAAGGTGCAGCTGTCTTATGAGAAGAGTATTTTTAAAGATGGTATACCTGCCGTAGGTGATAAATCTGTGCATGAGTTTAACCAGTTTGCAGACCTGAATTCTGCTTATCTCAATCTTTTTGATACCAACGGAACGTTATTGTATACCTCATTGCCGCGGATTTATGACCTGGGCATCATTGGGCGCAGGATGGGGGCGGATGGTTATATTCACCTGCACCAGATGCAGCGGTCGGAATACATCAATGAGACAGAGCGGATCGGCGATTTTACCTATTCTTCTGCATATGTGCCGATCAGGAATTCGATGAACGAAACCGTTGCCTATATGGGCTTGCCTTATTACGCCAATGAGGCCGACTATCAAAGTAAGATCAATGTATTTATCAATACGCTGATCAATATTTATGCTTTGGTATTTGTGGCTATTGGTATCCTGGCGGTATTCCTTGCCAATCAGATCACCAGTCCGCTGACTTTTATTCAGGAGAGCATCCGCAAGACGAAACTGGGGCAGAAGAACCAGCCCATTCAGTGGTCCCGGCACGATGAGATCGGCTCACTGATCAAGGAGTACAACAAGATGATTTCGGCACTGGAAGACAGCGCGAGCAAGCTGGCGAGGTCGGAACGTGAGATTGCCTGGAGGGAAATGGCGAAGCAGGTGGCTCACGAGATCAAAAATCCGCTGACACCGCTGAAACTGGGTGTGCAACTGCTGGAGAAATCGTGGCGGGAGAAGGATCCTAACTTCGAGAAGAAGTTTGAGCGGTTCAATAAGTCTTTTGTGGAGCAGATCGACAGCCTGGCGTCTATCGCATCGGAGTTTTCCAATTTTGCGAAAATGCCGGACACGAAGCTCGAGCGTCTGGAGCTGCTGCCCATTATCCAGCAGGCGCGAGATGTATTCACCAACACAGAAGGGGTAGAAATTTATATCCTGAACCATACAAGTGGCGACTTGATGGTACAAGGGGATAAAGACCAGTTGCTGCGTACGTTTAACAATTTACTGAAGAATGCAATCGAAGCCAGGAAAGCAGACATGAAGTGTCTCATCAAGATCAACATCCTGATTGATGAAAACGAGGTGCTGGTAGAGGTTGAAGACAATGGTAAAGGCATTCCTGAAGCTGAGCAGGAGAAAATTTTTGTGCCGAACTTCACTACCAAATCATCAGGAACGGGGCTGGGGCTTGCCTTTGTGAAGCAGGCCGTAGAGAATGCCGGTGGCATTGTATCCTTTAAATCCCATGTCGGTAGCGGGACGGTGTTTTACCTTACCTTTCCTTT
>NZ_ABCM01000028.1 GCF_000170795.1 Pedobacter sp. BAL39
CCTTGCGTTTAACTCCTGAGTAAATGCCCAATATCCCCCGATGAAAGCCAGAGCTACAAAAACACCAAAAGTATTAAATGGAAGCGGTACCTGAACGCCAAAAACGTAGGCTATGAAATGGGATACGGTTGGAAACATACGTATGAAAAAGTTTGAATTGCGAATATAGTATTAATGCGCTAAAACTTCTTCTGTTTCCGCAACTTCTACTTCTCCTTCGGCAGTAAGTGCCACGAGCTTTACCGTCTTGATCTCATTCACCATGACAGGATCGTATTTTGCCTTCACCTTCACGTAGTTTTTAGTGAAGCCATGCATGAAACCATCTTTCTGATCGTCCTCAAACAGCACTTCGCCGACAGTATCAATCTGGCTCTGGTAAAATGCCCGTCTCTTTTTATCAGATAAGATGTGCAACATCTTGCTGCGTTCCGCCCTGGAGCTTCCGGGTACGCTGCCCTTCATCTCTGCGGCTGGCGTCTGCTCACGCTCAGAGTAGGTAAATACGTGTAGGTAGGAGATGTCCAGACCATTCAGGAACTGATAAGTATCCAGGAAGTCCTCCTGTGTCTCTCCCGGGAACCCGACAATCACATCAACACCAATACAACAGTTTGGAATTAACGCCTTGATCGTTTCTACACGTTCGGTATACAGCTCGCGCTGGTAACGTCTGCGCATCAGGCCAAGGATTTTGTTGGAACCCGACTGCAGTGGAATATGGAAATGCGGCACAAACCTTTTTGAGCTGGCCACAAAATTGATAATCTCATTACTCAGCAGGTTCGGTTCTATAGAGGAGATCCTGATCCGCTCTATTCCTTCTACCTCGTCCAATGCCTTCACAAGGTCAAAGAATTTATCTTCACGTTCTCCATTGCGGATCCCGAAGTCGCCAAGGTTTACACCCGTCAGCACGATTTCCTTCACACCACTTCCCGCAATCTGGCGGGCACGGTTGATTACATTTTCAATGGTATCACTCCTGCTGCCACCACGGGCCAATGGAATGGTACAATACGTACAAGGATAGTCGCAGCCATCCTGAACCTTCAGGAAGGTACGCGTGCGATCCCCAATAGAGTAGGCCGCAATAAAGTTATGGTTTACTTTTTCAATGTTCTGCTGATGGATGACCGCTTTGGGTGCCTTTGTCAGATCGGAGATGTATTCCACGATACGGAATTTCTCTGCCGCTCCAAGCACCATATCCACCCCTTCAATCTCGGCGATCTCGGCAGGTTTCAGCTGCGCATAACAGCCAACAATCGTCACATAGGCATTTGGAGAGTACTTTAGCGCTTCTTTTACCACTTTACGGCACTTCTTATCGGCATGTTCCGTTACCGAACACGTGTTGATCACATATACATCCGCTGCATCAGTAAAATCAACAACCGCATAACCGGCATCCGTAAAAAGCCTCCCAATGGTGGAGGTTTCCGAGAAATTCAATTTACAGCCTAAAGTGTAAAACGCTACTTTCTTCATCTTTGAGTATTCTTTTTCAATAGCGATGAAATCAATTCATCAATTCTGCAAAGATATGGTTTTAGATGGGATTATTCCTCATTCCATCGGTAAGTATCCTGCTCCAGCCCGGCCAGGTCAATCACCCTGCTGACCACCGTCTGGGCCACTTCTTCAATGGTCTGCGGCCTGCTGTAAAATGAAGGACTTGCCGGGCAGATGATGCCTCCCGCCTCTGTTACGATCTTCATATTATTGATGTGTATGAGGCTGAAAGGCGTATCCCGCACCACAGCAATCAGTTTGCGGCGTTCCTTGAGGACCACATCTGCAGCCCGGCTGATCAGGTCGTTGGAGATGCCATGGGCAATTCTGCCCAATGTTCCCATAGAACAGGGAACGATAATCATAGTGTCAAATTTTGCCGAACCCGATGCAAAGGGTGCGTTAAAATCCATTTTAGGATAAAAGGTGAAAGGATAATTGTTGTACTCCTCGTTGCCCAGTTCAAAACGCCAGACTTCCTTTGCATTGTCCGACATCACTACCCCTACCTGTGCAATCTGTGCAGATAATTTCACCAAATTGTCCAGCAGTAGCTTGGCGTAAATGGAGCCACTCGCCCCCGTAATTGCAACAATGATTTTTTTCTTGTTCATGAGCCGCTAAGATACGGAACGACGACAAATTTATGCGCGCATTTAGGTCAAAAATAGCCCCGGGAAAAGAGGGCATAAAAAAGGGCCGAAAATAAATTTTCGACCCTACATCTACCTATGAAAAACATACCCTCGAAAGGGTAAGCCCAAATGTAATTAACTTTTTTATTAAATGAAAGTTTAAACATTTTTTTTTGACAAGGTTTCTACAAATAATTGAAATTCAGGATGCAGTTGAAAGATTTTTCTATTTTTACTGCCGATCAAAGCCCATTATGAAACCACAGTTACTCAAAGTTGCCAATAGCCCGGTCCAGTCTTTCAGTGCCCGCAGAGACAAGGTTCCTTATGTCAACAACCGCTGGCATTATCATGCTGAAGTTGAACTGATTTATTTTAAAGAAGGCAATGGTACGCAATTTATCGGCGACAACATCAAGCGCTTCCGTACAGGCGACGTGGTACTCGTGGGCGCTCATTTACCACATTACTGGCGTTTTGACGACAACTACTTCAATGAAAATGAGGAAAACCATGCGGATGTCGTGGTGGTACATTTCTCCGAAAACTTCTGGGGCAGCCACTTTTTGAACCTGCCGGAAAATAAATCGCTGAAATTGCTGCTGGAAAAAGCACACCGAGGTGTACAGATCCCGGACAGCCACAGCGCACAGATCGGTGAGCTGATCGAATCCATCCTGCTCCATGAAGGATCAAGACGCATCATCCTCCTGATGGAAGCACTTATCGCTATAGATAAATGCACAGACCACCAGTCCATTTCTTCCATCGGCTTCCGTCACAACTTTGAAGAAACTGAAAATGAGAGGATCAATGCCATCTACAATTACTCCCTTGCCAATTTCAAAAGGAAACTACAAATGGAGGAGATGGCTGCAATTGCCAATATCAGCCCCAATTCCTTCTGCCGCTATTTCAAATCGCGCACAAGAAAAACTTACACACAATTCATCACGGAAATACGCGTAGGGCATGCCTGCAAGCTGCTGATAGAGGATAGCATGAACGTAAAACAGATCTGTTACGAAAGTGGATTCCACAATTTTGCCAGCTTTCATAAACACTTCAAAGTGATTACCGGGATGAGCCCTTTGAATTATCAGAAATCCTTTCTTAAAAAATGAAGCCGGTAGGCGCCATTACAGCGATTACCTACCCATCCATCCGCCATCAACAGTCATCACCGTGCCATGCATGTAATCCGAAGCTGCAGAGGCAAGGAATACCACCGGCCCCTTGAAATCGGCTGCCTCCCCCCACCTGCCAGCCGGAATGCGTTCCAGGATCGATCGGCTACGGGCTTCATCAGCCCTCAGTGCCTCCGTATTATCTGTAGAAATATAACCCGGTGCGATGGCATTCACATTGATTCCTTTTGAAGCCCATTCATTGGCAAAAGCCTTAGTCAGCTGACCAATAGCGCCTTTAGTCGCGGCATAACCAGGAACGTTGATCCCCCCCTGGAAAGTCAGCAATGATGCCGTAAAAATCACCTTTCCACCACCTCTTTGTAACATGTCCCTTCCAATTTCCCTCGTTAGTATAAATGGGGCGGTTTGGTTCACCGACAACACCTCATCCCAGTATTCATCAGGATGTTCTGCAATGGGTTTCCGAAGGATGATCCCTGCATTGTTCACCAGGATATCCACTACAGGATGATCCCTTCTGATCTGATCAATGAATACTTTCAATGCCTTACGGTCGCTAAAGTCACATTGATAAGCAGAAAATTTCCTTCCGAGGGCGTTAACAGAACGCTCCACGGCACTCCCTGTTTGCTCCAGGCTCGCAGAAACACCAATGATGTCCGCACCAGCTTCGGCCAATGCCTCCGCCATCGCCTTTCCAATACCACGTTTACAGCCTGTTACCAGTGCCGTCTTGCCTTTCAGGCCAAATAAATTGAGTACCCCCATCACTAAAAGAATAAAATCAGTACATATATCATCACTATACAGCAATATGATTACTATTGCAGCGTCACTTTTAGAGGATGCGCAATGCCTTGCTTAAACTCGTCCAGATAATCGAACCACTGTTGCGCATTACTGATCAGTCCAGCCTTATTCCAGGCCGCTCCAGTATAATACACTACGGGTACCTTACTTTCCGTTTTCAGGCTACCCAGCAGTTGTTTAGCCGTTACATTCACATTTAACGGACTTTGCGTCATCACCACTCCAGTGCCGACAATACCATCCTTCCCATGTTCCGGCTCCCAGTAAGCCATCAGGCCCCGCTGTTCATCAATTCTGAACACCCCCGGATCTGCACGCCTCACGATTCCTATTGCAACGGGAAGTTCCGTACCTGCAAAAGTATAACTCGCCTCCACCCTGTTGAGCTGCGCTCCCGCATCAAGAGAGATCACCTTGGTGACCGTCACGGGCCGCCCGCCAACCACCCAGCTCTCATAACTCAGCTGAAAAGTAAACCGCAATGGCCCCTGGTCCAGAATCTTCCAGTCCCTGTAGTTTTTCGGGTAAACCACAGTATCCTTGTTCAGGGGCGCGATATCCCCTGCACCAAGCGTATAACCAACACTGTAATAGTCCAGTCCCTCGCCGTGATCGGCATGGTAATCTCCTGTTTTATACCAGTTATTGATTACCATACGGTCCGTTCTTTTTGTCCATACATCAATGCCAAAAGCATTTTCGCTGGTGCCTTCCAATGCTTTCCCATACATTCTGAAAGCAACCTTATCATTCTCCCAGGCAAAGTCATCCTTACGTTCCGGCACATAACGACCAAAGGTCTTCATCACAAAGGCCGCGGGTTTACCTGGAACTAATGTATAGCGTTGCGTACCCTGGGCAGCGATACTCACCTGGATCAACAGCTGTTGTGGTTGCCGATATCCTTTGTATTCCAGCTGAAAAGGGATTTCACGTTGTTGCGCATCCAGCACCTTAAAACCTTTAGCGTCAATTGCAGGATATCTCGATACGATGGCTTGCCAGTCGACCGCCAGCACAACATCCTTTCTTTCCAGATCCGAGGGGTTGCTTACGCCGATGTCGATTTTCCTGAGCTGCGCCGATGCCGGAAAGGAAACAAAAGCCGGCAGCAGCAGCGCCAATGCCAGCAGGTGTAAAATTCTTTTTTTCATGTAATCAAAATTAATGATGTATTACCTCAGCTCGGAGATGGCACAATGGTCCATGTCCCCGTAGTCAAGGTTTTCCCCCGCCATTCCCCATATAAATGTATAATTGCTGGTGCCTGCACCGCAATGAATCGACCAGTTCGGTGAAATCACCGCCTGCTCATTCTGCATCCAGATGTGCCGCGTTTCATTGGGCTGGCCCATGAAGTGACATACACTCTGCCCTTCCGGCACTTCAAAGTAAAAATAGACCTCCATACGGCGGTCGTGGGTATGCGCAGGCATCGTATTCCATACACTGCCCGACTTCAGTTCGGTCATGCCCATCTGCAGCTGACAGGTAGGTAGCACGCTGTTTACCAGCAGTTTATTGATCACCCTGTGGTTTGCCGTTGCTGATGAGCCCAGTTCCACCA
Source organism: Pedobacter sp. BAL39 (assembly GCF_000170795.1). Classification (GTDB taxonomy): domain Bacteria; phylum Bacteroidota; class Bacteroidia; order Sphingobacteriales; family Sphingobacteriaceae; genus Pedobacter. The sequence goes on from NZ_ABCM01000028.1 coordinate 5,679, forward strand.
CTTCAGCTTCGGTCCTGGAAACCTTCCTCGAAGGATAAGTATGGTGGGCGGGAGCGGAATTCAGATAAAACTTGGCGGGATTTGACTCATCTACAGAGCTGAAATCCACCGTTTGTGTGCCACGGCCAAGATACAGTGCCTCTTTAAAATCAAGCTCATAGCTAAGCCCATCTGCTGTGACTTTTCCTGGTCCTCCTACATTGATCATCCCCAGCTCCCTTCTTTCCAAGAAAAAAGAAGCCTTAAGGTTTTCCGGGCTTTCCAGGATTACGGTTTCTTTAACCGGCATGACGCCCCCAAAAATATACCGGTCATAATGGGTCAGTGTAAGGTGTACCACATCCGCTTCAAAGAGTGTCTCCATCAAAAAATTTGTCCTCAAACCTTCGGAGTCCAGCTGTTTCCCTTCTGAGGGGCTCAGCGCAAATCTGCTTTCAAAATGTGTATGCATGGTCTTATAATTAATCATTAATTTATTTTTATGAGCGCTGCCGCTCCTCATCGTTATAGGCTCTACCGCACATGAACATCATGAACTCGCCCTACTGATCAGTTCAACAGGGATGACAATCGGAGCGGTATCGGTTTCCGGAATGTTTCCTTCAGCTTTCAGCAAAGCCATCAGTTCCGTCACCACCCTTAAGCCCACCTGCTGTGGGAATTGTTCCACTGTACTGATCGGCGGACTGATGATCGATGTCCTTGGATCATTTGAGTAACCTACAATTTTCAATTTTTCAGGCACCGGAATCCCGCGCTCCCGCGCAAACTGAAGCGCTGCAATGGCACTCACATCGTTAGCCAGGAAAACGCCGTCAGGAACAACCTCTTTACTGAAAAAGAATTCCATTGCCTTATGGGCTTCCTCCGCGCTGAGCTCCCGATGCAGGACCTGGTCATCACCCAATTCCATCCCTGCTTCCATCAAGGCCTGCCTAAAACCACTAAGCCGGTTTCGGTATAAATTGGAACTCAGGTGGCCCGAAAGGTGCGCGATCCGCTTGCAGCCCCTGTCGATCAGGTGTTTCCCTGCCAGGTAACCGCCATGTACATCATCGCCAACCACCATCGTCGCCCGGTGACCGTTGAGTGGCGCCCGGTCATAAAAAATTACAGGCAGCCCCTGATCAATTACTTTATCAAAATGACTAAAATCGATGGTCTGCAAAGTACAGGCAACGATCAATGCCTCCACTCTTGAAGCATACAGTATCTCTGTCAGCTCCTTCTCCAATTCAAGGAGGTCGCTGGATTGACAGATGATCAGCTTATAACCCTGCTGATGCAGCGCGTTCTGAATCGTCGTGATTACCTCTGCATGAAAAAACATAGAAATCCGCGGCACAATTAAACCTACTGTTTTTGTTTTGTTATTGCGCAGACCCGAGGCCATCAGGTTACGCCGGTAGCCCAGCTGAGCCGCCATTTCCAGCACATCTTTTTTCGTCTGCGCCTTCACATAGGGATGGTCATTTAATGCACGCGAGATGGTGGCCGGCGATAGCTTTAACGCTTCAGCGATGTGAATGATCGTATTTTCCTGAGTTTTCTTTCTTTTTGACATCGGCTAAAAATCAACTGCTTTCTGCACGCTAAATGGCACTGTAAGTCCAAATCATATGCAAGCTAAGGAATTCCTGCAAAAAATGAAAACGTTTTCATAAATAAGATCCAAGATAAAAAATCTACCTTAAGGCCTTCAAACACACCAAATTTTCAACGTATGACCGTCGGGCTTTTTATACCCTGTTATGTAGATCAGTTTTATCCCAATGCCGCCATTGCTACCCTCAAACTGCTTCAAAGGCTGAATGTGGATGTCCACTACCCTATGAACCAGACCTGTTGCGGGCAGCCCATGGCCAACTCAGGGTTTGAGCACCTGACAGCAGGATGCAACAATCTTTTTATAGACAATTTCTCCCAATTTGATTATGTAGTGTCCCCTTCGGGAAGCTGCGTACTACATTTGAAAGACCACCTGCACTCTGCAACTGAAGAAACAAAGGCCAGGGGCATCCGAAAAAAGATTTATGAGCTGACCGAATTTCTGACGGATGTACTGGAGGTAAAAAGCCTGACTGCCCGTTTTCCACATAAGGTTGGCGTTCACCAGAGTTGCCACGGGCAACGCGGACTAAAGCTGGCACAGATGACGGAGCTGGTTGACCAGCCTTTCTCCAAGCCACTGCAGCTGCTCAATATGGTTGAAGATCTCGAGCTGGTGCCCCTGACCCGTCCTGATGAATGCTGCGGCTTCGGCGGCACCTTCTGCGTCATTGAAGAAGCCGTATCGGTAAAGATGGGTAAGGATCGCGTTGCCGATCACATTTCCAATGGCGCACAGTACATTACCGCGGCGGACATGTCCTGCCTGATGCATATGGAAGGCATTTTAAAGCGCCAGAACAGCCAGGTCAGGGTATTACATATCGCAGAAATCTTAAACGCACAGGAACAATAAATGAGCACAGCAACTAAAGACCACGCCGCCTTATCAGATATTTTCAATGCCGATGAAGCTCGTGTCAACTGGCATGACGACACCTTATGGTTTGTGCGTGCCAAGCGCGACAAAGCGGCCCATACCCTTCCCGAATGGGAGCGACTGCGCGACACGGCCTCGCAGATCAAAGACAACGTACTCTCTAACCTGCATGATTACCTCCTCCAGTTTGAAAGTAATGCGCAACATAACGGCATCACCGTCCACTGGGCCGCAGATGCAGCAGCACACAACCGAATTGTACACGAAATACTCAATGACAATGGTATCCGCCAGCTGATCAAGAGCAAATCCATGCTGACAGAAGAATGTCACCTCAACGAATACCTCAAGGAACAAGGGGTCGATGTGATCGACACTGACCTGGGAGAGCGCATTGTGCAGCTCGCAGAAGAGCCACCAAGCCATATTGTATTGCCATGTATCCATAAAAAGAAGGAAGAGATCGGAACCTTGTTTCATGAACACCTCGGTACCCCTGAAGGGATGTCCGATCCGGTATTCCTGACCGCAGCGGCACGCCTCCACCTGCGGGAGAAATTCATGACACGCAGGGCCGCCATCACCGGCGTTAACTTTGCTGTAGCCGAAACCGGTGAGTTTGTAGTCTGCACCAACGAAGGAAATGCAGATATGGGCGCTCATCTTGCAGATGTACACATCGCCTGTATGGGTATAGAAAAGATCATCCCCCAGCGCACACACCTGTCCGTTTTCCTTCGCCTGCTGGCCAGGAGCGCCACCGGGCAACCCATCACCACCTACTCCAGCCACTTCAGCAAACCCCGGCCGGGACAGCAGATGCACATTATCCTGGTCGACAATGGACGCACCACACAGCTGGGCAGAGAGGATTTCAGAAACTCCCTCAAGTGCATCCGCTGCGGTGCCTGTATGAACACCTGTCCGGTATACCGCAGAAGTGGCGGACACAGTTACCATACGGCCATCGCAGGGCCTATAGGTTCCATACTGGCACCCAACCTGGACATGAAGAAATATGCAGACCTTCCGTTTGCCTCTACCCTTTGCGGTTCATGTACCAATGTGTGCCCTGTAAAGATCAATATCCATGAACAACTTTATAAATGGAGACAGGTGATCGTCAAAGAGGGCTATGCAAGCCCCGCCAAAACGATCGCCATGAAAACCATGGATTTTACGCTATCCCATCCGGCAGTATACCAGAAAGCCGGAAAAGCAGGACGCTGGTTCCTGAAACACATCCCCTTTGCAGTGAACAACAGGATGAATGCCTGGTACAAACAACGGGATATGCCAGAACCACCGAAGCAGTCCTTCCGCGAATGGTTTAAAGAGAACAATACAATGCAGAAAAATAATAGCGATGAGTAGCAGAGCAGAGATCCTGGCCAGCCTGAAAGCCAACCAACCGGCCACAAGAGCATTACCCGAAGACCTGGAAAACCCAGTTATCTTCGAAAGTCCCGTATCCGTATTTGCGACGATGTTGACCAACATTGGTGGCTCAGCAGTGGAAGTGTCTGGTTTCGAAGAAATTAAAACCTACCTAAAAGAACATTTCAGCGGCCTGCCGCGCATCATCTCTACACTTCCGGAGCTCTCTGACGTTACTGAGCGCGACTGGATAGACCATGAACCGCATAGTTATGAAAATGTAGACCTTGCAATTATTGCAGCACACTTCGGCGTGGCCGAGAACTCCGCGCTATGGATCACTGAGTCTCTGATGCAGCAACGTGTCATCCCATTTATTTGCCAGCAGCTCGCCGTGGTCGTCCGCAAAACAGACATCTTGTCCAATATGCATCAGGCCTACACAAGAATTGCTGACTCCAGTTATGGTTTCGGAACCTTCATTGCAGGGCCATCCAAAACAGCAGACATCGAACAGTCGCTCGTCCTCGGCGCACATGGACCAAAGAACATGACCGTGTTTTTAGTTGACTGACAACAGGAGTAACTCATGGCTAACCCTGAGTCAGGGGCATCGGCTGAAGGGGCAGTTTAAAATAAAAGTTGCTGCCCTTTCCCGGCTCACTATGAAGGCCAATCTCCCCATGATGTCTTTTGATGATGTCTGCACACAAATATAAACCAATACCGAACCCTGAAGCATTCTTGACCTGCAGGTCGTCAATACGGTAATAGCGCTCAAAAATCTTCGTCACGTGGTTGTTATCAATCCCGATCCCATGGTCCTCCACATTCACCACCAGGAAACCTTGTTCATTTGTAGCATGAATGGTCACCGCTCCTCCCTGTGGTGAATACTTGATGGCATTGCTGATCAGGTTGTCAATCACCTGCATGACCTTGTTCCTGTCGGCACGAATTAATGGCAACTCTGTTGGTTCAAACCTGAGCGGATGATTTTTCTCCTGCAGCACATAATCGTCTGCCACCTCACGGATCAGCTGGTTCAGATCAAAGTCCTCCATCAGGATCTCAATCTTACCTGATTCTATCCGTGATAAGTCGAGAAAACTATAGACGAGTTTTGTCATCTTATTGATCTGCCCTTCGATGCGGCCGGCAATACTGGACACAAAACCCGGATCAGTTACATTCTTTCCTGTTTTCAAAAATTGTGCATACGCTTTCAGTGAGGTCAGCGGTGTCTTCAGCTCATGACTGGCGATGGCAATGAAGTCATTCTTTTTGATTTCCTCCTGTTTGCTTTCCGTAATGTCCATCACCGTACCGATCATCCTTATCGGGCTCTTATCCTGCTCATACTGAACCTTCCCCATCACGCCAATCCAAAACACCTGCTCATCGGGCCTCAGTATCCGGCACTGACAGTGGTAAATACCAGTCTCCATAGCCTCCTCAAATGCATGGTTTGCCTGATGGATGTCATCCGGATGCACCAGCATCCACAATTCCTCCTGACTGAGGTCGAACTTTCCGGAGTGCCCAAGCAACTCTGCCATGATCGGCGAATAAATGATCTTTCCGGTTTGCAGGTCCAGGTCCCAGCTGCCAATGCCCGTAGCCTCCGACGCCAGTCGCAGCCGTTCTTCTGCATTTTCTATTTTCCGCCGCGCCACTACCTGTTCGGTCACTTCATTTACCAGCGACAGGAAGCCTGTAACTTCTTTCTCCAATCCGTAAATGGGCTCAAAATGCAGATCGAAGTAATACACCGCAACCTTTCCATTCCTGTTGTAGCTCACCGGAGACTCCTTGCTGATGTATGCATTACCAGACTCCATCACACGGTCAAATATGGACTTCAGTTTCGTGTCTTCCAATGAGGGGATCAGCTGAAAGATGGATTTTCCGGTGACTTCTTTCGGGCCTCCTTTGTTCCACATCCTGCAAATCGCCTCATTGGCATATTCAATGACATAATCCTGAGTGAAAAGCGCCATACCAACAGGAGCATTCAGAAACATCTTATTGATGCGCTCCTGCTGTTTCAATAAATATTCTTTTGATGAGGCATTCAGCTCCCGCAGTAACTCCTGCCTCGTGATGTTTACCGTAGTATTGATAATATAGGCCACCTCCCCAGTTTCATCGAGCACAGGCTGATTGGTATTTGACCAATAGTGAGCAACCATGTCACCTGCTTCGGGCGAAAAAATCTCATATTTGTAAACCGGCAGGGCAACACTGCTTTTGCTGGCAATGACATCCATCAATGCCAGCCTTGCATTTTCCTTTCCGTCCGGACTTTCCACGTTGTCCGGGAAGATCTCAAAAAGGCCTTCGCCCAACAACTCCTCCCGCTTCCGGAAGGAGTTGTTCTCAAAATCATCACTCACCGCCAGGATCGTAAAGTGAGGAGCATCAGCTTTGATGACGAGGGATTGTGTTGAAGATTTAAAAAAAAGCTGAAATTCCCTTCCTGTATAAAAGGAATCTTTCAATTCATCAACCATAGCCCTTTCCATAGATATTCTTTAATCGTGCATTTACCTCTGTGTAAACGTCCGGCAAACAATTAAGTTTTGACAGGCATTACAAATTACACTATATACGCAAAACGCCATCCTGACAGTAGCCCGGATGGCGTTTTACATATGTTAACTAAAGGCTATTTGTCCAGCAATTCAGCCAGCTTATCGTTCAGTGATGCCCCACGTAAATCTTTTGCCACGATATTTCCTTGCGGATCTACCAGCAACGTACTCGGAATGCCATTAATACCATAATAAGTAGACACCTCATTTTGAAAACCTTTGAGGTCCGACACCTGGGTCCATGGCATCTGGTCGTCTTTTATTGCCTTCTTCCAGGCCTCTGCTTTATCATCCAGTGACACCCCTACTACTGTGAAATTTTTGTCCTTATAGCGGTTGTATGCCTTAAGCACGTTTGGATTTTCCGCCCTGCAGGGCCCGCACCAGCTGGCCCAGAAGTCTACCAGCACGTATTTCCCTTTAAAGTCGGCAAAATGAACCAGCTTGCCCTCGGTATCCTGCTGACTAAAGTTGAGCATGGGCACGCCAATGTCGCTTCTTTTCAATACCTCGATGCGCTCTGCCAGGACTTTACCTTCCATACTTTCCCGCATCGACGGATCCAATAAAACATAGGCTTCATTCACACCTGCATAACTGCCCATCATGGCCCGGTCAGCAACAAGCGCCAGGCTATAGTGGCTTTTTGGATGCGCTTTGATATAGGCATTCCCTTTAGTTAACTTCTGCGACCTCAGCTCAGACAGCTTTTTCTCCAGTGCAGACTGCGCTGTTTCCGTCCCCTTGCCATATTGTTGGTACAGCTCTTCTTCCTGGTCCGTAATGCTTTTCAGCGATTGCCGGTAGGCATCGGCCTCATCCTGCAGCTTAGAACCGCTTACCTTGGCCGCCCAGATCTCCTCGGCCTTACCACTCATGCTGAGCTTACCACTTTCCGCATAAAACTCAAAATAACGCTGCGGAAACATGATGAAGACTTTCTGCGGCTCTGGCATATCTGCCGTCCACGTAAACTTGCCTCCTTTAACGGCTACGGTATCTGTTACCGGCAGTTTATTCTTTTTGTAGTGAAAAGTGATGTTCGTGTCTTTAAAATCACTAATCATCCCATTGAGCTGCACTTGCTGAGCTTTCGCCCCATAAGCGGAAGAAACCAGGAGCAGCGCTGCTAAAAATTTAGTTTTCATATTCATAATCAAGCGTTTAAAAAATAAAGTTAAACAAAATCATACAACCAGGTTGTTAAAATTAGTTAAAGATGGCAGCCAGCTTACGGTCCATCGCCTCATCATCTTCACCCCCGCCGCCATAACGGCCAACAATCATCCCTTCCTTATCAATCAGTATTTTAGTAGGTAATGAATGAATACCGAATGGCTCAGTGATGTCATTGGTTTTATCAAAGTTATGACCAGTCACTTTCAGGCCGCGCAGTACATGCCTCCATACGCCTATTCCGTCTTTCTCCACGGCTTTTTTCCAGGCTTCATGATTGCTGTCGTCGTCAGAAATGCCGACAATCTCCAATCCCTTGTCTTTATATTTACTGTACAATGATAATAGATGTGGGTTTCCTTTCCGGCAGGGTACACACCAACTGGCCCAGAAATCCAGCAATACATATTTTTTTCCTTTAAAATCATCCAGGCTTAGCTGAGCACCATTGATGTCCTTTACACTAAATACCCTGGCCATGCTCCCCGGCGAACCGGATTGCAGCGCGGCAATCTCTTTTGCGGCTGCCTTACCATAACTGCTGCTTTTGATGCGCTCCGAGAAAAGATCGTAATATTTCTTCGAAGAATCCAATGGCATGGACGACACCTTATACACAAACATACTTGCAGCATAATAAGAATCAGGATGACCTTTTATATATGCCAGATCAATTGTTCCCATCTGCTCATAATACGGCTCAAACTGATCCCTGACATCAGATGCTTTTTCCTTTAGCGCCTCCAAGGTTGCTTCAGACTGCTTCTGCTCCCTGGCCTTGACGTAAGCTTTATTGGCCGTATCGTAAGCGGCCAACAGCGGAGCCATCTTTTGCCTGATGTTCGCTTTCGACTGATCCGATGCCTTCAGCTCGTCATTAGCTGACGATCCTTTCAACTTCATGTTTTTGAAATCTCCAGCCACCAGCTCGATGGTCATCACCCCAGGATCCATAAACAAAGAGGCACTATTGGGATCGTCCATGCCACGGTCTTTCACGTTGCCGGAAATGTAGGCCATTGTAGGCTCGGTCAGTTTCCCCTTAAATTCGAAAGTGCCGTTTTTGATCAGACAGCTGTCCTGCACGTAGTTATCTTCCCCTAAGCTGTAGCTCAACCTGATCATCCCTGAGGATTGTCCCTTGATTTTACCCTTCAGCTGGAAGGTGTCCTGCGCCATTAACGGCGTTGTTGATACAGCAGCCATACCGGCCACCATAATTGTAACAATTATTTTTCTCATCATCTTTATTTGATTTATCAATTGAATAGTTCTGCCAGCTTGCGGTCCATAGCGGCGTCATCCTCGCCGCCCCCGCCATAGCGACCAACGATCATCCCCTCTTTATCAATCAGTATTTTGGTCGGCAGGGTATGGATGCCATAAGGCTCACTGATGCATTCAGACCGGTCATACCCGTCTTTTGTCCTTTTCAGGCCGCTCAACACATGCTTCCAGATACCGATCTGGTCTTGCTCCACCGCTTTCCGCCAGGCATCGGGACTCGTGTCGTCACTTGCCACGCCAATAATCTCAAATCCTTTGTCTTTGTAGCGGTTATAAAGCGCAATCAGGTGTGGGTTGCCCTTACGGCAAGGCACACACCAGCTTGCCCAGAAGTCCAGCATCACATATTTACTGCCTTTAAAGGATGAAAGGTCCAGGGTTTGTCCATTGATGTCTTTTACTGAAAAAACTGAAGCTTTACTTCCCGGAGATCCGTTTTGTAGCTGGGCAATCTCCGCTGCAGTTTCTTTACCGAAAACGCTGTTTTTGATGCGTGGTGTCCAGCGGTCGTAAATATCTTTTGCCTGATCAGCAGTCAGTACCTGGATCTTAAAGCGCATCATGTAGGCACTGAGGTAAGAATCGGGATGGCTATTCATGAAAGTGAGGTCCAAGGCATCCAGTTTTTTGTCGAAAGGTTCAAACTGCTCCCGTATCGCTGCTGCCTTTTCATGATCTTTTTCTTTCCTGTAAGCATCAACGAAAGGCTTTTTTTCTGCATTTATCGCGGCCTTCTGCAGCTCCAGCTCCTCCTGCTCGTCCTGTGTTTTTGAACCTGTGAGCTTTAGCTGTTTGAAATCCCCGGCAGTCAGCCGAAGCTGCATTTCGGCCGGCTCAATAAATAGCTGTCCCAGCTCCGGGTCATCCATATTCCGTACTGTTGACGATCCCATTACTATTGCTGCTCCAGGTTCATCAATCTGCCCCCTGAACTGAAACTTACCTCCCTTCAGGGCTGCGCTGTCCAGTATGTACTTCCCGCCGGCACCTGCATAACTGAGGTAAATGAACCCGCTTTTTTTGCCAGTGATGGTACCACTAATGCTAAAACCACCTTTTTGCGGGGCGTCCTGCGCCCAGGCCATTCCTGTAAATAGAAACAAGCCCAATAAAATGTATTTCATAGTTTGCAGTTTAATTCAATGGTCCGCAATGGACCATTGAACTGTTCATAATTAAAAAGTATTGTAACCTGGGTTCTGTGCACCTATTGCTACATTCTTCACAAACTCAGCTGCCGGAATCGGAAGGATGAAGTGGTTTTTATCGGTGATGGCCGGTTTAATCGTCAGCACGGTCTGCAATGGCAGCCGCAACAGGGCATTCCAGTCCTGGCCATCTTCAAATGCCAGATTTCGGACAGTTTCTTTATAGACTTCCATCGTCAGCTGATCCGCAGTAGTAGCATTATCTACCGCACTGAAATCTGTTACTCCGGCGTGTCCCATCACCGTTTTTAGCAGTGTTCTCACCCTTGGTAAATCTCCGCCGGAGCGTGTGATCGCTTCCGCCTGCAGCAGGTAAATTTCCGTCAGCCTTAGCGCATAACTCACCTCGATCATCGGTCCCATATATTTAGAGATCCCATCAGCAGTGCTGCCCAGCGTACTGACCATCCAGCTGGAACGCGGGTCATTGATCAGCAGATCTTTAAATGCCTGTGTCGCAATGTACCCCGCAGTATTCCTGAAAAAGTAAGCATCAGATTTCTGCACCTGGTTCGGTTTAGGCATCAGCCCCAGCATCACTTCTTTGCTGCTCAGTCCCTGACTACGGAAGATGTCCTGAAGATTATTCTCAAGTACATAGGGTGAATTCTGGATGATGTCTTGTGTGAGGTTAGTTACCTCCGCGTAATCGCCGGCAGCTCCGCGCATCATCAGCACCCTTGCTTTAAAGCCTTTTGCCACCCATCTGTTTAAGTAGTAGTTCGGATTGGTCAAAGGCGCATGCGCAATGGCATCGTCCAGGTCGGCAAGGATGGCATCATAACTTTCCTTTACGGTATTTCGCATTTTAGAAATGTTGTTGGTGTTTACAAATTCCAACCTCAGCATCACTCCATAACTGCTGTTAAGGTCGTAAAATTGCGCGAAGTACCGCAGCAGATTGTAGTGACCATATGCCCTCAGCGCCCGCGCCTCCGCAAGAATCTCTGCACGTCGCGCATTTCCAAACTTCGATTCCGGCAAGGCGTTGAGCTGTTCTATCACTCCATTTGCAGCATTCACCAGATTGTAGTTTGAAGACCACAGCTCTGCAGCATTGTAATCGTTAGCGGTGATCAGGTTATTTTCTTCAAAGGGACTCACCCCATTAGACATGCGGTGGTTTCCGGCAAGCACGCTCGGAGCGGCTTCATGGTTTCCCGCCCAGAAAATGCTTGGCGTACCTCTGTCGTCACCTCCACCTGCAAAACGCAGGTAAACACCGTTTAAGGCCACTTCAGCACTTTTCTGATCTACGATCACGTTCCCCTCTACCTTCGATTGCGAAGGCAGGGCATTCAATTCCTTCTTACAGCCACTATGAAAGGCAGTCGCTACAACAATCAGGACATATATTAATCTTTTCATGGTTTGTCTTGTTAATGGTTAAAAGCCTAAACGCATACCGAAGGTGTAAGACCTCGTGGTTGGGTAAGTGCTGACATCCCTGCCACCACCGATCACACTTCCAGGATCATCACTCACCTCAGGATCAGGCCCGGGATACTTTGTGATCGTGAAGAGGTTGGTAGCCGTTCCATAGACCGACAGGTTATTGATCTTCAGTCTCTGCATCCATTTGGAAGGAATGTTATAAGACAATGAAATTGACTTCAGTTTGATGTAGGAAGCATCATATACATTTGCATCCGTCAGGAATGAGGTTTCTGAAAACAGGTACCTCGGACGTTCCGAATTGGGATGCTCAGCACTGTAGTGGTCCAGCACCCTCACCCCGCGGTTTGGCAGATCAGACATGGTCATGTCACTTACATCCTTCTGATAGATCAGTTCATTACCATAAGAGAATGTAAACAAGGTCATCAGGCTAAGATTGCGGTAGGTAAGCGTGTTGGTGTAACCTCCGAAAAACTCCGGGGCTGCATTACCGATGATGTCCTGTTTCCAGAATCCATCTTCCGCCATCTCATAAGACATGTCGCCAACGTTGACCATCGGCTGGAAATAGATGTAATAAGGAAACGCAGCTTTGTATGCCTCCAGCTGTTCCTGAGTTTTGATCACCCCTTTAGATACCCTTCCGTACAACAGACCAAGGGGCTCATCTTCCTTCACAATGCTTGTACCCAGGTTCAGCGCGTTTCTATCGGCAGGATTAGAGAACGGTCCACCATCAATGTTCAGCACCCTGGAAATGTTTCTGGAAATGTTGATGGCGCCAGTCCAGCTGAACACTTTGCTTCTCACCAGGTCGCCATGCAGCTCAAACTCCAGACCTCTGTTTCTGATTTTTGCAATGTTGTAGATCACACTGCTATACGAAGAGCTCGGTGCCGGTGTAAGGTTCAGCAAAGCACCGTCGGTTACCTTGTTATAATACCCGAAGGTACCCCCAAGGCGGCCTTTGAAAAAGCTGAAGTCCAGTCCCAGGTCCTGCTGAGTAGTGGATTCCCATTTGATGTTGGCATTCCCCAACTGTGAAGGCACCAATGCATTGTTTCCAGCATAAGCATCTGGCGTATACAATGTTCTCCACAGGTGATCGCCAATATTTTGTGTACCTGTACGTCCGGCACTTGCACGCAGTTTCAGTTCATCAAGCCATTTTACATCTTTCAGAAAATTCTCCTGTGAAATTCTCCAGCCAACAGCTCCTGATGGAAAATAACCCACCTGATTGCCCGGGCCAAATTTGGAGGAGGCATCAGACCTGCCGGTAAATGTCAGCAGGTATTTATCCATCAGCACATAGTTTGCGCGCACATAAAATGAGAGCAACGAACTTTGACTTAAAGGGTTGGCTCCTGATACAGAAACCGGAACTGCAGCCGAGCTGAGGTTATTCAGAAAATTATCGTCAGGATACCCCCTTCCTGTTGCAGAAAAGTAATCGGATTTGTTCTTCTCCCAGGATGTTCCCGCAAGAACAGTCAGCCGGTGATCCTCATTAAATTCCTTGTTCCAGGTGAGTGTGTTTTCGATGAAAGTGCTCAGGAAGTTGGAGTTCGACTGTGATCCCAATCCACCCTGTGTATCCTCCCTACCGTAAAAACCGCCCACTTCTACGTAACTGGGTACGTAGTTGAGCTGATTGTAGGCGCGGAAGTTTGCCGACACGGTGCTCTTGAATTTCAATTCGTTCAGTATGTCGTATTCTGCAGACAGGGAGCCCATGAGGGAGTAGTCTTTACCGCGGTTCGTTCCTGAAGCTACAGCCAGCGGATTCTGGAATCCTCTGTAATCCGTATTCAGCAAGCCTAAGCTCGCATACGTACCATCCTCATTGTAAGGGGAAAATGTTGGAGGCGCTGTTAAGGCCTGTCCGTAGATGCCATTGGTGATGTTGTTGGTCGTGAAACCGTAGTTCAGGTTGGTGATCACACGGAAACGCTGACTGATCTCATTATCAAGGTTGATCTTTCCGGAGATCCTGTTAAAATCCGTACCGATGAGGGTACCATCCTGTTTAGTGTAGTTCAATGAAGTATAATAACGTGAACCAGCACCGCCCCCACTAACGGAAACATCGGCATTTTGTGTGAAACCGGTTCTCAACACCAGGCCCACCCAGTCTGTGTTTGCCGTACCAAAAAAGGCAGGATCATTGATGATGCCCAAAGCCCTTAAGGCAGCAGTTGTGGTTAATGGCAAACCTAACCTGGTACGCTCAGCGATGTAATTGGTAGAAGCTTCCTTTAAAGCGGACTTATACTGGTCTGCATTTAACACCTGCTCTTTTACCGGTTTGTTTACGCCTACATAATAGTTGACGTTCAATTGTGGTTTGCTGTTGAGCTTTCCTTTTTTGGTGGTGATGATCACCACGCCGTTAGCGGCTTTGGAACCATATATCGCCGTAGCGGAAGCATCCTTCAGAATGTCTATACTTTCAATATCCGAGATGTTTAAACCGGACAGGTTGTTTAACCCTCTGGAAAAAGCACCGGATACACTGTTATTGAAGTCTTCTCCATAGTTCGCCGCTTCCACAGGATTGACAATGTCCGACTGGCTGTTGATGTAATTGTTGGTCACCACGGTAGGTATCCCATCAATCACATACAGTGGATCATTTGTCCCCAGAAGCGAAGCCCCGCCCCTGATGCGGATGCGCACTGCTCCGCCAGGTGATCCATCTGCTTTTACCACCTGTACCCCTGCAGCTTTACCGGCAAGCGCATTGTCTACGCTCATAAAGGGCACATCCTTCACCTCATTCACATTTACAGAAGCTACAGAGCCTGTAAGGTCTTTTCTTCGGGTGCTGCCATAACCCACAATCACCAGGTCGTTGAGTTTATTGAGCTCCGGCACCAGCGTTACGGTCATGTTCTGCTGCACCCTGATCTCCTTGGAAACGTAGCCCACAAAAGAAAATACAAGCACCGTGTTCTCGTTAGGCACACTGAGCTTAAACCGTCCGTCAGCTCCCGTAACGATCACCTTATTGCTGCCTTTGATCTTGACGCTGACTGCTGAAATCGGCCGCCCTTCTTCATCGAGAACACGGCCATTGATATCAATATCAAGCAGCTTATCGGCAAGAACTTCCAGAAAGGAAGGCTCCTTCTCCTTTAGGACGATGCTCCTGTTGAGCTGCACGATGTAGGTTACAGACTCATTTTTCAGGCAACGCCTTAAAACCTCGTCAATGGAGGCATTTTTAAAATCAACATCAATGATGTTGGAATCGTCAATCAGCCGGTCGGGGTAAAGAATGCGGTAGCCCGTTTGTTTTTTCACTTCACTGAACACCTGCTCCAGGCTTACATTTTTCCTGGTAAAAGTAACCTGCTGTGCATAGCTGCCTGCACTCACCTGCATGATGGTCGCAATAAGTAGTAGTATAGTTAATTTCATAACCAGCAGGATTTTATGCGTATAGCCCAAGGGCGCATACACCTTTTTAGTATAATTTTTATACATTTGAATGTCTGTTAATTCCTTAAATAATTGTTTGTGCAATAGTTTTCGGTCGGTCAGATATGTTACAGGAACTCCGACTGGTACTCGGGGTTCTTTTGTATCTGATCATCTGCATTCCTGCTAGGGGTCGTTCTTGTAGATTTTCTTCATGTTGTTATTGGTTTAGGTTAAGTAAATGGCCTTTTTATTGGTTCTGGCCTGAGTTGATATGCACGATGGCTTACTTCATCACGAAGATTTTTCTGCCCTCCATTCTAAAATGTACTTTTTCGGTCAGGGCCAGTGTGGTGAGCACTTCAGACACCTTTCCATATTTCGAGACGCTGCCGCCAAACGTTTCATGGCCGATCTGGTCATCCATAAAGATGACCTCCACATCATACCAGCGCGCAATCTTGCGCATGATCGTGCTGAGCTCCGCATTCCGGAACGCAAACTCGCCGTTTTTCCAGTCTATTGCTGAGCTGACGTCGACCTCCTGTTTTCTGATGCCTGCTGTGCTGACTGCCGACTGCTCCCCAGGTGCGAGCAGGGCTTCTTTACCTCCGGAACTGACCTGTACGCTACCTTCCAGCAACGTGGTCGTTGTTGATGGTTCGTTGTTGTAGCTATTCACATTGAAATGGGTACCCAACACTTTGACTTCCTGCCCTGCAGTCCTGACAATAAATGCTTGTGTGGTACGATGAGCCACCTCAAAATAGGCCTCACCGGTCAACTCTACTGTGCGTGGTTTCAACTTACCGAAGACCGCCGGAAACCGGATGGACGATGCTGCATTCAGCCACACCCTGGTCCCGTCAGGCAGGTTCACCTGGTATTGCCCTCCGTTAGGTGTCTGTATCGTATTTAATCCGTGATCATATCGGTCTTCTCCGTCGGCAATGGTGTACACCAGCTGACCATCTTTGGTTTTCAGGATGGACATCCCTTTTTCACTGTTCAGGACGCCGTTACCGCTACCGTTCAGGACGATCTGTTTGCCATTGGAAAGTGTAAGAACCGCCTTGTTGCCACCTGGTGGCAGGTCCGTTTTCGCAAAACCATAAGGATCATTCCCCGGGGCACCACCGTATATACCGTAAAGCACCGCAGTCAGCAAGCCGACAAATAGCACAGCCGCAGCAGCCACCTGCCTTGACCTGCTCCAGAAAGAAACCACAACGGCCGGTTTGATGTGCCTGTTCAGCTGTTCTGTAAGCCGCATGAAAACAGCATCCTTTGGCCCCATCTCTTCGGCATCCCATTCCGAGCCTGCTTTTTGAAATTCGTTAAAGTAGCGGTTGTATAAAGCAATCTCCTGATCACTGGCCATACCATCACTGACTTTCTGCACCAAACTGACGAACTGTTCTCTTTCCATTTTACGGGCTTTATAACAGTAAGGCACTGCTCAGACAGGCAGCACCCACGCCAGTTGAAAAAAAATATTATTTTTTTGAAAATCTTTAGCGGAACTGCTGAAAAGAAGTATGATTTGACAGCGCAGTACCCTGGTCAGACCAGCAGGCTGAAAAAAATGGAGAACCTGCCCAGGTCCAGTTTCAGCTTTTTCAAGCCTTTATTGATCTGGTTTTCGACGGTCTTTTCTGATATGCCCAGGCGGATGGCGATGTCCTTGTTGCTCAGGTGTTCATTTCTGCTCAGCTGAAAAACCTCGCGGCATCGTGCCGGCAGCTCTTCCACAAAGCGGTCTATGATCTCTTTCAATTCTTTTACTTCCAGGGTTTCATCGGGAAAAGCTGTATCCAGCTCTATTTTTGGGATCCGCAGGTAGAAAGACTCGCGTACTTTGCCGTTCCGGATATAATTGGCCACCTTATATTTCACTGCTACCTGCAGATAGGCTTTTAAGGAGCGTACCTGCAGGTCTGCCCGGTGTTCCCATACCCAGATAAACACCTCCTGTAAAACATCCAGACATAAATCCTCATCTTTCAGGACATTAAAGGCGGACCGGTACAGTATTGACCAGTAACGTTCATAGATTTCGTTAAATGCCGCGTCATCCTTTTTCATCAGAATGACCAAATCCTGATCACTATATCCGCCGTAAGCAGTCATATTCATTTATCCCCGCCTAAAACTAGCAAATTTTAAAGCGATTTCTAAAAAAACGGCATAAAAAACGTTATCCGGTGTAGTCCAGGATTTTTTCCATCAGGTCTGACTCCGAAAAAGGCTTGACAATGTAGTCATTCAAGCCTGAAGACATATAAATTGCATGAGATTCACTGGAAATTTGTCCGGTAATGGCAATAACGGGCATATTCGCTTTCTTAAGGTCATCCATCCTGCGAATTTGCTTCGTCAGCTCAAGACCATCCATCACTGGCATCTGAATATCTGTTAAGACCATATCGTAAGCCCTGCCTTTCAACATCTCCAATGCCTCATGCCCATCGCTCGCAGTATCGTAACTGATACCGAGTTTCTTAAATATCATCTTGATCACCAACAGGTTCATATCAGAATCATCCACCACCAACAGATGAATTTCCTTAAATCGGTCACTGCTCAGCAGCGGCGTCTGCTCATTCACGGTATCCTCGGTATCCTTTACAGCGATAGCGTAGGGCAGCTCGATGTGAAAGGCAGTACCCTTATTCAGGGTACTCTCTACATGGATGTTACCCTTGTGTAACTCTACCAGCTTTTTACTAATGGGAAGGCCCAGTCCGGATCCCTTTTGCCAGTCTATGCGTTTTGAATTGATCACCTGCGAAAACTCGTTAAAGATGGTCGGCAGGTTTTCCGCTGCAATGCCAATGCCGGTATCGGTCACACTGATCAACAGGATGGCCTGCTCATGATCATTCCTTTTCACATTCACCGCAACACTTACCTTTCCTTTATCCGTAAACTTGATGGCGTTCGCAATCAGGTTCATTACGATCTGCTTCAGGCGGTATGGATCGCCATACAGCAGCAGGTCCGGGGCATCTTCATCTAACAACTCCAGTGTCAGTTTTTTCTGATCCGCGAGCACTTTCGCCGTATCCCTGAGTTCCCTTAGGACACGTTTGTACTTGAAAGGTGTTTTTGCCAGCGACAGTTTTCCGGTCTCCAGTCTGGAGAAGTCAAGCACCTCGTTTACTGCCGACAGCAGCATGGACGAGGAGTTATCCAGCAGCTTTGACATTGCGCGCTGGTCGTCGTTCAAAGGTGTCGATTTCAGCTGCTCAGAAACGCCGATGATGGCGTTCAGCGGCGTACGCATCTCATGACTGATACTGGTAAAAAAACGGGATTTACTGATGACCTGTTCTTTCACCTGCAGGTTGGCTTTCAATGTTTTATTATAAGAACGATACAACTGCAACAGCAGTAAGATGATCGCAATGTAGGCCAGTATGCTCAGGCTAAAGTTAACCTGACGTGATTTATCGATATTTTCCAGGGAATGCTCCGCATTATTCTTGATGGCTTCCTGTTCCTGATCGGCCGCAGCACGTTCTCTTGTCCGAAACTCCAGAAACAGCTGCTGGATGTTTTTGAAGATCCCCTCATTAAGGTTCAAAACCGCCTGCTCCTTATTTGTCAACTGTTTTTTATTCTTTTTGAGGTCGTCAAAAAGTTTTGCATAAAAGGCGCGGATCTTTTCCTGCTCTTGCTGGGCAGAAGAACTGACGTCAGTACCTCTTTGCTCATAGGTTACCTCCGTATGCACTGTTTTCACCGAGTCCTTGGCTTGTTCTTTATTGACAATTGCATTTTTCAGGCGTTTGAAAAAACGTTCCTTTTTTACTTCCGGTTCTTTCCTTACCTCTTCCACCTTCACCGTCTTCTTTAACACCTTGTTGGGATAAGACTTGAACTCAGGAACATTAGGGGTGATTTTCATCAGCTCTACTTCTGTATTGACGTTGGTCAGGGAATCCGTTAGTCTTTTGATCTGACTGTACAACTTCAGCTGTCCTTTTTTATGCGCCAGTCCAGCCTTAATTTCCCCTGAAAGGCTTTGCTCCTCGTTGCGATACAAATCCTCCAGCAGATGGGCTGCAAGCCTGACCTCCCGGGCGTATTTTTTAAAATAAAGGGTGTCCCACGCCGTGGTGTAAAGCCGGAAATCATTTTCCGCCGCCTGCAAACAAAGGGTAATGCTATCCAGAACTGCAATCTTCCGGCTATTCCTGTCCATTCCATGTATGCTGGTTACCAATGCACCCTGTTCAGTCCGTTGCAGGTAAGAATTCCTCAACAGCAATGCAATGAACAATAAGATGATGGCAGAAATGATGATAAAAGAACGTTGTTTGAATTTCATTAACGGGAAAACTAGACAAATTTATTTGGTTATAACAGACGATCAATTGAATTGATTATCAAGGAGCTTAATCGGTAGCAAAGGTAAACATTATTCTTAAAAACTCTAAGCCACATTTCCGGTATGGACCTGATGTGACATCATTTTTACTTGTTGACAGAATATCAATCACACACCTGCACCGCAGAGCATATAACCCAGAATGGGCTGACATTTTTCCGAGCAGGCCACCTGAAAGTCACCTTCACGACGATGCCCGGAGGCAGTTTCTTTTCCCCAGAAGAACTCTGCCAGGCTCAATGGCTTTAGCTGGTGAATCGCCGCGTAATTGAGTAGCTTAGGTGCACAGCAGTCGCCCGTCCCTACCGGAATGCCCTTACTGGTATTAAATGCTCCCTGCAGGCTACGTTGCTCTCCCTTGAAATTATGGAGGGTATAAAGTGCATATAACCTGGCCAGCACACCTTGCGACACGATGCGGCGTTCAGCTACCTTTTCCAGCCATTCTTTGGATCCTTTCCGGAGTCCACTGATGAGGTCGGTAAGTGGATGGATGTCCACATCGCCCGCTGAAACTGTTGCTTTAAACCGATGCTCATCTACCAGTGGCGGCACCCAGTTGTCCACATTCCAGACGCCGTTGTGGCGGGATGAAAAGGCACGCAGCACGACTTCCTTACCTTGCCGGTCCTCACAGACCAATATCCCGAACATCCTGCCCCGCATCTCCGAGTACAGCACATCCGTGCTCAACAAAGGATTGGCAAGAGCCTCCGGCAGGTCAAAATCAATGCGCTGGTGTTGGCGCAATTGCTCCATCAGCTCATAACAATACGGAATGGCCTGTGCTGAGGGAAGTGAATGTACGGTCTGACAGTCTTTGCAGTACCCAAAACAATAATGCATTAAAAATCCAGGTTGATCAATACTTTAATACTCATAAAAGTCATCACCAGGACAACAAATACACCAAATAAGGTGAGCCATAATGGATGTTTGTAATCGCCAACAATCTTCACCTTGTATGCTGCAAACAAAATGGTTGCCAGCGTTACGGGCAGAATAAATCCGTTTGCTGCCCCAGCGAAGATCAGCAGCGTCACCGGCTTACCAACAGCCACAAAGATAAGGGTAGAAATCAGGATAAAAGCAATGATCACCTTATTTTCGTGTTTTTCAATCCGGGGACTGAACGACTTGATGAAAGATACAGATGTATAGGCAGACCCGATTACGGAGGTGATTGCAGCAGAAAACATGACCAGTCCAAAAAGGCGGTAGCCCATATTTCCTGCAGCCAGGTGAAAGACGGATCCCGTAGGATCTTCCGCATTAATGGTCAATCCTTTGCTGATGACGCCAAGACAGGCAAGAAAAAGAAAGATGCGTACCAGCGACGCGACTGAGACACCCATAATGGCGCTGCTGGTCACCTGCTTCAACACCGCCTGACCTTTAATTCCTGCATCCAGCAGGCGGTGACCTCCGGAAAAAGTAATGTAACCACCAACCGTTCCTCCGACGAGGGTAACGATGGTCACCAGGTCAATCTTAGCCGGAAAAACCGTCCTCAATGCAGCCTCTCCAAAGGGCGGCGCCGAGGTAAATGCGATATAAATAATCACCAGGATCATCACAAACCCCATAAACTGGGCAAACCTGTCCATCGCCTTACCTGCTTCCCTAATCAGGAAAATCGCTATGGCCATGGCAGCAGAGATGAGTGCTCCGTAAGCTACGGGAATGCCCAGCAAGGCCTGCAGGCCCATGCCGGCACCGGCAATATTACCGATATTGAAGGCAAAACCGCCAAGCACAATGAGCAGCGAGATCATGTTTCCCAAACCAGGGAGCAGCAGATTGGCGATGTCCTGCGCCCGCTTTTCAGACACTGCGATCACCCGCCAGATGTTCATCTGCACACCGATATCAATGATAATTGAGGTCAGGATGACAAAGCCAAAGCTGGCACCAAGCAGCTGAGTAAAAACGGTAGTCTGCGTTAAAAAACCGGGACCGATTGCCGAAGTAGCCATTAAAAATGCGGCTCCCATCAGCACGCTGGTGTTCTTTACAGGTTTCATTAAAGATTGATGGTTAAAAGTTAATTAATGCTTAAACGCTGAAGTTATGACAATTCCTTCCAGATGAAAGGTCTCATGGATACGCCTGGCAAAACCGGCAGCGTGGAGCCCGTCGCCATGAATGCAAATGGTATCGGCATGAATCCCAACCGGCACCTGCTGTCTGGACATCACCGTTCCCTGCTTAACCATTTTTACCACCTGGGCAATCGCCTGATCGACGTCATCAATCAAAGCCCCCTGCTGTCCACGGGGCGTCAACGTACCGTCGTCCTGATAACTGCGGTCGGCAAAAACCTCATGAGCAACGTTAAGCCCCAGCGTTGTGCCCGCCTTGACGAGTGCCGATCCGGAAAGCCCGTATAACCTAAGCTCCGGATTTACCCGATATATCGCCTCGGCAATGGCCATGGCCAGTCGCTCATCCTTAGCAGCCATATTGTACAGCGCGCCATGAGGTTTAACATGGTGCATCCTTCCTCCCTCTGCAGTCACAAATGCAGAGAGCGCACCGATCTGGTATACCACCATTTCGTACGCTTCATCGGTGTTGACCTTGATTTCTCGGCGTCCAAATCCCTGCAAGTCCGGTAATCCGGGGTGGGCACCAATGGCAAGCCCCTGTTCCAGGGCCATCTTCACTGTTTTCCTCATCACTGCGGGGTCACCACCGTGAAAACCACAGGCAATATTTACTGAGGAGAGGTATGGAAAAACGGCGGCATCATTGCCAATGTGATAAGCACCGAAGCTTTCTCCCACATCACAGTTCAGGTCCACGCTAAAAGCATCAGCCATTTGTAGGATATTTAAAGGTCATTATTTGGATATTTAAAAGTCATCGTTTGTTTAAGTTGTTTCAGCTGCAGTTCCATCTGAACAAATAGCAACTGTGCTTCCGCTAATGTAACCAATTCAAAGGTAATCTGGTCACCCTGCTGCATCTGCGCGAGCCTGGACAAGTCTGCAGTAATGACATGTGCGATCCTGGGATAACCACCGGTGGTCTGATGATCAGCCATGAGCACAATGGGGTCGCCCACTGATGTCACCTGAATCGTTCCGAAAGCTACGGCCGAAGAAAGCATGTCCCGCTGTTCCCTTAGTTTCAATGCATGCCCGGACAAACAATAGCCCATCCGGTCGGCAGCCTTCCCTACTTCAAAGCCCTCTGTAAAAAATGAAAACACGCTTTGCTCAGTAAACAAATCAAATTCAGGCCCTTTGATCACCCTGATGGTCTGGCCTTCAATAGGACGATAGACCTCAGGAGCAAGGCTCCAGTTAAGCTGCGCGGGTGGAGCTACTGATTTCTCGACCGCAAATGGAATCCGGTCTCCGCTTTTCAGGGCCCGCCCCTGCCAGCCTCCAAAGGCAGCCTTCAGGTGCGTGGACTTGCTCCCCAGTAGCTCAGGAACGTCAAATCCACCCGCAACGAGCAGGTAACAGCGGCATCCTGAAACAGCCGCAGCGAAAGTAAGGCGGTCGCCCGCAGCAACCCGTATTGGCCGCCATAAGGGGATAGCATCGCCATTAATCTTCGCTGAAAGGTCAGCACCAGCAAGCAGTATCAGTCGATTGCTTTCAAATTCAATCGCCGGTCCCAGAACTGTACACTCCAGTCCCGCGCTACCTTCAGGATTACCAAGGAGGATATTGCCCAGACGCAATGCAAAAGCATCCATAGCTCCCGAAGGGGTAATCCCATCTTTCCGGTGAGCCATTCTCCCCAGATCCTGCACCGTACTCAGCAACCCGGCCTTCAACACATGGATGCCTTTTCCTTTTTTGGCCTGATTTTCTTCGGCAGGTACTTTTTTCTCTTTTAAAAGCTTATGATAATTGTCTTCAGTTATCGACACAAAACGGAGCCTGTCGCCGGCTTTAAGCAAAGCAGGCGGATTTCTGTTCCTATCAAACAAGTCTGCGGCAGTCCTGCCGATGATCTGCCATCCACCCGGACTTTCCATAGGATAGATGCCCGTTTGCTGCCCCGCAATTCCAACAGCACCGGACGCGATTTTTGCCCTGGGGCTGTCTTTCCTTGGTACGGCAAGCGCAGGGTCCATCCCCCCGAGATAAGGAAAGCCTGGCGTAAAGCCAATCATATACACCAGGTACTCGACATCAGAATGACGGCGAATGACTTCTGCAACACTCAATCCGGTATGCTGCGCGACAACATCCAGGTCAGGTCCATACTCACCACCGTAGATCACCGGGATCTCTACCACCTCAGTAGGCTCCTCAACTGCTTCAGCAAGTAAAACTGCCTTCAGTTTTTTTTCAAGGAGAGCCTTCAGTTTGACATAACCAATCAGCAGTGGATCATAATAAATACTGATGTTGGCGAATGCAGGCACATAGCCCAGGAGCCAATCAAATGATTGCTCCTCGAGATAGGCACTGATCGCCCGTAATTTACGATTCGTGACTGTTGCGATGACCGCATCGAACTGAATGACGATCGCGGCGTCACCAAGTGGATAAAATTGCAGTGCTTCAGAGGGATGGACCTGGGCTGTTGTCATGATCAAACATTTAGACAATAAGATAAATGAAAAACATTAAGCTAGATGGAGTAAAGTACCGGGCTCCACCTCATAAGGAGATTTTCCGGCTTCAAAGATCCTGGAAGGTCTGCTTCCGGATGTCCGGACCTCCGTTCCCCTCAGGCGGATCCAGCTGCCCTCCCTAAGGCCGACCACCGGCGTATTATTGAATACATGAAATTCTTTGATCCTTGTTTCCCTGGTCTCCCCATTATGTTTGCTGTTTGGGTCTGGATCCAGGTAATGGGCATTGATATTAAAAGACATGAGCCCCATGGTACGGAAATCCGGCGGGTAAACAATCGGCATATCATTGGTATTCTGCATATTGACACCGCCTATATTGCTCCCGGCGCTCGTTCCAAGATAAGGCGTACCCTTTTCGACAGCGAGCTTCATCAGATCCATCAGCCCCTGTTCATGAAGCATCTTCACCAGCAAAAAGGTATTTCCACCCCCGGTAAAGATGGCCTGTGCTTCGCTGACGGCCGCCGCAGGATCACTAAAAGTATGTAATCCAGTTACCCTGATGTTCAAACCCGAAAATGTGGTGGCAACGAGTGTCGTATAATCATCATGGCTGATTCCCCCTGGTCTTGCGTACGGCACAAATAACAGTTCAGTGACGCCCTTAAAGAAATTTCTTAGCTCGGGCAACAGGTAAGCGAGGTACTCTTCGCCATGCAGCGTAGATGTACTGGCGAGAATGACATTTTTCATATGATCAAATTTGTAAATTTTTCAGCTTTATAGGTTGTAATTTGTCAGATAAAAAAGAAAGCGTATTACTTTTGTCATCCGCGACTAAAGATTGCGCGTATATGGAATGATATCATTTATGGTGTTATCATAATTTTATTAAATTGCAGACAAATATTTAGTGCATGCAACCAAATGCCCTTGCTGTTTCGGATAAATTTAGAAAGATGGCCATCAGGTCCATTCTCTCTATTTTGCTGTTCCTGGCAACCTATCTGTTTCTGATCATTACAGCCGTAGCGATAGTTGGCTTATGTGCCTGGGATGGTTATGCACTGATGACCTTTTACCCAAGCTTTGTCACGCTGATGCTTGGCGCGGGATTGATCAGCATGAGCCTGATGATTCTCTTTTTCCTGATCAAATTCATCTTCAGCACAGAGAAAAAAGACAACAGCCACCTTGTGGAGCTCAAGGCTGAAGAACAGCCGGAATTGTTCAGGCTGATACAGGTGGTGGTCAATGAAGTCAATACAGACTTCCCTCATAAAGTTTATCTTTCTTCAGAGGTCAATGCGTCCGTTTCCTATGTATCTAATTTCTGGAGCATGTTCT
The DNA here is from genome assembly GCF_000170795.1 of Pedobacter sp. BAL39. GTDB lineage: Bacteria > Bacteroidota > Bacteroidia > Sphingobacteriales > Sphingobacteriaceae > Pedobacter. The sequence continues at coordinate 30,913 of NZ_ABCM01000028.1, forward strand.
TTCCGGTACGTAAAAACCTCCAGATTGGCATGGGCCTGTTAAATGCGGTTTCTAAAACTGAGTTTAAGGCTATACTGGCGCATGAGTTCGGGCATTTCAGTCAGCGTAGCATGCGTGTAGGCAGCTATGTGTACAATGCCAACATGGTCATGTACAACATGCTTTACGACAGCAAAGGGTATAAAGCCACACTAAAACAATGGTCTGAGGCCAGCTCATATTTCAATTTCTTTTCCAGCATTGCCATATGGATGGTTACTGCCATTCAGGGTCTGCTGAAAAAGATCTACGAGATCGTTAACATTAATTATCTGGCTTTGTCGAGGGAAATGGAGTTTCATGCAGATGCTGCCGCCGCACGCGTGGCGGGCTCACAGCCGATGATCAATGCCTTATTAAGGATTGAGCTGGCAGAACAATCCCTCGGCGTAGTATTCAGCTATTATAACGGCAAGATTGCCGAAGCAAAAAAAACAGACAATTTTTATCCGCAGCAGTATTTCGTGATGAAGCAAAGAGCTGCCGCGGAGCATTTTATCCTGGAAGATGGCCTGCCGCAGATTTCTGCAGACCACTACCGCAAGCTGAACAGCACTAAACTCGTCCTCAAAGACCAATGGTCATCACATCCTTCAAATTACGACAGGATCAATGCGCTGAATATCCTCAATCAACCGGAGCGCCCCGAGGCAGCCGGTATAGCGATCGATCTGCTCAGCAACAAGGAAGAATTACAAAAGGCCATTACTTTTAAGACCTTCCTGAGCGTCTTGTTCCCTGAAAAAGCAACCATAGAGGGGCTGGAAATCTTCTCGTCAGAATATACAAACCAACCGCAAAATGTATCTTTTCCACGTTTATATAATGGTTATTTCAACAAAAGAGAACCTTATCACGCCTTTGCTGTGGACAGCTTCAAACTTCCTGAACAGCCCGAAGTAAAGGACATCTCCCTGTTGCTGGACGACCAGTCTGTTGGCACCCTTCATACCTTAAATACCATGATCTTGGATCTGGCAACGGTAGAACGTATTGCCTCTGGTAAAACCGCCATGCAGACTTTCGACTACGATGGCCGAAAGTACACCACTGAAGAATGCCCGACACTGATCCAGAGCTTAAGATATGAAATCAGCACCTTTGAAGAAGTACTGGACAAAAGAGACCAGGACATCTTCAGTTATTTTCTCCATACCGCCTCAGAACAGGGCAAATTAACGCCCTTCAAAAAGGAATGTCTGGACTACCAGACGATCTGCAAAGCGTTTAAGGTACAACAGCAGATTTACCTGGAGTTGAGTAACGCCACACGTTTCCTGAAAATCACCACACCTTTCACGGAGATCATGAGAAACATGCAGCGGGTCAAAACACTGGAACAGGAGTTTATCAGGCAGCTTGAATTTATCCTAAACAATTCTCTGTACGAGTCAGAGCTCACAGATACCTTCAAGGGACACCTGAATGAGTACCTTGCTAAAGACTGGAAGTATTATGATAATGAAAGCTATTTTGACCTCGAACTGAAAATGCTGATCCAGGCGATGACATCGTTTTACACCATCATTATAAATAAGTATTTAAGGCAGAAAAAAACGCTGCTGGAATTCCAGGCAGCGCTTTCAGAAAATCAATCTATGGTGGCCTCAGCTTAAGGCTTATTTTTCTCTGCAGGAACCTTCAATGCGGAGTCAGTACTTAGGGGAACCCCAAAATTCGGAGATCCATCCTTGTTCCAATAAAAACGCTGGGCCCGTGGCGAGCGAAAACCGCCGCAGCCCTGTCCAGGTTTTGAGTTCGCGTGGTACAAAATCCAGTCTTCTTTCCCATCAGGAGATTTGAAGAAGGAGTTGTGCCCAGGAGCATAAACGCCGTTCTCCGGAGACTGCTTAAATACAGGCTTTTCAGATTTCACCCATGCTTTGGCATCCATGGGGTCTTTACCCTTCAGGCGCAACATCCCCAATGCATAAAAATCCGTCCAGCAACCACTTGCGGAGTATATTAAAAAGAGCTTGTCGTCATTGATGAGGATCTGAGGCCCTTCATTCACGGAAACATGGGGCGGCTGACTGTTTGCACCAAGGTCGCCATGCAGTTCCCATTCGTACTCAGGCCCGGAGATCTTCTGACGTTCCCCTTTTATGGTCCATGGGTTTTCCATTTTAGCGATGTAAATCTGCTGTTTCCCATTGCTGTCTCCCTCCCATCCTGACCAGATCATATACAGTTGTTTATGGAAGACAAATACGGATCCGTCAATTGCCCACTTATTGCTCGCATCAGCTACCTTTCCCTTCAGGACCCAGTTTTCAGACATGGGGTCCTCATCCAGATTTTCGAGTACATACATTCTATGGTGGTTGTTGTCGCCATCGTCGGCAGCAAAGTACATGTACCATTTGTTGTTGATTCTGTGTAGCTCAGGAGCCCAGATCTCCTTCGAATAATGCTGACCAGCCGGTGGCACATAAATGGTTTTCTTTTCAGCCTTGACCAGCTCCTCCAGTTTTTTCGTTTTCCAGATCACCAGTCTGGAACCCGTAGTCTGTGTGTAGTAATAATAACCATTGTAATAAATGCTCCATGGATCTGCACCGGAGGGCAGCAAGGGGTTGGTAAATGTCCTGCCCTGTGCAAGTGTCTGCTGCGAGGCAAAGCAGCAACAAAGCAGCAGCAGCATGCTGAATTTGATGTAAATTTTTGGTTTCATGTTGTGTCTCATTCAGGTGTGTACTGATAAATAAATGTAGGTTTTTATTTCAATCAGCACCAACTCCTGCACCAAAACATTTTGTAACAAAAAAGGCAACCTCATGAGGCTGCCTTTCAAAAATCGTATATTATTACCTGAACATCAAACGATTAACCTTGTTTCTCTAACCATTCTCTTGCATTCACAAAAGCTTCGATCCAAGGAGAAACCTCATCTTTACGTCCAGCAGGATAGTTTGCCCAGTGCCATTGAAAAATGGAACGTTCAATATGAGGCATCATGACCAGGTGTCTTCCTGAAACATCACTCATCATTGCCGTATTATAGTCGGAGCCATTCGGATTCGCAGGATAGCTTTCATAACCATACTTGGCAACGATGTTATACTGATCTTCCGCATATGGCAGATGGAACTTTCCTTCACCGTGTGATACCCATACCCCAAGCGTACTTCCCGCCAGCGTAGATAACATCACGGAGTTGTTTTCCTGAATAGTCAGTGAAGTAAAGATGCTTTCATGTTTATGGCTGTCATTGTGCAGCATCTTAGGTTTATCTTCATGATCTTTATTGATCAGCCCCAGCTCAACAAAGAGCTGACATCCGTTGCACACACCCACAGAAAGGGTATCCTCCCGTTTGAAGAAATTCTCCAGGGCAAGTCTAGCACGTTCATTGTAGAGGAAGGCACCTGCCCAACCCTTCGCAGAGCCCAATACATCTGAGTTGGAGAATCCACCCACAGCACCGATAAACTGGATGTCTTCCAGGGTCTCACGACCAGAGATCAAATCCGTCATGTGTACATCCTTCACATCAAACCCGGCAAGGTACATTGCATTTGCCAGCTCACGTTCAGAATTACTTCCTTTTTCCCTCAGCACAGCAGCTTTAGGGCGCGGTTTTGAAGGATCGATTACCGGTTTCTTACCATCAAACTGTAATGGGAAGCTGTAGTTCAGGACATGATTTTTATAGTTGTCAAAACGTTCTTTTGCTTTCAGTTCGCCACTTTGTCTGCGGTCCAGCAGATAAGAGGTTTTGAACCACACGTCACGCAGGTGATCGATATCAAAAGTAAAAATGCTTTGATTATTTTTAACACTCAGGCTTGCCACCGCGGTCACCTCACCGATTTTGTGGAAGGATACACCAGCCGCTTCCAACACGCCTTCCGCCGCCTGATCTGCCTGGAATACCACGCCAATGTTTTCCGAGAACAACAATTTGATGTGATCTTCTTCATTGAGTGTCGACAAGTCAATCGCTGCTCCCAGGTTACGGTCTGCAAAACAAAGCTCTAACAGCGTCGAGATCAGCCCACCACTACCAATATCATGACCCGCCTGGATGTGTCCCGCCTTAATCAATCCCTGAAGGGTATTGAATGCGTTTTTGAACTGAGCAGCATCCTTCACATCCGATGTCTGGGTACCGATCCTGTTCAATATCTGTGCAAAAGAAGAACCGCCAAGCTGATGTGCATCTCCTGAAAGGTTAATATAATAAATGGCTCCGCCATCTTTTTTCAATACGGGCTCGACCACATTTGTGATGTCATCGCAGTGACCTGCAGCCGAGATAATTACCGTACCCGGCGCAATTACTTCCGCATCAGGATACTTTTGTTTCATCGACAGGGAGTCCTTACCAGTAGGGATATTGATGCCCAGGCTGATGGCAAATTCAGAACATGCTTTTACCGCCTCATAGAGACGCGCATCCTCCCCTTCGTTTTTACAGGCCCACATCCAGTTGGCAGAAAGAGAAACACTCTCCAGTCCGTCTTTCAATGGTGCCCATACAATGTTGGACAAAGATTCCGCAATGGCATTGCGGCTTCCTGCAGCGGCATCAATCAGTGCCGATACCGGTGAATGACCTACTGAAGTTGCGATCCCATCTTTACCCTGGAAATCAAGTGCCATCACACCACAGTTGTTCAATGGCAATTGCAGCGGGCCGGCACATTGCTGTTTAGCTACCCTGCCACCTACACAGCGGTCAACCTTATTGGTCAGCCAGTCTTTCGAAGCCACAGCTTCCAGCTGAAGCACCTGCTCCAGGTACTCATTGATTTTCTCCTGCTGATATACCAGGGGCTGATATTTTCTATCTATCGTCTGGTCTTCCATCACCACTTTAGGTGAACTTCCGAACATGTCTTTCAGTTCAAGGTCCATTGGCTTGAGGCCAGTGGTTTTTGAGGCAAAGGTAAAACGGTGATCACCGGTAACATCACCCACAGTATACATCGGGCTGCGTTCACGATCTGCGATTTTATGCAGCGTATCGATACTTTCCTGTCCAATGACAAGGCCCATACGCTCCTGAGATTCGTTACCTATAATCTCTTTAGCAGACAAAGTTGGATCCCCTACAGGAAGTTTGTCCAGGTCAATAAGACCACCTGTTTCTTCTACCAGCTCGGAAAGACAGTTTAAATGTCCTCCGGCACCGTGATCATGAATAGAAATAATGGCATTCACGTCGCTTTCTACCATACCACGAACCGTATTGGCGGCACGTTTTTGCATTTCCGGGTTGGAACGTTGTACCGCATTCAGCTCAATGCTCGAGCCCAGCTCGCCCGTATCAGCAGAAGATACCGCAGCACCTCCCATACCAATGCGGTAGTTCTCGCCACCAAGGATGACGATCTTATCTCCCGCAGCCGGTTTTTTCTTCTGTGCCTGATCCGCTTTACCATAACCGATACCACCGGCCAGCATGATCACTTTGTCAAAACCCAGTTTCCTGTTTTCTTCCTCATGCTCAAAAGTCAGCACAGAACCTGTAATCAGTGGCTGCCCAAATTTGTTACCAAAATCAGAAGCACCATTGGAGGCTTTGATCAGGATGTCCATTGGTGTCTGATAAAGCCATTTTCTTTCTTCCACACCTTGCTCCCAGGGACGGTTTTCTTCAAGACGCGACAAGGCAGTCATGTATACTGCTGTTCCGGCAAGCGGCAGGGAACCCTGACCACCAGCAAGCCTATCGCGGATTTCCCCTCCAGAACCTGTAGCAGCACCATTGAAAGGCTCCACAGTAGTTGGGAAGTTATGCGTCTCTGCCTTCACGGAGATGACAGCATCAAATTCTTTTACTTCATAATAATCAGGCACATCCGCTCTTTTAGGAGCAAACTGCTGTACCCTTGGCCCCTTTACAAAGGCCACATTGTCTTTATATGCCGAAACAATCCCGTTAGGGTTTGCTTCTGATGTTTTGCGGATCAGTTTGAATAACGATGATGGCTGCTCCTCGCCGTCAATGACGAAGGTTCCGTTGAAGATTTTATGTCGACAGTGTTCTGAGTTGACCTGTGAAAATCCGAAGACCTCAGAATCCGTCAAAGGACGCCCCAGGCTGTCAGAAAGACCGTTCAGGTAAGCCACCTCTTCCTCGCTCAGAGACAAACCTTCCTGCTTGTTATAAGCAGCAATATCACTGACTTCCAGGATGGCTTCCGGCTGGATATTGGTGGTAAACACATCCTGGCCTAATCCCTCATAACGTTGAAATAACATATGATCAAAATCAGCCGCTTCATCAGTCACCTTCTCAAACTCCTCAATCCGGATGATGTCCTGAATGTCCATGTTCTGCGTAATCTCTACCGCATTTGTGCTCCATGGCGTAACCATAGCCGCTCTTGGACCTACAAAAGAACCCGTTAAGGATGTTTCTGTGTTAACTTGTGCGCCCCCAAACAGCCAGCTCAATTTAGAAATATCTGATGGTGTCAGGCTTCGGTTGATTTGCAGGACGAAGGTCTTGCTTAATGTGGTTTCGAAGAAAAAAATCATATTCATATAACTGGCCGCAAAGATACTTTAAAAAGTAGAATAACCCATTGTAATTATTGAAAATACATCAGTTTTTGCCCCTCTTATAGCTGCAATCCCAATTTTTTAACAGGATTATGATTAAAGCTTTTATATTTACAATTACAGGTATCTACCTCATGTACCATAACAACCAATATAAGCCGATGAAATCCATTTTAAGACCTTTACTACTGACAATTGCTGTTCCCCTGAGTATACTGACCACAACCTCCTCAGCCCAGTATGTTAATGCCGTCATTCCAGGCGATTTTGCAGACCCTTCCCTGATCAGAAAAGGGAACCGATATTTCGCCATCGGCACCTCTTCAGAATGGGCGCCTCATTTCCCGATGTTCAGCTCCTCCAACCTGAAAGACTGGAAACAGCTTGGCTACGTGTTTGACAAGGCCCCGGAATGGACTGGTGGTTCCTTCTGGGCACCAGAATATTATTTTCATAAGGGCACCTACTTTGTCTATTATACTGCCAGGCGCAAAAGCGATGGCATTTCCTGCATCGGTGTAGCCAGCTCCAAATACCCGGACCGCGGTTTTAAAGACCATGGCATCCTGATTGAACACGGGAAAGAAGCCATTGATGCCTTTGTATTCAACGATAATGGTCAGCTTTATATCAGCTTCAAAGCCTATGGGCTTGATGGCAGGCCTATTGAAATCCTGGGCAGTAAATTGTCTGACGACGGCCTTTCCTTAACGGGCGAGTTGTTCAGCATGATGAAAGATACTGAAGGAAAGGGACTTGAGGGACAAAGTATCCTGAAGAAAGACGATTATTATTACTTCTTTTACTCTGCGGGGGCCTGCTGCGGCAGCCAGTGTGACTACAACGTAGGCGTAGCCAGGTCAAAAACCTTCCAGGGTCCATACGAGAAGTATGATCAAAACCCGATACTACAGGAAAATGAGTTCTGGAAATGTTCGGGACATGGTACTTTTGTGGAAAACCCGGAGGGGAAAACCTTTTACCTCTACCATGCTTACCATAAACAAAGCAGCGTTTTTACAGGAAGACAAGGTTTAGTCGCTGAACTCCAATGGTCTGGAAAAAATGAATGGCCCAAATTTAAAGAAAGTAATGATCCTCAGACATTTCAGGCATCCGCTTATGATGTCCATGAAACTTTTACAGGGAAAACTCCTTCCCGGTTCTGGCAATGGGATTTCAGGAATTCAACACCTGTACTGAATCAGCAAAAGGGAACACTTCACTTATCCGGGAGTTATAAGGAAAATAATGCTTCGGGTGTGGTAGCTACATTAAGGCCCGTCGCAGCGGCTTATGAAATGACCGTAACCGTACACAATCAGAATGATGCCCTGAAGGGACTGGTGATCTATGGGGATGCCAACCAGGCAATTGGTGTGGGTGCTGAAGGTGACAGCTTGAAATTCTGGATGGCCAAAGACAACAAAACAACGATATTGAGCACATCTTCAATTGCGCACCCAAAACTGCCGGTACAATTGAAGCTGAAAACTGATGAGGATGCACATTGCCGTGTCTATTGGAAACAAAAAGATGGCGGGTGGCAAGAACTAAAAGAGGGAGCGCAGGCAGCAGGAATTTCCTTCCTTCCACCATGGGACAGAAGCCCGAGACCCGGATTAAATTTTAAAGGTGCCTCCGGACAAGAAGCTGTATTCGCAGATTTCAGTCTGGTTTATACGGCCAAAGATCAGTAACACACTTTTACTGTAAACTTATTTCAGTATTGGACAGGCACTATGCGCGCTATATGAGCCCTATACGAGGGCTATGGTTGACAAGGGGTTAACAAGGGGATGACGAGGGGTTGGCAAGGCAAAAGGACCATTTCACCTCATCAACCCCTTGTTA
>NZ_ABCM01000027.1 GCF_000170795.1 Pedobacter sp. BAL39
GAATGTTGCGTACCAGTCCTGTTTCTACCGACCAGAACCCGGTTTGGAGAAAAGTACGGTCGCAGGTGCGCGACATAATTTTGCTGATAAATGGCCAGGTATCATCTTCAAATTTCGTGTGGCCTCTTTTAAGCGCCAGTTTTGCCCATGCCCATACAACATGGGCCTGTCCGTCGATCTGGTGTTCATCACTAATGATGGTATAGGTTCCATTTTTCTTTCCGATTACGTGAGGGATGCGTTCCATGTCATATTGCTGAGTGGCATTGATGGCACATTGTATCACAAGTTCTGCTTCTTTAAGTCTCCCTGTTTCAATCAGCATGGCTACCATAGGGCCTACAGACCGGCAGAACATTCCCTCATACGCTCCGGTCAGGGACTCCTGAAGGTAGCCGTCATTCTCCATTCTGTTGACAAGGCTATAATAGGTGTTTGCATATAGCTTTTCAAAAAATGGAGACTGAAGTATGGATTTAATTTGCCGGGCCGTAGTAGTCTGTGCATCGGCGGTGCCGAATAGCAGACAAATCATCAACAGCTGGGGTAGAAATTTCCTGGTCATGTATAAAGGCTTTCCAACGAAGATAAAAAACAAAGCTGAGTTAGTTTACAGGTTGTGAAATTTCCTGACATTAGCTGAGACCGAAGCCTTATCTTTAAGTGTTTTGTGCTGAAACAGAAACCCAGGTTTTGATGACTGTATGAAGTTTTGACTCTTTGTTTTGAAAATCCTTAAGATCCTTGATGGGTACCATTCTTCGGCCATCTTCGTATCTTCCTTCCATGATACCTGTTGTGTCAATGACCTTTGATCCCGTAGGGAAAATGAGTAGTATATTTTCATGTCGGAGATGGAGCACCAATAAATCCCGCGGATAGGTTTTTGGATCAGAAGACGCCATCTTACCCGTGTAGTAGAAAGCCGGGGATTTCCATTTAATGTGCTCTGCAATATCGGAATCCAGACCTAATATGCTTTTTCTTATGGTGTTAATCAGAGATTGAAATTCCTCTGAGTATTGTTCAATATGCTGATCAACCTTGACAGGATCATGTATTTCTTTAGGCTTCATACTGGGAAATGAGCTAATGGACTAAATAATATCTTAAGTCATGCAATCTGCTGAAAATATTCCTTAGGACAACGTGGTCAATGCGACTAACATACGGTGGATATGCGACAGCATTGTTATCCGAGCAGCCATTTACTTTTAGGTAAAAACGACACTAGTTTAACCACAATGTAAGTCAGAATGAAAGTCGTTACTGCAATTAACGGGAGTTTTACCGCGGCTGTGTCCCATTGTTTGTCAAAGTATCCATATACAGCGTTCAGCACCATGATGTGTGCCAGATAAATTCCATAGCTTTTTGCCGAAATGTCAAGTAACAAACGAACTGCCGGCGACGAAGGATTCGGAATGGTAATGTTTTTTAACATTAAAAACAGGCCTGCTGTCATCATGGCCACATTAATGGTTTCAAATCCCCAGGTCAATTCAAGTGTGCTGTTGAATTGCTCAAATGACAGGCGTGTCAGAAAGCCATAGGTAGTCACGATATAACCCACTATGATGAGCAGGATGCCCACGATATAATTCCAGGGTTTTGGCTCCAGGTGAAACCGCCTGATGTAATTGGCGAGTATGATATATCCTAGAAATCCGGAGAAATAGTATAACATGGGTGTCTGGTTCCAGAAGCATTCGCCCCAGATGCTCTCGAACAGCAGGTGCAGGTAGGGGATGCTGAGTGCCGCCGCCCACAATAGCAGGTAAAATTCCATGTTTCTGCGACTACAGGTTTGTACCCATCCGGATATGATCGGTGCAAATAGGTACAGCCCCAGCAGCATATACACAAACCAAAGGTGGCCAATTTCGACGCCAAAGTTGACCGGTATCTTGGTGATGTTCAGCAAAGCACTGCTGAATGTGGTTTGTCCCATAAAATATTGGTAGAAGGCATATAATGCGCACCAAATGATAAAAGGAACGGCAACCCTGCTCATTCTCTTTTTGAAAAATGTTTTAGTGTCTGTCACCGGAAAGAGGAAGTAGCCCGATAACATGACAAACAATGGCACACAAATTCTGAACAGGGAGTTATACCACCCCACAACATGAGCATCAGGTGTATTGAGTACTGCGCCTCCAGGTCCAATGTAGTAAAACTCGCCGGCATGGATCTGGATGACCATATAACAGGCAATGACGCGGAGGATGTCAAAGCCATAGTGACGTTTTAGAGAAAGCTGAGGCATAAATGAATATTTCGTGAAACATAATCATTTTTTGGTAATCCCGGAAAATCCAATAAAGGTAATCCGGGAGATTTGGAGATAATTGTGAGACTGAAGTCTGTTTTTATGCTCAATTGTTGTGTTAAAATGACGTTGATGATGAAGGTCATCTTCTTTTTCGCCACCAAAGTAATGCTCCGGTAATGGACAGCAAACCAGGCAATAAACCAATGATGACGTATAGTATCTTAACCGGGGTACCTCCGAAGTTTCCGACATGAAGCGGAAAAAATGTGGCCTCCACCTTTTCGCAAAAACCTTTGTCGGCAAATAGATCCACGGCGGCTATTTTTCCTGTGGATGGGTCTATGGAGACCGAATTCCCGTTATTAAAAAAAACAGACTGGTCTTTCAGCGTGCCGCTTACCTGGAAGTTTTTTCCGGGTTGCGTTGGTAAATAGACTCTTTTCAGGACCAGGTTCGGCAGTTCTTTTTTTGCTGCTCCCAGCATGTGATCTATATTTTGGGAGGATAAGGTGTTCGCTGGAGCTGTTGTCGTTTGTTTCTTCCAGTAGGCCGGGTCGAACGAAAATTTGTTCATCCAGAATCCTGTAAAGAAAATGACCACATTGAAAAGCAATGCCCATACACCCACCACTCTATGGAGCCCTGAGGAAATGGTGCGCCAGTTGTTCCATTTCAATCTGGCCCTGAAGGTGAGCACCTTCCATACCTGTTTGCGGTAAATGATCAGTCCGGTTATGGTAGACAGCAGCATGGTGATCCCAAAGACCGTTGCCATCAATAAACCAGGGATGCCTAACTGCAGGCTCCAGTGAAACTGCGTGATCCATGGCATGATCCCGGAATTCAGGTCTTTAAGGTTTCCTTGCCGCAGGACCTCACCAGAATATGGATTGATGCTGATCAACCCAAGGTCATAGGTGCTGATTTTTCCATCATTCTGATATAAACGGAATTCGTAGGCCTCAGTTTTGGCATCGTCCGGATTTAACCAGGCGATGCCGGCGAGGTGAGGATGTTCTTTGCCGATTTTCCGGTACAATGCATCTATTGAAAGTTTGTTGCCAGTAGGCTTGACCTGTAGCAATTCTGCGTTTATGGCGTGGTCAATCTCCTTTAAGAAGACCAGCGCTGAGCCACTCAGCCCGATCAGCAGCAGGAATATGCCGCTGATCAGGCCAAGCCAGCTGTGCACCGCAAATGCAAGCCTGCCCATGTATTTCTTTTTGTTCATCGGATCTGATAGCTTAACCCAACTCTAAAATTAAAAGGGTCACCCAGGCCGGCGGTGGTGGTGCTGGACCTGCTGCCGGTGAAATAGTGTTTGTCTGTCAGGTTGTAAGCATTAAGCTGCAGGTTGTAGCGTCCCTTCTGGTAGTTGACAGCCGCATCGAAGACCGTATATTCAGGGAATACAAAGTTCTGGTTGCTGATCAGTCCAACCTGATCGCCAACATACCGGAGCCCGGCGGCAAAGCCAAGTCCTTCGAGGGCAGTAGCATTCACATTATACTTTAACCAGAGGTTGGCCATATGTTTCGGTGCATTAGCAAAGCGGTCGCCTTTTTTGCCGTAGGCACTTGTGCTGAGGATGATGTGTTCATTGTATGCATATCCGGCGATGATGTTGAAGTTCTGAATTGTGCCCGTTGCCGAAAATTCAATCCCCCTGCTGCGGGTACCGTCAATGGCAGCCTGGCGGTGGGAATTTTCGTCAGTGGGTGCCGCAGTTAGAATGTTCGCATACCTGATCTCATACGCAGATACCGTTGTCGACAGCTGTCTGTTAAAGAATTCAGCCTTAGTGCCGAGTTCATATTGCGTGGCTTGTCGTGTTGGAAAAGGACCTCCGGAAAGCACATTGTTTGAGGTCTGAGGATTAAAGGATTTGAGGTAGGTACCGTATACGGAAACCTGTTCCATTGGCAGATAGACCAGGCCGACCCTGGGGATCCAGCCGGAGGCCTGCAGTGCGTCCCCTTGTTTATTGTCCCTTGCAGAAAGCGGTGTTTCCTTACCATCGTAGTCGTCATATCTCAGCGAAAGCAATGCCTTAAGCTGGCGGCCCAGGCTAATCTGGTCCTGCAGATACAGGCCAATCAGGTTAGTGATGCGTTTGTTGTCATCTGACTCTTCAGCAGCAACATCAGGTCCTGGTACATCATTGCTGTAGTCGGGGTTAAAAATCGAGATCCGTGTAGATGGTTTATACTGATAATCATTTTTTGTCCAGCCATACCTGTTGTAATCTGCACCAATAATGAGCTGATGTTTCAGCGGACCTGTTTTGGTATCATACGTTGCGAAAGCAGTGGTTTGCAGGCTGAACCGGTCCGTCTCCCAATCCTGAAGCGCACGGCTGATGGAATCGTTCCTGATCTTTCCTACAGGGATATGGTCATTGTAGTCCAGGGTATTACTTACTGCACGTTGCACGACGCTTAACTTCAGCTTTTCGTTGAAATTGTGGTTGAATGTCAGCGTTGCCGATGCATTGTTGGTTTTCCCGTAGTCCGTCGGACTTTGGATGGTCAGGTTATTCGGGTAGTAGTTGAAGTCGAAGCTGCCATCAGGATTGGTGTAGATGAAGCTACCATTGTCATATTGATGAACAGCCTTTTGATGGGCATAGTTTACCTCCAGGTTCATGTTGGTATTTGCGGAGAAGAGATAGCTCAGGGAAGGGGCAAAGAAGATATTTTCTTTATCCTGATCATTGCGGAAGCTTTCCGATCTGTCGTAACCCAGTATGGCGCGGTAAAGGAGTTTTTTGTTTTTCGTGAGGGGTCCGGTAAGATCTGCAGATGCCCTGCGGAAGTTCCAGCTTCCAAAGGAAAGGTCTACACTGTAGCTGGCGGCTGCAAGAGGTTTTTTGGTAACAAAGTTAACCACCCCACCTGGTGCACCTTCACTGAACAAAGCGCCCGAAGGGCCCCGAAGGAGCTCTACAGCTGCAACATTGTACAGTAATGGTTGCTGGCTCCATAAAAACAGGTTGCCCCTAACCCCATTGTAAAGCAGGAAGCTGGCATCATTTGGTGAATAGGCCGTGAACCCACGCATGGTGAAAGAGCCGTTCCCATTGTTGGCCTTCATACCTGTAAAGGTGCTCGCAAGCTCATTGAGGGTAAATGCCTGTCTGTCCTGCATGACTGCTGATGACACCACCTGCACCGATTGTGGTGTTTCCAATAGCGGGATGTCCATACGCGTGGAACTACTGGATTGTTTCATCTGGTACTGGTTCTTACCACCATTTATGGCAACCTCTTTTAATTCCGCCCGGTTTTCCGAGAGCTGAAGATTGAGAAAAGCATTTTTGCCGGCAGTGATGACCAGATTCTGTTTGTGTGCAGCATAACCGATGGTAGAAACGACAAGTACATATGTTCCTGCGGGAATGGCAGTGAAACTAAAATTGCCTCCCGCATCTGTCTGCGTGCTGATGCCCGTATGCTGGAGCTGAACCGTAGCATTGGATAAAGCTTCATTTTTGTCTGTTACAATGTGCCCTTTTAATGATCCGGAGCCGGATTGCGCAAAGGATTGGCTGCTGATGAGCAGCATAAATATTATAAATTGAAGAAGATTGACCTTCATTTTGAATGTTAAAATTTACAGATACAGAATACACCGGGCCTCATGCATGTCGCATGAATAGGTATCCGCATCAGTTATGAAATGATATTTTTTGATAAACACATCGACATCCTGCTACACCAGAGGGCAGCTCTGGTGTTTATGGTAACAGGAAATGCGATGAAAGAAGAAAATTGTCAGGCAATAAATTCCTGTGGTGGTTTGAAAATATCGTTAACAAAAATAGAAGGTTTGAACTTCAGATAGAAGGGGTTAAAACGAAGATGGCCCTTGTCGATGATGAGCCCTGTCAGTTCGAGTCTGTTCATTTTGCAGAAAAACAATACATGGGCTTTCTGTTGATTCTCAGCCCTTTGTTTTTCCTCATTCTGTTCTGCTTGTTTGAGTTTTTTTGCGAGTACACATCGCCCGTTACAGTGCATCTCGGGTTTGTCCCTATTTTCACATAGAGCCGAAGCGATGTAGTCCTGATTGATTCTAAAAGCCAGGATGATTCCCAACTTATTGAAGGACTGCATGATCATCATCAGAAGTAATAAAATGCAAACTGATCTTCTCAACTGTTATTCATTTAACGGGGCAAAGGTATTATTTTTTAGGTACTTGTACATGGTGTTTTGTTTATTGCTGCGTGTGGGGTAGAACCATAATTTCAGCACTTACGTTTATGTGCTAAAAAAAGTTATTTTTGATTAGCTAAATTCAACGGACTTGCACATCAACGAAAAAATGTTCAGGGATATGATCGAGGGGTCACCATATCCTGTATACCTGGTTTCCGGGGATGAACTGATCATTACGCTTGCCAACAGGGCAACACTGGAGGCATGGGGACGCGACATGTCGGTAATTGGCAAGCGGTTTAACGAAGCCTTGCCTGAACTTCATGACCAGCCTTTTGAAAGCCTGATCCGTCAGGTGATGCGTAGCGGAGAACCATATCATGCCTTAAATGACCGGGCAGATATCATGATTAATGAAGAGCTACAAACCTACTTCTACAATTTCAGTTATCAGCCTTTATTTGGTGAAGAAGGGGAAACGATCGGTGTAGTTTGTTATGCGACAAATGTAACAGAGCAGGAGAATGCGAGGCTCAGTGAAATCAAACTGAGGCACAGTACGGACCTGGCGCAAATGCAACGGAAACTGGCGATTGAAGGTGCGAGACTGGCCACTTGGTCTATCGATCCGGAAACCAAAATTGGCCATTATAGCCCGGTACTCAATGAGATGCTGGGGCATAGCGGTGCGGTACCGCTGACCTATCAGGAACAGCTTGCGCAGATCAGTCCTGAGTTCCGGCAGCAGGTGGTCGACGCTATCGCACATACCATCCGAACGGGAGAGGACTATGACGTGACCTATTCGCAACGCAGGCTTGATACTGGCGAACTTGTTTGGCTCCGGGCATTGGGGCGACCCGTAAAAAATGAGGAGATGTCCATCTCGCTGATTTCAGGGGTAATCATGGATGTCACGTTACAGGTTCGTGCTACCCAGGAGATTCAACAGCTGCATGAGGAAGCGCGGGAGTCAAATGAGGAACTCGCTGTAATTAATGAAGAGATGAGTGCTTCCAATGAAGAACTCACGGAATCGTATCACCTTCTTGAACTGAGCGAAGGACGATTCCGGAATATTATTGTGCAGGCTCCCTTTGCAATATGTGTCATCCGTGCTGAAGATCTGATCGTCAGCGAGGTGAATGACCGCTACCTGGAACTCGTAGGTAAAAAGCGCGTGGAGCTGGAGGGCAAAAATATATGGGATGGCGTGCCTGAGGCCGCGGAAGTCTATGAGCCTGTGATGCAACAGGTGATCCGCAGGGCTGTCGCTTTCCATGCGAAAGAAGCGGAGTTGTACCTCCTGCGTCAGGGCAAACCAACACAGGTTTTCGTGGACTTTGTATATGAGCCTGTGTGCGACACCAAGGGAGAAGTCTCGGCCATTATGGTCGTGGGTATTGATGTTTCTGAAAAAGTCCTTGCAAGGCAGGCCGTTGAAGAGATGGAAGAGCGGATCCGCCTGGCGGTAGAGGCCGCTGAAATGGGCACTTTTGATTACGATTATGGTACGCAGGAATTGTTGGGCTCCGAGCGCTTCTATGAAATTTTTGGTGTGCCGATTGGCAGCAGCAGGGAAGAGGTCATCAACACTTACCATCCAGAAGATCGCAGCCTGAGTGCTGAAGCCCACGAGCGCGCAAAAACAAGTGGTAAGATTCTTTATGAAGCCCGTCTGATGTCCGGGGCTGGCTCCATGAGATGGGTTCGGTTCCAGTCCAACGTATACTTTGATGGGGGTGGGAACCCTGTACGCACACTGGGGACAGTGCTTGATATTACAGAGTTTAAAGCCCTCCAGCAACAAAAAGATGACTTCATTTCCATCGCCAGTCACGAACTGAAAACACCGCTTACCAGCTTAAAAGCATCCCTGCAATTGCTTGAGCGGATGAAAGATCAGCCCAATCCCTTAAGCTTTCCAAGACTCATCACCCAGGCGGCGAAAAGTATGGACAAGATTTCCGAACTGGTTGACGACCTGCTGAACGTTTCCCGCATTAATGAAGGACAGATGCTCATCCGAAAAGATTGGTTCGACATTGATGATTTATTACACAGCTGCTGCGCAACCTTCAGGGAAAATAGCGGAAAACAGTTTCCTATTCAGACGACAGCAGGGTTAAAAGTTTTTGCAGATGAGCACAGAATAGAGCAGGTATTAGTAAACCTGATCAGTAATGCCATCAAATACGCGCCAGAATCAGCGGTCATTAACTTAATAGCGGTGCAGATTAGTTCCTCTGTCAAGGTTGAGGTGCGGGATAACGGTCCGGGTATATCACAGGAAAAGATCCCTCATCTATTTGACCGGTACTACCGTGGTGACTCTTCAGGTATACAGGTTTCGGGCCTTGGCCTCGGACTTTACATCAGTGCGGACATTGTGCGCCGACACGGTGGAGAGATCGGAGTGGAGAGCAGACTTAATGAAGGCAGTACTTTCTGGTTCACGCTGCCGAACCCTCAATAGGATGTTGGATTTTCTGATGTTGCTATGCTCCTGTGCGTTAGAGATCAATGATGAGGTGGGACATCAAACGAAAAAACTGATGTCTTATAATTTTGTTTAAAGAGGTAAATCATTCTAAGCACCAGTATCCACAGGATGTAACCTATGCCGGATAGCAATGGAATACCAATTAAATTATCTTATCTTCAGAAACTAAGACTCGTACGATGACAACAAAAGAAATTTTCGGCTACGAAGCTGATCCCCATTTTACAAAGAAAGTTGCATATTTTTCAATGGAGTTTGCCATTGATCAGGCTTTGAAAATTTACAGTGGAGGACTGGGATTTCTGGCAGGCTCCCACCTGAGAAGTGCTTATGATCTGAAACAACATCTGGTAGGGGTCGGCATGCTTTGGAAATATGGTTATTATGACCAGACAAGGGATAGCGAAGGTCTCATGAAGCCAGAATTTGTCGAAAAACAATACAGCTTTCTGGAAGATACAGGAATCGTATTTACGGTTCAGGTACATGACTCCCCTGTGCATGTCAAAGCGTGGCTACTGAGACCGGAAACATTTGGTGCTGCACCTCTGTTTTTGCTAAGTACAGATGTAGCCGAAAATGATCCGGTGTCCAGATCAATTACCAATAACTTATACGACGAGAACGAAGCTACGCGGATTGCCCAAAGCATCGTGCTGGGAATAGGTGGTGCGATGTTGCTGGACCTGCTAAATTATGAACCGGAAGTTTATCATATGAATGAAGGACATTCGGTCGCCCTCAACTTTTATCTGTATGCGAAGTTTAAGAGTTTGCCGGAGATTCAGAAACGCGTTGTCTTCACAACTCATACACCGGAGGCTGCGGGAAATGAATCCCATAGTTACGCGCTGTTAAAAGAGATGTCTTTCTTCTATCATTTACAGGACCATGAGGTGAAGTTCATTCTGGATATGGAGGGGGACTCCTTCAACTATACGCTTGCAGCATTAAAGTTCGCGAGAAAGGCCAATGGCGTTTCTAAGATTCATGGCAAAGTCGCTCAGGACATGTGGGCGGGAAATAGTGGGATCTGCGAAATTATAGCGATAACAAATGCACAACATAAAGGTCATTGGACAGATCCTTCATTAGCCGAAAGTTCGGCTGCAGGAGATGACGTAGCCTGGCTTCAAAGAAAAAAAGAGATGAAACAAGATCTTTTTAAAGTTGTGTCCGATCAGTGTGGTAAATTATTCGATCCCGAGGTTTTGACCATCGTTTGGGCCAGGCGTTTTGCCGGGTACAAGAGGGCGGACCTGATCATGAGGGACTGGCAGCGCTTTGTAGATTTGGTGAGTAAACTGGATCATCCCGTTCAGGTAATCTGGGCGGGAAAACCTTATCCGAAGGATGGGCAAAGTGTCGATCTGTTCAATAAGATCATTACGCGCACCATGGATTTAAAAAATTGTGCTGTCTTAACAGGATATGAACTTGGTCTGTCCGCTTTATTGAAAAAAGGAGCTGATGTCTGGCTGAACAATCCGACAATGTACCGCGAGGCTTCTGGCACAAGTGGCATGACTGCAGCAATGAATGGGGCGATAAACCTGACCATTCCTGACGGATGGGTGCCGGAATTTGCCAGAGACAATGAGAATTGTTTCCTGATTGGGACAGCCCCTGACAACGCTAATCAAGAGGAAAGGGACAGATTCGAAAACGTCAGTTTGCTGGATACACTCGAGACTAAAGTCCTCCCGACATATTACGAGCGTCCTGAACAATGGATAAAACTTGCTGAAACAGCCTCAGCGGATGTGGTCTTGTCCTTCGACTCGGCCCGTATGGCGACTGAGTACTATGAGTTGTTATATTGACAAATCAATATTTTTTTTGAATGCATTCAGTCTTGCTTGTTAATTCAGTTCCTGATTTGTTCCAGGAACCTTGGAAGGTCTGAGATTGACAAATGTCATTAGACCCGCAATCAGAAAACATGCGTTGATGAAGATGTGCGGGGTAATCCGGATCTTATCCGTAGAAGGGGCAAGTGACGCCACGATCAGGGCTGTTGAGCTGCTGAGCAAGACCGTATAGATAATCCCTGCAATGCGCGGATTCGGAGCATACGAAATTAGCCGGTACACGATGAATACACATACCAATAAGGCGCCTAGATATATTAAATACCAGAATACACTTGCGTTGCTGATGGTCAAAGCTGAACTCTGTAAGTCCCGGATCTCCCCTAATGCAAATTTCGCGAGGATAAAGTAGGCAATAAGCCAGAAAAGATACGTACCTAAAGTAGCCAATACCCATTTAGCTAATGCTTTAAATGTAAGCGTGTGTTTAGAAGACTGCATGTTGTTGTTTAACCCCTATAATAAAATCAAAAACTGTAATATGAAAGCCGGGCTATCCAGCACCGGCTTTCGAACAAAACTTAGACTAACCAAATCCAAATATTTTTGAGCGTTGCTGATTGCTATCATTCGTTTTTGAACCGGATCTCTGATCAGCGACACAAATATAATTAAATTCTACTAATTTGGTAGTCTTTTATTTTTATTCTATATTTGAGACAGTTAATCTGATTTGTTCATCGGCAGGATGCCAAAATACAATTTGATATGTCCATCTACTTAGAGTTTCCAGCTATAGCCGAGTACCCATTATATCCTAATCCATTCAGGAATGATCAGGAGGTTTTTTTTCCTGAGGATGAACTTCCGAAAGTGGCGGAAGAAAAAATAACACTACACGATTACCTCACCCTGAAGATGGTGTGAAACCTTCATTCATCATTGTGGTATTCAAAAGATAGGTTCTGCAGCCGCCCTCATCATGTATTTTGGTAACTTCCAAAAATTATCCATATTTGGATAATCTTCCTTAACTTATCTATATACAATCGACGACATGGCTAGTGAGCAAGAGGTATGGGATGAATTTCGGTCTGGGGATGAGGGGGCGTTCAAAGTGGTCTTTGATACCTACTATGATCCATTGTTCAATTATGGCCACAAGTTTTCCCCGGATGATCATATCATCGAAGATGTGATTCAGGATTTGTTTGTCAAGCTCTGGGTGGGAAGAGCAAGTATCAAACAGACAGGATCCGTAAAAAATTATCTTTATAAGGCTTTCCGTCGTCGGCTGTTCCGCAAACTCGACTATGCACCGAAGATCATGTCCGTCCCGGACACGGAGCAGGATTTCCCTTTTAACATAGAGCTTGGTCACGACCAACAGATCATCAGTACAGAGCGGATTGAAAATATCCGTCGAAACCTCACTGTAGCTCTTGATCACATGACGTCACGACAGCGGGAGATCATCCATTTGCGCTATTTCGAGGAGCTTGAATTCCCGGAGATTGCGGACGTCATGCAGTTGTCGCAAAAAGCGACCTATAAATTGCTCTACAGAGCCATAGATACCCTAAAGAAGAACCTTCCAAGATTTGACTACCTGCTGATCATTTACCTGCTCAATCTCCCCAGAAAATAAACGCTTTCTTTTATTGACGGGAACCCCTTGGTTTAATAGCCGGCCGGGACACTGTACTTGCACCCGGGAAGGCTCTTTTGAACCTATTCAACCCCTTTTTCTGCATGCCGGACGCACAGCCAGAGCATCCAACAATTTAAAAAATAAAAAAACAGAAACTACTGGGGTAAAATATAAAACGCATGTGTATATAACATTAACAAATCATGAACAACATCGAATCAGCCAACTACAGCAGCTTTGAAACGCTGGACTTTTTCACAGATGAGCATTTCATCCGCTACGTATTGCATTCCGAAGATGCAGACCGGGCCTATTGGCAGCAGGTCATGCTCAGCTATCCGGATAAGTTAAATGCAATGGAGGAGGCTGAAGCATGGGTGCTGATGCTCAATCGCCAGCCATTATATCAGGGAAATACTCCGAGAGAGGAAATCTGGGATAAGGTGAGTTCTAAAATCGGGAAACACAACCACGTTCAACGCACATATGTGGTTCCATTAAAAAGAGCAGCAAGGTGGCTGTCGGGAATCGCTGCGCTCATCCTGCTGTATTTTTCAATTACTGAGGTGATGCAATTTGGCCGGCAGACATTCCAGTCGCACTATGGTGAGCTTAGGAGCGTCATCTTCCCTGACGAGTCCGTTGCAATGTTAAATGCCAATAGTAAGATTTACTACCACCGGGACTGGCGCTCAGATAAACCTAGAGAGCTGTGGCTCGAGGGGGAAGCTTCCTTTAAGGTGAAGCATGTGGCTATTAAAAACAGGTTTCAGGAAGCCGATTCTTTTAAGGTCCATGTCAATGGATTGGAACTAACGGTGTTGGGTACACAGTTTAATGTGAAAGACAGGCGTGGAGAAACAGAGATTTCGCTGATTGAAGGTAGTCTTCGGATCGATAAAAAAGACGGTAAAGGCTTCTCGCGTATCATGAAGCCGGGTGATGTGTTCCGCTATGATGGACATCAGCTTTTAAAAACAGACCATCAGCGTGCAGCAAATGCAAGTATCTCATGGACGCGCAAGGAACTGGAACTGCAAGGCTATGCACTTCAGGATGTATTGAACGTGCTGGAGGATACCTATGGTTACAAGATTACTATGCACGCTCCAGAGCTGGCAGCCAAACGCCTTTCCGGGGTGATCCCTTTGACCAATGACCAGGATATCATTTTCGTCATGGAAAAGGTATTCAAGATCAGCGTGACACGGCGCAACAGAGAATTGATTATTGACAAAGCTAAACAAGAATGATACCGACATAAATAAATACCAGCAGAATCAACTAAACCACAAACCATAAAACAAACTAAATGAAAAGACAACTACTCATTGTTATGAGCATAATGCTCTGTGTAGGCTTTTTTAATACTGTTTCCGCACAGCAGAAGATGAGCCTCAAGCAGGCACTGCAGGAGATTCAAAAAGCCTATGGTACGAAATTTTCTTACCAGGCTGAATTGATAGACGGTTTACAGGCAACACTGACCTTGCCGCTGTCTAAATCTCAACCGGTAGAAAGGGCCTTAAAACAGGTGCTTTATCCGAATAAATTGCTTTTCCTGTATGTCCAGGACAATTATTATACCCTAATCACAGACAATAGGGAACAAGAAGTGAATACCGATGCCGCACGGTCAAACATTCCGGAGCCGAACTACCGCACCATTACAGGTAAGGTAACAGATGCAATCGGAATGCCGCTGGTGAGCGCTACAGTATTTCCGGAAGGAATGGGAAATCGTAATGGCAGCGTGACCAGCAGTGACGGGTCATTTACCCTTCGCCTGCAACAGGAGGCCACTGCACTGGTCGTTACCTATGTTGGAATGCAGCCTAAAAAAATTCCACTGGGGAAAACGAATGTGATTAATGTAACTATGGATGACAATCTCAACCTACTCAAGGAGGTATCGGTAGTTTCGATGGGTTACACCAAACTCCCTAAAGAACGCGCTACAGGTGCATTTGGAAGCATCACCAGTAAGGAAATCAGAGAGGTGCCTTCCATCAATATTCTGGAGAGAATTGAAAACCTGACGCCTGGTGTGCAGGTTGACCTGAAACAAAATACAATCCGGGTGCGGGGTGTAAACAGCTTTAGCACCGCCACTGCGTCGCCACTGATCGTCGTGGATGGATTTCCGGTGATGGAAACCACGGACCGGGCCGGCAACTTGTCGGATGTGGTTTCGAATGTGAGCGGTGGCGCCATATTGAACCGTTATAATCCGGAGGACATAGAAAGCATTACAATTTTAAAAGATGCGGCTGCAACCTCAATCTGGGGCGCCCGTGCAGGAAACGGCGTAATTGTCATTGAGACAAAACGCGGTAAAAATGGTCCCACAGCGGTGAATTTCAGTACCAATCTAAGCATTTCTTCACCTGCAGACCTGAATAAATTGAATACCATGACCTCAGCTCAGTATATTGACCTGGAGCGAGAGGTAAAAGAACTGGGTTTTCTTACCGACCCGGCCATTAAGCAAGACTGGCAGACATTCAACAGCAACGCGCCCCTGGGAGAAGCCCTGGAGTGGATGTTTAAAGTGGATAGAGGAACAGCTACTGTTGCAGAAGGTGACGAGGCACTGGCACGTCTTTCCCAGATTGACAACAAAAGTCAGATCCGTGATCTGATGATGCAAAAGGCGGTTACGCAGCAATATAATTTGTCATTGTCTGGCGGCGCCAATAAGAGCAGTTATTACATCTCGGGAAATTATACACGTGACTTGCCTGTTTTCAGAGAAAATCTGGGTCAGAGCTTTTTCCTGACCTCAAATCTAACCAATAAGCTATTTAATGACCGGTTAACGCTGAACATCGGGATCAATTATACGTATTCTAACAGTGTGAATAATCCCACGGCTGCAAACACAATCAGTACGGGTGTTCTTGGACTGAGACCTTACGAATTATTAAGAGATGAAAATGGCAATAACATTGAACGCTCTATTCGATTCAGGGATGAAGTGAGTCAGGACTTCCTCGATAAAGGATACCTGCCCTGGACCTATTCTGCATTGGACGATCTTTATGCGGTCGATAATCAAACCAGTGCCAACCGATTCCGTTTCAATATGGATGCGACTACTAAGCTCGGAGAAGGCCTTACCTTTTCCGTCCTGGGCTCTCTGCAACGCAATCTGGAGGTAACGGAAGACATCAGTTCTGT
The DNA here is from genome assembly GCF_000170795.1 of Pedobacter sp. BAL39. Classification (GTDB taxonomy): domain Bacteria; phylum Bacteroidota; class Bacteroidia; order Sphingobacteriales; family Sphingobacteriaceae; genus Pedobacter. Next base: position 15,578 of record NZ_ABCM01000027.1, read on the forward strand.
GGATAGCTACTATGTCCGCGATATGGTAAATTATGGAACTACCATAAATACTGCAGGCAAAAGAGTATATGGTGTGCCAATGGGTGGTACGCTGCGTCTGGCTAACTACGACGGATGGGAGTATAATCTACGTGGTCAGCTGAACGTCGATAAACAATTGGCCAGCTTTGTGAAACTGAACCTTATTGGTGGTGCGGAGATCCGTCAGACGCGCTACCAGTCTTCTAATCAGGTGCGCTATGGTTTCAATCCTGACACCTATTCTAACCTGATAGTGAATCCTACGGCCAACTATACAAACGTAGAAGGCTGGAGCTCTCAAATCGGATACAATGATAATCTTGCGAAAAACATCAACAGGGCACTTTCTTATTATTCGAACGCTGGTCTTTCTTTTTTGAATGACAAGTATGTGGTCTCAGGTAGCTTGCGTTTCGATGACTATACTTTAACCGGTGCTGCAAGGAATCAACGCGCTAAACCACTCTGGTCTGCAGGAGTAAAATGGAATGCCAAAATGGAAAATTTCATGCAGAATGTCAATTGGCTGGATGCATTGTCCTTCAGAATGACTTATGGGGTAGCAGGAACAATGCCGAAGTCGGCGGCTAATGTTGTGGTGATCAATACCAGTACAGATAACAATACCAATGAGCAGATTGCATCTATTGCTTCCCCTGCAAACAACCAGATTTCCTGGGAAAAGGTGAAGACCTTCAACCTGGGGACAGACTTTGCGGTATTACATGGACGTCTGTCTTTCAACGTGGATATTTATCAAAAAAGGATGAGTGATATTTTGTACAGGTTACCGTTCAATCCTACTTATGGGTGGACGAGCCTGGAATTCAATAGTGCTTCCATGAAAGGTAACGGCTTTGAACTGGGGATGAGAATGGATGTTATCAAAAATAAAGCATATGGCTGGTCCAGTTTGTTCAACTTCTCCTACAATACCAATGAGGTGACGGATAACCGTATCGTTAAGAATACAACTACAAACCTGGTGAATGGTAGTTTTGCCGTAGGCTTACCCCTGGATTATATGTATGCTTACCGTTGGGCCGGTCTGGACGACAAAGGCCAGTCGCAGGTTTACAATAAGAATGGTGAGATTATCAGTTCTGCAGTGGGTAACAACATGTTATCAGCAGATGATCTGGTGTATCAGGGTCGTACTACTGCACCTTACTTTGGTGCTTTTAACAACGACTTCAGGTACAAGCAATTTAACCTGGGGGTACGTATCTCTTATTCGATGGGTAATGTTCTGCGAAGATCTTCTGTACAGAATTATCCCGATTATGTGGGCTACAGGGGTGTCATCGGTTCCCAAAAAGACCTTGCTGAGCGTTGGAGGCAACCTGGTGATGAAGACTTTACCAATGTTCCGGGCCTGAAGAATGTTTCCTACAACAGCCTACAGCGGTATACCTACTCCGATCTGCTGACAATCAGCGGAAGTTACATCCGGTTACAGCAGATTTCATTGAGTTACAATGCACCTGCTGCGTTGCTCAAAGGTTCTCCTTTCAAATCGGCAAGCTTCAGTGCGAGCGCAAGAAACCTGGGACTGATCTGGACAAAAAACAAGGACGGGATAGATCCTGCTTACTTGTATACCAATAATTATAATAACCTGCCGCCAGCTAAGGCATTTTTCATCAGCATCAATACTTCTTTCTAATCATAGCATATAAAATATTAGTAATGAAAACATCAATCGTTAAATTCCTTGCAGGTATGCTGCTGGTTGTATTGGCACCATCCTGTCGTAAATATGTCGAAGTTCAGCAATATGGTAACAGAACATTGCTCAATACGACCGATTACCAGTTTGTGATGAACAATAGGGAAGACTTTAAATTAGGTTATATCCTGCCGACAGTAGTCAATGATGATATGGCAACCACTACGGCTTCACATCAGGCTACCTGGGGATCGGAAATTAAAAATGCCTACATATGGGCTGCTGAGTATTATGTCCAAGGCCAGTCTGATGTGGGTTGGAACAACCTTTACAAACAAATTTACACCTGTAATGAGGTATTGTACGGAGTAATGTCCAGTAAAAATGGTACTGATGCGCTGAAACGTGAAATTTATGCTGAAGCACTTGTTCAACGTGCTTTTGCCTTTCTGATGCTCGCTAACCAATATGCCGAAGTTTACAATCCGGCTACGGCGGCAGCACAGGTAGGGATACCAATGTTGACCACTCCGGATCTATATCAGCCGTTAAACCGTACCAGTTTGAAAAACGTATACGACCAGGTTGTTAAAGACTTGCAGGAAGCAATACCTTCATTACCTAATACGGGGACCAATAATGGGCATCCAGGCAAGGCTGCGGCTTATGCGTTGCTGTCAAGGTGTTATCTGTATATGCGTAATTTCGAGCTGGCTGGTGAAGCTGCTGACAATGCACTGGCCTTGAAAGCTAGTTTGCTCGACCTTTCCATCTACGCTGTCGGTAACACTGCTTCTTTCCCCCGTTCGCTGGCGGATCCTGAAATTTTGTTGTACAAAGTTACGGCAGGAACTTTCCGCTCGGAACTGAATCCGGAATTGCTTGCTTTGTTTGCTACCGGTGACCAACGCTATAACTTATACACTGGAACTCAGTCTGGTGTTCCAGGACGCTCATATGTTCGTGGTAACTTCACTTTCGAAGGAATTTATACCGGCCTGAGTGTGCCAGAGGTAATGCTAAACAGAGCTGAAGTCTATGCCCGTGCCGGAAACATCGGCAAAACGGTCGAATTGCTAAATACATTAAGAGCAAAACGTTTCACTTCTGCTGCCTATCAGGATCTGGTCATCACCAATGTTGCTGATTTACTTCCCGCTGTTATTGAAGAGCGTCGCCGTGAATTTATGGGGACAGGTCTACGGTGGTTCGATCAGCGCAGACTGAATCTGGATGCTACGCTATCTAAACCTGTATCGAGAACCTTTGAGGGGCAGACCTACACCTTGACCCCTGGCAGCAACCGCTTCATTTTCCCAATTGCGCAAGGCATCCTTGACCTTAACCCAGAAATACAACAAAGCCCAAGATAGATGAAAAAACAAATTTTTACACTTTGCTTATCCCTTCTGTCCATATTTGCCTATGGACAGGATGGTAGGCAGAGATTGAACCTTAGCCCCGCTTTACCAATTGCGGGCAAGCCGATGTCAATTACCTATGATGCTAAAGGAAGTGACCTTGAATTTAGTGATGAGGTATCAGCCGTGGCACTCCTTTACCGCAACCTGCAATGGGAAGTACAGCCGCTAAAGCTGAATAAAATAAAGGAAACCTGGAGCACAAAGCTGGTGCTGCCTGCTGATGTTGCTTTTATGACTATACGATTCTTTCAGGGAAGGGTGGATCAACCTGAAGCTGTTGATAATAATGATGGCAGAGGCTTTTACAGCAGGGTGCTGAGCCCTAAGGGGAAACCAAAGCCCGGCAGCTATTTCGGAGAAGTCTTGCTTTGCATTGCTGCGCAGGAATTGAGGCCATTCGCAACGCCGGAGAAAGATGGAGCAAGGGTAGAAGTATTGCTGAAAAAAGAATCGCAGATTACGGGAGGTTTGGTGCCTTCTGAAGATCAACTATCCGACATACAGCGGTATTATCAGTTTACTATAAAAGATGAGACCCGCGCAGCCCGGGTTAAGTCAGAAATTCAGGCCCTCTTTCCGAGAGGAAACACCGCAAGATTCTTAAGCTATCAACAAGCTTTGCAAGAGAAGGATCCTGCGAAATTCACACAGGCCCAAGAGCATTTTTTAAAGGAATTTCCGATTACGGAATGGCGTAAAAATAAAGGCAGCCAGTCTTACATCTATTACACGGTTTATCGCGGACTGGCCACAGCCTATTTTGAGAAGAAAAACTTTGATCAGTTTTTAGCTCTGTTCAACGACTTCGATTTTAAGACTGCCAATGAGGTGTACCGCTGGAACCTGACCAGAGGAGAGATGATGGGCAATGAAGGCGAGAAGAAAGAAATGCTGGTCCTTAGCAGAAAAATCATGCCGTACCTACTGAAGTTAAAAAATGACGGCTCCTACAACGAGGATTTTGGAGGCAATGATTCATTGGAAAACAACAATGTTGACCAGCAATTGAGCGATCGCATCTTTACGCATGTTTCTTTATGTAAGGCAGGTGGAGCATACCGGGAGGGGGCTGACTATTTCCAGTATCTATCTGATCAAAAAAGATATGCCAATGCGGACCTTAATGAAATCCATTTATACCTTCTTGATCAGCTAAACGAACAAAAAAATGTCAAACCATTGCTGGAAGCAAGCGTGAAAAACAATGCAGTGACTCCGCTGATGTTCGACCGCCTGAAAGCCATTTACCTGGCTGAGCATAATGGTGTTGCCAAAGATTACGATAGCTACCTGGCCTCGTTAAAATCTTCTGACGCCATTGGTGCCATGCGCCATCATGTGATGGAAAACATGGTCAGACATCCGCTGATTCCCTTTTCATTGGAAAATGGCGAGGGTAAGATGGTCAACTCTGCCGACTGGAAAGATAAGATTGTGGTGATCGATTTCTGGGCCACATGGTGCAGACCATGTATCATGGCCTTTCCTGGAATGCAATTGCTCATCGACAAGTATGCCAAAGACCCGTCTGTGGGTGTCTACATGATTGGCACCATGCAGTTTGGCGACTACAAGAAAAAATCTGTTGACTATGTGAAGAGCAAAGGTTTCCGATTTAATTTACTACATGATGCCATCGGTGAAAAAGGCGAGCAGGATAAAGTATTTAAAAGCCTGATCCCATTGTTCCAGTCGTCGGGAATCCCACGTAAGATTATTGTGAAAAATGGTGAAGTGAGGTATAGTTCAGAAGGATATTCCGGTAGTCCGAGTCAGCTCATGGATGAGTTGTCAATGGCCATAGAGATCCTAAGGGCAGAAAAATAAAAACATGAAAAAAAGTTATAAGTTGTTATTGGCAGCGTTGTCGCCAATATGGATGTTTCCAGCGCAGGCGCAGATGAACCCAAAGGTGAAGTTGCAGGAGGCGCTAAAGTTAATCCAGGATAATTATGTAGATCCTGTGCAGGATGAAAAATTGGTAGATGTTGCCATCAAGGCGATGGTGAGTGATCTCGATCCACACTCCAGCTACATCAGTCGGGAAGATGCAGAGGCTATGAACCAGTCTATGAGTGGCAGTTTTGCAGGCATCGGGATCACCTTTGCGATGATCAGCGACAGCACCTTCGTGACCGCTGTGAATCCTGATGGACCAGCCCTCAAGGCGGGACTTAGACAAGGAGACCGCATTGTTGGCATAGATAGTCAATCGATCGTAGGCAAAGGATTGAAAAATCAACAGGTCATGATGATGCTTCGTGGCGAGAAGGGAAAGGAAGTGAGTCTTCAGATCATGCGTGAGGGGAGTGCAGATCCCTTACTGGTCAAAGTGATGCGCGAACAAATTGCTGATTTATCGATACGATCGAGCTATATGGTCAACAAAGAAATCGGGTACATTTCACTGGGGATCTTCAGCGGATCTACGCGCAGGGAAATTGATACGGCCTTAAAAACTTTGAAAGCTCAGGGCATGAAGAAGCTGATCCTCGACCTGCAGGGTAATGGCGGGGGTTATGTGCAGTCGGCAATTGGTGTGGCCGACGAATTCTTGCCAAAGGAAAGCCTGGTGTTTTATTCCGTCGGACATGATGGCGGAAAGGATCATTATGCAACAGGTGGTTTTGGTCAGTTCATGACTGGCGACCTCGTGGTACTTATCGATGAATCTACTGCTTCTTCAAGTGAGATCGTTACAGGATCCCTGCAGGACTGGGACCGTGCAGTAATTATTGGTCGCAGGAGTTTTGGTAAAGGTCTGATGCAGAAACCTGTTGTTATGACAGATGGATCGGTATTGCAGTTGACGGGTGCCCGTTATTACACGCCATCCGGCCGTTCGATCCAGAAGCCTTATGTAAAGGGTAAAGCAGATTATTTTGATGATTTTAACCGCAGACTGGCATCAGGTGAGCTGAAGGAACCCGGCCATTTTAACTTCCCGGATTCCTTAAAATTCAGTACGCTGACCAATAAGAAAACCGTTTATGGTGGTGGAGGGATCATGCCGGACCGCTTTGTGCCGATTGATACGAATGTTTACAGTGCCTGGATGAACACGTTGATGAATAGTGGTATTGCGACGAAGGCAGGATTTAACTATGTGCAGCATCACCGGGACGCTTTGTTGAAAAAGTATCCGGAGTTCGCAGCATTCAACTCTGGATATCAGGTGGAAGATGCGCTGCTGGATCAGATCCTGGAACAGGCATCTGGACACTTTAAGGGCATGCCTGGAAAATCTGACCTCGCGGCGCGCAGGAGCCTGAAGGTGGAGATCAAGGCTGATATGGCCAGTTTACTCTATACTGGCAGAGATTACATGTTGCAGGTACGTAATGGAGCCAATGAAGCTTTCTTAACTGCGGTTGAGGTATTGCAGGACTCATCGCAGTACAATCGTTTGCTGAAAGGCAATGGTGGTAAAGGACCCCAAAAGAAAAAGAGCAAATAATCAAACATCAAAAGAAATTAAAATATGAATAAAATAGTTTTAGGAATGCTGGCATTTATGGCACCTTATGCAGCGCTCGCACAGGATAGTTATGGCATTAAAGGGCAGGTTGGAAAATTGAACAAACCTGCGAAGGCTTACCTGTTGATCAAAACAGGAAACACTTCTCAGGTGGACTCAGTAGCAATCGTAAACGGGAAGTTTGAATTCAAAGGAACTGTTGCCTCCATCACTGAAGCAAATATCAGGGTAAAACATGACGATAAGCCTATCGACCCACTAAAGCAGCCCAAAATGGATGTTAAAGCTTTTCTGATTGGTAATAATGAACAGATCACGATGATGGCTAAGGATTCTTTACAAAACGCAGTGATTACCGGATCTCCACTCAACGAGGAGAGTGCACGCGTTGATGCGTTTCTAAAGCCTATTTATGATCAGTTTGGTGAGCTGAATAAGGAGTTTAATGAGCAGACGGAAGCAAAAAAGCAGGATCAGGTTTACTTAAAAACGCTTGACGATCGTGCTGTTGCCATCCAAAAAGAAATTTTCGATACCAAGCTGAGCTATGTGCAGAAAAACCCAGATCAGTACATGGCAGTGATGGCCTTTAATTCAGCTGTGGGTAAGGAATTTGATGCGGTAGCGATGGAGAAGATTTTTCTTGGAATAAATGAGAAGCTTAGAAATACTTATCTTGGTAAAGAGGTGCCGAACGAATTGCGAAGTGAAGAAACGCAGGATGGGGTAGAAGCTCCTGAATTCACGCAGCCAGATGTGACGGGAAATGGTGAACTTTCCGATTACGTGGGAAATATGTGCTGGTTGATTCTGGGCTCCTGGTGCGCGCTTGCAGACGCGAAAACCCAAACTTGGTAAAGGCTATGCCCAATACAAGGATAAAGGCTTCGAAATCCTTGGCGTGTCTATGGACAAAGCTGTGGATAAAGCAAAATGGCTGAAAGCAATCCAGGATGATCGATTGACCTGGAAACAGGTAGGTGATCTTAAAGGTTGGGAAAATGAGGCTGGTGTTTTATATGAAGTAACGGCAATCCCAATGAATTTCCTGATCGATCCTAATGGGAAGATTATTGGTAAATACCTGCGGGGAGCAGAGCTGGATAAAAAATTGGAGGAGATCTTTGCGAAATAAGGTCGTAGCCATTCATTTGATTAAACCGCAATCAGAGCAATCTGATTGCGGTTTTTTATATTGTGGCGGTAAATGTATAGAATTGAGCAATACCAAAGAAATGGAAGCGCGGGTTTAAGCTGAAATTAGAAATTCAGAATTTAAAAACACTGCCTCCCTTAGAATGTTCGTATATTGAATGTTGTTATCCTATTAATCAGTGCAATCATAGTAACTAATGCTGGCCGAAACCGCAATTCATGAAGATCGTTGAAGGAACCATTGCCTTACTTAGAGAATCGAAATTTTTCTACACCATCACAGTAGATATGGAAGGGAGATACAGTTATGTCAGTCCCAGTTATGATGCACATTTCGGTTTCCTCGGAAAGTCACTTGTTGGGGAGCCTTTCCTGGTGACACTTCATCCCGATGATGGTCTCATTTGTGCAGAAGTCGGCGCACAGAGCTTTGTCGAACCTGACGAACTCCACCAGGCAGTATTGCGTAAACATGACGGCAATGGTGGTTATATTCATACCCATTGGGAATTCCGTGCATTATTTGATGAGAAAGGGGATCCTGAAGGCATCTTCTGCATTGGCTATAACATCACAGAACACATTCAGATGCAAAGCTTGGCGGTGAGAAGAGATGAACAATTGAGTGAAATTGGACTGATGCAGGCACATCAGGTGCGTAAACCTTTAGCCAATATTCTTGGCTTGCTGAATATGCTGGACGAATCAAGTACCATTGAGGAGATCCTTCATCTGAAAAATTTACTGCTGAATAGTGCCACAGACCTGGATAATGTGGTCAGAAAGATCATTCAAAAAAGCAGCTAAGGTAAATTGTTTTTCCTCTAATCAAATGTCTAGTTTCATCCTTCGATGGATGTTCAAAGACTTTTCCCCGGGATTGTGTATATTTGCCGCAGCTAATGGTTTCTTTAATACTTCGTTGTTAGAGAATTAAAAGGGAATGCGGTGAGACTCCGTTACTGTCCCGCAGCTGTATGCTCCGGAAACGGCATTTAAATCATAGTCACTGTTCTATCCTGCCAAAGGAACCTGAATGGGAAGACTGAATGTCCGGGAGTGAGTCAGAAGACCTGCCTTTAGTATTCATTTTTTTGCCCTCGTGGATTGGGGTATCTGAATGGTGCACAAGCTTAGCTGATGAATAGAATGAAAACGAGTTGTTTGGCCATTGCCGGATTTGTCCTGCTTTTGATGTGCTTTTCCGTACATGGCCAGGAGCAAAATCCTGCGGATACCCTAAAGCGGGCAAATGAGCTCAAGGAAGTGCAGATCAGAAGAATAAAGATCAGCAGGCGCCAGACATCCTCTACCCCCCTCCAAATACTATCTGGCGAAGAACTGCAGCGAATGAACAGCCTTTCCGTTGCCGATGCAGTGCGTTTCTTTTCCGGGGTACAGCTGAAAGACTACGGAGGCATTGGCGGACTAAAAACGATCAACGTGCGCAGCATGGGGACGAACCATACCGCTGTTTTTTATGATGGTGTTCAGCTAGGAAATGCCCAGAACGGGCAGGTCGACCTGGGTAAGTTTTCGTTGGATAACATCGGCGAGATTGAGCTCTACAATGGACAGAAATCTACCATCTTTCAATCCGCCAAAGGATTCTCCGCAGGAAGTTCCCTATACCTCAATACCAAAACCCCGGAGTTCAAAGATGGGCAGACTGACCACCTGCGTGCGGCCGTGAGAGGAGGTTCTTTCGGGCTCTTCAATCCATCGCTGACCTGGCAGAAGAAGCTCAGCGACCAGATCTACGGTTCCATCAGCACCGAGTATAAACATGCGCATGGCAGATACAAATTTAGGCTGACGAATGGCGTCTATGACTCTACTCTTGTCCGAAAAAATGCAGATATCGAGACGATGAGGGTTGAAGGCGGCATATATGGTAGGTTGCCCGACAGCAGTTCCTGGAACGCTAAATTCTATTTTTACAATGACGAGCAGGGCTTGCCCGGGGCCATTGTCAATAATGTCTACGATTTCCCCCAGCGCTTATGGAGCCGTAATTTTTTCTTCCAGTCCCACTATAAAAAAGAAACCGGCAGGTATCAATTGATGGCCTCATTTAAATATGCACACGACTATTCCAGGTTTCTGGATCCCAACATCGTGAAAGACGACGGACTGACCAATAACATTTATAAACAGGATGAGTTGTACTTCTCTGTTGCCAACCGCTATCAGCTCAGCCCCATCTGGGATGTCGCCTTGTCGGCAGACTACCAACGAAGTACCATGGATGCCAATCTGTACCGCTTTCCTTATCCAACGCGGCATACCGGTTTGGTCGCACTGGCTACCGAGCTGCATATGGAGCGCCTAAACATTCAGGCCAACCTGCTAGGAACATTGGTCAACGACCAGGTGGAACAGTACTATTCTGCAGGTAAGAAACAGGAGCTGACCCCTACCATCATGGCCTCATGGCAGCCTTTTAGTGCTAAAGAATTCAGGCTGCGTGCATTTTACAAGAATATTTTCCGGATGCCTACCTTCAATGACCTTTACTACACACTCATAGGAAGCACCTTTCTCAGACCGGAATACACACAACAGTATGATGTTGGTTTTACTTACCTGCGGATGTTTGAAGGGCAGCTGCTCAGCCAGGTCAGCCTGCAGTCCGATGTGTATTTCAATAAGGTAAAGGATAAGATTGTGGCCGTTCCCGGAGCCAGTCTTTTCCGATGGAGCATGCAGAACCTGGGCAGGGTAGAGATCAAAGGGATGGACCTGAATGTTCAGACTGCCTGGACGCTGGGGCCACAACTCCATGCTGCTGCCGGACTGACTTATACTTATCAGCAGGCCATCAATGTCACCAGCAGGGATTTAAACTACCGCAATCAGATTCCCTACATCCCCCTTCATAGTGGTTCCGTGATTGCCAGCGTCGACTGGAAAAATATGGGCTTTAATTACAGTTATATCTATACCGCGGAGCGTTATGATCAAAGTGCCAATATTCCTGAAAACTATGTGCAGCCATTTTATACACATGACCTTGCCCTTCATTACAACCAGCAATTGAGCAATAAAAACATCCGTTTGTCTGCGGAAGTCAACAATGTGTTCAATCAATATTATGACGTCGTCACCAACTTCCCCATGCCGGGAAGGTCGTATCGTTTCACCATCGCTTATGCGTACTAATACCAAACCATCATGATCGCTTCATCAACTTTAAATACCAATTGTCTACAGATGAGAAATATACATGTTATTGCCGGTTTTTATATCCTGCTGACTTCATTAGCCCTGAGTGCTTGCAGAAAAGACCCCAAGCCTGTAGAAGAGGTAGTTACTCAGCTCGTTGCAGATCCCAATAGTGTAGCCAAAGGTTTTTATCTGGTGAATGAGGGCAATATGAACATGAACAAGGCCTCCCTGGATTACCTGGATTTCCGTAAAGGGATCTATAGAAAGAACATCTTCAATGAGGCCAATCCGGAAGTGGTAAAGGGGCTGGGAGATGTTGGGAGTGATATCGCTGTATATGGCTCAAAGCTCTATGTGGTAGTTAACGTTTCCAATAAGGTGGAAGTGCTCGACGTAAATACGGGGAAGCGCATTACCCAGATCAACATTACCAACTGCCGTTATGTAACTTTCCACAAGGGTAAGGTTTATGTAAGTGCATACCTCGGGGAAGTGGGAGACCCTACTGCCCCCAATGGGATTGTTGCTCAGATTGATACCGCAACATTGAGAGAAGAAAAACGCATAGAGGTTGGTCGCCAGCCAGAGGAAATGGCGGTCGTGGGAGATAAGATCTATGTCGCCAACTCCGGAGGATACAGTCCGCCGAACTACGAGAGAACAGTGTCCGTAATCGACGTTGCCAGTTTTAAAGTCGTTAAAAATATCGATGTGGCCATCAACCTGCACCGGTTAAAAGCCGATAAATACGGAGATCTTTATGTGACGTCCAGGGGTGATTATTATGATATCCCTTCCAGGCTTTTTGTCATCGATACCAAAACTGAAACCATCAAGAAAACTTTCGATATCGGCGTTAGTAATCTGGCCATTGCCGATGATATCGCTTACTACTATAGCACGGAGTTCAGTTACCAAACCGGGCAGAATACCATCACCTATGGGATGCTCAACGTCAAAGACGAACAGCTCCTCGACAGGCGTTTCATCACTGATGGCACCGACAAAAAGATCATGATCCCCTATGGCATCGCGGTCAATCCCTTCAGTAAGGAGGTGTTTGTGACCGATGCTAAAGACTATGTATCACCAGGAACGCTGTACTGTTTTGATTCCACTGGAAAGCAAAAGTACTCCGTAACCACGGGAGATATTCCCGCACACTTTGCTTTTATTTACTAACCATCTGCTACATCAGTAGCTATTTATTTTAACCATTACATAATGAAACAACACATCCAGTCGGTTGCCTTATTTTTAGTGCCGCTTTTGGCACCTTGATGTTCGGTTCCTGTCAGAAAGATCAACAGGAAAACATCGGTGGTTACGTACCCCGGTTAGCGACAGCAACCAGCAGTGCCTATATTAGTAAGATCCTTGAATACCTGCCCGCCCCCGGACAGTTCATCAATGAGACTATAGGAAGCCCTGCAAACGTAGAAAAGCTGGTTGGATCCGCAAGTGTCGCGCTGTTGTCGCTGGGAGCTTATGGGGGGAGCCTTACCTTTGCTTTTGACCATTCCGTTGAAAATGCCGATGGGGCCGACCTGGCCATTTATGGTAATCCTTACGAGCCAATTATCACCAACCCACGTTCTCGCTTTCTGGGAGAAGTCTCTACAGAAATAGGAGGTGCCGCAGATCTTAAAGTTTTACTGAAATCCAAGTAAACCTGGATTTTGTCATTCCCTTTCATTTTGATAAAGACCCTTCCATTATGGAAGGGTTTTTCTTTTTTATGACTTCCGGTAATTTTCCATTTATCAATTAAATGGTTGTTGTTTAGCGTTTTGCGTTTGAGAGGGTTTTTGTGGCATGTCCATTGGCTTAGGGCTCTCAAAACAAATACATCATGTTAACAATCATCTTATTTTTCACCCTGCTGATGCTGTGCCGGGTAGTTTACAAATCCATCGACTGGTTCGAAAAAATCTAAAATCTTATGGTCGCATTATTTCTTATCGCCGTCGCCGTCTTCATCTATATGATCTACGTGCTGATTAAACCCGAAAAATTTTAACTAAACATCATGAACACAGAATTACTTGGAATTGTAGCCACCTATTTGCTTACGCTGGTGATCGCCATTCCGCTGGGTAAATACCTGGCAAAGGTATTTGCCGGAGAAAAAGTCTGGACAGACTTTCTAAAACCTCTTGAATCCGGAATTTTCAAACTTTCCGGCATCAATCCTAAGGAGGAAATGAACTGGAAACAACATATGAAAGCGCTGCTTACCATCAACCTGGTATGGTTGGTTTACGGCTTTTTTGTACTGATCTACCAGGATAAATTGCCACTCAATCCGGATGGTAACCCGGGCATGACGCCAGATCTTTCCTTTAATACCATCATCAGCTTCGTAGTCAACTGCGACCTGCAACACTATTCTGGCGAAAGCGGGGTAACTTATCTTACGCAACATGTTGTCATGATGTTCCTGATGTTCGTCAGTTGTGCAACAGGTATTGCTGCTGCGGTAGTATTCTTTAAGGCCTTCAGGGATAAAACCAGTGTCAGATTGGGTAACTTCTGGGATTTCTTTGTGAAATCCATCACCAGGTTATTATTGCCTCTGTCCTTAATCATTGCCTTGATCCTTGCATTTAGTGGTACACCAACAAGTTACGAGGGTAAAGATCAGTTTATCTCAGTGCAGGGAGATACGGTAAATGTGTCCAGAGGTCCTGCTGCGGGAATGATCGCCATTAAACACCTGGGCACCAATGGAGGTGGCTGGTTCGGTGCCAACTCCACACATCCCTTCGAAAACCCCAATTACCTGACTACCGTAGTAGAGCTGATCGCACAGGTGATCATTCCCATTGCAATGGTCATCGCTTTCGGGTTTTTCGTAAGACGCAGGAAACTCGCATGGATCATTTTTGGTGTGATGACCATCGGACTGTTCCTTCTCCTGATCCCGACAGTCAGCTCAGAACTAGGCGGCAACCCGGCCCTTGCTAAAATGGGGATCTCACAAACTACCGGTGCCATGGAAGGAAAAGAGGTGCGCTTCGGTCCCGCCATTTCGGCGTACTGGAGTACGGTCACTACCATCGTTTCCACCGGATCCGTAAACAGTATGCACGACAGTACCATGCCGCTGACAGGCGCATGGCAATTACTTGGAATGATGATCAACGCCTTTTACGGCGGTTGCGGTGTTGGCATATTAAACTATTTCATCTACCTGATCATTGCCGTATTTATATCCGGACTTATGGTTGGACGGACACCTGAATTCCTGGGGCACAAAGTGGAGGCAAGAGAAGTAAAGATCGCGGCGTTGATTACACTGCTCAGCCCTTTTCTGATCCTGGCAGGTACTGCAATTGCGAGTTATGTGTTCACAAACCACGGTAATGCTGCCTGGGCCGTGCAGCCCCAGAACTGGCTCAATAATCCTGGCTTCCATGGCTTCTCAGAGATGCTTTATGAAATTACTTCATCCAACGCCAACAATGGGTCTGGTTTTGAAGGATTGGGCGATAATAATGTCATGTGGAACACACTGACCGGATTGGTGCTGCTCTTGGGACGCTTCCTGCCTATTATCGGGCCGGTGGCCATTGCTGGTCTGCTGGGTGCTAAGAAATATATTCCCGAATCTGCGGGTACGCTGAAAACGGATACCCTGACCTTCGGACTGATGACCTTTGCGGTGATCCTTGTTCTGAATGCCCTTTCTTACTTCCCTGCGCTGGCCCTTGGCCCTCTGGCAGAATATTTTACCATGCTTAAATAGATTATCAATGAAATCTTCATCAAATAAATTATTTGAACCTGCCTTGGTGCAGACCGCACTGAAACAGTCATTCATCAAACTGGATCCCAGGGTAATGATCAAAAACCCGGTAATGTTTACCGTAGAGGTCGGCACGCTCATCATGGCTTATGTAACGGTGTATTCCATGAGCAACTCCGGACAGGGATCACCGGCGTATAACTTTCTGATCTTTCTGATCCTGCTGCTGACCGTTCTTTTTGCCAATTTTGCTGAAGCTATCGCCGAAGCAAGGGGTAAAGCGCAGGCCGATTCATTGAGGAAAACAAGAGAGGAAACTCCTGCCAAGGTGGTGCTTGCCAACGGAAAAATAGAAATCCGCTCATCCAGTCTCCTCAAAAAGGGAGAGGTCTTCATTTGTGAGGCCGGAGATACCATACCAACAGATGGTGAGATCATTGAAGGGATTGCGACGATTGATGAGTCTGCGATTACCGGAGAATCTGCGCCCGTTATCCGCGAATCGGGAGGTGATAAATCCTCAGTTACAGGAGGTACGAAAGTGCTTTCAGACCAAATCAAGGTACAGGTAAATACGCAGCCCGGAGAGAGTTTTCTTGATAAAATGATCGCACTTGTAGAAGGTGCCTCGCGTCAGAAAACACCAAACGAGATTGCGTTGACTATCCTTCTGGCTAGCTTCACGCTCGTATTTGTGATTGTCTGCGTGACCTTAAAACCGTTTGCGGATTATGCCAATACACCCATTACTATCGCGGCATTGATTTCTTTATTCGTGTGCCTGATCCCCACAACAATTGGTGGCTTGTTATCCGCCATAGGTATTGCCGGGATGGACAGGGCGCTACGGGCTAATGTCATCACAAAATCTGGTAAAGCTGTAGAAACTGCAGGAGACATCGACGTGCTCCTGCTGGACAAAACCGGAACAATCACCATCGGTAACCGTAAGGCCACCAGTTTTTACCCCGCCCCAGGGGTAAAGATGAACGACTTCATCGAAGCCTGTGTCATGAGTTCCCTTGCCGATGAAACCCCGGAGGGTAAATCTATCCTCGAACTGGCTGCGGCAAGTGAATACCGGATCATGCCCGCCCCGGCAGGTGCAACCTTCATTAAGTTCACTGCCGAAACCAGGTCCAGCGGACTGGATACCCCGGATGGCAAAAGAACCCGTAAAGGGGCATTTGATTCCATCCGCAACATGGTGCTTAACGCCGGCAATCCATTCCCCCTGGAAACTGAAGAGCGGGTGAAAGCCATCTCTAATAATGGAGGAACACCATTAGTGGTCGCTGTAAACGAAAAAAACATGGGTGTGATTGAGCTGCAGGACATCATCAAACCTGGTATCAGTGAACGTTTCGAGCGATTGAGAAAGATGGGGGTAAAGACGGTCATGGTGACTGGTGATAATCCGCTTACAGCAAAGTTCATTGCGGAGAAAGCTGGTGTGGACGACTTTATCGCTGAAGCGAAGCCGGAAGATAAAATGAACTACATTAAAGACGAGCAGGCATTGGGTAAACTGGTTGCCATGATGGGTGATGGCACCAATGACGCACCGGCACTTGCACAGGCCGACGTGGGTGTGGCCATGAACAGCGGTACACAGGCGGCCAAGGAAGCCGGTAACATGGTGGATCTGGACAATGACCCGACCAAGCTCATTGAGATCGTTGAGATTGGAAAGCAATTGCTGATCACGCGTGGTACACTGACGACCTTCTCCATCGCTAATGATGTAGCCAAATATTTTGCCATTGTGCCCGCCTTATTTATTGCTTCAATTCCGGCTTTGCAGCGCCTCAACATCATGGGGCTGCATAGTCCTGAAAGCGCAATCCTGTCGGCAGTAATTTTCAATGCGATCATCATTCCTATTCTGATTCCCCTGGCACTGAAAGGGGTGGCATATAAACCAATCGGTGCGAGTGCGCTGTTGCGTAGAAACCTGTTAATCTATGGCTTAGGTGGAGTGATCGCCCCATTTATTGGGATTAAAGTGATCGATCTGCTGGTAGGCTTATTTATTTAATCAATAAAATATTAAAATCATGAAAAAATACATCTTACAATCGATCCGCTTAACCGTAGTATTAATGGTATTGCTTTGTGGCATCTATCCACTGATTGTAGCTTATGCCGGCGGCTTCTCTGAAGGCCGGGGAGGGGGTGAGAAAATGACGAGGAATGGTAAAGTAGTAGGGTATGCATTGCTGGGCCAGTCCTTTACAAAACAAGAATACTTCTGGGGAAGGCCATCAGCCGTCGGCTACAATGCTGCCGGATCTGCCGGTTCAAATAAAGGCCCCTCAAATCCGGACTACTTGCAGCAGGTCTCTGACCGGATTGATACCCTCCTGAAGTACAATCCAACGATCAGGAGAGCAGACATCCCTGCAGATATGGTTACAGCATCTGGCAGTGGCCTCGACCCGGACATCTCTGAGCAGGGAGCCATCATCCAGATTAAAAGGGTCGCTGAACAACGCCAGCTGAATGAGAAAGTCGTGGCTGAACTTGTGGTTAAAAATACAAAGAAACCGCTGTTTGGCCTGTTCGGTCCAACCTCAGTCAACGTCCTGAAACTCAACCTGGCTTTAGATGCCTTAAAGAAGTCATCTTAATTAACACCTCTAATGGTACCGTTCTGCTGCCTGATCCACATGCGTTTGCCGACCTCAGGAACAGGCAGCTCAGCGGAACCGCAATGACATGACAAACAGAAAAACAGATGAGCCCTCAGCAAATAGCTTCATCAGTATTAACAAGTAAACCAACAACATGAAAAAACTAATCGTATTAGCCGCAGCATTAACAACAGGATCTATCGCCTACGGACAAGAAGCGCCAAAGCTAAAAGTCAGCGGTTACCTGGAAACTTACTTTGGCTATGATTTTAACAAACCTACAGACAACAACAGACCTGGATTTATTTATTCACATAACCGCCATAATGAGATGAACCTGAACCTTGGATTCATCAAAGGAAATTATGATGATGGTAGCATCCGTGCCAACCTGGCGGTGATGGCCGGCACTTACACTAATGCCAACCTCGCTGCGGAACCTGGCGTGCTGAAAAACATCTTCGAAGCAAATGCCGGTGTCAAGCTTTCTAAGTCGGCGAATTTATGGCTGGATGCAGGAGTCTTCTCCTCCCATATTGGTTTTGAGAGTGCGATCTCAAAAGACTGCTGGGTGCTCACAAGGAACATTTCTTCTGAGAATACCCCATATTACGAATCCGGTGCAAAGCTTACTTATGGTACCGATAACGGCAAGTTTACTGCTGCTGTTTTCTATTTGAACGGATGGCAGCGCATCAGGCGGCAGAATGGAAACAGCCAGCCTGCGGGAGGCCTGCAACTGACATGGAAACCAACCCCGAAGATTACAGTGAACTACAGCAACTACCTGGGAACGGAGGGACTGGATTCCGTTCGTGTGAAACGTTTTTATCACAATGTTTACGGAATATTCCAGCTGACGGATCAGTTTGGGCTGACGCTGGGATTTGATTATGGCACTCAACAGCAACAGAAGAGTGAAAGTGCTAAAAATGAGGTGCTTTCACCAGTTGCCATTGTGCAGTATAAATTTGCGGAAAAATGGGCTATGGCAGGAAGAGTAGAATATTATGAAGATAGAAATGGAGTGTTCATTGCTACGGGAACCCAGAATGGGTTTAAAACAACGGGTTACTCGTTGAACCTTGATTACTCACCAGTCAGCAATGCAGTTTTGCGGCTTGAAGGTAAACTATACAGCAGTAAAGACGATATCTTTGTGAGGAATGAAAATCCGGTCGACAAAAATGCAGCGCTTGCTGCCAGCATTGCGGTTTCATTTTAATCATCAGGCAATGGTACCCGAGTATCTAAAAACCCCTCGTGTAAAATTAATCCTGTGCATATGCATGGGATTAATTATCATTATGATCGGTTATTTGGTTAAAGAAGGATATGTGATTTTAAAGTGGTAGGATCTAACAATGGAAGCAGACGAAAAAGCAGGATCTGTAAAGAAATTCCTGGACCTGGTTAAAAAATCAAGACGCGGGAAATTTAAGGTGTATATAGGCATGAGTGCTGGCGTTGGGAAGACTTACCGCATGCTTCAGGAGGCTCATGCGCTGTTAAAGATTGGTATAGACCTGAAGATCGGCTACATTGAAACCCATAACCGGGCAGAAACCCACGCCTTACTTGCGGGTATACCCCAGGTTCCAAGGCGGAAAATCTTCTATAAAGGCAAGGAACTGGAGGAAATGGACGTCCAGGCCATTATCAACCTGCATCCGGAAGTGGTCATTGTAGATGAGCTGGCGCACACCAATGTGGAGGGAAGTAAAAACGGAAAGCGCTGGCAGGATGTCGCAGACATTCTGGACGCTGGGGTAAGCGTGATCTCGGCGGTGAACATCCAGCACCTGGAAAGCATGAACGAGGAGATCGAAACCATCACCGGCATTCCGATTACCGAAAGAATCCCGGATAAGATCCTGGAGTCAGCCGATGAGATCGTCAATATAGACCTCACTGCTGATGAGCTGATTGACAGGCTGCGCGAAGGAAAGATCTATGACCAAAGTAAAATTAAACCTGCACTGGATAATTTTTTTCAGCCGGAGCGGATCCTGCAGTTGCGTGAACTGGCCCTTAAGGAGGTAGCTCATCACCTGGAAAGAAAAATCAATGTGGAGGTTCCCAAACAGATCAAACTTCGTCCTGAAAAGTTCATGGCCTGTATCTCCACAAACAATGATACCGCAAAAATCATCATCAGGAAAACTGCCCGTCTGGCATCTTATTACCGTTCACCCTGGATCGTCCTGTACGTACAGCGAAGTCAGGAAGGGGGAGACAGGATCCGCCTTGACCTGCAGCGGCACCTGATCAATAACCTCAAACTGGCGACAGAACTGGGGGCGGAGGTGCTTAAAGTGAAAAATGAAGATGTAACAGAAACCATCAGCCGTATTGCAGCAGAAAAGGAAGTCACCACCATCTGTATTGGCAAACCACATCTGAAGCTTTGGCAAGTCATCATGCGCACCGCCATCTTCAATAAACTACTTAAAAGCATAGCCAAAACTGAAACTGACCTGGTGATCCTTTCTTAAAAATATAATCGTCACATTATGAAGATAAAAACTAAACTACGCCTCGGATTCGGATTCTTATTCGTGGTGGTATTGTTCTTCGGAGCGATCTCCCTGCACTATATGAACAAAATTGCAGTAAGCTCTAAAGTCATCCTAAAGGATAACTATGAAAGCCTTAGGTTTGCCCGTTCCATGAGGGCCATCCTTGATGATCATGAACTGCCCTTGCCGGCAAGAGCCATAGCAGCATTAGAGGTACAGCTCCGGCTTGAAGAAAAAAATGTGACCGAAAAAGGAGAAGCGCAGGCGGTCGCGGCGCTTGCTGTCGCATTCCGTCAACTGTCTGCCGCGGGGGTGGACGAACAGTTGCAGAGACAGGCTTTAAAGAACGCTCGTCTGCAATTGAGAACCATTGATGAACTGAATATGAAGGCCATTGTGAGGAAGAATGATGCCGCGCAGGCGAGTGGCGAAAAGGCGGCGACCTATTTAATTTTTGCGGCTTCTATGTGTTTTCTGATTCTTTTTTCTTTCGTGATCAACTTCCCTGGTTTTGTCGCAAACCCGCTACGGGAATTTTCGGAGGCAATCAAGGAAATTAGCCGCAAGAACTACAAGCAGCGATTGGAGTTCAATGGCCGTGATGAGTTTTCCGAACTGGCCAGAGAGTTTAATGCCATGGCCGCCCAGCTGAATAAATGGGAGGACAGCAATCTGGCTAAATTACAATCGGAAAAACTGCGTATTGAAACGATTATTGGGCAAATGGATGACGCCATCGTTGGGCTGAACGAAAGGAAGGAGGTGTTGTTCTTGAATAAGGTAGCCGCACAACTCCTGAACATGACTGAGCGGGATACGATTGGTTCCAATGTGCAGGAACTGGTGAAGAAAAATGACCTGTTGAAGCGGATTTTGCTGGTCAACGGAGATGACAAGCCTATGAAGATATATGCCGATGGGAAGGAATCTTATTTCCAGCTGGAAAAAAGAGAAATCATGATTTCCGTCTATGAAGACGGGAAGGGTCAGGTTCTCAAAGAGAGCCGTAAAAATGTGGGAGAAGTTTATATCCTGAAAAACATTACGCAATACAAGGAATTAGATGAGGCGAAGACCAACTTTATTGCCACGGTATCCCATGAATTGAAAACACCGATCTCCTCCATTAAAATGAGCCTGAAGCTGCTGGATGATGAGCGCGTTGGTAGTATGAATACCGAGCAGAAAGAGTTGGTACAACACATCAAGGAGGATTGTGGCCGACTGCTGAAGATCACCAGCGAGCTATTGGACCTCTCACAGGTGGAAACGGGTAACCTGCAGCTGAACTTCGTAAAGTCAGATCCCAGGAAGATTGCTATTTATGCGATGGATGCCGTCCGGTTTCAGGCGGAGCAGAAATCCATAGAACTGGAGCTGATCAGCAGGAATGACCTGCCGAAGGTCAATGTCGATACCGAGAAAACAGCATGGGTACTTGTCAACTTCTTATCAAATGCGCTACGGTATAGCTCTGCAAAATCAAAAGTTGTCATTCAGATTGTTGAATCAGGTGATCATATAGAATTTTCCGTTCGCGATTTTGGTAAG
This sequence comes from Pedobacter sp. BAL39, assembly GCF_000170795.1. Lineage (GTDB taxonomy): Bacteria > Bacteroidota > Bacteroidia > Sphingobacteriales > Sphingobacteriaceae > Pedobacter. Next base: position 36,944 of record NZ_ABCM01000027.1, read on the forward strand.
GGTATTGATATGCAATACCAGAAGCGCTTGTTCGACCGGTATTTCCAGGTACCTACGGATGGCAATAACAAATCGGGCTCGGGGCTGGGTCTCGCGATCTCCAAGGATTTTATTGAGGCTGAAGGTGGTAAAATATGGGTAGAAAGCGCCATTGGTGAAGGAAGCAGGTTTTGTTTCCTGCTTCCTGTGGTTGAGTAGCATTAATTTTTATTTCATTGCGCTGTTCAACGCAATGATGGCGTCTTTAAAATGCTCGCGTTCAACGAGGAATTGAATATTTACCGGCAATTCTGGCTTTTAAGGGGCGGTCAGACGATGTTTTTTTGTTTCCTCATTTGGCCATACTAAAGTATCCGGCTGAAGCACCATACCAAAATGAAAAGTGTTTTTTCATTTTGGGCTATTGCCGCATGATACGCTGGTCTTCCCCGGAAACCTGCGTTGCAGGATAATTCCATTCTGATGGCGGAACGAGCTGGAAAGAAAAAAAAGAAGGTCCCGACTGACTTAATCGGGACCTTCTTTCGGTTGCTGAATTATGGCAGCGTAGTAATTTCTGCGGCGATGTTGGCCCTCGCCGGTTTTTCGTAAACCTTATAAAAGAAATCCGTTTTATAGATGCGGTCCATTCCTAGGAAGTACTGCAACACACGCTTTCTTCCTGTATCAAACTGTGGCGTGTTGCCATATTCCAGTCTGACATTTTTAACATAAGTTTTGTAGGTAGCCTCGTCCAGTCCAAGAATGGTCATGTCTGCATCGTTAAAGTAGTTCGTATCGGCATCCGTACTCAAGGCGTGGGTTTTTGTGGCCAGGATCAGTGCTTTGCAGCTGGCGATCTTTTCTTCAGGATAACCAATGCCTTTCAATCTTTCCACAGCGAAGTCGGCACTCCGCTCCTCGTCTTTGTGATCCGGAGAATTGTAAACAACATCATGATAGACCATGGCAATGATCAGCAGGTCATGATCTGTCGTGAGCTGTTTGCATTTTTTCAGCTGGTTGTAGAAGTTCTGCAGGTGTTCCATATTATGGTAGTGCCTGCTTTCGCCACTGTAACTGCTGACCACCTCATCCCAGAGTTTCTGAGCAACGGTTGGAGTCTTGTTATATTTACTGATAATTCCTTTAAATTCTTTTTCCAGGTCATGATTGGCAGATGTCATATACTTAAATGCAAGGTTTGGAATTGCAAGTAAGCAAATAAACAGGAAACCGATCGCCTTTGCTTGAAGTCTTTTCATGTCTTTTTGTTATTTAAGTAAAGGAAATATGCCCGCTTCGGATTTATGCTGCACCAGGATTTTGTTCATGTCAAACTTGATCGTGACGATACCAGCAGTTTTGTCGTAAGTAAAATCATCCATTCCCCTGTTCAACGGGATGAAAGAGGGGATAGTGGCCTGTGTATCTGAATTGCTGACATTGGAGTTGTTTTGCTGTTCAATGATCGACACTGGAAAGCGGATACCCAGATCGGTCATTCTTCTGCCTTCAGAAATAAAGATCTCCTGTCTCATTTGCGCCAGAAGATATAACAAGGCATCGGCAGATGCCGCAGCATCGATGTCGGTGGTGGTCACCGATGTTCCTGATACTGTGTAAACAGAAATGTTACCTGCTTTTCTGTCTAATACCAGCCCGCTTTTTTCTGTAGATACAGCATCGGCCTTAACCTTTACTGTTGCCAGTAGCGGATAATCGCTTCTTGTTCCTGCCCTCAGGGCAAGCTTCCCATCTACAGAAGCCCGTGGCCTGTTGTTGATCACGTTGGTAATTAACGTTTTCAACATGGTCCTGGCGGTGTTCAGGTCACCATTTCCCAGGGCTGCTTCAGCGGCGATCAGAAAAGCTTCTTCACCTTTCAGAATTGCAATCGGCTTTTGATCCGTAGCTGAATTGCTGGCGGTATGGAAAAACTTAGGATCAAGGAAATCCAGTCTTGGCAATGGTGCAAAAACATTTGTGGAGTTGGTAAAGGTATAAGTCTGCATCGTGTTGGACACCCCGTTGAGGCCATCATAAACTACTGAGTTTAACAATGTCGGTGCAGTGCTGACAATCACATTTGCATTTAGCAGCGCATTAGCCCTGTCGCCAAGATCATAGTAGGCGCGGGCGAGTGCCAGCGTATATACGTTCTTTTTTGCAGCATCTGTTTCCAGTGACAAGGCGTTGTTAAAATATTGGATGGCTTTAATAAAACGGTCTGAAGGAGCGCTAACCAGTCCCCCTGGGCTAATGGGCAATCCTTTGCAAAGCTCGCCACCAATGAGATAGCCGTAGCCACCCAGAAAATACATGGTAGCTTTCATGCTGTTGGTGGTTTGCGCATCTGCCGGCGCAACCTCGCTGATGCCATATTCTGCCATTTGGGTTAGCCTGGCGATGGAACGCTCCATATTGTCGATGTCCAGGTCTGAGGCAAGCAGTGAGGGAAGGTCAAAGACCTGGTTGGACAGGGAGCTGTTGTTGTAATAATTATCAGATACAATCTCTGCATAGACGACCGTCATGTTCATCATCAGCGCAAGCTGCCTGTTCATTCCGGCAATCCATGCCTGTGATGATTGTGGCGATCCGATAAAGGATTCATTGCCGAGATTTGGGTTTTCAACGTCTACCAGAGAACAGGAAGAAAGGAAAGTACCCAGAAGTATAGTGATGGTAAAAAATTTAAAGTTCATGATCGTTCTTTTTCTGATTAAAAGTTTATTTTGATGGAAGCCAGAAATTGTCTTGCTGCGGAGTGTGCGGCATAATTCAGTCCACCCGTCGTTGCAGAGCCTTGTCCCTGAGCTCCTCCGGGCATGACAGCTTCAGGATCTGAAGAAGAAGCTACAAAGTTGAGCGGATTAATTGCAGTGACACCAATGGTGAGGTTTTGCAGGCGTCCCAGGCGTGTTTTATCGAAGGCATACAGCAATCCGATGGTTCTGATTTTGATGAAATCGCTTTTCTCTACAAACAGCTGCGAATAATTCAGCCAGTTACCGGTTTTGTTCTTTGCAATTTCCTCTGCAGGCACGCCATCAGTTGAAGCACCGTAATTGATCCTGAACTGCTTATCCCAGTTGTGGATGTAGCCACCTTGCTGGTAATCGGCATTGGCAAACAGGGAAAGGTTTTTATACCTTAGGTTTAAGCCCATGCTGCCGTTCAGTGTTGGAATGGTCGAACCCAGGAACGATAGTGGAATGCTGCTTTGAAGCGTGTTGTCCGGCCCGAAGACACCATACTTCCCGCTGATGTAACCAATCGGATAGCCTTCTTTCACCATAATCTGAACCGTAGGCGCTGTCAGACCATTGAGGTTAAAGGCCGGGGCGCCACCTGTGCTTACCACCATATTGTCTATGGTATTTGCTGAAGCGCGTAACCTCAATCCCCATACCTTGTTCTCGATAACAGAAACGGAAGTTGAGAATTCAAAACCTTTGTTCCTGATCAGGCCGATGTTCTGCAATGAACTGCCCAGACCCGTGGAGGAAGCCGGGGGAACGATAAACAGCGCTCCTTTCGTGGTATTATTAAAATAACCGGCAGTAAAGGAAACTTTGTCTTTAAACAAACTCAGGTCTATCCCAACCTCTTTGGAGTAGGTTTTCTCAGGACGTAAGTTATCATTACCGTTGTTTCCAAAGGAAGCAGACTGGGTTCCGTTAAATCCGGTTACGTCTATCGTACGCTCGTTGGCAAAAGGAGTAGGGAAGTTTCCGGAAACCCCGTAATTAGCCCTGACCTTGATGGCACTGAACACCTGCTGATCCAGATTCATGAAAAAGGGCTCAGCGCTCAGGATGTAAGAGAAGCCTATTTTAGGATAATATTGCGCACCGACGGATTTTCCAAAGGCGGAGTTTCCATCGCCACGTAAACCCAGATCAATGAAGTAACGATCTTTGAAACCGATGTTCTCCTGTACAAACAGACCGTAATTGGCAACTTCTATGTAATACTCAGAACTGGTTTTAGTTGCTGCCTGTCCAATGGACAAAGCGCCGTCCCTGATGTCGGAGCCCACATAAGAAATCTGTCTGTCCTCCGTACGGAACAACTGTCCTCCAAAAGTGCTCAGAAATGAGAAGTCTTTCACTTTGTACTCATATTGCGCAGTCAGGTCGAAGGTCAAACCCAGGTAATTGCGCTCAAAGTTTGATAGCGATCCCGCTGCTGTAGACCGGATCAGGTTGTTGAATAATTTTGTTACCACTGACTGCTCACGCTGCATCCGGTAGTCTATACCTGCCGTACCTTTGATCAACAGGTTTTTTATCGGTTGGTATTTGAAAGCCTGGGCAGTCTGAAAGCGGTTCACCTTCGAACTGTTGTTTTGCAGCATCTCTGCAGAATCCACGAAAGACTTCATTTTCGCAAACTCTTCATCGGTCAGGTCGTCCAGTATTGGGTTAAAGCGAGGTCCGGTAATTTTTGAAGCCCCATCCTCCGCAAACCACAAGCCGGAATAACCGCCTGAATTGCCGTTTCTTGTTCTTTTCAGTTGCTGGTTATTGTAAGAAAATGAACTTTCATAAGTCAGGTCTTTAGCAATTTTCGCATTCAGCCCGATTCTGAAATCCAGTTTTTCCTGCTGGTTCTGATCATGGATCAGGACGCCAGCAGATTTGTTGTAAGCTCCTGCAGCACTATAGCCCATATCTGCGTCTCCGCCGTTCACACCAAGGCTATATTTTGAATATAAGCCATTTTGATAGAGGAGCTCTTTTGTTCTTTTAAAATAGTGATAATCGGTAGTCGGAGTTTCTGCACCAACGTCTACACCGGCGCTAAAGGCCGCTTCACCAGAGCCTTTTTTCTTGGTGAAAATCTGCAGTACGCCATTTGCGGCATCAGAGCCATATAGGGTTGTTGCTGCCCCACCACTGATGAACTCTATCTTTTCAATATTTTCAACGGGGATGTCGGCCAGGGAGCTGGTGGAGGCACCCTGGGAAATTCCTCCCGATAAGTTCATGCCGATAGAGGGGGCGGTATTCAGGTTATCCACCCTCACACCATCGATGTAAACAATCGGTGTAGAATTGGCAAATGCGGAATTAAAACCCCTGGTCTGGATGATCGATGTTGCGCCGGCCTGTCCGCCTGACAGTTTGATTTGTGCATTGGGAATCTGCGACTGAATCAGCTGGTCAATCCGGTTCACCGGGAGGTCCCTGATCTGTTTTTCAGAAATGGTGGTGACATTGGTCGACAAACGCCTTTTGCTCACACTCAGACCTTGCCCGGTCACTACGACTTCATTTAGTCCTAGTAGATCTTCTTCCAGATCAATGGTCAACAGGTTTTCCGGGCTGACCCCTTTTAATGTTATTTCCTGAGTTTTATAGCCTACATAACTGACCAGGACTACGGTTGCATCATTAACTTCCGGAATGGAAATGACAAACCTTCCTTTAGCATCTGTTTGTGCCGTAAGTGTGCTGCCTTTTAATTTGATGCTTGCACCAGGGATGGTTTCTTTGTTGTCTTTATCTCTGACGATGCCGGAAAGAGTAACCGCCGGCAGCGTCTTTTTCAGGACGGCTGCAGTCGCTTGTTTTTTATGGGCTTCAATGAGGATGTACTTGTCATTTAGCTGTCTGAAATCTGCATGGTCATTTTTCAAAAGGTCTTTTAACACGTCGTACACAGATTTGTTGCTCGCGGAGACAGATATGTTACGTTCCGCATTGATGTCCATGTTCTTATAGCCTATTGAAAAAGCAGATTGTTTTTCAATCAATTTAAAGACCTGTTTTAAGCTCATGTTCTTTACACTGAACGATACCTTTGTTTCTTTCATGGACTGTCCTGACGAACCGGCAGCATGCAGCAGCAGGTTTGAAAATAAAAGAAGGACTATTGTTAGTTTCATTTTTAAAAGAATAAGCGACGATATGGGACGTTTGCAGCCCCAATTAAAAAAATGCATATTTGAGTAGTTTTTAATGTTTGTGAAGATTCGTTAGAAATGTTGGCGCCCTGCTTCAGGTCGCCTTGTAAACCGGTTATGTTAGCGCATATCCGGTTTTTTTTAGCTCAGGTTATCTTTTCTTCATAATGAACAGTTTGTTTTGTTGGATGTAAAAAGTGTGGTGTGTCAGTTCGGAGAGGATCTCCGCCGTAGTTTGAATGCGCTCATTCCCCAGCATGATGGTATATTTTGCAGGATCATCCATCTTCGGGTCAAGAACGACTTCTATGTTGTAATGCCTGCTTAGCTGCTTCGCAATATCGCCGATTGCATAATTGTCGATGTAAAGTTTCTGGTCTGCCCATAATCGCAGTAATTCCGTGTCTCCTTTTTTGATTTCTGCACGCTGCGTTTTGTGGTTAAAGACCAGGACCTGGTTTTTGACCATTGCTTCGGCAAGCATCACCTCCTGTTTGCCATTCCTGCTTTGGACTACTTTCACTTTTCCGGTAGCGACGGCAATTTTTGTTTCAGACAAATCGGGATAAGCATTGATGTTAAATGATGTACCCAGGACCGTTGTTTTTAATTTTCCGGATTGGATGATAAAGGGACGGGACTTATCCTTGGCAATGGTAAAAAATGCTTCACCAGTCAATTTGACTTTTCGGTCTTTATCATTGAAATCGGAAGCAATGGTTAAGCTGCCCCCTGCATTCAAAAGGATAACAGATCCATCTGGTAAGGTCAGCGTTTTCTTGGATACAGCGCCTGTCGTGATCACCTGATCTGCGGTCCGCTTATCCGATGATGGATACCGGCTGTAGAAAAATGCAAGTAAACCCAGTAGCAAAACTGCTGCGGTGTATTTCATCACCGGAGTTTTAATCCAATGCTGCCGGCGTGGCCCTGCTTCTTTGTGCAGGTTTTGAAGAATGGCTTTCCTGATCTCTGTTCTGGACTGAAGCCCGGGGAATTCATCCTGCTGCGGGCTGTGCTGATCAAGTGCTTTATACCAGGCTTCAATGGCATTCCGTTCCTGATCGGTAACCTCATCGCGCAGGTATTTGCTCAATAGGTGCTTAAGGTTCTTTGTGTTTTTATGTTCTGACATCTGGTATTACCATCTGCCAAAACCGCTCATGGTACTTTAAGAAATCGTTATCAAAACAACAAAAATATATTAATGCCAAGGGGTTCTTCACCTAAAGAGTAAGCAGGTTCGGGTATACTGTTAGCACCGTTCGGGAACGGACCGTAAAGCAGTATAACAAATAAGAAACTAAAGAGGAACCAAACAGAGAGAAAAGAGAGAGCCACTGTGTCTTTTGTCTCTCTTTAGTCTCTCTTTTCTCTCTCTTTAGTGTTTGTCTTTCCCGGACCCTGACCGGACAGTGGCCAGACATGATGCTATTTAACGTTAATGGGCCAGGGCAGCAAGCACCAGGATCAGGCAGATGGTCGTGTCCGAATGGTATTGCCTGATTTTTAATCTTAGTTTATTTAAGACCATTGTGATGTTGTTTTTTACGGTCTGTTCGGATATGGATAGATGAAAAGCGATTTCCTTGATGCTCAGATGTTCCTCCCGGCTCATTTTATAGGGTTGCTGTAACTGATCCGGGAGACTGGAGATTTCTCTGCTGATGATGTTTTCCAGCTCATTTAACAGGACGTTGGCATCTGCCGGCTGACCTGCGGGGATTTCCAGGGCGAGGTCCAGGACCTGTTCATAGGGAATTGTTGTCTCAGGCTTGCTGAAGTAGTCGATGGCACAATACCTTGCAGATTTGAAAAGGTAGGAGGAAAGTGACCCAGCGGCATCACAACTTAATTTATACCTATTGTTCCATAAACTGATGAAAATTTCCTGCACGCTGTCTTTGGATTCCTCCTCTTTCTTAATCCGGTAAAACAGGTGTTTATATAATTTCTCCCAATACCTGTCCACCAGTACTGTAAATGCAAGATGATTGTCAGCTTTTATTAACTCGAGAATCCTCTCATCAGACAGTTCCTTCATGATGCAAAATTACAACTGCACTATAAACACAATATTAACTTTAGGGTGTAGTTGTGGCAAAGGAACTTGAGCATTATAATTTAGGCGTAACGTAACAATGATCCGGGTCTACGTAGGCGAAAGGACAAAATATTAACATTAGCATAACATTGGGCCGTTTACTTTTGCATCAACAGATGGACAAAATTAGGGCTGATATCAAAACAGATGCTGAGTTGTTAGGCAACATGGCGATGGGAGCAGCCTCTGCCCTGGAGGAGCTGATGCGCAGACATGAGCCCCGAATTTTTCAGTTCGCTTTAAAGATTGTCAAATCTCCCGAACTTGCCCAGGAAATTTCCCAGGACGTCTTTCTTAAAATATGGGAAAAAAGAACCTCATTGCAGTCCATAGAGTCACTTCCGGCCTGGCTGTTTTCCCTCGCTAAAAACCAGTCGCTAAATAGCCTTAAAGAAATTGCACGCCGGTATGCAAATGAGGAAAAATATGCGGCAGCACAGGTCGAGAGTCTGGACGGGGAAGCGGAAATACAATACAACGACCTTAAAAAAATTGCAGCAGGTTTTGTTGATCAGCTTTCTCCGCAGCGCAAGGCCATTTATCGCATGAAAGTGGAGCAGGGAATGACCACTACAGAAATTGCTGCGCAATTGAACCTCTCTCCAAGTACAGTACGTACACAGCTGGTAAAATCATATCAGTTGCTCAGGGCCAGTGTGTCCGACCAGTTGTGTCTGGTGATGCTGTTTACACTCTTTCGCTAGGCATATCAATATGTTAAATTACTGTGAATAAAGTTTAACCTAAGTTTAATATGGGCGGGTAGACAAAACCTATACAGGATTTGTCATACGGGTAATGGAACAACAAAGGTTAAGCAGGCTTTTCTCAGCATATTTAGAAGATCAGCTGGATGTGGAAGAAGAAAGGGAGCTCATGGAGTTCATCAGTCGACATTCTGCCACAGATGCCCTGGAAGGGCAACTGGGAAAAATATGGGATGATTTTGACAGGTCAGCCTTACCGGATGCCGGCACTGAGCTGCGTATCAAAAATGTCATGATGCAAATCAGGCCCCGAAGGAGCCGCATATTGCAATTTCTTCCTTATGCCGCTGCTGCCTGCCTGGCCATCGCCATTGGCTTTATTTATTTTTTCAGCAATTTCAACCCCGGGCATAACCCGCAGAATCCTGTTGGATCGCATACGCTGACTACCCAATACGGACAAAGAAAAAGCATTTTTCTTACAGACGGTACTGTGGTTACCCTAAGTCCGGGAAGTAGCATCACCTATCACGACGACTATAACTTACGTAACAGAACGGTGTCCTTCCGGGGAGAAGCTTTTTTTGAAGTGGCAAAGAACCCTGAAAAACCATTTATCGTTCAGCATGAAGGTTTATATACCAGGGTATTGGGCACATCATTTAACATCAGGGCCTTTGACCAGGAGGAAAAAATCGACGTTACCGTGGCCACAGGTAGGGTAGAGGTCGGGGCGCTCAGCAATGCTACCGGAGGTAACAAAGCTCTTGCAGTTTTAAAACCCGGACAACAGCTGGTATACACGAAAAGCGCAGGTCTTGTGAAAGTGAATACCCTTGGCACGTATGAGCAGGTCGCTGCCTGGAAGAATGATGTGCTTGTCTTAAAAGGGGAACGGTTTGAGGAGGTAGCCTTAAAGCTGGAGAGATGGTATAATGTGCGGATCAGCTTTGAACACGAAAGCTTAAAAAACTGCAGGTTTAAAGGATCTTTTAAAAGCTTATCGGTGACGGCTTTACTTGACCTGCTTAAAAAGACGGCGGGTTTTACTTATAGTATTCAAGACAATCATATCACCATTAAAGGGAGGGGCTGCCTATAGATTAATCATCAACATAAAAAAGGTCTGCAGCATTAAACCGCAGACCATCAGTATTATTCCCCTTTTCGCGTCTGGACAACTAAAGAAGGGGATACATTTTAAAAAGAATAAACTCCTTAAAATCAAACAAAACTAATGAAAAAATTACGAACGAAGTTATTCGTTGTTATGAAGTACAGCACCTTAATTCTCATTTTACTGGCCATGAGCTCTACGCTACTGATGGCTAATGTTGCCGAAGCGCAGAAAATGAGTGAAGTAAATATCCATATAAACGCCAGACAGCAGACCATTGGCGCCATACTGGATGAGATAGAGACCAAAACACCTTTTAGTTTTGTCTACATGCTTGGCGAAATTAAAGAACACCGCAAGGTAGACCTGCAGTTTGACGGTTCGCTGCTGGATGCACTGCAAATGCTTTCCAGGCACACTGCAACCCGTTATCAGCAGACAGGGAACAATATTGTAGTCACCTATGTGCCCGTACAACAGCCGGGTCGTCTTTCTGGAAAGATTCTGGACAGCAAAGGCGAGCCACTTCCGGGGGCTTCGTTAAAAGTATTGGAGCTGAAAGAGTCTGTCAGTAATGCTGTTGATGGAAGTTACCAGATCTCCCTCCCGGCCGGTACTTACACCGTTGAAGTAAACTACATCGGCTTCCAGACGGTGCGTATTACAGATGTAAAGATCTTGTCAGACAAGAATACACCTCTTAATATTGCACTAAAAGAAAATGCCCAGAGTCTCAATACCGTGACGATTACCAGTAGCTATCGGAAGGCTTCTGTAGAAGGTTTATATGCCAGGCAGAAGAATGCCGCTACGGTAACCGATGGGATCTCCGCCGAACAGATCAGCGCCACACCTGATAAACACATCGGTGAAACACTCAAACGCATTGCAGGGCTGAGTACTACGGAAAACAGAAATGTTGTGGTGCGCGGTGCTGCAGAAAGATACAATGTGGCTCAACTCGATGGGATCATGCTACCCAGCACCGATGTCCAAAGCCGGAATTTTGACTTTACCCTGATTCCAAGCAATCTTGTGGAAAGTATTATCGTGAACAAATCGGCGACACCAGATATGACTGCAGGTTTCGGTGGAGGGTTGATCCAGGTGAATACCATCTCAATACCGACGGAGGACTTTCTTTCCTTCAGTGCCGGAAGCTCCTTCAACTCCAGGACAGTGGGAGAGGATTTTTATGCTTATAAACGCGGAAAGTACGACTACCTGGGTTTTGACGATGGCAGCAGGAACCATTTTCCTGCCGGACTGAAAGATGTGTCTTCCTTCAATCCCATATATCCTAACCCCGCAAATACTACTGCTGAAGAAGTCGCTGATCAGAATCGTAGAATAGGTGGAACGGAACGTTTAGGCAGCAGGATTTTCCGGGGAATGCCCTCCCAGAATTACCAGCTGAGCATTGGACAGAGTTATGAACTGTCGACAAAAAAAGCGCAGAAAATAGGCTTTGTAGGATCAATGAGTTATCGCAATACACAAAATATCGATGAGATTGCTACAATCAGACGTGGAACCTGGCAAATCAATGCTACCCCTGATGACCCCGATAACGTTAACAAAGGTAACTTGTATAACTTCAATACCACATTGGGCGCTTTG
>NZ_ABCM01000026.1 GCF_000170795.1 Pedobacter sp. BAL39
CGACAAAACGCAGTGGCCACTGGAATTATTATAAATATTACTACAAAGTCTACATTAACCTTATGATGGTAAAGTAGTATATATTGAAAACACCAAGCATGAATTTTTCAGCTCATGCTGAGTCTGCACATGAACTTATTGCTGGGCGACAAAATAGGCACCTTGATCACGGGACTCTCTGCACTCTGTTTTTTTATACTGCTGTTGAGCGGCCTTTACCTTTGGTTTCCAAGGAAGTGGACAAAAAAGGCGTTTAGAAGAGGCGTCGCACTCAAACGCGAGGTAGGCATGAAACGGCTGAATTATGACCTTCACAATGTACTCGGCTTCTACGCATTGATTCCGGCTTTGTTGATCGTCATCACAGGGCTTGTCTTTGCTTTCAGCTGGGCTGACCAGTCTGTACAGTTCCTGGCCAATGGTGCAAAGAGCGTCAAAAAGCGATCTATACCCAAGTCGACACCCAACGACACCTACCCTGCTCACCCTACAGACAGTGTGATCACTACTTTACTGCACTTGCATCCGCAGGCCGATGTTTTTTCCATCCGTTTCAGGGAGAAAGATACAGATCCGCTGGATGTTCAGGTACGTCAGGCAAAAAACAGGACGCATAACTTCGACTGGTATTACTTCGACCGTAACGATGGCCAACTGCTGATGAAATACGGGGATCGGGACATCAAGGGCGGAGAGCAATTCAGGAGCATGAACTACGACCTGCATACCGGTGCCTTTGCAGGGTTGCCTACCAAATTCCTTGCACTTCTGGCAGCATTGATCTGCGCATCCATGCCGATCACCGGATTTCTGATCTGGTATCACAGGCCAGTGCCTAAGAAAAAGAAGAAGTGAGGAATGAACGTCGCTTCTTTTAAGGATTGAGTTGATCCCCGGCCTTAATTACCGCTTGATTAGCCGCTTTAATTTTTTCCAGTTCCATCTTCTCCACTGCCCTATCGTAGGTCAGCAGGCCATTCACCTCATGCTCCACGTCAGTGGTCTGCGTGTAGATGGCCACACTCAGGCCTTTGTACCTCATCAGCTGCTCCACCTGATCCATTAAAAAGACATACCGGTCAGTTAACCGTGCTTTGGTTGGTTCATAATCGTAAGCATTATTCTCTACCGGCCACATGTGACCACGTACAAACAGACCTACCCCACCGAACTCACCCAAAGATGCTGCACGGTGTTCATCCGGCACTGAAGCACCATTTGGACCTACGTAGATGTGCGTGTCCACATAATCACCATTTCCAGGATCACCGTAGGCTTTTTGGTAAGGCGGATTGTTGTTGAACCCCGAATTGCCGTTTACTAGCCTTGAGGGGTCGTACTTCCTGGTCCAGTCTGTCATATTTTTCACATCAAAAGCACCCCAGTTTTCATTAAAGGGCACCCAGGTGATGATGGATGGCGAGTTATAATGCTGATCAATGAGCACCTTGTACTCATCTCTGAATTTCGTTCTTGTTTTGGTGGTATCTTCATCCTGGTACCATATTGCCGGCATATCCTGCCATACCAGCAGGCCCATTTTATCCGCCCAATAGTAAAATCGTTGCGGTTCAGTTTTCATGTGTTTCCTGATGAGGTTATATCCTGCATTTTTGGTAAACTGCATGTCATACTTCAATGCCTCTTCCGTTGGTGCCGTCAGTATGCCATCAGGCCAGTATCCCTGATCGAGCAACCCCAGCTGCATGATGAACTTTCCGTTGATCAAAGGTCTGTTGACGCCGTTCACTTTGCCCAGTTTGATATCACGCATACCGAAATAACTGTTTACCTTATCCATCACCTGACCACGCGCATCTTCGAGGCTGATGCTAAGGTCATACAAAAAAGGTGTGTCTGGCGACCAGAGTTTAGGATTGCTTATGGGCAGGTAAAAGTCGGTACCGCTAGCCGCATTGAGCTGGGCAACGACCTTTTTTCCGTCGAGCGCAACAGCGGCTACTTTTCCGGAACCTGTAGTATTTACCCGCAGCTTCAACCGGTTGTTGGCCAGGTCGGGTAGTATGCGAATATTTTCAATGTGTGTCTTATTCACCGGCTCCAGCCATACCGTTTGCCAGATACCCGAACAAAACGTATAATCACCCCTTGGCCCACTCTTGCCTGAAGGGACACGGCCATCATTTAAATCATAAGCCGCAACCACTAATGTGTTCTCGCCACTTTTCAGGTAGGGCGTAATGTCAAAACTGAAGGCATCATAACTACCCGCATGGCTGCCTGCCTTGCGTCCATTCACGAATAAAGTAGCATGATGTGCTACTGCCTCAAAGTGGATCAATACCTGTTTACCTTTCCAGCCGGCAGGAATGGTAACCTTACGTTGATACCACATATTGATCTCCTGCTTGCGCTGGATGCCGGACAAATAGGATTCCGGGCAGTATGGAACGAGGATACGTGCTGCTTTAGCATCAAAAGATATCGGTTTATCCGGATCAAGCGTACTCGCCACATTTTTTCCGCCCAGGTAACTCCACTTACCATTCAGGCAAAGCCAATCACCCCGCTCCAGCTGTGGCCTTGGATATTCAGGAAAAGGAACATCGGCCTGTTCCGCTGATTTTGTCCACTGGGTCGGTAATGCTGCCACCTGTGCAAGTAAAACTGAACTATTAAGGCTGAGGAAAATTAAAAACAGGACAACGTTGATCTGGTACTTATTCATATCTATCTGGTTTGCTGAGTAAAGCTAAGTTATTTTCGCCAAGGGTCAACCCTAAGAAACGTAATAATTACATTTAAACCTTTCAGTAGATCGATCCGTCAGGCTAAGCCTAAAAAATAAATATCTAACAATCAACCGCTTGCTATCGTCTCATCTTTTTTATTCCGTCAAGAGGGTAATCTCAGAGGTCTTTCGGGTATATAATAATAAACCAAGTATATAACACCTGCCAATGGATCCGTATGAGCACTTTCAAGTAGAAGATTTTATTAAAGATGAGCGCTTTGTGGATTGGGTTTTACAAACCGATTCTCCGCAGGATGATTTCTGGCAGCGCTGGATGGTCCATCATCCGCAGCAAGCTGAAAATGTTGCCCGTGCCCGTGCCATTCTCCAATCTATCCATATCAGACCGACAGCGCATCAACTTTTTGATGCCGATGTTGATGCCTTCATTGCTAAATTTAGCGAGCAAACGATCGTCAGGACAAAAAACAACAAACTCATTACCTGGCTTGGTGCTGCTGCTGCAATGACATTACTTACCCTGGGCATCTGGTATTGGCAAAAGCCAGGTATCCCGGTCGCAATTGAAGTTGTCGCCAAAGCACCTGTTGTACAGAAGATTGTCAATGATACCGAAAACACCCGCCTGATCCGTTTAAGTGACAAAAGCCTGGTGGTATTGAGACCCAAATCTTCACTTGTTTTTCCATCTGTCTTTGGAGCGGGCAACCGGGAGGTCCAGCTGAGCGGTGCTGCTTTTTTTGAGGTACATCGCGATACTGAACATCCCTTTGTCGTTAAGGCAGGTAATATCCTGACCAAGGTATTGGGAACAAGCTTTGATGTCATGATCAAGCCCGATGGCGAAAGCACTGTCTTAGTGAAAACCGGAAAGGTGCAGGTATTCAATATGCATATTGGCAATGTCTCCTCGATCCGTGATTCCGTGATATTATTGCCCAACCAGACTGCGGTTTTCACGAACAAAACAGCCCGGTTTACTAAAGCGACGATCAGCAGGCCAGCCATGCTGTCTCCCGAATCGGCGAATAAAATTTTCTTTTTTACAGATGCCCCACTTTCAGATATTGTGGCCAAGTTACAGCAGGCCTACGGTGTAAACATCAGTTATGATGAGCAGAAGTTCAGGGACTATACCGTCACAGCCTCCCTTTCAAACCTGCCGCTGGAAGAAAAAATAAGAGCAATCTGTAAAGCCATTGATGCGCATTATCAATTTGGAGAAAACCAGATCCGCATCTATTAAAACAACAAACCAAGTATAAACCAAATTAAAACATGAACGTATGAAGACAGAAACAAGCTAAGCCCACAGCGTATAAAAAAAGCCGGTAGTATTCCAGTACTACCGGCAATGTTTTGCCCCTTGTAAATGATTTGCTGCCATTTAACACATCCATTAAAGGAATTGTGATCGGGGGCGTTTTGAGTAACCAATCTTAAACCAGAAACCCAAACCAAAAGTATGAAATACAGAGCTATACTCGTAAAAATTATGACAATAACTTTTTTGCAGTTCATCATATCAGCGACACTCATTGGCACCTGTATGGCGAGCAGTGTGGACGCGCAGGAAGTGCTCAATAAAAAAGTCTCCGTAGATGAGCAATCCATTGCATTTGAATCGCTCATTAAAAAGATCGAAAAAACCTATGATGTCCATTTCGTCTACAGCCCTAGGCTGATAGATGCCAAAAGAAAAATCAATGTTTTCAGCCATAACCGGCCTCTATCAGAGTTGTTGGCACAACTCCTGGACCCCATCAACCTGGATTTTGAAGCATCCGATGACGTCATCATCATCTCCAGAAAGCCCTTGGATCCCAACTCTCTAAGATCGGAGAGCAGGGACATTTCCGTTACGGGAAAAATTGTAGAGGACAAAACGGGCCTGCCGCTACCTGGCGTATCCGTAAAAGTCAAAGGTACTACTACAACTGTGGTGACCGATGTCAACGGCATTTACACCGTTAACGTACCCAATACCCAATCCATTCTCGTTTTCAGTTATGTCGGTTTTCAATCGCAGGAAAAAGTAGTCGGTGATTCCAAAATCATCAATGTGATCTTAGAAGGAAAACAGGACAACCTGAACGAAGTGGTTGTAGTTGGCTACGGTACCCAGAAAAAAGCAGATGTCACCGGCTCGGTTGTGAGGGCCAACCTTGAAGACTTCAGGAACACTCCTACCACCAACGTCGCCAACCTGCTACAGGGAACAGTACCAGGGTTAAACGTTGGACAAGTGAACAGGGCGGGCTCCACTCCAGGCATCAGCATCCGCGGTACGAACACCCTTGCCGGCAACCAGAATGTGCTCATCATACTTGACGGCGTGCAATATACAGGATCGCTGACCTCTATCAACCCCGACGACATTGCCTCGATTGACATCCTGAAAGATGCGAGTGCAACAGCAGTATATGGTGCACAGGCGGCCAATGGTGTCATGCTAATCACCAGTAGAAAAGGTGCTGCAGGAAAAACGAGGATCTCCTTCTCTTCTCAGTACGCCACGCAGGCCCCCAATGTTGACATACGACCTAAGGGAAGAGACGAATATTTGGAGCGGATCAGGCGCCTCTTCTATGACCAGGCTTTCTTAGCCCCGGATTTCACTCAGCCGAACCCTGCCTTTGACCTGGTCAGCAAGGTAGACCCTTCAATGAAGGATGCACAGGGTAACCTGCTTCCCCATGATTTCAGCTGGTACGATGAAGCTTCGCAGAACGGATATGTATTCGACAACCAACTGAGCTTTAGTGGTGGTACCGACAAGATAAACTACCTGTTGTCAGGCAGTCTGACCAGAAACATCGGCTTTATCTCTAATGATACCTTCAAAAGAAAAACCATCAGGGCAAACATAGAATCCAAAGCAACAGACTGGTTGACAGTTGGTTTACAATCCTTCGGAACCTTTGTCAATGAAGATGGTGTGGAACCAAACCTGAACGACATCAGGATCATGTCGCCGCTGGTGCTGCCATGGGACGAAACCGGTAAACTCAAGATCAACCCCTACAATACCAATGTCGTCAACCCTTTCCTGAACTATGAGGCTGATGACTACGACCGGAATAACTACTTCTTTGCCAACATCTACGGAAATGTACAGCTGCCAGTGAAGGGTCTGAGTTATAAACTTAATTTCGGAAACAACTACCGTCAGACGCTCAAATACATTTCCAACCAGTACAACGCCAACCTTACCGGAGAGGCATCAAAAGAAAACACAAACTATTACGACTACACCCTGGACAATATCCTGACCTATAACAGGAAATTCGGCAAGCACAATTTTACCGGAACCTTGTTATACGGTGCCATTGAACGCCAGCAGGAATACACCCGCGCCTACTCCAATGGCTTTTCCAGGATCACTCTGGGTTACAATGGCCTGGATCAGGGCCTGAATCGTTTTGCTGTTTCCAATGGCTTCAAGGAAGCCCTGAATTATCAGATGGCACGTGTGAACTACGGATTTGACGAAGGTAAGTATCTGGTTACGGCAACCGTAAGGCGCGATGGCTTTTCTGGTTTCGCCGAAAACTATAAATCTGCCATTTTCCCCTCCTTATCAGTCGGATGGGACATCTCGAAAGAATCCTTCTTTAAAGTCGACTGGGTAGATTTTCTGAAATTGAAAGTAGGCTATGGAACAGTTGGTAACCAGACACAAAGGTACCAGTCGCTGGCAAGGGTTTCCACAAGTGCGGCTTATGTTTTTGGTGACGGTGGGGCCACCCAGTTTGGTCAACAGGTGGTTTCCCTTGCCAATCCTGATCTGAGGTGGGAACGCACCACAGGACTTAACTTTGGTATGGAATTCAATTTACTCAAAGCACGCCTTTCGGGTACATTTGATTACTATCAGAACAAAACGACAGACCTGTTGTACGCGGTAAAGATACCAACTGTGACTGGTTTCGACGAGATACAGTCGAACGTAGGACAATTGAATAACCGGGGCATTGAGCTTTCCCTGACTTCTAAAAACATCAGTAGCAGCACCTTCCAATGGTCATCAACCTTCAGCCTGTGGAGAAACGTGAACAAGGTAGTAAAACTGCTGGGGGACCGTGATGGCGATGGTGTAGAAGATGACCTTCCTCAGAGTCGTTTGTTCATCGGGCAGCCGAGCTCGGCCATATTCGACTACGAGGTAGATGGCATCTGGCAGGTTGGAGACCAGATTCCAGCAGGCTACTCTGCTGGTACGTACCGCATCATTGACCAGAATGGTGACGGGCTGATCAATGCTGATGACCGCAGGATTTTGGGTATAGGTGCACCTTCATTCCGCGCGAGCTTACTGAACAACTTCCAATATAAAAACTTTACCCTTTCCGTATTCCTGAATGCGATTCAGGGAGGCAAGAACAGCTACCTGTCCGGCAACACGCCAAGGATGATCAGGGATGACAACCAGATCCGCAACAACCACCTGAGTGGGATTGATTTCTGGTCGCCCGACAATCCGAATGGTAAATACCCAAGTTCAATTCTCTCTGCCACGCTCAACCCTTCTCTTTATCAGAACAGGAGCTTTATCAGGTTACAGGATGTTTCCCTGGCGTATAAGTTCAGCGGCAAATACATTGAACGCCTGAAACTGCAGAGCGTAAATCTGTTTGTGAGTGGCAGGAACCTGTTTACATGGACGGACTGGGAAGGATGGGATCCTGAAACCGATCAGGGCTTACTGATAGACGGAAGACCTGTACTCAGAGGGTATTCTGTGGGATTAAATGTTTCATTTTAAACAAGACAGCAATGAAAAAGATCAATATCATAATTTTCTGTTTAGCAACGATTTTATTCGCCTCGTGTAAAAAAAGCTTTTTAAATGAAGAGCCTCTTGATTTCCTGAGCACCACCAATGCCTACATTACCAATAAGGACTTCGAAGCATCCGTCAACAACCTCTATACCCGCATCAGGGCAGAGTTTTACACCAGTGGCGAGCAACGGCCTTTCGACTATGTCTTTGGTTGTGACATTGTGTTTGACGGACAGCCTTCAGCCACGAGACATACCAATATGACCGCCGCCTACTCTCCCCTGAGTACAGAGATTCCGCTGATCCACTGGACCAACCTTTACAAAATTGTCGCAGAAACGAACACCATTATTGACAGGATTCCCGGGTCAGAAATGACGGATGCTGAAAAAACGTTGATGGAAGCACGTGCTAAGTTCTTCAGGGGCATGGCTTACAGGACACTTACCTATCTTTATGGCGCAGTACCACTGAACCTCACTGAAGTAAAATCGCCTAAGACAGATTATGTGCGTGCGCCAAAGGCGGAAGTTCTGGCGCAGGTCATCAACGACCTTAAGTTCGCTGCCACCAACCTGCCTGCCATCAATGCCGTACAGGACGGGCAGATCAATAACCTCGCCGCCTACCACCTGCTGTCGGAAGTTTACCTTGCTGCCGGCCAGTTCCAGAATGCAGCAGATGCAGCTACCGCCGTCATCAGCAATGCGAATGTGGGCTTGATGAAAACCAGGTTTGGTGTCAAGTCTGTTGATGCAACGAAAAATGTCTACTGGGATTTATTCCAAAAGGGTAATCAGAACAGGAAAAATGGGACAAATCGAGAAGCACTGTGGGTCATCCAGTTTGAGACCGATGTTCCGGGTGGTGGAACAGTATCTACCGGTATCGGTGGCTCCTATCAGTACGAGCGTCATTTTGCACCACAGATCATCAATTTCAGGCTCCCAGGCAGCTCCATTCAACCTTTCCGTTATCCTGTGAGTGACTATTCCGGTGGCCGGGGTATTGGCTGGGCGATCCCGACAAAATACTTCTCTGACGTCATCTGGCAGAGCGATTTCAGCAATGACCTCCGAAATGCACCATTCAATTTTGTGAGAGAATTTACGGTTACCAATCCGGCACACCCAAGCTTCGGACAGGTTATTTCCACCACTAACCCTCCTGCCGGCATCACTGTACCAAGGAGGGATTTCTACCCTTTTCAGTCTAAGATCACCACTCCCGGTGACCATCCGGACGGCATGTTTGAAAACAAAGCTACACTGCTGCTAAAGGCGAGTGCGGGAGGCACTTATGCCGACCAGTACATGTTCAGGCTTGCAGAAACTTACTTACTGAGAGCAGAAGCTTACCTCGGATTGGCTGACCCCGGCAAGGCTGCAGAGGACATCAACGAGGTGCGCCGCCGGGCAAATGCCTCGGATGTATTGCCGGCTAATGTAAATATTGATTACATTCTTGATGAACGCATGCGCGAGCTGGGCTCCGAGGAAAAGCGAAGGATCACCCTGATGCGTTTAGGCCTGGTATACGACCGCGTTAAAAAATGCAACCCTTATTATACTGATGTACTTCCGACTTACAACCTATGGCCAATCCCGGCTACCGAAATTGAGCGTAACAATGGTGCTAAACTGGATCAAAACCTCGGTTACTAACAGCCGGGGTCAACCATAACAAAAGCAAAAGTAGCACTTGATCTTCGGGCAAGTGCTACTTTTGCTGGCTAATCATTAAAATTTAAACAATTATCCTAACTTAGACGCCCATAATAGCTCAAAATGAAGAAACTCCTTATCCTCGCCTTAGGCATCGCGATCAGCTGGATGGCCGCCTGCACTGTTAAGAGAATGAATAGCACCACTGATCCTTCAGGATCAAAAGACAAGATAAGCTTGCTGAACCCGGCCTTGCCGGGCGACAACCCTGATCCTTCCATTATCCGTGTTGGCGATACTTACTATGCCACCTCGACCACAAATGAATGGGCGCCATGTTTTACGATTTACAAATCTACAGATCTGAAAACCTGGAAACTGATCAACCATGTTTTTCCAAAAGGTGCTGAAGATATGAAGGGGCAATGGGGCGAGAACATGTTCTGGGCATCCGAGTTATCGTACGATGCCGACCAGCATAAAATCTATGCTTACTACACGGCGCACAACAAATCAGTGACGGGCAATCCAGGATTACAATGTGGCATCGCTTCTATTGATGCTGATCAGATTGAAACAGGTAAGTTTACGGACAACGGGCCGGTAATTATAGAAGACGACTGCGGCGCTATTGATGCTTTTGAGATGAAGGACAACGGCCGGATCTACGCATTCTGGAAGAATGACGGTAACGGATGCGGTAAGGAAACCTGGATTTGGATGCAGGAGATTAATGCCAGCCGCACCAAATTGCTGGGCGAGAAAAAGAAACTTTTCACCACCAGTCAGCCCTGGGAAGATGCCCTGGTGGAAGGCGCTTGCTTCTTCAAAAAAGGGGATTATTATTATAGTCTGTATGCAGTTGGCGGATGTTGTGATGCGCAATGCAATTACAAAACCGGCATTGCCAGAACCAAAGACCTTGCCTCCGGAGTATGGGAGAAGTACGAGAAAAACCCGATCATGGTGAGTAACGAAAACTGGAAATGCCCAGGCCATGGCACTGTAGTAGAATCAAAAGATGGTAGGCTGTACATGTTGTATCACGCTTTTAACAAGAAATATGACGTATTTGTAGGCAGAGAGGGTGTGATTGAAGAACTGGTGATGAATGAGGAAGGCTGGCCACTGTTGCACAACGCTACGGTAGCGAACAGGCCATTAAAAGACGTAAACTTCAATGACGACTTTACTGCAGATAAAAAATTGAACCTGGCCTGGCAATGGCCATCAAAGCTGACCCAGCCAAAGCATCATTTTGACAAGAGCTTATATTTACAGGCTTCACAGGACAACCACGAGTTAGGTACTTTCCTGGGGCAGTACATGAAATCGACCTCATTCTCCATAGAGAGCGAAATCCAGGTTACGGATTCCAAAACAGGAATCGCGTTGGGTGGAGCGATTGCCGGTAGCAAGTGGCCTGGTGAACTGGGTGGTATTGGCATTTCAGCAGCAAAGGGTGGATTTACGGTATTCAATAATCTGGATAAATCCTATGTCACTGTTAAGGTTTCAGATACACCGCTTAGCGGGAAAGTGAAATTGGGCATGAAATGCACAAATAACCTGTCCCAGATATCCTTCCTTTACAACACAGGCAGCGGTTGGGTGAAATTTCATGATATGGACTTTAACCCTGCGAAATATGCCCCCTGGGGTATGGGCTACCGTATTGGAATATTTGTGAAAGGAGAAAGCGGCAGTCAGGGTCAGTTCCTGTCGTTCAAAACTGACAATGTAAGCGAAGGTGCTTTTAAATAATATTCTACGGTCTGACAACTCAGTTTATCAATTAACACCGATAAATATTATTTTCATCCAGTAAGCGATTTTCATTTTAGGACACCGCAATATTCCCTGTGTAATTTATGATCATTGATCTTGAATAAGTAACCAGAAAATGCTAGGTTTATGATTATGCAGCCTTGATTGGAAAGTCTGATTGTGCTGTGGTTTAATAGTTGTAATTAATAGCTGAATTTTGTTAGGACAGGGTGAAAGTCGTCAGATACGGGATGCTTATACAGAGGTGATCAACAGGTACTCCAAAAACCTGTTTGATTTTGGCATCAGGTTTTGTCAGGATGACGACGTGGTAAAAGATGCGATTCAACAGCTATTTTTGGACTTGTGGAACAAAGGTTTTGATCTCGGTCAGCGTGACACGCTGAAGGCTTACCTTTTTAAGGCGATCAGAAACCGCGTGCTCAGGGAACAGGCGAAATGGAATAAAAATCAGCCACTGAACGATGAGCACGACTTTATGCTGGAATTTGACATTGAGCATCAGATGATTGCGGAGGCTACAGACCTCCTACTTGCAGAAAAGGTGAAATGCCTGTTAAACACCCTTCCGTCAAGGCAACGTGAAATTATCTATCTAAGGTTTTACGAAGACCTCGACATCGTGCAGATCTCCGACGTGATGAGCATCAACCGTCAGTCTGCACATAACCTCCTACAGAAAGCCTACCAGAAGATCAGGGGCGACTGGCAGCTGGTGATGTTTATTTTCGGAGTTCTTCAGGCCCGGCAGTTGATGAGTTAGTAGTTGTTATAGGTGGCGTGATGGTCTACTCCAATACATCTGCAGTTCCTCTTGAGGCAATCAATTGAAAGCGGATCGAAATTGTAGCGGAGAACTATTGGTTTTGATTTTGAAAAATCTGCTGAAAGACTGCGGATGTTCAAACCCCAGTTTGTAAGCCACTTCGCTGATCGTCAAATTGGTAGTGGACAACAACTCCTTTGATCTTTCAATAAGACTTTGGTGGATATGCTGTTGTGCATTCAATCCGGTAAGTGAGCGCAACATGTCACTTAAATAGTTGGAAGTGTAATTTAACTGTTCCGCCAGATACTGCACAGTCGGTATTCCCTGCACTACAGGTTTTTCCTCTTCGAAATAGGCATTAAGCAATTCTTCCAATCGCGGAAGCAGATCCGTATTCACCTGCCTGGTCAGGAACTGTCGTTTGTAAAAGCGCCTGGCATAACTCAATAACAGCTCTATTTGCGCAATGACTACTTCATGGCTAAAGTCGTCTATGCGGCTATTCAGTTCATCACCGATAATCTGATAGATGCCCGATACCGTTGTTCTTTCCAGTTCAGATAAATGCAAGGCTTCATTATTCGCATAAGAGAAAAAGCCATATTGCTTGATTTTCCTGGCCAGCGGGTATCCTTGCAGGAAATCCGGATGAATGATCAGCGAATAACCTTCATTGCCTTTATAATTTTCGGTATTTCCGACGATCTGATGGGGTGCTGTAAACAACATGCTTCCCTCGTCGAAATCGTAATACCCCTGGCCATACCTGAACTTCCCCCCCAGCCTGGTGGTGAAAGATATTTTGTAGAAACCGGGCATATAGCTGGACGGAAGACGCCCCAGATCGATTTGTCCATTGGTCGCATCCATTAAACTGATCAATGGGTGAACGGGCCCGGGAAGCCCCATCATTCGATGTACCTCCGATATAGATTCAAATTTTATGACTTTAGGCATCTCAGATTTCATATATAAATATAGGGATTATGACCGCAGACAATTTAAGCTTACGGTCATAATCAAGATGAGCATTACTTCATGAAGGTTGGTTACCAAGGCAATGAACCATCAGGTCCTGTAAAAGTGGCGGTTGGTCCATCTGTTTCCAGGGCCACACGTACTGGCTCAAGCGATCCGAATTCAACGGTATCAGTACCCTGAAAGTTATTCAATGCTGTGGCAGTGAAACCTGGACTGACGGCATTAACTTTGATGTTTTCCTTTTCCAGTTCTATAGCAAAGGCCATTGTTACGGCATTAAGGGCAGTTTTAGAAGCCGCATATACAACACCGAAATGTTCCCTTGCCCAGCATGCAGGATCTGCG
Organism: Pedobacter sp. BAL39; assembly: GCF_000170795.1. GTDB lineage: Bacteria > Bacteroidota > Bacteroidia > Sphingobacteriales > Sphingobacteriaceae > Pedobacter. Next base: position 13,047 of record NZ_ABCM01000026.1, read on the forward strand.
ATCCAGGTTAAAGAGCCCAGTCCGCTGGAGACGTTCACGATACGTGCTGCTGCCGATTTACGCAGCAATGGCAACGCAGCTTGCGTCATGGCAATCACTCCAAACACATTAGTTTCCCAAACTGTACGAACTTCGTCAAGTGACGCCTTAGTTGCCTTTCCTGCTTCGGTCGCATCTTCCAATGTGCGGCCCGGCTGACCTGCATGAGCTATCGCTGCATTGTTTACCAGCAAGTCCAGGCGACCGGATTCTCGTTCAATACGTGTTACTACAGCATTGATCGTTGACGACTGGGTAACATCCAACTGGATGGCCTTGGTATCGCCTCCAATCTCAGCAGCTGCTTTCTCACCGTTGCTCAGGTTACGTGACCCCACATAAACGGTATAACCATTTTCTGCAAGCGCTTTGGCAATCTGAAAACCTACGCCCTGGTTGGCACCGGTTACCAATGCAATAAGTTGATTTTTTGTTGATGATGATGCGGTCTGATTTTCCATAAAAATATTAATTAGCTAGGATACAAAAGTCAGTATTCAGCATCAGGCAGAGTTAACCAAATCAAGGGCATCACTAACCAAAATGAAAAAACTCTCCCATCAGATTTATCAAATGAAATTTGGCAGTGATACTTGCACTTTGTATTTTGAGATACATGGCTTTAAATAAGAGAACAGTCGACTTCCCACATTTACTAAAAAAAGTAGAGGCGATCAGGTTGAAAAAAGAGGAATACGTTTATCACAGCTATTTAGGTGCATCAGGTGGAGAAATCTGCGCCATTTGTGACCTTCCACTTCATCCATACAGCACCTATGTCAATGGTAAAGCGCGCATATGCACAATTTGCTTCAACAATTACATTAGCGCTGACGATTATATGGATCACCTGAACGCTTATGAAATTAAGGTTTTGCATACCAATAAACTTGTGGATATGCTTTCTGTATCACTAAAGAACGATCAAAATCATATTGAGCTGGATCTGGTCAGCAGCCTGTTTCAAGGCCTTTCACTCTTAGAAATAGAACAACTGATTGGCAATCCGAAAAGCTTTGGCAGCTTTGATCACGGAGTTGAAGCAGGCTGCTGGAAATTAGGACATGTTGTAGTTGAGCTATGGTTCAAAAATCAAATCTTTACCGATGTGGTGCGAATCTGATTTCGTAGCCTTCGCGTGTGATCCCATCCATGTCTATTGATAAATCCGGCGAAAAGTCAGCGGGGACATATCCGTTTTCTTTTTAAACAGCGTACTGAACGATTGAGCATACTCAAACCCCAGTGCATAGGCAATTTCACTTACGGTAAGGTTTGTAGTGGAGAGCTTTTCCTTTGCCCGCTCAATTAATTTTTCATGAATGTGCTGTTGAGTATTCTGCCCAGTATGCACCCGTAACAAATCGCTCAGGTAATTGGGTGAAAGGTTCATTTTCTCGGCGATGTATTGTACGGTGAGCAGACCTTCCTGCAGGGCATGGCCGCCATTAAAATATTCGCTGACCACCTGCTCAAATTTTGCCAGGAGCTCATGGTTGCTATTTTTCCGGGTGATGAACTGCCGCTCATAAAACCGGTCGGAGTAGTTGAGCAGCAGTTCAATTTGCGACAGGATGATCGTCTGGGTATGCTTATCAATATGTGCACATTCTTTGTCAATCTTCTTCAGTATCGTAATCAGGTCGGCTTCTTCCTCATCTGAAAGGTGCAGCGCCTCATTTACCGCATAAGAGAAAAAACCATAGTTATTAATGCCATTTGCGAGAGGATGTTTCAATATAAAGTCAGGATGAAAAATAAGCAGATAGCCTGATCCACATTCCATATTGTATACATCTAAAGCTTGTACCTGATTGGGTGCAGTAAAGCTCAACACACCTTTATCGTAATCATACTCCTGCTGTCCGTATCTGATTTTTCCCGTTGCATCTCTCTTCAATGCGATGCAGTAAAACATGTTCACGAAACCTTTCCAGATATCATCAAGCAGAAACACTGATTCTGAAAGGTTGATGACACTCACCAGCGGATGCCGGGGAGAGGGCAAGGACAACAGACGGTGGAACTCAGCAACAGACCTGATCGCATTCATAATCGTAAATTTAAGGATTAATCAATCAAGCCCATACTAAATTCATCATAAGGTTTACCCGTATCCGTGCCAAGCGGCACAATGCTGTCAAGCTTTGTAAGCTCTGCATTGCTTAAATTCACATCGACAGCTGCCATGTTCTGTTCCAGGTATTTCCTCCTTTTGGTGCCCGGAATAGGAAATATCCCTTTGCTGATGATCCAGGCCAATGCCAGCTGCGAGGAGCTGATATTTTTTTCTTCAGCCATGTTTTCTATTGCCTTCACGAGCTCAATGTTTTTATAAAAATGAGCTTCCTGAAAACGTGGGATGGCCCTGCGGAAATCATCTTCAGGCAAATCATCAATACTGCGGATCTGACCGGATAAAAACCCACGACCTAGTGGAGAATAGGCTACGAAACCTATACCAAGTTCTTTCAAAGTCGCCAGTATCCCTCTTTCTTCTACAGTCCGCTCAAACAACGAGTATTCACTTTGCACAGCAGTAATCGGGTGAACAGCATTTGCTCTGCTGACCGTCTCTGAAGAAACTTCCGACAGTCCAATGTACCCTATCTTTCCTTCTTTCACCAGATCGCTCATCGCTTCAACAGTTTCCTCAATTGGGGTGTTTTTATCCAGCCGGTGCATGTAATACAAATCAATGTGGTCAGTGTTTAAGTTTTTCAACGAGCGCTCTACTGATTTTTTCACATATTCTTTTTTGCCGTTGATGGCCCAGGTGACGTTGTCATTGTCGTCAATTTCCCAACCAAACTTACTGGCAATAATATATTTATCCCTGTTGCCCTGAATGGCTTTTGCAATCAGCTGTTCATTTTTAAATGGTCCATACAAATCTGCGGTGTCTAAAAAGTTACCTCCCAATTCCAGAGACCTGTGAATAGTAGCAATGGCTTCGCCCTCATCTGCGCTGCCGTACATATGTCCGTCCTGAAAGCCTGTCATTCCCATACAGCCCAGACCTATAGCAGGAACCACCAGTCCCTGACTTCCCAAATTAATTTTCTTAGTTTCCATATTGTTTATTTTGATGGTTCAAAGCTCGATGATCCTGAGATGAGCACTGTATTCAAACCCCTGAACATTGTATGGAAAACCCTGATCCTAGATCATTAGATCACTACCCTGAAGGTAAGGTTCACCCTTGCCCTCATGGACTTTGTCGACTTCGCCACACGATGCTCCCAATGTTGCTGAAGGTCACCCTTCATGATCATCAAGGCGCCGCTCTCCAGCCGGATTGAATACTTGTCCGAATGGTCTGACTTTCTGCGGATGTCGAAACATCTGACCTGACCGAAGCTCACTGAGGCAATTAGCGGATGTGTACCCAATGCTTTTTCATTATCACTGTGCCAGGCTACGGAGTCGTTACCATCCCGGTAGTAATTTAACAATACGGAATTAAACCTGAGTCCTGCAATTGCCTGCACTTTCTCCCGGATCATCAACAGTTCTGGTGTCCAAATATTCGGTGCAGCTCTGCGCAGGGAGGTGTAATCATAAGTTTCCTCATCCGCATACCAGGAGGTTAACCTGGGTGTAACCACTTCCTTATCGTACATTTTGACAATTTTCTGCTGCCAAGGACAGTCGGCAATGAATTTCCTCAAGAGCATATCACTTTCTTTATCATCGAACACGCCAGGATGATACTCCAGCAAAGATTTCGGCAAGCCAGGACTTTGGCCCCTGTCAGCAAAAAAACTCAATTGTTCCATTCTTTATAAATCAATTAAACATTTATACTAAAATAAAGACAGCCAGCTGCCCCGGCTCCAAATCTAAAACTAAATAAAATAGTATTACATAAATACAAAAAATACTTCATCTAAATATTTTAGCATTTCAGTTTTTAATTTACATTTGCCTAGAGTGTATTTTATTCTTTAATTTTACAAGTATGTACAGAAGTATTGAAGATTTCATTGCCGATTGGGAAGCCGAGTCAGAAGGAACAATTAAGATTTTTACAGCATTAACTGATGAGTTGCTGGCAAATACCATCCATGAGCATGTCCGGCCGCTGGGTCGCCTGGCCTGGCATCTGACCCAAACCATTACCGAAATGGGAAAAAGGGCCGGCTTATTTGCTGATGATGAACTGGAAGATAAAGCGATCCCCCAACACTCAACAGACATTTTGGAATCCTACAAACAATATAGCGTATTACTTTCACGGGCAGTACGCCTGAAATGGACAGACTCAAGTCTTGCTGATCAGGTGGACATGTATGGAGAACAATGGGAAAAAGGGAAAGTACTTAGGGTGCTGGTTAGCCATCAGACTCATCATAGGGGGCAAATGACTGTCATCATGCGCATTTTAGGATTACCTGTCCCTGGACTGTATGGTCCTTCAAAAGAAGAATGGGCAGAATTCGGGATGACGGCACCTGAATAAGCCTTAATAATAATATTCCTTAAATCACTATATCCATTGTAATTATCCTATCTTTATAAAGAACCAACCTCTATTTCAAGGGGTTGGACTAAGGCACTGGTCATGTATAAACAAGATATCCGGATGGTACAGCAGTTACGTACTGATACTGAAGGCACGAGTGCGTACAGTGCAAAAAACCTGAACACACTACAGTGCGTCATCAAGACGTACGGGCAAATGCTCGTTAGGTTATCCTTAAAAAGGCCAATCTTGTTTGAGAACCTATATAATGTTGGGTTAAAAGAAATTTTCGATCATTATACCCTTCTAAAAAAGGCGAAGACTGCGACCAAACGGGCACTTTGTTACGAAGATTTTCTCGGTTACCTGCGCGCATCGTTAGAAGACTGCAACATCATCATGACGGATTATAAGCCTTTAAAAAGCAAAAAGAAAGCGCTAAACCCAGAGATTTAGACGACTGGCGGATGTTGGTAGAAACGTTCATCGGAAACGAAATGCACCTGCCATCAGGCCCTTGGCCTAAAACTTGCTTAAAGGAGCGGGAATGAGAATCTGTAAAAATTTAAAATGGTATCTGGCATTCCTGATACTGACGGGTTTTTCCTGGAATGTTAACGCTCAGAATGCAGTTGAAGCTGCAGCTGCCGACTACAACAAACATGTCAGGGGCAGCAATGAACAGCTATTACTGGCAGGTAAATACGCACATGCGCTTTTCTTTAATGGCCAGCAAAAGGAAGCCATGGCGCTGCTTCAGCAAAACATCAGCAGGGCAAGTAAGAAAGCTGACGGAAAATATGGGGCCCAATTATGTGGGATTGCTGCCATGAACAGCAAAGTACTTGATGACACATCAGCGGCTTCCAGCTATCTTAAACAGGCAAAAACATTTGCAGAAAAAACAAAAGAACTGAGTATCAAAGGATATGTCATGTATTGCGAAGGTTGGATGTACGCCAGGAACAATCAGGAACATCAGGCGATCCAGAGCTTCCAGCAGGCGTTAAAGTTTTTTGACAAATCACCTCAGACCGAAACCGTCATCTCCAGAAAGACTGCCATTTATAAGGAACTCTCCTCTATATATTCGAACTGGAAAGCTTATGATTTGCAGGAAAAGTACGCGTTGCTGATGCTTGAAATCGCCAGATCAAGAAACAAACCAATGGATATTTTTGATGCCTACATGTCAATGGGTTATAATTACCAGGAACAATACATCAACCATCCGGAGCAGGAAAAATTGCGTAACCTTGCAGAAAGGTACTACCTTCAGGCAATCCACTCCTATCAAAAAAACAAAGACAAAATGGCCGTACCGTCCGATTTGTCGTTCGCTGCGATCAACCTGGCAAACCTTTATCTGCAGTTTTACCCGGGAGCCTACAAGGCAAAATCATTGGAATACGCGCAACTGGGACTGGAAATTGGCGAGCAGGTAGAGCAATATGCACAGGTGGCTTCCGCGTATGGCATCATGGCAGAATACAGTGCCAAAGCAGGCGATCAGGCCACAGCGAAAAAATATCTGCTGGCCTCATTGGCGGCACTGATGAAAGATGCTGTTGCCGAAAATACCGTTGCACTTAGCCTGTACTTAAAACTTGCTGAGGTATACGAAGCAGAAGGACAATTCAACGAGGCTTATCATTATTACAAGCAATATGTAAAAGTCTATGAAGAGGTTTACAATGCGAATAAAATGGAACAGGGCCGTCGACTGGAAGCTCAGTTTGAAAAAGAAAGACAGCAGCAACAGCTGATACGCCTGCGACTGGAAGCTGAAAAAAGACAGCAGCAGATCTCCCTCATGCATGCCCTTAGCGAAACGCAACAGCAGGAACTGAAAAACCTGAAGCTGAGTAAAGAAAATCAGCGTCAGCAGATGGAGGTCATCCAGCTGGAAGCAGACAACAGAGGGCAGGAACTCAAACTCTCACGCGTTGAGATCCAACAACGTGCCGCACAGCTCGAAGCTTCCCAGAAAGAACTCGCCTACAAATCGAGGATGAATATCGTCTACGTGCTGCTGATCGTCACTTTGATCATTACTGCATGCCTGATATACTACGCATACCGTCAGCATATGAAAACTTTAAAGCAGAAGGAAAGCCTACAGGTATTGAGCTCCATGCTGCAGGGGCAGGAAGCAGAGCGCGCCCGCCTGGCACGTGACCTTCATGACGGGCTCGGAGGTATATTGTCGGGAACAAAAATCACCTTATCTGCTTTGTCTATGAATGACCAGAAAGGTAGTATCAATGACCGGAGCGGTAACCTCAAAGGTGCATTGGACAAATCATTGGATCAGCTGGACGTAGCCGTCGTAGAGTTGCGCCGTATCGCCCATAACCTCATGCCGGAACTGCTGGACAAATATGGGCTCAAGGAAGCCCTTAAGGAATACGCACTGCGGATGAGCAACGACGGAATTGAGGTATCCGCTCATTTTGTAAATTATGAAGATAGCCTGGAAAAAGAAAAACAGATAGTCGTTTACCGGATCGTCCAGGAGCTGGTCAACAATGCCGTGAAACATGCCGATGCGACACAGATTATGGTACAGTTGTCTGAATATAACAACCGCATCCTGATCACCGTAGAGGATGATGGCAAAGGCTTCGATCCAAGGCTGGCAGACGGAAGAAAATCAGCGGGAATCCACAACGTACAATCACGTCTTGAGTTCCTGAATGGCAACATGCAGATTGATTCCCGTCCCGGCACCGGTACCACCATAGAAATAGAGTTTCCAATCAACAACGAAGAACATGATGGTTAATATTGTGATTACCGATGATCACCCGATGATGCTGGAAGGTTTAAAAAACATCCTTACAGCAGAAACTGATTTTAAGGTCCTGGATTGCTTTACAGACGGTAAATCCACGCTCGCCAACATTAAAATCAGTCAGCCCGACATCTTATTGCTCGACATCAATCTTCCTGATTGCAATAGCATAGAACTCGTTTCTCTGCTAAAAAAACAATGTCCGGGCATGAAGATCCTCGCAATCAGTGTTCATAATGAATATGCAGTAATCAACAGCATGATCAGCGAGGGTGCCGATGGATACATTCAAAAGAATGCCTCGGGACTGGAGATCATAGAAGGCATCCGGACCGTACTTCAGGGAAAGCTCTTTCTGTGTTCGCAAACACGGCTGAAGATGAGCAAAGACCTGAAGGAGGAAGTGCTGCAGAACGTCCCTAAACTCACCCGACGGGAAAAGGAAATCCTTCATGAAGCAGCAAGGGGCCTCACCACAGCACAGATGGCAGAAACACTCTTTATCAGTCCCCATACCGTTGAAAGCCACAGAAAAAACCTCATAGAAAAATTTGGCGTCAAGAGCATTGCCTCAGTCATCAAACTGGCGCTGGAATACGGCATCATCCGCGAATAGGCCATTATAAAACCACTGGATTCAGGGATTTACCGGCAATACCTCATCTGTTAAATTTGTGATGTCTTAAAAAAGACAGTTGACAAATTATAAATCTAATAAAATTAAAAGATGAAAAAAGCGATTTCAAAAAGTACTGTCCTACTCATGATGTGTGCATTTGCAAGCTGTGGTGGAAAAAAAGATGCTGTAGCCTATAACAATGAACTGATGACCGTCATCAACAGTGAGGAGCATCACATCAACGAAATGAATGCTGCCATGCAGTCAAAAAAATACGACGAAGCAGAAAAAGTAGCGCTGAAATGGAAAGATGCAGTAAAAGAAGACCAGGAAAAAGTTGAAAAGCTAGGTGATTTTAACGGCGATGACCAACTGCAGAAAGCCGTCCTTGCCGGACTAAGTGGTTATGGCAAAATCGTTTCAGAAGATTATCCCAAGCTGATCAGTATCAGGAAAAACAATACTCAGGACCCCGCCACAGAACAGAAATTACTGGACAACATCAACAGTGCATTTGAAGAAATGGCCAAAGGTGTGAACGTCGCATCGGACAAATTTGAGAAAGATTATGCGAACAAATAAATCGCTAATGAGATCTAACAACATAGCCGGCGATGATTACTCGCCGGCTATGTTGTTTATAAATTGAGCTGTGATGATTTCAGTAAACTAAGCGGTCACCTTCGATAGCAAGTTTACCTCCCTTTTCGTTGAGGTACCACCATTTATCGCCTTCCTTCACCGGCATTGGAAAAAGCTGTACCGGCGACGAGTACCCGTAGAAATCATAAACTCTCACTCCCAGGTCGTCATAACCCAAAGGAACAACCCATTTACCCTCCGCATCAGTGAGCCCGTACTGACGTCCCTTTTTTATCAGCAAGTACTGATCGTCTTTGACCGAGCTGATCTGGTCATATGCAGTTTCCAGAAATACCTTTCCGGTGCTGTCCGCAAGTCCAAATTTCAGTTCGCCATTCTCCGGGTTATAGTTAGACAGGAGAATTTTGCCAGCCAGAAAAAAGTTGTCATAGAATGCATCTTCATAAGAACTCGTCAGTGGAATTACAAAGTTTCCTTTTTTGTTCAGAAAGCCGAGCCTGGAATACCTTCTATAGGTATCGGCGCTATCTTTGGCAACCACAGCTACCCCAAGGCTATCATAATTGGCGGCCTTATCAAATGTGGGCGGTACAACTACCTTGCCCCTTTCATCAATATAGCCGAGCTTATCATCCTGACCGATTATCGCCATACCATTTTTGAAAGGATAGAGTAAAGGCATGTCTGCAGAAGTGGCTATAGGATCATTCCGGAAAGAGAAGTGATATTCCGCGGGAAGCGTTGCAGACGTACGGAAGTTGTAAAGTTTCGCTTTCCCATCAGCAGCAGACACGGCGAGTACCTGCCTGGACCCGATGTAGGCGACAAAGTTATAGGGCAAGACGGTAATCGATTTCTTCACCGCATCATACAAACAGTACTGGTTGCGCTTCCAGTCGCTCAGTAAGAAATTTACGCTGTCTATGGAGGTAATTTCAGCATAATACTTCTCGGTGAGCAGTTTACCATCTTTGAGTGAGCGCAGTTCGATGTGAGGCGACTCGTAATCGCCGGAACGGCAGACCACCGTTTGTCCATCCTGACCAATGAAGTCAAAATAATCACGGTACAATGTCGGGATCACTTCCCGCTGTGTATCCAAATCATAAAGGCCAATTTTTTCATCTCTTCTGATCTGGACACGTTGATCCCCAATTTGAGTTAAAAATGTATAACCCTGATAGCTGGCTGGAAGCAGGATATTTCCATCCAAATCGAAGATGGTTTTTATTCCCTGGCGTTCTCCGACAATCAGGTCGTAGGTTTTGCTCCCGGCATTGTGGTCCAGGCCGATATCATAAAACTGTGGTTCATAATATTTACCGTTGTTTGCGAAGTACAATCCGAAATATGCCTTTTTAGCAATTCTAAAAATTGGGACTGGATCAATTCCCCCTTCATCACTACCGTCGATATAAGTGATTTTTCCGCCCTCCACGGACAGGAGCTCACGAAGGTTGTGGTCTGCCAGAATGGTTTTATTTCCCGATGTCAGCACAAAATACTGGTTGCAGACTTTCACCTGCTGATACGCAGGAGGAATAACGACTTTTCCCTTCAGGTCAACTACCCCCTGAAACTGTCCCTTAGTCACAATCAGGTAATTACCCGGAAAATTCTGATAGGCACCAGCACCCTCAACACTGATCTGGTCATAAATAAAGGGTATTGTTAGCTTCCCGTCCTGGTCGTAAGCACCGAACTTACCTTGCTCGCTATAGATCAACATTCCCTTTGCAATACAACTCTGCTCTTGTACAACAAATTCCTTTTTGCTCACTATATTCACAATTACAGGCACCTTGTTTTTAGAAAACGACTGTATCCAATTGTCGCTGCGCATCTGATGATGCTGATGGTCATACTCAAAAGGGACCTTTACTTTGCCATCAAATCCAACAATACCCCATTTTCCACCTTTGTTTGCATACACATAGTCGGATGTTTTCACACATCCTCCGCAGTAGTCAAATGCTTCATAGGCAGTATTGATAATTATCTTTTTCTTTTTTAAATCATAAATCCCCCATTTGTTGCCTTGTTTAATGTCAAAATAGCGCCCATCAAGGTAATTGATTTCATCAAAAAAGGGAAGCAGCACCCAACCGGGGAGGTACATGCTTTGCTTCCCATCTAACGAGAGCTTCCAATAGCGTTGGTACGTAAAATCTATCTTATCATACTTGCCTGGAAGTATCACTTTTCCATCGGGCGACAACACTCCAATTTTCCCGTCGTTCATGAAGGGAATCACCGTCTGTGGCATTTCATCTTCATTCAAAAGTTCTTTTTGATAATCCTGAATGTCGTATTTGTCTCCCAGTTTTCCTTCAGCATCGGCTACCATATAGTCAAAAGCCTTCGAACCGTTGACATCAATATAATGTTCCTTCCCGTCCACAGAAATACGGGCATAGCCTTGTCTGAAAGGGCTGATCTCCGTACCCTTTAACGGAACATCCTGATTTCCGGGTTTATATTCAGCATTTCCCAGGACAGGCGGGGGAATGATCTGTCCTTTTGATTCAGCAGCAAAAAGCACTGTAAGTACCAATAAACAATTCTTCATCATCTTAATATATTTTTGATTTTCCACGGATCAGGCTCGGCCTTCCTCCTTCATTCATAAATGAGAAGTCATTGCCCTCCTGTACCAGGACTGGCCAGGTACGTTTTATACCGCTATAATTTCTACTGATGTTATCGAACCTGGGCTCGACAACCATCTTTCCATTATTGTCTGTCAGGCCGACCTTATCTTTTAGAGTGACCTCCAATAATTCTGGTGAGAATGTACTGATCGTGTCATATACTGGCTCCAGTATGAGCTTACCTTGACGGTCCAGCACACCATACTTTCCATTTTTTCTGACCATAACCAGATTGGGATGATCATTTATAGCGTCCAGACGATCATATTGAGGTTCAAGCACCACATTTCCTTTGATGTCAATCAATCCATAGCGCACTTTGTCTCCAGTTTCCTTCACTGCCCATGCCAGGTTATCCCAAAATTCACTCACGTATGCAAAGCCAGTAAAGCGAACCTCCTTCCCTTTTTCATCAATAAACAGGTTCCCTTCCTTGATCCGGATTTTGAAAAGTCCACTTTTGAAAGGTTTATCTCCTTTGTTGTGATATTCCGGCATGGTATAACCACTGTAATAACCATTTCTGTTCCAGTCCGCACGTTCGTATACCTTGCGTCCTTTCATATCAAAAATCACGTACTGCGACTCCATTTCTGCCAATAGCAGCTGTTCACTGAGCATTTTCAATTGATAAATATCTTTGGAATAAGGAATCAGAAGTTCTCCATCAATGTCGTAAACAGCTGACTCTTTCGTATAGCTGACCCCTTCCACGTTTCTTCTGACCTCAAAACACCGCTCATTTAGCCAACTGATCTCCACCTCACTCACAGGAATGATAAACTTTTTCTTCTGTACATCATAGAGCCCCAATTGTTTGTCATCATACACTGGAAATATATACGGAGAGGTATTCAAATCCCCATAATTGTAACTGCGATTGATATAAACGTCAGTTTGCAGGCGGTATTTGAGTGGCAATATTTCATTGCCCTGTTTATCGTAAACGGCATATAAGTTCCCCTGGACAGCATGAAAATAAGTTTCTCCCTGTTGGTATAAGGTGCTGATTTCCGAAAATTTCTCCGGTACAATGACCTTAACTCCTTTCCAATCGAAAACCCCTATTTTATGCTCATGATTTTTCACCCAAAGGTAATACGGCAGGGCTTTCATGTTATCCTCGGCAGCTTTTCTGTTGAGGTACTCCTTTGACAGATTGGATACCGGGTTAAAGTCTGCAACCACCGGATTTCCAAAAGCAATCTGACCCGATGAATTTCTGAATTCGATCTCATTATACTGAGGCGACAGCAGCAGCTCCCCATTTTCAGCTATCACGCCCATTCTACCCGCCTTTTCTACAATAGCGCGGCCTCTCACAAAATCATGGATTTTGTCGTACAACGCCGGTGTGATTTCTTTTCCGGTGACATCAATCAGCCCATGCCTTTCTGCCTCCTGAACCTGGAGAAAGTCACTTCCCCCACATGGAATCAATGTTTCATAAACTGCGGGAAGAACGATGGCCCCGGTAGAATCCATCAGGCCTGAGTTTTTACCTTTAAAAAAGTGTGCATACTTTCTGCTTTGAAGGAAAATGTTATCCAGACGGTCATTCACCGGTCTGATCAGCAGCTCTCCATTTTCGTGTGCGATCCCTTTTTTTCCATTCAGATAGATTTCAAGCGTATGCTCAAAAAGATAACTTTTTCCCAGTTCATCATATAAGGGCTGCTGGATAGTTTTACCATCCGAAGCGCGTAGCCATCCCCATTTATCATTTTCCCTAAAGCCAATGACATCCTTGTTTAATACTGATAACTCCTGAAAGCGCGGTTCGGCAATTGTTCTACCATGCTGATCTACCAGCCCATACTTTCCGTCTTTCTTCAGTTGTGCAAATTGATAATTATAGCGGATGCCAGGATACCACTGCCCATCATAATGGGTCATGAGTTTCACTTCATCATAATCAAAACCACCAAGAAGTTTTCCATTGACATCAATCACACCATAAGCCCCATCCTTCACCACTACAACAAGATCCCCGGCGTGATCTTCTACCCCATCAACCAATATTCCGCTGACCGGATGACAAAAATAATTTCGCCCTTCTTTACGCACTTTGACAAAAAGCGCATCGTAACTATCAAAACCAATAGCATCATACATTACAGGTGTCTGCGCTGATGCTGAACCAATCACGAGGACTGAAAACAATAATAAAAACCTTTTCATCACGATTAATTTCTTACTTCAATTGAAATTTTGGTCAATGGAAACTTAAGCTCCTGCGGATTGGAAACAACCGGGGGCATGGATAATTCCCCATCAATAAAAACAGCGGACATTTTATACTTTCCAGCAGGCAGTCCTTCTGGGAAAAATGGCAAATATGGATAGTCACTTACCTCTTCTTCTTCCTCATTATCATTATGATAAATGACAAATTGTGCTTTCTCGGCATCCCATTGTACAGCATTGTCGTCCAGCACAGCCCCAGGCTTGAATGAAGTTTCATGCCCATCGCTTCTGTAAGTATTCTTTTGCTTTTGCGGCTGTAGTTTTAGACTTTCTGTACGGTACAATAGATAAAGTAACTTGCTGCCCTGCTCATCTTCCAGAAGCAGGTATATTTTGCCGTTATACGATTCGAAGACTTTGTCGCTGTAGTTGTTCATTGCGATGCTGAAATAAAAGTGCTCGTCGCCTTTATTCTGAGGATTAATCATCACCATATTCAGTCCCTCTTTCGCCTCCACATGAGTCAGTCCGCTAATGTCCACTTTCAGCTCTGAAACATTGACGAAGTGTTCTGCCTCACCATTATTATTTTTGTATCTAATGCGGAGCCATTCCTTTCCCTCGAGGGCGGTAATTTGAAATTTACTACCCTTCTCAAGGTATGCAGCAGGGGCCGGGCGAAATTTGGGTTGCTCATATAACCTAAGCCGCGGCACCTGTACTTGAAGTAAGGGTACATTCCCTTCTTCAAAGGCTTCCAGTTTTGTACTTTTTATACTGCCATCAAGGTGATACATCCTGGTCTGGTAAAGGTAGATTGACAATTCATCATCATTCAACACCCTCGACTCAGCACTACAGTAGATCTCCCATTGATTCTTAAATGTGAATTTAAGCCATTCCTGCCCATTGATATAACTGTAGAACACGCCTGGCACCTTATCATCTATGATGAGGTTACTGAACTCGTGGTACGGATAAGAAAGCTCCTTGTAGGATAAAGATTCAAGATCAAACAGAAAGATGAGCGCATGGTTGGACCGGTGCTCTTCTGAATTGAGCACGAGATCCATATGTCCGTCATTATCGATGTCGTAAGTTTCAAAAAAGGACAATTTACGTTTCCACTTCTTCAGGAAACTGGTTTTATTGCCAGTCAGCTTTGCTACAATCCCTTTGTCTGTCTCATCAACGGTAACAGAAATAGCAGTGTTCACTTCCAGCGTAGGGAAACGGGATTGTGCACCTGTAGTCAGGCTACCCGCAAACGAAAATAGTAAGAGGCAAGCCCATGTTTTATATGTAGTATAGAATGTCATTGCCCAAAACTACGGACATCAGAGCCAACATAAAATCCCTGAAATCAGCGAGATTTCAATCAAGTAAAATGTATATTTAAGACTTCTACTTTAGCATGTGCGATCAGGTAGTTAGGTCAACAACACCATTCATGAAGTCATTACTATTTTATAGTCTATTGCTGTTCAGCTTTTTTCACCCTACATCATCAAAAGGACAGACCATCGATCCTACAAAACTTAACAGCGCTTTAGCAGCACTTACAAAACCTGATGAGCCCGGATTTTCAGTTGCTATTGTACAAAATTCAAAGGTCAGGTATGCCCAGGCATTCGGCATGTCAGATATCGTTTTGAAAAAGAGAAATACAGTTGGTACACCTTTCAACATCGCATCGATGTCAAAGCAGTTTACCGCTGCATGTATTTACCTATTGGAGCGAGAAGGGAAACTAGCAACTTCCGATAAGCTGAGTAAATATTTTCCTGATCTTCCATCCTACGCAGACAGCATCACCATCACTGATCTGATACACCACCAGAATGGGCTGAGGGATTATATTACGCTATTCTGGTTACGCGATATGACTGAAGATTCGGCTTACGGTCCCAGCAGCACCTATCAGATCCTGGCAAAACAGAAATCCTTGAATTTCAGTCCTGGAACCTCATTTAGTTATACCAACACAGGGTATTATTTCTTGTCAGAGATCGTGAGGAAAGTGAGTGGGCAGGATCTTCAGGTCTATGCCCAACAGAACATTTTCAATCCATTAAAAATGAAACACACCTCTTTCTCGCGGACGCATGCAGTAAAAAATAAGGCCAATGGTTACTATCACAATGGAGAGCAGTTTATCATCCACAATCAACTGGATTCAACGATAGGACAAGGCAATGCTTACAGTATCGTGGCCGATTGGAAATATTGGTTGCAGGAAATGAAAAACCATAAACTGCTTGGAGCGCAGGTATGGCGCAAAATGACCAGCCCAGCGTCGACAATTGACGAAAAACCAACAGGGTACGGCGGGGGATTACTGATCCACGATTTCCAAGGCCGTTCAACCATAGACCACGGTGGCGATCTTAGTGCTTACCATAGTAAGATGACTTATTTCCCCAAAGAAGATCTGGGGATTGTCGTTTTCAGCAACAACAGCGAAATAGGCGGCAGCATGCTCACAGAATCCATTTACAATCAGCTATTTAAAACTAAAGATTCTTCAGCGACTTCTAAGAATGTATCCTTTGTAAAAGACACCATTCGAAACATTACATTGGATACCAGTCGTTATACTGGGTTTTATCGGATCAAAGATAGTGAGGCCTTTACGTTGGAAGTGAAGGTTGCTGAACATAAGTTGACGGTAAACCAGCTTTGGAATGCATCCGAGTACGCCATCGTACCGGATAATGATTCACTGTTCCATATCGATGGAAATAAGGATATCGGCTTTGAGTTCATCCACTTCAAGGACGGAAAATCAGATGAGGTGATCATCCATCAGAACAATCAACATACAGCGGCTAAAAGGATGACCATAATACCTTCCATCGCTACAAATATTGATGCCTATCTGGGCGTGTTTTACAATCCTGAAATCGATGCTGTATATGAAGTAATGAATGACAAAGGAAGCCTTAAACTAAAAATAGCAAAATCAGAATTGCGGCTCAGCAGCACCGGGCAGAAAGACAAATACAACATACCGGAAAACGGCATGCAGGTCACGTTTACAAGATCCGGTGATGACCGTATTGATGGATTGAAACTGAACCATATTCGCGTGAAAGACCTATTGTTTTCAAGGCGGTCGACACGCCAATAAATGCAAACATTCCGCGACACGGGGCCGTTGACAACTACAATTGTGTCGTGCAAACCAATTACCACATCAAAAGAAATCAACAATCAAATTACAATGGCAAGATTTTCTTAAGTTTACTACTTTAAAACTGCAATTCTGTTTGATGTTCGAAACTATAAAGGGGGTACATGCTAGATTGATTGGCAGCAATGCTGATACCACGCTGCAGGCCAGGATATTCCATGAAGTAAGTGTGATTGCTATGGTTGGTCTTCCTCTGGCAATATTAGTCAATCTGATTATAAAAGTGCCCTATGTAAATTTAGCACTCACCGCAACATGGGGGCTGACGATTGCCACGTACATCAACTCCAGGTATTTCGGAAGGTTAAAGCTCAGCTTTATCTTATTTAGTGCGGGCACCAGCATTTTAACAGCGCTCAATTATTTCATCAACTCCGGCATCAATGGCCCTACATTAATCCTTTACCTTCTTTCGCTGGTCTTTACACTAGCAGTAATGCCCATTCGACAATATATATTCTGGATGTTAATTAATCTGGGATTTGTATGCGGACTACTATTTATCGAATATTATGAGATTGGATATGTCGAGATCACCTATGCCAAACGCAGTGACCTGTTCATTGACACCGCAACAACATACATCTCGGTAGTCATATGTATTGGTGCAATATTTTCCTACCTGATCACCAGTTACCAACGGGAAAAGAATAACGCAGTGATGGCTTCTGCAGCCCTAAAGGAGGCAAATGATTCCAAGACCCGGTTGTTATCAATTTTATCTCATGATCTGCGCTCTCCGCTTAATTCCATCGCATTTTTCCTGGAGTCGCTTCACGAGTATGAGGTAACGGCAGAGGAACGCCGCTTCCTGGAAAGCAACCTGCTCAACGAGACAAAAAATACGCAGGTGATGCTCCACAATTTACTGAACTGGACAAAGTCGCAAATGGACGGGGGTACCAGCGTAAATATGGTCAGATTGAACTTAGCAGAGGTCGTAAAGGCCTGCATGCCTGTGCATCAGGCAGCAGCAGACATCAAAAATGTTTCGATTAATGTGAATGTCGATGCATCTATTAAGTTAGATGCCGATTTGGATATGCTCAAGCTGGTCATCCGCAATCTGATCAACAATGCGGTTAAGTTTACGTTGCCGGGTGGGCAAATACGGATCTATAGCTCCTGCGATTCAGGTCATGCCAGATTACATGTGATGGATAATGGAGTTGGCATTTCTAAAATAAAACAAGAAGACCTTTTCAAACTGAATGCAGCATCGACTTATGGCACAAACAATGAAAAAGGTGTTGGACTGGGACTGATCCTATGTAAGGAGTATACAGAAATGCAGAATGGCAGGATTAGCTGTCATAGTACACCCGAAAAAGGAACGACTTTTACTATAGAATTTGAGGAGATAACGACGGAAGAACACCACTTTACGCAAAGCAAGTGACTTTATTTTAAAAATCTTCAAGCACATTACTGAGCATTGACCACAAGTTCGCCATTTTTATAATGTGACTCCTTTATCAATTTTCCATTGATATCGAAGGATTGTTCAAGGCCATGTTTCTCACCATTTTTGTATGTAGAAATGAGTTTCAACTGACCGTTCTCATGATAAAACTTTGAGATTCCTTCTTCATTATCATTGACATAGTATTCGAGCTGACTAATTTGCCCATTTTGATAATATGCTACTTCTTTGCCTGTTCTCTGACTTTTAGCATTAAGAAATCGCTGCAAGCGCAGCTTCCCATTCGGATGATAGACAATAAAACTATCCACCTTAACCCCCATGTTGAAGTTCAGTTTAGTACGGAGTTGGCCGTTGTCGTAGTAGGTAAGCCTTGTCCCATGATGCTTGTTATTCTTAAAATTTTCGTCCGTCCACAGCTTTCCGTTCTTATGGTATGTTTTGTAGTTGCCTTCCTTCTGTTGAGACTTGCCAGTTTGACACGAATTCAATATAAGAATAAGCACGAGGCTAAATGGGATCAGGTAATTGCTAAGGTGTTTCATTTCGACTGTCAATATGCAGAAAAAAGAACAATTAAATAAGGGAACTTTTCTGAAATATCATTTTACATCATCCAGTGTAGTAGCCCACTCATTCATCGCCGTCAGCACTGGGATCAGCGTTTTCCCGACGGCACTAAGCTCATATTCCACTCTCGGAGGTTTTTCGTTATAGCTATGACGAAGGATCAGGCCATCCGCCTCCAGCTCCTTCAGCTGTTGGGTCAGTATCTTTCTTGAAATATCAGGTATCTGCACAGTAAGTCTCCCAAAACGTACATTTCCAGGTTCTATACGGGCCAAAATGATCGGCTTCCACTTTCCACCGATATAACGCATTGTTTTTACAATGGGACAGATTGCCGGACGTTCTTCACTATTTTTCATTAGTTACCTATTTGTTACCACTTATTGCCCTTTAGTTACTTCCATGTTACCACAGATGTCCCCTATAAATAAAAAACACCGTAATTCCTTTAGTTACTTTGCGAAACAAAAGTAAATCAATTTTATCAGGGCTCGGTCAGTGCAAAGCAAATTTTAGGCGTGCAACCGGTCCTGTTGTTAAAGAAGCATAAAAATGGAACAGCACATTCAAGACACAGAATTAAAAGGAAAAATCGCCCTGGTAACGGGCGGAACTAAGGGCATCGGAAAAGCAATTGCAAATAAACTTGCTCAAGCAGGCGCGCAAGTGATCATCACAGCAAGAAACTCCCCGGCTGAAATTAATTCAGGCCATCATTTCATAGCGGCAGATCTGTCAAAAGCGGAAGATGTGAGCAGAGTCGCAAAAGAAGTAGCTGATCAGTTTGGTGGCGTGGACATCCTTATCAATAATATGGGTGCAAATACTTTTCCTGGCGGCGGCTTCGCGACGCTTAGTGATGAAGACTGGGATCAGGCACTGCAGATAAACCTACTGTCATCTGTACGATTAGACAGGGCATTGCTCCCTGAAATGCTGAAGAAAAAAAGGGGGGTAATCATTCATATTTCCTCCACCAGCGGCCAGTTTCCAATCTGGGAGTCAACAATGGCTTACAGCGCCGCCAAGGCTGCATTGAATGCCTACAGCAAGTCGTTGGCCACGGAAGTTTCCAGTCAGGGATTGCGGGTGATTACCGTATCTCCGGGACTCAACAAAACAGAAGCGATGACCACCTTCCTTGAAGATCTGGCAAAAAAAGCCGGAATTACACTGGAGGAGATGACAAATAATCTCTTTGCCAGAGTCGGCGGAGTGCCGATAGGTAGAATGGCTGATCCTGAGGAGACTGCCGAGCTCGTTCGTTTTCTGGTGTCTCCGAAAGCATCTTACATCACAGGCGCAAATTATGCGATTGATGGAGGCAATTTTCCTATTGTATAAAGTGATGACAGCCGGCAGGAATCAGATTCCTGCCGGCTCTAAAAAACCTGACCTCTATCAAAAAGCTAGGACAGTGTGGTGATGTCTAGAAATTCCCCATGGCAAGATCAATTATCTGATGCAAATGGAAAGTTCATCATCAGCAAAATACAAATCTGCGGGTCTGTCGGTTTAAACTCCATGGTTTACTTATTATGGTTGAGGTCAATATCATCCAGCTTGCCAAACTGAGGACAGAACAAAGTTGGACGGGAAATAGACTTGTTTATCACTGCTGTTTATTAGCGCTAATATTAAATCTATCGGGACATTACGACCATATTTTCGCTACAATTTCGTCCACCGGATATTCGAAATAATTGCCGCTGTTATCCTTGTTCCTTTGGAACAGCTTAAGTTCATAAGCCCCGAAGTTTAGGGACAACAATGAGTGGTAATAGTCATCAAGATGGAAGTAAAATTGACTGTGGAAGCTTCCATCCTCATCTGAAGGAGCAGTACACGTCTTTAGGCGAGTGACGATCTCTTTTAATTCTTCCTTGCTGATGTCATCGATTATCAACGGATCGGGTAAACTGATCTTAAAAGCCAGCGGTTCTGCTCCCTCTTCTTCCCACCATTCAGCCAGATTGAATATGGACATGTCTTTACCGGTCAGCAGACTTAACTTAAGCTCTAGCTTTTCATATTCGGAAAAATTCTCATCGCCATTCTGATCACAGAAGTCCGTATACTGTAGAATCGCATCCAGTATGGTCTGATAATGTTGTTCAGCGGTCTTCAGATCTGGTTCAAGGACATCTCTTAGTTGCATTTGCGGTAGTTCTTTAACTTAGGTGCGGTAAATTAAACATCTTTTTATAATCTTCGAGGATATGATCGTGTGATTTTTCGCTTTACTGTATATTTAAATAATCAGGTTGGTTCTCGGTAAATTAAAAAAAAACAGCAACTAACGTGACCTTGGCAACGCGATTTCAAGACGCCTAGTCCCTTGTAAAAAAGACAGTTGGATTATCAAACCAGAAGCTGTATTTTTAATGAAATGAATAAATAATGAAGAGATTTTCACTGGTATTTACATTGATCGCGACCTTCTTCCTTGGCTTCGCTTTCAGTAGAAACATGACTACACCAAACCATAACAATATGAAAAAAGTTACAGGCATCGGCGGAATCTTTTTTAAAAGCAAAGATCCAAAAGCCACCAATCAGTGGTACAAAAAGCACCTTGGATTTGACACGACCCCATACGGTACAAGCTTTGAATGGCTGCAGGCGAATGACAGCACCAAAAAGGGCCTTACTCAGTGGAACCCTTTTGATGAGCACACTACCTATTTTGCTCCCTCAGAAAAGGAGTTTATGATCAATTATACGGTGGACGACCTCGAAGCGCTGGTAGTGGAGCTTAGGAAGGAAAATGTCACCATTCTGGATGAGCTCGAAAACTCTGATTACGGTAAGTTCATCCACATCATCGATCCGGAAGGCAATAAGATTGAGTTGTGGGAACCTAAGGGGTAGAATAACAAATGGAAGACGAATTACCATGAGAAAAATTATCTATGGCATCAACATCAGTTTGGATGGTTGCTGCGACCACGCGAAATTCGGTGGCGGCGATGATATCCAGGACTATTTCCGGAGGCTCCTGGAAAATGTTGATTTAATCATTTACGGGCGTAAAACGTATGAACTTATGATACCTTTCTGGCCTGAGGTCGCTCAAACGCAATCATTGAATGAGTCAGGCAATGCTTTTGCGAAAGTGTTTTCTAATCTCAAACGTATCGTTTTTTCGCGAACCCTAGACAGCGTAGACGATGAACAAACTACCATTATCCGTGATAACTTGAAAGACGAGATTATCAAACTAAAGCAACAGCCCGGCAAAGCAATATCCATTGGTGGCGTGGAATTTCCAGCCCAATTGTAGTTGCCCGTTATTATTTACAGATGATCAACTACTTACCGATACAAAACTTACTAAAAATATTCTCCAGCAAGTCATCCGTAGTAACTTGCCCAGTGATCTCACCAAGATAATGTAGCGCCTGTTTAATATCCATCGCTAAAAAGTCCGAAGTAACCGGATTTTCCAATCCATTGGACACACTTCTCAAAGCATCCTGCGTCCTCTGCAACGCTTCCACATGTCTGATGTTCGTTACCATCGTATGGTTCGCCGAAAGCTGGTCCCCTACCGCAGCATCATACACCAACTGTTTCAATTCTTCCACCTTTTCATTCTCTTTTGCAGATATCGCAATAAAATGAACATCCGAAGGCAAATCGAGCGATTTAAGCACCTCTTCTGAAGAAAGGTCAATCTTATTGGCGACAGCAATGAACGTCAACCCTGGCTTATGTAAACTGGCTATATCATCTTTAATCTGGTCAATCGTCAAATTCACCACATCAAACAAGTACACCAATACTGCCGACTGGTTGATCTTTTGCATGGTTTTCTCTACCCCAATCGCTTCGATTGTATCCGTAGCCTCTCTGATTCCGGCAGTATCAATTAATCTAAAGTTTATGCCATTGATATTCAACAGTTCTTCAATTGTATCTCTTGTCGTACCAGCAATATCGCTCACAATCGCACGGTCCTCATTCAGTAACGCATTCAGCAAGGTAGATTTTCCTGCATTAGGCCTGCCGGCAATCACCGTATTGATTCCTTCCTTGATTACATTGCCCAGTTCAAAAGAGCGGATCAGCTTATTCAACACAACAGTAATCTTGTTAATTAGATCCTGCAGCTGATCTCTATTGGCAAATTCCACATCTTCCTCAGAGAAATCAAGTTCCAGTTCAATCATCGACGCAAAATGTATCAGCTGTTCTCTCAATACATTCAGCTCATTACTGAAACCACCACGCAATTGATTCATCGCCACATTATGTGCAGCCTGTGAATCTGAAGAAATCAGATCCGCAACCGCTTCTGCCTGAGACAAGTCTAAAGAGCCATTTAAGAAAGCCCTTAACGTAAACTCACCGGGTTTAGCCGCGGAAGCACCCTTTCTGATCAATAGAGAAATGATCTGCTGAATGATATAATTGGATCCATGGCAGGAAATCTCCACCACATTCTCCTTAGTATAGGATTTCGGGGCCACAAACAAACTCACCACGACCTCATCAATCACGGTATCGCCATCCTTGATCAAACCAAAATGCAGCGTATGAGAATCTTGCTTTAGCAGGTCCTTGCCACTGAAGATAGCGTTGGTGATGGTAATTGCGTCCTTCCCTGAAAGTCGGATCACTCCTATTGCTCCCGCTCCGGGAGGCGTCGACAAGGCAACTATGGTGTCATTACTGATCATGTAGAGATTGCTGTTTAATGGTAATTTACAAAACTAGGCAAACATTTCATACCTTCCAGTGTTTAGCTATCTAAATACCAGGGAAACGTCCTAAAAAAACAAATAAACTACAATTCTAACATCTTTTATACCTTTCTAATGACAGAAATGCCGCTTACCGTTAAACGATCTCTTGAACTATTAGGCATAGTGCTTATTGGTTTGGTCCTTGTGATCGGCCAGGACATTATCATGCCTATTATCATGGCATTTTTCATCAGTATTGTCCTCCTCCCAGTCTTTCGTTTTTTGAGACGGAAAAAAGTGCCGGAGGCATTGGCCATCATATTACCTATCCTACTGCTGGTCATCTTTGTCGGACTGATTATCTTTTTCTTTTCTTCACAGATTGCTTTACTGGTTGCAGACTTTCCGCAGATCAAAAGCAATGTCAATGTACATTTAAAATCCGTTAGTGCCTGGATTGGAAGAATCAGTGATTTCTCTACTACGAAACAAATCAACTTTATCAATGAGAAAAGCGACGACCTGTTGCGCATGGCCGGAAGTGCAGCCAGTGGTGCCGCAGTAACGTTAAGCTCTATATTTGTCTTTGTCGGACTGCTACCGATCTACATCTACCTGATGCTTTTCTATAAAGATATCCTGCTCAGGTTTATTTTCATGTGGTTCAAACCGGATCACCATCCGAAAGTGAAAGAAGCTATTTATGAAACAGAAGCCATCATCAAAAATTATCTGGTGGGTTTACTGATCCAAGTCACCTACATGACCATCTTATTGGGAGGAATTCTCCTTCTGATCGGTATTAAACATGCCTTGCTCATCGGGGTCATCTTTGCCATCCTTAACCTTATTCCTTACGTTGGCGCCCTGATCGGTAACATCATAGGCGTATTACTTACCCTGACCTCTTCTACGGAACTATGGCCGGTCATCACCGTGCTTGCCGTGATCGCTGGCGTTCAGTTTCTCGACAATAACATCCTGATGCCTAGAATTGTAGGATCAAAAGTAAAAATCAACGCTTTATTTGCGATCCTGGGGGTGATCATCGGTGGAAGTATCGCCGGGGTCTCAGGAATGTTCCTCTCTATGCCGATCATTGCGGTACTGAAGATCATCTTCGACAGGACGGAAATGTTCAAACAATGGGGTGTATTGCTGGGTGATGAAAGACCTGACAAGAGTCCCATGAGGTTTGCCACCTTCCGGAAGAAGGTCGACGTGTCGACTAAACCTGGTGTTGAAAAAACAAAAGAGAAAAATACTGATTAAGGATCAAGTGCATAGAGCAAGAAAAAAAGAGGATGGATCAACAACATCCTCTTTTTCATTTTCCCGTCATTATATCGATTCCTGAAAATGCCGATTCCTGAAAAGCTATACATTTTCGCATTTTATTCGCTAATTGTTCGGGTTTTGTTCGCTATTCACAAGGGGTTGACAAGGTACTCACAAGGTATTCAGATATCCCGTGTAAGGTATAGGGATATACAAAAACTATAAAAAAGCCTGCTAAATATACCTAAAACAGCGAGGTATACCTTATCAACCTCCACAAAAAAAAGAGGATGTTCATTACTTTTCGTAATGAGACATCCTCTCCATGTATATAGTAATGATGCAAAAAAAGCATCAAATCGCTTTAAAATAAACTGATACTTGGGGGTCTTTACATGCGTTCCGGAACTTCAATTCCCAAAATCCTCATTCCCGATTTGATCACATGTGCCGTTACCCAGCTCAGGTTCAGCCTGTAATGTTGCAATTGAGCATCTTCTTCTTTGATAATCGGCGGCACCTCATGATAGAACTTGTTGAACAGCTTTGCCACCTCGTAAACATAATTGGCCAATGTCGCCGGACTGAATGCTGCAGCGGCGGCAGTAATTTCCGCAGGGAATTTATCCAGCAAAATGATCATGTCCAGCTCAGTTTCTGTCAAGGCAAAATGACGATCAAAACCCTGAATGCCGACGGTATGCCCAGCTTTAGTTAGCAAAGACTTGATACGCGCATGTGTATATTGAATAAAGGGCCCGGTATTTCCCTGGAAATCTATAGACTCTGAGGGATCAAACAACAAGCGTTTTTTAGGTTCCACCTTCAGCAGAAAGTACTTTAAAGCACCCATGCCAATGTTGTAATAAAGTGTCGACTTCTCCTCTTCCGAGAAATGATCTACCTTACCCAAGGCCTCGGTTTTCTCTTTCGCTGTAGCTACCATCTCCGCAATCAGGTCATCCGCATCCACTACGGTTCCCTCACGCGACTTCATTTTGCCACTTGGCAGATCCACCATTCCATAAGACAGATGGTATAACCCTTTCGCCCAGCTCTTGCCCAGCTTATCCAGGATCAGGAACAACACTTTAAAGTGGTAATCCTGCTCATTACCTACCACGTAGATCGACTCATCCATATTGAAATCGTCGTATTTCATTTGAGCAGTCCCAAGATCCTGTGTGATGTAAACAGAAGTACCATCAGCACGCAATACCAGCTTCTGATCCAGTCCATCCTCGGTCAGGTCTATCCAAACTGATCCATCAGGTTTCTTAAAGAAAACACCTTTGGCCAGTCCTTCTTCCACAGAATCCTTACCTAAAAGGTAAGTATTGCTCTCATAGTAATACTTATCGAAATCGACACCCAGGTTTTTGTACGTCACCTCGAAACCGTCATACACCCAGCCATTCATCATCTTCCAAAGATCAATCACTGCCGTATCGCCGGTCTCCCATGCCAATAACATCGCCTGTGCTGCTTTAATCAGCGGTGCATTTTTTTTAGCCTCTTCTTCCGTCTGACCATCTGCTTTTAAAGCATCAATCTCTTTTTTGTATTCTTTATCAAAGATCACATAGTATTTGCCCACCAGGTGATCCCCCTTCAATCCGGAGCTTGCAGGTGTTTCCCCATTGCCCCAGTTTTGCCAGGCCAGCATAGATTTACAAATATGAATCCCCCTGTCGTTGACCAGGTTCACTTTAAACACCTCTGAACCACTCGCCTTCAGTAACTCTGCAACAGAATAGCCCAACAGGTTGTTTCTGACGTGGCCCAGGTGCAAAGGTTTGTTGGTATTTGGAGAAGAATATTCCACCATTACTTTTCTTCCGTTAGAAGGGAAAGTGCCGTAATGTGGACTTAATAATTTCGTATTGAAAAGGTTAAGCCAGTACTCATGATCAATGCTCAGATTGAGAAATCCTTTGACAACATTGAAGGCCGTAACCTCCTTTACATTTTCCAAAAGATAAGCGCCAAGATCATTTCCTGTCTGCTCCGGCGACTTCTTAGAGAAGCGCACAATTGGAAAAACAACTATGGTCACCTGACCCTCAAATTCTTTACGTGTATCCTGTATATTGAGTAAGCCTTCAGCAACATCTTCATTATAAAGCTGCTTGATGCCTTTAACTGCTTCGCTAATAATAAAATTCATGGCCAAAAATAACCAAATAAGCAATAATGAGCGAATAATATATTCTAAAAAAATATAGATAGATTTGTCTCAGCACAAACTTATTATGAACGAGCAAAACAAAGAATTTAAAGTAAGTGTAACTACCGAAATTGGAAGGTTACGTAAACTGCTGATCCATAGCCCTGATAGCGGACTTGGCAAAGTAGTACCATCAAAAGCACAAGACTGGTTGTTTGAAGACATCGTTCATCTTGACACCATTCGCAAAGAGGAATACGACCATTACCTCAAACTACTCATGTACTTCCTGGATCCTGAAAAGATCAAGGGAAAACTGGCCGACATTGATTCTGAAGCTGCAGACCGCGGTTTCTTTAAACCTGACCACCCTGATTTCCACAGCTCACTGGAGGTCATTGAAATACAAAATCTACTGGCAGACATCCTGCAGGATGCTTCCATCAAAAAGAAACTTACCGCAGCTGTATGTGCCATCGAAGGATGCACCTACAAACTACAGCTGCAGATGATCGAAACGGATGCAAAAGAGCTGGCCAAGATCTTCATCTCCGGTAGCATGACCGACGACCTGATGATCTTCGCACCCATCCCCAACCTGATCTTTACACGTGATGTAGGCATCACCATCAACAACCACATCCTCCTGAATAAACCCGCAAAAAAAGCACGTAGTCGCGAGACATTGCTCATGCGCTATATTTTCTTTAACCACCCGATATTCAGTGCTTACACGGGCAACATCCTGGAAATACCGGATGCAGCACAGCACTTCCTTCGTCCAGGCGAAGAGGAAGAACACCGCACGACCCTCGAAGGCGGCGATGTCATGATGGTCAGTAAAAGCCATGTCCTGATTGGTGTGAGCGAGCGGACTTCCCCTTATGGTGCAAATGAAGCCATTAAGCTGCTGTTCGACAACAATGTGGTCGACAAGGTAACCGTAATCAGAATCCCCAACAAACGGGATTTCATGCACATTGATACGGTATTTACTCAAGTGAAACGCAATGTATGGACAATTCTGAGCTCAATCTCCAAAAACCAGATCCATTATCCTGATGAGCCGATCAACTTCCTCGTTGCTCCGGATACCAAAGACCTCACCGAGATCATCCAGTTCCAGAAAGGTGTTCAGGGCCCGATCAATTTCCCAAGCATCGAAGCATTGCTGGACGACATCAGCAGAAACGAACTGGGTAGCGCAGAAAAGACCGAGTTCATCTATAGTGGTAATGGCGCCTTCCCTTATGATGCACGTGAACAATGGACGGACTCCTGTAACCTGCTCGTCATCAAAGAAGGTGTGGTTCTGGGCTACGACAGGAACGATAAAACCGTGGAGGCTTTTAAAAGCAATGGCTTCAGCATCGTAAAAGTCAAAGACCTGATCAACGACCTCGAAAGTGGAGAAGTGACTACCGACAGCATCAGTGACACATTAATCCTCATGCCTTCTGCTGAGTTGTCAAGAGCCAGAGGTGGCTTCCACTGCATGAGCTTACCGTTATTGAGAGACGAATTGTAACCCCAGAATCAGCTTAACAGAATGCAAACTACCAATCATATATTAATGATCCGGCCAGTGGACTTTAAATTCAATGCCCAAACGGCAGGCAACAACAAGTTCCAGCAGGCTTCGGCACAAAATGACGTCCAGGATCAGGCTTTGAAAGAATTTGATGACTTTGTAACGGTACTCCGCGACAATGGTATTGATGTTACCGTGATCAATGACACCCTGGATCCTGAAACTCCGGACTCCATCTTCCCGAATAACTGGGTCTCCTTCCATGAAAACGGCGACATTTTCCTCTACCCTATGTTTTCGGAAAACCGCAGACAGGAACGTAGGGATGACATCCTGGAACAACTGGGCAAAAGATTCAACATTGAGCGCATCAATGATCTCTCCGGATATGAATTAGAAGAAATTTATCTGGAAGGTACAGGTAGCATGGTGCTAGACAGGAAAAATAAGATCTGCTACGCCTGTTTATCATTGAGAACGGATGAACAGGTATTGAACGATTGGTGTGAAAAAGCAGGTTATCAGCCAGTAAGCTTCATTGCCAACGATGCTGAAGGTTTTCCCATCTACCATACCAATGTAATGATGTGTATTGCCGACAAGTATGCGGTGATCTGCCTGGACACCATTACCAATCCTGAGGAGCAAAAAAAAGTCATTCAGAGCCTCGAAAATACCAGCAAAGAGATCATTACGATCGATCTGGACCAGATGAACCATTTTGCAGGTAATATGCTGCAGGTTAAAAACAAAAATGGCCTGAGTCTGTTGGTCATGTCGGAACAAGCTTACTTATCCTTGTCGCAGGACCAGGTAAACAGGCTTGAACAATATAATAAACTGGTTTACTCACCATTAAATACCATAGAGACAAATGGTGGAGGAAGCGCGAGATGCATGCTTGCGGAGATCCACCTGGCAGAAAAATAAATTCTACCTGTGCGTGACAGTATTTTATATTATCACGGCTATTTCTCGATTTAAAATCACATTTTTGCAAAAATTTATATTGACCATAAATGCAGAGTTACTCCGAATTCCTTGATCTAAGTGTTGGCTTTCCCCAGGAAGGCTACAGCGTTATAGATGACGAATTGTATTTTCAAGATCTCAACCTCATGGAAATGATTGAAACCTACGGCACACCGTTGCGTTTCACCTATCTTCCAATGATTAGCAAAAAGATCCAGCAGGCGAAACTTTTGTTTCAGACCGCCATCATCAAGAATAATTACCGCGGAGATTATAAGTATTGTTATTGTACTAAAAGTTCTCACTTCCGCCACATCGTGGAAGAAGCTTTAAAGAACGGCATTCACCTCGAAACTTCATCTGCATTTGACATGCCGATGATTGAAGCCCTGGAGAAAAAAGGTGCACTTACAAAGGACATCACCGTAATCTGCAATGGTTTTAAAACGTATCAGTACAAACAGTACATCATTGATATGCTGCATGATGGTTATAAAAACATCATTCCTGTACTCGATAACAAAGAGGAGTTTAACCTTTTTGATGATGAAGTGGAAATGGATACGCCTTGTAATTTAGGCATCCGTATCGCTGCTGAGGAACAACCGGATTCTCAATTCTATACCTCACGCTTAGGTGTCCGTATGGAAGATGTGATCGACTTCTACAACAACAAGATTTCTGCAAACCCTAATTTCAGGGTTAAACTGCTGCACTTCTTCATCAATTCAGGGATCACGGACTCTCCGTACTACTGGAACGAGCTGGAGAAATATGTAACGTTATATTGCAAGTTCAAAAAGATCAACCCTGAGCTGGATACCTTAGATATCGGTGGCGGTATGCCATTCAAGGATTCGCTGGTATTCGACTTTGATTACGAGTATATGGTCAATGAGATCGTCAAAAGGATCAAAGAAATCTGCGCTGAGCACGATGTGGTCGAACCGGATATCATTACTGAATTTGGAAAATATACTGTTGCTGAAGCTTCTGGTATTCTTTACAAGGTATTGGGCCGTAAGCAACAGAACGACAGGGAGAAATGGCTCATGCTGGATGGTTCTTTCATCACCAACCTTCCTGATGTATGGGCATTGAACCAGAAATACATCCTCCTTCCGATCAACAACTGGGATGCAGAATATGAACGCGTCAACTTAGGAGGGATCACCTGCGATGGTCAGGATTATTACAACCAGGAAGCACACATGAACAGTGTGTTCATGCCGAAAACACGTAAGGTACAATACCTCGGTTTTTTTAACACCGGTGCTTACCAGGAGGTATTAAGTGGCTACGGTGGGATTCATCACTGCCTGCTACCTAGTCCGAAACATGTAATCATTCGCCGCAACCGGGATGAAACTTTCAACTTTGAGGTATTCGGTGAAGAGCAAAACAGTAAACAAGTATTGAAGATTCTGGGTTATACCTAGCAGCCTGTTCTCTACAGATATAAAAAAGCAGTCCGGTTTGGACTGCTTTTCTTTTGTTAGAAATTATGACCTCCATAACCATATCGGTATAAAGGCGTAAAAAAATAGAGGCACCTCTTTCGAAGCACCCCTATCACCTTAAATCAAACCTATTACGAAAACTTATTTTTTCAGGCGCTGGGTCCAGCGTCCTTCAGCTCATCCTCTGATTAAGAAACTTTAATTTCTTTTGTGGACGACTGAGATTCATCTTTTTTGCCGATGCTGATGTTCAGGATACCATTCACATACTCAGCAGTAATTTTATCTGCATCTACACTCTCAGGCAATACAAAAGACCTCGCAAATGAGAAGTAATCAAACTCTCTCCTGGTATAATCTTTCTTATCTTCTGTGGCTACTTCTTTTTTCTCCGCCCAAACAGAAAGTGTATCTTTCTTCACGTTGATTTGAAAATCTTCCTTACTCAATCCCGGAGCTGCAACTTCGATCTTATAATCGGTAGCACTTTCCAAAATATTCACACCCGGAACTTTGTTTACGGTCAGATTTTTATTGATCGCTTCGCTAAACAAAGAGTCAAATACGTTGTTAAAATAAGGTGCAGTGTTTCTTGTTCTGTTGTTAAATTTTACTAGTGTCATTGCTTATTTCTCCTATTGTTATTTTAAAGTTTTAATGATTTTATTTTTTTAATTTCTATACAACAGCCTAATCAACACTCATACCAACCGAATAATTTATGATTTTCAAGACATTTTGGCACTCAAAACAAAAACAACAAGACAAAAAGACAGCTTCATCCGGAGATTTAGGCAGTTTTAAGTATAAAACGGTTATAGAGACCAGGTTTGCTGATTTCGATATGATGGGTCACGTGAATAATGCGACCTACTTTACATTTATGGAGATTGCCAGAGAAAAATACTGGAAACTGGCCATCGACTGGGATTGGAAGAAGACAGGAGTTGTGATTGCCAAAGCGGAAATCAGCTACATCTTACCGGTACTGCCCGGAGAACAAATCAACATGTATGTGCGGACTTCAAGAATAGGAAAAACAAGTTTTGACCTGGAATACCTGCTTGTAAAAATGCAATTGGGAAAGGAAGTTGTTTGCAGCAAAGGATCGACCGTATGTGTAGCTTACGATTACCAGAGCAAATCGCCAACGAATATCCCGGAAAGGGAAAGAAACAAAATGCAGGTATTTGAACAGCTGGAAGAAACGCCAGTGATCTAAAAGCCCGTCTACAAACAGGTATCGCTTAAACCGCTGCAACACGATGTATGATCAGGCATTAAAAATGGAGTGCCTTCGTCACTCCATTCAAATCTAATAAGATATTAAAATATTTTTCCAGGATTCAGGATTCCCTGAGGATCAAAAGCCTGCTTAATGCTCCGCATCAGGTTCAGATGAACCTCACTATATTTAATCGGCATGAATTCTTTTTGCACCAGCCCAATGCCGTGTTCACCGGAAATGGTACCCCCCAATGCACTGGTCAGCTCAAAAATCTCCTTGATACCGTCCTTCAGCTTATTTTTCCAGTCCTCATCACTCATCCCCGCTTTTATAATGTTGACATGGAGGTTACCGTCGCCGGCATGGCCATAACAAACACTCTCAAAACCATATCTGCCGCCAATCTCCTTGATTCCGTTGATCAGCTTGGGAAGCGCAGCTCTCGGCACCACCGTATCTTCTTCTTTGTATACCGAATTGGACTTTACAGATTCCGCCATGGTTCTTCTCATGCGCCAAAGCTCCTCCTTCTGCTGCGCCGTATCCGCAAACAAAACTTCCGTACAGCCTTGAGCCTCCAGTACAGCATTAACACGTTCGCAATCCTTAAAAATCACATCCAGATCATCACCATCAAACTCAATCATCAAAAATGCATTTACACCATCTTTGAGATCAAACTTAATGTCATCAAAGCGGATCACCCACTCCACCCCCCTTCGCTCCATGAATTCCAGGGCAGATGGTGTAACACCCGCACGGAAAATTGCCGACACCGCTGCACAGGCACTTTCATTTTCCGCAAAGGAGCCCAACATTAGTACGCTATGTTGAGATTTAGGAACAAGCTTGGTGACAATTTTAGTAACGACACCAAGGGTTCCCTCGGAGCCGATCATCAGTTGCGTCAGGTTATATCCTGATGCATATTTTAAGGTATTTGCACCTGTCCAGATGACCTCACCGGTCGGCAATACCACCTCCAGGTTCAGGATATACTCCCTAATGGTACCATATTTCACCACCCTCGGTCCGCCGGAACCGTGAGCTACATTCCCGCCAATAAAACAGGAACCTTTGCTGGATGGATCTACAGGATACAGCAGACCATGCGCAGCAACGGCATTTATAAATTCCTCAGTGATCACACCGGGCTCTACAGTCGCCTGCAGATTCTCTGTATCAATGGATAAAATTGCTTTGAATTTTTCCATGGACAGCAACACACCACCAAATACCGGCAAGGCGCCTCCACTGAGGCCGGTACCTCCTCCTCTTGGTGTAAGCGGCACCATTGCCTCATTACAAAGCTTCAGCAAACCGGAAATCTCCTGTGCATTTTTAGGCTTGACGACCACCTCAGGATTGTACTTCAGGTCTTCTGTCTCATCATGGTTATAATTGATCAATGTTTCTTCATCAGTAAACACGGCGTCCGCGCCAACAATCGCTTTTATCTTCTCTAAAAAGATGGGGGTAATCTTCTGGTACTGCATCATGGTCTTATTTCGATTAATCAGCCTTGTAACTCAATTGAACTAAGGAATGTCCGATCTCTCCCGGCATCGGCGGGTTCATCTTTCTGATACCTGCCTCTCCCCTGAGGATAAAAGGATAATTTTCAATTACCCGGTCCAGAATATTCCTTACCACCGTTTCCAGCATCTTCTGAGTATTGGCCATCTCCTCAAGAATGATCGTGTTCAACACCTCATAGTTTACGGTATGGTCGAGGTTCTCCGTATCCCCCTGATGTACAAAAGTAACGGTTACATCAACCATAAAATAAATTCCTGTCAGCTGTTCCTCAGGATAATATCCGTGGAGGGCGAAACATTTCACATCTTTTAGGGCGACGGTTTGGATATAGCTTTTTACAGGCTTCATCTTACAAAATTAAATTTTTGAACCGTTATAACCAGCCCTTCCCCTAAATTATTACCTTTGATAGGAACATCACCACCAGATACTGTTAAGCGATGAATAAATCTACCAGGAAGGATCTTTACGAAGCTCCTGATTATTACTTATTGGATGAACTGCTGACCGAAGAACACAAGTTGATCCGCTCCTCGGCAAGAGAATGGGTCAAACAGGAAGTCAGCCCAGTGATTGAAGATTTCGCGCAACGTGCTGAGTTCCCGAAGCACCTCATCAAAGGTCTCGGTGAAATTGGCGCCTTCGGACCTACCATTCCTGTGGAATATGGTGGCGCCGGCCTGGATTACATTGCGTACGGAATCCTCATGCAGGAAATTGAGCGCGGTGACTCAGGAATCCGCTCCACAGCGTCGGTTCAGGGTTCTCTGGTGATGTACCCGATTTACACCTACGGCACTGAAGAACAACGTAGAAAATTCCTTCCTAAACTCGCTACCGGCGAATTGATGGGCTGCTTTGGACTTACAGAACCAGATCATGGTTCGAATCCGGGAGGCATGGTCACCAACATCAAAGATCAGGGTGACCATTACCTGCTTAATGGCGCCAAGATGTGGATTTCCAATGCGCCCTTTTCAGATATAGCAGTGGTATGGGCGAGAGATGAAAATGGTAAGATCCGCGGACTGATTGTGGAACGTGGAATGGAAGGTTTCAGCACGCCCGAAACCCACAACAAATGGAGCCTGCGTGCATCGGCCACAGGTGAATTGGTGTTCGACAATGTTAAGGTGCCAAAAGCCAATATATTCCCGGACATCATGGGACTGAAAGGACCGCTAGGATGTCTTAACCAGGCGCGTTATGGCATCGCCTGGGGTGCTCTCGGCGCTGCCATGGATTGTTATGATACGGCGTTACGTTATTCAAAAGAGCGGGTGCAGTTCGGGAAACCCATTGCAGGTTTTCAATTACAGCAAAAAAAACTGGCGGAGATGATCACTGAAATCACCAAAGCACAACTGCTGGTATGGCGCCTTGGGGTACTCAAATCTGAAAACCGGGCCTCTGCTGAACAGATCTCCATGGCCAAAAGAAACAGTGTGGAGCTTGCCCTAGATGTCGCCCGCAATGCCAGGCAGATGCTGGGTGGCATGGGCATCACGGGCGAATATTCCATTATGCGCCACATGATGAACCTGGAATCTGTGGTCACTTACGAAGGCACGCACGACATCCACCTCCTGATTACGGGAATGGATGTTACTGGCCTTAATGCTTTTAAATAGCGCAATAAGTCAACCTTTTAGGTTGATATCATCTGAATGAAGAAAATTATCACAATGAAAACTTTTAAAAAATATTATCAGCTGCCGGCTCCTCCCGAAGAGGTCTACTGGGCAATGACAAAGGCCCAGAGCATCCAGTTGTGGACCGGTGCAGAAGTAGAATTTACGGAAGAGCCCAATACTGAGTTTTCTTTCTGGGATGGCGACATCGTTGGCAAAAACCTGGAATTTGAATACGGAAAGAAAATTGTTCAGCAATGGTATTTCGGAGAAGAGAACGAACCTTCTATCGTCACCATCAAACTGCATGAAGATAAAAAAGGAACTTCACTGGAGTTTAACCAGACGAACATCCCGGAAGAAGACTATGACGACTTCACCGCTGGCCTAACCGAGCATTACTTCGGCGGACTGATTGATTTCTTTGAGGAAGAATAGCGGAAACGTAATTAATTATCCAATACAAAAAAAACCTCAGACTTTGGTAAAAGTCTGAGGTTTTTTGCTTTAAAAAATGCTGTTTTTACTTCAGGTATTTACCAAGGATCGGATCCTGATCAGGAACGTGAAAACCAACGATCACCCGATCTTTAAAAGCTTTTTTGGTAATCGCCATGATCTGATTACTTACTTTCGCATCTACGGCTTCCAGTGTCAACATGTGGATCACCTCTCCTTTCAGCCAAATGATACGTTGTGGATACGATAAACGCTCATCACCAAGTTCCTCATCGGTAACGGGCTTAGTAAGATCCGGCAGCTTTTTAAGCAGCTCCGACTGTGCAGGCGTCGGATGTGCCTTGTCGAACTGTACAGTATCGTTGATAATTTCCGTAGGCTGTCCGAGCAACTTCTTCATGGATTCAAACAACTCCAGAGAATGGTCTGGCTGCACCACGGCATGGAAATAAGCGACCTTGTCTTCATACACCGAAACCGCAGCACCGAGCACCTCGCTGATGGGAAGTCCGCCATAGTTAACTTCATTCGCTGTACCCTCCATAAAAACATAATTCACCAGGCGCTCACCATCATCCTTCAAAACCAGGGAAACATCTTCTCCGTTTCCTTTGATGGTATAATGTCCCTGTTGATCTGTTTTTTTGTAATACTTCAGCCCATCCAGGTAGGAACCTGCATTTTCATTATAGCTGATTGTTGACAGGTCAAGTTTTTTTGAAGTGCAGCCTGCCAGGAGTATCGCACTAAGCAGTAATAAGTTTCTTTTGTTTTTCATGCAGAGAACTAATAATAAAGATGATTTTTCAGGGTTCTTAAAGCAATTCTTCAGCAATAGAAATGCCACACCTGCAACTAAACAGGATTATAGACCCAGAAAATAGCTTTCATCATCACGGCAGTGGTGATGGCCACAATCAGCAGAAAACTCAACACCTGTAAGAGAAGCCTCATTTTTAAATCTCTGGCAGCCAGGGCATACATGTTTAAAATCAAAAAGATTACCCCGGAAATGATCCCCGCCGGAATGCCGATGCGTGTTGCCATCAGCTCACGCTGCCAGTTATCAGATTCATAAACATATACTGCAGCCACACTGATCAGTATGCTCAATAAGATAATCATGATCGCCTTCAGGAATTTCATTGGGTTATTCTTTTTTAGGTGTATGAATGATATGTGATTTTAGTCTTCGCTATACACAGATACAATGCCTTCACGTAGGTTATAATGAGAAGCCATCACCTCTCCATACGCACCGGCACTGCGCAAAGCGATCAGGTCTCCGCGGAAAGTCTCCGGCAATGCCACCTCCTTGCCGAAACAGTCGGTACTTTCGCAAATCGGGCCTACCACATCATACTTCACTCCCTCTGCTGATTTGGAACCAGACAAATGATCAATCTGATGGTATGCCTGATAAAGTGCCGGTCTCATCAGTTCTGTCATCCCAGCATCAAGCACAATGAAATTTTTCTTCTTACCATTCTTCACATACAGCACCTTGCTGATCAGTGAAGCACACTGACCTACCAGCGCACGTCCCAGTTCAAAATGAACTTCCTGGTTGGATCTAACTTCAAGAAAATCATGGTACACCTTAAAATAAGCTTCAAAATCAGGGATCTGCTGCTCAGGGTTATGGTAATCAATACCAAGTCCGCCGCCTACATTCAGCACCTTTACGATGAACCCACGTTCCTCAAACCAGGCTGCAAACTCATTAACACGCACACATAGGTTTTTGAACACATCCATGCTGGTGATCTGAGAACCGATATGAAAATGCACACCGATAAATTCAAGGTTTTCCGACTGCTTCAAAACCTCTGCGCACTGCGGGAGATCCCAGGAATTGATGCCAAACTTGTTCTCATCAAGACCAGTAGTGATGTTATGGTGGGTGTGGGCGTCTACGTTCGGATTGATGCGTATCGCTACTTTTGCCTTCGTATTTTTTAAACCGGCAAGCTCGTTGATCACCTCCAGCTCCTGGATCGATTCAACATTGAAACAAAAGATCTGCTGATCCAGCGCATCATTGATCTCGCGGTCAGATTTACCCACGCCGGCAAAAACAATCTGCTGGTGATTAAATCCTACTTCTACCGCACGCTTCACCTCGCCACCACTTACACAGTCTGCACCAAAACCTGTAGCCTTGATCATTTCCAGTACACGTGGGTTGAAGTTTGCTTTCATGGCGTAGTGCACATGAAAATTATATACCTTAGCAGCAGCTGAACAGTTGCTCAAAGTATTTTGCAGTAATGCAAGGTCATAATAATAAAATGGTGTTTCTAACTTTGCAAAACGTGATATCTCTTTATCGGAAAACATAATGTTTAAGTATCTGATTATATTCTGTATTCTGGTTTTCGGACTGATCTACTTCGGCAATTATATAGACTATAAAAACCAGAAGATCAGCAGAAAGGAGTACGATAGAAGAATAAGACTCTTTATCATACTCCTTGCCATCATCATTTTCATCCTGGTATGGATCAAAAAACGATGATCATTTTTTATTCAAACAACCTGTTGTGAAGGCTCTTTAATGCTTCTGTCTTATTTCCTGTGTTGATCAGCAGGGAGATGTTATAGTTACTTCCGCCATAAGAAATCATGCGCACCGGAATGTGTTTGATCGCATCCAGTACACGGGCAGCATAACCATGTGTTTGTGCACTGAAATCTCCAACCACACATACAATAGACTGGTCGCTATCAATTTCTACGGAGCCGAACGAATGTAATTCCTCTACAATCTTATCCAGGTTATCGGTAAAATCTATCGTCAGGGAAACTGCAACCTCAGAAGTCGTGATCATGTCGATCGGCGTTTTATAACGCTCAAAGATTTCAAACACCCTTCTCAGGAAACCGTAAGCCAGCAGCATCCTGCTCGACTGGATCTTGATGGCTGTAATGCCATCCTTGGCTGCGATTGACTTGATTTTGCCTTTTTCACTTTC
Organism: Pedobacter sp. BAL39; assembly: GCF_000170795.1. GTDB lineage: Bacteria > Bacteroidota > Bacteroidia > Sphingobacteriales > Sphingobacteriaceae > Pedobacter. The sequence continues at coordinate 51,519 of NZ_ABCM01000026.1, forward strand.
TGCAGAAATCAAGGTTCCTGCTGCTGCAGGCTCCATCGTGTTCAGCAACCTTACCGGGATCTTGTATTTCTGCGCAGGGAATACCGACTGCGGATGCAGGATCTTGGCACCAAAGTACGCAAGCTCCGCTGCTTCATCAAATGAAAGCTGCGCAATGGGTTTCGTGCCTTTCACGATCCGCGGATCGTTGTTGTGCATCCCATCGATGTCGGTCCAGATCTGAACTTCCTCAGCCAGAATAGCCGCCCCAATCAGCGATGCGGTATAATCACTTCCACCTCTGCGCAGGTTATCTACCTCGCCGAAGCTGTTTCTGCAGATGAAACCCTGTGTGATGAAAAGTTTATTGTCTTTATGCTTCTCTAATAACGGTTGTAAATGAGCAGTACTGAATGGGACATCAGGCTCATTGTCTTCATCAATTTTCATAAAATCCAATGCCGGCAACAGTACAGATGCTACGCCAATTGACTTCAGATAGATATGATATAAGGTAGTAGACAACAGCTCTCCCTGTGCCAATACCACCTTCTCCTCTACCGGAGTAAAAAGATCATTTGACAAGGTGCTGAGGAAACCGAAATGATAATCTACCACTTCCTGTCCCTGCTCACGAAACTCGTCCTCTGGCAATAGCTCCGCTACAAATTCATTATATTTTCCGTGCAATGCCTTGATCAAATCTAAGGCAACCTGTTTATCTTCCTTTAAAAGTTTGCTTGAAATCTCCACTAAACTATTGGTGGTGCCAGACACGGCCGACAAAACCACAATTTGCTCCTCGGCTGGATTAATGATATCCAGCAACTTTTTCATGCGCTCAGGGCTTCCGACAGAAGTTCCTCCAAACTTTAATATCTTCATTTAATTGATGTAAGAATTTTATATTTTGATAAATTGGTTCTATACTTGTATTCAGGCGTGAAATTAAATAAATCGCCGACAATAATTACCAAATAGACAAAATAAAATTTGGAATCATTCAAATTAACCTGCCCTTTCCAAACAGAACAGGCGTTTTTTTGTTTAGTCCAGCAAATATCAATAGTTATAAATCGAACCTATGCAATTAGAAGCAGCGACCTTAGCTACCATTAATCAATGGCTTGAAGGCAATTACGACGACACCACCAAACAAGAAATTCAGAAATTATTAGATGCAGAAGCATTTACCGAGCTTACCGACTCCTTCTACAGGAGCCTTGAGTTTGGTACGGGCGGTTTAAGGGGAATCATGGGTGCAGGATCCAACAGGATCAACAAGTACACCATTGGTACCGCTACCCAGGGTCTGGCAAACTACCTGCTGAAAAAGTATTCTGGGGAACAAGTGAAGGTGGCCATCGCCCATGACAGTCGCAACAACTCCGATTACTTCGCGAAGGTTACTGCAGATGTATTCTCTGCAAATGGCATTCATGTGTACTTCTTTGAGGCCCTGAGGCCAACACCGGAGCTTTCTTTTGCCATCCGTGAACTGGGCTGCCGCAGTGGTGTCATGCTTACCGCTTCTCATAACCCTAAAGAATACAATGGATATAAAGCTTATGGCGCTGATGGGGGTCAATTTACTGCTCCTGATGACGTCATGGTCATGGATGAAGTTGCAGCAATCAAAAGCATCGATGAAGTGAAATTTGATCGCATTGAAGGTAATGTATCTTTAATAGGTTCGGACATCGACAAATCTTACCTGGATAAAATCACAGCGCTGTCGGTTTCTCCGGAAGCGATCCAGCGCCAGAAAGACCTTAAGATTGTTTTCTCTCCGATCCACGGAACGGGCATCACCCTGGTTCCAAAAGCATTGGAGCAATTTGGATTTACAAATGTGACTTTGGTTGAAGAGCAGAGTACCCCGGATGGCAACTTCCCTACGGTAGTTTACCCGAATCCTGAAGAAAAAGAAGCTTTGACACTTGCTTTGAAAAAAGCAGAAGAGATTGATGCCGACCTTGTACTCGCAACTGATCCGGATGCTGACCGGGTGGGTATTGCCGTCAAAAACAATGATGGTCAGTTTGTGTTGCTGAACGGTAACCAAACGGGTGCCCTCCTGATCAATTACCTGCTGAGTGCATGGGAGGAAAAAGGAAAACTCAACGGAGAACAATATATCGTTAAGACCATTGTCACCACCAACCTGATTGAGGAAATTGCAAAAGCTAAAAATGTAACCTATTACAATACGCTGACCGGATTTAAGTTCATCGGCCAGCTGATCACCAGCCTTCAGGGCAAAAAGACCTTTATCGGCGGTGGTGAGGAAAGCTACGGTTACCTGATCGGCGAACTGGTAAGGGATAAGGATGCTGTCATTTCATGTGCCTTCATTGCAGAGATGACCGCTTTCTATAAAGATAAAGGCAGCAGCCTGTACGACGCACTATTGAATATGTACACCGAATACGGCCTGTATAAGGAAGAGCTCGTATCCATTACCAAAAAAGGAAAAACCGGTGCTGAAGAAATCAAAGCCATGATGGAGAAATTCAGGAACAACCCACCTGCAACATTGGGAGGCTCTCCGGTAGCGACATTGAAGGATTACGAACTAGGTGTGGAGACAGACTTGAAAACAGGCAACAAAACAGAGCTGCCTTTTCCAAAATCAGATGTACTGCAATTTATCACCGAAGATGGCAGCATTGTATCGGCAAGGCCTTCAGGTACCGAGCCAAAGATTAAATTCTACTGCAGTGTAAATACGCCGTTGAATGATAAAAATGATTTCAAGGCAGAAGAGGCCAGACTTGGCGAAAAGGTTAAATCAGTCATGCATGATTTAGAGGTTTAAAAACCTCTAAATCATCTTTCAATAAACTTCGTCGGCAGTACTACTTTACTGATCTCCGACTTAGGTAAATTCTTATCCCTGGAGAGCTCGTTCAGAATGATGTCAATAATCTTCTCAGCGATCTCTTCTACGGGTTGATCTACTACACTGATTGGTGGAGTATGGATCCGGAACACATCCTGATCATCATAAGCAACGACGTTAAAGTCCTGATCAATCGTTTTATTCATTTCTTTCAGGCAAAACAAACCACGTACGGCAAGGTAGTTGGTACTGAAAAATACGGCATCAATGTCCGGGTTGTTGACAAAAAGATCTTTCAACAGGACGTTGGTCTCCTCTTCGGAACTGCCGAAGGGGATTTTGATGAGGTTCTTCGGATCGGGTTTGATCTGATGGTCCAACAACGCATGTTCATAACCTAGGAAACGGTTGTTGATCTGGTCTACATCCACATCTACGGTCACGTAGGCAATATTTTTCTTTCCTTTTTTGATGAGGTACTCGGTAGCAGAATAAGCACCCTTAAAGTTATCCACGACAACGTAATTTACGTCCATTTCAGGAAGGTTCCGGTCAAATATCACTACCGGGATCTTGTCGGCAAGCAACTGTTTGATGTCTTCCTCAATTCCCGGAACGGGAGCGATGATGTAGGCATCCACCTTGCGCGACTTAAACATTTCGATCAGCTCCCTCGCTTTTACAGCATCATTCTCTGTGCTGGAGTAACTGATTTTGTATCCTTTTTTATAGGCTTTGTCCTCGATACGTCTGGCGATACCAGAGAAAAATGGGTTGGATATGTCCTCAACAATCAATCCGATGGTCTTTGTATTTCCTGTTCTAAGGCTTCTGGCAACTTGGTTAGGCTTGAATCCAAACTCCTGAATAATGTCCTGCACACGTTTAATGACATCCTTGCTGATGCGCATTTTCTCTGCCTTACCATTCAAGATAAATGACACGGTCGTTATTGATACTTCGGCCTTTTTTGCAATATCCTTAATAGATGGAGCTTTCATTTCAAATAATTTACAGCCAATCTATATAATTAATTGCTAATCTCCTCAAAATACTTGCCTGCAATTTTCATTAATGCGTCTTCATTAAGAGGTTTGTGCAAATAATTTACAATTTCGCAGTTTGTCGCCGCTAAAGATTCATCGTCAGGGTTCATGCTGGTAGTCAGCATAATGACGATCGTCCTCTTTTTAAGCACCGCGTCAATTCTACCGTATTCTTCCATAAAATCCCATCCACTCATTCCCGGCATATTGATGTCCAGAAAGATGATACCAGGCCTCCGCCCCACATCGTCAGCCTCATATTTACCTGAGAACGTGAGATAATCCAGCGCTTCCCTCGCAGAGGTGATTGCCAGGATGTCTACCTGGAGTTTAGCATTTTTAACAACCTTAGTATGGATGAAATTTGTAGGGATGTCGTCATCGACAAGCAAGACACAATCAAGGTCTTTGAATTTTTTCATGTAGAAAATTGGATTATGATATGGGTGATTAGATTTTAATAGTGAAATAAAAACAGCTTCCTTCGCCGATCAGGGACTTGACATAGATCTCACCACTGTGCATCTCTACAATCTTCTTGCAGTGCGACAGCCCGATGCCGTGTCCCTCATATTCAGAATGACTGTGCAGGCGCTGGAAGATGGCGAAGATTTTCTCCGTAAAGCGCTCTTCTATCCCGATGCCATTGTCGCGGACCTCAAACTTCCAGAACTCCCCATCTTGCTGTGCAGAAATGTGGATCTCCGGGGGAACACCAACCTTCCTGAATTTTAACGAGTTGCTGAGCAGGTTTTGGAAAAGCTGTCGAATGGCAGTTTCATGCCCTCTGATGAGGGGCAGCTCCTGGCAAAAAATGCGTGCTCCAGAAGACTCAATCTGGGTATAAAGATCATGCCTGACCCCGTCGATTATCGCATTGAGGTCGATTTGTTTTTTTGGCTGGTTGCCCCCCAGGCGGGAGTAATCCAGCAGTCCCTTGATCAGGTTTCTCATCCGCTCGGTCGACTGATTAATGAAAGTGAGGTAAAGCTCTGCATTTTCATCAAACACAGATCCATACTCATCCTTCAGTAAGTCCACAAAATTGCGGACTGTCAGCAGTGGCTCCTGAAGGTCATGTGAAGCAATATAAACGAACTGTTCCAGCTCCTTATTTTTAAATTCCAGTTCACGGGCATATTCATTGAGTGCTTTCTCAATACTCATTTTTTCAGTCATGTCCCTGGTGAACTTAGAAAATCCGATCAACTTCCCTTCTTCATCGTGCATGGCAGAGAGGGTGACCTGTGCCCAAAACAGGTTGCCGTCTTTTTTGACACGCCAACCGGACTGCCTTGCAGTGCCGTTTCTTCTGGCCTCTTCGATCATCTGATCAGGAAGACCGCGTGCAATGCCTTCAGCGGTATAAAAGCGTCTGAAGCTGGTGCCGATCACCTCTGCAGCCGTATAACCTTTAATCATTTCCGCGCCTTTGTTCCAGCTGCCAACATTACCCTGTACATCCAGAAAGAATAGGGCGCAATCTTCCATCTCGCCCACCATTTTGTGGAATATAGATTGATATTCGGTTAAGTTATTGTGCATCCGACATGGCCATTTGAGTAACCGGGATTAGTCAAAAGTCAAGCCATAGCATCCGAAAGAGGATATTGACACCTATGAACGCGAATCTGAAAACTCAGGAACATATTTTTGTCCTTCTTCTTCCCCCATCTGGGGAATTTAAGGGAATTGTATTAGCCACGAATCTGCCCCTGTCCCCTCACAATCCACTTTTCGGTCACCAGCTTCTCTAATGCAAAAGGTCCCCGCGCATGCAGCTTTTGCGTGGAAATACCAATCTCGGCTCCCAGGCCAAAAACCTGCCCATCGGTAAAACGGGTAGAAGCGTTCACATATACGACCGCAGCATCCACATCATTGAGAAACTGCTCCGTTTTTTCCCTATCTTCAGTAAGGATAGCCTCAGAGTGTTTTGATGAATAGGCCGCAATGTGGGTAAGCACTTCCTCAAAAGTATCAACCACCTTTACAGAACATTTGAAGTCCAGAAACTCACGCCCGTAGTCTTCCGGACTGGCCGCCTGCAAATACTTATACTCCAACTGATCAAGGATCTCAAAAGCGGTAGCATCAGCAAAGATCTCCACCTGGTATGCCGACAGCCGTGGTGCCAGTTCCGTCAGCAACACCGTAGCAACAGACCTGTCTACCAGCACGGTATCCAGGGCGTTACACACCGACGGGCGGGATACTTTTGCATTCACGATGATGGCTGCAGCATTTGTGATGTCTGCAGTTTCCTCTACATAGGTATGACATACACCGGCACCGGTTTCAATAACTGGGACCATGGCATGCGTCCGCACAAAGCTGATCAGCTCATTGGAGCCTCTTGGAATAATCACATCGATGTATTTTACCGCCTGAAGAATGTCCAGGATATATTTCCTGTCGGCCGGCAGCTGCTGCACCACATTCCCATCCAGACCAGACTCCAGCAACACATCCTGGATGAGCCCAACGAGGCAGGAATTGGTATGGAAGGCATCCTGTCCCCCGCGAAGCAAGGATACATTGCCCGAGCGGATGCACAGGGCGGCAACATCTATGGTTACATTGGGCCGGGATTCATAAATGACGCCAACGACCCCCAGCGCCACCGTTTTTTTCTCGATGAAAAGCCCATTCGGCATGGTTGATGCAGAAAGCGTACGATTCGCAGGATCTGGCAATGCGGCCACATCATTCAGGCTCTCCGCAAGCCCTTTTATCCGTTGGACATTTAATAGCAAACGGTCTTTCTTGGGATCGGCATCTGCCATCTTCTCCAGATCTTTAAGATTTTCCGCGATGATGGTATCCGTATTTTCAAGAATTACTGCCGATAGTCTTCTCAATAGCTTTTGCTTTCCTTCGTCACTCAGAGAGGCAATAGAAGATTTCGCTTGCTGTGCATTGATCAGTTGTTGTTGAATGGCTTCCATGGGCTTATAATATGACGATATCGCTGGCGTTGGCGATTTCCAGGTTTCTTTGTTTGGTATTGCTGGTAATGACTTCAGAAGAGGTCCTTGAGCGGGCGACTGCCACGATGTGCTGGCGTTCATCGACAATCTCAAAGATTTCTCCTTCCGAAAAACGTTCGATGACCTCAATGACCCCGACTGCAAGCAGGCTACTGCGCTTTCGCACGGCATCACAGGCCCCATCATCGACCATCAGGCGACCCGTGACAAGGCTGCCGCTGGCCAGCCATTTATTCCTTGCAGATACAGAGCAGACCTTAGGCACACATACCGTACCGGTTTTCTCCTGTAGGGCTTCAAGGATACCATTTGGGGTACGTGCTCCAAAGATCACGACCTTGATGCCCATGGTTGCCGCGAGGTGGGCGAAGGTAAGCTTGGAGATCATCCCTCCCAGCCCCAGGTCTGATTTATTCTTGTCCGCAAGAGAGAAGATTTCATTGTTGATGGTTTCAATTCTTGGGACCACCTTTCCTTCTTTGTCGAGCACCCCAGGAACAGAAGTGCCCAGCAAGATGACCGAGGCGCCAAAACCGACACCCAGCAGTGTAGCAAGTTCGTCATTATCAGAAAACTTCAATTCCAGGTCGCTCACCACATCATTTTCATTTGCAATGGGAATAATTTCGTTTTTCCAAAGTTCTTCATAAGTCTGCTTCAATTGGAGAAATTGAGTGCGGTTAGAAAAGTGTTGCCTTTCACATAGGCTCTGGGCAATCTTAATGCCGTGTGGAAGAAAATGTTTTGCGTAGATATTGAGTAATAAAGGATTTCCTATTGATGCTGCGGCTTTTCGCTCTGAGATCTTTCCTTTGTAATTCTTCAGGTATTTTTTTCCTGCAGCTACGGCGCCGGAGGATACCAGGATGAGGTGATGCGTTTTAGCAAGTTCGGCAACCTGTCGGCTGACGTCGCTGATCACCGCTTCATCCAGCTCACCACCTGCGGTGGTAATTGATGCGGTGCCTAATTTTAAAACAAGGATCGGCTTATTCATTTTGGTTTGGTCTTAATCGGTTGCCCGGTACTAATGGTTGATGATCTTTTCCCGTTTTCAAAATCGAAACTTCGGACACCTTCCGACAAGGGTGCTCCCTGTCGGATACTGATAAGAATTCATCAGTTTTGATGTGAACACAAAATTACGATAGTAATCAGGAGAAAGCCGAAAATATAAATTTTTAATCAGCATCACAAAAGCTGACAACAGCAGCGGTCATCAGCACCATAAGAACTGCTTACATCAGAAGTCATCAGCATTAGAAGTCAAGCACCATTGCGGTTATATTACTTTGCCTTTCAGTAATGTACTACTTTGTCTTAGTCCGGTTTTTGCTGAGCTTGATTTTGATCTTCCCATCTTCGCCATCCGTGGCCAGCAGGTGCAGCACAATCCCCTTCATTCTACGTTCCCTGATTTCCTTTTTGTCGGTGAGGTCTTCATCCTTTTTCGGATTTCGTAAAGGGACATCAACCATGATGTTTGTGCCCGTGCCCATGGAGTATACCCCGGCGACGTCCATATTGAGTAGACTGGAGTTGATCTGCATCGGATTGATGGTGACCTTCTCCCCACGTACATCAAACTTACCATTCAGGTTTTCAAATGTGATCTCATCCAGGTTGCGGAAAGGGAAAGCAAATTTACCTACATTCTTGATCGGGTCAAAGTTCAGCAGTGCGCCTTTTTTGACATCAAAAATGATGTTCCCACGCAGGGATCGGGATACCAGCTTGCCCTGATCGGTAATGCTGCCGGCCATATTTGTTTTTGAGAAAAGAAAACCTTTCAGGTTTTTTGAAGTGATGCTTTTCAGTCCGAAGTTCTCAAAAGAGTAAAAGAAGTTACTGATATTTACATTGCTGATGGTGGTATTGATGTTGAAATGATTCACAGATCCCTGCTGTGAAATGTTGCCGTTCAGCTTCAATGAGCCACCTCCATGTTTCACACTGATGTTCTTCAACGCGATGCCATTTTCCGAAAGAAACAAGTCGGCGGTTGCATCGGACGCCGCGAATTTATTGTAGTAAACCTTATTTACCCTCAGGTGCATATCGACCATACTGCGTTCGAAAACATTATTGAGGTCTTCGGACAATGTCGTCTTTTTAGAGCCTTTCTTTGCCTTACGCTGTGGTTTCCTGCTGGACAGAAAGCCAAGGAATTCTCCAAGGTGCAGTTCCGGACTGCGTACCTGCCAGCTCAGCAGGATTTTTTCCGGTGCATTGTAATAAAGATTTAGAAAGTTCTTAATGCTCCCATCCATATACACCACGCTTTTTCCACTTTGCAGCCTGATGTTACGGATAAATAAATCGGTACTGGTAAAGTTCAGTGAGATCGCACTATTCTTAAAATTAAGCTTTCTCGGCACATAACTAATGTCGGCATTACTGATGTCTACCACACCCTTTAACAATGGCTTATTGAGCTTAAAATCGACAATATCAGCCGTATACGAGAGTTTCACATCTGCCTGCCCTTTATTAAATTTCAGTGTTTCTTCGCCAATGGCTTTATTCAGTTTTGAAATGTCAAATTTAGACCGGAACACTCCCGTTGCCACAGGCTGTTCGAGGTTCACCACGAAAGCTGTATCAATTGAAAATGGGATATCCGTATAGCTGCCCTCAAACTTATATAACTTAATCGCTGAATTGGCATCGGTATATCCTTTCCCATTCATGTAGTTATTGGTAAAAACTCCTGTGAAGTTACAGTGCTCCACCTTCCCTCCTACAGTAACCAGCACATTGTCTTTCACATTCGCCTTTACCTCAATCGAAGGATCACCACCAGGGCCCATGTTTCCGGACAGCACACAGGTCACGTCAATAGGTTTCTCCAGGTTAAACATATTGAGCTTCTCGGTGATGTTTGGGGCCAGCAGTGCAGCGGCATTCTTCCAGCGTATCCCCGGTGCCTGAATGTTGATGGTAAACTCTGTATTCTCTTTACTGGTGTCAAACTGTGCCCCAATGATAAAAGGGTCTTTACCGATATTCAGGCGGTTAGGACTCACCTTGATCAAACCCTTATCTTCATCGAAGCTAATTTTGAAAGGTCCCTCCAGCAATTTGTCTTTGATGAAACTTCCCCTGCGGGTATTGAAGGCCAGGCTCTTCACCATCGTTTTCAATTTAAGGTCAGCTTGCCATCCCGACCAGCCATAGTCCATATCTCCCTTAAGCTCTTCGACAGCAAATTGAAACAGTTTATGCCCTTTCTGATTGTCCAGCACGAAATTGACACGCGCCAGTGAAAACTTTTTCACCTCGGCAGCAGATCCGCCCTCTTCGGCCTCCGGCTTTTTCTTTTTATCTTTCTTCCTGAAAATGGAGGTATTGCTATAGCCATTGGTGTCGGTATATAGATAAATGGTAGCGTCGTTGATGCCCACTTTGCGAATTTCGATGGTACCGCTCAACAGCGCCAGGGGATTCACAGAAACATCAAAATTCTTGGCCTCCAGCAATGTGTGGTGATGGTTTGCCCACAAGCTATCTTTCATGACCACATTTTTAAGGTTCAGTGAAACACGGGGGAACCCACCCAGAAAGGTTGGGTCCATACTTCCGATGGTCAGGCTGCCATTGAGGTTTTTGTTGAGTTGTTTGGTGATGCTGACCAATAGGTCTTTCTTATGCGTGTTTACATAAAATGCTAGACCCGCAAAAACAAGAAACACCAGGCCAACCAGACCTGCAAATATCCAGAGTATAATCTTTGTCCACCGAGGCATAATCTAAATTAAAGTAAATGGGGTGAGATGAATTATTTAAATAGCATTTATCAGGCCAGATTTGCTGCCAGTCCCAATGCGGCGATCCTTACCGGATCAGTTCTCCAATTATTGGGACTCAACCATCTAGTTAATACCTTTCAACTATCCAATTATTTCGAACCAGCTATCTACTTACGAGATATAAACGAGTTTGTCCTTGATCAGGATTCGGCCCGAAACAAAAGAGCTGATTGTCTTCCGACAATCAGCTCTTTCTCAGTTTAACCAACCAGCGTTGCGGGTTTCTGAGTAGTTAAAGAGATTTCATATCCACCACGAAACGGTAATGAACATCGCCATTCAGTGTACGTTCATAAGCTTCGTTGATCTGATCCATGCGGATCATCTCTACATCAGATGTAATGTTATGTTCTGCACAGTAATCCAGCATCTCCTGAGTTTCTTTAATACCTCCCACTAAAGAACCTACCAGACTACGGCGTCCCATTACCAGGTGTACCGCCTGTACGTCACTTGGAGTTGGAGGAATTCCCAGCAGCACCATTACGCCATTCGTACGCAACAACTTAAGGTACTCATTGTAATCATGTTCTGCGGATACTGTATCAATGATAAAATTGAAAGTATTGGCAAGGCCTTCCATGGTTTCTTTCTCAGTAGTCAGTGCAAAATGATGGGCACCAAGCTCCTTTGCATCTTTGGCTTTTTTAGGCGAACGGCTCAACATGGTCACCTCAGCACCCATTGAAGCAGCGAGTTTAACAGCCATGTGTCCTAATCCCCCTAGTCCGACAACAGCAACCTTGTCGCCGGCCTTCACACCCCAGTATTTCAAAGGTGAGTAAGTGGTGATGCCCGCGCAAAGCAAAGGTGCCACTTTCTCCAGTGGAAGTTTATCAGAGACGCTCAAAACAAAGTCCTGGGTGACCACAATGTGACTGGAATAACCACCATATGTAATTGTTTTCTTGTCTTGCGAAAGCGAATTGTAGGTCTGTGTATGCCCATTTTCGCAATACTGCTCCTGGTGATCCTTGCAGCTATCACAATGTCCGCAGGAATCAACGAAACAGCCTACACCAACGGTGTCACCTATTTTGAATTTTGAAACTTCATTTCCGACGCGGGTGACCTTTCCTACGATTTCATGGCCGGGAACAACAGGGTATTGGGTTCCGCCCCATTCATTTCTTGCGGTGTGGATGTCGGAGTGACAAACACCGCAATAAAGGATTTCTATTTCTACATCGCCGGCGCCAGGCTCGCGACGGTCAATTTGAAACGGCGCAAGTGGCTTGTCTGCCTGATGCGCCGCGTAAGATTTTACTTGAGTCATTCTGATGGATTTATATGAATAGTTATAATCATCAAAACAACCAAAAAGTTTGCTTTTTTTAAGCTTATGATTTCAATTTTAACACTGATGTGGTATTTGACCTGATTTCATTCAGCAATTCTTCGTCAGTAGCCAGTGTATGACCATATGAAGGGATCATCTGTTTCAGCTTCGTCTGCCAGTCCGCAGTTTTCAACTCGTCACCGAAACAACGTTCCAGCAGAGTGATCATGATGGAAACGGCAGTTGATGCACCAGGTGATGCACCCAGCAAGGCAGCTATGGATCCATCTGCGGCAGTAACTACTTCCGTACCGAACTCCAGAATCCCTCCGTGCTTTTCATCTTTTTTGATCACCTGGACACGCTGCCCGGCGGTCTCCAGTTCCCAGTCTTCAATTTTCGCTGTCGGCAGGTATTCCCTTAATGCCTCCATGCGGTCGTCAGGTGATTGTCTCACCTGGTTGATCAGGTATTTGGTTAGCGGAAGGTTGTCGAGCCCCGCAGAAATCATTGGACGTATGTTATTGACTTTAATCGATAGCGGTAAGTCCAACAGCGAGCCATGTTTTAGGAAACGGGTAGAGAAGCCGGCATACGGACCGAAAAGTAAGGCCTTTTTGCCATCGATCATCCGGGTGTCCAGATGTGGTACCGACATTGGTGGTGCACCAACAGAAGCTTTTCCATATACCTTGGCATCGTGTCTTTCGATCACCTCAGGATTGATACATTTCAGCCACTGCCCGCTTACCGGGAAACCTCCGAAGCCCTTTCCTTCAGGGATATCAGATTTCTCTAGCAAAGGCAATGATCCCCCACCAGCACCAATGAAAACAAATTTGGCTTTGACGATACGTTTATTGCCACTGTTGTCATCTTTAACTTTGATCTCCCAAAGGCCGTTTTTCTTTTTTAGTTTTTTCACCTCATGATTGAAGTGCATCGTCACACGGTCGTCCTGCTGTAGATAATTGAACATCATGCGTGTCAACGCACCAAAGTTGACGTCTGTCCCCAACATCATGCGGGTGGCAGCAACCTTTTCATCGGCCGCTCTCTGGTCCATGACCAACGGCATCCATCCCTTTAATACTGCAGGATCTTCAGAATAAGTCATCCCTTTGAAAAGATGACAGCTACTCAGCTTATCATAACGCTGGCGTAAAAAATTCACGTTTTCATCACCCCATACAAAGCTGATGTGGGGAATGCTCTTTATGAAAGTATCCGGATCAGTGATGAGTTTTTCTTCAATTAAAAAGGACCAGAATTGTTTGGATACCTCAAAGGACTCTGCAATGGCAACGGCCTTTTTAGTTTCTACGGAACCATCCGGCATCTGCGGCGTGTAGTTCAGTTCACAAAATGCCGAGTGTCCTGTACCGGCATTGTTCCATGCATCAGAGCTTTCCGCTGCTGCCACATCTAGTCTTTCAAAAATCTCAATGGTAATATCAGGCTGCAGTTTTTTCAGCAACATCCCTAAAGTTGCGCTCATGATACCTGCTCCAATCAACACTACATCCGTCGTTTTTTCTGAATTACTATTCGTACGAGTCATTTAATCTGAATTTTTGTGCAAAAATACAATACATTAACAAATAATACTCCAAAAATTCAGGGTTTTTATTAATTGTTACCGGAAAACCTATCGGCCGGCGAAAGTCTGATATAAGTTTGACAAAGAACTGCAATAGATGGCGCTGGCGACCAAAAAGCGAACTTATTTATTTTTAAAAATGAAGTCGCGATTTTCAAAAAACGTTTCATTTTCATAAAAATTAACACCTATTTTAGCTAACATAAAATTTATTGATCTTTTATCCCTACATCATGACCGATACCATATCCAACCAGATACTCACCGTAAAAAAGATTCGACAGACCATCCTTAAACTTGTAGAAGGACTTACCGAAGAACAGCTAAATTTCATTCCGGAAGGCTTCAACAATAACATCATCTGGAATGTGGGCCACCTGATCGCCGCACAACAGGGCATCTGTTATCTACGTGCGGGTCAGCCTCCCCTGGTCAGCATGGAATTTATTGAAAACTACAAGCCAGGCTCCAAACCTTCCGGACCGATATCTAAAGAAAAAATTGACTACATCTTTGCACATTTCATCAGCACCATCGAGCAACTGGAGCTGGATGTAACTGCGAAAAAATTTGATAATTATAGTGCATGGACGAGCAGGTATGGCGTAGCGCTGAATTCCATGGATGAAGCCATCTATTTTTTACCATTTCATGAAGGCAGTCATTTTGGCTATCTGTTGGCGTTGAAGAGGATTCAGGGAATTCCATCTACACTATAATCACATTGTAAACGTTTATTAACCTATCATCCATCATTTAACTTCATTCTGCATGTTAGCCAAAGTACTCTCGTTCAATGTCCTGTTGTTTCTTTTCTTTAAGCCATTTTCACCACCCACAATTGAGAATGACAAAGATAGGTGGAAGCCTTATTACATCAATACAGCCCCGGGGGCCACTGCTGAAAATTGGTTTCTTCCATTTAAGGTAGCAAATCGTAAAGACCCCAGACAGATCCGTGTGGTGAGCATTTTTGGGGATCATCGCGACAGCTTTTATAAGGGGCATATCCACACTGCTGTAGACATGAATCCCTCGAAGCCTGAAGGAAAGCTGGTAGGTGTTTATGCCATGGCGAAGGGCATAGTATGCTCCATTCATCTGGGCGAAAACCAAAAAACGGTAGTCGTCAGACATCAGTTGAAAGATGGCAATACTGTATTCAGTTCTTATAAACACCTCAAAGAAGTATATGTATCTCCTGGTCAGCAGGTAAATGAAAATGTCAAGCTTGCCAGGTTGTTTACGGTACAGGAATCGAAGAAATATGGCGGCGATTACCACCATTTGCACCTGGAGATCCGTAAACGTTTTGACGACTATGGCTGTGCCAGCTGGTTGACTATGAATAAAGAGCAGCTCAACCTTAGATTTTACAACCCCTTAGTTTTCATAAAGGAAAACCTCAAGCCATGATAAGTGTTATCACATAAACGTTGTTATGAGCCTCCAGTCAATCAATCCCGTTAATGGAAAAATTATCAAAACATACAAAGAAGACTCTCAAAAAGAGATCCTTCGTAAAATTGACAAAGTAAATATAGCCTGGCTGTCCTGGAAAGAAACGGCTTTTACAGAAAGGTCCGCGTTCATGAAGCAGGCGTCTACTCTATTGTTGCAGCGCAAAGTACCTTTGTCGGTATTGATGGCCAAAGAAATGGGTAAACCATTGAAGGATGCCGTAGCAGAAATTGAGAAGTGTGCTGCAGTGTGTGATTATTACGCGGATCATGCCGTTGATTTCTTAGAAGATGAACAGATCGCAACCGAAGCATCAAAGAGTTATGTGAGCTACCAGCCATTAGGCGTCGTACTCGCCATTATGCCCTGGAATTTTCCACTATGGCAATTGTTCAGGTTTCTAGCCCCGGCATTGATGGCAGGAAATGTTGCACTGCTGAAGCACGCTTCCAATGTAACCGGATGTGCGCTTGCGGTCGAAGCCCTGATCGCCGATGCCGGATTTCCAAAAAACACATTCAGGGTGCTGCTCATCAGCAGCAAACTGGTCAACAAGGTTATCGCCCACCCTGATGTAAAGGCGGTTACCCTGACGGGCAGTACCAATGCCGGACAGCAGGTGGCTAAAGAAGCGGGTTTCAGGTTGAAGAAGACCGTTTTAGAACTTGGCGGAAGTGACCCCTATCTTATACTTGCCGATGCTGATCTGGAACTGGCGGCGACAGTCTGTGCACAGAGCAGGCTGATCAACAATGGGCAGAGCTGCATCGCTGCAAAACGTTTCATTGTTGTCAGGGAAGTCGAAAAAGATTTCATCCGCATCTTCAAAAGTAAAATGCAGGAGAAGGTTACCGGAGATCCATTTGATAAAAAGACTGACCTTGGACCGATGGCGCGCAAAGACCTGAGAGATGAGCTCCACCAGCAGGTGCTCGACAACATAAAGGCGGGTGCAAAATGTATTCTTGGTGGAAAAATCCCGAAGTTCAAAGGCAAACACGCATTCTATGAACCTACCATACTCAAAAGCATCAAAAAGGGTATGCCTGCTTATGAAGAGGAACTCTTTGGCCCCGTGGCGCTGATCATTTCCGCAAAGGATGAAGCAGAGGCGATAAAAATTGCGAACGACAGTCCTTTTGGCTTGGGAGCAGCAGTATTTACGAAGGACATTGCCCGCGGAGAACAGATTGCTGCAACCATGCTGCAGGCAGGATCTTGTTTCGTCAACAGCCTGGTGAAATCAGACCCGAGATTGCCGTTTGGAGGCATCAATCAGTCCGGATATGGCAGAGAACTTGGCGCTTTTGGCATTAAGGAATTTGTAAATATCAAAACTGTATATGTCCCTTAAGGCCGTCAATTATTTATTGTAAATCCCTTAACTATTTATAGTAATCCTCTTAACGGATCAGATACCGGAATTCCAACGTGGACGTTTCCCGTAAATGCTTTGATAGATCTGCATGATTTTAGTTCTCATGTATGATGGAAGGTCATCATTCTTTTTATCGACTGTGACATACCAATGGACATGCAATGCGTCAATGTCCTCCACCATCATCTGGATCGGCCAGGCATTTTTCCTTTCCGTCTCTCCAAATTGAAGACCATCAATGATGTCTCTTTTCAAATCAACTATATTTTTTGCTTTGGCCGCAGGTTGCTGATCTTTCGGCGGAACTCCCGAACGTCCGATATAAATAAGTTCTACCCTTCCTTTGCATAACGCATAAACCAAATAAACGCCATATCTATTTGCAGGAACATTAGATACTTCAGTTAGACTATCAGTAGCCCTGAAGAAAAAGTTTCCGCTCTTTTTGTACTTATTTAGCTCGTCGAACATGAGGTGTTGAAAAAGGTCTCAACTAATATATCATATTAATTGAGAATATCATCATGATATTTAGAAAACTCTCGGACAGATCATCGCTCTTGGGACCCTTCCAAAAGTAAGCCCCATGGTCAGTTCATGAGAACCATTCTGGTTACTACCGAGCTGGCTGGTTACATGATCATAAGAATAACCGATGCGGAAACGTTCACTTACATAAACCTGTGCGACTCCCGATATAGAATTCTGCTTGCCCAGATTATTGCTTTGGTATCCCGTCTTCCACAAACTAAGCCCTGTCCGGTACGATGCGCCCAGCCAGATCTTATCACTGAAAATTGTCATGACGTTAAAGTCCACGCTGGTAGGCCCCTTCAAATCATCTTTAATCAGTATGCTTGGCCTTAGCCTGAAATCTGGGTTCACATTGATCAATGTTCCTCCCATAAGGTAGGCATGGCGACTGCGGATGATGTTCATAGAAGCGTTTGAGCTGATGGTCTGGTTTCTGTTCGAACCGGAGAATGCATCGAGCACAGATAAACCAAAATACCAGAAATCAGTATTATAGAATATGCCAAGTCGAAGGTCTGGCACCAGGTTGCTTGCATTACCCACAGGAACTGCAACATCATCAGGATCATAGGTAGTCAGGAGTTCTCCTTTAATGCTATACTGTGCTACACCTATTCCCAAACCAAAACTAAGCCTCTTGGTGTCATCCTGATCCAGCTGCAATCGGTAAGCATAATTTACTGTTGCTGAGGCGGCAGACTGTGGTCCTATTTTATCCGAAGAAACCTGCACTCCAAGCCCCATCCTCCGGTCGCGGGGATCCAGTATTCCATCTAAGGAAGCAGATGCCGTTTGTGGTGCACCTTCTACTCCCACCCATTGTGCACGGAGCGCAAGCTGAGCAAACCATTCCTCTTTATAACCTGCATATGCAGGATTGATACTTAAACTATTGAATACATATTGAGTGAATTGAATATTTTGCTGCGCACTGGTCCTGCTGCACAAAGCGCAGAAGAGACATACCAGTAAGCACAAACGTAAACTTTTCATTTTTTATCTTTTTAACAATATCCAGCTTCTGCGGGATTCCTCCACACTACCCTTTTTCAATTTGATGACATAGAAATAAGTACCCTCATTCAGGCCCGCCCCATCCCATTCATCTTTATAATTTTTATTCCGATATACTTCGTCCCCCCATCTGTTGAAGATGGCAAGTTCTATAGTATCATAATTTTCTCTTCCTTTGATCTGGAAAGTATCATTCTTACCATCACCATTTGGTGTGAAAGTATTAGGGATATCTAGATCCGGTGGTGCCACAGTGACCGTCACTGTAGCCGTATTAGATGGCAAACCATTTTCATCATATATCTTATACGTAAAAGTGTCCTTCCCGGAGAAGCCTTTATTAGGAATATACACCACTCTGCCATCCGGATTGATTTCCAAAATTCCGTTTAATGGCTGCATGATGATATCTATTGTGGAAGCATCGAGTGGGAAAAGGCTAGGAAGGTCATTATTCACTACCGGAACTTCCACCTTCACATCAGCTTTTGTCCTTGCGAAATCATCTATTGCGGTAGGATATCTTAAAATATCCAGATCCGTTGGTGTATCGTTCGTTGCATCGGTACCTGATACATCTGAGACCATGATTCCTGTATTGGTGTAACCTGTTGCAGTTGCGGTGTTGCGAACATTTCCTGTTCTCTTCTCTTCATCTGTAATGGTGTAATCTGCAGTAACCACTACCGATGCTCCGGGCGCAATTACTGCTGGAGATACGGTAAGGGGCGCCAATTTAGCATCCTGCAGCTCCAGGTTCTTAAGTGTCACATTACCAGCATTGGTGATGATAAATGTATAAGCAATTGTTTTGAGATCTCTTTTGAGCATTCCCGATTTCACCAGGGTGATGGCCGGATTAGTCCGGATGGCGACCTCAGCAGTAGCAGATTTTGGTGTGGTATATTCTGCTGAAACTACAGAAGCAACATTGACAATTTTCCCAGAGTTGATCAATGGCAAACCGTTATTGTCAAGGTCAGCCTGTTTGATGACATAAGAACCTGTGTAAGTCCAGGTCTCATTACGCTCCAAAATCCGATTGCCATTGTCCCCTCTTGGTCGAGACAGCGTACCTCCAAGCATTGGATCAGCAACAACCACATCATGGTGACTTGCATTGGCATTATTGGTTACAGTAATCGTGTAATTGATCCGGTCGCCGACTTCTGCAATGCTGCTGCGGTCTGCCGCCTTAACAATGGAAATGTCTAAACATACCGGAACCGTTACCGTAATAGTAAATGGCGCTCCCTGGCAACCACCATTTATGCCTCTTGGTGTGACGGTATAAATTACCTGCTGTGGTTGATTTGTGGTATTGATCAACGTTGCATTGATCTCATCCCCACTACCGTTTTCTGCACCTGACATTGTGGAGCTCACTGTCCAGCTAAATGATGCAGGCAATGCGTTTCCACCTTTTGAAATCACATTGATGTTGTCATTCTGCAAATGATAACTGAAAGACGATTGTCCGCAGGTAAGGCTGTTGATCACATCATTAAAACCTTTAGGAGCAGGATTGATGTTCAGCTCTGTGGCCGCAGACGCTTCACTTTCGCAACCAGTCGTATTTTTTGTGGTAACGGTATAGTTGGCGGCTTCAGTGGCGATGTATTGCTGATTAGTTGCATCAGGAATCAGAACGCCGTTTTTGAACCACTGATTGCCTGTAGGTGCAGATGAAGTTAATGTCACAGATTGACTTTCACAAAGTACAACCTGGGTTCCCTCGGTGATTGTAGGCTTTGAAGGATACGAAACCTCAGTTACAGTGATGTTGTTCGATACCGGACTTAAACAGCCATTTGCATTGGTTACCCTTACCGAATAAACTCCAGCAGCTTTGGCTTCATAAGTATTTGAAGTGGCACCCTGAATGAGTACATTATTTAAAAACCATTGGTTTCCTGACGCAACTGAAGATATAAGGATGCTGCTTCCACCTGTGCAAAATGCGTTTTGTGTTGTTGACACATTTGCAGCGGCAGGTAGCGCATGTACAGTAACAGTCACCGCTTTGGCCGGCGTAGCACAATCCGAAGCATTAGTCAAGATTACATAGTAGGTGGTCGTTGTTAATGGGCTAACTGTTAGCGTAGCGTTGGTTGAGATCACATTAGATAAAGCAGCATCGCTATACCAAGTAAATTTGGCGTCGGCGATCGTACTTGATGCGGTAAGTGTTGAGCTAGCTCCCGCACAGATTACATCATCTGCAACTGTGATATCGGCAACGGTTGGTTGGTCATTCACTGTGACGGTTACCGCTTTACCGGCAGTGAAGCAATCGGAAACATTGGCAAGTTTTACGTAGTAAGTACTAGTTGTTGAAGGACTTACGTTTAGCGTTGCATTGGTGGAGATTACATTAGATAAAGCTGCATCGCTGTACCAGGTGAATATCGCTCCTGTTATATTACTTGATGCAGTTAGCGTTGAGTTGCCCCCAGCACAGATTACATCATCTGCAACTGTGATGTCGGCAACGGTTGGTTGGTCATTCACTGTTACCGTAACCGCTCTACCACCGGTGAAACAACCCGAAGCATTAGTCAATCTAACGTAGTATGTAGTTGTCGTTGATGGGCTTACTGCCAGGGTCGCAGTATTTGAAATCACATTAGACAATGCTTCATCGCTGTACCAGGTAAATCTCGCTCCTGTTATGGCACTTGATGCAGTTAGCATTGAGCTACCTCCGGCACAAATCACATCGTCGGCAACCGTGATGTCGGCAAGTGTAGGTTGGTCGTTTACTGTTACCGTCACCGCTTTACCGGCAGTGAAGCAGTCGGAAACATTAGTCAATCTTACATAATATGTGGTGGTAGCAGCTGGGCTTACTGTAAGGGTAGCATTGGTAGAGATTACGTTGGTTAAAGCCGCGTCGCTATACCACATAAATTTGGCGTCGGCGATCGTACTTGATGCGGTAAGTGTTGAGCTAGCTCCTGCACAGATTACATCATCTGCAACTGTGATGTCGGCAACGGTTGGTTGGTCATTCACTGTGACGGTTACCGCTTTACCACCAGTGAAGCAGTCGGAAACGTTGGTAAGTCGTACGTAGTAAGTAGTAGTTGTTGAAGGACTTACAGTTAGCGTTGCATTGGTGGAGATTACATTAGATAAAGCTGCATCGCTGTACCAGGTAAATCTCGCTCCTGTTATGGCACTTGATGCAGTTAGCGTTGCGCTACCTCCTGCACAAATTGCATCATCAGCAACTGTGATGTCGGTAACGGTTGGTTGGTCATTCACTGTGACAGTTACCCCTTTACCACCAGTAAAGCAGTCGGAAACGTTGGTAAGTCGGACGTAATAAGTAGTAGTTGTTGAAGGACTTACGGTTAGCGTTGCATTGGTGGAGATTACATTAGATAAAGCTGCATCGCTGTACCAGGTAAATCTCGCTCCTGTTATAGCACTTGATGCAGTAAGCGTTGAACTACCTCCGGCACAAATCGCATCATCAGCAACTGTAATATCAGCTAGGGTTGGCTGGTCGTTCACGGTTACCGTTACCGCTTTACCACCAGTGAAGCAGTCGGAAACGTTGGTAAGTCGGACGTAATAAGTAGTAGTTGTTGAAGGGCTTACGGTTAGCGTTGCATTGGTGGAGATTACATTAGATAAAGCTGCATCGCTGTACCAGGTAAATCTCGCTCCTGTTATGTTACTTGATGCAGTTAGCGTTGAGCTAGCTCCTGCACAAATCACATTGTCCGCAACCGTGATGTCGGCAAGTGTAGGTTGGTCGTTTACTGTTACCGTTACTGCTTTACCGGCAGTGAAGCAATCGGAAATATTGGTCAATCTTACATAATATGTAGTTGTTGCCGATGGGCTTACTGTAAGGGTAGCATTGGTAGAGATCACGTTGGTTAAAGCTGCATCACTATACCAGGTAAATCTCGCTCCTGTTATGGCACTTGATGCAGTTAGTGTTGAGCTAGCTCCGGCACAGATTACATCATCTGCAACCGTGATGTCGGCAACGGTTGGTTGGTCGTTCACGGTTACTGTTACCGCTTTACCGGCAGTGAAGCAATCTGAAACATTGGTAAGTTTTACGTAGTAAGTAGTAGTTGTTGAAGGACTTACAGTTAGCGTTGCATTGGTGGAGATCACATTAGATAAAGCTGCATCGCTGTACCAGGTAAATCTCGCACCTGTTATGGCACTTGATGCAGTTAGCGTTGAGCTACCCCCGGCACAAATTACATCATCTGCAACTGTGATGTCGGCAAGTGTCGGCTGGTCGTTTACGGTTACCGTTACTGCTTTACCGACAGTGAAGCAATCGGAAACATTCGTCAATCTTACATAATATGTAGTGGTAGCAGCTGGGCTTACGGTAAGGGTAGCATTGGTAGAAATTACATTAGTTAAAGTCGCATCGCTATACCACGTAAATCTTGCCCCAGTGATTGCACTTGATGCGGTCAGCGTTGAGCTACCTCCTGCACAGATTACATCATCTGCAACCGTGATGTCGGCAACGGTTGGTTGGTCATTCACGGTTACCGTTACTGCTTTACCGGCAGTGAAGCAATCGGAAACATTCGTCAATCTTACATAATATGTAGTGGTAGCAGCTGGGCTTACGGTAAGGGTAGCATTGGTAGAAATTACATTAGTTAAAGTCGCATCGCTATACCAGGTAAATCTTGCCCCAGTGATTGCACTTGATGCGGTCAGCGTTGAGCTACCTCCTGCACAGATTACATCATCAGCAACTGTAATATCGGCAACAGTTGGTTGATCATTCACTGTGACGGTTACCG
>NZ_ABCM01000025.1 GCF_000170795.1 Pedobacter sp. BAL39
ATCGCTTTTTAATTAACCTGAGCTACCTGCTCATTTCAACTGTACCATTTTACAATGGATTCTGGCTCAGATTGTCCAGGTTCACTTCGCGCTGAGGAATCTGCAGCAGCAATTTGTTTTCGGTTACCTGATAAGAGCCGGCAGGAATGGTAGTTGGTTTCAGGGCAATTTCCCTTTGTCCGTGTGCATTCATGACCGCTACAGCTGTTCCTGTGCGTACCAGGTCATACCATCTGTGGTTTTCAAAGGCAAGTTCCACCTGGCGTTCGTGGTAGATGGCCTCCCTGAAGGCTTGTTGGGAAGTTACGTTCAGGGCAGGGATCGGGTTCCCGGAGGTTTTAGCACCCAGACCTGCGCGTAGTCTCAAGGCATTTAACAGGTTGAAAGCTTCACCATTGGCGACGAAGCCCTGCTCATTTAGACATTCTGCAATCATCAATGTCACATCTGCATACCGGATGATGGGAAAGTTGACATTGGTTTGTCCGGGTTGGACAAAACCATAATTGTACTTTTTGATGTATGGTGCCGCGGTAAATGTTCCTCCATTGGTGAAACCTTCCGCAAGGGAGACGTCCTTTCTAACATCACCAGGCTCGTATGCCGCAATGAGGTCCGCTGTAGGGGTATTCCATCCGGAGTTATAGTTGAGGTTGGTTCCCGGATCTTGTGTGACCACGTTCCCTGAATTGAAAGGTGCGAACTGGTACAGGAAGTTGCTGGCCAGGTCTGGCACCGAGCCCAGGTATTGTATTTCAAAGACCGATTCTGTGTTATTCTTGTTGGTGGGTGTAAAAATGCTGGCATAGGTACCCATTAAGGTATATCCGGTTACCTTTCTGAGTGCGGTTAGGGCATCGCCAAACTTCTTCTGGGTCATGTACACCTCACCGAGGATGGCATTGGCAGTACCCTTGGTTACACGGCCTTTGTCGGCTGCTGCGTAATCCCCGACAGCTGGCAGTTTTTCTGCAGCATCAGTAAGGTCAGCGATAATCTGGGTGTATATTTCTTCTACCGGGGCGCGTCCTTTGGACTGTGCGTCCGCAGGAACTTTGACAACGTCCAGACGTAATGGTACCGGGCCAAACTGCCTGACAAGGTTAAAATAATGAAATGCGCGTAGTGTTTTCACTTCACCGATGGCCTGGTTTTTTGCCTGGTCGGACATCGGAATGCGGTCGACGTGGTCCAACACATCATTGCAGCGCGCAATTCCGTTGTAACTCTGCTGCCAGAATCCTTGCAGGAGTGTGTTGGTAGAGTTCAGCTGAAACTGGTCGACAAACTCCCGGTTTTCCTGTCCGCGTTCCGGTGGATTGTATTGAAAGGTGGTATTGTCGGACCTCATTTCACCAAACATCCAATAGTTCAGCAAGCCCAGGTCGCGGAGGGTACGGTAGGCACCTACAACGCCCTGTTTCAGGTCGGCTTCTGTGCGCCACCAGCTGGCACCATTCAGTTCTGATTCTGAGGGTTGTTCCAGTAAATTCTTTTTGCATCCCGAGATGGAAAGACTGATTCCTAGCAGGGAAAGGCAGATATATTTAGTGTATTTTTTCATGTTGTGTTTCATTTTAAGATTAGAAAGTCATGTTGAGACCGAAAGTCATCACCCTTGGCAGCGGGTAGCTTACAAAGTCGCGACCCGGCGTCAATACACCAGAGTTTGCGGTGGTGGCTTCCGGGTTGGCGCCGCTGTAGTTGGTGAAGGTGACCAGGTTCTGGACGCTTGCATACATGCGCAGGTTTTTGATGAATTTAGATTCTGTGATGAACTTCTGTGTGAAATTGTATCCTAAAGTGATGTTTTGAATTTTCAGGTAATCGGCATCTTCAATCCAGGAGCTGTTGACCTCCCGGTAGAGGGTGCGGCCGCCATTGGTGGTTGGTGTTACGCCATCACCAGGGTTTTCAGGAGATCTCCATCTGTTGAGCACCTTGCGGTCGACATTGAATACACCATCAATGTTTGTAAGGAACTCGTTCGCAGTTTTCATCAGCTGTCCGCCTTGGGAGCCTACCAACAGAATGCTGAGGTCGAAATTTTTGTAGTTGAAGTTGTTGGTGATCCCGTAGATGAAGTCGGGCTGCGGGCTGCCGATGACGTCAAAATCTTTCACCGCTTCGATGATGCCGTTGCCGTCCACGTCTTTATATTTTGCGGATCCGACGATGGAAGAGCTGTGTTTAGGGGAACTGTCCAGATCAGCCTGATCTCTGTATACGCCATCCACGACGAAGCCGAAGAATTGGCCCAGCGGTTTTCCTACTTCTGTCTTATGGGTGAAGTTGCCTTCGCCACTGCGGCCACTGTATATCGGGTCATTTTTGTAGTTCAGGGAAACGACTTTGTTTCTGTTGAAGCTGATGTTAAAGTTGGTGTTCCAGTTAAAAGCACCTTTGATGTTTTCGGAGTTGATGGAGAATTCGAAACCAGTATTGCGTACTTCACCTTCATTGATGAGGGCGTTGGAAAAACCCGACGACAGGGGCACCTCAGAATCATAAAGCATGGCATAGGTAAGCCTGTTGTAGTAGTCGGCAGTAAAGCTGATGCGGTTATTCAGGATACCCAGGTCAAAGCCGATGTCGAAGGAGTCTGACTTTTCCCAGGTCAGCTCATCATTGGCAATGGAGCCTGCTGCACGTCCGTTGGCCAGCTGGCCACCGAAAGAGTAGTTGGCGCTGGTGATCGATGCTGCATAGCGGTAGTTGCCGATGTTAAAATTCCCCGCGCGACCAAAGCTGGTCCTGAATTTCAGGTCGCTCAACCATTTGCTGTCTTTCAGGAAGGCTTCTTCTGATACCCGCCACGCAAAAGCTGCAGATGGGAACAATCCGTATCGCTTAGCTGAGCCAAAACGTGAGGATCCATCTGTACGCAGTGTACCCGTGAAGAGATATCTTCCTTTGTAGGCGTAGTCGATACGGCCCAGGTAGGACAGCAAGGACCACTTGTCTATGCCGGCACCCTGTCCATTGAGCAGTGTTGCGGCGTTGATGGTTTCCACGAGGTTATCGCCATAGTTGGTGGCGTTAAAGTTGTACCCTTCGCCACGTTCTTCCTGTGCGGTATATCCGATCAGGGCGTTGATGTGATGGTCTTTTCCAAGCTGTTTGTCGTACGTGGCAGTCAGCTCAGAAAGCCAGTTGGTGCTGCCGGAATAGGCAGTACTGGAGTTGGGTATGGAAAGGTTTGGATTCTGGTTGCCGGTTTCACCGATAACGAAGTTAGGTCTGAAGACAAAGTTGTTGTTGTTGACATAGTCCACATTCAGGCTGTACTTCACTTTCAGTCCTTCGATGGGCTGGTACTCTGCAAATCCTGTAGCCAGTCCGCGGAAGTATTTTGCTTTGGTGCTTGCAAATTCAAGTGTGTTGAGCGGGTTACCGGCGCCGATGGCTCCTGGGGAGGTAATGAATACCGTCCTGTTGCCGTTTGCATCGGTGATGGGCACAATTGGACTTAACCAAAGTGTTCTGGTCAGGATGTCGCGCTGTCCCGTTTCAAAGGAATTTCGCACCTGTGTGCTTGCTGTAGGGGAGAGGCTCATGCCGACTTTAATTTTCTTGCTCAGGTCGGATTCGAAGTTTGCCTGAATGCTATAGCGTTCATAGTCAGTGTACCTGATGGTTCCTTCCTGCGAGAGACGGCCGAGGGAAAACGAGTAGCGAGTGTTTTCTGATCCCCCACGAACGCTGGCGTCGATGTTGTTCTGCATTGCTGTTTGCAGCACTGCATCATACCAGTTGGTTCCTTCACCGTACTGGGCTGGATTTCTGTAGGCTTCGGGGATGTCTGCATCTGTAGGGATCCTTCCCTGATACCTGGCGGCATCTTCTCTGATTTCTTTTTGAAACTGGGCATACTCCGCGCCGTTCAAAACTTGTGGACGACCTTTCTGAGGGATCACCTGACTGCCGATGTAGCTGTTGACGGTTACAACCGGAGGTCCTTTTTTACCTTTTTTGGTGGTGATCATGACCACGCCGTTGGCTCCCCTGGAACCGTAAATTGCGGTTGAGGAAGCGTCTTTCAATACGTTGACGCTCTCAATATTGTCGGGACTGAGGGTGTTCAGCGGATTATAATCCTGTCCGGCGGTGTTGGTGATTGCAAATCCATCGATGACATACAATGGGCCGTCGCCAGCACCTATAGATCCGGATCCCCTGATTTTCATAGTGGTACCACCACCCGGGGCGCCGGTAGGGGAGCTGATTTGTACACCGGCCAGTTGACCGATCATCTTTTGCTCCACAGAGGCAACCGGCAGGTCTTTTACCTGGGCGGAGCTTAATGAGGCTACCGATCCGGTTAGATCTTTCTTTTGTCTCGTTCCATATCCGATAACGACCACTTCACTGAGCTGGTCGTTCTGCGCGGAGAGGGATACATTTATGCTGGCTTGCTCTGCAACGGTGACTTCTTTAGGGGTATAGCCGATGTAGCTAAAGATAAGTACGGCGCCTTTGGCAGCTTCGATGGTGAAGGCACCATTGACGTCGGTGATGCCACCTTTCTGGCTGCCTTTCACTTTGATAGAGACGCCGGGTAGTGGGCCGCCGTCGGCTGCATCAGTTACTTTTCCACTTATCCTCGGACTTTGAGCGTGTGCCGCGCTGACCCATAAGCAGAAATACAAAAAGAGCATTACAGACCCTTTCTGAAAATTACTTAGTAATTGTTCTTTCATAACATTTAAAATTTGGTTTTTACCACCCGGTTATTTGGTGTTTGCAATAGGAGGACAGATGGTATTGCGAGCAAGGTAGAGAACCCCTTTTTTATTCCCATCCTGTACTGTACTGTTCGCCTTATCGCGTTTTAAATGTTTTAATGACGGTTGTTGTAAGTGTGGTTGGGAATGCTTTTATCTTTTTCTGATGGAAATGAAAATGTTTAACCTGTTCGTTATGAGGGTTTTGTGTATTGTCTCTCTGCTGGGGGATGACATCCGGATTTTCAATTGACAATGGCAGTTGGTGGAGCTTATTTTCGTGCAAAAAAAAAATGCGCAATTTTTGCATTTCAAAAATTAGTGCAGGATTTATTTTCCTTTAACCCAGTCTTTGATCTTTTTGAAGATGTCTTTTTTCAATGGTTTTGGCTTACCATCATGAGTGATCTGTTGGTCGTATTGGTGTTGTAGTTGCTGACCATATTGTGCTTGTTGAGGATCGGCTTTGAGCATCTGGATGAATGGCAATGCCCTATCGTTTAGCGTGGCATTTTGGGAGACGGTACTATAGGCGCTGCTGATTTGATCGTCCTGGTTTTTGTGGTTGGGCAGGTGGCCATTTTCGCAGAAAAGATCGATGTGGTAAATTTCAGGATTCAGCTTTTTCAATCTTTTGGTCCCCTTCCTTTCATTTCTCCAGGGGTGTTCTCCAGGAAGAAGTTGTTGTTTCAGGAAAGCTTTGTTCCAAAGCGTGGCCTGGTGCGACATTAGGAAGCCACTCGCCTGATTGTCGAGGAGACTAAGGTTAAGCCCTTCCAGGAAAAGGTCACTTTGTTGCGTTTTAAAAACTTCAGAAGAGTTGAGCTTTACCTGTTTCCATTGGTTGGCAATGGATAGTTCAATGAGCTCTGCCATTGCTTTTCCGCTCACAGGTTTACTTAGCCACATGTCTTCCTGAAGATAGATGATGTACTCTTCTTCCACAAGATCCAGTAATTTTGAAAGCCTGTCGCTCCATTCTCCTTTGCCAGACTGGATGTTGCTGAAGTTTTCGAGCGAAACGCTCAGTTCTTCAGTGGCAAAATAACAGTTGACAGCAACATCAGAATCCCAGTATTTATTGAAAAAATAACCAAAGGCCCGGTAAAGCAGCTGATAGCGGTCACAGCTGTGTACAATTAAAGCGACCTGGTTTGTTTTCATTGAATTGGATAGGTGTGTTTTGAGTTTCAAAGATAGAAAAAAGATCCAAGCGGCAGATGGTGGGCTGCACGAATTGGTCACATGGTGTGGATTGTATTTAAGTATGATGAAATTACTGATATGTGAAAGCTATTTTTGTTTCATTACGCCCTCTTTAGTGTAATTATTTTCTTTCGTAAATCTAAAGTGTTTTTGTTGTTTAATGATATAGATTAATTTAATGCTGTGTATTAACAGTATGAAATTTAGAAATGATAGAATGGGTAGCGAGTGAAAACATCAAAATTATCTGATCATCATTTTTGTGATCAATATTATGTGATATTGATCTTTTAACGTTCGGTTTTATGCTTTTTGTGTTAAAAAAAATGAATTCCCTAAACGCTTGATCCTAAATTTACTAGGCTTCCATTTATAGCAATTATTTGAAGTTTCTCCGACTTATTTATTTTTTTTCAAAACAATGAGGAACAATTTCTGTTTTTGTACAAACTATGGTAATAATAGCCATCTCAGGCCTTGTTGTTTCCCCCTAAATAAAGGGGGCCGGAATGGATCATCCTTCAGAAAATTTAGATTGATTGATATCGGGTACTGCATTGTTTGGGATGAAAAACTAAAACGTTTTATTATTTATTGATGTCTATCCAAATAGCCCCTAAACCACCACAACAAAGGCAATTCCCCTGCCCTGAACACATGTATTTTACAAATTTCCAATTATATAACCTAAAGAACAATGATGAAACGAAGACTAACTGAGTTCATAAGGCCAGGTTCGGCTTTATCGGCCAGTCTGATGTTTGTTGCCCTGGGATTAAATGCCACGAGCCTGGAAGCTGCAAACCTGAAAGTAATGCCGAGTCCTATCAGAACCATTTCAAACTTCAAGTCCCAGGAGATTACCGTTACCGGTGTCGTAAAAGATGAGAAGAATTTACCTCTGCCCGGTGTAAGTGTAAAGATCAAAGGTCAGCCGACCGGAGTTTCCACAGATGCTAGTGGTAAATTCTCTATTAAAGTGTCCAGCAGTACTTCTATTATCACGTTCACTTTTGTGGGGTATAAAGCAAAGGAAGTGGTTGTTGGCGAGCAGAAGACAATGGACATCAAGCTGGATCCGGAAAGTACAACGCTGGAGAATGTAGAAGTCGTGGCCGTCGGTTATGGTAACCTGTCGCAAAAGGAAGTGACTTCCGCGGTGGCTCACGTAGGTACAGAAGATTTCCGGCAGAGTGGTGCAAGGAACCCACTGGATTTAATCCAAGGTAAAGTTGCAGGTCTGCAGTTGTCACGTCCAGGAGGTTCTAACCCGAACTCATCCGTGCAGGTGCAATTGAGGGGAGCAGTAACCACACAGGGCAGTGGGGCTCCGTTGTATGTAATTGATGGTATCCCTGGAGGTAATCCTGATCTGTTGCAACAAGACGATATCGCCTCTGTAGATATCCTAAAGGATGGTTCCGGTGCTGCGATTTATGGTACAAGTGCCAACGCCGGGGTAATTCTGATTACCACCAAACGGGGTAAAACAGGGCCGCCGACAATTGATTATTCTTCTTATGTGAGGAAGGAGTACCTTCAAAATAGACCGGATTTCCTTACTGCAGCAGAATTTCGCGAAAAGATTAATTCCGGAGCGCTTGATCAGGAGGATTTTGGAAGCAACACAGATTTCTTTGACGGATTGATCAATCATGATAACCTTTCTCATAATCACAACCTGGCCTTGTCGGGGGGAACTGAGCAGACAACTTATCGTGCGAGTCTGAACTACAGAAATCTTGCAGGTTTGAGTCGTGAGAATGGACGTGAAGAATATAGTATGCGTTTCAACGTCAACCAGAAAGCATTTGACAACCGTGTGAATATACAACTGAATCTTGCGACAAATGTGAATAAGGCTAATTTACTAGGTGGTGGCGGATGGGAAAGTGAATCAGCTAAAAATCCTACCTTATCCAATTATAATCCAGACGGCTCTTTCCGTTATGACCTGACCAGTACCAATGAGTTTGCCAGACTTGAACTGGAAACTAATAAACGAAAACAGCAAACTTCTTCTGCTGATGCGAAAGTTGATGTGGAAATCCTGCCAGGATTGAAAGGTTCCGTATTCGGATCGATCACAAGAGATGCCTATACCGATGGCCAGTACCGCTTTCTGAAAAGTGAGGACTCCATGGAAAATACTGATTTCCCAGGCGGCGGTTATGCGTACAAAGGGGATTTTCTTTCGCAGAAATACGCTGTTGAGCCAACCTTGAGCTACTCGAAAAAGTTTCTTGACAAACATGATTTTACTGCCATTCTAGGTTATAGTTACAGGTACGAGATGGAAGAATCCTCGAATGCCTCAAACCGTGGTTTTCTGAACGACCAGTTTCATGAGGATAATTTGGGGGCGGGTGCTGCGCTTGGAACAGGAAGAGCGTCGATGGCCAGTTCGAAATTCGATAATGCTTTTGTTGCTTTTTTTGGTCGTATCAATTACTCTTATAATAATAAATACCTGGCACAGGTTATCCTTCGTAGGGAGGCTGCTGCAAGGTTTGGTGATAATAACAGATGGGGAAACTTCCCTGCAGTATCCTTAGGATGGAACATTTCGGAAGAGGATTTCATGAAGGACATTAAATTCGTTAGTTATCTGAAGCTAAGGGCTGGTTATGGCGAAACGGGAAACTCGCCCGCAAATGCCATGAGAAATGTATCCAGGTTAGTCCTGGGCACAGGAGGGAAATATCTATTCCCTGACGGAAACTACTATCAAACTTATGGGCCGTTGAGGAATCCAAATGCTGACCTAAGATGGGAGCGAAAAAAGGAATTTAACTTCGGTATTGATTACCGGTTATTTGACAGCAGGCTGTCTGGGTCGATTGATGTATTCAGCAGAAAAACATCCGATCTGCTGGATAGCTACGATACACCACTTCCTGCTTATGTCAGGGAAAGCATCTTCACAAATGTTGGAACGATCAAGTCTACTGGTATTGAATTGGGACTCGGTTATCAGGCGATTCGCGAGGGAGATTTCAAATGGAACTTTGATGTGACTGCCAGTACTACAAAAAACACTCTGGATAGCTATTCAAACAGTCTCTTTAAACGTCTGTATATTCAAACAGGAAATATAAACGGCGCTGGAGATCTTGGCCAGGCTTTTACTACTTATGAGGGAAGTAAAATTGGTACTTTCTATGGGAAACGCTTCGCTGGATTTACACCAGAAGGCAAATGGCTGTTTTATAACAGAAATGGAGAAGCGGTGACGAACGATCAGATCAACAATTCAAGAAATGACCGTAGCGTCAGCGATCTTGCTCCAATTGGTAATGCTGTACCTAAATTCTATATGTCAATGACTCAGAATTTCAATTACAAGAATTGGGATTTAAGGATCTTCATGAGAGGTAAATTCGGATTTGACGCTTTGAATACAACTGCCTTAACCTATGGAAATAAAACCTGGAGCGGGAATCTGATTAAAGATACCTTCACCAAATATGCCGAAATTAATGATACTTATATGTACTCTGACTATTACCTGGAAAACGCTAGTTTCCTTAAAATTGATGAGGTGACGTTGGGTTATAATTTCAACTTCAAGTCCAAGGGAATCCGAAATCTGCGCATCTATGCGACAGGACAAAACCTGCTGACATTTACCGGATATTCTGGTAATGATCCCGACTTTATATTGGATACAGGAATTGGAAATGAAGTGGATGGCAGATCGTTAGGTTTAGATACAAGAGGACCTTATCCTAGCTCTAGATCGATACTGCTGGGTGTTAATGTTGGATTTTAAATTAGTTGAAATGAAAGGAAAATATTTAATATATACTACGTTGGTTGCCGCTATGTGCGTCGCCAATGGTTGTACAAAAATCGAAGAAGGTAACTACGATGTGGTGCTTGCTGACGATTTTTACACGAACAAAAATGAGGTGATTTCTGCGGTATTGAGACCTTATACACATGCCAACGCATGGGTAACCCCATCTGGGCAGGATAACTGGTGGAGGGCTTCAGAGCTGTCGGCAGATCAGCTGGCCTGGCCAACAAAAGGGCGTCACGGTGAGGATGGTGGAAAATGGAAACGTCTGCATTACCATACCTGGACTGTAGATGAGGCCGGTATTAACCAGGCTTGGATCCTGTTATTTGGCGGACTTGGCTATTGTAATTCTCCTATAGAGATCATTAGTGCTGCAGACTTGAGTAGAATGGGAATTACGGAAGAGGAAAGACAATCCTATTTGGCTGAACTAAAATTATTCCGTGCATTCCATTATCTGAAAGCCATGGATCTTTGGGGAGGACTTCCAATTGCAACGAATACTACTGATCCGCTTAGACCAGCTACGTCTTCGAGACAGGAGATCTTTAACTTCGTAGAGAAGGAGATCAAAGACAATATTGCGGCCGCACCGAAATTGTCCCGTGCTATGGTTGGAAGAATGTCCCAGGCAGGAGCCTATGCAATGCTTACTGAGCTGTATCTGAATGCTGAAGCCTGGACGGGTACTCCGCGCTGGGATGATTGTATTGCTGCTGCTGATATGGTCATCACAGGTCAGGGTGGTGCCCAAAATGGAACCATGGCCCTGGATCCAAACATCACTGACCAGTTTAAGACTACCAATGACTTATCAAAAGAGGCGATCTTCTCTATTGCTTATAATTATACCATCGCCGCGTTTGAACCTTCATGGCCAGGTGAATTTTATCACTTTAAACAACGTGAGATCTATGGAGGTGGCCGTAATGGCAATGATGGTATCGTATTGATCCCTGGTGTTTATACTACATTTGGCGACAACGATCTTCGTAAGTCAGAGTGGCTGTTGGAAGGACCTCAGTTAAATTTCGTTACCGGAGCGCCGGTTACAGGATCTGAAGAGTATAATAACCAGCCTTTGGTTTTCGTAGACAACATCAGGAAAAACAGATCTGGTTCCACGGTATCCAACATGAGCGAAGGGGAAGAAAACAGCGGTGTTCGTTTTAACAAGTATAAACTTGGTAACCAGGCTGCCGGACTGGGAGGTATTCCTATTGATCCAAACTATAACAATACAGATTGGAATGTTTATCGTTTAACATGGATTTATTTTGCTAAAGCGGAAGCAATCATGCGTAGAAATGGTGGTGTTGCAGATGCAACTGCATTACAGTTGATCAATGACTGTCATTTGAGAGCTTTCGCTCCAGCTAATCAGGCCGCTGCCACGTACACTGCCGCCACTTTGACTATGGATGAGTTGCTTGCTGAACGTGGAAGGGAGTTTATCTTTGAAGGTTTTAGAAGGCAGGATTTGATCCGCTGGAATAAGTTTACTACTGCTACATGGTGGGATCATAATGCGTCGGCAACGACCCGTAACCTGTATCCTATACCACAGCAACAACGTGATTTAAACCCTAACCTGACCCAAAATCCAGGTTACAATTAATCCGGGCTTTCTGCAGACTTCAATCTGAAAATTGTTGTGCAGTTAAATCGACTTAATCATATAAAAACGGCGCCTGAGAATCAGGCGCCGTTTTTATATTTCATTTTGGGCTAGAATTTTTCTTTCATCCCCATCAATCCCAGCAACCCACCCGTATGCAACGCAACGATCCTTTCCTCAGGTCTGATCTCACCGGCCTGCTGAAGGTCCTCTATCGCAAAGCACATCTTTGCTGTATAAACCGGGTCAAGGAGCACGCCATGTTGTGCCACGAAAGCTTTGATGAAGCTGATCAGCTCTGATGTAGTCTTTGCATAACCACCAAAATGATAATCGTAGTGCATGATCAACTGATCGGATTCACCGGTATATTTAATGATTTCTTCCCTGATGAATTCCGCGCCTTTGAGCACGGGGATGACATGCAGTTTAGTTTTTCTATGATGTTTCAGTATTCCTTGTAAGAGTCCTGCTCCAGTGGTTCCTGTGCCTGCGGCACAAAATAGATGTGCTGTATCTTCCGGCAGCTCGTCGATGATCTCTGCACATCCCCTGACTGCTTCTATTCCTGCGCCTCCTTCATCCACATAGATGGCATCGGGATCATTGCTGAAATGCTGTTCAAAAAGTAAGTGTTTGTTCCGATAAGCCGTTCTGTCGGTAAAGAGAAGTTTCATGCCATACAGTTTGCACAGCGTAAGTATTTCATTATTGACGTTTTCGCCACGTACGAATGCCGTGGATTTTAACCCGCTTCTGGCAGCTGCGGCGGCGGTGGCGACAAGGTGGTTGGAGTAAGCACCTCCGAAGGTCACCAGATGATGACGTTGGAGGTGCGATGCTTTTTCTAAGATGTACTTTAATTTACGCCATTTATTCCCTGAGATATAAGGGTCAATTAAATCATCTCTTTTAATCCAGTACTGTTGTAGGCAGGTGTGTTTTAACTGCTGTAGCGGACTGTAAATATCTGTAAACATAGATACAAATATAACAGCCTCTGTTCAGCCCCGGATATTATGGTTTAAAATAGATCTTCCTGATCAGGTAAGGAAAAAAGTTAAGGACAATCTTAACGTTTTGAGTAAAGTTTTTCATAAGCGTAGGTTTTTAACATTTTCATAAGTATTCACTTACAACGATCACGGTTTATCAAAAAGCAGACCAAATTCTTTTTTTTGAATTATGTAATTGTTAAAGATTAGTTTTGTAACCGAAAACAAAAGAGCAGGGCGCTTTTACGTTAGCATAATACTGAAAAAAAATTGATGGAAAATAGCAACAGCGTGCAGGAACTGGAAGAGCAGGATTTATACGAACACTTTAATATTGTTGTAGATAAAGGACAGTCTTTATTGAGGGTCGACAAATTCCTGATGGGACGTATGGAAAATGCTTCACGCAACCGCATACAAAATGCCATTGATGCAGGCAATGTTTTAGTGAACGGGAAAACGGTGAAGTCCAGCTATAAGGTGAAACCTGCTGACGAGATCTCGATTGTCTTTCCTCATCCTCCACGCGATACGGAAGTTTATCCTGAAGACATTCCTCTGGACATCGTTTATGAAGACAATGACCTGCTGGTGGTCAACAAGCCTGCAGGGATGGTGGTACACCCTGGGTACAACAATTACACTGGCACGCTGGTGAATGCACTGGCTTTTCACTTTGAGCAACTGCCGCAGCTTCCAGGTAACGAAGGCCGCCCGGGACTGGTTCACCGTATTGATAAGGATACTTCAGGACTCCTGCTGATCAGCAAGAACGAGATCACCATGACCAAACTGGCAAAGCAGTTTTTTGACCACAGCATCACCCGCAAATACATTGCCCTGGCATGGGGAGATATTGCTGAAAATGGGACGGTTACGGGTTTCATCGGACGTAGTCTGAAGAACAGGATTGTGATGGATGTCTACGACGATGAAGAAAAAGGTAAGTGGTCGGTAACACATTATACGGTATTGGAACGTTTAGGATATGTAACTTTAATCAGCTGCCAGCTTGAAACTGGCCGTACACATCAAATCAGAGCACATATGCAGCATATCGGACATCCTTTATTCAACGACGCCAATTATGGTGGCGACAAAATTGTTAAGGGGACGACCTTCAATAAATACAAACAGTTTGTTCAGAATTGTTTTGAAATCATGCCTAGGCAATCGCTTCATGCGCAGACATTGGGTTTCATCCATCCGACAACAAAGAAATATATGGAGTTTGAAGCTCCCTTGCCTGCAGACTTTGATGGCGTATTGAATAAATGGAGAAACTATATCGTTCAGCCGTCGTAAATGAACCAGGAATACATTTTACATAATGATGAACTGGTCTCGGTAAACCATCCGATATTGGGCGTTAAAAACCGCGCCTTCAGGTATGGAGATGGTCTGTTTGAGTCCATGCGGATGTGTAACGGCAAGCTGAAGTTTCCGGAACTACATGCAGACCGTCTTACTGCGGGAATGAGGGCGCTGAAGATGGATGGTAGTAACCTGATGGATGAGTATTTCCTGAAACAGAAAACTGCAGAGCTGAGCAAAAAGAACAGGTTGAAAGACAATGCCAGGTTCAGGTTGTCTGTTTACCGGGAGGGCGACGGACTATATACACCCGAGAGCAATAAGTTTGGTTATGTGCTGGAAGCTACCGCGATGGAAGACAGTATTTATGAGCTGAACCGGAAGGGGCTGATCATCGACGTATACGATGAGATCACCAAACCTGTAAATAAACTGTCCAATTTTAAGACCACCAACTCACTGCTGTTGTCATGGCCGGACTCTATAAGAAACAACACCGCCTGGACGAGGCTTTTCTATTGAACCAGCATGGTTTTCTTTGTGAAAGTATCAGTTCCAACATCTTCGTGGTGTACGATCAGCAGATTTATACTCCCGCCTTGTCGGAAGGTTGTATTGCGGGAGTGATGCGCAATGTGGTTATGGGTATGGCAAAATCGAATGGTATTCCCATGGTTGAAGCACAGATCAATCCTGAAGTATTGAACGAGGCCGAAGAAGTGTTCATTACCAATGCTACCGGTGGCATCCGCTGGGTGATGGGCTATGGCCGCAAACGATATTTTAATGAAATCTCAAAAGATTTGAGTGCCAGGCTGAATCAGTTGTAGCCTGGTTGCTTTTAAAGGCGCATACCCCTTAAAAACTCTTCTACGGTCATTCTCTTTTTACCTTCATACTGAAGGTCTGTCAACTTGATGAAGCCGTCTTTAGTGCTGAACTTCAGGAAGGTTTTTCCATCAGACAGAAAGCCGCCTGCGGCAATACCAGGTTCTGTTTCTTCCATTTCCGCACTAAAAACCTTTAGTGTTTTGCCATTCAGCAGCGTGTAAGCAGTAGGATATGGGCTGAGCCCTCTGATGAGGTTGTATATTTTCGCAACCGGCTGGTTCCAATCAATCAGGCAATGCTCCTTGAAAATCTTCGGTGCATGTTTCAGTTCGCCACTTTGCGGCTGTGGTTGCTCCTGGTAATCGCCCGACTCAATTGCCTTTACTGTTTTGACCAGCAGACCTGCGCCTGTTGCCATTAGTTTATCGTGTAAATCGCCCGCAGTGTCATTGTTCTGGATCTCGACTTTTTCCGAGAAGATCACGTCACCGGTATCGATTTCATGTTTCAGGAAAAATGTGGTGACGCCGCTTTCCTTTTCTCCATTAATGATGGCATGGTTGATGGGTGCTGCGCCGCGGTATTGTGGCAGGAGGGAGGCGTGGAGGTTGATGGTGCCCTTGGCAGGCATGTTCCATACCGCTTCTGGCAGCATCCTGAAGGCGACCACTACCTGTAGGTCGGCATTGATGGACTTCAGCTCTTCAAGAAACTCAGGGTCTTTTAGTTTCAGGGGTTGTAACACCTTGATGCCTTTCGCTACCGCATATTGCTTAACAGCACTTTCCTGGATCTTCTGGCCTCTGCCGGCAGGTTTGTCGGCCGCTGTAACTACGGCTGCAACATCAAAACCAGCTTCTACCAATGCGTTTAAAGAAGCGACAGCAAAATCGGGGGTACCCATAAAAACTAATTTCATCATCCGTTGTTTTAGATAACAAAATAACTAAAAATTTCACGCATATCCTGCTCAAAATATATGTTTCAGACCCTGGAGGAAATTAAAGAAAGTGGATTGGTCTATGTAACAGATAGTAAACCTGGCATATATAGAAAGGGTAAACCCGGAAAATTCCATTACGAAGATAAGGATGGTAAAACCATCACTGATGAACACCATCTGGCAAGGATCAAGGCGCTGGTACTGCCCCCGGCATGGACTTCTGTATGGATCAGTCCCAGGAAAAATGGTTACCTGCAGGCAACGGGCATCGATGTGGCTGGAAGAAAACAATATCGGTATCATGCCGACTGGACCTCGAGGCGTTCTGATCAGAAGTACTTCCGCTTACTGGAGTTTGGGAAAACACTTCCTGTAGCGCGCAAACGAATTGCCCGTGACCTTCGAAGAAAAGATTTTGATGAACAGAAGGTATTGGCCATCTGCCTGGAGTTTATGCAGAAAACACTGATCAGGATTGGCAACGAGTCCTACAAGCAGCTGTATGGCAGCTACGGATTGAGCACACTCAGGAACAAACATGTTAAGATCCAGGGGAATCAGCTGAAGCTGAGTTTTATTGGAAAGAAAGGCGTACAGCAGGAGCTGAAACTCAATGATAAAACCCTTTCTAAGCTGGTGAAAAAATGCATGGAAATTCCGGGACAGGACCTCTTTCAATATTATACCGAAGATCATGAGCGCCGGGGCATAGACTCAGGCAAGATCAATAACTACATTAAGGAGATCACAGGCGATGACTTTAGTGCTAAGGATTTCAGGACTTGGGGTGGTACGCTGGAAGCATTGCGACAACTTGCAGTCTGCTGTTCCAATGTGGAAGAAATACAGCCTAAGAAGAAGGTGATCGTACAGGTACTGGATTGTGTAGCAAGTAAACTCGGCAACACCAGGGCAGTATGCAAAAGCTCTTATGTGTATCCGCTGCTGCTTGAAGCTTTTGAAAATGATACTTTAGGGAAATATCTCAAAAAGATTGATGTCAGTAAAGCGCATACGAAGTTCGGAATGGAGAACGATGAGAAAGTGCTGATGCAGTTTTTGAGAGCAGCCAGAAAAGCAAAGGTTGAAAAAAAAGCGCGTTAACGCGCTTTTCTATTAATTATCTTTCGGTGCTTTTTTCACCGGGTCTACAGGTTGCTCACTTTTTTCCCTCTGCTTCGCCGGATCTTTAAAATGAGGCTCTTCCTCAGTATAGTCTTTATCTTCAGGCTTTTTTACTGCCTTATCACCAGCGGGAACTTTGTCTTCCGGAATTTCCTCTTTATAATTGCTGCTGGGTTTATCATTCTTTTTCTTTGGCTCGCTGTTCATGATCTTCGCTTTAAGGATATAACAAGTACTGTTCGCGCATTGTTTTATAACGGCTCAGACCTGGTTCCCAGCTTTTACGGATTTCATCTTCCGATTTGCCGGCGACGATTTGTTCTTTTAGGGTGGACACTCCGACGAGCTTGTCAATATTGCCCATCTGGTTGCTTAGCTTGTAGTTGAAAAAATCAGCTTTATTTGGCGAAGCTTTATAGAGCGCTATCAGCCATTCCAGTTTCAGCTTTTTCTCCTTACGGATGATCGCTGTGTCATAATTTCTCAGGTCAAGGCCATAGCATACCTGATCCTTAAAGATCGGCGTCTCGGCCATGCCCTTAATGCCTTTAGGGGTAAATGAAAAACTATATTTTCCTTTCAGTGCAGGTGCGCCCAGCACTGTAAATGGAAATTGGGTGCCGCGTCCATGATTTAGATATACTCCTTCAAAAAGACAGGTGGTAGGGTAAAGTAAAATGGATTGTGCCGTATTCAGGTTCGGTGATGGTTTTACTGGAAGTTCATAAGGCATATCATGGTTATAATTGGCCACTTTAATGACCTTGATGCGGCATTTCACTTTGTCTTTCAGCCATCCTTCGCCATTCAGCATCTGCGCATATTCTCCAACAGTCAGGCCATGGACAATGGGAATAGGCTGCAGGCCGATCCCGGAAACCAGTTTAGGGTCCAGAATCGGACCGTCAATGTAAAAACCATTGGGATTGGGCCTGTCAAAGATCATTACTTCCTTATCGGCTCTTGCACAGGCCTCCATCACGTGCTGCAAGGTGTTGATATAAGTATAAAACCGGACACCGACATCCTGAATGTCAAATATCATAATGTCTACATCGGCAAGGTCTGCTGCGGTGGGTATGGAGGTTTTTCCGTATAAAGAAACTACCTTGATGCCGGTTTTGGTATCCACAGCATCATTTACATGCACACCTGCGCTGGCATTTCCCCGGAAGCCATGCTCAGGGCCGAAGATCTTGACAATATTGACGTCCAGCTTCAGCAGGCTGTCGACAGTCGTTTCCTTTCCGATGATGGAGGTTGGGTTGACAACCATGCCCACGCGTTTGCCTTTCAGATAGGGGAGGTACAATTCAGTTTGCTCTGCCCCGGTGCGTAAGGTTGAGTCCTGTTGCAGGTTGTTTTCTTTGACTGTTACCGGTCTCGGGGTAAGCGTATCTATTATTGACACACTACGTGTGGAGGTTACGGGGGCGCTGGTGCCACAGGCCAAAAGTGTCAGGCTGATCAATGCCGTATGCAGGATATTTGCTAATGGTGGTATCATAGGGATAAAGATAATAAAATGTCAATGATCTGGTTTTCTCTATCAATTACCATGCAGAGATCAAATATTTATCCCATTTTTGCGGAGTCACCAATATTGAAAAACGTTGAACACAGAATATTTCATAGCGAGCCGGATTGCCATTAAATCGTCGCGAACATTTTCTAAGCTGATTGTACGTATCGCCATTGCAGGGGTGATGCTGAGTCTGGCGGTGATGATGCTTTCTGTGGCCATCATTAAAGGCTTCAAAACTGAAATTCAAGAGAAGGTACGTGGATATATTGGTGATGTGCGTATTTTTAAATTTGACCTCAACAACTCCTTTGAGCTGAGCCCTTTTGTGCCGGGAGCAGAAACCATCAGTAAGCTGAAAAAGAATCCGCAGGTGGAGTATTACCAATCTTATGCCACCAAACCGGCCATCATCTCTGCCAATGATGAGGTGGAGGGAATCAATTTTAAAGGTGTCGATAAGAACTACCACTGGGATTACATCCGTGAACACCTGGTGAGTGGCAAGGTGATCAATTTCGCCGACAGCGCGGCGGCGATGAACCAGATCATGATCTCTCAGTTTACAGCGAACCGCTTGAAATTGAAAACTGGCGATGACTTTATCATGTACTTTGTGCAAAATCCGCCGAGGGTGCGTAAACTCAAGATTGTGGGCATTTACAACATTGGTGTCGAGGAGATCGATAAAGGTTTTGTAATCGGGGACATCAACGTCATCCGCCGCCTGAACAAATGGAAATACGATGAGATTGGAGGTATTGAGGTGAGGATTAAGAATTTCTCAAAGCTCAAGACGACTTCTATGGACATCTATACGAATCTGGAAGTCAACCTGAGGTCTGAATCTGTTTCTGAATTCTTCCCGGCCATCTTTACCTGGCTGTCTCTGCTGGATGTGAATACCAAGGTGCTCCTGATCCTGATGATGATTGTTGGTGTGATCAATATGATCACTGCACTCCTCATTATGATCCTGGAGCGTACAAACATGATTGGGATGCTCAAAGCCTTTGGTATGGCGGATTACAGTGTCATGAAGATCTTCCTCTACAATGCATTGTACCTGGTCGGAATAGGTCTGCTGCTTGGGAATATATTGGGATTGGGCATTGGGTTCATCCAGAAATATACACATGTATTCAGCCTCGATCAAGGGTCGTATTACTTGTCTTACGTGCCGATTGAATTCCATTTTGTTGACGTGCTGCTGCTGAACATCTGCACCGTACTGATCTGTCTGGTGGTGCTGGTCGTGCCTTCCCTGCTGGTGAGTAAGATTTCTCCGTTGAAGGCCATCCGGTTTAAATAGGCTTTAATATTGTGCAATCGCACTTTCTATTAGGTATTAATTACCGCAGTTAAAATTTTGCTCAATTCCTGATGCTTGTTGTATACCATTAGATGCCCGCCATTTTGCACCCAGATATCCACCTGATCTGGTTTTAAAGGGAGCAGGTGGTCTGCTGTCCCATGAAGCCAAATCAGGTTGAGTAATTAGATGTCCATATATCAGATCAGATTGCCCTTGGATGTTATTTTTCGCAGACAAGAAAGTTCGACTGCCCCAATCGCTGGGAACCGCGGCTTGCAGGTACCGCAACCATCCCCACAGGAAGATAATTTACTGTAGTTATAGTTCGAGGGACATAAATCACAACTTCCGTTGAAGTATAACCATGAGGAAGGTACTTAATATAGTAGCCGTCCGGATGCAGCCCCCAGATACCTCTCGGGAAATCGGTATTTGGAGTGGCGGAACCATTTAACATGGCCAGGCTCTCGATTTCTTCATAGGATGCATTTGCCCGATACATCAGTCCCCTGATTTTATTTTCTATTTCAACAATCGTTTTTGCTGGCTCAGGAAGGTTGCCGGTTAATTTTTCCATCGCTTCGCTGGACACATAATCCATGATGTTGCTGCTGAGCACAGACATGTCATTACTATTGAGCAATTTTGCAGCAACCAGCTTAAGTTCTGGCGACAGCTTACTGAAATTTGTTTTTGCAATAATGGCCCATAGCAGCAGCTGGACATCATGCTGTTCTACCTCAGGATGTTTTTCCCAGTTGGCAATGAGCGTATGGGCTACTTTTTCCTTAGGCCCGGCAAGAGGGGCAAAGAGATATCCATCACCTTTTCCTGGACCATAAGTACCAGCCTTGAGGCAGAAGCTTTTAAACGTTCCCCTGTAAAAGCCAGGCTTTAGTGTGAAGCCTGTGGTTGCTGAATAGCTGGACATCATACTGCAGAGTTCTTTCTTTACTGAGTCGGCACCAAAGTTTACCGGCATGGTTTCCTTTTTGTTGCAGTCGTCGAAATTGGTAGTGATGGGCTGCGCCTGCAGCAGCTTGAGTTGTTTGCCGTTGAGCACAGTACCTACACTGTTGTTGAGTGCATCTTTCAGTCGCCCGAACTGGGCCTTGGAGCTAATGCCGCAGATCATCATGGTGATTAGCAGTAGCGTAGCGTTGTTTTTCATGGTATAAGAGGTAAGATAAATATCCCCAAATTTAACAATTAAATATTATGTAAATTTGTAGCGATTATTATATTTTAATAAAGGTAAAGTGTCATTAGAAAAATTAAAACTTAGCAAGCAGCTGGTCACCTCGATGACCGATGCTGGTTACATCGCGGCAAAAGAGATTCAGGCGAAAACCATGTCCAGAATCCTTGGCGGGCAAGACATCATAGCTGTTGGTCCTGAAGGATCGGGAAAAACGACCACCTATGTGCTTGGCGTTTTAATGCGTATCAAATATAGTACTGATGAAGCACCGAAGGCGCTGATCCTGGTGCCTACAAAAGAAAAGGTGCTTGAGGTAATTGAGGAATTTCATAAGCTTAACAGGAACAGAAATCTTCGCATCATGGGCCTTCATGGCGTAGGTGGTACGGAGGCAGAGGTTCTTGAGCTGGTGGATGGGGTAGACATCGTAGTGGCATTGCCAACACGTGCGCGCGCCATTTACCTGAAGCTTGGTCTGAACATGAGCAAGCTGCAGATGTTTATCGTAGATGATGCGGAGCTGATTGTCAAACAAGGGATGCAGCTGCCGGTATGTGAGCTGGCACGTAGTGCCGGTAAATGCCAGCACCTGATTTTTACCACTGTTGTACACGAAAAACTGAACAATATGGTAGACCAGTTTCTGAACTATCCGACGACACTGGAAGTGGAAGATCTCGGTGAAAGCCATACCTCAACGCATGAACTGTTGTTGTATCAGGTGCCTAATTTCAAAACGAAAATCAATTTGATGAACCTCCTGTTACGTGATGACGAGGTTTTTGATAAGGTGGTTGTGTTTGTAAACACCAGGCTGACCGCACAGAAACTTGGAAAAAGCCTGCATGCGGGTAAACCGGGTTCTGTGGCCGTGCTGAACCCTTTATTTTTTGATGAAGAAGGTTTTGATCATATTGAAGACTTCAAGGAAATACCCGAAGCAAGGGTGCTGATTGTAGCGAATGAGGGGGCTGGCAGCCTGGACTTGTCAGGAATACCTTTTATCTTCCATTTTGAGCTTCCTGAGAAAAAAGAAACTTTCCTCAGCAGGATTGTGAAAACGGATGACGCAGAAGTGGTAGCCATCACCTTCTCCACTGACATGGAACTGATTGAAGTAAAGAAGATCGAGCAGGCCATTGGTAGCCGACTAAATGTGATGGAGTTGCCTGATGACCTGGTGATTGATCAGGTGAGCAAATCCTCCGGCCTTGACAAGAGCAGGATTGTAAAAGAAAAAAATGATGGCCCTCAGGGTGGTGGTGCTTATCATGAAAAGAAGGAAAGCAATACCAAAAACTATAATTATGGCATTGGCCAGAAGGCAAAGATGACCATGAAAAAGAAACACAGCTAAGGAGCTTTTACAGGGACTTAGCTTCGTTCCAGTAAACGTCCATCTCCGCAAGTGTCATATCCTGTAAAGCTTTGCCATTTTCTTTGGCTTTGCTTTCCAGGTATTGAAAACGTTTGATGAACTTTTTGTTGGTTTT
Organism: Pedobacter sp. BAL39; assembly: GCF_000170795.1. Taxonomy (GTDB): domain Bacteria; phylum Bacteroidota; class Bacteroidia; order Sphingobacteriales; family Sphingobacteriaceae; genus Pedobacter. The sequence goes on from NZ_ABCM01000025.1 coordinate 22,090, forward strand.
CTCCAGTGCATTTTCAGGATTGATATTGATGAACCTTGCATAATTGATCAGTGAAAACATCAGGTCGCCGAATTCCGACTCTGCTTTTTCAATGTCGATGGCTTCATTGTCGAGCGTATTGAACTCTTCTTTAAATTCCTGAAGTTCTTCTTCTACTTTATCCCATACCTGAGTTTTATTGTCCCAGTCAAAACCTACACCACGTGCCTTTTCCTGGATTCTGCTTGCTTTTACCAATGAAGGCAGCCCTGCCGGTACACCTGCAAGCACTGATTTGTTGCCTTCTTTGAGCTTGATCTGCTCCCAGTTACGTTTAACATCGTTCTCATCCTGCACTTCAACATCCCCGTAAATGTGCGGATGGCGGTTTACCAGCTTATCACATACGCTGTTCAGCACATCAACAATGGTAAAGTTATTGGTTTCCGAAGCAATACGCGCGTAAAATACCAGGTGCATCATGACATCTCCGAGTTCCTTTTTCACCTCATCCAGGTCACCTTCAAGGATGGCATCCGAGAGTTCGTACGTTTCTTCAATAGTGAGGTGGCGCAGTGTTTCCATGGTTTGTTTTTTGTCCCACGGGCATTCTGTGCGCAGTGTATCCAGGACATTAAGTAATCTGAGGAAAGCAGAAGCGGGATCGGAGGCGGTAGCAGGGGCAACATGATTGGGCATTGATGTGCTGTTTTTAAAAGATTTATTTACTTTAGGATAAAGGTAACCATCATTGTGATGAAAAACGAAAAAGCGCACTATTCCTGCTCTTCCAGTTTGATGTTTTTCGTGATGCGGTATACTTTACGTTTCTTCGCCGGTTTATCTTCGCCACCAAGGAGGACGCCCCATGGTTTCAGACTGTCTATCCTGTCAAAGATGATCTTGAGCATGGCCAGGTAAGGGATACAAAGAAACATCCCGGAGATTCCCCATACCATTTCGCCAACGACGATGCCTATAAAGGCAAACAGGGCATTGATCTTTACCTTCGAACCTACCACGAGCGGCATCAGGATGTTGCCGTCCAGTGCGTGGACAGCGACGAAAGCAATGATGACCAACAGCACCTTTGCCACGCCGGCGGTAGCAAAAGTAATCAGCACACTGATCAGCAGGGCTGTGAAGATGCCTATGTAGGGGATGATGTTGAAAATTCCGGTAATCAGCCCCAGCAGTACTGCATATTTGACGTTTAACAGCCAGAGTACAAAGATCATCAGCACGGTGACGATAAACATCTGCAGGAACAATCCGGTGATGTATTTCTTGATGATATACTGGATTCTTTTGACGATCTCCGATACTTTTTCAGTGTGTTCTTCTTTGAATACTGAGGTAAGAAAGGTAAAAAGTACCCTTCGGTAGTTGAGGATAAAAAAAGTGAACAACAGCAGGAAGGAGAGGAACAGAAGTGTCGATGATAAGGTCATTAAGGTAGCGCCAAGCACCGAGGCGCTGGTAGCCAGAGCAGTAGACGTGCTGTCTTTCAGGTAGTCAATTTGTTTTTGTGTATTCACCCCGAAGGTAGCGGAGATCCATCCCTGTACATCATGAAAGGAATGTTCTGCCTGTTGCTTCAATAACGGCCAGTCTGCCCACAGGTCGGTCAGCTGATTGGCCAGGAAAAAGAGGATTGCGGAAATTACAGCAATCATCAGCACCACCGACACGATGGCGGCGAGGCTTCTTTTAAACTTCCATTTGGTTTCCATGAAGTTGGCCAGTGGCATCAGCAACAGCGACAACAGGAAGGAAGTGAGCAAAGGTGCCAATAATGTCTGTCCCAGGATGGCCAGATAACCGACGCAGATGATTGAAAACAGTACCATTGCCAGTTTGGTGTAGAAGGGTTGAGACATAATATTCATAGATGAGTTTAACCAGTGGTAATTTAGATGTAATTTTCAATTAAATACAAATGCCCTGCCATTTTTTGCTGGCAGGGCACGTTTAGATCTAAAGGTTGTTAAGCTGTTTTTATTTCCAGCTGCTTGCCTCATCCAGTATGGCAATGTCTTCGACGTCAAGTGATATGGATGCTGCTTTTTTAAGGTCTTCCAGTTGCTCCAGACTGGTTACACTGGCAATTGGGGCCGTAATAGAGGGACGGGCGATCAGCCAGGCCAAAGCTATGCTCGCCTGATCGGCGCTGTACTGTTCTGATACTTCATCCAGTGCTTTCAGAATCTTAAAGCCTCTGTCGTTCAAATAATTTTTTATGCCACCTCCTCGCTGACTTTTATTTAAGTCAGCCTCAGAACGGTATTTCCCGGTAAGAAAGCCACTGGCCAGTGCATAGTAGTTGATGACGCCAAGTTGATTTTCTACAGCAATCTGTTCGAATTGCTTTTCGTAATCTTCTCTTTTGTAAAGGTTATATTCGGGCTGCAGGGTTTGGTACTTTGGCAGGCTGAGTCGCTCAGAAGTTTCCAAGGCAGCCTTTAGTCCTTCCGGGCTGTAATTGGATGCACCAATCCAGCGTATTTTACCAGCTTTGATCAGCTGGTCATAGGCTTCCAGTGTTTCTTCAATGGGTGTATTCGTGTCTTCGTAATGAGACTGGTAAAGGTCGATGTAGTCCGTATTCAGTCTTTTGAGGGAGGCATCAACGGAGGAGATGATGTAATCTTTTTTCAAGGAGGCTCCATTGCCCATATCAGCACCTACTTTTGTCGCAATGATCACGTCATTGCGTCTTCCGCGTGCTTTCAGCCATTTGCCGATGATGGTTTCGGATTCTCCACCTTGATTACCGGGTACCCATCTTGAGTATACATCCGCAGTATCAATGAAGTTGAATCCTGCATCGACAAAGCCGTCCAGTATTTCAAATGATTTCGCCTCGTCAATGGTCCATCCGAAGACATTGCCACCAAAGGTGATGGGGTAGACAAATAAATCGGTATTGCCTAATTTTCTTTTTTCCATATCGAGTATCTTAAGGTTAAGGATTGAATAACAAATCTAAACAACGAGGGTTTGAGCCATTGTCCTGAATTTGTAATATCCGGCTTATTCTCCGATAAGATTAACTTATGGATGACAAATGGGGGTTTATAAAGCTTTCGTTGCCCGCAGCATTTCTCTTTTTCCCGGTGCTCCTGGTAGTTTTTCGATGGTAAAGCCTACTGCTTTCAGGGCACGTTTTAGCTTACCGGTAATGGCATAGGTGATAAATACGCCTCCCGGTTTCAGAAAGGTGCCTACATGGGCAATGATCTCATCACTCCACATCTCGGGTTGGTGCTGCACGGAGAATGCATCGAAATAAATCAGGTCGAACAGGGGGGGCGAAGTAAAGTTGGCAAGGGTAGTGTGGGCGATGTAGAACTGCTGATCTGCCGTGATGGAGATCGGCTCATTCAGCGCCAAAGCATAATTGTCTTCCAGTCCCTTCCATACCAAATCGGGTACATATTGCTGATAACCGGTCGATCGCAGCTCTTCCAGGCTCAGCGGAAAGGCTTCAATGCCGGTATAGTTTAGTTGCAGCTGTTGATTGATACAATGATCGAGGGTGAAGAGAAAGTTTAATCCGGTGCCGAACCCAACTTCCAGGATGTTGATGGAAGATTGTCGGAGGGTAACATGTTTCAGACCCGCTTCGATAAAAACATGTTTGCTTTCTTGTACAGCCCCGTGTTTACTGTGGTAATGTTCGCCGATGGTCTCGTTAAAGAGGGTATTCGAACCGTCGGCTGTTGGTGTAATCTTATTCATGGCACAAATTAGCTGCAATAATACCAATTTTTTATGGCAGCTGGTCCCGCGGTGATGAGCGGGCAAAGACAAAATGGCCTGCAAGGCAAATATTGTGCGCCGCAGGCCATTCAGGGTCAGTTACCACATTCTTATCCTATCTTCAGGTTTTTTATACAATTTGTCACCGGGTTTGACGTCGAAAGCCTCATACCAGGCGTCCATGTTTACCGGTGCACCGATGGTTCTATATGGACCTGGCGAATGCGGATCTGTTTTGATCAGCTGAGCGGCAGTTTCGTCGAGAATATTGCCCCTCCATACCTGTGCCCAGGAAAGGAAAAAGCGCTGGTCGGGTGTAAAACCGTCGATCTTTTCTGTCGACTGACCTTGTTTGGTGAGCTTGAAGGCGGTATATGCGGCGTTCAGCCCACCAAGGTCGCCAATGTTCTCGCCCATGGTCAGTTTGCCAATAACATGGATGGTATCCAACACGGTATAGGCATCAAACTGTTCTCCAAGTGCCTTGGTTTTTGCTTCGAACTTCTGCTTGTCTTCGTCGGTCCACCAGTTGCGCAGGTTCCCATCTTTATCGTACTGACTTCCGGAATCATCAAAGCCATGTGACATCTCGTGTCCGATGACGGCACCGATACCACCATAATTTACAGCATCGTCGGCATTGGGATCAAAGAAAGGAAACTGAAGAATACCGGCAGGGAAAACAATTTCATTCATCGTCGGACTGTAATAAGCATTTACCGTTGGTGGTGTCATGCCGAAACGCATACGGTCAACGGGTTTACCCAGCTGGCGGATCATATCGTTGTATCCCCATACACCCGCATTGCGCAGGTTTTGAAAATAGGTTTCGCGCCGTATTTGTAGTCCATCGTAGGTCTTCCATTTTTCAGGATAGCCAATTTTTGGAACAAAGGCATGCAGCTTGGCAAGTGCTTTTTCTTTCGTTGCAGCACTCATCCAGTCGAGGTTTTTGATCCTGATCTCGAAAGCCTTACGCAGGTTGTCGATGAGCTCCGTCATGCGCAACTTTGCCTCTGGTTTGAAGTATTTTGCGACATATAGCTGGCCGAGCAACTCGCCAATGGTGCCATCGGTCAGCTGCGACATGCGTTGCCATCTTGGCGTCTGTACTTTTTGGCCCGACTGTGCCTGGCTGAAAGCAAAACTCGCATTTACGAAGGGACTGCTGAGGTTTGGAGCCGCCGATTTAAGGACGTTCCATTCCAGGTAGGTCTTCCAGTCGGCCACGGGGACGGACTTCAGCATGGCGTCAAGTGTCACGAAAAACTTGGGTGCAGATACAAGCACCGTATCCTGGCCGGTTACTTTAAGGTTGTTGAGCATCGTGCTCCAGTTGATGTTCGGCGTGGTTTTACTGAAGGCTGCAACGGTAAATTTGTTATAGGTTTTATAGGGATCACGCTGCTCTACACGGCTCATCTGTGCTTGGGCAAGCTGCTTTTCGATCGCCATTACTGTAGTGGCTTTTCTGGTGGCCTCATCGGCAGTGCCGCCGGTAAGTGTAAACAGGCTGACCATATACTCTGTATAGGCGCCGCGTATTTTAACACTTCGGCTGTCGTCTTTCAGGTAATAGTCCCGATCCGGCAATGTCGTTCCGCCCTGACTGAACTGTACCATATATTTGGTGACATTCTTGCGGTCCTGGCCCACGTAAAACCCGAACATCGGGCTGCCGATTCCGGAAGTACGCATAAGGGTAGCCTGCATCAAAACCCCCTTCAGGTCCTTTATGGCTTTCACTGTGGCGAGATCCGCCTTGATGGGTTGGTAACCCAGTTTTTCTATCGCTGCACTGTCCATAGCCGCTGCATAGAAGTCGCCAACTCTTCTGGTGACAGATCCTGCAGGGGCGGACTGGTCGGCAGCAGCGGCTTCCACCAATCCTTTCACCGCATTGATGTTGAAGTCGCGGAGCAGGTTGAAGCTTCCCCAGCGCGTTTCCTTGGCTGGAACGGGATTGTTCTTGATCCAGGTACCGCTGGCATATTGATAAAAATCATCGCCGGGTTTCACGGAAAGATCCATATTCGCAGGATCGATAAATTTTGTGGTAGACTGTGATTGAGCGGAATAGCCGACGGCCAGCATCCCGCAAACAGCGAAAAGGCTTTTCAGGTTTGTATGCATAAAAGGTAGTTAGTTAATTCTTGAAATAGCCCTGGCAAAGCGCCATGCCGCTTTACTTGCTATTTCTTAAAGGCCGAATGTAGAGAATGACAGGTAGGAAACCTTAATTCCAATAAAAATATTACTTGTTGAACCAGTAATACAACTTCGCTAACCCAATCTTCCTCATGACATCATGTGTGAAAGAAAATATCTTAATCGCTTTCATAGCTTGGAGTATTTATATCTATTTAACATTTTTTAACATATTTTATTGTGTGCTCTATAAAATATAGGGCTCGGGTCGGGAGGGTAGCTGTTGTTTGCAACCGCTGTTAATTGTTACATTTGGCCCATCAATTCAAAAAAGATGAAGAAATTTTTATTATTAAGTCAGCTGCTCTGCGCCTCACTGTTCGGTGTTGCACAGCAAAAAATGCTGACCATGCAGGATGCAATGACGAATGCGCGTACTACATTGGCACCGCAAACCATGCCTCAACTTCAGTTCATCTATGGAACGGAGGAATACGTGTATGCGAAAAGGTCTGGCGACGTGGTGGAATGGATGAGCGGAAAGGCAAATGACCCCTCAGAACACACCTTCCTCTCCTTATCGCAGCTCAATAAAAAACTTCATACAGCGGGGCAGGATACGGTGCAGGCGATGCCATATATCATCTTTAATGAGGGGCCTGAATGGATCATGTACATCAACGGTGCTAAAGTGGCATTTGACCCTGTAAAAAATACCTACAGGACAATACTGACGGCAGAGCTCGGACAAAAAGCAAATGTAGAAGAGGGAAGTGCCGGTTATGTGGCCTACCTGGATCAATCTAACCTCTTTGTTGCGAAAGGCGCTGATGTAAAACAAGTGACCTCAGATGGCAGCAGCGATATCGTTTACGCTTCCTCGGTACACCGTGATGAGTTTGGCATTTCTAAAGGTACGTTCTGGAGCAACTCGGGCAACCAGCTGGCCTTCTACAGGATGGATCAGAGCATGGTGACAGATTATCCTATTGTCGACTGGACCTCGCGCCCTGCCAAAAATGTGAACATCAAATACCCTATGGCCGGTGATAAGAGTCACCATGTTACCGTAGGTGTTTACAACGCAGCAACAAAAACTACAGTTTACCTGAAAACTGGTGAGCCTGCGGAACAGTATCTTACTAACATCGCCTGGAGCCCGGATGACAAATACATCTTTATCGCCGTCGTCAACCGTGGGCAGAACCATATGAAACTGAACCAATATGATGCAACAACAGGGAACTTCATGAAAACGCTGTTCGAAGAAAAAGACAGTAAATACGTGGAGCCGCTGGTGCCCATGTTGTTTCTGAAAAATGATGCCTCCAGATTTATCTGGCAAAGTAACCGCGACGGTTGGAACCACCTCTACTTATTCGACCTCAGTGGTAAACTCCTGAAGCAGCTGACAAAAGGGAACTGGGAAGTGCTGGAGGTAAAAGGCTTCACTACGAACGGCGATCAGCTATTTTATGTGTCGACAGCGGAATCACCCATCACCAGAAACCTCTATTCCCTGAATATAAAATCAGCTAAATCTACACGGATGACGAAAGGCTTCGCTGTTCATAATGCACAGGTCAGCAGCTCTGGGAAGTCTGTCATCGATCAATACAGTAAGCCTGATCAGCCCCGCATCATACAGGTGCTGGAGCCTGCTACAGGAAAAGAAAAGGTGCTGCTGAAAGCTGTAAACCCATTGGCCGACTACGCCACGGCAAGCTCTTCTATATTTACCATTAAAAGTGATACTGGCGACGACCTCTATTGTAGCCTCTACAAACCGGTAGGCATGAGTGGCGCCGACAGTACTAAAAAACACCCCGCAGTGGTGTATTGGTATGGTGGCTCCCATGCCCAGCTCATCACCAACAGCTGGAACGCCGGTGCTGGCGACTACTGGTTCCGGTATATGGCGCAACGTGGTTATGTGGTGCTTACCATCGACACCCGTGGTAGCGATAACAGGGGCAAGGCTTTTGAACAATCGATGTTTCGCAGGGTTGGCGATGTGCAGATGCAGGATATGATGAAAGCAGTGGGATACCTAAAGGGTCTTCCTTATGCAGATACGGAGCGCATGGGCCTCTTTGGATGGAGCTTTGGCGGTTTCAATACAGTCGACTTCATGCTGACACACCCCGGTGTGTTTAAAGCCGCGGTTGCGGGCGGTCCGGTCATCAACTGGAACTTCTATGAAGTAATGTACACCGAACGTTATATGGATACTCCTCAGGAAAATCCTGAAGGCTTCGCCGCAACCAACCTGTCGGACAAAGTGCAAAACCTGAAAGGAAATCTGCTCCTGATCCACGGCCTGCAGGATCCGGTAGTGCTACAACAAAATACGGTAGATTTTGTGAAACATGCAGTCGATAAAAATGTGCAGGTTGACTATATGATCTACCCTGGACATGAGCACAATGTGACCGGCAAAGACCGGGCACATCTGTATCAGAAAGTTACGGATTACTTCATGCTGCATTTGCTCAAATAGTCTTTCTTCTTTAAAAAAAAAAGCCGGTATGCGCTTCGGACTCAAAATCTTTTGAAGGAAAGATTTTACATGTCCTCATCGCACACCGGTTTTTTTTTGCATCATCCATTGGTAATTTCGCATATGCAGGTGGCAAATCCGAATTTGTGAAACAGATGTGATGGTGGTTTTGCCGGAAAGGAAGGAATCCGGTATGGCGCAGGTTGGGAGCGGAAAAAGGTTTTTGGGAATGTGGTTTGTGTATGATTTTGAGATGTGAAATATTGACGAGAGATGTTTTTTTGAGTGTGATGCATTTTATTGAGTGTGTTGAGGTGTCCTCATTCAATGTTTGATGCATTTTATTTGAGTGTGTTGAGGTATCCTCATTCAATGTGTTTAGGGTGTTTTTCCAGACGATATGCCAGATGTCTTTTTGATGTGAAATCAATAGTAGGGTTAGACATGGATGAAAAAGAAAGCGGGAATGATCTCCGACCACTCCCGCTTCATCTAAATTAACGCTCTCACATATAAAGACGTCAATCCAGGTCAAATATTGTATGCGGGTTTAAAAAAAATGTGCTGAAGTGGAGATTGTCGTGAATGCTGACCGGAGGACCGGATAAATTACTGGCGAATATATTTTAGGTTGAATTTTTATTTATTTGCGTTTTTTAGGCCGTTTTTTATGTTGAAGCGGAAGTAATTAATTTTTTTTTTCACTTTCAAAAGTAGCTGACAGGCGCGTTTATTTTTCAAAAAAAGACTTTGACAGAAAAGTTGGAATTGATTGGCTTTATGGCAGTACACCAGATATAATACTCATTTTCACTGTCTTTATGTTCCTTTGAGCATCTTTAGTAGCTTTTTTGTTCTTTAAATTAAATCTTTTGTCTTTAAAGTTTGTTTATTAAGTTTGTGTTCTTGTTGATGAAATCTGGTTTCCTATTAAGGTGTCTGTGTTTTGTCTTAAGAAAACAAGATTTATTATTATGCTACTAAACATTCAAGTTTCTGAACAATTACGTAACTTCAATAGAAGGCCACGTATCATGAAAAAAAAGCTGACATTAGTCGTCGAGGAAGAAGTAATTAAAAAAGCAGGCCTATATGCTGAAAGGACAGGGAAAAGTTTGTCTGAATTGGTTGGGCGATATCTGGAAACATTGGGAGAAGAGGGAACGGATACTAGCCAGCTGTCTCCTAAATTAAAAAAGCTAGTTGGAGCGGTTAAGTTGCCTGCTAATTTTGATGAGAAGAAAGAACTCCGTGCTTACCTGGATCGCAAACACTTATGAGAAATGTATTTGTTGATACCAATGTTCTTATCGATCTTCTGGGAGACCGGGTTCCTTTTAGTAAATCCGCGATAGAATTGTTTGATCTTGCAGAGAGGAAGAAAGTCAGGCTTTATACTTCCTCACATTCGTATGCTACAACACATTATGTGCTTAGAAAAGAAATGGGAGAGCAACAATTGCGTGATCTGCTCTACTTGACGATGGATTATATTGATCTGATTGCTATAGATACCTCAATTATCAAAGAAAGCGTTCTCTCCAATCATGAGGACTTTGAAGATGCAATTCAAATATTTGCCGCAAAATCAGTCGCGGCGATGGATATCATGGTTACCAGAGACAAGGACCTGGAAAATTTTAAAGACGCGGGAATCAGGATACTGCCAACAGAGGAAGCGATCCAGTGTTTATTTGAGTAATCATCATGGCTGTTTCCTGGAAAACACCATCGTTCATACGCGAAATGAAGACAGTTTCAAGCATGAACGTAAACGGTATGCCTGCAACAGAAGTTTGGCTAATGATGAAGATTGAAGTGTGATGATTGGCTTGGTTAAATCATCGCAGAAAATTGAGAAAAGAATTGCTGAACCAACAAAAATGAACAACATGCTTTTCCGGATGCGGAAAAAAGCCCGCGGTTATAAGCCGACATGCAAATGTTTTCTCCTTCAAAAAAACATTTGGGAAGGCGAATAACTGACGGCTTTTTTCTTTCCGTATTAAAAAGCTATTTTTGTGCTTCAACAGATACTTTTTCTTAATAATGAGCATTTCTACAAAATACGATCCGGCAGCAACTGAAGATAAATGGTACAGCTACTGGATGTCCAAAAAGTTTTTCCATTCTGAGCCTGATGAGCGCGAGCCTTATACGATTGTGATTCCGCCACCGAATGTGACGGGGGTATTACACATGGGCCATATGCTCAACAACACGATTCAGGATGTCCTGATCCGTCGTGCACGTATGCAAGGTAAAAATGCCTGCTGGGTACCAGGAACGGATCACGCATCTATTGCAACGGAAGCTAAGGTGGTAGCGATGCTGAAGGAACGTGGGATTGACAAAAAAGACCTGAGCAGGGAAGAGTTTCTGAAATATGCATGGGAGTGGAAGGAGAAGTACGGAGGAATTATCCTGGAGCAATTGAAGAAGCTTGGTGCGAGCTGCGATTGGGACAGGACGCGTTTCACAATGGAGGATGACCTTTCAGATGCGGTGATTGACTCGTTCATTCACCTGTACAAAAAAGGACGGATTTACCGTGGCGTACGGATGGTGAACTGGGATCCTGCGGGAAAAACAGCGGTATCTGATGAAGAAGTAATCCGTAAAGAGGTTAATCAAAAACTATATTATATCCGGTATACGGTGTCCGGGGGTAACGATCAGGAATTTCTGACGATCGCTACGACACGTCCGGAGACCATCATGGCGGATGCGGCCATCTGCATCAACCCCAATGATGAACGTTATTTCCACCTGAAGGGTAAGAAGGTTTTTGTACCGCTGATCAACAGGGAGATTCCTGTGATTGAGGATGAATATGTCACAATGGACTTCGGTACCGGCTGTCTCAAGGTGACACCGGCGCATGACCTGAATGATTACGAGCTTGGTGTAAAACACAAGCTTCCGGTGATTGACATTCTCAATGATGATGGTACACTGAATGAGCTGGCGGTGATCCTCGTTGGTGAAGATCGCTTTATCGCAAGGAAGAAGGTCGCCAAACTGCTGGATGAGGCTGGGCACCTGGAGAAGGTCGAAGATTATAAATCGCAGGTGGGTTTCTCGGAACGTACTGATGCGGCCATTGAGCCGAAGCTTTCCATGCAGTGGTTCTGTAAGATGGATGAAATGGCTAAACCGGCACTGGATGATGTGTTAAATGGTGAGGTGAAGCTTATTCCTGAGAAGTTTGTGAATACTTACCGCCACTGGATGGAAAATGTGCGCGACTGGAACATCAGTCGGCAGCTATGGTGGGGGCAGCAGATCCCTGCCTGGTATGACGACAAGGGTAACTGGGTGGTATCTAAAACCAAGGAAGGCGCGCTCGAGGAATTCCTGAAGCTGAAAGACATTGATGGTGTATTTACGGAGGCTGAGGCTGCGGGTTTCAAAAACCAGCTGGCACCATTCGTTCATCAGGATCCTGATGTGATGGATACCTGGTTCTCCTCGTGGTTATGGCCAATATCTGTATTTGATGGGTTTAAAAATCCTGACAATAAAGAGATCAACTACTACTATCCGACCAATGATCTGGTTACGGCACCGGAAATTTTATTCTTCTGGGTAGCGAGAATGATCATGGCTGGACATGAGTTCAGAGGGGCAAAGCCTTTTACCAATGTGTACCTGACGGGTATTGTACGTGATAAGCTCGGCCGTAAGATGTCCAAGTCGCTGGGCAACTCGCCGGATCCAATCGGGTTGATTGAGAAATATGGCGCAGATGGTGTAAGGGTAGGGATGCTGTTGTGTTCTCCTGCCGGAAATGACCTGATGTTCGACGAAAGCTATTGTGAACAAGGGCGTAACTTCGCCAATAAAATATGGAATGCCTTCCGCCTGGTAAAAGGATGGGAGGTCGATGCGTCGTTACCTAACCCTAATGGACAGGCGATCCTTTGGTTTGAAAGCCGCTTCAACGAGGCATTGGCAGAGATTGAAGAAAACTTTAAACAATACCGTTTGTCAGAAGCACTGATGACGTCTTATAAACTGGTATGGGACGATTTCTGTGCCTGGTATCTGGAGATGGTGAAGCCTGCTTATCAGCATCCTATTGATGCAGAAACGCTGCGCGTGACCATTGGCTTCTTTGAGAAGATCCTGACCCTGCTGCATCCTTACATGCCTTTCCTTACGGAAGAGTTATGGCACGATGAGCTGTTCGGCGAAAAAGAGGAAATGGATTGCTGTATCGTAGCTTCCTATCCAACTGTTGGCGCTTCAGATGCACAGCTGCTGAAAGATGTGGATGTGGTGAAAGGCCTGGTTGCTGAAATCAGAAATGTACGCAACACCAAGCAGATCTCTCCAAAAGAAGCGTTGCCACTGTGTATTAAAGTGAATTCGGCTATCGATTATAAAAAATGGCTGAACATCATCTCCAAGCTGGCAAACATCAGCGATGTGGAGTTTGTTGCGGATAAAGTGGCCGGGGCCGCGGGTTTTATGGTAGGGAACGACGAGTTCTTTATCCAGCTGAATGAAACCATAGATGTGGAAGCAGAGAAAGAAAGGCTGACCGCTGAACTGACTTACCTGCAAGGATTCCTTAAATCGGTAGATGCTAAACTTGGTAATGAGCGTTTCGTGCAGAATGCCAAACCGGAAATCATTCAGAATGAAAGAAATAAAAAGGCAGATGCGGAAGCTAAAATAGCAATCATAGAAAGCCAAATGGCATCTTTGGTGTAGCTGCCAGCTGCTCGCTGTTGAAGGTTAAAAAAAGACCTGTATACGCTTCGGACTCAAAATCTTTTGAAGGAAAGATTTTACATGTCCTCATCGTACGCAGGTCTTTTTTTGTCAGCACCATTTTTGGATGCCCATCTTGTTATGAGGCGTAATTCGCCATAGAAGCCAGTCTTTTTATGGAGGTTAATCTTGTGATGTTAAGTTTAGCATCTTATGCTGGTCTACGTGTTATTATAGTTGCGAACTATGTAGTTTACATGTTGTGCGGGTCTGCAGTATTGTAAATTAGCTGGTTTTCCTGTCTTGCTGTCTTTCAGACTGAGATTGATCTTCTGATACTCCTTTCTTCCAGTAGCCGTAAGCGGAGAGTTCTTCCCGCCGGATGCCTATTTCCGTAAAATAATTTCTCAGATGTCTGACCACTCCGGCTTCAGCAGCGGTAAAGATATATCTGGTGCTGTACGAGGGGATGAGCACATTGGTGACGGCTTCCAGCAGGATGTCGAGATTATGGGGCTCGCCAAAGATCCATTTGATCTCTACCTGTGAATTGGTTTTTATGGGCAGCATGTCTTCAGGATCATGAACATGGATCAATGCAATGCCTTTGGCTTCCGCAGGCAGGGTTTCCAGCATCACGCTGATGACTGGTAAAGCAGTATGGTCGCCTGCCAGCAGGTACCAGTCGGCTGCAGGATACAGGGCGCTGGTTTTATCTTTCATGGCCACTTCCAGCTGATCACCTTCCCGGGCATTGATGGCCCAGGCAGAGGCCGGCCCTTCATCACCATGTGCAACGAAGTCGATCGTCATTTCCGCGGCTTCCATGTCGAGTGCACGGAGCGTATAGGTTCTTCGCGAGATGTGCTGTTCCGGGGCTTTTGCCGGTATGAATATCTTGTTGTTCGCGCCTACAGTGAGGTGGGCAAACTGAGGGAGGTCTGCACCGGTCAGGACAACTCTGATATAGTGTGGTGTGAGGAATTGTTTTCGTTTTAAGCTGAGTGTGCCGCGGATCACTCCCGGGCTGATGTTGACGTCTTTCATTTGCGATAGTCAGTTTATTGATTTGTTAAGGGACAAAGTTTGACATTACTATGGGGGTAGTTCAGGTATGATTTTATTATTTTTAGGTATATTTTCATGATGGCACAAGAACGGCAATTTGATTCCCTGGTGATTACAGCGCAGGAAGTAACACATGTGGAGAAGCATCTGCACATTCACAATTACTATCAGTTTATTTTCATCAAATCGGGTCGGGGGAAACATCACCTGAATGGCGAAGTGATGACGTTCGGACCCGGGGATCTGTTTTTTGTAAGTCCTCAGGATGAACATTCATTTGAAATTGATACAGTTTCTGAACTGATCAATGTACGTTTTTCTGAATACGGTAAGGGAAAGCTGAAAACTCTGCAGAAGGCCTGGACAGAAGAATTTGCGGGTCTGAAGAAGGGGCGGTCATTGCTGAACATCAAAGTTACCTTTTCAGCACAGGACCTGCTTGTGGTAGAGCGGATTTTTGAACTGCTGGCCCTGCTCAAAGATGAGGTGCAACATAATGAAGCTGTCATTTATATTCAGCTGATTGCCTTAGTGTCTCTGATTGAGCGGAACCTCAGTTATGGTACTGGCACTATTGCGGAGCTTAAAGTGGCACCAGACCGGAGAAAGTCGGTTGAATTGCTCCTGTCATACATCAACAGGCACATCTCCCAACCAGAAAAGCTTAGTGCTGCAGCGCTTGCTGCCAAACATGGTCTTTCTGTCCATTACATTGGTTTGTATTTCAAACAGCATCTGGGGATGAATCTGCAGGCATACATTAACGAGTGCAGACAAACGATTATTGCAAGGAAATTGCTACAGGGATCGGCATCCATTGCTGAGCTGGCTGCGGAGTTTAATTTTACGGATGTAAGCCACTTCAACAAGCGGTTCAAACAACATTGGGGCCTTAGTCCGCGGCAGTACAGGCTTAGTCGGCTTCGTTCTCCTGAGCCTGATCTACAAATTCTTTGATCTTCAGCAGACGGTCGTAGAAGCACTCATAGGGCCGCACATTACCGTAGATTTTCAGCACATTCAGATGCGTATCCACGCAATGGGCCACATCGTTGAGCTTGGTTCCTGGATATAGTTCCAGGGTCTTTGGTAGTTCAATACCTGAAAAATAGTCTTCTAATTCTGCGACGGTCATATGGCAAAGATACTAAATTGAGTAGGCTGAATGAAGGTTGTTGATAATTGAATGATCAATCAGTCTGTCAGTAGTTCAGTCATTCGGTCAGTAGATCAATCATTCGGTTAGTCATCCCATTATTCAGTTGTTTGGTCAGCAATCGGGATGTCTGGAAACCGGAAGCCGCTGATGTGATGTTCGTAGATGTATGCCTGATTTTAAAGCGCTGTATATTCAGGTAGCTCCTGACTGAAACAGAATCTCTCCTCCAGGTGATCAATTTGTGCATAACAATGTCTCAGACCATTGGTAACGACCAGCCATTTTGCCTTATGTACAGAATTGTAACGGGCGGCCTGATCAAATACTGCCTGTGTGATGCTGACGGAGGGGGCTTTACATTCAATCACCATGATGCGTTGCCCATCTGTATTGAAGATGACAATGTCACTTCTCTTTTGAAGCTGGTTCAGGTTCAGTCCTCCTTCAATCTGTATCAGTGATTTCGGGAATTTTTTCTCCAGGATCAGGTATTGGATAAAGTGCTGTCTCACCCATTCTTCGGGAGTCAGCACGAGGTGTTTTTTACGTACTTCATCAAAAATGAAATGCCTGTTGTCCTTTAGCGTGATCCGGAAAGGGTAGGGCGGTAGGTTGAGTGCAGTGGGTGTAAATGCCATTATGTGCAAAAATAACCTTTAATATTTAGTTTTTAGCCGTTACATTTGGATAAATATATGAGTGCTGCCGACATAATCAAAGATATCAAAGCGAGAAAGTTCAAACCTGTCTATCTCTTACATGGGGAAGAACCTTACTATATAGACCAGATTATCCATTATATGGAGGAACATATCCTGAACGATATGGAAAAGGGCTTCAATCAGACGGTACTTTACGGAAAGGATACCGATATGGCTACAATCATGAATGCGGCCAAGCGCTTTCCGATGATGTCTGATTATCAGTTGATTGTGGTCAAGGAGGCTCAGGATCTTAAATGGGCAAAGGAAACAGAGGGAAGTAGTAAAGAAGCCGGATTTGTACTCAGTTACTTTGAGAAGCCATTGCCCAGCACAATCCTGGTGCTGGGCTATAAATATGCGAATTTCGACAAGCGGAAGAAGATTTATAAGGCCATTGATAAGAGCGGTGTTGTCTTCCAGTCGGATTTGGTGCGTGATTACAAGCTGGCGGGCTGGATTGATGACCTGGTAAAAGAGAAAGGGTATAAGATAGCACCGCAGGCGTCGGCACTGATGGCGGAATATCTTGGTACTGACCTGTCCAAGATTTCCAATGAGCTGGAGAAGCTGATGCTCAACATCAGCAAAGAAACAATTATTGATACAGACCTTGTTCAGAAAAATATCGGTATCAGTAAAGAATATAACGTATTCGAGCTCCAGAAGGCACTGGCGTCGCGAAATGTATTAAAATGTAACCAGATCATCAATTACTTTGCTGACAATCCCAAGGCAAACCCAATGGTGATGGTAATGGCCAACCTGAACGCCTATTTTACAAAAATACTAAAGTATCATTACCTGCAGAATAAAGGTGACGCCGCTAAGGAACTGGGCGTCAATCCCTATTTTGTGAAGGATTATGAAGCTGCTGCCCGGAGTTACAATCTGAACAAAACTTTCGATATCATCAGTTTGCTCAGGGAGTACGACCTCAAGAGTAAGGGCGTCGATAGCACAGGAAATACCACGGATGGTGAGCTGCTAAAAGAGCTGCTTTTCAAAATGATCCATTAATCATTCATTCCTATTTTTTACCAAAAAGGACATTTACACATCCCGGAAAGCGATGTGCGTCGCTTTTGTTGAGTATCATAGTGCAATCGTTGCTGAATTTGTTTCGACAAGATGAAGATTCAGCAGCAGTTCTATTAATGTGAGGAAACTGCCTTTAGGCCAATGATGGAACAGATCAGCGTAGTAATGAAGATTATCCGCCAAAAGCTGGCTGGTTCATTGAAAACGAGAATACCCACCAATACGGTCCCAACTGCACCAATTCCTGTCCATACGGCATATGCTGTTCCGATAGGTAAGGTCTGCGTCGCCTTGAGCAACAGGAGCATGCTAATGGAGAGACAGATGAGGAATCCCGCTCCCCAGATGATAGCAGTATTTCCTGTGGTTTCTTTCATTTTTCCGAGGCAGGACGCAAATGCTACTTCAAACAATCCTGCAATAATCAAAAATATCCAGTTCATGATGCAAAGCTCCGCAATCTGCAGGGGAATGTAGCTAAACAAATGATAAGAAATTACCTGATCCCAGCGCGTATCCGGCTTAATGATACTGGTGTAATGCCAAGATAGGAGGCAATGTAGCTCAGCTGAACTCTCTTTAACAGCTCTGGATGATGTTGCATCAGTTCCTTATAACGGTCGCCGGCATTGAAGAGCAATCTGGAAATCAATCGCTCTTCTACTTTGATGATTTCCTTTTCGACGAGCTTCCGACCCCAGTTAGCAATCTCTATATCGGTGTTGTAAAGCAACTCAAGGTTTGGATGCGCGATCTCATAAAGTATACTGTTTTCCAACAGCTCCACACTCTCGTATCCGCATGTGCCTTTCATGTAACTGTTGTAAGACAACGCAGAACTCCCTTCCATACCAAACCAAAAGGTCACATCTGTAGTAGCTGACTGATTGTAAGCCCTGGCTACGCCGGATTTGATAAAGTAAAGGGTTTTATCGATTTCATGCTGTCGGAAAAGGTGCGTGCCACGAGGATGTTTGACTTCCTGAAATTCGGCAATAAGCCTTTTCATTGACTGTTCAGAAAGGGGCATGATGTCAGTGATGATTTCTTCTAGCAGGTACATACCAGGCCTTGTTGATGATCTGTAAATATAGACAATTTGGAAGGTTATGGATGTGGTTCTTGCATAGATTGCATTGGCCATAAAAAAACCGAAGCAGCATCAGCCGCTTCAGTTCCGGGTTATTATCTGTGTGTTTGAGGATTCGTGTAAGCTAAGCGGCCGGATGCTCTTCATGTTCAATGGAAAGCATGCCATCTCCTTCTATCATAAAACAGATTAGGCCAGCAAATACAATCACCGCAAGCCATATCTGTGAATATGGACTGAGTATACTTTGAGAGAGATCGACAAATACCAGGGAAACCAGCAGTATCGGCAAGTTGAGGAGGCAGAATAACCTTGTGTGGGAACCCAGGACAATCAGGATGCCACCCACCAGGTGTAATACGATGATGACGTGTGCCAGAAGGCTGATGGAAACAGAGGCGCCTAATTGAGAACCTTCCATCAAATCTGTAAAAGCATGAAGGTTGAGTGCAAAGGCAATGCCTTTCCAGATCAATACGATCCCCAGGACTATTCTTAAATAGTCTACCCATTTTGGATGATGCTGATCACCCCATTGCTGAATTTTAGTGAGTAGTTTCATGACGTTTATATTTTGGTGAAGGATGAATTCCTTAGTATAAATCTAGGGAGTCACCTGTTTTTTTTACATGATGCGCGTCATGCTTTGTGATTGCAGTAGTCACAAAATCAAGTTGGTACTGATCACGAATTGCGGATATTCATCTTCACACGCTCAGAGGACATTATTCGGGGCTGAAGCAAGGTCTGTTAGTAGGCCAGGTGGTATAAAAAAGGGCCGTGTGGAAACCACACAACCCTAACATCTACTGTTTATCTATGAAAGTTCAAAGCTACTCTGTAGCAGCTATGCTGTTCTTGCTGTATTCTATAGAGAGGATCCCATCGCCCTCAATAAAAAAAGTAATCAGGCCAATGAGTACCAGGCAGGATAACCACAACTCTGCGTAAGGACGGAATACATCCTGCGAGAGGTTCACAAAGAACACTGCAACAATGAGAATGGGCAGGTTCAGTAAGCAAAATGTACGTGTATGGGATCCCAAAGCAATCAGCAAACCACCTACGATGTGCAGGAAGATGATCAGATGGGCTACGAGACTAATGGATACTGAAGTGCCAAGACCGGCATCTTCCATCAGCGTCGTAAATGCATGCAGGTTAAATGCAAAAGCAAATCCTTTCCAGATGAGTACTATGCCGAGCACGATCCTCAAATAGTCGATCCACTTCGGATGATTGCGGTCACCCCAATGCTGAATTTTCGTGAGTATGTTCATAACGTTTATGATTTGGTTACCTTGAATTTACGAAAAAATATATAGATCTCCTAACCTGACGTTATCTTCTTTTTCTTTGGATTAGCTTGAAGTTCAGAACTATCAGATGCTTCTATCCATCATCTTTTCCCAACTATGCACAACTTTGGTCATCAGCAGTGCATTTTCATTTTGGCGTCAGGGCTATTTGCCTTGTAATAAATTTGTTGGAAATAAAATATAATCGTTTTAGCCCTGTATTTACCTGCTGATTTCTCTATATTGGAGGACACATAATCTAACCAATTATAAAGTATGAAATCCCGATATGCGCTTCTCCTGTCGCTGGTTTCCATTTTTCTTGGAATCGCGGCTTTTACCCCTAAAGATGATGATCCTATTGAAACATTGCTGACAACTTTAAGTAAGTGGACGCAGGACCACCCGCAGGAAAAAGTATACCTTCATATGGATAAGCCTTATTACCTGCTGGGAGATACGATCTGGTTCAAGGGTTATGTAACAACGGGAGGCACCCATCAGTTATCTGCATTAAGCGGGGCTTTATATGTAGACCTGATGACGGAGAGAGACTCGTTAATCCAGTCGCTAAAACTGCCTGTAGTAAGTGGAACAACAATAGGGGAGTTCAAAATTGATGAGAACCTGACCGAAGGTAATTATCGCATAAGAGCCTATACCCGCCTGATGCGGAATGCTGACGCGGAGTATTTCTTCGACAAAACATTTGTGGTCGGAAGTCCCTTCAGCGGGGAACCGCAGGTAAGCGTCGACTATCTGCAGGAAGTAGTAAATGGTGCGCCGGTACTCAATGCAGTATTGAAATACAGAGACAGCAAAGGAGGGGCGCTAGCCAATAAGGAAGTGCAAGTCAGGCTGATGAAAGCCGGAATATCGCAGTGGAACAAGAAGGAGATGACCGATGCGAATGGAAACCTGCGCGTGGTAATCCCTGATAAGCAATTAAAGGATTTGGATGGTAGTTACCTGCGTAGTGCAATAGAGCTGGCGGACAAGAAAATCACGACCAAAGATTTTCCTGTCAAGTATGCCGGCAACTCATATGACCTTCAGTTTTTCCCTGAGGGCGGTAGCTTGTTGAATGGTGCACTGTCGCGCATAGCCTTTAAAGCAGTCGGCGTTGATGGCCTCGGTGCCGCATTGACTGGAGTAGTAACCGATCAGGAAGGCACAGAAGTGGCTACTTTCGAAAGTCTGCGTGCCGGGATGGGCTCCTTCGTGATCAAACCTGAACAGGGTAAAATTTATAAGGCAAACGTAACTTTTAAGGATGGCGGCACTAAAACAATCGCGTTGCCAAAACCGGTAGATGAAGGTTATGGACTTGGTGTATATCAGGTCAATAAAGATAGTATCCTTGTGAGGGTTTATGCTTCCACAAATGTGCTGGAGCAGAGCAAAACCAGCCCTCAACAAGTGAGCCTGGTGGTGCATACCGAAGGGGAGACGATCTTCGCTGCTCCGGTGAAAATTAGCAGGGCAATGACCTCTATCTGGCTGTTGAAGGATAAGTTTCCTACAGGAATTGCACAGTTTACTCTGTTTAGTGCTAATAATGAACCGATTAACGAGCGTATTTCATTTATGAAGGGACACAATGATTTGAAATTAACGCTTGGTAGCGATAAACGCAGTTATGCGCGGCGCGAGAAGGTAAGCATGTCACTCGATGCGAAGAACGAGGATGGAAAGCCCGTAGCTGGATCTTTCTCCGTAAGCGTATACAATGAAGACCTTTTTCCTATTGATGAGAATAAAGAAACTACAATACTATCTAGCCTGCTGCTCAGTGCAGACTTGAAAGGATATGTGGAACAACCTAACTATTACTTTGCAAATAAGGGTACTGAGGTGGAACAGGCATTGGACAATCTGATGATGACTCAGGGCTATCGGAGGTTTATATGGAAAGATCTGCTAACGGGAAAACAACCTGCAAGACCGTTATTTGAGACCGAAGATCTTGGTACTTACATATCAGGAAAGGTGGTTACCCTCGGTAATAAACCCGTTCCAAATGGCTCAGTCACAATGGTGGTCATCAAGACCGGCGAAATCAAAAAAGTGAATACCGATGCTCAGGGGCACTTTAAGTTTGATGGCATCCTGCTGCAGGACAGCGTGAAGTTTGCTTTACAGGCTAATAATGAAAAAGGTGGCAAGAATGTGATGCTACTGATGGATACCGTGGCAAAAACCACGATCATCCGCAATAAAAATATGGCTGATATGAACACGAATATCGGAGGAAACCTGACGGCCTATTTCGAAAAAACTAAGGTTCAGGATGAGGCACTGGGGGAGGTAGGAAAGCGCTACCGTACCCAAAGGCTGAACGAAGTGGTCATTCAGGCCCGCAAAAAGGGGGAGACCATTGCCTCCCAGGGAATGTTTACCATCCCCGATGTGAGTGCCGATCAATCGCTCCGCTTCTCTGCCGCGAATACCTGTCCTACTTTACGTGCCTGTCTGCAAATGCAGATGCGTGGTGTCGTCTTTAAGCGCGGTGAAACCATCAGCGGATACCCTTTTACGGTCAGAGGAACGAAAATGGCAGTGTTTGTTGATGGTCGTAGGGTGGAAACGGAAGAAGATGTGGCTGATTTGCTGGATGCGGGTACCCTGGCGCCGGAGGATGTAGTCAAGGTCAATGTTGTGACGAGCAACCAGGCTATGATCACGTTCCTTGGAGGTCCTGCACTGCTCTTCATCACAAAACGAGGTTATGAGCGGAAGCGTGAGGTAAGGCCTAACCTCGCTACGATCAGCCCAAAAGGGCTAAACAATGCCCGCGAATTTTACAAACCTAAATATGATCTTCCCGCGCAGCAGAGTGCGATTCCGGACATGCGAACCACCGTGTACTGGAACCCCTCGGTATTGACGGGCAAAGATGGCGAAGGTAAGTTTCACTTTTTCAATGGAGACGGCGTTGGAAACTATCGCGTAGTAGTAGAAGGTATTGATGGTGATGGGAACCTGGCGCGTGCCGTTTATCATTATACTGTTGCGGGCGGGCAGACGCTTCCGTTAACAAAATCTGAAGAAACACAGACCATCACTGCTCCGCTGGATTCCCTTCAGGATCGTATGCCCGCAGAAAAGGCTTATCTGCATACGGACAAGGATTTTTATAATATTGGCGATACGCTTTGGTTCAAGTCATACCTCTTTGATGCGGCTTCCCTTGCTGCAAGTAATAAAAGTGGGTTGTTGTATGTGGAGCTGACCGACGACAGCGCGGAGGTCGTGCGGCGCATCAGCATCCCCATCAAATCCGGTTTGGGCTGGTCGCAGCTTCCATTGCCAGCCAACGTCTTCCATGAAGGGGGGTATACGTTGCGGGCATATACCAATTGGATGCAGAATTTTGAGGAACAGCGCTTTTTCAAGAAACGTCTCTACCTCAGTATGCCCGCCAGGGATGTCTGGCTGGTCACTTCTACTACTACGCTGGATAAGGAGGAGAAAGCGCTGGAAGTGAATCTGCGATTTAATCGAACTGATCAAACCGCCGTTGCGGATAAAGAATTAGAACTGAGGCTTTATGAAGGGCCTCTTTTTTTGTATAAAGAGAAAATGACCACCAACTCCAATGGTGAACTGAAATTTACTGGCCGCCTGATGGAGAAATATGATGGTAAAAACATGAAGATTGAAGTTCGGGAGATGAACTCCAATAGGGTGCTTAAAGTGGTCCATGTCCCACTCAGCATCAGGCGGCAGGGAAAAATAGATTTACAGTTTCTCCCTGAAGGAGGGCAGCTGGTGGCTGGGATAAAATCTCTGGTCGGACTCAAAGCACTGGGTGAGGATGGTAAATCAATTGATGTGGAGGGTCAGGTGTACGACAGCAAATTAAATCCCGTAGCCACTTTTAAAAGTGCGCATAAAGGCATGGGAGCATTTGAGCTATTTCCGCTGCAAGGGGAAGTGTACACGGCTAAATTGTCGCTCGCTAATAACGCACTTTCTACCGTTTATAAGCTGCCTGCTGTGCAGGGGGCGGGAACCGTATTAAAAGTCAGCAATCCTGAGGAAGACAGTGCTGTTGAAGTCTCGGTGCTGGGTACAATGGCGACACAGGCTGTGTCTGGAACTTACTATCTTATCGCAACATCCGCAGGTAAGGTCGTCTTTTCTTCAGTTGTCGAGCCCGGCAAAGAAGTCATCTCCATCTCCAAGAAATTTTTCCCTACAGGCATTGCGCGCCTAACCTTGTTGAAAGATAAGGTGCCGGTCAATGAGCGGATATTTTTTGTAGATCATCAGGACCGGCTTCAGGTGACGGTCAGCGGGGAAAGGGATAAGTATCATCAGCGGGATAGCGTCTTATTACTGGTGGAGGTAAAGGATAAAGATGGTGTACCTGTGAAGGGTGGTTTTTCGATGGCCGTGACGGACAATAGTCAGGTGGAGGCAGATACAGCTGGTAATTACAGTGTTGCAGCATCACTATTACTCAATGCTGAATTAAAAGGTTTTGTGGAACAGCCCGGTTATTATCTGAGCCGTAATATTGCCGGAAGCTGGCAGGCCCTGGATCACCTGATGCTCACTCAGGGCTGGACGGGTTACAGTTGGAAAGATGTTTTTTCTAAACCGAAGGATCCAAAGTTTAAAGCGGAAAAAGAACCTGTCATCAGGGGGAGGGTAACGAATGCATGGAACAAACCTGTTAAAGGGGCGCAAATGGTGATATCTTCTAAAAAATCGAGCATGATTCATCACCTGATGACAGATTCTTTGGGGCGTTATACACTCGGAAATATTTCCCAGGCTGATTCAAACTCCTTCTTTATCCAGGCCAAAAACCCAAAAGGAAAGACCATGAACTTTGGCGCAGTGACGGTCGAGAAATTCGAACCTGCCGATGTTCCGGATTCCATTTTATGGCAGGCGATGCCTTTTTACGTCAATGGGAATACCAAGCAATTGAAATATCTTGAGAATAAGGCCATTGTGGAGGGGAGTAGTGTGGACCCACTGGTGTCAGGTATCGCCTTGCAGGAAGTAAACATTTCTGAAAAGAAGGTCATCCCGAAATCGATCAACCCAAATGGCCCAGGCAATGCCGATCTGATTTTTGACAGGAATGATATCGTCGCTTCTGAGACCATAAACCTCTATGATCTTCTTAAACAGAAATTGCCAGGTTTTAGAGTCCGAAATGGTGGGCTTTGGTACAACAACCACATCGCAAAACTTATTATCGATGGTCAGATGCTGATTAACAGAGGGTACTTCGACAGTGCATTGCTTGGAGTTGAAGGTGCTTCGGATGAGGTCATCAGAGATCTTTTAAAAGGTTTTAATAACTCAGATTTTAGGGGTCTGGAGGTTGCCTATAGCGCCAAATATATGCGTAGTATGGAAACGTACAGGTTTTTTCGGGATCCATTAAAGACAGAGGGGCCTGATGGTGATCTTATAGTGGATAATCTGAAACGAGAACGGTTTCCTAATTACAGGGACATCTATATCATGATCACAACTGCATCGGGTGCAGGTGCCAGAATCAATACTCGTCCCGATTATGCGACCTATAAAATGGTTACCATTATGCATCCTAAACAATTTTACAGTCCGAATTATCAGGTTCAATCGGTTAATGACAAGCAACCAGATCTTCGGGCAACGCTACTCTGGGTGCCCAACATCTATACAGATGCAAATGGCAAAGCACAAATCAGTTTTTACACGTCTGATGTGCCTGGAAGATATAACATCAATGTACAAGGGGCAGATATGAAAGGTGCCATCGGTGGCGGAAATAACTCCATTATCGTTGGGAACGAGTAAGATTGATGTTCATCAGTACAACGGCAAAAAGAATGAGAATGATGCCCAACCACTGAAGGAAGCTCACAGACTCTTTTAACAGCAAATGTGCCATGATCACAGAAACAGGGATCTCGACCGCGGCAATGATGGCTCCTAATCCCATACCGGTAAGTGGCATTCCCCTGGTAAACAGTAACGGGGGAAGAATAGTGCCGAAGAACGAAAGGATCAGTCCCCAGCGCAGGAGTATATCAAATGAAAAATTCAGATTCAGGGAGCTATGAAAAATGCACATGATGGTGATGAGTCCTCCCGCAATGAGAAATAGACTGCGCTTTAACGGCGGAAGGTGAAGGGCAATGCTATTTGATGCATAAACTGAAGCCGTGTAGGAGAGAGCTGCCAGTAGTCCCCAGCCTATTCCAATCCAATTGATCTCCACGGACTGCTTAAGCAGATTGGTGGCGAGTACCGTTCCCGCTAAAATAATGAAAACAGCAATGATCTTTCTTGTTCCCGGTGCTTTTTTGTGCAATATCATTTCCAGGATCACCCCCATCCATACGGTCTGCATCAACAGCACAATACCGACACTTACCGGGATGTATTGCACAGCCATATAATAAAAGATACTGGTCAGCCCCATCGATGTTCCGGCAGCAAGAAGTTGGAAGATGCCCTTTGATCCCTGTGGTTTTGAAACGTTCACAGGCTGTCTCTTTTTGAAAATTGTCAGAATGAGCAGTCCAAGGAAACCCAGACTGAATTGTGATAGGGTTACTTCTGCTGTAGTATAGCCTTCATGATAGGCCATTTTAACGAAGGTCGCCAGCATGCCGTAACTGGAAGCGCCCAGCGCAACAAACAGGCTTCCTTTAAGTATTTTGTTATTCATATATGGTTTTGATGGTCCAGTTTATATCAGTGAAAAACACGGATAAACTGAATATTACTTTCGATATGGCTCGTCCATTGACGAAAGATCGGACAAAAGTAGATTTTAAAATTGCAAACCTGGCGATTTAGACAACTTGTAACGGTTGCCTGACAGAGGCAGTGATGAGATCATTAGTCTTTTGCTTGAATTATGGTGTGAAAGGTTTATCGGAGATTGTTACTTTTGCATCAATAACATGAATTAAACAATTACACAAATGAACCATTGGTTAGTAAAATCTGAACCTTTTAAATACAGCTGGGATAAATTCAATGAAGATGGCCGCACCTTTTGGGATGGCGTAAGAAACTATCAGGCGCGCAACAACCTCAAAGCCATGAAGGAGGGAGACCTCGTATTATTTTACCACAGTAATGAGGGGAAACATGTGGTTGGTATTGCCAAGGTTGTCAAAGAATTCTACCAGGATCCAACTACCGATGATACCAACTGGGTAGTCGTTGATCTATCGCCGGTAGAGGCGCTTAAAACACCCGTAACGCTGGAACAAATCAAGGCGGAGGAAAGTCTGAAAGACATTTCTTTAATCCGACAAGGACGTTTGTCGGTAATGCCCCTGAAAGCAGAAGAATTTGACAAAATCCTTGAAATGGGTTCTGTTTAAACAGCCTCTTTCACTGCTTTCTTTGCAGAAAGCAATCCGATACTCATAATGATACTGGAGCCCAGGACCACGAGGAACAAAAACGCGGTGCCTACCTCCGGTATCTTTAAATACGCAGGAAGGTTGAAATACAATAAGATGCTGATCAGCCCTCTTGGTGCAATGAAAGTCTCTGTACCACTGTTTTCCTTCCTGAAAATCTTCAGGTAGAGGAACCTGATGAAAAAGGTGCTGGCCAAAATGATCAGCCCGTTGGCGATCACAATGTGGTCATTCAGCGCGTAGATGTTCATCGTAAACCCGAAAATCACAAAGAAAAATGTCCTGATGATAAATGCACTTTCCGCGGAGAGCTGGTACAGCTGTGTCAGGTCATTGGACAGGTTTTTATAAATGAAGATGCTCCTGAAGTACGCATGTTCAATCGCATCGGCATTGTTAAGGAACAAGCCGAAGGAAAGTACCAGCACGAGCGACGACAGGTGGAAGGATTGTCCGATGGCGTATACCATGATCAGGATAGAGATGATCAGGAAAAACTTAATGTGATGCGAGATCCTGCCCATCAGGTACAACAAAGTCACACAGGAGATCAGGGAAAGAATGATGATCAGTGCCGTATTCAGTGCCAATCCCGTAAATGACGAAAATGAAATGTGCGGGTTGGAAATTGCAAAATTGAAAATGATGATACCCAGGATGTCAGAAAAAGAAGATTCATAGATGATAAACTCCTTGCTCTTTTTATTCAGTGCGGCAGCAGAAGGAATGGCGATGGCCGAGCTGACCACACTGAAAGGGATGGCGTTCGTAAAACACGTATACAGGTCTTTTCCCGTGATCTGGTAAATGATAAAGGTAATGACCAATATAGTAACCGTCAGAATGAATAAAGCGGAGAGGAAGGCCCCTTTGATCAGCTTATTCTTTTCTCTTTCATATTTCAGTTCCAGTGAGCCCTCAAATACAATAAGGATCAGTCCCACAGTACCGAGGGTAGGGAGGATGGTCAGGAAATCAAAGGTGTGCAGTTCCAGGTGATCGATCAACACCCGCAGTCCTATGCCCAGCAACAATAATAACAATACGGAAGGCAGTTTCGTCTTGCTGGCGATCAGGTCGAACAAGTAAGAGAAAATGACGAGACCGCTTAATATGATGAGGATGGTATAGGTGGTCATGAGGTCTTTTTATGATTCAGGATGCTGAGGGCACCTGTTAGTCTTTAAAAAATAGGGCTTTCAACTCTGTCGCATCATGGGCATCCATTTTTCCGCTCAGCACCAGGCGCAGCTGCCTTCTGCGGAGTGCCCCTTCATACAGTTCAATCTCGTCGGCAGTTTCTGCCTGAAGCTCAGGAACCGGAATGGTCCTCCCGCTCTGGTCTACTGCAACGAAAGTATAATAAGCCTCATTGGATTTCATTCGGGTGCCTGAAGGGATATTTTCTGCCCAGACATCCAGGCGAACTTCCACAGAAGTGTTGAAAGCGCGTGTCACTTTGGCTTCAATAGTAATCACATCACCCAGTTTGATGGGTTGCTTGAAGGATACGTTATCTACCGATGCGGTCACAACGATCCTGTTGCAATGTTTCTGAGCTGAGATCGCAGCAGCGATGTCCATCCAGTGCAGCAATCTGCCCCCCATTAGGTTGTTTAAAGTGTTGGTGTCATTGGGAAGTACCAGCTCATTCATGATGGTGAAGGAGTCCTTTGCGCTTTTCATCTTTTTACTCATACCCGGCAAAAGTACGTAAAATTGAACAGACCTCTACTTTTTGAGGGTATTCATCGTGCTGTAACCGATGAGCTCCTCCCATCGGGCGCCGGGTCTGCGGTAATAAACGAAGATCTGGTAGTTGTTCTCCGTCTCGAAAAAAGAGCCTTCAAATACGGTCTGGTCCACTTTTCCGGTTTGCTGGTCCTGCCATACATATTTGTAATCGTACAGACCTTGTTTTAACCTGATATTGCCCAGAAAACGCTTCTTTGAGGCATCATAGGTCAGCCTGCTGGACTCCTCAAGGGTATAGTTGTTGAAACGGCCTACCACAAAAGCTATCCCGTTTGTCGCAGGCGGCGGCGCATTCAGGCTGAACTGTACATCCGCATAATCGCTGTCCGTATCATTGTTCCTGCCATCCTGATTTCTGATGAAGAAGTTGCCATTTTCGTCAAACTGGTTGGTGTACTTGGCCGTGTTGCGGTTGACGTCAGTGAAGAGCAGCACATCAATGTTGTTGCTTTCCCTTATGATGTCATGCACATTTTCAGCTTTGTAGCGGAAGCTGCGGAAGTCAAATTTGCGAAACTCAGAGCCAGCGGGAAAATCATTCGCATTCAGCTCGTTAAATACCAATGCCCCGTTCCTGATGAAAGGAGGTGTGGTGTTGAGTTTTGCCGTTTGAGGAATGCCGTTCTGCATGACCACCGACTTGAGCGTCTGCGCAGGGTTTTGCAGCTGACTGGTCTGATTGATGGTAAAGTCAATTTTCTGATTGCTGAACCTGGTCGACACGTCGGAGCTGGGGGCTACCGTCATGCCAATGCTCACTTGGTTGTCCACGACATAAAAGCGTTGCGAGATGACGGGTTTTTGCTGATTGCCATCTTCATAGATCTTCAAAAGATAGTTTCCGGCAATCTTGGGTTTAATCTGCGCATTGGGCAGCGTCAGGGTATAATTGGTAAACTGTTGAAGTGTACCGAAAGAATATTTGTAATCATTGATGCGGTCGTCGGAAAGTCCCTCCAGATAATCCAGCGTGGATAGGCGGGACGACTTCCAGTCGGACGTGCAGTGTTCAATCGTATACCAGTAGATTTTACTGCCTCCATTGAGGTCATCAAAAGAGAATAAAAGCTGTTCCCTGCTATTCAGGGGTAACACGGGAAGCGACTGTTCTTTCTGCGTGTTGTAACACTGCACCGTTTTGATGTTAGGCAGGTATACCTTGTTATCGTATACAAATTGCCGCTCCTGTGAAACGGCAACCTGTATGCTGAACAACAGCACGAGAAAGAAAGTGCTTATCCTGATCATCTATTTGCTTTCGAGTTCCATAATATCCGCTGCGAGCGCTTCCCATTTATTCTGGGCTTCATCTAGCTGATGTTTGGCATTTACATAATTTTTATTGGCTTCAGCAAGCTTGCCTGCATTGGAGTAGACGTTCTCATCAGCAATCTCGGCTTCAACAGTTTTCACCTTTTGCTCAAGCTCAGCAATCTCCGCTTCAATTTTTTTCAATTGTTCGTTCAGCTTTTTCAATTGCTGCTGATTGTTGGGGGATGCTTTCTCCTCAACAACGACTTTTTTCACTTCCTTGTCCGGACGTACAGGGATGCTGGAAGGTGCCGCAGGCGGTCTTTTGCTGTTCCACTCTTCGTATTCCGCGTAAGTACCCGGATATTCCTTGATGTCCTTATCTTCAATGAACCAGATCTTATTGGCTACGTTGTCCAGGAAATACCTGTCGTGGGATACTGCAATGAAAGTGCCTTCATACTGCGTCAATGCCTGAATGAGGATGTTGACCGACTGGATGTCAAGGTGGTTGGTCGGCTCATCGAGAATCAAGAAGTTGGAATCTGTGGTCAGTGATTTCGCCAGTGCTACCCTCGACTTCTCTCCTCCGGAAAGGACACGTATTTTCTTGAACACATCATCCCCCGTGAAAAGGAAACAACCCAGGATGCCCCGCAACTCCGTGTCGGTATGTTTTGGCGCAAAGGCCTGCAGTTCTTCTAATATCGTGTTGTCCAGGTGAAGGGACTCCAGCTGGTGCTGCGCAAAGAAGGTGGTGCTTACGTTGTGTCCGGTTTCACATTTACCGTCAAAAGATTCTGCTCCGGCGATGATGCGGAGCAGGGTAGACTTACCCTTACCATTGGCACCGATCAATGCAATTTTATCGCCTTTTTCAATCAAACCATCGGCGTTCTCCAGAATCTCGATGTTCGGGTAGCTTTTTGTTGCCTCTTCCACACGAATCACGTGGCGGCCAGAAGGTTTGGAGAATTTAAACTGGAAGTTTACCGTTGGATTGTCGTCATCTACATCTTCCACGCGCTCCATCTTATCCAGGGCTTTCATCCTTGATTGTGCCATTTTTGCTTTGGATGCTTTGGCCCTGAAGCGCTCAATCAGGCGTTCTTCCTGTTTGATCTTGGCCTGCTGGTTTTTAAATTCTCCTTTCTGGATCTCACCGCGCAGGGCTTTCTCCTCCAGGTAGAAGCTGTAGTTTCCGGCATAAGGTGTCAGCTTTCCTTTGCGCGATTCCACAATGCGGTTCACCACCTTGTCCAGGAAATACCTGTCGTGGGATACAATCACAATCGCCCCTTCAAAACCCATCAGGTAGGTCTCCAGCCACTTGATGGAGGGTAAGTCCATGTGGTTGGTCGGCTCATCCAGTAGCAGGATGTCTGGGGTCTGCAACAGGATTTTTGCCAGCATCACCCGCATGCGCCATCCTCCGGAGAAGGTGTTCAGCGGCCTGTGCTGATCCTGGGTGCTGAAACCCAGACCTGCAAGGATCTCATTTGCGCGGTACTCGATGTTGTAACCATCCAGCGCCTCAAATTCCTGTTGCTTATCGCTCAGCTTATTCAGTACTTCTTCCGAATAGTCGGTTTCAATCTTTTTGAGTAGTTCTTCAATTTCATCATGCAGCTGGTTCTGGCGCTCAAAGGCCTCCATCGCTACGTGCAAAATGCTATGGTGTGAGTCGTAGGAAAGTAAATCCTGGTTCAGGTAACCGATTTTGAGGTCTTTCGACATCGAAACCGTTCCCGAAGAAGGGCCGTATTCTCCGACAATAATTTTTAAAAGTGTGGATTTTCCCGTTCCGTTGGCACCGATCAGTCCAATTCTCTCGCCTGGTTTAATGTGCCAGTTTGCCTCGTCGTATAAAGCTCTGGAGCCTATCAGGAATGTTAAGTCGTTTATTGAAATCATTTGGCCGCAAAAATACGATTTTGTTTGCTTTTGGAGGGTATATTATTATTGGCACAGCGCGGTTTTTATTTTTATTGCTAGGGTTATTCGGGAAACTGTGTACTTTTGCCCTTCAGCGCAGCAGATTGTTGAGTTTTTAAGGATAGCCTGACGCGCTTAGTCCATTCTAAAAACGTTTTATACCTTTCAGATGTATCGTCTTATTAAGCCCTTGTTCTTTCAGTTTGATCCAGAAAAAGTACACCACTTTGTGGTGACACAGTTAAATTGGTTTCATGACCACTTTCCACTGGGGAAAACCATGCTGCGCAGCAGCTTTGATGTCAACATCAAAGGCCTGGAGCGTGAGGTGTTCGGCATTAAGTTTAAAAACCCTGTGGGCCTTGCTGCCGGATTTGATAAAAACGGAGAATATATTGAAGCGCTGAGCGACCTGGGCTTTGGTTTTATAGAAGTGGGTACGGTAACGCCACTCCCTCAACCGGGAAATGATCAGCCAAGGATGTTCCGCCTGCAGGAAGACAGCGCCATCATCAACAGGATGGGCTTCAACAACAAAGGGGTGGATACGCTTGCTGAGCGCCTGCGCCTGCTGAAAAGTAAAGACAGCGACATCGTGATCGGTGGTAACATCGGTAAAAACAAAAATACACCCAATGAAGAGGCGGTAAATGACTACATCAAATGTTTCGACAGGTTGTTCGATGTAGTGGATTATTTTGTAGTGAACGTGAGTTCCCCAAATACGCCGGGACTGCGGGCTTTGCAGGAAAAAGAGCCTTTAATGCACATTCTGAATACCCTGCAGCAGCGCAACCAGAAAGACGGCATCTCCCGCCCGATCCTGCTGAAGATTGCACCGGACCTGACCAATGAGCAGTTGGACGATATCGTCGAGATCGTCATGGAAACCGGCATCGCCGGAGTGATTGCCACCAATACAACCATCGACAGAACGGGGCTTCATACTAAAGAATCAGTATTGAATGAGGCGGGTGGACTTAGCGGAAAACCTTTGACCAAACGATCTACGGAAGTAGTCCGTTATCTGTCTGAGAAATCAAATAAAGCTTTTCCAATCATCGGGGTAGGAGGAATTCATTCTCCCGAAGATGCGAAGGAGAAACTGGACGCCGGTGCGTCGCTGGTGCAGTTGTATACGGGTTTCATCTACGAAGGGCCAGGTATCGTCAAAAGAATTTGTAAGGCGCTGGTATAATATCAACCGCTTAATGCTCATGTCAGGCAGGGTCTGATTTCTTAATACGTCGTTATGGGCTCGTTTGGGGTCTATGTGCTACTGAATATCCGTTGTGGATGCTTTTGAAGGCGTTTTTATGGGCTCTGGCCCACCAAATCGCGAACCAATGGCTACGTGGTGGCTACGCAATGGCTATCCAGTAGCGAAAAAGGTGCGAAGGAGCACCGGACAAGGACTAGTCAAACTGGAGCATTGGGACGGATCAGCACCACAATCTAATGCATAAAAAAAGACCTTTGAATGAACAAAGGTCTTTTTTTATGTCTTTAACAAAAACTTATGCTTTCGCAGTCAGTTGATCTAAGATCGCGTTGTTTTTAGCCAATTGATCTTTAGTAGATTGTTTAGAACGGCTTCCCAATTCGATGTTGGTAGCTAATTTCAAGTTTTTCACATCTAATTTTGCGAAAGTCTTATTTCTTCTGTCTTTTCTTTTTAATCTAGTTACTGCCATGGTTTAACCCTTTATATTTTAATTTATTTAATAAATCTGAGGTCGAGAGCGGATTCGAACCGCTGTAGGAGGTTTTGCAGACCTCTGCCTAGCCACTCGGCCACTCGACCTGTTGAAATTCAGGACGCAAAAATAGTAATAATATCTTACTATGCAATTTATTTGTTCAAATTTCTGCTAATATCTGCGCATAGTATTGCAGCACAAATAGCTACGTTTAAAGATTCTGCCGCGCCAACTCTCGGAATTGTGACCGGATGGGTGATGAGCTTCATGATTTCCGGAGAAATTCCCTGACCCTCGTTGCCCAATATCACCAGTCCCTCGGTACCCCAGCCGCCTTCATAAATGCTTTTGCCGTCCAGCACTGCTCCAAATACTGGCACGGGAGTATTGCTCAACAATGGGGCGAGGTCAGTATAGTACACTTTCAGCCTGCTGAGGGAACCCATGGTCGCCTGTACCGTCTTCGGATTGTAGACCTCCACAGTATGCGGTGAGCAGATGATCTGCCTGAAACCGAACCATTCAGCCGTACGGATGATCGTCCCCAGGTTCCCGGGATCCTGCACATCGTCCAGTACCAGCGAGAAGTTTCCTTTCAGCAGTTCGATGTCCAGCCCAGAGGTTTTTGGAATGTTCACCAGCGCAAGGATACCTTGTGGCGTCTGTAATGTACTAATCTTCTCCAGTTCGGCGTTGTTTACTTCAAATAACTTTATATTTGCCGGTAAACTGGGTAATAAAGATTGATATTGAGCCAGATAGTAGATGCTGTGAACCTGGTAAGAAGATTGAATAAACTCTGCAATAGATTTTATACCTTCAATAATAAATATCCCATTTTCTTTGCGGTACTTTTTTTGATGTAACGATTTTATAAAACTGATCTGAGATTTTGAAAGCATACAATAACTTTAAAAAGAATTTCCAATTTCCTGCAATATTACTACTTATTCTCGTTTTTGTCACCGCTTGTTCCTCAACAAAATATATTGCCGACTACCAGTCGATCGTCAAAGACGTACAAATTGACAGCATCAACAAGGATTTTGAAGAAGAGGCTTACAACTATATCCAGAAAGATATCCGTCCTTCTTCCAAGTTGGGGATCAATGTGTTAATCTATAACATGTTCAATACCAAAGACGGTCGCTATAAAACGAGTAACATCAAACCACTGGGAACACCGCCTCCGATCCTGGACAGCGCCCTGGTGGAAATCTCACGTAACCAGATTGAAAAATACCTGGTGAGCAAGGGTTATTTCATGGCGAAGGTTAAATCAAGTATTGAGGTAAAAAAGAAAAAAGCAGCGGTAAAGTTCTCCGCAGACCAGGGCCCCGAGTTTAAAATCAACAAGGTCGTCTACCAAATTCCGGATTCGAGTATAAAGGGGCTCTACCTTAGCCAGCGTGCGCTGGCTTCACACCTTAATGAAGGCATGCGCTACGATGATGACTCCCTGGCGCTGGAGCGCGATTACATCTATGAGACGATGAAGGGAAAAGGGTACTTTGATTTCTCCAGACCCTACGTGAAATTCCTTGTGGACTCGAACCTAAACGCGAGCAAGGTCAATGTTACCCTGATCGTAGATGATCCCATAGACAAGCCGAAACATGTCAAATACAATGTTGGAGAGTCCAATGTGGTCATTGCTCCAGACCCTGATGGTTTTCCGGATACCATCACCCTCAATAAAAGAATTTTCAAAGGCATCAGGTATACCGACCTTTCCAAAAAGTTCCGTAGGAACCCGATTGTGCGCTACAACTTTTTACGTGAAGGAGAGCTATATAACATTGGCAATGAAAACGTTACGTACGACAGGCTCTACGACCTCAATGTTTTCAAAAATGTGAAGATCGACTATCAGAAGTCCAAAGACAGCACCACGGTGAACCCATTCATTCAGCTGATCCCACAAAAGATCATGAGTAACCGTGTAGAAGGAGAGATTCCTTTCAATGCTGGAACAGTAGGTTTTACGCTCAGCAATACCTACACAAACAACAACCTTTTCCGGGGGGCTGAACGATTTGAGTTTCAGGTCAAAGGTGGTCTGCAGGCAAGGATAGGTCAGGGTAAGTCGATCTTCAATGACATCTATCAACGCGACTTTTCCGTGAGTACCAGCCTTTCGGTGCCGCGACTGATGGTGCCCATCTTCTCCAAATATGTGACGGGAAAGACCGGTATGCCACATACCGTTTTTTCAGGTAGTTATGTTTACGCACTGCAGAAAGACTTTTTTAAACGCCGCGTGTTGCTGACCTCCCTTACTTATGAGTTTGTGGAAACGAAATCGAAATTGCACTCCCTGACGCCAATCAACTTCGAATACCGCTTTGGTAACCTGTTATTTGACATCAATGACACGACGGGAGGAAATCAGGATATTGTCAACAATAACTTCTATACGCTCCGTTTGCTGGACCGCCGGAACATCACCCTGGGCATCAAGTATACCTATTCCCTCAATGCCGACAAATTGTTGAGCAACAATAGTTTTGTGTATTTCCGAGGGAACATTGATATGGCTGGAAACGGCCTTTATGGAATTTCAAGATTGATAGGCACCAACCCTAATCCAGACCAGGAAGATTATGCACAGATCCTGGGCTTACCTTTCAACCAATATGTCCGCCCTGAAGTGGATGTCCGCTGGTATAAAAGCCTGGGCTCTGAACGGCAGTTTGTGGCCCGTCTGAATACAGGAATCGGTTACGCGTATGGAAATTCCAATGAAATCCCTTTTGAGAAGCTTTTCTTCGCGGGAGGATCGTCAGGTATCCGTGCATGGCAGGCAAGGACGCTCGGTCCGGGAAATTATAACCGTGGGGAGAGTATCACCTCCGAGGATGCCCGCCGCAGGCTGTATGGGATTGACCAGCTGGGAGAGATGCATGTGGAGGCCAACCTGGAATATCGCTACCTGCTGACCAACAAGTTCTTTGGTGCCAAACTCCGTGGAGCATTCTTCCTGGATATGGGAAACATATGGAACATCTCTGCAGCAAAAACATTTGGTGATAACGCTGCTCCTGAATATTATTCGAAAACACGTTTTGACCTATCGAAACTGGGTAAGCAGATTGCCATCGGTACCGGTGCCGGTTTCAGGTATGATGTACAGTACTTTGTCTTCCGCTTTGATGTCGGCCTGAAATTAAAGGATCCTCAGTTTGAAGGATCCGACCAATGGGTCATCAGCAAATTCCTTACTGGTGGAAAAGATTTTAAACGGGTGTATAACCTGGCCAACAGTCCTGATAACTACCGCTTTATCCAGTATAATTTCGGTATCGGGATGCCGTTCTAATTCAATGGGTGGTAGTATGCTGATCTCTGATCGTCTGCTCATCTGATGAGCTTTTCGATGCTTAAATTGATGACCTGGTTACTGCTCTAGTGCCTGGGTTATTGCCTTGGTCAGCTGATTGTACCTTACTGCGGAACTTCTAGAACATATTCTTCAATCCGTCAAATACGGTCTCAAAAAATGTAGATACATTCAGTCCGTTGCTGTGGTTGAAGTAAAAGAAGACCAACATGAGGATAACGGCCACAATGATGAATTTGCGGAAGGCAAATGCCAGGAAAATAACTACGACAGGAAATAGGATCAGCCACAAGCTGTTGATGGTGTAGGGGTTCAGTGTTCCGTCTTTTTTATACACATAGAGCAGTTTGCTGTGGGTACCCTTATCATTCTGATGTTTCAGGTACACAAATGCCGAGCGCTCCAGCTGAAGCGGTAACACTGCAATACCGCCATGAAAGTTCACCGGCTGTGTAAACCCGCTGACGGTAAAGGTATATTGTCCGTTAATGTTTTCTAAAGGGTTCTCTAATGAGTCTGCGGCGATGATTGCCAGCTTACTGTTTTTCAATAAACTTTCTTTAACAATGAAATTGTTAATGTCTGCATTTTGTGCAAAACCTGAAACACCAATGAGGGAAAGCAGCAGCAGGAAGAATATCGGTTTCATTAGGTACGTTATTTTCGTTAATTTTTATGATGCGTTTGACTTCCCAAATGTAATAAATTATCCATGGTTCAGCTGATAAATACTGAAGGTTAGTACGGCAGCAAAACTCACCCAGAGGATGTAGGGGATAAAAAGTAACCCGGCTACCTTGTTGATCTTGTAAAATACCCTCGCGTTGATGATGATTACGATCAGCAGCACAACGATTTCAAATGATGCCATGCCGATGTTACGTGCGTAAAAAAACAGGAAAGACCACATCACATTCAGCACCAGCTGGATGGCGTAGACAGCCACGGTCCGCGGGAAGTGCGCAATGGAAGCCCGGCGTTGCCAAACCAGGTATGCAGAGATGCCAATCAACACAAACAGCGTAGTCCATACCGGCTGAAAGATCCAGTTTGGCGGATTAAAGGAAGGCTTATTGATGGTAGGATACCAGCTGCGTACAGATGGCACGGTCAGCAGACTGCCCAATATGCCCACGCCCAGCGTGATGCCGATGCTGAGGATTAAAGCGAGAAGGTTGAATTTTGCGGGTTGTGGTTTGACGTCCATATTTAATCGTGTATCCGTATGATAAATGCTTCTTTGTTAAAGAAAATACTAAGCATGCTTAACTCAGTTTTCAATAAATTGTTTGAATCTTCAGCGAAGATAATGCAAAGTCCCCTGATTTAAATGTTGTTTATTTGTAATAGTTCTAAATAGCTCTATATTTGTGGGCGATACCATTATATATGGTGAGGGGTTGCTTTGATTATATCCTTTTTCAATTAAATATCATTTTTAAAAAAAATCACCTAAATAAATATATCTAAATAAATTAAACATCATTACGAAAACACATGAATCAATTTAAAACTCTTCTTATGGCATTAGTGCTTACCTTCAGTGTAAGCCAGTTGTTCGCTCATGCGCTATACATTGAAACCGCTGCAAGTGGAAAAAAAGGGGTTGCCCAGGATGTGAAAGTCTTTTATGGCGAACCTGCAGATGGTGCTCCTGAGAAGCTTGCCGATTGGTGGTCTGATACCAAAGAGTTTACCCTTTGGGCATGGAGTCCTTCAGGTGAAAAAACACAATTACAGGTAACGGCAAAAGATGATCACTTTGTTGCTTCTTTTACTCCCGCTGCTGATGGTGTATATACCATTACTGTAAGCCACAATGTAGGACAGATTGCTGGAAAAACACAATATCAGTTCAATGCTGCAGCATTAGTGGCTGTGGGTAAGTCTGATGAAGGCAATCAGCTGCTGGCCAATAAATCGGAGCTTGGCGTATTTGTCAATGTGAAAGAAGCATTGAAAAAAGGTAAACCTGTTGATTTCAGCAGCCAGTTTAAATCCGCCGCTACTGAAGGCATTTATGTAACGGTGTTCTCTCCTAAAGGATGGAGCAAAGAAGTAAAAACTGGTGCAGAAGGTAAAGCAAGCTTTACTCCGGAGTGGACTGGAAAATACATCCTTGAGGCATCCAAAAATGAAAAAGTGGAAGGCCAGGCTTTCGAAAGCGTGCAAAGGATTGCTACACTGAGCATTGGTGTAAACTAAGACTGATCCTCAGATCTTTTAAAAAATGGCACCTCTGAAATGAAAACAGAGGTGCCATTTTTTTATTTATCGCATTAAGAGCAGTTGTCTTGCTTCCAGCCATTCCCGGGCTAGGCGGCAACCATATTTTTATTGTATTTGTTCCTGTATTCAATTGGGGTCAGCCCTGTGATCTTTTTGAAAACATCCCTGAAAGCTTTGGTGTCGGTGTAGCCCACATCGAACATGACTTCCGTAATGTTTTTCCTGCTGCTCTCAAAACTTCTTTTTGCCGCTTCAATCTTTACCCGTTGGGTATATTCGACTACGGTATTGTTGGTGGCTTTACGGAAACGTCTCTCAAAGCTTCTTCTGCCCAGTGCAAACATCGAAGCGAGCTGATCTACCGATATTTTATCCTGATAGTTTCCTTCAATGAACTCCTGGGCTTTCCTGATGGCCTCATCGTCATGGTCTTTCTGTCCTTTGAACATCATGAAGGCCGCCTGGCTCTCCCGGTCGATGTCAATCGCAAAAAACTTGGAGGCAAGGATGGCAGTGTCCCTGTCCGTATATTTTTCCACGAGGTACAGCAGCAGGTTCCAGTAAGAGTTGGCACCGCCGCTGGAATAAATGCGGTGTTCCTCGGTAAGGATGCTGCCATCTACCATGGTCACCTCAGGAAACATCGCCCTGAACTCCGTTGCGTGCATCCAGTGTGTGGAACACTTCTTGCCGTTCAGCAGGCCTGTTGAAGCCAGCAGAAAGGCGCCGGAGCAAAGGGAGGCGAGCTCGGCTCCCTGATGGTATTGGGCCACTACCCATGGGATCAATGCTTCGTTAAGCCTGATGGCCGTGGCCATGTCGCCACTGATGGCGGGCAGAAAGATCAGGTCAGTATTTTTGACTTCTGTTGTCAGCGCGTCGGTATGAACAGTAAAAAGGCCTTTGTTGAGCTTGACCTCCTTGTTCAGGCCGACAAGTTTGACGTTAAATAGCGCCGGTTTTCCTGATGACTCCAGAAATTCGTTCACCATTCTGAATACGTAACCGGGATCAGCAATGGCTTCAATGACAGCTGTTTCGGGGATCAGGATTGCAATGTCTTTCATGAGTTGAGGTCTATAATGGTCTAAGCGGTGATTTGGCTACCTAAAGATAGTCTGTATTCCTGACGTAAACAACCCCTGCAATTGTCGTTTTTCCCCAAGGGCGCTTTTACGCCTTGCCAGTAGCTTTGTATAGGTTCAATGATAATTTTCAAATGCTGTAGAAAATGATGCAGATTCATTCCTATCTGAGCTTTAACGGCAACTGCCGGGAGGCGATGCAATTTTATAAAAGCTGCCTCGGGGGTGAGCTGACTGTGCAAACTGTGGGTAGCGGACCTGTTGCTGAACACCTGCCTCAACGAATGAAGGATTATGTGCTGCATGCCA
The DNA here is from genome assembly GCF_000170795.1 of Pedobacter sp. BAL39. Taxonomy (GTDB): domain Bacteria; phylum Bacteroidota; class Bacteroidia; order Sphingobacteriales; family Sphingobacteriaceae; genus Pedobacter. The sequence goes on from NZ_ABCM01000025.1 coordinate 62,550, forward strand.
CCCTGAAACAGGGGCCGATGATGATCATGGGCTCCGACATGGTGGGAGATGAAGGGCTCAACAGGGGAAATGGGGTTTCCATGCTCATCAATTGCAGTTCCGAAATAGAACTACGGCGCTGCTACGACCGCTTGTCGGCGGGAAGCAGGGCACAGTCGCCTATTGAAGAAACTGCCGCAGGCGCTTTATTCGGCCAGCTCACTGATAAATACGGAAATTCCTGGCTGCTCAACTGTCAGCTGAAGGCTTCGTCAGATCAATAGAAAAATGCAGCAAATGTTTATTTGTCAACCCTTGGCAAACTGCTGCCATCATCCGGAAGGATCACCGTGCGTTTTCAAATTGATGATTAGGTACCTATCTTTTTGATAAAGACAATTGTAAAAATGCAGTTTTAAATTTTTCAGGCATTAATTTGAATTGATTAGTTTTAGGGCATGGAAAATCAGGATAAAAACCCGTACTCACTTTTCAGTACCAGTATCTTTAAGGACTGGAAGGAAAATGGGGTGAAATATGTGAAGCTGGTAGAGCTGGAGTCAGACCTTGCGGTACAGTTTTTTGAGCTGATCCCGAATTCTGAGATCCCTGATGAGGCTGAGACGATCTACCACATTGATTCTGAAGATGTAGCCGACCTCCTGCTGCCGGCGAAAAATGTGAAGTTCCTGGTGCATGACATTTACCTTGAAGGAGAGGAGTAACCAAGCGGATGATGCGCCTCAAACATTTTGAATTTAAGCGGTTTGGCTACCTGGAGTTTTCAGGCGACCTTCCCGGATTGCTGGCCCAATACGATTACCAGCCATTTGTCAAAGTTGTCTTTGTGAAGAACGGAGGGAAGGTGGTGATTGATTTCCAGGAGTACAGCCTGACTAAAGACAGTGTCTTTTTCATCAATGCGGGCCAGTATTACCAGTTTGGACAGACCTGTGAGGGGATGATGCTGTATTACAACCGCGACTTCTATTGTGTGGAAATCCATGATAAGGAGGTGGCCTGTGATGGCATCCTGTTTCATAATGTCTATGAAATTCCGGTGATTGAAATGGATGAAGCCTCCTCTGCAGCGATGTACAGGATTTTTATGGAGCTCAAAGAGGAGTATGATGCGGAGGAATCTTCAATGGAGGAGATGCTGAGAATTCTCTTGAAGCAGATCATCATCCGGTCCACCAGGTTGTGGAAGCAGGCACATCACAGTGGAAACGAAGAGGTGAAACGCGAGATCGAGTTTTCCCGGAACTTCAGTCAGCTGATTGAATGGAATTATATGCAGTTGCATACTGTTGCGGACTACGCAGAACTGTTAAAGGTTAGTCCCAAGGTGCTGAACAAGCGGATTGTAAAGTATAACCATGTGGCCCCCAATGACCTGATCAAGGACCGCATTATACTGGAAGCCAAACGGCTATTGGTGCATACGGAGCTGAGTGTAAAGGAAATCGGCTACAAACTCGGTTATGATGATCCTTCTTATTTCATCAGGTTATTCAGGAAGCAGGCAAAGATGGCACCCCAACAGTTCCGGCTACAGTACCAATCCTAGCGTTTGATTTGGCATGATGTAGTGATGAATGGGGCAGATTCTGCCTTTAAAAAAGCGAGGGGAAAAAAGTCCTGTACAAGGGATGAATGGTGCATTGCCAGCTGATGCTTTTCGTTGTAATTTTGACTTGTCAATTAAAAACATTTAAGATAACCATAGCGTTATGAAAAGTCAACATCAGTTCTTTATCATTACCCTAGTTAATTATTGTAAATTGATTTAGAAAATTATTTTAACAATCACCAAAAAATAAAACAACATGAAACGTACAGCAAAAGCACATTGGAATGGCACTTTAACTGCAGGAAGCGGAACTTTAACTTCTCAGAGCACTTTATTAAATGATACCCAGTACTCATTCAAAACAAGGTTTCAGGAAGGTATCGGTACCAACCCTGAAGAACTGATCGCTGCAGCACATGCAGGTTGTTTCACTATGGCGGTTAGCGCCGCTTTAACTGACGCTGGTTTTACTGCCAACGACCTCGATACTGAGGCAATCCTGGATCTGGATATGGCTGCACTGAGCATCACCGGTATCGAGCTGAAGCTGAAAGCAGCGGCCATCGACGGCGTTTCTGAAGAACAGTTCAAAGCGATCGCAGAAGGTGCTAAAGCAAATTGTATCGTATCAAAAGCATTGAGCGTAAACATTACGCTGGATGTTCAATATGCGTAACGTAACATTGAGATCCATGTGATCAGGAGGTTATAATTATGATAAAACAGAAGCAGGTCTCAGGGCCTGCTTTTTTTATGCGGTCACCAGGTTCCTAATGCCCCATGCATGAGCAAGGTTTTTCTGTTCTTGATCTCGAAATGGATTTTTGGCTTATTTTTTCCTAAATTGCGTGGGTATAAAGACATTCGTTTCTTAAGAGGAACCTTAATCGCTATGATAATGAAAAAATACCTGCTGATTTCACTGATGTTTATGGGTTTAGGCGCTGTTGCCCAGACTCAAAAAATGCCTACCGCCACCGAAATGACCACCAAAACCATGGAGGCGCTGGAGAAGAAAATCAAGTTAAATTCTACCCAAAGGAGCATCATTTATAACTACAATCTTGAATTGTCAAAGGAGCAGCTGGAGATGGCAAAAAAACGGCAGGCCGGTACTTTTGATCCGGATGATGTGACCAAATACTACAAGCTGCAGAATGATAACAATGATAAAATCAGAAATATCCTGAAGCCAGAACAACTGCCGGAATATGAGAAGTTTCTTGAGGAGCAAGTAAACGGTGGTGACAAAAAGAAGAAAAAGAAAAAACGTGGAAAAGATGAGGAAGAAGAAGTCGTTACGGGGATTTCCGGGCTGAAACTCCCACCAACTCCGCCGCCAGCACCATAGGTTGTTCTTTCATCTTGGCGCGCTGAGCCCCGTTACCATCAAAATATCAGAAGCAACAGGTTTGGGCCTGTTGCTTTTTTTTACTTGTAAAAATTGCTACGATAAGCTATCCCGGTCTTTGTCTTCTAGTTCCTTTCGTATCTGTTGGACTAATTCAATCGGTACCCCAACTGCTTTAGCAGCCTGTTCATCGGAAAACCTACATTGTTGAATGAGGTTAATGACGATAGCGTGATTTCTTCGTTGAACTCCCTGTTGAACTCCCTGTTGAATTCCTTTTTCAAACCCTTCGATATAATAAGGATCTTTTTCTGCTTTAAATTTTGTAATTGTTCCCATAGCTGTTTTAAATTCTGATTGAAGTTTCCGAAGTTGTGTCAATACACGTAGTTGTTTTAAAAGCTTGTTGGTAGTCAAGTCCCCGTCTGGATTTTTTTTTAGGCGTTGCATGATCTGGCTGATGACCTCCGTAGGGGGGACTGCGCCAAAATCGCCAAAGATGGCGAGCAGCTGCTGTTCTGGTATCTCTGATTTGAGGAACAACTGATAGTCATACTGCCGCAGTTCAATCATGTGATAGCTGAACTTTAACTGCTCCTCTTCAATTTCTGGAGAAATCTTCTGGTTGCTGTGTTCCAGAAAGATCACATACTGTTTTACCAGGAGGTTATATTTCCTGCGAAGCATAGCCCTGTAGGTTAACATCCTGTTGGTCATACAGACATCCTTCCTGGACTGCCATTCGATATGCAGGATGTAAGTTCCGCCCTGACTATCCGTGATCTTGCTGAGTTGATCAGGGATGACCTCGTTGGTATATTGTATGCTTTCCGGCAAATCTTCCCTGTCGATGATTTTTATCCCAAGCAGGTCGTTGATAAGTGCAGGCAAGACCTTCTGCATATTCTCCCGGACAATTTTATCATAAGTCTTTGACTGTTTTGAAATGGGGCTCTTTATGGTCGTGTCTCTCTGCATCTGTTAAAGCTTTCAATGCGAGTCTATAGATAATAAACCAAATAAAACAAACAGTTGCCTTAATATTAAAAATAAAATTTAATTGAAATTCCGGGCGGGTTGAACTCATTTATTGTGATGACTTTTTCGAGTTATTCTTATTATTCCGAACTGTTTTTTAAGATAAATCCGAAACTTTCCGGCAGTATTTCAAGTTCTTCGATCCCTGAAGAATTTTTCACAAACTTCCCTTTAATTAAAGCAGTAGCCCTTGGTGAAACCCGGGTATTGGAGTGGTGCGTATGGAATACATATTGCAACTGTCCTTTTTTGTCTGTGAAGAAGTCGCCATGCCCGGTGCCATTGTATTTCAAAACATCCCTGCTGATGACTGGATTGTTTTCAAACTTTTCCCATGGACCCAGAGGAGAGAGGGAGGTCGCATAACCCATCGCATAATCCGGATTCCGGAAATCATTTGCCGAGTAAAACAGGTAATACAAATTTCCCCGTTTGATGACCGTTGGGCCTTCCGTTACCGGCCAGTCGGTATGTGCAGTGTTTTCCCAGGGCTGAGTGCCAGCAATGCACTCCCTGGCGGTCTCAGGAAGGACGTCGGAGAGGTCATCCTTCATTTCAGCAACATATATCCTGTTGCCGCTGGTAAGCCTCACATGGTAGAGGTAGTTTTTACCATCCGTATCTGTAAAAAGAAATGGATCAATCTGTTTACCGACACCGGAGATGGCTTTATGCTGTTCTTGTTTGAATGGACCAAGCGGGCTGTCGCTGGTGGCTATGGCAATCTGCTCATCAGCGGTATACGCCATATAATACAATTTCCCACGTTTGAAAATCTGGGGTGCCCAGAAGCCTCCGCTACCAAATGCATCGCCTTTCGCCAGGGCAAAGCCATTTTTCTTTCCTGCAGGGCCCGACCATTTCTTCAGGTCTTTCGATTGATAAACAAGAAAGCCCTTTTCACTGCTCGTTCCATACAGATAATACGTACCCTGATCTACAAAAATCGTAGGATCAGCAAGATAAATCGTATCAGAAACGGGCTTGGTCATCATAGTATTGTGACCAATACTCATCAAGGTGTCACGACCACTGCTCGTTAAAGTATCATGGTCAATGCGCTTCGATGAAAGCTCATGATCTTTTTTTATTATGCTCTTTTCTGCTGTAAAAGCAGAAGCCTTGCCCATGCATACAGCAAAGGCAAGGCTCCATATCAATAGACTTTTCAAATTATTTGTCATTTAATAAATCATCCAATAATTTCATGGAATATCCAGCCACCACACTGCGGGCCTGGAAGCCTACCTGTTTGCCATCAGTAGTCTCATGCCAGTCGTTCAAAGGCACACGGCTAGGTGTTTCAAGTGCAAACTTATGGATTGGGCGCACAAACTTCTGGAAATCCTCGTCATTGTCCGTCAATGTAGCCGTCCACATGATCCAGTCAGACTTGGTATACGTTTTTCTGCTGTCCAATGGCAAGCCAAAAGCATTTTGTTTTGTCAGGTAGTAGGCAACTTCTTTCCTGAAAACCGATTCAGGGAAGATGCCCAGTTTTAGTACTTTGTCCCACACCAGGTTGTATTTCTGACTCCATGTACCTTTTTTGTCGAAGGTCAGGGCATAGTGGTCGCCATCATCCGCCATGGTCATCCATTTTTTTGCCATCTCCTGGGCCATTGTTTTGTACTTGGCCGCAACATCCTTGTGTCCCAATTGATCCGCCAGCATGGCATATCCGCCCAGCGCCACAATGGCTTTCACTGATAAGTTCGCATTACGTGCCAGGTGACCGGCGAAATCATCGGTACACAGCTGGTTGGCAGGGTCGAAACCTTCCTTACTCAGGTAGTTTGCCCAGACACTCAGTGTTTCCCAATGTTTCTTTGCATATTCAGCATTGCCCTCTACTTTCGCTAAAGCTGCCGTCAGGATGATCATGTTGCCCGATTCTTCCACAGGCATATCCTCACCATACGTCTGTCCGTTGGCCAGAGGATAAGTTCCCAAATCATGTGCTGCAAAAGGTTTTTTCCATTTGCCACTTTCGCTGTATTCGAAGATGCCATTCATCATTCCTTTCAACAGGTCCGGGTTGTATACCAGGAACAACGGAGCAGAAGGATAGGTGATGTCTACCGTATTAATTGAACCATTACTGAAGTTCTCTTTTGATAAGAAAAGAAGCTCTCCTTTCGGACTTTTTACCAGTTTGTGTGCCGAGATCGACTGACGATAAGCAAGGTCGGAAAGGTCTGCATATTGCTCCCCACCAGCCTTTACATTGGCCGCATGGAACTTGGCGTCAAAATCTGTGCACTGCTGGATCACAGAGGCATACTGCTGGTCCGCTGCTGCCAGCTGTTGATCGATGGTCTGGTCATTGTTGCTGTTCCACCATGGTCTGAGGTCTTTACCGAAGTACTGCACGGATAGCAGGTCATCATAAGCAAGCATCAGATGTTTTTCCACTTCTGTACCGCCAACTTTGAAAGGCAGGACGGTCGATAACACCAGGCTTTTGCCTTCAGCAACATTTGTTGCCGGTTTACCACTGAGGTAACTTGCCGTTGCATTTTCAGCGTTGCTGATGTACTGGCGTGCTTCCGCATTTTCAGGAGCGGCGACATACATGTAACCCCAGTCGATGCGCACATCGTCACCCCTTGTTTTTAATACGGGTTGAGCTACGGTACCCGCTTTTAACACGTTCAATGCGCCGGATTTGTAGGCTTTCGTCGTCACCTGCTGGAACGGAGTGTTTACCGCCAGCGTTGTCGATGCACCGAAGTATACCGAAGCATCATGCACCTTATTGTCGTTCGCTTTAAGGGCAAAAGATACATAGGATACCGGTCTGGACACCAGGTTCAGGTCGTTCATCAATAATGGCGAGGTGAAGGTCACTGCCAGGTCTGTGCTGCCCAGGTCGAACTTGTAGATCGTCTGTGTTGCATTTACAATGACCTCTTTCTGTTTCGCCAGGATCACCCCATCCGCAGGCATTTGTTTCTCGTAAACCAGACCAAAGTCTGCCCAGGAGATGCCGCCGGTGTTCACCACATGCATGGTAATGATGTTGGCGCCTTTTTTCAATACCGATGCCGGCACAGGGATATAGGTGAACTTGCCATTTACACAATGACAGTCATATATTTTTGTTTCGTTGATGTATACATCCGCATCATCATCGTGCGCAATCTTCAGTTTAAGGTCTTTAAAGTCCGTACGGTCCAGGTTGAAAGGACGACGTACCCAGATCTCCCTGCTTTTCCATGCTGTCTTCGCATTTTCATCGCCAAAAGGAGCGGAGCCCGCTTTCCAGTCGCTGTCTTTAAAGCCCGCTTTTTCCCATCCATCGGCAGGTTTGCTTTCGGTATATTTTGCGGTGTAGTTGACTTCGTCTGATGCAGGCAGGATGGTCAGCAGTTCAGCCTCCTGTTTACCCAGGAAGCGGTAGGTCTTGCCATCTACCTTTACCAGTCCTTGCAGCGACTGGTTCGCACCGGTCCAGTGTTTGGTGGTGCTGGCGTTCAGGCCATCGCTGAACGACCACACGCTGAAGTAAGGATCATGTGTGATCAGGGGATAGGCCGGGGCCTTCCTTTCCTGTGCGTTCGCTTCAAATAGCAGCGCAGCCAGGAATAAAAGAGAGAATATTCGTTTCATTTGTTTGTGTTTGTTAAAAGCCTTGACCCGACCACAAGGATCAGGTCAAAGCTTAAATGATTATTGATGTTGCAGCAGGATGAATGACCTGCTTTTCATCTGATAAAAAGATGTTGTTTACTTCTGAATGCTGATTTTGTACAGCGGCTCATGCACTGCTTTCAGTTTCGCTGCAGGCACTTTGATCACTTTCCTGTCGTAGCTGATGAAGCCGTTCACTTCGCCTTCCACATCCGTAGTCTGTGTGTATACTGCTGCTGATAAACCTGCAGGGATCAGTTCCGCCAGGTTTTTCATGAAACCTTCATACCTCACAAAAAGCTCATCTGCATTTTTGAAACTCTGGTATCCCCAGTTGTCTTTCTTCTGCCATGAGTGATCCGGCAGGGGCAATCCCAAACCACCGAACTCACCCAGCACCAGGATCTGCTTTTGACCGAAAAGATCCGGACGTGGCATTGCTGGCTGCGGATAGTTGTGTAAGTCGGAGATGTGTCCGGTAGTGTAGTAGTTACCACCACTGGCACTGTTTACCAATCTTGAAGGGTCTTTTTTCATCGTCCATTCCGTCACCTCAACCGTCTTGAACTGTCCCCAGGCCTCATTGAAAGGTACCCACATCACGATGGAAGGGAAGTTGTACAAGGTATTGATGATGGCATCCCACTCCTTATGGTAATAGGCTTCCGATTCAGCAGTACGTTTTTTGTCTGTATTGGCATGATAGATACCAGGACGGTTCTCCCAGCGGTTACCTAAGTCGCCACTAGGCATGTCCTGCCACAGGAGGATCCCTTTTTTATCGCAGTAGTTGTAATAACGTGCAGGCTCCACCTTGATGTGCTTGCGGATCATGTTGAAACCCATTGCAATCAGCTGGTCGATGTCATATACCATCGCCTCTTCTGTTGGCGCAGTATACAGACCATCCGGCCACCATCCCTGATCCAAAGGACCATACTGGAACACAAACTCATTGTTCAGCATCATGCGTTGAATGCCACTGGCATCCGGCTGCATGGAGATCTTGCGCATGGCGAAGTAGCTGTCTACCGCATCCACAGACTTGCCTTTTCTGACCAGGGATACTTTCAGGTCATAAAGGAAAGCGTTTTTCCCCGACCATAATTTCTGGTTTTTGATGTCAATAACCGCAGTGGCAGCAGCATCAATCGTTTGCTCGCCAACTACGCTTTTACCGTCGAGAACAGTAATCTTCAGCTGATCGCCAGGCGCGGCATTGGCCACATCGGCACTGATGGTGATCGTCTTTTTGTCTATATCCGGTGTATGTTTCGTAGACACGATATGGGCTTTAGGCACAGCTTCTAACCAAACTGTCTGCCAGATGCCCGTTACCGGTGTATACCAGATGCCTTCCGGTTTTTTGACTTGTTTTCCCCTTGGCTGAGGGCCATCATCCGTAGGGTCCCAAACCCTGACGCTGATCTCCTGCTTGCCGCCTTTTTTCAGGAGGCCGGTGATGTTGAAGGAGAAAGGGTCGAAACCACCTTCATGCGTACCGGCACTCTTTCCGTTAACAAAAACTTCCGTCTGCCAATCGACCGCTCCAAAGTGTAACAATACATCCTGTTTGGTCAGCGATGAAGGGATGCTGACAGATGTGTTGTACCATAGGGTGCTGTCTTTGCCGACAGTCCTGGCGACGCCCGAAAGCGCCGATTCCACTGCGAAAGGCACGAGGATGCTGCCTTCGAACTTTGCAGGTTTTGCGGATGTTTTGGGAACAATCGCATAGTCCCACAGTCCGTTCAGGTTTTTCCAGTTGTCCTTGCGTACCAGCTGTGGCCTTGGGTATTCCGGAAGGACCGACTTAGGGTCTACCTTTTCCGCCCAGGGGGATACGATCTTGTCTCTGTTGAGCTGCCAGGTCTTCTGCTGCGCATTCACTGCGGAGTAGCTGAGCATCAATAGGAGTAGTGCCGATAGATTTTTTCTCATTGTGTGTGTTTAAAGTTGAATTAAGCGTATTTAGTTATAGTTTCATTTGATATTAAAGCGGTTTACAGTTGGATCTTCTGCAAGGGTGAGAAGATCATGTCTTCGACACCAGAGATCCTAACCCCCACACGTGCAAATACGTAATTCTGTGCAGGCGTCATCGCAGGGATGGTCACCGACAGGCTCATGCTGGCGGGATTGGTGATGTCTGCTCCTGCAATGCTGGTGGAAGCAATGTTGTCAGCACCGGAAACAAACTGCGTTTTGTTGACATACACTACCACCTGGTCAATGGCTTTGGCATCAGCACCAGTGATGATCTGGTCGACGCGGAAGGTGGCCGCCAGGGTCATGCCTGTTGCTGTAAAGGTGGCATTCCTTACCATGTAGTAAGGTTCTACCTGAAGGTCAAGTGTCTGGGCGCCATTCACAGCAACGTTGAGCGTGTCCCTGCCGCCAGAAGCATTCTGTCTCCAGCGGAAAGGGCCGTTGCTGCCAGGGATGATCAGCTTGTAGTTCCCGTTAAATAGCAGTGCGGAGTAGCTGCCATCCTGTGCGAATGTCGCATTGATGGCGCCGGTTTTACCAAAACCAGGCTGATAAAGTTCCAGGGGAACCTCATTGTATTGCAGCCCGATCTCTTCATTGTTGTAAAGCACGCGTCCGGTAAGCTTGGACGATGGTTCCTCAAAATTGTCTTTCTTACATGCAGCGAAGCCAAGGGCGATCGTCAGCAGTAGTATATGGTGGATATTTACTTTCATAACTTTTATCAATTAACTGGCAGATTATTGGTTGGGTTGTTTGACGATCTTAGGATTTGCCGACAGGATACCATCGTTGATCTGCGAATAGTAATTGCCAAGCTGGAACCTGCTGGCTCCCGTAACTACATTCGGACGTACCTCTTTGAAGAGCCACTTGCCATTGTTAGCGTTTCCTGGATTGTAGTATTTATATGGCCATAATCCGTAAGGCTGCGTGTTCTTTTTAGTTCTCAAACCGATATTGGCAGTCAGGTCGGCGACAGACATTGCCTCGCCATTCCATACTGCTGTTGCCAGGCGCCAGCGTTTCATGTCGTACAGCGTATGACCTTCAAAGGCCAGCTCTACGCGGCGCTCATGCACAATCCTGTCGAACGTAAGGGCTGTTAATGGCGTAACCAGACCCGCACGCGCACGCACCTGGTTGATGTATCCCAGTGCTATTGGTGTTTGTCCAAGCTCAAAAGCAGCCTCTGCAGCATTCAGGAGAACCTCACCAAAACGGTAACGGATAAAGGCAACGTCACTCTGACGTCCTCTTCTTCCTGAGCCCACTGCCGGATCCAGGTATTTCCTGTTGTAGAAACCAGTCTGTGTCCTGAATTCTTTTCCATTGATGGGACCATCTTTTCCAACCACCTGCACCAGTGTATTCGTGCCAGGGAGGGCCAGGAGGATACTGGCATCACTGCTGGTGAAGATGCTGCCATCGGCCAGCTGATAACCTGCCCAGATGTCTGTACGCGCACCCTTGAACAGTGCATTCGGCAACAATACTGTTCCCGCCAGACGGGCGTCCCTGCCGGCGAAGATGTCCTGCTGATTGGTATAGAAAATCGCATTTCCGCTGCCATCCCTTGTTGCGAGCGGCGCGTAAGTATTGTTCAGCAGCTCAAAAGACTGTACCAGGTTGAGTGAAGGATTCAAACGTCCTGCATCACCACCCTCGTCGGAGATAGAATAGGGTTGTGTGTTGGTGGTATAGCCATGTACCTTGCCCGTGTTCACCTTGAAATCTTCCACGAAGATCGACTCCAGGTTGGCGCTGCTTTTGTCAATGAAAAGCGCCGCAAAGTTGTCCGAAAGGTCAGGAGCAACTTTGTATAGTGCATAACCACCCGCCGTACCGGTAATGATCGCCTGTGCTGCGGTCAGCGCTTTGGTATAATAACCATTGGCCATAGACACCGGGATGCCTACTTCTCCGCCAGGCAGACTTACCTGAGGTGTTGTTGCGCCATATTTGGCAATTGATCCGGCATATAAGGCTGCGCGGCATTCCATCGCCAGTGCAGCACCTTTTGTTGCTCTTGATTTCTGTGTTGCTGATGTCGGTAGCAGGTCTTTGATGGCTTCCGCCTCCGCAATGACAAAATCGTAGATTTCTGACTCCTTGGATCTTGGCGTTTGGAGGTTGGTCACCACACCACTGTAGTCGTACACCTGTGAGGCTGTGATCAGTGGTACACCACCCATTCTTTTCACCAGCTCAAAGTAAAAGTTGGCACGAAGGAAACGTGCTTCGGCGATAAATCTTGTTTTGTCGGCTTCGGTAAGTTTCGGCGCTGCCGTAGCCCTTTCAATGAAAAGGTTCAGGTCGCGGATGTATCCGTAGTCCCATCTGCTCCATTCCGAGAAGCCCCAGCTGTTCCGCTGAACGATGTTGTAGCTGCCCCCTTCCGAAGGAAAAGCATCGCTGAAATCGGCGAAGGTCTTCCATCCCGGAACACCATTGTCGCCGTTAGGATCGGCAAAGCCGTCCAGGCTGGAGAAGTCCAGCTGTCTGTTGTATAAATCCCCAATGATGGAGAGTACCAATGCAGGGTCTGAGAAGGCGAGCTCATCAGGGATGACCTGTTTAGGTGGTACATCTAAAAAATCACTGTCTTTTTTACAAGCCCCTGCGAAAAGGAGCGCTGTAAAGGTTAAATATATATATATCTTCTTCATGATGATCGATTAAAAAGTAAGGTTTAGGCCCAGGTTGACAATTTTGTTCTGAGGGAACTGAAGACCGTTGTCGTCTGCCACCTCAGGATCCAGGTTGAACTCTTTCAAGTTGTCGAACGAGAACAAGTTGTAGGCATTCAGATAAAATCTGGCCCTTTTGATTTTGATCTTCTCCAGCACAGATGCAGGAAGGGTATAACCGAATTCAATGGTTCTTGCCCTCAGGTATTTCACACTGTGTAACCAGAAATCGGAGTTATTGGCGTAATCGCTATGTGAGGTACCTGGATTCACCCTGTTTGCAGGATATTTACCAGGGATCCACGCGCTGTTCACATCATACATGTTTTCGCGGTGCCACCTGTCTTCGAAGATGGAGTTCAGGTTACCGTTGTTCTGGAAGGCCCAGCGCATTTCATAGTTCTGGAACCAGGTATAACCGGCACCTCCGGAGAAGTCCGCATGGAAGTCGAATGCTTTATAAGCTGCACCAATGGTAAATCCGAAGTTGATGTTTGGCTGCCTGCCATATCCGAAGCCAATCGGGCGCTCGTCATACTGGTCAATTTTTCCATCCCCATTCTGATCTTTGTAGATCAGGTCACCTGGCAGCAATGTTCTGTTGCCCTGACCATCGATGTTGACTGCATAGTTGTTGATCTGATCAATAGATGTGAACTGTCCTTCCACCTCATAACCCCAGTCGATGTTGCTGTAGCGGTTTTCAATAGAGTTGCGGTACTGGTCCCAGGAATTGAAGAATATCGGATTGTAAGTGTTTAACGATTTCGAACGGGTAAAGGATACGTTACCACCCACGTTGTAGCTCAGTTCTCCCACCTTGTTGTTATACGCAAGAGATAGCTCTTGTCCGTATTGGGCATCGCTATTTACGTTTTCCTGTGGCAAGGCATAACCCAGCTCCTGAGGGATGATCAGGTCATTTCTTTCACCCAGCAGGCCAGTTCTTTTCCTGTAAAAGTATTCTACGCTACCGGTCAGCTTGTTGTCCAGCAAACCAAAATCTGCACCGATGTTAAAGGTACGGCTCTTCAACCAAGAGATCCTGTCGAAAGGCACACCCTTATCTCTGGATACGATAATCGCGTTGTCATCAAGGATGACCGTTCCCTGGTTGTAATTGTATCCAGGCAGGTAGGCATACGGAGTTACAATCGGCTGGTTTGGATCATTAGGGTTTCTATCATCACCCAGGATACCATAAGAAGCTCTGAACTTCAATTCATTAAGGATTTTAGACTCACCCAGCAGGTTTTTCATGAACTGCTCTTCGGTGATTCTCCATCCTGCGGATACGCCCGGGAAATAACCTACACGTTTGTCAGGCGCGAAGAGATAAGAAGCATCCCGTCTTGCAGAGGCTTCCAGGTAATATTTGTTGGCGTAGTTATAGTTGATCCTTCCGATGTAACCGATACGGGTTTCGATGTCATCAGAGTCATCGTACCTGTCCGCAGTAGGGAAGTAGATCAGCGGCAGGTTGTTGGATACTGGCGAAGAGTGGATGTAATTGCGCAGGTGTTTCAGCTCAATGCGCTCCGCAACGAGTGTTGCGCCCAGTGAATGTTTGCCAAAGGTATTGTTATAGTTCAACTGAAACTGACCAGTGGTTGCAAATTCTTTTTTCTGCTCACGCTCACGGTAAGGGTTGTTACTGCCACCTGTTCTTTCATAGATGTCCGTTTCCGGTCTGTAAGTGTAGGTGTCGTAGGTAAACTCGTGGTTGTTCAGTACATAATCTGCCAGGTAGTAGGAATATACAGCTTTGGCGGTCAATCCCTTTACTCCAGGGATCTGGTATTCTGCATTGAAGTTGGTCTGCAATACGCGCCAGTCATTCCTATAAGTACCAGAAAGGGCCTTATTGAGGAAGGCGTAGTTGGATTCGTTATTGGTGATGGTATTCAGGTAGGCCGGGTTGTCGTTGGCATATGGTCTTTCCAGCGGTGTGTTTCTCAATACAGCGAAACGCGCCAGGAAGTAATCATCTCCACCGGGAACACCAGGGTTTTCACGGCTTTCGATCCGTCCGTTGATGTTTAACCCTACTTTAAGCCCTTTGGCTACAGTAGCGGTAATGTTCGACTGGATGTTGCTCCTGTTGAATTCATATTCCTTTCCAATCACCGAGTTCTGGTAGAGGTTGGTCGCGGAAACGTAGTAGTTCACTTTTTCTGCTCCACCGGTAAAGTTCACGTTGACAGAGTTCTGAGGCGCATTATTATTGCTTTTCAGTACATAATCTCTCCAGTCGAAGCTGCGGTAGGCAGGGTCTGTGCCCGCCTGATATTTATCAAGTTCAGCCTGGGTGATGCTGGTACTGCCAAAGCTGTTGACCTCTGCGTCGGCCCTGTAGCGCATGTAATCATAGGAAGTGCGGACTACATCCGGGAAGCGCGACCAGTTTTGTGCGCCATAATAGGCATCCACGTTAATCTGACTGTCGCCGGCTCCTTTTTTCGTCGTCACCACCACTACACCATTTGCTGCACGTACCCCATAAATGGCGGCAGACGCATCTTTCAGGATAGAAATGCTTTCAATATCATTTGGCGCAAGGTTATTGAACTGGCCTTCATCCTGTTGGATTCCATCAATTACGTACAATGGGCGGCCCATGTTACGGATCTGGATGGCGGCGCTGGATCCCGGACGTCCGTCCGTCTGCCTGAAGGTTACACCCGGAAGCTTTCCCGCCAGTGAGGTACTGACGGTCGCTCCACCATGCACACGGCCGATGTCTTTGGCCGTTACCGTGGCAATGGAACCGGTGATGGACTCTCTCTTCTGAGAACCGTAACCGGTCACAACAATCTCTTCGAGGTTCTGGTTGTCCTCTTTTAGCTTTACGGTAACGCTGGTCTGTCCGTTCAGGGGAACTTCCTGAGTCACATAACCGACATATAAAAATACCAGCGTGGCATTTTTATTTTCGACGCTCAGCTTGAACTTACCCTGGGCATCTGTTAATGTTCCTGTTTTTGTGTTTTTTACTTTAACGCTCACGCCAATCAGCGTGGTCCCTTTGTCATCGCTGACAGTTCCTGATATGGCCGTTGCCTGAGCAAAACTCTCAGCGGAAATAAAGAAAAGGGGAAGGCAGAATAGAAAGGCTTTTAGTGGGAGCCACTTGAAGCCCGTTGCTCCGCCTAAGGAGTGTAACGGTCTTTTCATAAGATAAATATTTGGTGATTCAAATATGCCGGTTTTTGTAGCTGACCACTTCTCGTTATCGTATCAATATTTCTGCAATTCGTATCATTCTGTGCAGGGGATACTTGCAGAAGACGCGCTGCGGAGCTTTTTCAAAACGATGTTGTTGAAGGTTCGATGTGCTTACCGCCTGTTCTGACTGAAAAGATTTATTAGTTTGATATATTTGTTTTTCAGCAGTACGATGTACTTTCGCGTCAAGAGGTATTTTAAGGTCTCCTTATCTTTGATGGGTAGAATGCCTTTCCATAGATAAGCTTCCTTGTATTGCCGGATATTTAGCCCCCTACTAACCAAATTGAAAAAGCTAACCTTATTTCTGTTCCTGATCTTCAGTGCGGCCCTGCTCTCTGCACAGCCCTACTATTTCAAACATTACCAGGTGGAAAACGGGCTGTCCAACAATACGGTGTTCTGCAGCACGCAGGACAACAATGGCTTCATGTGGTTCGGCACCAAAGATGGCCTCAACCGTTTTGATGGTTATTCCTTTAAAACCTATCGCCATGATCCGGCACAGGTCAATAGCCTGGGCAACGACCTGATCCAGTCTTTACATAGCGACAAAAATGAGGGTCTCTGGGTGGGCACTGCCAATGGCCTCTACCATTATGATCCGACCCAAGAGGAGTTCCACCTGATCAAAGAAACGAAAGATATGGCAATCAGTGAGCTGGAGGTTGACCCGAAAGGTGATGTCTGGCTGATTGCTTTATACAAGGTCTATAAGTACGACGTCCAGCGGAAATCCATGCGGCTGATGGCAAGTGATGCACCTTTCGCCGCTTCATTCTTGTTTTGTCGCGAGAACGGGGAGATGCTCAGCTGTAGTGCCAATGGTACCATTCATCGTTTTAACGCGCAAGACCAGCGGTTTGAAAACTGCAACTTTGTCGATAAAAAGCAATCGTCGGCCTTAGGCTGGATCGCCTCCATCCAGGAAACGGCAGACGGACAGTTCCTGATTGGTACTGTGGATGCGGGTATCAAATTGTTAAACCCTGTGAAGCGCCAGCTGACAAACCTGGTGACGATGAACAAGGACAAAACGCACATCTTCGTGCGTGACATGATGAAATTGAATGATCATGAGTTCTGGATCGCTACGGAGTCCGGAATCTATATTTATAACCACCAGACGGCTGCGATTTCTAACCTGCGCAAGGTCTACAGCAACAGTTACGCGTTATCAGACAACGCGGTGTATTCGATTTGCAGGGACCGCGAAGGGGGAATGTGGGTGGGTACCTACTTTGGCGGGATCAACTACTACGCACGTCGCAATGCGATCTTTAACAAGTACTTCCCTATTCCGGAGCAGAACTCTATTACGGGAAGTGATGTTCGTGAGCTCAGCAAGGATACGCATGGCAACTTATGGGTGGGTACTGAAGATGCGGGACTGAACAAGCTGCACCTGAGCAGCGGACAGTTTACGAGCTTCAAACCTGATGGTACAGGCAATAGCATTTCCTATTCGAATATTCATGGCCTGCTGGCTGATGGCGACCGCCTCTGGGTGGGTACGTTTGAGCATGGCCTCGATGTGCTGGACATCCGGACGGGTCGGGCGATCAAGCATTACCTCGCCGGAAAGGGCAGCGGACTGCGTTCCAATTTCATCTTTACCTTCCATAAAACCAGGGCTGGTGTAATCCTGATTGCGACCACGGCCGGGATTTATACTTATGATGCTGCAAAGGATCACTTTGACCTGATCCCAGGCCTGCCGGTGATGTTTTTTAACAACCTGCTGGAAGATAGTGAGGGGAACATCTGGGCGGGAACATTTAATGAAGGAATCTATCGCTTCCGATTGGGTAAACCTGGTTATGAGAACTTCAGGAGAAAGGCGGGCAACAAAAAGTCTTTGAGCAGCAATACCATCAATGGCATTTTCGAAGATAGCCGCAAGCAGATCTGGGTCACTACGGATGGGAGTGGCTTTTGCAGGTACCTGCCTCAGCGTTCAGAATTTGAGCATTATACGGTGGAAGACGGACTGCCGAGCAACTTCCTGTTTAAAATTCTGGAAGATGAGCAACACCGGTTTTGGATCAGCAGCACTCGCGGACTGGTCCGCTTTAACCCGGAGACGAAAAAGGTTAAAGTCTACACCCGGTCGGACGGTCTGATTACCGACCAGTTCAACTACAACTCCGCATTTAAGGATGAACATGGAAGGATGTATTTCGGCAGTGTGAAAGGGCTGATCAGCTTTCAGCCACAACAGATCAATGACGATGCATATACGGCCCCGGTATTCATGACGGGTTTTCATATTGAGAATGAAGAGAAAGAGGATGGGCAGGGGAAATCCTTCCTGCACCGCTCCCCGATTTATGCGGATACGATTGTGCTGAAGCACAACCAGTCGTCATTCAGCATCGACTTTGCTGCCCTGAGTTATTTCTCTTCTGACATGACGGAATACGCTTACAAGATGACGGGACTGTATAAGGACTGGGAATACCTGAAGACCAACAGAAAGGTTTATTTTACCAAGCTGGCGCCTGGCAACTATGTTTTTGAAGCCCGCGCACTGGTCAATGGAAGCACGGTATGGAGCAAGAAAAATGTGCGTATCTATATTAAGGTGCTTCCGCCATTCTGGAAAAGCCTGCCTGCCTATCTGATGTATGTTTTCCTTTGCCTGGCTGCGGTTTCCTTCCTTGTACACCGGTATCACAAGCGACAGGAGCGCAAGAACAGACGTCGTATGGAGGTCTTTGAGCATGAAAAAGAGAAAGAGATCTATCAGGCGAAGATTGAGTTTTTTACCAATGTGGCGCATGAGATCCGTACGCCGCTGACCTTAATTAAAGGGCCGATGGAAAAACTGATCAAGCAGTGAACGAGATTCCTGCAATG
>NZ_ABCM01000024.1 GCF_000170795.1 Pedobacter sp. BAL39
TTTGTCACAATATTCCATGCAGAAGTAATGCCAGTCATGCGTTCTGCAAATCTATTTATATCTAAGTTTTTAAGCTGATCCTCGGCATTCACGATCACCATGACCGTCCGTTTGCCATCAGGCATATATCTAAAATAGGTAAATACCCCGTTCTCAGGTGCATACTGCATCATCTTTCCGGTTTGCAGGGCGGGGCTGTTTTTTCTGTAGTTCGCAAGGGTATGGATGAGGTCCCATGCTTCATTTTCAGGTGCCGTGCGGCCGTTGGCCTTAAATTTATCTGTAGCATCTCCTTTCCATCCACCGGGAAAGTCGGAACGTACCAGACCATCTGGGTTGGAGAAATTCTTCATCAGGATTTCCGTGCCGTAATAGAGCTGCGGAATTCCCCGCAGCGTAAGCAGGATAGATATCCCCGATTTGAACTTGTCCAGGTCTTCATTGACGACAGAGTAAAACCTGCTCATGTCGTGGTTATCAAGAAAGATTACATTTTTGGAGGCATCCTGATAGAGGAAATCCTGCGACAAGGTGGTGTATAACCTGAAGATGCCGTCTGTCCATCCAATTTTGCCATTGAGGGCTTCATAGACCGCATTTTTGATAACCGCATCGGTGATGCCTGGAAGTTCGGTATCAAAGCCCTTTCTGATGGTATTGCCGCCAGTAAAGTATGCCTGTGCAGCCACGCTATTGACCAGCGTTTCACCAAAAATAGATAATGTAGGAAATTCTGCTTTCACTTTTATCGCCCAGTCGCGCATATATTCCGGATCGTTATAAGGATAGGTATCCAGACGTAAACCATCGATCCCTGCATACTCAATCCACCAGATGTGGTTTTGAGTGATGTAATTCTGAACAAAAGGATTCCTCTGGTTAAAGTCGGGCATAGTAGGCACAAACCAGCCATCAAGCATTTTCTTTTTGTCGGATTCCGCAGCATGAGGATCCATCACAGGCTCATCTCTGTAGCTGGTCTGCGTGTAGGCCGGCCATTGATTTACCCAGTCTTTCATCGGCATGTCATTGAAAAACCAATGGTTACTGCCCATGTGGTTGTGCACAATATCTTTGATGACCTTCAATCCCTTTGCATGGGCCTGCGTTACATAAGATTTGTAAAGTGCCTGCGTGCCATAACGTGGGTCGATCTTATAATGGTCAGTTGCGGCATATCCATGATAGGAAGCCTGTTTCATATTGTTTTCAATTTCTGGTGTCATCCAGATGGCGGTAACGCCAAGGTTTTTGAGGTAATCCATCTTATTGATCACACCCTGAATGTCTCCGCCATGCCTGTAGTACATAGAGTCCCTGTTGAGGGCTGTTTCTTCCATGCCTTTTACGACATCATTTTTTGGATCGCCATTCGCAAAACGATCGGGCATCAGGAGATAGATCAGGTCCTTGCTGCTTACCCCCTGGATCCTGTCCGGCGACTGGTCCCTGGTTTTCAGTTCATATACATACTGCAGTTTCCTTTTGCCGCCGGTAAAGACAATTGGAAATTTCCCGGCTTTTGCATCGGCAGCAATCTCGAGATCAAGGAAGAGGTAGTTTGGGTTTTCCACCTGATGTACCTTTGCCAGGGTTACGCCCGCATAGCTGAGCTGAGCCTTCATACTGCCAATTCCTTTACCATGCACGAGCAGCTGTAATTTCGGATTGTGCATGCCTGTCCACCAGAACATCGGCTCAATGCGTTCCAGTTGTTGCGCTTGTGCAAAGGTGATGCTGGCAAGGAGGAGAGTATATAACAGAAATAGTCGCTTCATGATATCAATGGATTAGTAAGTAATGGAAAATTTGTTGTTACTGTTGCCGATGACCATTGTACTGATGTTGATGGTTTCCGGTGCATTGGCATTTCCCTGCGGATCAAACTTGGAAACAGGCGTCAGAAAGGCCATTTTCTCAGCATTGACCGCCGATGTACCCTTTATTTTATCCTGCGCACTGAAGCCATGGAAGACCAGTTTCCAATGATTGAATTTTGATTTAAATGTACCATTTACCGAAGAGAAAATGATACTTCTTTTTATGGGATCATAACTGATGAGACGCTCATAGCGGATGCCCTTTTCGTAGTCATAACTTTTGCCGTCATCTTCATAATAAAGGAGGTTATTGGTGACGGTCCCTTTATAAAGGTGAATGCTCAGGGTATCTGTTGGCAGTTCTGCAGTCGACTGGATGAGCGACTGCATCGGGATGATGCTGCTTTCTTTTACAAATACCGGCAGGCGCTGCATGCTCAGCTGGATAATTTTTTCCTGTAATCCCTGCTGCTGCTGATCGTTATAGAAGTCGTACCATAAACCTTTCGGAAAATAGACCTTTCCAAACTGTTCTTTGCTTTCAAATGGCGCCACCATAAAGGCATTGCCAAAGAAAAACTGGTTCTGAAACTGTATATCGTAAACCTGAGGGTCAAAGGTGTAGTCTATGGCCATGGAACGCATCACTGGCATGCCTGTTTGTGAGGCCTGGTAGAAGTGGCTGTAGAGATAAGGGAGCAACTGGTAGCGAAGGTTGATGTAATTTCTGGAAATCTCCAGCACCTCTTCTCCATAGGTCCAGGGCTCTGAAGATTTTGTATTTACAGCAGTATGGTTTCTAAAATAAGGATTGAAGGCTCCAATCTGGATCCATCGTGCATACAGTGCAATAGAGGGGTTGCCGGTGAACCCGCCGATATCCATGCCCGTGAAAGGCACGCCACTCATACCAAGGCTGTTGAGCAAACGGACACCTGCAATCATGTGGTCATCCTCCGACCTGTTGTCGCCCGTCCAGATGGCAGTATAGCGCTGGAGGCCCGCATAACCCGCACGTGTCAGAATGAATGGACGCTGTTGTGTAGCTTCAACGGCCCCTTCGTAGCTGGAACGCGCCATCTGCAGGGCGTATACATTGTGTGCCTGTTTGTTTGTGGCGCCGGCACCATCATAGTCAAAAAGTATGTTCGAGGGCATCTTCTGCCCCCAGGTAGCAATCTCGTTCATGTCATTCCAGATGCCGGAAACTCCGGTATTGGCAAAGTATCTCACCTGGTCTTTCCACCAGGCACGACCTTTCGGACTGGTGAAATCGGGAAAATGACACCATCCCGGCCAAACCTGTCCGGTGTAGTTGGTACTATCAGTATACTTCACGAAGATGTCGTTTTTCAATCCGCTTTCGTAAGCTTCATAACCTTTCTCCACTTTAATACCGGGATCCACGATAACGGTAGTCTTGAAGCCCATCTTTTCCAATTTGCTGTTCATGGCTGAAGGATCAGGAAAACGTTCTTTATCCCAGGTAAAAAGCTTGTATTTATCCATGTAATGGATATCGAGCGTGATGCCATCTGCGGGAATCTTCTTCTCTCTTAAGGTCTGGGCAATGCGCATGACTTCTGTTTCGGGATAGTAGCTATAGCGGTTTTGCTGGTAGCCAAGGCTCCATAGCGGCGGCATCTTCATCCTTCCCGTTAAGGCGGTATAGGAAGCGATGATGTCTGCCAGCTTTTTGTGATAAATGAAATAATAATTGAGTTCTCCCCCTTGCGCAGCAAAAGACGAAAAACGGTCGTTGCTTGCACCGAAGTTGAAGTCGCTCTGATAAGTATTGTCGAGGAAAATGCCATAGTTCAGTCCATGGTGAATCCCGATGTAAAAAGGTATGATGGAGTAGATCGGATCCTGATTTACTGCATAACCGAAGGCGTCGGTATTCCAGTTGGTGTAACCACTGCCGCGACGGTCAAGGTTGCCGGTTTTTTCGCCGAGGCCGACAAAGCGCTCCCCATCCTGTAAATGTTTATAGGCGGTCACCTCCTCAGCTACCCAGCTGGCCTGGAGTCCTTTCTCATCCTGACTGATGACCTGGCCATTCAGTGTGTAAAAGGTTACTGCAAAAGGTTTTTTGGTGATAACAGCCCTCAGGGAGTCGGTAGTAATGCTGATGACATCTGCAGTTTCACTGATATCGGATTTTGTTGTCAGCGGCCTGGCAATAACAGCATAGGAGAAATCGGGCCGGAGCTGATGTTTATCTACCCTTACCCTGATCATATTGGCACTGTAGACCGTAATTTCCGCCTTAGCATTTGTTGTGGTCAGGGAAACCTTCTGCTTTTCAATCGTGGTGTTGGTCACATTGCCAACCGGCAGCACTACGGGCGATTGGGCATAGATAATGGCAGGGATTGCGACAATAAAGATCAGGAATGAAGCGGATCGTTTGAACATCTGATAATGAGCTAGGAAATGAGGCCATCCAGGTGCCTGAATGCTCAGGATGGCCTCATGATTGAAAATTAGTTTTTAACAAGTGTGTATTTCAGGTTGGGGATGTCAAGGGTGATGGTGTAATTCCCTGCGGCTGTCACCTGGATATCACCACCGCCAAGCTCTGCATTGCCACCGCTACCGCCATAGTTGGTACCCCAATCGTGGGCCTGTCTGAACTTCATTGCACCCGCAACGAGATCGGCAGTCACTTTCCATGTACCCTTGCCATCGTTAATGAACTTCATGTCCGTATCGAAATCCCAGCCTCTCGGTGTGGCACTGCCGATGATGGACCATTGTTTGACATCTTCAATTTTAAAGGTTTTCGCGGCCATATCTACCGTTACCAGGTGAAGGCCAGCGGTCAGCGCATTCAGGTTTGCAGATGCACTGCTGCTGATCATCCCCTGTCCTGCATCACCATAAGACAGTGTCCATGACTTGACAGGGGTGATCTTAAATTCAAAGTTGCCTGGAGTGATCACTAACACACCGGCATAAATGCCGTCGCTGTTTGGAGACACAAGGCTATCGGCTGTTTCCGGTGCCCAGCCCTGATATGCTCCGGGAGCATATACCCATGAGGCAGCAGAGTAAGCCGTTGCATTCAGCGTGATGACATTGGAATAGGTAATGGCATTTTCGGAGGGCTTGGATTCCAGGCGGACTTCGATTTCTGCGGGGGTCCCTATTTTGGCGCCCAGGGCAAGCAACATCGCATTAAAGTCGCTCACTTTAGGGGCATAACTAGTGCCCGCCAGTACCACCTCCGTAGGTGCGGAGAAATTGCGGCCTTTCAGGTCGAGCTGTATGGTGCTGGTTACAGGAATGGCATATCCTGTGACCGATGCCGCAGGAAAGCTGAGCGTGAAGGCTGTTGCCGCAGCATTTGCCTGCACCAGGCTGACATTTGTAGTTGATGTTGTCAATGTTCCTGCCGGAGCAACCGTAGAAACAGTTCTTGTTTCATCCTTTTTACAGGACCAAAGGCTGGCAACGACCATACCCAGGGAAACAGATTTTATGATGAATGATTTCATATCAGAATTTGCTAAAGGTTAATAACCATCGTTTTGGATCAGGTTTCCATTGGCAATGAGGTCTGCCGCAGGAATAGGAAACAGGTTCCGGGTATTGTCTACCCCTCTACCGGCCTTTACACCTCCTTTGAAGGGCCACAGGTAACTGGCACTGGTGTACTTTCCATAGCGCACGAGATCGGAGCGGCGGAAACCCTCCCAGTACAACTCGCGTCCACGTTCGTCAAGGTAAAAGTCTACATTGACATTGCTCACATTTCCTGAAGCATTGCCATAAGCGCGGCGGCGAAGGTTGTTGACATAAGAGATGGCCTGCGCCTCTGTACCACCGGCACCACCACGGGCAACGGCCTCACCATAAATCAGGTATTGTTCGCCAAGGCGGAAGAGTGGAAAATCCAGAGAGCTGAACTTACCCTCAATAGAAGGTGCCGGAATTCCCGCAGAACTTACGTTTCTGAATTTCGTGATCCGTAGCCCATCCGTGAATACATTGAGCTCATCGGTAGCCAGTTTAGTACCGAAGAACATGGCTCTTTTATCGGTATTGCCGCTGTAATCACCAAACAGCATCGGCAGGTTCATCAGGCTTCTGTTACCTCCCCAGCCACCTGTAGGCACTCCGAAAGCAGTTGGGTTCATGTCTCCATTAATGGCCGCATTGATCAGATAGGTGGTACCACCATCATTCTGTGTATGTAAACCATCGTAATTGATGGTGAGGATCAGTTCATTTTTACTGGTGACATTGTTATCTGTTAAGAACAGGTTTTTGTAAGTCGGCGACAAGGAATAACCTCCATTGATGACCTTACTGGAGTAGGTAATGGCCTCCGTATATTTTGGTGTTCCTGTGTATACCGCAGCGTTCAGGTACAACCTTGCTAATAAGGCCCAGTCGGCACCTTTATCTGCACGTCCATATTCATTTGTTCTGGCATCAGCAAGATCTCCTTCGATCGCTTTCAACTCCGATTCCACATAATTGAACAGTGCCGAACGTGTAATGCGTTGTGGGGGTACTTTTCCGATAGTTTCGTTCTCGGTTACAAAAGGAGGGTTGCCATAACCATCCAGCAAGATCCAGTACTGAAAGGCCCTTAAAAACCGGGCTTCGGCCCTGTAACGCTGAATGTCTGTTGCGTCGTTTCCGGTAATTCCCCTGGAAGATAGTTTTTCAGGAGTGCTCTCGCGAAGGAACTCGTTACAAACTGTAATCTGATAGATGGCCCTGGAATAGAGCCCACGGATAAAGATGTTATCCGCAGCCCATGTCATCTGATTCAGCTCAGGGATACCGGTGTCATTCCATGCGCAAACCGCTTCGTCGGTAGTCAGTTCCTGGCTCATCCAGAACAACCTCAGGAAGTCGGTAAATCCTGGATTTAATCCACCAATATCGCTCTCTGCAGAAGCGCCACTGGAATGGGTGAGTGCATAACTGGCATAAAGTTTAACCAATCCCTGCTTGTAACCTGCAGGCGTGCTGTATACATTGTCTGCAACCTGATCGTTCGTCGGTCTGAGGTTGAGTGCATCTTTTTTACATGAAGAGACAGATAGCCATAAGATTGCTGTCAGGCCCAATATTTTATATATACTTTTCATCATTTTCTCCTTTTATAATTAAAAACCAACATTCAGTCCCAGGGTGTAGGTTCTCGGTCTAGGGTACAGGTTGAAATCAATTCCTGTTGGTAGTTCCGGATCCAGTCCTTTGTATTTACTGATCACAAAAACGTTCTGTACGTTGGCTGAGATCCGCAGCGTGGTAGCCCTGTCTTTGAACAATTGACCAGCGTTATAGGCGATTCCTGCATTGTCCATTTTCAGGAATGATGCGTTTTTGATATAGTAGTCGCTCAGATATTGGTTATTGGTGAAATTGGTATTGTAGATGTCCGAATTTGCATTGTTGATGATTCCACTTGGGCTGAGGATATTGCTGCGCACACCAAAGTTGGAGGAAACATTATCATAAACGTAATTGCCCAGGTTTGCCCTTAGCACCGTGCTGATGGTCCATTTTTTAACATTGAAGGATGTGTTGAAGCCGAAAGTGAACTTAGGATCCGGGGCTTTGTAGAAATACTGGTCGCCGGTATTGATGATGCCATTTCCGTCAAGATCTTCGTAAACGCCTTCCAGCGGCATTCCATTTTCATTGTATACCTGTTTGTAAACATAAAACGATCCGGGAACGTGGTTGATCGCGTTGTATTTAATGTTGATACCAGTACCGCCTGTAATCCCTCCTGCATCGATGATGAAGTTGGGGTCAGGGTTCAGTGACAGGTTGGTCACTTCGCGGTTGTTGTAAGCCATGTTGAAACCAAAGTCCCAATTTACATTTTCTGTTCTGATGGCGGAGAAGTTGATGCTGGCTTCCAGACCTTTCACTTCCATGTTACCCACATTGGTCAGCAACCGGTTGTTGAAATTGGTTCCTGAAGGGATATCCACAGTCGACAACAGGTCTTTTGTTTTTTTGTAATAGGCATCCACGCTACCATAGATACGTCCGTTGAAGAAACCGTAATCTAGACCAGCATTATAGGTCGTGGTGGTCTCCCATTTCAGGTCAGGGTCGTACGCTGCAGGGGTGTAATAGTTGTAGAAAGTATTGCCAATCTGGTACTGTCCCTGGTTGCTGTTGGCATAATATTTAGAAAGATAGTTGTAGTTGCCGATGCCGTCTTTATTACCGGTTTCACCGTAGCTCAGTCTGATTTTCAGGTCTGACACCACTTTGCTGTCCCGAAGGAAGCTTTCTCCAATTGCCCTCCAGGTGAAGCCAATGGAAGGAAAATATCCCCAGCGGTTATCTTCAGAAAAGCGGGAGGACGCATCTGCACGCATGGTTGCGGAAAGGATATAGTTATCTGCAAGCGTATAGATGAAACGTCCGTAGTAGGAAAGCAATTTTTCACGCTCCAGACCAAAAGGAAATACAGGTGTGGTGATGAGGTCTACACCATTTCCTCTGAAAGTAGGAATGTTGAACGTGGTCGAAGAGTTGTCATAATAACCATAACCGGTAGTGACGTCGAACTTACTTTTGATGCCTTTAACATCTTTCACATAGTTCAGGTAAAATTCGGAAACTTTATTGTTCTGTGTGCCGAGGGATCTGCTGATGGATCCCTGAGTGCTGGCACTTTGCGCGGCATATTCGGGAACGCGAATCATGCCATATCCTTTGGAAACATCATACCCCAGATTCAGGTTGGCATGCAGCTCTGGAAGGAAGTGAAAAGAATAGTCCATTTTAAGGTTACCAAAGCTACGTTCAGTATTTCCGTTGTTATCCTGCAAACGGATAAGTGCGACAGGATTTCTCGGTGCATTGGGGTTTGGAACCGCTCCCTGTATCCATTCGAAGTAGTTACCAAACTGATTGCTGGCATTTACCGATTGAGTAGGATCGAATTGTATGGCTGCACCGATGGAACCGCCATTTGCAAAATGAGCTTCCGTAAGTGATCCTTTAAGGTTCAGGTCGATTTTAAGGTGATCATTGAAAAGTTTTGGCGACAAACTGATGCCACCTGTGGCACGGTTAAAGCCATCGGTAATGAGCAGACCTTGTTTGTCGAGATAACCTCCAGAGATCCGGTAAGGAACACCTTTAAAATCTCCGGAAATGCTCAGGTTGTTGTCTGTAGAAAAGGTATTCCTGTAAATTTCATTCTGCCAGTCTGTATTTGCACCACCCAATAAGGAAATGTAGGTATGTGCTGGATCATCATCATAACTTCTGTTGCCATTCTGATTCACATAATCACGGATCTGACCGGCAGAAAGCACATTTACTTTCCTGGCTACCGTTTCATAAGAATTGTTGGAACTAAAATTAATGACCGGCGCACCGCTTTTCCCTTTTTTTGTCGTAATGAGAATGACACCATTGGAGGCCCTTGAGCCATAAATGGCCGTTGCGTTGGCATCCTTCAGCACAGTCATCGTTTCGATATCATCGGGATTCACGAGTGCCAGCGGACTTGGGGCATTGCCGATGGTATTGCCACTGAAAGGAACACCATCGATCACGATCAGTGGATCGTTGCTGGCATTCAGTGATGCCCCGCCCCGGATTCTGATCACACTTCCGCCACCTGGCTGCCCACTGTTGGAGGTAATGTTCACACCGGCTACTTTACCTTGGATCAATTGCTCAGGGGTGGTAATCGAACCTTTTTGAAAGTCCTTGGATCCGACAGTAGTGATGGAACCGGTAAGGTCTTTCTTCTGTACTGCACCATAACCAATGACGACAATCTCATTGAGGTTCTGCGCATCGGGTTTTACAGAGATGCTGATCACCGTATTTCCAGAGATTGTAGCCGGTTGCTCTAAGGTCTGATAGCCAATATAGCTAACGGTGATGATCACCGGGCCATTCGTCATTCCTGTAATACGGAACTTACCCACGGCATCGGTAAATGTACTTTTATTTACGCTTTTGATTTGTACAGAAGCTCCGGGAAGCGGTTGCCCGGTTTCGTCCAGGACTGTTCCGGCTATGGAGCTGGTTTGAGCCTGAACTGTAATGGCTGTGAGCAAAATCAACAGTAGCAAACAAGGCTTCAGAAGGTAAAATACTTTCATATTTTTAACTCGTTTTTAGGGTGTAAATATTTGGTTAATCTTTTATGTAATAACGTTCTGAGTAAATGTACAGGAGGTCTGGATAAATCAAAATTTTATACCCTTATTTTTTCAGAAGCCATATTTTATACGTCATATTGACACAAAAAAGAGAGATAATTTTCCAACTATTAGACCTTAAAAGTCAATAAAACACGCTTTAATACCTGTACATCAACATTTTAAAAAAAAGCATATTGACCAATAGTGTATTTATTACACATTACTGTTTTTATTCCATTTACCGGGAACGATACCGGGAACGTTCCCGGCGCTATTTGTCAGCGATTTGTAACATTTTTGAAAGACTCCTGAAAACGCGGCGTAAAACGGTAGTTGGGACCTTTTTTTTTACAAAAAACTCAGTGATTTTAAGTTTAAAGAGGCAGCTGATTCCGGCTTGAAAAAACAGGAAATTTCGGCTTGGAAAAACAGCAGATTAAGAACAGAAAAAACCGGGAATTCAGGCTTGGAAAAACAGCGGATTCCAGACAGAAATCCGGACGTTGAAGATCAATAATTCGCATCGGGAACATGAACTCTTCAGGTGGGAAAAATAAATCAGCATCGAATTGATAAGGACGGCTTCAGTTCTAAAAATTGAGCTACATTTCCTGGGAAAAGAGGAACAGGGTATCAATAAGGGGTGGCAGGCGTCTATTTTTCTGTCGACCGTCTCTTAATGAGCTTGGAATTCAACACAATCTCTTCATTAGGATCGACGGTTTCCGGCGCCTCCAGCATCTTGAACAGGAGATTTGCTGCTTCAATACCAATCTTTGTTGCGGGTTGGGTTACCGTGGTGAGCGAAGGGTTCAGCAGAGGTGCAATTTCCAGGCTGGAGAAACCGATCACACGCAGCTGCTGGGGGATCTGAATGTTCAGGTCGTAACAGGCATAATAAGTAGCAAAAGCCAGGCGCTCTACAGAGGTAAACACTCCATCCGGACCAACATCTACCAGCAGTCGTTTGAGAATGAGGTTATTTTTAGCGTAACTGTTGGTACAGTCTACCACAAGGCGGTCATCAAAAGGGATCTCATATTTAGCCAAAGCATCGATATATCCCTGCATCCTGAACTTACCTATAGACAGGTTTTTATTGATCACCAGATAAGCAATCTTTTTGCAGCCTTGCTTGATCAGGTGTTCAGTGGCCGAAAAGCTACTGTCGTAATCATTAGTGATGACCCTTGGGGTGATGATGTCTTCATACACCCTGTCGAAAAACACAAGCGGAAGTCGCTTCTGACTCAGTTCATTGAGATAGGTATGGTCGTTGGCTTCGCCTGATACAGACATGATGATCCCATCTGCCCTGCCGTTGTGTAAATGCCTGATAAAAGAAACTTCCTTTTCATAATCATCTTCGGTCGCATAGATGAGGATGTGATACCCCTTGTCGCGGGCCACACGTTCAATACCATGAATCGCCTGGGAGAAAAAGTTATTTGCCAGTTCCGGGACAATTACCGCAATCGTTTTACTGCGCTGTTCCCTAAGGTTACTCGCGTAGTGATTCGGCTGATAATTGAATTCTCTGGCTTTCGCCAGAATACGTTCTTTGGTCTCCTTACTGATATCGCTGTTATCCCTAAAAGCTCTTGACACTGTGGACGTGGAAAGCCCCAGTGCTTTAGCTAATTCCTTGATATTGAAGTTCTGCATCTATTTCCCTAACGATCCTTAGAAAATCATTAATGATGTAAATATAGATGGAAAATCGAAACGGCACATAATTTCGTAACTAAATATAACATAGATTACTCATTCTTTTGTAATCGATTACTGTATCTTACACAAATCATACCGGGGAAAACTGAGATTCTTGGGGGAAATAATTTATGACCAGGAAAATCAAGTTCACGAATACCAGCAAATCTACCTTTTACAGCACATTACGAAAGCGCATTGATACCTACTTCAGGGAAGAAAACATGGATACACATGCGAATAAGGCCATGTGGATAAAGGTGGTATTTTTCCTTTCCGGACTTACAGCCCTCTACCTGTCCCTGCTACTGGGGAATTTCCCGTTGGTAGTGATGATTCCCTTGTGCGTGTTACTGGGCATGTTTTCTGCCTTCGTTGGCTTTAACATCTGTCATGACGCCATCCATAATTCACTTTCAGCAAATAAGGCGGTCAATAAACGTTTTGCTTTTATTTTTAACCTGATTGGTGCCAGTCCTTATGTATGGAATATCTGCCATAACATTGTACACCATACTTATACCAACATCGCCGGCCACGATGAAGACATCGATGTTGCTCCTGGGCTGATCCGCTTTTCAGATGACGAACCAGTGAACAGGCTGCAGCAGTACCAACATTATTATGCATTTATGCTATATAGCTTTGCCATGTTATCCTGGGTATTTAGAAAAGACTACAAGAAATTTTTTCAGAAAAAAGTCGGGGAACATGTCATGATCCATCCCAGGATAGAATATTTTAAGCTCTTTTTTTATAAAGCCATCTATTACCTTCTGTTTATTGCGCTTCCATTAATGGTGATGGACATCAGATGGTACGAGTTCATCGCTGGCTTTCTCATCATGCAGTTTAGTCAGGGGCTGGTGCTCGGATTGGTATTTCAACTGGCACATGTCGTGGAGTCTACCAGCTTTCCGCATCCTGACAAGCAAGGAAATATCATCGAAGAATGGGCTGTTCACCAGTTATTGACTACGGCAAACTTCGCCGGAGACAGCAAAACCCTCGCCTTTTTATGCGGAGGACTAAACCGGCAGATCGAGCATCACCTTTTTCCGAAGATCTGCCACATCCATTACCCGGCGATTGGAAAAATTGTGAAACAGACGGCCACTGATTTTAATCTTCCATACAATGAATATCCAACATTTTTAACAGCATTAAAATCACATTACCAGATGTTAAAAAAGCTCGGGAAATACGCATATCAGAAGAAAATAGTGCTTAGGGATAAAGAAAAACTGCCGGTGATCACAAAGAAAATCATCATAATTGGTCAGTAAATAAAAGTGCCGCACTGTAAAGGCAGTAACAGCGCGGCCTGGTTTCAATACAAATTAGCAATAATTATATCGTCACCTCTTTTATAAATTCATTTCCGAAACGATCGGTAGCAACTACTTTCACCGTCTTTACGGAAGGTTTAAAATGTGCAATAAATAAGTGGTCTGTTTCATTAGGCTCGACGAACATCCTCGGGTTTGGCAATTCCGGACCTTTATATAATTTCAATGCCATCGGATCAAGCCCCTGCTGCTGTTCCATCGGCCCTATATATTGGCTATCAAGATAGTAAGTTACTTTCCATTCCGGATCCCAATTCCATACATTGGCAATCAGCCGTACCTGGTCCGTTAATTGTTCCGGATAGAGTGTCATTTGTTCTTTTTTGTCCATCCCGGTAGCCTTATAATACCAGCTTAACTCTGTACCTTTCACCTCGTATACGGCATATCCGCGAGGAGTTCCATCACCACAGATCGGGCCGGTCCACCATGCGCCACATACTGCTCCATGGTTGTGCTCAAAGATGCCATCAGTAATGTTGTTGGCATTAATATGTGTATGCCCCGACATGACATGTACATTGGTGTATCCAGTTAGCAGCGCGTAAAAATCAGCTTTATTTTTCACCTGATTGTATACCGGAATGTGAAGGTTAATGATCAGCAAGACATCTTTCTCTACATGTTGAAGGTCTTTTTTCAGCCATTCCAGCTGGGTTTCAGTAATGTAACCGTCGTATTCCCGCTCTGTCCCCAGGTAACGTACATTATCCAGGACCACATAATGTGCACGGCCACGGTTAAACGAATAATAAGTAGGCCCGTATGTTTCCTTAAAGGTCTTGTCCGATGTCTCGTCGCCACCCATGCGATAGTCCATGTCATGATTACCAAGCGCCTGGAAAAAAGGGATCTTCATCTGTGCTACGGCAGCGTTATAATCTGCGAACAGAGCATGGTTGTCCCATACCAGATCCCCTACCCCAATGCCATGGACTAAAGTACCCTTTGGAAAGGAAGCCAGCAGCTGCTGT
Source organism: Pedobacter sp. BAL39 (assembly GCF_000170795.1). Taxonomy (GTDB): domain Bacteria; phylum Bacteroidota; class Bacteroidia; order Sphingobacteriales; family Sphingobacteriaceae; genus Pedobacter. The sequence goes on from NZ_ABCM01000024.1 coordinate 14,004, forward strand.
ACATCAGGAACTGCAGTTTCCATCATCTGTTTCACATCCTTTTTTGTTTTCACCTGCGGATCAGCCCAGATCAGGAAGGTATGATCGGAATCGTTCCGTTTTAAGGGCTCCAGCTGAAAGTCATATTGATTTCTGCTGCCCAGTGTTTCATACTGTCGCGCGATGTGATAATCTGTCTTAAATTCATAGCCTGATGGCGTACTCATAAAAATACTGCCGGCAAGCTCATGAGGGGTGATGCTGTAATTCCCTCTTTTGTCGGTCAGTACAACAGAGAACCCATCGGAGATGACCACATTGGAGATTCCCTTCTTACCAGACATGACCTTGCCGGTAATCGTTTTACTGCGTTTCAGGTTGACAAAGGCATCCGACTGGAGGCTGATGAAAGCACTTCCAGTAAGGAAGCCCATGCCTTGTATAAATGATCTTCTATTCATCATGATATCCTTTTCAGTTGCTTATTTGGGTAACATCCCCGGTTTCTATTTCCGACACTGCCGAGGTCATGGTCATCAGATAAAATACGTGTGCCCTTTTTGTGGTCCAGGATTCTGTAGTTGTATTAAATACCCCACCAAGCTTCACGAACATACCAAGATCTGCCGGGCTCTGATGTGGAATCACGTACAGGTTACCGCCCTGGTAGAAGAAAGGCTGACTGGCAGATGTTCCTGCATCTACTGCACTGTAATGATCATTATCTGGCACACGATAACCAGTATTACTGGCTTCATTGAAGATGGTTGTTTTCCCTGTACCTCCGAAGAAGACAGCATCAACAGGCACCGATGTTTCTGTTACATTAATACCCTCAAAAATCGCGATACCACCTGCATTACCACTGTTCGGCAAGAGTCCTCCGCTTTTGGTACCAAAACCATCACCATCATTATTGACGTAGTCGAGCGCAGAGATCCACATAGATGCGCTGATATCGGTAGAGTTTGGTCCATTGATTTTTTTATTTTTTCCGCCTACATAGAAGAAATCTCCCTTAGAAACCTTTCCTGTGGTCAGGTTGAACTTGTAGGTCCTTCCCCCACCTGTCGCCCAGCCTCCTCCGGGTGCTGTTCCAGCATAAGGTGCTGCTCCACCAGCATTGGTACAGGTCACCACTGCCATCGGTGTTTTTTCAAAGTCTATATCTTTTGTGGCCAGGAACTGGAAGTATTCGTAGTTCCCATCACCACCCTTGGCGTCATTTACAAATCCTGTAATCAGTACCGGGAACTTTCCAAGTCCAGGCCCATTTGGATCCACTGGTGCCACCTGATCGGTAATATCGGCAGCACTGCGGGGCCATACCTGGGGCACTACCGTTCCCGATGCAGACTGTGTCAGAAAGAGTACCCCTGCAAATGAGGCACTTGCAGGAAGCTCAGTATCGGCAAAAGTTGCCGTCGCTTCGGTGTGCAGGACAATGCTGTCCGCACCGTTGATGATGTTTTTATCTCCCGCTAAAGTGCCTCCTGGAAGGGGCATTGGGTTGACGATTGCCGACTTCACCTGTACCAGCGTACTTTCATAGTCGCCAGGTTTAAGGTTAATGCTATAACTAGACGCCGCTTGTATATTCGTTGGATTACCAGAGGAAATCTTTTTAATGGCAGCATCAGCAAGCCCGGTTAACTGTAGTGAGCCATTGATTCTTTTGAGGACCCCCCCGTCAATGGAGACCAGGAGCGAATCGCCACTCTTATAACTTCCCGCAGTGCTGGAAGCGATAACAATACCTCTCGTTTTGTTTCTCCAGGTGTTCTGTAGGATGATGATCCCGGAAGGGATATTTCCTCCTTCGGCGTCAGAAATGACCACACCAGTAATCTGATGTGCTTCGTTGAGGTCGTCGGAGTTAACGGTAACATCAGTACCTTTGTGCAATGCCCTCAAGTCCGCAACGGAGGTAACCGGACTCTGCGTGCCCTCCGCATAATTGTGCTTCTCGCAGGACGACCATACGAAGGAAGCAATAAGCATGATGATATATATAAATCTTGTTTTCATGGATATGAATTTATCTAATGAATGAATTATGGTTTTTGCCACCACATCTCTGTGCTGATTAAATCTGCTCCTTGCGTAGCTACGGCTGCTCTGTAATTTTCACCGTTTGCAGACTGGACATATACCGGGTAGGTTAACCTTGCGGGCATGACCCTATTGTTGCCCAATCCGGCGCCTTTAGGCAGGTTAGGATGACTGGAGCGGCGGTATTCAAACCACTGCTGAAGGTCTGTAAAGAACATCGCATAGTATTTCTGCAGATGAATCAGCTCCATTTTCTGATCTGTAGTGTAGGTATCGTCCCATTTTACCTTTTCAAAAGTAAGGTAGTTGGCAGGTACAGCGCCACCCCATAGCGTAATGCCACTGGTTGCACCAGTTTCGTAATAGTTCTTTGCAGCGGCACTGCTAATCCAGCCATTAAGTGCTGCTTCTGCAAGAATCAACTGCAGCTCCCCATAATTCATGATGTTGCCCAGTAAGGGGTTGCTTCTGAGTGTAGTGATCAGAGATGATTTCCCCTCCGGCGCCTGCCCTGGCGCATAACCGCTCGGAATACCTTCATATTCTCCCTGATATAATGAGCCCCATTTCTGGATCCGCGGGTCGCTCCATTCATTCAGGTTATCGACAAAGAAGCTGGCAAGCTTAGGGCCATACCAATCTGCTTCACGCCAGGTCGAAAACGGAGAAACATAGGGAGCAACACCCGTCCACCTTAAAATGGCAGAATCATCGTTGCTGGTCATTATCGGATACTCGGCAGGTTTGGTTTCCACCATTTCTTTGATCTTTTGTGTTACCGGCAGATCGCTCTTTCCTGAGGCCCTTAGGAGCAACCTTAAAAATAACGAATTCCCAAACTTTCTCCATTTATCACGGGAACCGGCAAAAACAGGATCGCTGTTAGCGGCAATGGCATTGCCAGCGTTGTTAGACTCCTTCAATAATCCATTGGCATTTTCCAGCATCTGGAAAATGCCGTCGTAGATGTCTTTCTGCTGATCGAATTTTGGTGTAAGTTCTCCATCCTTGCCCTGGTTGGACTGCGAGAATGGTACATCACCATAAGTGTCTGTCAAAAGGGAATAGGTCCATGCCTGACAAATCAATGAAACTGCCTTATAAGAAGAATTCAGGTTGGCTTCACCGCCCGTGTAGATGTCCTTGAAGTTACTGAGTTGGATATACCATGAATTCCACAAGTAATCGGCCTCTGAGGTACGTATTTCATACCGGAAAATCTTACCTTCTGTATCTCCCATATTTACAGTAACCTGCATCAGCTCATTGTTAACACGCTGACTGCGGTTCATATTTGCAGACACCATCTCGGTCAGTGCCGGGGCCAGCAATGATTGTGGAGTGGCATAGGCAATTGCATTGGGATTTGTATTAAGTTCCTTGAAATCCTTTTTACACGACCCCATGGTAATGGCCATACTTAAAAGGATAGCTATTTTTATATTTTGATTAAAGTTCTTTTTCATCTTGAGTATAATTTCAATTCCTAACTATAAACCTACGGTGATGTTTAACCCGAATGACCTGGTTGAAGGAAACTGTCCATATTCAAATCCCCTATTGATGTTGGCGCCATCCAGGGTACCAAACTCAGGATCAAATATTGGCCATTTGGTGATGGTGAGCAGATCCCTACCGAATACCCCAACCGTCACTCGCTGCAGCCCCAGATGGCCGGCATATTTTGCAGGAAGGGTGTAGTCAAAACGCGCCTCTCTCAATTTGATGTAGTCGGTGGAATAGGTGGTTCCCTCCACATTGTCCCTTCCGTAATGCGCAGTATAATAAGTCCATGCATCCCTGGAAATGACGTCATTTGGCCTGAAGGAGCCGTCTGTATTTCTTTGTACTCCTTTACCAATAATGCCGTTGTAACGTCCAGGTAGGGTATTGGTAGTCTTTCCCTGTTCTGCAAGTACCGCAGCAGAAAGAGAGTAGGCTTCAGCTCCATACTGGGAATCGAACAGGAAGCTGAAGGAGAAGTCTTTGTATTTAAAGTTGTTGCCTATACTGGCTTTCCATGCCGGGTTGGTATTTCCGATATATTTCATTTCAGTGCTGATGATCGGAGATCCGTTTTGATCATAAATGATCTGCCCGTCAGGTGCACGTTCATAACCCCTTCCATAAAGATCACCCATGCTGCCCCCCGGGCGTGCAATAATGGCACCGCGGCTACCAGGACCATTCTGCAGGATCATCTCCCCAAGATCAGAGGTCAGCTCCACGATCCTGTTGCTGTTTGCGGCAAAAGTGGTAAAGATGTTCCAGTTCAGGCCAGTTTTACTTTTCAGAGGTGTACCATTCGCTGCGATCTCAATTCCCTGGTTGCGCACAAGACCGGCATTTACCACAACCGTTCTGTATCCAGAGGACGCGTCTACTACTGAGGAAAGAATCTGATTATTCGTGTTTCCTTTATAAAGCGCAATGTCAATACCGATCCTGCTGTCAAAGAAACGTACATCTGCACCAACCTCATAACTAACGGTAAGGAGAGATTTCAGATTTGGGTTTGCACGCTGAGATGGGTTGGCCAGGCCCCCCGGAAAATTAGGTATGGAGTTGTAGAAAACAGATGTACGATAGGCCTCATTTTCCCCACTACCTACTCCCGCTACCGAAGCCCTGATCTTGGCAAAAGAAACGGCCTTTGGCATCTCCAGCACCTCCGACAGCAGGAAGCTGGCATTTGCTGAAGGATAGAAAAAGGACACATTGGAAGTGCTCATCGGACTGGCCAGGATACTGCTCCAGTCATTTCTGCCCGTTACATCCAGGAAGAGGTAGTCTTTATAGCTGGCCGTAAATAAACCATATAAACTATTGATCACATATTTACTCCTGTAAGGAAAGGGAACAGTCACCCCCGCAGCATTCGCCAGCGAATAAACTCCTGCATAAGCCATTGAATCGGCACGCAGTTCGTCTTTTGTATAGGTATTCTTTAATGTACTTCCCCCAACTGATGCGGATACATCAAAATCCTTCCCTATTTTTTTTGAGTAACGTAAGAGCCAGTCGCTGTTCATCTCCTTCGAAAAAATGTTCTGCGTACGGAACATCCCCTTTCTGAAGCGTTCAGTATCGTAAGGTTTCTGCTGGGTGCGTTTGTCCTGCGACTGATCCAGGGCTGTTCTTACCATCAGGCTCAGGTCTTTCGTGAAATGATAAGTCGCCTGGATATTTCCGGTGATCCCATCTCTGTTGGAGGTGTTCAGCATCTCATTGGAGATCAGATATGGATTATCCGGGTAACTGCTGAAAGGAAAACTTTGTTTAATGTTTTCCTGACCTGGCAGCCAGTAATCTTTTAACCAATCGATAGATGCACTTGGTTGCCAGAACAAGTACCAGTACATGATCGACTGGTTATTATATCCCGTCGAAGGCAGGTTGTCGCTCGACTTGTTGTTGTAGTTTACCTTTGCCGCAATCTGCAGTTTATCATTTACTTTCTGATTGATGGATAATGCAACAGAAGTACGGTCATATCCCGTATTCGGCAGTATCCATTTGTTGTTTACATTTGTAGCAGAAAACCTCGCTGAAGTATTTTCATTCCCTCCATCCAACGTGACGCTATTGGTAAACGTACGGCCGGTATCAAAAAACTTCCTGGAATCATTTACATAAGGTACCCATGGTGTCCGCACGGTCGACTGTGTATGGGTAATGGGATCGTACTGAAAATATTCCTGCCCGTTAAACTTGGGCCCCCACGCAGAACTGGTACTCCGTGTGCTCGGACCGTCCGCAGAGGCGTTATAAGAATAATAATTGTCACCATCAACGCCCTGTCCGTATTCATATTGCAGGTCCGGCCAGCGGTTGATGCTTTCAATAGCGGTATTCGAGGTCAGCGTCACACCGACTCCTTTTTGCTTGCGTCCGGATTTAGTAGTGATGATGATGGCACCATTTGCACCACGCTGCCCATATAATGCAGCTGCACCAGGGCCTTTTAAGACGGTTACATTTTCAATGTCTTCTGGATTGATATCTCCCAGTCCGCTACCATAATCCACTGGCGAATCATTATCACTGAGGTATCCGGAACCTCCATAGCCTGTGGCACGACCACTTCCCTGATTAATGATCACTCCGTCAATCACCACAAGCGCGTCATTCGCACCGGTAAGGTTGTTCTCTCCACGCAGGATAATTTTATTGGAGCCCGCAGGACCACCATTTGACCTCACCAGGTTTAAACCCGCCACCTTTCCAGATAAGGCATCTGTCCAGTTGTTGGACAGCGCTTTCGTCAGGTCTTCACCTTTGACTGTAGTAGTAGAATATCCCAGTGATTTTTCGTCTCTCTTGATGCCGAGTGCAGTGACGACCACCTCTTCAAGGTCACTGGCGTTGCTGCTCAGCTGGATGATGACCTCCTTCTGATCTGCCTGATAGGTTCTCTTTTGAAGGGCATATCCCAGCATATTAAACGAAAGCTCGGCTCCTTTGGGCACCCAGATGTTAAAGACACCATCGTTATTGGTAACCCCCAGCACTTTACGGCTCTGGTCGGAAATGGTCACACCCGGCAGTGGGTTGCCGTCGGCATGGTCCCGCACCACTCCCCTGATGTTGATGTTGACCTGAACTGATTGTTGCTCAAATGACGTTTTCGTCGCGGCTACTAATATTTGCGGAACCTGCACACACACCGATCCGAGTGCCAAAATTACACCAATGGATCTCTTTGACATTCGCAGATGATAAGTAGAAATTTTATTCATACGCTTTTTTAACTCTTTGATAATTTGCTGCAAAGATCAACGCGAGCTCATTAAGAAACCGTTAACACCTCGTTAACCTTACTTTAACCGCTTGTCACTTTTATCTGCATTTATCATTAGCTGAAAATCTGTTATCAGAAATTTCATCATCCCTTAATATTATGATTGATATTTTTGAGTGTATATCGAATCAGCCATGAACAATCTTTTCAAAATTTTCATTCCGAAGGATAAAAAGTTCCAGCCTTTATTTGAACAGTGCGGCGGAAATCTGGTCGCCATTTCTGAGACCCTCTTACTTGCGCTGACCACTACTGATGAAGAAGTGCGAAAGAATTATATTAAAGACATCGAACGAATGGAACATACAGGAGCACTAATTCGCACAAAAGTATTCCTCGGCCTCAGCACCAGTATGATCACTCCATTCAGCAGAGAAGACATCCATTCACTGATCAGTTCATTATACGCCATTGCCGATCATATCTATAATGTGGCCATCAATATTGATCTCTATCATATCCTGGAACTTAACAAGCCCATGATCCGAATGGCGCAACTACTCAAAGAGATGTGCAAAGACCTCAACCTTGCCTTAGCGGAACTCCGGAACTTCAGAAATGCACGCCTGATCTCTGAAGTGTGCCTGAGAATCTACAAAGGTGAAAGCCAAGCCGATCAGATTTGTCACCACACCCTTGCTGATCTATTTGAATCACAAATGGACACCATCGAGCTCATCAAACAAAAAGAAATCCTGCAGACACTCGAACTGGCCACTGATAAATGTGATGACGTCGCAAACGTACTGGAAAGCATCCTCATCAAAAACGGTTAAAACACATTTTTTCCATTTTCAATGCATCTCTGCTTGCAAATTCAATTATTAATACCTTACTTTGAATTACAAAGTACTTTTATGGAAGACAAAGATCTCTATACCGAACTTAGCTCAATCAGGAACCTGATGGAGCGTTCAGCAAAATTCATATCGCTGAGTGGCCTGTCCGGGATACTCGCAGGAATATATGCCCTCATTGGCGCATGGCTGGGCTACATTCAGGTGTACGGCAATCGCCTGACCCTGAGTTACAGAGACAACTACATTTCCGAAGAGGAGATCATTGTCAGGTTATTCATTATTGCCCTGGCTGTACTGGTACTTTCCTTGGGATCTGGAATATTGCTTACACTACGCAAGGCGGCACGCAAAAAACAAAATGTATGGAATCCCAGCAGCAAAAAGTTATTGTTCAGTATGTCCGTCCCCTTATTAACCGGAGGTTGTCTCCTGCTTATACTGATGTTTCGCGGTTACTATGGCATCATTGCTCCGGCAAGCCTGATCTTTTATGGTCTGGCACTGGTAGCAGCCAGCAATTATACATTTGAAGATGTCAAATGGCTGGGCATTATGGAAATCATCCTCGGATTGGTAGCAGCACTCTTTCCGGGTTACGGCATTGTCTTCTGGGCCATAGGCTTCGGCTTACTACACATCATTTACGGTTCCATCATGCACTTTAAATACGACAGGTGAAATCAGCATTAGAACATTTTGACAAAGCTTTTGAGAACCGTATACGTCTACAGGTCATGAGCATTCTTGTGGCCAATGAAAACTATGACTTCAATTCGCTGAAGGAACTGCTGGAAGTGACGGATGGCAATCTCGCCTCTCACCTGAAAGCGCTTGAAAAAGAAGAATACATCAACGTCTACAAGTCTTTTCTAGGCCGAAAGCCCAATACAAGCTATGCGGCCTCTGATAAGGGGAGAATGGCCTTCATGAAACACCTGGAAGCCCTGGAAAATTTAATCAGACAACAGAAACAGTAATTTTTTTTACCGCTATACTTTGAAATACAAAGTACTTTCGAAATAAATAGTTAACCTCCTAATTCAAATAAAATGAACACTTTAATCAAAAAAAACGATCCTTTTAGAACAGACACCTTACACTGGACAGGCATCATGTCGATCATCGTTTCAGCATCCTTTCTTCTTGTCGATGACCTGTTAGCGATAAAAAATCCAGAATTCAACTCCTTCATCATCTGTTATGGGATTACAGCAATATATAGTCTTGCCGTACTGGCGAGAACCCTAACCAGGTACAGATGGTGGCTTTCTAAAGGACCACTGCATCATACCGCATTGATGCTGGTACTCTGGTTTATCAGCGCTTTCTCACTGAACAAAGAAATGAATATCTTTGAAAACTCCGGTCCATGGCTTTCAGTCACTGTATTTCTTGCCTCATTAGCCCTTATCGCCGCGACTTTCCACGAGCGTCTGCCCAGATTTATCAAAGGCGTTCTGGCATTTATGCTTGGTGCTGCGACGCTGCTGTTCAGTTACTACGCAATCTATCTCATCCCCTTTTACCTCATCGGCGGATTGGCAGCCATACTTATCGGAGTATCTCTGCATGTGTTCATTCCACTGTTCCTGGTCATTGTCAGCATTAAGTTTATTCTGAGAATGACACGCAGCACCTCAGGCCTGGGTTATATGGCAGCACTAGGCGCTGGTTTGCCTGTAATCCTGCTTATTGCATTCATTTTTCAATGGAATCAGCTCCATCGGAAAGTAAAAAGTATCCAGAACAACGATACACTCAAGGAGAATAAATTGCCCGAATGGGTCGTCATTGCACAGGAACTGCCATCTACCCCAATTACAGAGAAATTTCTAAAAGCAGGTCTTGTTTACAGCATTCCGGCAAGCGATGGCAACTGGTTTTGGGGAAACTTCGGAGGATCAGGATTTGAGGAAGCCAGAAAACATGATCCACTGGTGGTCATTGCCAGCCTATTCTGCGGCACAGCTAGTATTGGCGATGATGACAGAATTAAGATCCTGAAATCCATTTACAACTCCCGTCATCTCGCACAGGAGCGGCTATGGTCGGGTGACCATCTGGCAACCTCCAATGTGGTCACCAACATCAAAGTCTACCCGGAATACCGGTTGGCTTACACTGAAAAAACCATCAGCATTGAAAACTTAAGTACCTCCAGATGGACCCGGGACGAAGAGGCCATCTATACCTTCCATCTCCCAGAGGGCTCTGTGGCTTCATCACTATCCTTATGGATCAATGGACTGGAAGAAAAATCCAGGCTGACAACAAAAGGAAAAGCTGACAGCGCCTACAAAACCATAGTTGGTGTCGAAGTGAGAGACCCATCTGTGCTCCATTGGCAGGAAGGCAATGCCATCACTGTAAGGGTATTTCCATGTAATAAAAAAGAAAAACGTAAGTTCAGGATTGGCATCACCAGTCCGCTGAAAGCTGAAAACGGTAGGTTAACACTTGAAAATTCCTGGTTTGAAGGACCGTCAGCGGAAAAAGCATCCGAAGTAGTTCAGCTCAGCTTCTCTAATCCGCCAGAAGCCATAGATACGGATTTGAAAATACAGGAAAATGGCAGCTACAAGCGGGAGAGAAGCTATCTGGACCGATGGAACATCAGCTTCGCCGAAGAAGCGATCTCCACACAACCTTTTTCGTTTGCGGGTTCATCCTACAGGCTAAGGAAAAGCACGAATGCTAAAGTTGGGTTCAAACCCGAATCTGTTTACCTGGACATCAATGGCAGCTGGTCGCGCGAAGATCTGGATGCGCTCTGGCCGGAGATCAAAAAGATGAAAGTTTATGCATATAATGAGCAACTGATCCGTTTAACTGAACAGAACCTGGATCAGCAATACGAAATGCTCCACGACAGGAACTTCAGCCTGTTCCCGCTTTATAAAATATCATCACCGGGAACATCACTATTGATTAGCAAAAGTAATGAACGTTCGCCCAATCTTGGTGACCTTGAGGGCAGCTCCTTTCAAAAGCGTAGCTCGGCCTACCTCATCAATGCTGAGCGCGTTCATCTCTATAACATTGGCGAATCATTGAGCCCTTACTTGAAAACACTAAAGGAATTTAACAGCTTCCGGTATATGCAAGGCAGCTGCAACACATTAGTTCAGCAGCTACAAAAACAGCAATGGCTGGAAACCACAGCCCAACCCACCGTTCTGGATATCCAGGGATCGGGAATGTCCATTGAACAGCTGACTGCTGAGCAAAAAGGCACCGCACCTGACCACCTGCTCCGGCTTTTTGCTTACAATGACATCCTTAAAAAAGTAGGTAAAACTTATTTTGAGCGGAATTATGTTCAGGATGATCTACTAAAAACAGCCGACCAAGCCTTCATCGTTTCTCCGGTCTCCAGTCTTGTTGTGCTTGAAAAAAAGGACGATTATGATCGTTTTGGTATCGATGAAAGCAAGGATAGCCTGAAAAATGCGTCGATCCAGTCTTCAGGTGCTGCACCTGAGCCGCAGGAGTGGATACTCATCATTCTGGTAGCTGCCATAATGGGCCACTTTTTATACCGTTCAGACTACCGCAATCAGCTCAAAACACTATGGAAACACTAAGCCTTCGCATTCCTGACATCAAATACCTGACGGCAATGATCTGCAGCGGCTACATGGTCATCTGCATTGTATTGCTTCCCGGATATCTGATATGGGATACTCCTTTTCTCATCGGCATGATGATGCTTCCTTTTATGCTCCAGATAGAAAAGGGAACATTGTCGAACCGGTTCCTGCTACCAGCATTACTTTTCAGTGTGCTGGCCATAGCGGTACCGGTAAGATCTACCCTGTTTTTTATGCTGCTCCTTACGACATTGTTGCTATTCGAAAACTTAGTAGGTAAGCTCAGCCTGGCTGTGCTCCTTACAATGGTCATCATCTCCCCCATCTTTAAGTTCTTTAGTGACACGCTCAGCTTTCCACTCAGGTTATGGTTAAGCAACGTCGTTGCCGAAACCATGACCTTTGCGGGAATGCCCGCAGTAGCTTCCGGTAACATCATCATTTTAAAAGGATATCAATTTTATATTGACCAGGCCTGCGCAGGACTGAATATGTTACACCTTTCATTGCTAATTAGTATTTTCATCGCAGCGCATTACCAGAAAAAGGCAGGCAGAACACTATCTATGATTCAGCTGATCACCATGATCAGTATTACTATCCTATTGAATGTGATCTCTAACTATTTTAGAATCGTGCTCATCGTGCTTTTCAAGATTATGCCGGGGCAAGTGCTTCATGATGCCGCGGGTTTACTTTGTCTTTGTATTTACGTGATACTGCCTTTGATCTTGCTCACAAAGCCTATTACAACTCGCCTTCAGAGCAGACCATTGACGCTTCAAACCAAACCGAAGATTTCCCCGAGCGTGGTTTTTCTGCACATCGGTTTCCTGATCAGCATGTCATACCTTGCCTTCCAACCAAAAAACAACAACCATACTACTGACGGTCAGCAGCTCACACTATCCGGGTTCAGGAAAAGCAAAGTTGGCGATGTGATCAAGCTGCAAAGCGATGAAGCCCTCATCTACCTGAAGCCTACCCCCTTCTACGCGCCCGAACATAATCCCATGATCTGCTGGAAGGGAAGTGGTTACGAGTTCAGCTTCATCAGGAAGCAAAATATAAATGGCATTACCGTCTATACGGGAACGCTGCAAAAAGGAAAAGAAAAGATTTACTCCTCCTGGTGGTTCGATAACGGATCTCTAAAGACCATCAATCAGCTCAGCTGGAGATGGCACAGTGGCCTCTCTAACAGCTCCTTTTACCTGGTAAATGTGAATACAGCGAGAGCATCAGACCTGCACGCAATGACTGCAAAGCTGCTGGCCTCCTCTTTTATCAGTCAGAAAATAAACCCTGCACAGAAATATACCTTAAAAACAAAATAATGGAAACACATGATCATCAAACCACACCGCAAAAATCAATTTTTGCGCAATTACAGGAATCCACAGGAGTAAAGCTCCTGATGATTAGCTTCCTGACCCTAATACTGCTGATCCCATCCACCTGGATCCAGTCGCTGATTTCCGAGCGGGACCAACGACAGAAAGAAGCCGCTGCTGAAGTTGCCGAAAAATGGTCAGGCCCGCAGCTGATCGAAGGCCCCGTAATGCAGCTGCCTTATAAGATGACCACTAAGATCACCGACGCTACGGGAAAAACCAGTTTTAAGGAAGTACTGTCTACCATATACCTGCTTCCCGAACAATTGAACATGACGGCCGAAGTTGTTCCCCAAATACTGAAAAGAGGCATCTTTGACATTGTTGTGTACAGTACTAAAATTCACATCAATGGCAATTTCCCAGACGTTGAACTAAAAAAATCCGGTATTGCACCTTCTATGGTCTTATGGGATAAGGTCAAGGTAATCTCAGGGCTGACAGATTTTAAAGGACTGAAGAATAGCCCTTCTATAAAACTGGGTGATTCCAGTTGTGCTGCAGAACCGGATTTTGCAGAAGAAAATTTATTTGCTCAGTCGCTGGCTACCCAACTAAACCGTGCAGCAACGCAGCATACAAAGCTTAGCTTCAGCTACGAGCTCGCCCTCAGCGGCAGTGGGGAGCTCAACTTCCTCCATCTGGGCAAGAATACAAATGTGACGATGAAAGGCGACTGGAACAACCCCAGCTTTACCGGCAACTACCTTCCTGAGCAACGCAACATCAGCCCTAACGATTTCTCAGGATCATGGAAAATGTCAAACTTTAACCGCCCCCTGCCCCAACAATGGATTGGTGATCAGGCGAACCTGAAAGACAATAAAGATAAGGCTGCCTTTGGTGTAAAGTTTCTGCTACCAGTAGACCAATATCAGAAAACCATGCGCTCCGCCAAGTATGCAATACTTGTCATACTGCTGAGCTTTATTGCGCTTTTCTTTATGGAGACCTTCAGGAAAACAGCAGTGGGCCTCCTGCAATATGCATTGATTGGCGCAGCCATGACGATCTACTACTGCCTGCTCCTTTCCTTTACAGAACAGCTGGGCTTTAATATCGCCTACCTCATCGCCTCGGCGGCAACCATCCTGCTCATCAGCATGTTCATTGCAGGAACCCTTTCCAATAAAAAGGCAGCAATTGTGTTTGCCGGCATTCTGAGCATCTTTTATGGTTTCATTTATGTGATCATCCAATTGCAGGACATGTCACTCCTCTTTGGCAGCATCGGCCTGTTCATCATTGTTGCCAGCCTGATGTATTTCTCTGTCAGAATCAATGCCCTAAAAGAAAAAACTACCTGAGAAATCCACACCACTAGAGATTACCAGCGCCACTCGCCGGCAATCCTTAGTGGTGTTTCCAGATCGTTCTCCTGCAGAAAAATCTTTAAGGCCTCTTCCGACTGCCTCCTAACGGGAATTTCCGGTGTGTTGGCCAGCGCATAGGCCAACATTGCGCTAAACCTCACGGTGTTTTTCAAGCCCTGTTCATCCACCAGCCGGAAGGTATCACCATTGGAGTGATAATATAAACCTGCCTGATTGGGCAATTCGGCAGCAGCCCCTCCACCTGTAGGAATCCCTTCTAATAAAAATGGTTGGTGGTCACTATGCAGTCCGGCGCCTGCATAGAATATATTTTTAAAGCCTGTGTCCAGCGAGGTAATTTGCGCACCCCATTCGGTAAACAGCGCTTCCATTTCCTTTCTGCTGCTGCTGAAGCCCTTAGGATTATTGGTCATGTCATAATTCAACATAAACCTGAGCTGGTCCAATGTCTGGTTGTTGCGGGCCTCCGCGAGGTAGGCCTTTGATCCCAGCAGCCCTTGCTCCTCGCCCATAAACAACACAAACTCCAGCGTCCTGGAAGTACTTAAGTTAAGTTTTTTAAATGTCCGCGCCATATCTATAATAGCAAAGGCCCCGATGCCATTGTCGATCGCCCCCGTGGCCAGGTCCCAGCTATCCAGATGCGCGCCCAGAACCATCTTTTCCTCAGGAAGGGTATTCCCTCTGATCGTGGCAATCACGTTCCTCGCCTTGATCATTCCCGAAAAGTTCGTCATGTTCAAACTGGCAAACTGTGCCTTATTCCTCAACGCAGCCTTCAGCCGCATGCCATTTTCCAATCCAATACAAACGGCAGGTATAGGAATCAGTTTACCAGTTACAGATGCAGTGCCGGTGAGCAGCACACCTCCTTTGACGCCATTGATGATGATGATGCCTGCCGCACCATATTTCGTTGCAATAGCGGCCTTTTCCGAGCGGTGCAACTGAGGAGTATGCTCCGGAGAGCTTGGAAGTATCCCCAGGTAAACCAATGCAATCTTGCCTTTCACTTTACCGCCATCTTGCTGGTAGTCCGACTCCAACCCGTTTCCGAGATCAATAAGCTCCGCTGTCACCTGCACCTTTACAGGCGAATGCGCAAGCGTAACTGAAGTAATCTTCTTTAGCGAACCAGGACTGTCGCCAACCTTTGTTTCATTGCTCAGCCTGCTCCAGCTTTCCACTTCGAAGGGCTGATAACGGACATCATAACCATATGATTTCAGGAGGTTAAAAGCGTAAGCCTCGGCTTTTGCCCCATGCTCGGAGCCAGTCAAACGATGACCGATAGTTTCAGTCGCAGTTTTTAAATTCCCATAAGCTTCAGAATGTGACTGTACCTCATTGTTGATCTGCTGAAATGGGGTCGAAAAATGATCTTGTGCATTTAAAACCGAACTAAATGTTGTGCATAACAGAAAAAACAAGGCCTTCATAGTGGTATTTTTGTGAAAAATAACACTTTTTGAATGCCACTCCTAATTTCTGACACCCGAATTTTTGCAACAATAAGGATGTGATGTTATTTTTTGCGCTCTGTAGTATATCTTACAAGCTGTTCCAGCCCTGTTCTTGCCGGACCCGGCTCAAAAGAATAGAGAATGTCAAATGCTTCCTGCTGATACTGCACCATTCTTTCATTTGCATAACGTACACCTTCCTTTGCATTTACAAAGTCGATGATCTGCTGAATCTTTGCCGGCTCATCATTGTGGTTTTTTACCAGGTTGATGATCCGTTTTTTCTCCACCTTATCAGAACTGTTCAATGCATAAATCAATGGAAGTGTGACTTTCTTTTCCTTGATGTCAATACCTAAAGGTTTTCCTACATCGTCGGTACCAAAGTCAAATGTATCGTCCTTAATCTGGAAAGCAATGCCCACCTTTTCTCCAAAGAGGCGCATCTTTTCGATGGTTTCATCGTCAGCACCAGCCGAAGCCGCTCCGCAGGCACAGCAGGATGCAATCAGGGAGGCCGTCTTCTGGCGGATGACATCAAAGTATAAATCCTCACTGATGTCCATCCTCCTCACCTTTTCGATCTGCAGCAACTCTCCCTCGCTCATCTGCTTGACTGCTTCGGAGACAATCTGCAGCAAACGAAATTCGCCATTGTTAACAGAAAGCAACAAACCCTTTGCCAATAGATAATCACCTACCAGTACCGCAATTTTATTTTTCCATAAGGCATTGATCGAAAAGAATCCACGACGCTCATAAGCATTGTCCACCACATCGTCGTGAACAAGTGTAGCCGTATGTAAAAGCTCTACCAGTGCCGCGCCCCTGTGTGTAGACTCCAGAATACCTCCGCAAAGTTTTGCCGCAAAAAAAACAAACATTGGCCGGATCTGCTTACCCTTTCTTTTTACAATATAATGGGTGATGCGGTCCAGCAATGGGGCATCACTGTGCATCGACGACTTAAACTTCTCTTCAAATGAAGAGATATCAGCAGCTATGGGTTCTTTTATTTGATTTATTCCCGGCATTCAGGTGAAAAAATATGTGTGCAAACATAAATTAAATATCTATGAATGCACAAGTTATTGATAAGTTTTCTTGTTATTGATGTCTGCAAAGATCTGCTCTGCATGTACCCTGCTGTTCTCGATATACCACTTATGAGTGTCCATTCCACCGCAGACAACCCCAGCGAGGTAGAGTCCTTCCATATTGGTTTCCATGGTTTCAGGATTGTATGCCGGTCGCTGGTCGTCTGTCCGCCTCACACCAAGCCTGTTCAGCATCTCAAAGTCAGGCTGGTAGCCCGTCATCGCAATCACAAAATCATTTGGAATGCTGAGGTCACCATCCGGCGTCTTGAGGTGTACAGCAGTTTCTTCTATAGAAGTCAGCTCAGACTGAAAATAAACCTTGATCTCTCCCGCAGCAATCCTGTTTTCGATATCGGGTCTCACCCAATATTTCACGTAACTGCCAATCTCTCCACCACGTATCACTAGGGTTACATTTGCGCCCTTGCGATAAGTTTCCAGCGCAGCATCTATCGCTGAGTTGTTCGCCCCCACGACGACGACATTCTGAAAGGCGTACAGGTGTGGGTCTTTATAATAATGGGTAACCTTCGGCAAGGACTCCCCCGGGATGTTCATCATCACAGGAATATCGTAAAACCCAGTAGAGATGATCACATACCTGGAACGGTATCTGGTCTTGGAGGTCTGAACTTCAAAATTCCCATCTGCATTTTTTTCCACCTGGTCGACACGTTCAAACAGGTGCAGGTTGAGTGAAAATTTTTCAGCTACTCTACGGTAGTATTCTACAGCTTCATTTCTGTTTGGCTTCGGATTGATGCTGACAAAAGGGACACCGCCAATCTCCAGTCGCTGGGATGTAGAAAAGAAAGTCATGAATACGGGATAGTTATACAGGCTATTCACCAGTGCACCCTTCTCCACAATAATGTAACTCAATCCGGCACGCCTGGCTTCAATCGCGCAGGCCATCCCTATAGGCCCAGCCCCAATGATCAGCACATCGTATTCTTCCATCATCACTACTTGCTCATGGCTTTAGACGGACAAGCGAAATCGGTGCGTTTTAAACCTGTTGCCTTGATGGCGCCATATCCACCCGCGATGTCCACCACGTTTTCCACACCGCGGGCTTTGAGGATTGAAGCCGCAATCATAGAACGGTAACCTCCCGCACAGTGGATGTAGTATGTTCCATGATGGTCTATTTCATTCGTCCATTCATTGATATAATCCAAAGGCCGGGTCAAGGTCTCCTCCAGGTGCTCTGCTTCGTATTCACCCGGTTTTCTCACATCGAGTGCATTTACATCTTTATTTGAGTTCAGTATCTCCTCAAATTCCTGAGCAGAAATCGACCTGATGGTATCCAGGTCCCTGCCGTCCTCAGCCCAGGCAGCAATTCCTCCCGACAGGTAACCGATGGTATTGTCATACCCCACACGGGCAAGCCTCGTGATGGCTTCTTCTTCTTTGTCTGCCTCGCATACCAGCAGCAGAGGCTGCTTCAGATCGGCAACAAGGGCGCCCACCCATGGTGCAAACTGACCATTAAGGCCAATATTGACGGATGAGGGAATAAATCCCTTTGCGAAAACCTGGGGATCACGGGTGTCCAGGATCAGGGCACCGCTAAGGTTGGCAACAGCTTCGAAGTCGGCCGGCGACAAAGGTTTTGATCCTTTTTCGTACACCTCATCAAAACTTTCATAACCATTTTTGTTCATCGCTGCATTTTGTGCAAAGTACGCCGGAGGTGGCAAAATGCCATCCGTAACTTCTTTGACAAACTGCGCTTTATCTTTTGCTTTTAATGCGTAGTTCACTTCCCTCTGATGCCCGAGCGTATCAAAAGTTTCCTTACTCATGTTCTTGCCACAGGCAGAACCTGCACCATGTGCAGGATAAACCAGTACGTCATCCGCCAGCGGCAGGATCTTATGTTGCAGGGATTCATATAAGGTTCCGGCCATATCTTCCATCGTCAGACTACCTTTCTGAGCCAGATCAGGCCGGCCCACATCGCCGATAAAAAGCGTATCCCCGGAAAAAATACAATAGTCTTTCCCATGCTCGTCCTTCAGGAGATAAGTGGTAGATTCAGGTGTATGCCCTGGTGTGTGGATTGCCGTGATCGTCAGTGCACCTACATGGAACACTTCAGCATCTTTCGCAATGTGTGCAGCAAAGGAGGTCTGCGCTGTAGGTCCATACACAATCGCGGCGCCGGATTTCTCCGCAAGGTCGATATGACCGGATACAAAATCGGCATGGAAATGGGTCTCAAAAATATACTTGATCTTTGCATTGTCCTTCGCCGCACGCTTTAAATACGGCCCAACTTCACGCAGGGGGTCAATGATGGCGGCCTCTCCGTTGCTTTCTATGTAATAGGCTGCTTCAGCAAGACAACCGGTATATATTTGCTCTATGTTCATCTTCTCTATTATGAATACACAAATTTAAGATTATAATCTAGGCAGAAAAAACTTATCGGGTGTATTGCAGAACTTTGACCTTAAGCTGTTAACTCTCCGCGGATAGACTGCTCCATAAACCTGGCAATTTCCGCATTTGAGTAACCCTGGCCCATCAGGTACATGAGCTTCGTCACCGTAGCCTCAAAGGTCATGTCATAACCGCTGATGATGCCCATCTGCTGCAGCTGCTTACTGGTCTCATATTTACCAAGGGCTACCGATCCCCGCTGGCATTGTGTGATGTCGATGATCAGCTTATTGCTGGCAATGGCCTCCCTGAGACTTTCGATAAACCAGGCTGCCGTGGTTGTGTTTCCCGAACCGAAGGTCTCCAGCACAATGGCGTCCACACCTGATTTGGTGATGGCATATACGGCCTGTGCAGAAATCCCCGGGTAAAGCTTTAACACCCCAATATTTGCATTAAAGTTGGTGTGTACCTTAAGTGGTTCTACCGGCTGACGTGAGATGTAGTTTTTATAAAAAGAAAGGTTCACACCCGCCTCCGCAAGGATAGGATAGTTGGGAGAACGGAATGCTTCAAACTTTTCCGAGTTGTATTTAATGGATCGGTTTCCCCGAAACAATTGATAATCAAAGTAGATGCATACCTCAGGCACCATCGCCTTACCTTGCTTTTTTGTGGCAGCAATCTCCAGCGCTGTAATCAGGTTCTCCTTTGCATCCGTGCGGATTTCTCCGATAGGCAGCTGGGATCCTGTCAGCACGATGGGCTTGGAAAGGTTCTCCAGCATAAAACTCAAGGCCGAAGCGGTAAACGACATGGTATCCGAACCATGAAGGATCACAAAGCCGTCAAACTCTTCATATTTCTCCTGGATGAGTTTCGCCAGATCTGCCCAAATCAGTGGATCCATATTGGAAGAATCAAGGATAGGGTCAAAAGAATAAACATCCAGATCGTAGTTCAGACGTGCCAGCTCCGGCACATTTTGCTGTATCTGCTTAAAATCAAAAGGAATTAAAACACCTGTTTTGGGATCGTTTACCATGCCTATGGTACCACCGGTATAGATGATCAGTATTTTGGTCATTGACTAAATGTTAAATATTTGGATAGAATTTGCTGTAGTTACTGCGGCAACCTCTTCGACACTCGTTCCATAGATCTCCGCAACCCGCTCTGCAACATGGATCAGGTAGCTGCTTTCATTGGGCTTCCCGCGAAAAGGGACCGGTGCCAGATAAGGGGAATCGGTTTCCAGAACCAGCTTATTCAAGGGAACCGATAGCAGTACTTCATCCAGGCCTGCTTTTTTATACGTCACTACCCCTCCGATGCCAAGGTAAAAGCCCAGGTCTATCGCCTGTTGTGCCTGCTCAGCATTCCCCGTAAAACAATGAAGAATCCCCCTGAGCTGATCATCTTTCTCTTTTTCCAATACTTCGAAGACCTCATCGAAAGCCTCCCTGCAGTGGATCACGATCGGAAGACCGAGGTCCTTCGCCCATTTAATCTGCTCGGCAAATGCTATTTTCTGAATGTCCAGTGTGGTTTTGTCCCAGTGCAGGTCAATACCAATTTCACCAATTGCATAAATGTTCCGGTCGACAATACTCTCACAGATTTCGTCCAGGACCAATTCAAATCCTTCCTTTACATCGCAAGGATGCAAACCAGCCATGGCAAAACAATTTTCGGGGTATTTGTTCACCAGGGCATCTATCATGGGAATAGAGGACAGGTCTACATTCGGAAGAAACAGACGTGTAATCTGCTGATCAAAACAGCGCTGCATCTTTGCATCCAGCTGATCGGCATCTGTTTCGTAATATAAGTGGGTGTGGGTGTCTGTCAAAAGCATGAGCAAAGTTAACAAAACCATTGTAAGGACAATGACAAATAAAAAGCCCCCGACCAGCAGAGAATGCAGTCGGGGGCCTTATCATTTCAGTTCTCCGAAACCGGATGCCTGTTTATTTTTTTGTTACCGGAGCCGGTGCAACTGGTGCTGCAGAAGCCGCTGGTGCTGCTGTTGGTTTTTTGATGTCGTTCAATTCCACTTCAAACACCAACGGTGAGAATGGACTGATACCACCCTGAGGCATACCGCCTTCGCCATAAGCAAGCACAGAAGGGATGATCAGGGTAATTTTTCCGCCTTTACCAATCAGTTTCAAACCCTCGTCAAATCCTGGGATTGCTCTGCCTAAAGTAATTGGACGAGGACCATAAGTTGCCATAGGGTTGTGTTTACCTGATTCTTTAGCTACTTTCTCATCGCTGGTATCAAAGACATTTTCTTTACCGTCAGATTTTTTAGTAGTCAGTTTACCAGTATAATTCACCATCATGGTATCACCCAATACTGGTTTCTGAGCATCACCTGGTTTGCTGATGATGTACTGCAGGCCAGAAGCTGTAGTGGTAGTTTTCAGGTTATTATCAGCAATGTATTTGCTGATTTTTCCTGCTTCTGCACCTTTCAGACGCTCCACATTTGCTTTGTAATCTTTTTCAAAAAAGTCTCTTGCTTTTTTCTGGAAGGTAGAATCCGCCTCACCTTTTTCCTTGGCAAGTACTTTCTCCACTTTAATGGTGAAAACAAGGAATTTATCTTTAGAACCTGCTGGTTTAGGCTGACCTGAATATTTTGCAACAGTGTCCAGATCTAGTTTGAAAGTTGCACTGTCACCTTCTCCGAACAAAGTCAATACATCATTCATATCACCTGCATATACTTTTTTAGCGACAGGAAACACTTGTGGTGCTTCCATATCCCAGGTATTGAACATCACCGAATCTTTATCACTTTTCTGTATAAAGTTCAGTTTAATGATGTCTCCTTCTTTAATTTTTTCTTTTCCACCATCTTTGTGAATGATGTAAGACAGGCCACCCGGACCTTTTTTGTAGTTGTTACAAGCAGCCAATCCAAGTGTAGCTGCGAAAAGAATTACTATACCTTTCTTCATGTGGTTTGTTAATTTTTTATCGTTTTATATTTATTTTTAATCTTTATCTGTCACCGGGAAATCCCTTATTGCAACAGCTGGGTTTTATATTCAGTCAATAGTTGTTTAAATGTGGCTACCGTATCCTCCAGGTTCTGTTCGGAGTATCCACCGGCCGCATTTCTATGTCCGCCACCGTTAAAATACTTTTTGCAAATTTCATTTGCGGGAAAGTCGCCGGTGGAGCGCAAAGATAATTTAACTTTATCAGTTCTCTCAATAATAAATGCAGCCAATTTTATCCCGTTAACAGACAGCGCATAATTCACAATTCCCTCGGTATCACCTGTCTGTATATTAAAACGCCTTAATTCGTCCTGAGTAACGGTAATAATCGCCGTTCTCGACTCTCTCAAGATTTCCAGTTTATCGCTTAAACAATGTCCCAGAAAACGCAAACGGTTTTCTGTGGCATTATCGTATACCAGCTGGTGAATTCTCCAGTGTTCAGCACCGAAATCAATCAGGTCGGCCGCAATTCTATACACGGTGGCATCAGCAGAAGGAAACCGGAACGAACCTGAATCGGTCATGATACCGGTATATAAACAGGTGGCAATGTCCTTGTTCATGAAGCTGCCATCTTTCAGTACGTTGACAATAAAATCGTACACCAGCTGCGCAGCAGCACAGGCATTGATGCTCCAATGTCTGTAATCATCAAAATCTTCGGGTTCCAGGTGGTGGTCAATCATCAGCTTGTAGGCGGCTGAAGCCCTCACCAGCTCGCCCAGTTCATTGATGCGGCTAAGGGTATTGAAGTCAAGACAAAAGATCATCGAAGCCTCTGCGACCAGTTTTGCCGCCTCTTCCTGTGCCTCTGTAAAAATGATGACATCAGAATTGTTGGGCATCCAATGCAAAAAGTAAGGATAGTCGGTAGGCGTGATCACTTTCACGTGATGTCCCTTCTGGATCAGGTAAGCATATAGCCCCAAAGAAGAACCCATTGCATCGCCGTCTGGCTTATGATGCGTTGTAATGACAATTTTCTGTGGCGTAGCCAGCAATGATTTTATTTCTGAAACAGATAGCATAATTTTCGGTGCAAAGCTAATGATTAAATTAATTGAAGCCTATTATATTTCGAGCTTTAATATTAGGAGTATAAAACGTAATTTTGCAAAAAAAATTGAATTACGATGAGTACAAACAGAACATTTACAATGATCAAGCCAGATGCCGTAGCAAACGGACACATCGGCGCTATCATCAACGACATCACTGCTGCTGGTTTCAAAATCATTGCATTAAAATATACTAAACTAACTGACGAGACTGCTGGCCAGTTCTATGCAGTACACAAAGAACGTCCTTTCTACGCCGACCTTGTCAGCTTCATGTCTTCAGGACCTATCGTCGCTGCGATTCTTGAAAAAGACAATGCTATTGAAGATTTCAGAAAACTGATCGGTGCAACTAACCCTGCGGAAGCTGCTGAAGGTACCATCCGTAACAAATACGCAAAATCTATTGATGCAAATGCGGTTCACGGTTCTGACTCTGACGAGAACGCACAAATTGAAGGAGATTTCTTCTTTACTGCTGCTGAACGTTTCTAATCAGTCCCGACTTAAAAATATATAAAATAAGCACCCCAAACAGAGGTGCTTATTTTTTTTAAAGATACTTTGTACCTTTCCACCAAAATGAACACCATGAAACGAATACTCATTACCCTGTTATTGCCTTGCTGCACTTTTGCTGCACTCGCGCAATCTACAGCAAAGAAAACCACAACAGTAAAAAAAACAACCACCACAAAAAAACCAGTTACAACAGTAAAACCAGCTGTCAGCCCGGCTGCGTTTAAAAACACCATGGACTCCGCCAGTTACGCATTTGGAAACAGCATGGCAGGAAGCCTTAAAAACAGCGGACTGACCACCTTGAACTACGATCTTTTAATTAAGGGGATCAAGGATGCCTTCGCTGGAAAACCGGCATTGATCAAAGAGGATGCGGCACAGGCGGCGATAGGAAACATCTTTCGTGAACAAAGCAAGCTGAAATATTCAGCCACCATCAACGAGGGAAAAACTTTTCTGGAGAACAACAAAAAACAACCAGGGGTACAAGTGACGGCCAGCGGCCTGCAATATCTGGTGCTCACTCCAGGAAATGGTATTAAACCGAAAGCTACAGATACCGTTCTGGCACACTATAAAGGTACCTTACTGAATGGCAAACAGTTCGATAGCTCGTACGATCGAAATGAACCGCTGTCCCTTCCTTTGAACAGGGTAATTTCCGGCTGGACTGAAGGTATGCAGCTGATGAATGCAGGTTCAAAATACAGGTTCTTCATTCCCTACCAACTTGCCTACGGTGAACGTGGTGCCGGCGCAGACATCCCACCGTACAGCACTCTGATATTTGAAGTAGAGCTGCTGAAAGTAAATGGAAAATAGGGCTGCAAAACTATTATGATCAATGTTTGTTACTTAACCTAAACATACAGATCATGATAAAAAGACATCTTCCGCTCGCACTAATAGCACTGCTAACCACTACCCTCGCCAGCTGCGACCTCATAGAGGGCATTTTCAAAGCTGGTGTGTGGACCGGTATCATCATTGTTGTACTGGTACTTGCATTGATCATATGGTTGATCAGCAAAATTTTCGGTGGCAGAAGCTAAGCCAGATGATACAGGAATTAAAGAAAGACAATCTCTTTGACAACTTCAGAGCCGGCACGTTCATTCAATTTCTGGATGATGCCGGTTCTGACCATTAACAACTCGTTTTTGATCACCGCCGACTCCAGCCTCACAAAGAGCTTTCCCTGGGAAATGTAAATCTGTGTGGTCCTGTTGGCTATTGCTTTCCCCATTAGTTCCGGCCACAGCAAAATGATGGAAGTTTCGTCAAACTTCCCCTTCAGCTTATAGGTATTCAGTAATTTACCGATACCTTCTTTTAATGTGATGTCGTTTGGTTTACGCATGTTGTATTGATCCGTTAACTACCTCAAACAACGTGATGGGCACCTGAATTTTCTGAAATACCGCCATCACCCGCTCTCGGCCAGTGTCTGTAATAAAAATCTGCCCGAAGTCGTCATGAGACACCATCTCCATCAGCTTCTGCATCCTGAACTCATCCAGTTTATCGAAAATATCGTCCAGCAGCAGTAAAGGCTTGAACCCTTTGTACCGCTGAAGGTAAGCATATTGGGCAAGCTTTAACGCAATAAGAAAAGATTTCTGCTGCCCCTGCGAGCCGAACTTTTTCAATGGTGTAGTCCTGATGGTGAAAACCAGCTCATCCTTATGTATCCCTGTGGTCGTACGCTCCAACACCTTATCTTTTTCTATGCTCTGCAATAACAGCTGTTCAAATGAAACGTCTGCCAACTGCGACTGGTACTGAAGGTTCACCTCCTCTTTATCTTCTGTGAGAAAGCGATAGTACTGGTCAAAAAGTGGGATAAACTCCGTCATAAACTGCTGGCGTTTGGCATAGATCTTATTGCCCGAAGCCACCAGCTGGTCGTTGTAGATCTCCAGCAATGAAGGGTCATAACTTCTGGTGATCGACATCTGTTTCAGCAATGCATTTCTGTTCTGCAGGTGGCGGTTATAGAAGATCAGTTCATCCAGGTAACTTCCGTCGGTCTGGGAGATGACATTATCCATAAACTTACGGCGTTCCTCACTCCCCTCCATGATCAGGTTGGTATCATAAGGAGAAATCATGACCAATGGAAAAAGACCAATATGACTGGCCAGCTTATCATATTCTTTTTTATTTCTTTTGAACTGTTTTTTCTGGTTCCGTTTTACGCCACAGGTAATTTTCTCATTCTTTTCCTTCCGGTCAAAATCACCCTGGATCAGGAATAGGTCCTCCGCAGTTTTGATCTGCTGACTGTCAATAGGGTTAAAATAGCCCTTACACAAACACAGGTAATGTATGGCGTCCAGCAAATTCGTTTTGCCGGCACCATTGTTCCCTACAAAGGCATTCACCGTTTTTGAGAAACTGATGTTTGCATCTGAATAATTTTTAAAATTGAGTAGTGTAATGTTTTTTAGCCACATAACTATTATCCCACAAAGTTACCGTTTCGCATTGTGAATTGGGTGGGGCGCTGCCCGATTTATTTCATTCTGAAAAGACTGTTGTTTTCGGGAGTAACACCCTTCAACACTAGAATATTCATCATCAGGCAGTTCTGATTCGGCTATCACCATAGATTTTTACTTTAAAATCCTAAAAAAGGTTGATACTTTGATGTAAAAATGTATTTTTGCAATCCTTAATTTTTTTAAATAAAATGTCGACAACAGAAAAAGAAGAAATCATCCACCCGGTAAGAAAGGGTTCCTTTTTGGAAGAAAATTCAAAAAGCCTTTTATTCATTGGAGTTGCAATCGTTGCCTTAATTGGAATTTACTTCTGGTACCAAAATGTATATTTAAAGAACAGAGCATTAGAAGCTTCAGCGAAAATGTACAGAGCAGAACAATTTCTGACCGCTGATTCTCTGGCCAATAAAGCCATCAATGGCGATGGTGGATACCCCGGTTTAGAGAAAATTGCCGAAGAGTATGACAACACCAAATCAGCGAACCTTGCCAACCTTTATCTTGGTGGCATCTACCTGCGCAAAGGTGATTACAGAAAAGCTGTTGATGCATTGGGTAAGTATTCTGAAACAGGAAGCCCTGTTGCAGATCCCCTGGCGCTTGGTCTTCTTGGTGATGCCTACAGCGAATTGAAAGATTTCAAACAGGCTGCTACCTATTACAAAAAAGCAGCTGATAAGTCCAGCAATAAATTCACTTCTCCACTGTTCCTGAAGAAACTGGGACTGGTTTATGAAAATCTTAAAGACTACAAGTCTGCAGAAGAAGCTTATACAAAGATCAAAACGCAATATCCTGAAAGCCAGGAAGGCACAATGATTGACGAATATATTGCCCGTGCAAATGCACAGGTAAAATAAGTACCAAAAAAATATTATGACAAAGGTTAGCATCACTGCTAGCCTTTTTTTATACCCTTTACCTATATTTGCAGCATGGCAACACAATTAAAAAACCTTTCCGACTTTTCTCATACCACTGTTCCTAATGGCGCTGGTTATAAAATCGCTATCGCCGTAGCCGAGTGGAATGCAGAAATCACAGGAGCACTATATAACGGCGCATTGGAAACCTTACTAAAACATGGCGTTGCTGCCGAAAATATTCTCTCCATTGCGGTTCCAGGAAGTTTTGAGCTGACCTCCGCCGCCGACATCCTTTTGCAGAAACATCAGGAGCTTGATGCCGTCATATGCCTCGGATGCGTCATTCAGGGAGACACCAAACATTTTGACTTCATCTGCGACGCCGTAGCGAACGGCATCACACAGGTAAGCGTGAAACACAGTAAACCCGTTATTTTTGGGGTACTGACCACGAACGACCTTCAGCAAGCCATCGACCGTGCAGGTGGTAAACATGGGAATAAAGGGGATGAAGCCGCAATTACCGCTTTGAAAATGGCGGAACTTACTGCAACTACCTAACAATGTTTGCATTATTTTGTTAAAAGATGTAATTTAGTACGGATAAATCTATTTAAATGAAAAAAGTAGCGATCTTATTACTTGGCGTGTTCTTTGCAATAGCGTTGTTGGAAGCCTGTTCTAACCGCATCTGCCCTGCGTACAGTTCTTATCCTGAAGGCAGAAGAAGAAGATAGGCCCAAAGTCACATTAAAGGAGAATACAGATGCAGTGGAAAATGATTAATGATCCTTCGCAGATCAGCGAAATAAAAAACAAACCGGGTTATAGCCTTATCTTCAAACACAGTACACGCTGCTCCGTCAGCATGATGGCTAAAAGAAGGTTTGAAATGGATTGGGAAGCCATCCCTGAAGACACCTCACTCTATTTTCTGGACCTGATCAGCTATCGTGCGATATCCGCACAAATAGCCGAAACATTCCAGGTGCATCATGAATCGCCTCAAATCCTCCTCATTAAGGATGGCGATTGCATTCTTGATGCCTCCCACAGCGACATCTCTGCGGAGGAAGTCGCTGAAGTCATTAGTAATTAAAAGAAATCGTTTGTTTAATATCCGGGTGGATGCTGTAGGCTACGGGACAAGTCCGCGCAGACCGCTCAATAATCTGCTTCACCTTATCTGAGTAATCATTTGAGGGAAGCTGGAACTCAAGAACGATCTCCGTAACCCTTCTTGGGTTTTCTGCCATGACCTTTGTAATCTCACAGCTCGTTCCATCAATATTGAAGCCGTGTTCATTGGCGGCGATCCCCACAATGGTCAGCATACAGTTCCCCAGAGAGGTGGCCAGTAAATCCGTTGGTGAAAAAGCAGCGCCTTTTCCTTTATTGTCAACAGGAGCGTCCGTAATGATCTCCATACCTGAACGCTCATGCACAGCGGTGGTCCTCAAACCACCATTATAAGTTATTTTTGATGTTGCCATAACAATTCTTTTGATGACACAAGATTCATATAATTTTCGATTCTTACAACATTACAGCATTTCCGTTCTTACAACATTACATCATTCAAACATTTCATCTTTATAACTATTCAAACCTATTGCTTAACTTTGTACCATGATCGCACTTCCGGTTGTTTCAGAAAACCCAGTACAACGTAAACCAGATTGGCTTAGAGTAAAGCTTCCTGTTGGTAAAGAATATGCACAAGTACGCAGTCTTGTCGATACTCATAAACTACACACCATTTGCGAAAGCGGCAATTGTCCGAATATGGGCGAGTGCTGGGGTGCAGGAACAGCAACATTCATGATCCTTGGTAACATCTGCACACGCTCCTGTTCGTTCTGTGCTGTAGCCACGGGCCGCCCGCTGGCCGTAGATACAGATGAACCCAACAGGGTTGCCAATTCAGTGAAACTCATGCAGGTGAAACACTGTGTCATCACTTCTGTAGACAGGGATGACCTTAAAGATGGTGGATCCATCATCTGGGCAGAAACGTTACAAGCCATCAGAAGAGAAAGCCCTGAAACGACACTGGAAACTTTGATCCCTGACTTTCGTGGAATCTGGGATAACCTGTACCGCGTACTGGAAGAACGTCCGGAGGTCATGTCCCACAACGTAGAAACCGTAAGAAGACTTACCAAACAGGTGCGCATACAGGCAAAATACGACCGTAGCCTGGAATGCCTGAAAAGGATTTCTGATTTTGGTCTGCGCACAAAAACAGGGATCATGCTGGGCCTGGGTGAAACTGAAGATGATGTCTTCGAAGCGATGGACGATCTTGTAGCCAATGGTGTTCATATCCTTACCCTGGGACAATACCTGCAGCCAACACGTAACCACCACCCTGTTCTGGACTGGATCCACCCGGACCAGTTCGCCAAATACAAAGAGGTAGGAATGGAAAAGGGCTTTAAGTATGTAGAAAGCGGACCGCTTGTCAGATCATCGTATCATGCTGAAAAACATCTTTTTGACCTGTAAACGCATCGCAATAAAAAACAAATTGTTTGTTGCTGATGTTGTTATAGTTTCTGTATATTAGGCGAACATTGGCAAGAACTAAGAAAATATCACTCTCCGAAGAAGAGCTGGTCCATGCACTTAAAAGGCAGGATACCATCGCTATAAAGGCTTTGTACGACATGTACTCTGCCGCGTTATTTGGCGTAATTTCAAGAATCATCCCGAACACTGAAGTGGCAGAAGACCTGCTGCAGGAAACTTTCATTAAAATATGGAATTCCGGCGCCTATTACGACAGCAGTAAAGGCCGCCTGTTTACCTGGATGATGAACATTGCCAGAAACCTGTCTATCGACAAACTCCGCTCAAAAGATTTTAAAAATTCTAACAAAAACCAAGATATTGAAAATAACGTAGATTTCATTGACGCACAGAGGGAAGTAACTTTTAATGCGGATACATTGGGCTTAAAGGAAATGGTAGTTGCCCTTAAGCCGGAATACAATGATGTATTAAATATGGTTTACTTCAGAGGATATACTCATGCAGAGGCGGCAGAGGAATTAAACTTACCATTGGGTACCGTTAAGACGCGTATCAGAATGGCTATTTTGGAATTAAGAAAGCATTTTAACTAAGTGGAAGAGGAACAAGAATTTATTCAGTCAGGCATACTAGAACTCTATGTTATCGGAGATGTAACCCCTGATGAGAAAAAACTCGTGGAGGAGAGGGCAGTTAAAAATCCGGCAGTGAAGGCTGAAATCTCAGCCATTGAATACGCGATGGAGAAGTATGCATCATTGAATGCTGTTCATCGTGCCGATGAGCTTCAGCTGAAAATTATGGATACCATACTCCCTGAGGATGAAAAATCTACCGTTATCGACCCAACAATAGCGGTTAACCCGACAATGAATACAATTGCAGCAAACCATATGGTAACCGGCATACCGGATCAGTCTGCAAAAATCAAAAAACTATACTTCGCACTGGCCGCCTGTGTGGCACTGCTGATCATTAGCACCGCGGCACTTTATTCAGCACATAATGATCTTGGCAATGCAAAAGAGCAGATCTTTGCGCTCAGCCAGGACAAAGAAAAATATGCGCAGAATGCCAGCTACATGACCCAACAAAATGAAGAGCTTCAGACGATGGCTGACATGCCTTCTGATCCAGATTGGAAAACCATAAAACTGGCGGGTACTAAAATGGACCCTAAGGCTAAAATGGTTGTTTACTGGCACACCTCAGGACAACATGTAATGGTAGACACCAAGAAAATGGGCCTTCCTGCCAATGATGAACTGCACCAATATCAGCTATGGGCATTGGTAAATGGAAAACCTGTAGACCTTGGCGTATTTGATGCGAAAGCAGACAGTGCGCACATTCTTGTGAAAATGAAGGAGATTGCCGGTGCTCAGGCCTTTGCGGTCACGCTTGAAAAACGTGGAGGTGCGATTAACCCCACCATGGAGCAAATGATTGCCATGGGTGCGGTTACGATTTAACAGAGATCATCTTTTTAATGGATTTGGGTACCTGCGCGGCTAACTGCAGTGCATTTACGTTGAACATGCTTTCTGCCAGTTCATCTCCGGCCAGGCCATGGAAATAACAAGCCAGCATTGCGGCATCACGGGCGTCATAACCCTGAGCTACATAAGCGGTGATCAGCCCTGTAAGCACATCACCCATCCCACCCTGCGCCATCGCCGGGTTTCCTGTAGGATTAATGAGCACCTGCCCTTGCGGGTCGATGATGAACGTAAACTCATTCTTCAGCACAATGATAATTTTAAACCGTTTAGCCTCTTTCAGGCCGGTATCGAGACGTGCTTTCCAGCTGGAATGTTCGCCGAATAACCGGTCAAATTCCTTTACATGTGGAGTCAGGATGCTTCCCTCTGGAACCAGTTGCATCAATTCTTCCGAGCCTGCGAGCAACTGAAGGCCGTCAGCATCAATCACCAGGGAACGCTTCAAATCAAGCAACTGCTTCACAATACCCAGCGCATCATCCGACTTGCCCAGTCCGGGTCCAACTGCAATGGCTTTATACTGATCAAATTCCTGCTGTACATGAAAATCTGCCCTGCTGAGGAACATCACCTCCGGAAAGGCTGTGTTCAATGCCGCGAGTCCTGTATCCGGGATACAGGCTGTACTAAGTCCAACTCCTCCGTACATGCAGGCAGCGTTGCTGAGGATTGCAGCGCCCATGGTATTTATTGCCCCGGCAACAATCAGCGCATGTCCATATGTCCCCTTGTGGGTAAAAGGAACCCTGAGCCGGAACGCCGACCTGATGGCTGCGGCAGTCACCAGCTGATAGGGAGAAAAATGTGCTCCCTCAGACTTAGTGAGTCCCTCTGATACTAATTCGGAAGGTTCAGCGGCATTACCATCCGGCAAAAAGGTATTCAGGTAAATTGCCATGATTCATCGTTTTAAAGTCCCATTTCTTTCTTCAAAAACTTCCCGGTCAGGCTATTCGGATGCTGGATCAAGCCCTCCGGAGTACCTTCAAAAAGAATCCGTCCTCCGCCGGCACCACCTTCCTCACCGAGATCAATTACCCAGTCGGCCACCTTAACGACATCCAGGTTGTGCTCAATCACCAGCACTGTATTTCCTTTCTCCACCAACTCATTCAATACCCCCAGCAGTACATTGATGTCTTCAAAATGAAGTCCCGTGGTGGGCTCGTCAAGAATGTAAAATGTTCGTCCTGTATCTTTCTTGGAAAGTTCCGTTGCAAGTTTTACACGCTGGGCCTCACCTCCGGATAAAGTAGTGGACGACTGACCAAGCGTAATGTATCCCAACCCCACATCTTTAAGGGTTTTTATCTTACGGTAAATTACTGGCATGTTCTCAAAGAAATCGCAGGCATCCTCGATGCTCATATCCAGGACATCACTGATCGATTTGCTCTTATACCGGACTTCCAGCGTTTCCCGGTTGTAACGCCGGCCACCGCACTCTTCACACGGTACCTGCACATCCGGAAGGAAATTCATCTCTATGACCTTCATTCCTCCGCCCTGACATGTTTCACACCTGCCACCCTTCACATTAAATGAAAAACGACCTGGTTTATATCCACGGATCTTCGCCTCCGGCAGTTGCACAAATAAATTGCGGATATCCGAAAAGACCCCTGTATAGGTTGATGGGTTGGACCTTGGTGTCCGCCCGATGGGTGCCTGGTCAATTTCAATTACCTTATCAATTTCCTTCAGCCCGTTGATCTTTTCGTAAGGCAGCGGATGTTTCTTGGCCCTGAAAAAATGATGGTTTAAAATCGGGTACAGTGTCTCCGTAATCAGGCTGGACTTTCCGCTACCCGATACACCAGTTACTGCAATAAACTTACCCAGAGGAAAGTCAACAGACACATCTTTCAGGTTATGTCCGCTTGCCTTCAGGATAGACAGCTTGCTCCCCGTACCCTTTCTCCTTTTTTTAGGAATGGCAATTGATTTATTCCCGTTCAGATAAGCCGCAGTAAGTGTACCTGATTTCAGTATCTGATCGGGTGTCCCCTCGGCCACTACCTGACCACCATGCACACCAGCAGCAGGACCTACGTCGATCACATGGTCTGCCTCGAGGATCATGTCTTTATCGTGTTCCACCACCAAGACCGTATTGCCCAGGTCACGCAGATTTTTCAGCGCACCGATCAAACGCTCATTGTCACGCTGATGCAGGCCAATGCTGGGTTCATCAAGAATGTACATGACATTCATCAGCTGCGAGCCAATCTGCGTTGCCAGCCGGATCCGCTGGGCTTCACCTCCCGACAATGTGCGTGCTGTGCGATCCAGCGACAGGTAGTTCAACCCTACATCACTCAAAAAGCCCAGACGGGCACGGATCTCTTTAAAAATTTCCTTTGCTATGGTATTCTGCCTTTCGCTCAGGCGGTCTTCTATATCAACATACCAGCTTTTAAGGCTGCTGATGTCCATCTCGGCCAGCTCAAAGATGTTCTTCCCATCAATCTTAAAATGAAGACTCTCTTTTTTCAGTCTTGCACCATTACAAACAGGACAGGTCTTCAGCTTACGGAAGGACTCCATATCATCAACGGCACCCTCCCCTTTTTTCTCCTGCTGCTCTTCCAGCAGTTTAATGATGCCATCAAATGTAATCTGATAATTTTGTACGTTCCATTTGTTGTACTCCACCGCTACCGACAACAGGTCAGGGGTACCATTCAGAATGATGCCGATGTGCTCTTCACTCAGCTTCTCCAGTGGTGTCGATAAAGAGAAATTGTATTTCTTCGCCAGCGCCTTTAATACCTGGAACATCCAGATGTCCCGGTATTCACCCAATGGTGCAAGCCCACCGTTAATGATGCTCAATTTAGGGTTAGGCATCACGGAATCCTTGTCGATTACAAAAATGTAGCCCAGCCCGTCACAATTTTCACAGGCACCATAAGGAGAATTAAAGGAGAAACTATTGGGTTGTGGCTCGTCATAGGAAATCCCGGTAGTAGGGCACATCAGGAACCTGCTGAAATGAGATACATTGTTTTCTTTATCACTGATCTTTATGATCCCTTTTCCCAGACGCATTGCCGTCTGCAGAGAATCCTGAAGACGCTTCTGATCTTTACGGTCGATAATCAGGCGGTCGACGACAATCTCGATGTCATGAATTTTGTAACGATCAACCTGCATCTTGGCAGTAAGGTCCTGGATTTCCCCATCAATACGGACCTTCACAAAGCCCTGCTTGCGGATCTGCTCAAACAGCTCCCGGTAATGTCCTTTACGGCCCTTTACCACCGGAGCAAGAATGTTTACCGGCAGATCTTCAAATTTATTGTAGATGTTGCTCAGGATCTGGTCCTCACTCATGCGCTCCATCTTCTCCCCCGTATTGTAGGAAAATGCATCTGCAGCACGTGCATAAAGCAAGCGCATAAAATCGTATATCTCCGTGATGGTACCCACGGTGGAACGCGGGTTCTTGCTGGTTGTCTTCTGTTCAATGGCAATCACGGGACTTAAGCCGGAAACCTTGTCTACATCCGGGCGTTCCATTCCCCCCATAAACTGACGGGAGTAAGCACTGAAAGTCTCCATATAACGGCGCTGTCCTTCTGCATAGATGGTATCGAAAGCAAGTGACGACTTGCCGCTGCCACTGAGACCGGTAATAACGACCAGCTTGTTCCTTGGAAAAGAAACATCTATATTTTTAAGGTTATGTACCCTGGCGCCATATACTTCAACATCTTTCTGCTCACCCAGGTCAACGGTATTTTTACTCATATATTTATTAAAAAAATATTGCTGATAGCTAATGTGATTGAGACAGCAAATTCTCAGCCACAAAAATGCTAAAAATTTTATCAAATGAAAAGCTAATGCCCTGTTACCGGATGCAAAAGATACTTACCAGACAATAGTTGTCCCTTCTGCAGTAGGATGCCCTGTACAGACCAGAACCCGCCCTGCAGCAACTTCCTCGTCCGTCAGCACCTCATTGTAGTCCATCACTACAGCGCCGCTGGTGCAGCTGGCAGTACAGGAGCTGCAGATGCCAGCATGACAGCTATATGGCAGGTCGATCTGATTCTCCAGCGCAGCATCCAGGATGCTCTGATGGTAAGGAACCTGCAGGTGGTAGCTGGCGCCCTGATATTGAAGATTTACACCATAAGTATTGGTATCTCTCGGCTTTTTATTGCTGGTATCGTCTTCATCCGCCTCATCCTCAGGCAACACAAAAGTCTCCCGCCGGATCTGACTTTTATCAAAACCCAGGTTAAGTAAGGTAATGCGGCATACATCCATATAATCCACCGGCCCGCAGGTATACAACAAAGCCTCCTCCTTATCGTACATGAGCTCAGTCTTTACAATACGTTCGATCAGCGGACCATTCAACCGCGCCATCAGCAGATTTTGTGATTGACTGATGACATTAATTACTTTCAACCGGTCGGGATGTTCTACCTGCAGCAGTCTGAGCTCCTCATAAAACAAGGTTTCCTCCACAGAACGGCTGCTGTAGACAAGCACAACCCTGGAATCCCGTTCTCGGATCAACGCTGTTTTCAGGATCGAAAAAAGCGGCGTGATACCTATCCCCGCACCAAAAAGAAAAACAGTGCGTTTCAATGAATACTCCGGAACATAATTAAACAATCCATTAGGTTCTACTGCAGTCAGTATTTCTCCAATGGCAGTCTTGTGATGCAGCAATCTGGAAATGGCACCATTCTCTACCCGCTTGATGCCTATGGACATCGGCTCCTCAGCATCCGGAGAACTGTAAAGCGAATAGGAACGACGCAGCTCTTTTCCATTGACCCGAAATACCAGTGTAAGAAATTGGCCTGCTTTGTAGGATGGCCGCGCGCCGTCAAGAGGCTCAAAAGTAATCAGCAGGTTTTCTCCGGGACAGAAGGTCATCCCCGCAATACGTAACTCAAACAATTTCATTTTGCTCAAAATAATCATTTTTCCCTGCAAACAAAAAAGCCGGAATAAATTCCGGCTCTCCCCAATTTGCGTGTCTTTTATCAATATTATTCAGCGGCGCTGGCAGCTTTCTCTGCATTATAAGCCAACAGCTCCTTCGGAGCTTTATAGCCATACTTTGCAGGATGTTCCAGGATCGCTTTCATGGAGATCAGCTTATAAACATAACCCGCTGTTTCGCGGTTCAGCTTCATCTTGAAATAATTGTCCTGATTTTGCCGGTCAATCTGCTTCTGCATGTGGTTGTCGCCAACATTGTAGGCCGCAGCTACGAGCGTCCAGTTGTCGAAAACACAATAAAGTGCCTTGATGTATTTGGCCGCAGCAACGGTCGACTTACGCAGGTTTTTACGCTCATCTACCTTGCTATTTACCTTCAGTCCGAAACTACGTGCTGTTCCAGGCATAAACTGCCAGAAACCGGTCGCTCCTTTTGGAGATACACCCTCCCTCAGGCCTGATTCTACTAAAGGTACATATTTGAAATCCTCGGGAATGCCGTAGGCGGCGAGGATCGGTTCGATCACTGGGAACCATTCTGCTGCTTTTCGATGCAAACGATTGGTTTGAAGGTGACTGTAATTGAATGCAGCAAGAATCTTCTTCATTTTGCGCTCCACCTTGGCGTCGCCCTGCGGGAGGCTTTCTTCTGCGAAATTTAACTGAGCCATCAGAGATACCGGCTCTTCGATTTTTTGTGTTACTGTATCTGTTGTTGTGGTATTCTTTTCTTCTTTTAAAAGACTTTTTGCTGCTTGGGGCATGTTGTAAGCAAACACTTTTGCCATAACCAGTAATGCTAAAATTACCGTACATGTTATTATGTGTTTCTTTATCATTTTCCTCCTTTTTTTGGTTAACAATTTTAAAACGCCTGCAAACATACGGTATATTATGCTAACTATCAAGCTTTTACAAAAAACACACTGAAAATCAACGTTTAAACATGAATAAACAGCGTTTTTTTATTTGGCACTTAAGCCCAAATTATCAGCTGCAGATTCCCCGATTTTTATTAAATTTGCAACCGCATAAATTATGCG
Organism: Pedobacter sp. BAL39; assembly: GCF_000170795.1. GTDB lineage: Bacteria > Bacteroidota > Bacteroidia > Sphingobacteriales > Sphingobacteriaceae > Pedobacter. The sequence goes on from NZ_ABCM01000024.1 coordinate 50,923, forward strand.
GTTATATAGCGTATCATGATTAAAAACAACAACAGGAACAGTCGGGATGACAAGTCCAAACCGGGAAACCGAAGCACAGCTGGTAAGAGCCGCAGTGGAGCAGATAGTGCTTACAAAGGCAAAAGCAGGTTTGAGGATAAAGAGGGGAAAGACAGTAAATCCAGCGGAGATTACAAACCGCGAGAAGATAGAAAAGATTTTAAAAGCAAAGGGCCAAGAGCTGCAGGAAGCGATTTTAGACCACGCACTAGCAGAGATGGCGATTCAAAGGGTTACGCTCCACGCAGCGCTGGTGCTAAAGACTTCAAACCGGGAGCAAGAAAAGAAGGAGAAAACAGAGACTTTAAATCCAGGTCCTTCAGGGACGAGGGAACAAGAGAAACTCCTCAGGGCGAAAAAACACGCAGCTACATCAAAAAAGATCATTTCAGCAAAGGCGATCAACCTTTCAGGAAATTCGACGATAAAAAAGGAAATACTTCCAGAACAACAGACAACAGGCCTTTCAGAAAAAGAGAAGATGACGGTAAGCCAAAAACCGACTTCAAACCTCGTGGCGAACGTGCTGGAGAGCGTGGAGAACGAGGTGGAGAGCGCGACTATCGCAGTGAACAACGTGCGAACCGTACGCCACGTGACGAAAGCAATACCGTTATGCGTTCCAGAAAAAATGTGGCGGTCAAAGATGACGGGCTCATTCGCTTAAACCGGTATATTGCCAACTCCGGCATCTGTTCCCGCCGTAAAGCGGATGAACTGATTGCTGCCGGCGTAGTTTCCGTAAATGGAGAGGTGGTTTCAGAGCTGGGCCACAAAATCGACCCTGCAAAAGACCAGGTACGTTATAATGGGGAACTCCTGAAACGCGAAAAGAAAGTATACGTATTGTTAAATAAACCAAAAGACTACATCACCACCACCGACGATCCTCAGGAGCGCCGCACGGTGATGCAACTCGTTGAAAAAGCAAGCAGGGAACGTATCTATCCTGTAGGACGCCTGGATCGCAATACGACTGGTCTCCTGCTCATGACCAACGACGGCGAACTTGCAGATAAACTTTCACATCCTAAAAATGGCATCACCAAAATCTACCATGTAGAGTTGAGCAGAAGCCTTAGCCAGGGTGACCTGAACAAGATCCAGTTCGGTCTGGAGCTTGAGGATGGCATCATCAAGCCGGACAGCGTTTCTTACGTTGCCGGAGGCAGCAAACGTGAGGTCGGCATCCAGATCCACAGCGGTAAAAACAGGATCGTAAGAAGGATCTTTGAACACCTTGGCTATGACGTGGTAAAACTAGACCGTGTAGTATACGGTAACCTCACCAAAAAAGACCTTCCCCGTGGAAGATGGAGATTCCTGGAAGAGCACGAATTAATTCAGATCAAACACCTCATCAAATAAATTGTTATATGAGCAGACTCCTCATTTTTTCCATTATCCTTTTGTCTATGCAAAGCTGCACACAAAAAAAAGATTATAATTTAATAGTTGGAACGTATACCAATACGGGGAAAAGTGAGGGGATTTATGTTTACGATTTTAATACTGCAACAGCAGACTTTAAGGTTAAGCACGTAGAGAAAAACGTGCTTAACCCTAGTTACCTCGCACTGGGTGCAGAAGATAAAACCATCTACGCCGTAAATGAAGCCGCAGAAAACAGTTCTGCCAGCGCTTTCAGCTTCGATGCATCTACAGGCAAACTGGCCTTCCTGAATAAACAGCCTACAGATGGAGCCGATCCATGTTACATCATCGCCGACAAAGACAATGTATTGACGGCCAACTACTCCGGTGGAAGCATCTCCGTATTCGGCATCGAAAAAAACGGAAGTTTATCCAGCCTGAAGCAACTGATCAAACACAGCGGAAAAAGCATAGATACTGCCCGCCAAAAAGGGCCTCACGTTCACATGGTACAATTCACTCCGGATCATCAGCACGTGGTAGTAGATGATCTTGGTACTGATAAAGTTTACCTCTACCAATACAACAGTACTGGCGGCAGCCAAACGCTTACTGCATCCGACAGTGTCAACATCACCCCTGGTGCAGGACCAAGACATATTGTTTTCAGCAATGACAGCAAACACGCTTACCTGGTACATGAAATGGACGGTGGTATTACGGTTTTCAGCTATGAAAGCAATAAACTGCAGGAGATCCAGAAAGCTAAAATGACGGAAGAAGGATTTAATGGTGAAAACGGCGGCGCTGATATTCACATCTCTCCGGACGGAAAATTCCTTTACGCCAGCAACAGAGGTTCTGAAAACAAAATTACCATCTTCGCCATCGGCACCGACGGCAAATTAACCGTAAAAGGATATCAAAGCACTTTAGGTAAAGGCCCGAGAAACTTTGTCATTGATCCTACAGGAAAATACCTATTGGTTGGCCATCAGTATACCAATGACATCGTCATCTTTGAACGTAACATCGAGACTGGCACCCTAAAAGACACCGGAAAAAGAATTGAGGTCGGCGCACCGGTATGCCTGGTATTTGCTCCCATAAAATAACAACAATCACCTTCTGTAAAAATGGTTTGATCCTGTGAGCGGAACCAATCCACTTTCTCTTTAAACAACCTCCGACTTTAACATCCAGGATTCAGCAACATTCATCTCTGTGTTAAACCGGGATATCACCTTGTTTATGACTTATAATTCCGCACAAAGCATTCCATCATGGATCAATGAACAAAGAAGATGCAATGAGCGATATTACCCGGTATAAATAGTCACAAGGCATAAAACAAATCATTTTCGTATTCTAATCGCTACTTGTTCGGGTTTTGTTCGCTACTCACAAGGGGTTGACAAGGTATTCACAAGGTATTGTCATATCCCGTGTAAGGTATAGGGATATAGGAATACCTATAAAAAGCCTTCAGAAAGTATCTTAAAGTACGAACAGTACCTTGTCAACCCAGGTCCTTTCAACCCAAATTTCTTCAAATGGCCATCTATGCGACAATCTACGTATTCCGATGATCAGAAAAATGAGCTCATCGTTCAGCATAAGGATTACAATAAGAAAAACACAAGCAACGAAACTACCCCCTCAAAAGCAAAACATTAAACATTCAGCGCATAACACACAGAAAAGAAAAGCCTGTGCGTAGTATACATCCCCTGAACTTATCCTCCCTCCCGGCTGGAGAGAGATGGTTAATGCGCAGAAAAAAATATAAACTCCTTTGAAGACATGCAAATGTTTGCCCTTCAGCAAACATTTGAGGATGAAAAGGAGTTTATATTTTTTTCAATACAAGAACTATCGAACGGAAAAATTATACTGCTTTATGCTGCTCCTCAATCACTTTCGTATAATAAGCAACATAATCAGGGAGAATTTTCTTCAGGTCAAACTCCTGTGCGCGCAGAAAAGCATTTTCTTTAAACTGGTTCAGCACCTCGTCGCTTTCCAGGATCTTGATCCCTTTCGCCGCCATATCATCCACATCCCCTACATTACTCATATAACCGCAGAAACCGTCGACATTCAATTCCGGCAAACCTCCCGCATTGGTGGTAATGATCGGCACTTTGCAAGCCATTGCTTCCAATGCTGCGAGGCCGAAGCTTTCCGATTGAGAAGGCATCAGGAATAAATCTGACACCGATAAGATCTCTTCAATCGCATCCTGTTTACCAAGGAAACGCACATGGTCGCAGATGTCCAGCGAGCGGCACAGCTGCTCGTCATAGGCACGTTCCGGACCATCACCTACCATCAGCAGTTTGGAAGGGATTACCCTCTGGATTTTCTCAAAAGTACGGATGACGTCCGATGTATTTTTAACCTTCCTGAAGTTGGAAGTATGGATCAGGATGCGTTCATTATTTGGTGCAATCGCTTTCTTGAAATGGTCTTTAGGCTTCAGGCTAAAGCGCGTGAAGTCGATGAAGTTGGGGATTACCTTAATTTCATTTGTAATCTCAAAATGATTCTCCGTATCTTCTTTCAGACTTTGGGAAACTGTGGTCACACCGTCAGACTTATTAATGGAAAAGGTCACCACCGGCTTATAGGTCGGATCTTTACCAACCAGGGTGATGTCTGTCCCGTGCAGGGTAGTAACAAACGGTATGTAGATGCCAAAGGTTTCGAGGATCTGCTTGGCCATAAAGGCTGCGGATGCATGAGGGATGGCATAATGGACATGTAAAATATCAAGACCTTCAAAACGGACCACATCTACCAGCTTGCTGGCCAATGCAGACTCATAAGGCGCGTAGTCAAACAGGGGATAATCCCTGACCGATACCTCGTGATAGAAAAGATTTTCAGAGAAGAAGTCGAGACGGGCCGGCTGACTGTAAGTTATAAAGTGGACCTGATGGCCCTCATCGGCGAGTGCTTTCCCTAATTCGGTAGCCACAACGCCACTACCTCCAAAGGTCGGGTAACAAACAATACCTATTTTCATTCTAGCGAATTTGTTTTTGTTTTATCGCGCAAAGTACATCACTAAAAATGAGCTTTGTGTTAAACAAATGCAATTATTTAAGATTTCATTTGTTCACGGATCACCAGGTACATTTCATTAGGCCTTTGCGTACCAATATAGTAATGAAAACCGTCCCTGTCTGTCAGCACCACAGCATCCTTGCCTGAAGAGTAAAACCTTACGCTACCCTTCCTGTGCAAATTATATACCGGATTATTAAACAGATAGTTGCTATATACATCTTTACGTACAGCCACAATCGTGTTCAGATCAATCACCACTTTTCTGGCCGACCACAACCCGTCGATGATAATGCGTTTCTGATCAATTACCGTCTTATACTGGATCATAAAGAGCAGGATGATGGAAACGCCGATAATACCGAAGCCGACAATCAGGAACAGATCCTGAGTCCTGTCGCGGTCACGTTCATACACATAAGCAGCAAAACAAAATGCCGCCATCACCAGCCGGATGCAGATTCTGATGTAATCACGTCCGATATATTGTTTTTCCAGATAAGCGTAGCGGTTTCCCATTGATGTAATTTTAAATAAAGTTACTTGTTTTTATTGGTTTCAAGGCCTCTATCTGCGCTAAGATTGTTGAGTATATGTAATTTGTAAGCTCCTGCATTGAAATATACTCAGCCTCAGCGTTGCATCAGACACCCTGTAGCGGTCATCCTGCCGATACCCCGCTACCCAAATCAACTCGCCGTTTCCATTCACCAACACCGGAATGTCCTGCTTTTGTAACAGCGGGACTTTCTCATCAACAAAAAGATCACTGAGTTTCTTAAACCCCTTCATGCCTAAAGGCCTGAACCTGTCACCCTTCTGCCAGCTCCTGATCACCAGCGGAAAAATCAGCTTATCGGTAGCTACAAAAATCTTCCCATGGCCTTTATCAAATGGGATACCATCTTTAAATTCTGAGCGCTCATGATGTGAAAAATACAGTTCATTACCCCTAAACGCTACCATTTTATCCTGTAGATGAATCAGCATGTGTTTATTTTCAGTCGCATCCTCCTTTACCGTCATGATCAGGTGTTCACGATCGACCGCCAGTTGGTACTTCCGGCTATAAAAAACAGCACCCACACGTGGATGTTCGTCCATGATGACACGCAGCAGGTCGGCAACCACCGTTTCCACAAAGCCATAGGGCTGCAAGAGCTCAAAAAGAAGCAGTCGCGCCGGATCCAGCTTTTTTAACGCCACTATCGGCAAATAAAAGGCATTGTTCCTTTGTACGAACAAGCGTTCATGATGTTCCTGGACGACTTGTCGCAGCACCTGTTCAGTATCCGAAAAACGCCGGATATTCTCACTGAAAGTCAACGCAAGGCCGGGATTGATCTCCCTGAGCAGCGGGATCACTTTCAGGCGGATCTTGTTCCTGATATAATTTGAGCTTAAATTGGAACTGTCCTCGACAAAATCAAGGTGATGTGCTACCACAAGGTCATCAATTTCCTGTCTCGACAGAAACATCAGTGGCCGGATCAGGTTTCCTCTCCTGGGAAAGATGCCGTGCAAACCGGAAATACCAGTTCCTCTGGTCAGATTGAGCAACACCGTCTCCATCGCATCGTCCTGGTGTTGCGCCAGTGCAATCACCTGATACCCCCGCTCGATCCGCAGCTGCTCAAACCACTCATAACGCAAGGTCCTTGCCGCCATCTGTGTAGACACCCCATGCTGCTTTGCATAGGCTTTCGTATCAAAATGAGTAACGTACACCGGAACATCCAGCATCAGGCCCAACATCTTCACAAAATGCTCATCACGTACAGACTCCTCACCGCGGAGGTTAAAATTGCAATGTGCAATCCCAAACGGATGTCCGCTTGCTTTAAACAGATGTGCCATCAGCACGGAATCCTTACCCCCGCTAACCGCGAGCAAAATCTTGTCGCCAGTCTCAAAAAGATGGTTTTCGGTAATGAATGTTTTAAACTGCTGAAGAGGTAACATGCTTCAAAAATAGTCATTTATTTAATTCGGCTTTACAAATCATCAGGTATAATAATGACTTCACCTTATCGTTTTAAAGATGTTTCCATGCCTGCGCTCAATCCCAAAGATTCAAGGTCAGCACGAACTGCAATAAAAACTAATTTGATAAAAATAGTTACCAAAAAACTAACTTTGTAAAGTGCTGAAAATACGACTTTTCCTATCCTTATGCCTTCTCCCCTTCTTGCTGCTCGCGCAGAAGAAGACGAAAATCATTCTACAAAGCTCCCAACGCGCAACCATAGATGCAAAGGCAAACATTTCTTACCTCAGAAATCCGGTATTCAGGCAGGACAATGCCACGTTGGCCTGTGATAGTGCCGTGTTCTATGAATCGAGGAACGTATTTGATGCATTCGACAACGTCCATATCAACCAGGCCGACACCATCAACATTTACTCCAAACGGCTGACCTATGATGGCAACACCAAAAATGCCCACCTGACCCAGAATGTTAAGATGATCGATAAGGAATCCATACTCACTACAGAAGTCCTTGATTACAACCTGGGTACCAAGATTGGAACATATGTAGAAGGTGGTAAGATTGTCAATAAGGATGTTACGCTAACCAGCAAAAACGGGTATTACTTCTCCAACAGCCGGGATGCCTACTTTAGGTACAATGTGGTGGTGGTTACCCCGCAAACGGTGATCAAGTCGGATACCCTCCGATACAATACTTTGACCAACTGGACTTATTTTTACGGCCCCACAAATATCAAAGGCAAAGACGACAACCTTTATACGGAGAATGGTGCCTACAACACCAAAACCCAGTACGCCTATTTCGGAAAGAAAAACCTGTATACCCAGGGATCAAAGTCGCTGAAAGGGGATAGCCTTTACTACGACGGTGTTGCTGGATATGGAAAGGCGGTAAAAAATATCGTGTTCAGGGACACTACGGATAAAACCGTGATGTACGGACAGCTGGGCTTTTACTATAAAATAGACCAGCGTACCATTGTGACGAAGAATCCATACATCGGCCTTGGCACTTCAGATTCGGTTACCGTCAACAACAAGCTACAACCAGACAGCCTCTGGATGGGTGCCGACACGCTGGAGACACAAATGGTCCTGCAGAAATCATTAAAGCTCCTTACTGCCCCCGTGCTGAAGAAAGACAACGAGCTTGGCGAAGAAGAGGGGCCACAGGAAGAGAAAATAGGCGCACAAAAAGGAGCGCCAAAGACCGGCCCGGGAAAGCAGAAGCCAGGTGCAGCTCCCGCAAATAAAAATCAGGCCGCGGTTACACCGACCCCCGCCACAGGTACCGATCAGCAGCTCAATCTCACGACGAACGATACGACCAAAAGGCAGCCCCCTAAAAAACTCAGCAAAAAAGAGCGCAAGGCGCTGGAGAAAAAAATAAAAAAAGGAGAGCTCCCGCCAGACAGCAGCTTGCTTAGCGTGGTAAAGACGGCGACCGACAGCCTTAAAAAATCGGGAATCAATCCGGATAGCTTGCTGGCGAAAGGTGTAGACAGCTCCCTGCTTGATAGTGTAACGAAAAAACTGAAGTCTGACACTACCCTGCAGAAGGCCGCTGCAAAGATCAGCGCTACTGCAAAACAAGCTGCAGCATCACAGAAAAAAGCCGGAAACGTCAAAGAGCAGACAAAAAAAGCAGCAGGAAAGGTGACCGCGGCGGTTCCGGGATTAAAAGATGCGGCAAAAACAGCTATACAGGACTCGTTACCGCTCAGCCCTGCAGACACCATCAAAACCCGCGTGATCAAAGCCTACCACCATGTCAGGGTCTTCAAAAGCAATATGCAGGCCCGCGCCGATTCCCTGTTTTATACCAGTGCCGACTCCACCTTACGCTGGTATGGCAGCCCGATCTTGTGGGCCGAAGGTTCACAGCAAACGGGAGACACCATTTACCTGCGACTAAAAGATAAAACCATCCGCTCCTCACAGGTCATCGAAAAGGGCTTCCTTGTAAACGTCAATGCGGACTCACTCAGGTATAATCAAATCAAAGGAAAACTCATCACCGGTTTTTTTGAGAATGGCAAGCTCAACCGCATGTTTGTAGATGGCAATGCGGAAAGCATTTATTTCAACAAAGATGAGGATAAGAACATCTATACTGAGATGAACCAGACGGTGAGCAGCAGGATTAAGATCCTCTTCAAAGAAAAAGAGATTGATCAGATCATCACCATTAAAGATCCTGAAGGTAAACGTACGCCGATACCTGAATTGAAGGAAGATGTCTTCCTTACCGGCTTCACCTGGAAGCCGGAATTACGCCCCCTTTCCAAGAAAGAAGTCATCAGCGGCAAGATAAAACCTAAAACTACTTCCCCAGCGAAGAAAGCAGCGGCAAAACCTGCGGCGAAAACAGCAGCCGATAAAAAAGGGGAATCGAAACCAAAAGTGCCGGAAAAAGACAAAAAACCTGCGCCGGACAGTTCAACAGAAAGCAGCACCGAGGGCACTCCCATAAAAGAAAAGCTACAGGAAACGCCACCACAAAAAATGACAGACAGTGCCGCAAAGCAACAGCTGAAGCTGAAAACGATGGCCAGCGACAGTGTGAAAAAAGAAATTACACCTGCTCCTTCAAAAAAGCAATAAGTTTACGCATGGCAATGGCCCGGTGACTGATCTCATTTTTCTGTGCCATGCTCATCTCTGCAAAGGTCTGCTCATATCCCTGTGGCTCGAAAATCGGATCATAACCAAAACCCTGATCGCCGACAGGAACTTCCCTGATCGTCCCTTCAATTACCCCTTCAAAAAGAAAAGTATTGCCTCCCTGAACAAGGGAGATCACAGTTTTAAACCGGGCTGCCCTGTTGACCTGCCCTTTAAGGCGATCGAGTAAAAACAAGAGGTTCGTACGGTCGTCCCTTACCCCAGAATAGCGGGCGGAAAAGATACCTGGTTCATTGTTCAGTGCTTCCACCTCCAGCCCGCTGTCGTCTGCAAAACAGTCCATTTGATAATTCGCAGCGACATAGTGGCTCTTCAGGTTGGCATTTTCAGCAAAACTGCTCCCCGTCTCCGGAATATCAGTTTCGCAACCAATGTCAGAGAGGTTCAGCACTTCATATTTACCTTCCAGCAGCTTGTTTACTTCCGCAGTTTTATATTGATTATTTGTTGCAAAGACGAGTGACCTCATGATAATTCCAATTGTTTTAAACTTCCCCATAACTGCTTCTTTCCTGCCGGATCCGCATCCAGTGCCTTCAGCTCCGAGGAAAAGATGATGCTCACCGCTCCTTCCTTCACAATGGTATGTGCCGGATGTACGCCAAGCCCCAGTTGGGATGGGCTTACACCAAAGGCAAAAATCAGGACACTGGAGAAGAACTCCTGAAACTGGCTGAATGTTGCCGGACCACATTTGGCGTAGTTGACCAGTGCAAAGTCATTGGCCGTTAAATTAACAGACTTCACGATCTTCCGCAACAACTCACGTCCGTTTTCATCACTTACGGCATGCTCAGGATCATTGACCAGCAGCAGGATATTCCGGCTGTTCTTGCCCATATACTCAAATGACAACTGCTGTGCAGGAACCTTAACAGGCAAAACCGGAGCCTGCGCTGGCCCTTCGGCATGCAGGGCAACAGCGGCCGGTCCGGCAACGTTAACCTCCTCCATATCAGAGGCTGAAGCCTCTCCATGGATCAGATAAATATCGTCTGTAAAAAATAAACGCAACGCTTCACCGTTAGCTGTTAGCGGACTATCCATTCGTAATCGTTTTATGGGGAATCTTTTTTCTGTTAAAATTAGTTAAATATCTTATTATAGCACCTTTATTTATTACTTTTATAGCTTAAAAATATACAGGATCCATCTTTTGTGAGAAAAGCTTACTGCGCCATCATCTTCAGTTTTTTGTTTTTAAGTGCCTCTGCACAGGAAGTTGCACGCATCAGCGGAAAGCCGGTAAGCAGCAAAGCGTTCATCTGGTTTTATAAGCGAAACCATAATGGTAACGGAAATGCCTCCTACAGGCAGCTCGAAGATTACCTGAACCTTTACCTCAACTTTAAGCTGAAGGTCCTCGATGCACTGGAGATGGGCTTCGACAAAGATACCGCTTATATCAACGAAGTGAACAACTACGAAAAGGCCCTGCGCGGACGCAAAAGGACAGCAGCAAAAAATGAAGCCTACACCATGATCATGGATGAATATAAGGATGCCGTCCTGATGTTCAACATCTCAGAAATTAAGGTATGGGATAAAGCTCAAAATGATGAGGCCCAGCTTCGCGCTTTTTATCAGCAGCACAAGACTGACTATGCTGATGCTCCCTTTGAGGAAGTCAGAGGGAAGGTCATCGGCGATTATCAGCAGCAGCTGGAGTACAACTGGGTGGCATCACTAAGGGCAAAATATACGGTAGAAGTATATCCCGAAAGATTGAGAGAACTGGCAAAATTATAAATGATGGTGCCTAAAGATTATAATACTAAATTTGCAAAAAAAGAATACAATTGAACTTACATAAAATGAAGAAATTTTTAGTGGTTGCGGGCGGATTAATCTGCCTGTTCTTGAATACACAAGCGCAAAGACAAAGTGTGGATAAAGTCGTGGCCGTATTGGGAAGCAATGTCATCCTGCTATCAGACATCAACCAGCAATATGCACAGTACCTCAACTCCGGCAACCCCTCAAATGAAAGTGTAAAGTGTCTGATCCTTCGGGAACTGCTGACCACCAAACTCCTGAAACAACAAGCGGAGATTGACTCCGTGATGGTAGATGACTCACAGGTAGATGAAGAGGTAGACCAGCGTATGCGCTACCAGATCCAGCGTGCCGGTGGTGAGGAAAGACTGGAACAGTTCCTGAACCGCTCCATCCTGCAATACAAGGACGAAATCAGACCGGAGATCAAAGAACAGATGATCTCCAGAAAGATGAAAGGAAACATCACCCAGGATGTGAGTGTTACTCCTTTGGAAGTAAAAAAATACTTTGATTCTTACAAAAAAGACAGCCTGCCTGATATCCCTACAGAGTTTGAAGTTGGAGAGATTGTACTCCACCCCACACTGACCAAGGCAGAGAAACAACGTTTCTACGATAAAATCGATGCCCTGCGCTTAAGGGTAAAAAGTGGTGAGGATTTTGCCTTCCTGGCCAAGTCCTATTCTGAAGATCCTGGATCCGCTCCTGATGGTGGAGACCTTGGTTTCTTCGACAGGGCGCAGATGGTGAAAGAATTTACGGCATGGGCCTTCAAACTGAAAGCTGGTGAAATCTCGCCTGTGTTTGAGACCGAGCATGGATACCACATCCTTCAGGTGATTGAACGTCGTGGTGAGCAGGTACAGGCCAGACATATCCTTATCCGTCCGCAGAATACCCCACAGAGCATGGAACGCCTGAAGCTGCATGCCGACAGCATCTATAAAAACATTGTCAGCAAGAAAGTTCCTTTCTCTACAGCAGCATCTCTGTATTCGGACAATAAAGAGTCACAATATAACGGTGGTATGATCCTTTATGCGGATAACCAGACTGCCAGAACGACTTTTATCCCTGCGGATAAACTGGATCCAAAAGTATTTACCGTAGTAGACACCATGAAAGTGGGTGCGATCTCTGAACCAGTGGCCTTCACAGGAGATGATGGTAAAGAGGGATACAAAATCCTTTTCCTGAAATCAAAAATCCCACCACACAAAGGGAACCTGGAGCAGGATTATGCAAAATTCAAGGAAAAGGCCCAGGAAGCAAAAGTTGACCGCGTGCTGAGTGAATGGTTTGAAAAGAGAAGAGAAACCACCTACATCAGAATTGACGAAGATTACAACCAATGTGATGAGTTAAAGATCTGGAGAACTAAAGTAGAAGAAAACAAATAATACATATGCAGTTTGAAAATGAAATCAAAGCAGTAGATGCCCTTCACCAGTCATATCATAACATCAGGACTGAAATTGGTAAAGTTGTTATCGGACAGGATGCGGTCGTTAAGTCTGTTTTGATTTCTATTTTCAGCAATGGACATTGCCTGCTTGTAGGTGTGCCGGGGCTGGCAAAAACACTGCTCGTCCAAACTGTTGCCAATGTGCTCGACCTGAACTTCAACAGGATCCAGTTCACACCGGACCTGATGCCCAGCGACATCATTGGTGCCGAAATCCTCGGTGACGACAGGAACTTCAAATTCATTAAAGGGCCGGTATTCTCCAACATCATCCTTGCTGATGAGATCAACAGGACTCCACCAAAAACACAGGCCGCACTGCTGGAGGCCATGCAGGAAAAGGCAGTCACCGCAGCGGGTCAGAGACACGCGCTGCCCAATCCTTTCTTTGTACTCGCCACGCAGAACCCAATAGAACAGGAAGGTACCTACCCGCTTCCTGAAGCACAGCTGGACAGGTTTATGTTCAACGTGCACCTCGACTACCCTTCTTTTGAGGAGGAGCTGACCATCGTTAAAAACACCACCAGCAACCAGGGAACTTCCCTCGCCAAGGTGATCAATGCTGAACAGATCCAATATTTCCAGAAACTGGTCAGAAACATTCCCATTACCGACAATGTAGTGGAATATGCAGTGAAACTGGCCAGCAAAACACGTCCGCATACGCCCCTGGCAACGGAAGAAGTAAATAAATACCTCAGCTGGGGCGCCGGCCCGCGGGCATCGCAATTCCTGGTGGTAGGTGCCAAATGCCATGCTGCCATATCCGGCAAGTATTCCCCTGATATTGAAGATGTTCAGGCCGTTGCCGAAGCCATCCTCAGACACCGGATCGTGAGGAACTATCGTGCCGAAGCCGAAGGGCGTTCCATCGAACAACTCATCAAAAACCTATTCTAAGCAGAAGGATTTTATTCAGCCTTCAGCATGTCGTATAAGTTCGGATAATCCGTCACCAGACCGTCTACTCCCAGATTGATCAGGTACTTCATGTCTTTTGTAGAATTGACCGTCCATGGGATGATCTTCACACCGGCCGCATGACAACGGTCGACCAGACCTTTTCCTACCAATACGGAATAGGGACTGTACACCGTAGGTTTAAAACCCAATGCCTCAATGTTGTTTTCAAAATCTTCCTTCTCATCAATCATCAATGCCGTTTTTATCTTCGGATAATTATCGTGGAGATACTGCAGTGTCCTGATGTCAAATGATTGTATGGTGACACGCTTCTGCAGTTTTTTCTTCTTCACAATGGCCATCACCAGCTCTACAAATTCCGAAGGCTCTGGCTGAAATTCCAGATCGCCCTTAGGAATCAGCTTTGTTTCGATGCTGTAATTGGGTTTAAGGAGTCTCTTCTGCTTCACATAAGCCTCTACGGAATCAATGGTTTCCTCCAGCAAAGGTTTATAAGCCCTATATTTCTGCTGGCCGGGGAAGCGACCGTGGATCTTGGATCCCACATCATACTTCCGGACATCTTCATAATTCATTTTGAAGATGTTGAACTTCTTTTGCTCTTCCAGCGTGATCGCCTTGCCGTTGGGTTTTAAGCTAATCTCTGCATTAAAATAGGGCTCCTGGGAAAGCACTACCATCCTGTCCTGAGACACAACCACATTCATCAGTAAAGTATTGACACCAAGGTCCAGGGCCTTCAGCATGGACGGAACGGTGTTTTCAGGCATAATGCCCCTTGCACCACGATTTCCCTGTAAATCGAACTTCTGGGCCATCACCTGAAAAGCACAGGAAAACACCGCAATAAATAGTACTATTTTCTTCATCAAATGGTTTGTTTGTATTCCTTAATAACGCCGATACCAGGATCTTGATATGCCTTTCAGGAATGAGTACAATAAAAAAGGTTTCTTAAAGATCATTTAAGAAACCTGATAAATCATTTACGAATGCCTGGTGTGCTGCAGACTAGCGTTCTGCGGGTGCAAATACCTGGGCAATCAGGTTCCAGTTGTGGTCCGGCTGACGTTCATAGATGAACACGTAGTTGAAACTCTCCCTCAACTCGGCCTTATAATCGATCGTTGCCACCCCATAGGTATAGGCAAGATCTCCGCCCAGTGCTTTCACCGCCTTTGTCGTTTTCAGGTTCATGTTTTTAACCATTCCGTTGAAGAAAGCTACCGCTTTATCTTTACCGATAATGGGCTCATAACCCGGGAATAATACCCTTACATCAGGATTTACAAAACCTGCGAAAGCTACAGCACCATATGATTTCAACGTAGTATTCAATGTTTTCTCCGTAGTCAGGATGATGTCTGTACCCGCAGCCATTTGTTTTTCAGTAGCGAACTTCGGTTTGTAATAGTCCTTAGGCTCTACAAATTTTGTTTCCACTTTGTTCAGCGGTTTATTATGGGTAACGCCAAGATCCAGTGCCAGCTCCCATTTACCGTTGACCACCTTCCAGATGGACAGGTATTGTCCGTAGGCCAGCTGATCTGCCCCTTCAGTAAAGGCTCCGGTAGTAAAACCCCAGTCGCCGCTCCGGGATACCCTGGCATAAGCAGGTGCCCAGGTCAGCCCTTTGCTGTCATCACCTGCCCCATGGTAAAAAGTTTTTGCATTTACCGGATTAGGACGGAACACGAGCGCGTCACTTGCTGAAAAAGCAAGATAGGCATCTTTGGTGCCTTTTTTCGTTACTTCATCAGCGAACTCTTTCTCTGCATTCAGAAGAGATCTGGTACTGCCGTCAGATTTCTGTGCCTGTACGCCAAAGGCGATACCAGAGGCCAGCAGGGTCATATAAAGGATTTTATTGATCATAATTTGTGTCGTTATAAACGTATAGGTTAAGATGTTCTTGTCTAAAATAAGAAGTCCAGCACTAAGCTTTGCTCCAGGTGGTCCCCTCTTTACTGTCCTTCAACTGTATGCCCATGCTTTGCAAGCCCAGGCGGATCTTGTCGGAGGTCGCGTAGTCTTTGTTTTCCTTGGCAGTTTTCCGAAGGTCGATCACCATATCCAGAACAGAATTGAGTTCCACATTGGAGCTGTCTTCATCTTTTAGTCCGAAGATCTCAAAAACAAAATCGTTCATCAGCTTTTTCAACTCCTCCAGTGACGCAGCAGAGATCCTGCCCTTGCCGTCATATACGGTATTGATGATGCGTACCGCTTCAAACAATTCTGCAATGACCACCGGACTGTTAAAGTCATCATTCATGGCTTTCACGCAATTTTCAGCAATTGGCCTGATGTCAAAATCACTCGCTTCGGACGGCACCAGTTTGTCGAGCAGGCTGACCGCGTTCATCAGGCGGCGGAAGCCCTTTTCCGAGGCATCCAGTGCCTCATTAGAAAAGTCAAGTGTGCTTCTGTAATGTGCCTGTAACATAAAAAACTTTACCGTCATTGGGCTGAAGCCTTTTTCCAGCAGCACGTGGTCCCCTTTGAACAACTGTTCAGGAAGGAATCCGTTACCTGCTGATTTCGACATCCTTGCACCATTTACAGTCAGCATATTGGTATGCATCCAATATTTAGCTGGTTGTTTGTGGCTGCAGGCTTCCGACTGTGCGATTTCGTTGGTATGGTGTGTCGCTGCAAGGTCCATGCCTCCACCGTGGATGTCAAACTCTTCACCAAGATACTTGGCGCTCATGGCTGAACATTCGATATGCCAGCCTGGAAAACCTTCACCCCAGGGTGAGGCCCAGCGCATCAGTGTTTCCGGCTTTGCCTTAATCCACAAGGCAAAGTCCAGTCGCCCGCGTTTCTGGTCCTGTCCGCCAAGCTCTCTGGTATTGGCCAGCATGTCTTCCAGGTTCCTGTTGGTAAGAATGGTATAATTATAGGATTTGCTGTATTTTTCTACATCGAAATAAACCGTTCCATCTGCTTCATAGGCATAACCATTGCTGATGATTTCTTTGATCATCTCAATCTGCTCAATGATGTGACCTGTAGCAGTAGGCTCAATGCTCGGCGGCAGGGTATTGAACATCCGCAGTACATCGTGGAATCCCAGCGTGTACTTCTGTACAATCTCCATTGGCTCCAGCTGCTCCAGCTTTGCTCTCTTAGCAAATTTATCATCCCCCTCATCACGGTCGCCCTCAAGGTGCCCTGCATCTGTAATGTTGCGCACATAGCGAACTTTATAGCCACTGTACTTCAAGTACCTGAATATTAAATCAAAAGAGATGAAAGTACGACAATTCCCCAGATGGACATCACTGTAAACGGTAGGTCCGCACACATATAACCCCACATTGGGAGCATTTAGCGGTTCAAAAACTTCCTTTTTGCGTGTAAGGGTATTGTAGAGCTGTAAGCCTGTATTCATGTTGCAAAGGTAAAAATTTTAGCGCGTTAATCTCAAATCACTGCGAACAGGAAAATGATCTGACAATTTAGCCGGAATGACCAGATGGTTTAATACCTCTATGTCTTTCGTCACTGCAATATAGTCAATCTGGAAGTTAGGAAACTTGCCGTTATACGTTTGGCCAAATCCTGACCCTTTTTCCCGAAAAGTACTCTTCAACGATTTCGTCATTTGCGTAGCCGCGTAAGAAGCAGGTGTATCGTTGAAATCGCCCGCAATTAAATAGGGAATACTACAGTTGCCCATGTGCGCTTTCATCAGGTCTACCTGCATACTGCGTTTCATAAAAGCATTCTTCAGCATACCAGCGATACGCTTCGAGGGCTGCAGATCAGGATCCATACTCTTCTTCACCTTATCAAGATAGGTATAATCCTGTTTGTCAAAAGAAATGGACTGCAAATGCACATTGTAGACCCTGAGTTTCTTCTGGTGTACTTCCACATCAATAAAAATACTGCCATTGCCGATGTGGTTATTACCAAATGGAATAACTCCCTTATTTACAATCGGGTATTTGGAAAAGATCGCCAGCCCAGATGCTTCATAATCGTTCTCACTGGAGGAGACGAAATAATAATACGGTGTTTTTAAAATGGTCTTGAGGCTATCGGTGATGTCAAAAGTACCCCTTCTGCGGGTATAGTATTCCTGAAAACCGATGATGTCAGGGTTTTGGTCTTCAATGAGCTTGAGCATCTGGTGTTTTACCCGCTCAAACTCCTGCCCCTCGTGTGGTTTAAAACCATGTACATTATAGGTCATCATCCGGACGACGGATGAATCGGCCTTAGACCCTTCTCCTTTTTCACCACTCAGGCTGATGGTTGCCGTCAACGCATGCCAACCAAGAAGGATCAACGCCAGCGTACCTCCTGCAAAGATCCAGCGTTTGCGGATGCACCACCAGACGATCATGAGGATGTTCAACATCAGGATGTAAGGATAGGCAAGGCCGAAAAAAGGAAAATATTTAAAATCCCGGGGATCAACTTTACCCGCCAAAGTGCCCATGATCAGCATCAGTACCAGGATGAGCGCAGCAGTACGAACCAGTTTATCTATAAATGTAGGTTTTGATCTATCCATTAATTAATGTTTGCTTGCCTTAAATAACGTTTCTTTCTCTTCCTTGGTCAGTTTATCATACCCCGTCCTGGAGATCTTATCCAGGATTGCATCGATCTCCCCCTGGTTCACACCAACGGTAGCATTTTTCGAAGTCGCAGTATTCTTGTTGTCATTACGAACCACCCTTAGCTTTGGCTTCCGCTTGAAGAGGTTACTCCAGTCCTTACCATTCTGTAACATCTTGATGTAGGTAAAGCCCATAATTGCCCCCCCCAAATGCGAAAAGCTACCTCCGGCACCGACCGTGCCAATGCCAATCAGGTCCAGTGCAATGTAGGCTGCAGCCAGGTACTTGAGCTTCACATCGCCCAGCAACAGCAGGCGCATGCTGTAGTCGGGCAGCAGGGTCGCTGTCGCTACGATAATGGCCATTACAGAAGCCGACGCTCCCACAATGGTTGCTGAGGAAATGCTGTCGGCAAAAACCGGAAACACATTATAAGCCAGTGCATATATAATGGCGCCCGCAAAACCGCCTGAAAGGTAAACAAAGTGAAACTGTCTAGGCTTCAGAAAGTCCAGGAAGATGTTCCCCAGCCAGTACAGCCACAGCATATTAAACAAGACATGCATCAGACCATCATGTACAAACTGGTACGTAAGGATAGTGTAAAAGCGGAAAGGCAGCTTGGACAGTGTCGCCGGAAATCCAGCATACTCCCGCACCAGCATATTGAAGTTGCCATCGCCACTACCCGACAGGAAGAAGGGTATTCCCGCCAAAGCAATCACCAGGAAGATCAGCACATTGATACCAATGTAAAAGAACACCGGATTGCCCGATTTAAAAACTTTGTACTTCAGGTCTTCAAAAAGATTACTCATAATATTTATAAAATCTGTTGTTGTCCTTGTCCTTCCACAATTTTACGAGGATGAAGCCCAGCAGGGCACCCCCAAGGTGTGCATAGTGCGCGATTGAATCTCCTGGAATCCTGGCCACGCCCAGGAAAAGCTCGGCGAGGATATAAATCGGAATGATAAACTTCGCCTTGATCGGAATCGGGATCAGCATGATGTACAACTCCGTATTTGGATACAACATCCCGAAGGCAACCAGCAGCCCGAAGACCGCACCAGAGGCCCCTACCATAGGAAAACCATAAATGCCCAAAAGTGTATTTTTCTCTTCCTCAGACAGGCCTGGGATTGAAATGTTCGCCTGGATGCCCTGGTTCACCAATTCCATATCCGTAATGCCACTGTTGAATATCGAACCGGTAATGTGGTAAACCTCATATGCCTGCACCCCCAGCTGAAGCGCTACTGCTCCCAGCCCTGTAATCAGGTAAAAATTAAGGAACCGTTTCGCCCCCCAGCGGCTCTCTATCACACCGCCGAACATAAAAAGGGCGAACATGTTAAAGAAAATGTGTGCAATGTCGCCATGCATGAACATGTAGGTTACCAGTTGCCATACCCTGAAAAACGGGGAGTCGATATAAAAGGCCCCCAACAGATAATCAAGGTTGGCCAGTCCGATGTTGTTCAGCACATATTTGGCCGCAAAAAACAGCACATTGATGATGAGCAGGTTTTTTACTACCGGCGGCAGGTTAATGTTGTTCATTTATGTTTATTTATCAAATTTTTTATCCAGTTCAGTAAGCCCAATGGTCTGAATCACGGGTTTACCACTAATGCTAAAGTTAGGACTTTTACAGGCGAAAAGCTCTTCAATGAGTGTATTCATCTCCTGCTGGCCCAACACCGCACCACTTTTGATGGAGCTGTTACGCGCCATGCTCCGGGCAAGTGCATCACGTTTGTCCAGCTTCAGCTCCTGCTGAGAATTCTTAAATCCTTCAATCAGGTGCTCAAACAGCTGTGTTTCGTTAATGTTGTTGCTTCCCAGGTCTACCGGGATCCCTTCTATAACTAACGTATTTTTACCAAACTCTCTTACTTCAAAGCCTAAACTTTTTATGTCATCCAGCAAACTTTTAGCCAATTCATAGTCGTTATGACTCAAAGTGACCGTCTGTGGGAAAAGACTTTGCTGGGAAGCACCCTTACGGTCTTCCAGGTGAAGACTAAAACGCTCATAAAGGATGCGCTCATGTGCGGCCTGCTGGTCGATCACCATCAGTCCCGACTTGATCTGAGAGATGATGTACTTGTTGTGGAGCTGCATCAGCTGCTTCTGTACGGGTACGAGTGAATCATCGGCAGGCAGACCCGGCAGCTCCATGGAGGTCTGTTCCTCTGGTGCATGGTTGGCGATCTCATACAGGGAACCCCAGTTTTTGGTGCTAGGAGAAATGCCACCACTGTAGTTTCTGGAAAAGTGAGTCTCCTTCTGAGGTTTGTCCTCACTGAAAGGATTGAAATCCGGGTTGAAAGAAATGCTCGGTGGCACAATCTCCTCAGGAGCCTTCGGTGTAATCATGCCGCTGAAACCCGTCTCCTGATCAAAGTCAATCGTCGGACTGATGTTAAAACGTCCCAAAGAACGCTTCACCGCCGAATGGAGAATCGCATAGATGGACTTCTCATCCAGGTATTTGATCTCTGTTTTCGTTGGATGTACATTCACATCGATCTTTGCAGGATCGATGTCTATGAACAACACATATAAGGGAAAATGATCATCGGGAAGCAGGTCTTCATAAGCCCTGTTCACCGCATGGTTCAGATAATTATCTTTGATAAAGCGATTGTTTACGAAAAAGAACTGTTCACCCCTGGTTTTCTTGGCGAACTCAGGCTTGCCAATAAACCCCTTTAGGTTGATGATGCTCGTCTCCTCCTCTACGGGGATCAACCGCTGGTTATAGTTATTTCCAAAAAGATGGACAACACGTTGTTTCAATACGGAGGAAGGGAGCCGGTAAATCTCCACCCCATCATGGTGCAGACTGAAAGCAATGGCAGGATAAGCCAGTGACACCCGCTGGAATTCGTCAATTACGTGACGCATCTCCGCAGGGTTACTTTTCAAAAAGTTTCTCCTCGCCGGGGTATTGAAAAATAAGTTCTTGATGCAGATGCTCGTTCCTTCAGATGCCGCTACAGGCTCCTGGCTAACGACCTCCGATCCTTCAATATGAATCAGCGTACCCAGCTCATCTTCATGCCTCCGTGTTTTCAGCTCCACCTGCGCAATCGCCGCAATGGAAGCCATCGCCTCACCGCGGAAACCCATGGTACGTATCGCAAAAAGGTCTTCCGCCTTACGCACCTTCGAGGTGGCATGGCGTTCAAAACACATGCGCGCGTCTGTGATGCTCATGCCGCAGCCGTTGTCGATCACTTGTATCAATGCCTTGCCGGCATCTTTCAAAATCAACTGTATCTTCGTCGCCCCTGCATCAATGGCATTCTCCAGCAGCTCTTTCACGGCTGATGCCGGGCGTTGTACCACCTCTCCCGCAGCAATCTGATTTGCAACACTATCCGGTAAAAGTTGTATGATATCTGACATTTATCGATTTATAGTAAAGGTTGCTAATTTAGGCAAAATAAGGCTCATCCCGTTTTTTTCAATAGAATATAATTGTTTTTTAATGGTCAGGAATCATAGATTACCGCCTTTTCATTTTATTCCATACGCTTTCCCGCCGGGATTCGTTATTCCTTTTTCTATCTTTAATGCGGGAATCGTTCAACAAAAAATACCTATGATAAAAAACAACCTTGCAGGGATCGTCTTCACCAGTGTCATCGCGCTATTTACCTTCAATGCCTGCGCACAGGACCACCAGCAGAACCAGCAAAAACTCAGCAGTCTTAATGCCGTCAGCAACACCACGACACTCCTCAATAACGAGGAGCAGCTCATTCCCATTAAGAAGCTCGAACAGCAGAATATTGCTTCTGTGGCGTTGGGGTTCAGCTTTCAGACGACATTTGACAGCCTACTGAACAAGTACACCAAAGTCAGCCCTTTTTCCCTGGATCAGTACAGAGGTGCACCTACATTGGACGCGCTCGAAGATGACCTCAAGTATTTCAACACGGTCATCATTTCGCTTCCAGTAGCGGCCAGCGCTGATCCGCGCAACATGAACTTCATCCGCAATGTATCAAAAAGCAAAAAGGTCATCCTCACCCTTTTTGGTGAAACCGGCAGCCTTATTGCTTTTGACGAACTGAAAACGCCCCTGATCTGGTCTATGCAGAATACAGATGAGGCGGCAACCATTGTGCCACAAGTCATTTTTGGCGGTATAGCGGCCAGCGGCCGGCTTAGTAATAACTACTCGATGAAGTACACCTCCGGAAAGGGCTTCAGCACCACTGTCAGCCGACTCAAATATACCCTTCCTGAAGATGCGGGCATCAACTCCAACAACCTTCGGGAAATAGACAACATCGTTAATGAGGCCCTCAATGCCAAGGCTGCTCCAGGCATGGTCGTGCTTGTCGCCAAAGATGGTAAGGTCATCTTCAACAAAGCCTATGGCAACCATACTTATGGAGGCCTTCCTGAACGGGTAACCGATATTTTTGACCTGGCCTCCCTTACCA
Source organism: Pedobacter sp. BAL39 (assembly GCF_000170795.1). Taxonomy (GTDB): domain Bacteria; phylum Bacteroidota; class Bacteroidia; order Sphingobacteriales; family Sphingobacteriaceae; genus Pedobacter. The sequence continues at coordinate 73,294 of NZ_ABCM01000024.1, forward strand.
AAACCACAGCCACCACCCCGTCGGTAATGCGCCTTGTGGAACAGCATAAACTTAACCTCGATACCAATATCGGTGCGTATATCCCTAAGGCACGCCTGACGCCCATGAACCCGATCATGGTCAGGGAAGCCATGCTCCACCAGGCTGGTTTTATCCCTTACATCCCTTTTCATGATGCCGTAAAAACAGGCGACTACAGCCGGGATTCCAGTGCTGCTTACCCGACAAAGGTGGCCGACAACTATTACGTCAGAAAGGATTATTTTAAAGAGGTCATGTGGCCGAAGATGCTCAATGCGCCCATCAGGACCCGCGGAAAATATGTCTACAGCGACATCAGCATGTATGTGATGAAAGATATTGTGGAACGTTTGAGCGGAGAACCGCTGAACGATTATGTATGGGAGAATTTCTACAAACCCCTGGGAATGCAGACCGCAGGGTTCCTGCCCCGCAACAGGTTCAGCAAAGAACAAATCGTCCCTACAGAACAGGACAATTACTTCCGCAAAACTTTACTGGAAGGGTACGTCCATGATCAGGGTGCGGCCCTTGCTGGGGGGATTTCCGGGCATGCCGGACTATTTGCCAGTGCAAACGACGTGGCCATTCTCTACCAGATGCTCCTCAACAGAGGCAGTTATGGCGGCACCCAATACTTTCAGCCCGAGACCGTGGATACCTTTACCAAAAAACAATCTGAGGTCAGCAGAAGAGGTCTGGGCTTCGACAGGTGGGATCCTGATTCCAGCAAACGTTACCCTTCGGAACTGGCCTCGCCACAAACATATGGACATACAGGTTACACAGGAACCTGTGTATGGGTTGATCCGGCAAAAGGATTGGTATATGTATTCCTCTCCAACCGTGTAAACCCCAGTGTCACCGAAAAGCTAGGCAACATGCGCATCCGCCCAAGAATCCAGGACGCCATCTACCGCGCTATAGCAAAAGGAAATCTTTAATATATAAAAGGGGCCTTAACAAGCAAAATCCCCCGGATCACAACAGATGACCCGGGGGATTTTTTCTATCATAGATTTTATTTCATTTACATCTTCAGGCCGATCTCTCTCAGACGTTCGTCAAGGTATTCCCCTGCCGTCATATCCGAATAAACCTTGGGATGTTCGGCATCAATCGTAGAAGGCAGGCTGGCCAGGTCCATATTGGCACGTGGATGCAGAAAGAAAGGAACGGAGAATCTGGAAGTCTTCATCAGCTCCCTTGGCGGGTTTACCACCCGGTGTGTGGTCGACCGCAGTTTGTTGTTCGTCAGTCGTTGCAGCATATCTCCTACATTCACCACAATATCCGTATGCCCCGCTTTGATTGGCAACCATTCACCGTTGCGTGTCAACACTTCCAGCCCATCCGCACTTGCCCCAATTAATAGGGTAATGAGGTTGATGTCTTCATGTGCACCGGCACGGACCGCATCATCAGGCAAAGCATCCGGATTTTCAATTGGAAAATAATGTATGCCACGCAGGATGGAATTTCCATTGTGCACATGCTGATCAAAATAGTCTACAGGGAGCTCCAGATAAGTAGCGATCGCACGCAACAGATGTTTTCCATTGCTTTCCAGACGCTGGTAAATCTCACGTGTCACTTCGTTAAACTCAGGAATCTCTTCCAGATATTCATTTGCCGGATATTCGAACTTGATCGGATCGTTATCCAGCACCTCCTGCCCGATTTGCCAGAACTCCTTTAAATCGGCAGTTTTCGCACCTTTCGCTGTTTCCTTACCCGGACTGGTATAACCACGTTGCCCGGCAAGCGCTATCTTTTCATATTTTTTCTTCTGATCAGGAGAAAGACTGAACATTGCCTGGATGTTTTGATACAACTTGTCGATCAGCTCCTGACTAAGTCCATGGTTGGTGATGGTCACAAAACCGGAATCATTGAATGCCCTGCCCAATTCGTCAGAGAATTTTTTACGCTGCGCATCATTTCCGTTAATGTAGGAGCCCAGATCTAAACTTGGAATATAAGGTGTTGACATATCGATGGTTTTAATAAATATTGATGGTTAAAGCTAAGAAACAATTGTTGATAAACATTCTGCCACAAGCTTTATGCCGTATAACCGGCTATTGATAAAAAAGTTAAGTTATCCACAAAAAAGCAGTCGGCAGCGTTTTTTTATCAGCAGATTGTAATTAAGTGGCCTTCATCTGCTGCACTGCAAACTATCCGCAGCATCCCTACGTAATATCTTTTGAAAAAGGTTTTTTTCATCTTATCATTACAATTATGAAGCAGCTATCAATCATCCTCCTCTTATTCTTTTCTGTTTTCAGCAGCAAGGCACAGTCTGCAAAATTGCAGAAAGCAACCTTTGGTATGGGATGTTTCTGGTGTTCAGAAGCACTCTTCCAGCAACTCAATGGGGTGACTGCCGTAAGGTCGGGATACGAAGGCGGCAACGTTGCCAATCCAAGTTACGAGGACGTATGTACCGGAACAACCGGACATGCCGAGGTGATCGAAGTGACCTACGATCCTCAGAAAATTAAATATGACGAGTTACTGGAGGTATTCTGGAAAAGTCATGATCCCACCACCCTCAACCGTCAGGGTGCTGATGTGGGTACGCAGTACAGGTCAGTTATCTTTTATCATAATGATGAACAGAAGAAAATTGCCGAACAGTACAAAAAAGAATTGAATGCGAGTAAGGTATTTCAAAAGCCCATCGTTACAGCCATCACTAAAGCAGCCCCTTTTTATGTAGCAGAGAATTATCATCAGGATTACTTCAACAAAAACGGCAGCCAGCCTTACTGCAAAATGGTCATCCTTCCAAAAAGGGAAAAACTGGAGAAGCTCTTTTAAGGCAACGCTCAAACATAAGTAGTTCGGGACTATCGGCATAAAATTAAAAGAGCAGCTGATGACATCAGCCGCTCTTTTAATTTTATGCCCACTTACCCTTTCCCGGTAGCTATGGATATTTCACGCCCCTGTATTTAGCGGCATCAACCGTAGAAATAGACGAACCATACTTGGCATTGATGGACTTGATGAATTCATTTGCAACGATGGCATACCCCAATTGTGTAAGGTGAATTCCATCAAGAGAAAACAGGTTCCCGCGGATGTATGCAGAACTCACTGCAATACCGCTTACCTTGGCACCCGCACCATAAGTCTTCAGCAGTTCCCCTGCGTCTACCACTGCAAGTCCCGCAGCGTTGGCTGCCGACTTAATCGTGTTGTTGTAGGCCGTTGTGAAGTCCATTACAGTCGCGACCTCATCCTTATCCAATACATATTTATTTTCTATAGGGTTCAGCGGATGCAGACCATAAGGGATGTTTGCCTGGTTTGGCACACCAAACACCCCATCAGAGCTTAGTGTAAGTGTAAAAAGATCCTCAGCTGTTGCGATACGGGTACCTGTAGCTGTACTGATGTATAGGTTTTCCACACCTGCACCATTAGGTGTGGCACGAACTGCGGCGAGTAAGGTCGCCAGTGTCACCGTCCTGAAGTAAGGTGTAATCGTCACATCCGGAATGGTAGCGACCACCCCTTTTGCACCTTTTGAAGTGAGCCTGTTCAGGGTTGCCTGGTATTTAGTGCTGAATGTCGCCTTTGGGGTTGGTACGTCTCCCACACCACCACCACTTGCATAACCAAGGATATCGTTGTTACCCAACCACATGCTGAAGAAGGTAAAATCTTTCTGCATCACGAAATCAATGTAAGTAGTCCCTGCCGGCCCTACATCGCCGGGCAGCAGGCGTTCATAAAAGCCATTGAAATATCCGAGTGGTGCAAAATCTACCTGGTCCAGCTTGATTCCGGGCACGCCATAGTTGTTCAGCTCTCCGGTATATTTGGTGTATAGGGTTACCGTACCCACAGGCGGACGTGTCACCTGGTTCCGTACGGCCAGTGCTGAGGTTTCAGCGCCAATGATCGGTGTACCATTAGGGTTAAAGCCCTTCAGGATCATGTAACCCGATCCGTTGGCCTGATCTTGATTAAAAAAGGGAGAGCTGAAGCTGCCCCCGCCTACTGCTTTCAGTTGCTGGGCAATCAATTCGGGATACGAGTTTTTCTGTCCTTCCAGGTATAGGCCGCGATCGGCATATCCTGAGGTCAGGGAATTACCTATAGCAATGTACCTGCTAAAGTCTGCCGTTCCTTTTGAAGGAGTAACCTCCTTAAACTCCGGCTTGCAGGATGCCATTGCAACAACTGCGACTGCCAGTACACTTCTGATGATATATGTTGGTTTCATTTGATTTATATTTTGATGATTACAATGCGGTCACTAGAATTTATAGGAGAAGGAAATCCCAGGGATGTAAGCCCTTGTTTTATATTCTCCACTCAGGCCAGACTCTCCGTTGGTCTGCTGTCTCGACATCACGTCTTCATAAAGGAAAGAAAGATCTACGCCAAACCCTTTAGTCCCCTGATAGCCTATCCCGGCACTGAGCAACAGTCGGTCGGCATCGGGCACTTCAGCAGTAACATGTTCATCATCCACGGGCGTGAGCGCATAACCTACCCCCGCACGAAGGGCCAGTTTTGCCGTTGTCTGATGCTGGAAGCCGAGACGAAAGGCTGCAGCATCATGGTAATTACGGGCAGAGCGCGTATCAGGAATCGTCGCATTGTTATCATAGTCGAAAGCCAGCTCTTTATATTTGTGCCAGTGCACCCAGTTGACATCCAGGGCCAGCGTTACTTTTTCCGATGGATAGATCCCAAAACCGATAGAGGTTGTCGCCGGCAGCGGTAGCGCTGCAGTAAACTTTGTTGGCAGAGTAGGCTGTAACGAAGATGGGCCCACAAAGATGGCATCGCCGTCATCCACATTGGCCGTAACCTGCGAGCGGTGGGTCACTCCTATGGTAATCCCTGCCTGGGTGTTGATATAAATACCAGCATTCCAGCCAAAATCTTTAGAATGACCTTTCAGTTGTGCCGTTCCTGCTTCACCGTTTTCACGTGTCAGCGGAAGTGCTTGCTGAAGATCTACTTTTCCTAATGCATACACCAGACCGCCACCAATACCAACATAATCACCCAGCTTTAAGCTCACTGTAGGTTGTATGTAAATGGCCTGCAGATCGAGGGACGTAACGGTATACCTACCGGTCCAATCGTCCTTCCAATGCATTGCTCCGCCAAAAGGTGTATACGCGCCGATACCGAAGCGCAACTTGTTTTCCGGGGAACCAAACACCGCATAGGCCATCGCCGGAGTGGCAATTTTATCCTTGTTGTATTCTGTAATTGCCGAGCCCGTCTGCCTGAAGGCCGTTTTAAGGTAGAGGGGACTTACCCCTGCCTGCACACCATTCTGCTTCAAAAAGGATACGGCACCGGGGTTAAAGAAAATGGCAGCCTCGTCCATGGCAAGCCCTGTACCGGCACCCGCCATTCCGATCTGCTTCTGCCCCTGCAGGTTCACCTGGAAGGATTGGGAAAAACCTAAAACAGGCAAACCCAGTAAAAAAATGAGTAGGATCTTTTTCATATTTGGTTAGATTTAATAGTGCTCATGATGTGCGTCTTCTGAAGGAACCAGGGATAATGAAAACATAACAAATTTCATTACCCTATGTTTTGTAAATCTAGCAGAAGCTATGCGCGCATAACATTATACGAGTTTAACAAATTATTGTCCTCCTTCCAAATAATTCCCGCATAATTTTTCGATATCATCTAAAAGTCATAAGCACCGATTTTTTTTTCCTTCATCAATAACGTGACTACATTTGCTAACGGTGTTAACAAATGCCATCATAAAGAAAACAAGAAACAAGAGATATGAGTGCAATTGAAGCATTAAAATGGCGTTATGCCACCAAAAAAATGAACGGCGAACCGGTTTCACAGGACAAAGTTGATCAGATCATTGTGGCAGCACACCTGGCGCCAACCTCTTCAGGCCTGCAGCCTTACAAAATTATTGTGGTGACCAACCCTGAGCTGAAAGAAAAAATCAAAGCGGTAGCCTATGGCCAGTCGCAGATTACCGACTGCTCACACCTGCTCATCTTTGCTGCATGGGAAAACTATACCGAGGAAAACATCAGGGCTGTTTTTGCACGCACACATCAGGAACGCGGACTTCCAGGAGACAGCAACTCTGATTATGTCAATAACCTCGTAGCCAATTATACAGCAAGGAGTGAGGAAGAAAACTTTACACATGCTGCAAAACAAGCTTACATTGGATTTGGTGTAGCCATTACTGAAGCTGCTTTCCTGAAAGTAGACGCCACGCCAATGGAAGGTTTCCAGGCGGCTGCGCTTGACGAACTGCTGGGCCTTAAAGACCTAGGACTGCGCAGCACTACTTTGTTACCTCTGGGATACAGGGATGCTGCCGGCGACTGGCTGGTGAACCTGAAGAAAGTACGCACACCGTTAAACGACTTTGTGATCGAATTCAAATAACGAAAATAATACATCATGCTCAAAAGGCCGGTCATTTACAAGACCGGCCTTTTTCTGTGGCTGGAGTCCTGCCTCAGGCGTTTCCAACCCTCCCTGCAATTGTCAAAAAATGTTAAAGATCAAGGATAATGAGGCTACTCAGGCCATAAATGAATATATTAGCCATGTTAACCGTATTCAACTATTTTAATGAGATCTTTAAACTTCATCATTACCTTCCTTCTGTTTTCTGTCGCCCTGCAATTCTCCGCACAGGCGCAGCAACAGGACAGCGTAGTCTTAGATAATATCCTGACCAAGACCAAAAAAATCGCCGAGCAATTCCCTGTAGAAAAAGTTTATGTCCACTTCGACAAGCCCTACTACAGCGTGGCCGATACCATCTGGTTTAAGGCTTATGTGACCATGGAGCAAAACCTGCCCTCACAGCTGAGCAAGATCGTTTACCTGGATGTCGTCAACAGCCGCGACTCCCTCGTGCAAACCATCAAGCTGCCCCTGGCGGATGGTGTCGTTGCCGGAAATATTCCCCTGACGCCAGGCACCTACAAACAGGACAACTATTACATCCGCGCGTATACCGTATGGATGATGAACTCCGGTGATCAGTATTTTTTCAATAAGACCATCACTGTCGGAGAGGCCATCGACAAACAGATAAATACCCACTTTAGCTATAAGACAACACAAACCGACAAAAGCCAGCTGATTGATGCGGTCGTACAGTATAAAAATGCAGACAATGTAGTCCAGGCCAATAAAGTCGTAAACTGGAAGGTCGTCTCTAATTATGAAACCGTAGCCAAAGGAAAAGGTACCACCGACCAGAATGGGATGCTCAGAATTAAGATCGATCCCAAGAAAAATGAAATCAAAAACGGGGAGCTCATTACGGACATCGTCCTGAGCGAACTGACCACCGTCAGCTCTTCGTTCCAGATTAAACCAACAGCAAGCGTTAACGACTTCCAGATGTTTCCTGAAGGTGGCGAGCTGGTGAGCGGACTGGCCATGCGCATTGGTTTCAAATCACTTAGCCCGAATGGCTTAGGAATAGACCTCAAAGGTACCGTGACTGATAATGAAGGCAATGCCCTTACTACTTTCAACTCTACACACCTGGGCATGGGCTCCTTTTACCTTACGGCAGATCCTGCGAAGAGTTATAAGGTCAATGTTACCTTTAAAGATGGCAGCACCAAAACTTTCGATGTTCCAAAGGCAAAACCCTCGGGCATCGTCACACAGATCAACAATACCGATGCACAGGCATTTAACCTGAAAATCCTGTCAAACGACGCCTTCTTTGCACAAAACCAGGGTAAGACCTTTTTCATCGTGGCCACCCACGAAGGTGTGATCTACTATGCAGCAAAAACAAGACTCTCTACACAAGTCAACGCGGCTAAAATCCCTAAAGACAAGTTCCCGGCAGGATTGTACAGATCACCCTCTTCTCTGAA
>NZ_ABCM01000023.1 GCF_000170795.1 Pedobacter sp. BAL39
ATCGTATACCCTAAAGTAACATTTTTCAACCTTAAGAAATTAGAACTTTCTACAAATCTTGAGTTTACCCATCCACCGTGAGTGTTACCATAAAATCCTCTGGCAGGAATGCTTCCTGTAGGATTATCTTCCGACCAGGTATCGGTCACCAGTTGTGCCAGCCCATTGCCTGAAGAAATCGGGTTCAGGAGATCCAGTTTCTGCACATTTACCAATTTACCACCCGTTTGTGCCTGCATCACGATGTCCAGCTCAAATCCTTTATAAGTAAAACTGTTGGTGAAGCCAAAGTTGAACTTTGGAACTGCAGATCCCAGGATCACCCGGTCATCCGCATTGACAATACCATCGCCGTTCACATCCACGAACTTAGGGTCACCTGCTTCCGCATTCGGGTGTGTGGTGGTCAGCACCGGGTCACCTGTCTGGATGATGCCATCATACACATAACCATAGATAGAGCCGATCTGTTCGCCTACCCTGACAATAAAAGGAGTTTCAAAGTTGGCATTTCCTTCCGGCTTGAAGTTCCCCACATAGATGTCCGCATTATTAGTACCCAATGAGGTTACTTCATTCTTGTTGCTGGCGTAGGAGAAAGTGGTATTCCATTTAAAACCTTTGGCATCAATATTCCTGGTTTGGAGGAAGAGCTCGAAGCCTTTGTTGGTGACCTCACCTGCATTTCCAAAACGGGTCTGGAATCCATTGGAGGAGGCAATGGTACGATCTAACAGCAAGTCTTTGGTAACCTTGTTATAATAATCTGCCTCCACGATGATCCTGTTTCCGAGAAAGCTGAAGTCTAAGCCCAGATCCAGCGCATTCGTTTCTTCCCATTTCAGGTCAGGGTTGGAAAGTCTGGTGATGGCAATTCCATTCACTGTTGAGACGCCATCGAAGGTGTACTTAGTAGAATTGTCACTGGAGAAAGTAGCCTGTGAGATACCCGTTGGAATGCGGTCATTACCAGTAATCCCGTAGCTGACGCGTAGCTTTCCTGATTGAAGGATGCCCAGGTCTTTGACAAAACTCTCTTCATTAAAGTTCCATGCTACTGCTGCCGAAGGAAAATATCCCAATTTATTATTTGCACCAAATACTGACGAGCCATCAATACGGTAGGTACCTGTGAAGATGTACTTGTTTTTGTAATCATAGTCGATACGTCCGAACCAGCTCTTGCGTTTGATCTGCGTTTTGCTGGAGTAGGCCTGAAATACCGAAGCAACCCCCAGATTGTCATACCCCAGCTCATCACTACTGAAGTTTGTGGCATTGGTACCCACCTCTTTGTACATATACTTCTGGCCATTGTATCCCAGAAGGAGCTTCGTATTGTGGCCGGACTTATTGAAGGTATAGTTTGCCGTTGGGTTGATGATCAGGTCACGCTCATCAATATTGGTAACGCTGCCTCTCCCTTTTGTTGCCTGGGCGCTGATCACTGTAGATGGTGCGAAGTAAAGTGCTTCTGAGCGGGACAGGTCGGCACCCAAGTCCGACTGCAATACGAGGTTTTTGATAGGTTCATATTGAAGCGTATAATAAGCCTGCGTTCTGAAGGTCGAATTCTCACGGTCTTCCGCTTCGAGGAAGTGTAAAGGGTTTTGCGCATCACGACGCGCACTTATCCCACTGTCGAATGTTGAAGCAGGGTTTGCTTTCAGCACCTGCTTGAGGAACCCATTGATGGAAGAAGGTGCCAGGGGAAGGTCATTCTGGATGCCATAGTTTCCAAATACCCTTGCTGACATTTTAAATTTATCGTTGATCTCATGGTTGACGTTCACACGTCCACCGATACGCTTGTAGTTTGACTTCACCACTACCCCTGCCTGATCCATGTAGTCGAAGCTCGAAAACACATTCGTTTTGGCACTTCCACCTTCAAAACTGAGGTTATGGTTATTCACATAAGCCGTCCTGAACACCTGTTTCTGCCAGTCGGTACCCAATATCCCCTGTTGCAGGGAATCCAGTCTGCCTGCAGAATAGGGAGGTGTATTGCCTTCCTGTCTGGAGATTTCATTGATGCGCAAGGCATTCTGATAGCCATTCATCAGGTCGAACTGCTCCACAACGTTCTGAAAACCGCCATAGCTGTGCACATTGAGGCTGCTTTTGCGTCCAGAGCCACTTTTGGTGGTCACCAGGATGACCCCATTAGCTCCCCTTGCACCATAGATCGCTGTGGATGCCGCATCCTTCAGAATGGTGATAGAGGCTACATCATCAGGGTTGAGGGAAAATCCTACCTGATCACTTACCGGGAATCCATCAATCACATATAGAGGTTCCGAATTGGCGTTGATGGAGTTGGTACCACGGATCCGGATGGACAGTGCCGCACCGGGTGTTCCGTTGCTTTGGCTTACCTGCACACCCGCTGCGCGTCCCTGAAGCATGTTTGCCAAAGACAAAGATGACTTGTTCAGGTCTTCCGCTTTGAGTGTAACTGCTGAGCCGGTAAAGGTACTTTTGTTTTTTGAACCGTAGCCCACTACCATTACCTCAGTGAGTTGTTTGGAGGTCGACTTCAGCTGTACGCTGAGTACTTTTTGACTGCCTACAGTTACTTCCTGTGTCTGGAAGCCCAACATGGAAAAGACCAGTACAGCTCCGGGAGCAGCAGCAACCTTAAAAACACCATCGGAATTGGTAGCCGTGCTGATTTTAGTTCCTTTTACGGTCACACTCACACCTGGCACGGTAATATTTTCATCATCGGTCACCGTACCTGTGAGCTGCTGCTGGCTCTGCGGCACCTGAACCGCAACGTTGGCCTTCAGGCTTGCCGATGCAGGTGCTGGCAAGCAGAGTAAAGCACATACCATGAAGGTAGGCAAAACCCGGAATCCCAAAACTTCCAATCCTGGTGGCAGTTGTTTTTTAGTAAAAATTCTGTTCATAATCTGTTGTTTGGTTTAGTTAGCTATTTAACAGGGCGCTGAGCATTAATTTGATTTTGTTTTTTTATGTATTATGGTTCTTGTTTTTTCCGATGTCCGTTATTCCTGCCGCAGCTGATCCCCCTGTTCATGGAAAGGCCGGATCCTGATCCAGTCGACATACATATAGTCGCTATTGAAATCTGCATTGCCGATCCACCATGGAAACCAGATCCCGACCCAAAAATTCGAGGCGATGGTAGGCACCATATCATACGAAGTGTGCAGCAGCTGATTGTCATAATACCATTCCACGCGTCGCTTTTCTTCCTTACTACCGGTATGCCATTCAAAGCGGTAAAGGTGATACTGGCCATCAGTCTGGTTGCCAAAATATTTATCGGCATTTTTAAACTCATGAGCTTTCACACCACGCCAGTTGGTCATCAGTCCCCAATGGATGTCTGAATCCTTTGGGCCATTGGGTTCCTGATTTTTGCCAGGAAACTCAAAATCTATTTCATGGTTGATGCTGTCATTTTGATTGTAGTAAGTCCAGAATGCCGACAATGCCCCTGGTTGCGGGCAGATCTTCGCACGGATCTCATAGCTGCCTGAGGCGAACTTCTGGCGGGTAGAGATGGCACCCCCTACTTTGGTTTTCTGCCCATGGCCCCAGACGATCCCTTTGTACAGATTGCCATTGGCCTGAATCACCAGGTTACCATCTTTCAGGAAAACATTCCTGCCAATCACCCCACCATGTCTGGCCTTTGTGGTATCCTCCCCCCACTTCCGGTTCACCTTCTCCCATACCTTAGTATCCAGTCGCTTGCCGTTAAAGTCGTCAAAGAACTCCTGGGATTTAACGGTCAGCGCCATAGAACATAATATATAGGTGATCAGGAAATGGTTGATTTGGTTGGTCATCGTTAAGCAGGAAGTAGTTGGTTTAGCCCTTTGTTATTCTCCTTACAATAATACGCGGAGGCTGGTTTTAAACTTTTCCTATAATCCTATTTAACAGTAATTCCGTCCGCAATTTAATTTTAACAGTGTAAACGGCAACATTTTCTGCAAATAATTGATAAATTGTAATGAAATCAACACCTAACCAGAACTGAATGAGAATTACTCACCTGATCCTCTTTAAAATTTGCTTTTTTCTAACCATTACCGTCTGCGCACAACCTACGAACCTCAAGTTTCGCCAGATCGGAACAAGCCAGGGGCTTTCCAACAGCGTGGTGCAGACCATCTTTCAGGATCATCATGGCTTTATGTGGTTTGGTACGAGAGACGGGCTGAACAAATACGATGGTTACCATTTCAGCACTTATCGCCGAAGTGCCTCCAGCAAAAACACCATCAGCTCCAACGATGTTAAAGGCATTGTGGAAGATAAGCTGCATCATCTATGGGTGGCAACCGCCGGTGGCGGACTAAATATGCTGGATATGGAGAAGGAACGCTTTCTGTCGCCCCGAGAACTGCTTCCCAAGAATCTCCAGGTCAGTACCAGCATTCAATACCTGTATAAAGATAAGAAAGATAACTTATGGATCTGCAGCAGCAGCAAAGGTCTGTATGTCTATAATAAGAGCACCGGATATTACAAACATTACGGGACAATCGGTGCCATTGCCTGTGTAACCGAAGATGATAAAGGAAACATCTGGGTAGGGACATCAAACTCAGGGCTCTTTATCATCTCGCCTTCCGGCGCGATCGTCCGGCAGTTCAGCGTCGCTAACGGAAGCGGAAAAGGACTGTCAGATGACCACCTCCGCTTCATTTTCCAGGATTCGAAAAAGCGGATATGGCTAGGCACTTATGGTGGCGGGCTCCATTTATTTGATGCTACGACACAGGGGTTCAGGCGTATTAACTTTGAGAAGACAGGCTCGGATCAAACTATACACAACTTCCTGCTCTGCATGGAGGAGGATCTAAAGGGGAATTTGTGGATCGGCACAGAGAATGGCGGCCTCGCCATTTACAATCCCTCCAGTCAGCAATCCATCGCTTACCGGCACATCGACAACGATTTCACCAGCATTGGGAGCAACTCCATAAACTGCATTAAAAGAGATGCTAAAGGGAACATCTGGCTCGGCACGACGAACGCGGGCATCTCTATGGTCAGTGCCGATGAGTCCAACTTTGTTCACTATAAGTATGAGCAAACGAAAAACAGCCTGAGCAACAACATTGTCAACACTATATTTGAAGACGCCGCTCACCGCATATGGATTGGAACAGATGGTGGCGGGCTCAACCTTTTTAACCCTGCGGACGGCAAGTTCAAACATTTTTTGCACCAGTCGGGAAAGGCAGGAATCTGTGGTAACTTTGTGCTGAGCATCAATGAAGACAGGAACCACAACCTCTGGCTCGGTACCTGGGGGGATGGCATTTCCATCTTCAACTATGAGCAACAGTCCTGGAAACATCTGAAAAATGACCCCTCTGATCCAAATAGTCTGAGCAGCAACTATGCCTTTTCCATCTTCCGCGACAGCAAAAACAGGATGTGGGTAGGCACGTACGGTGCTGGGCTCAACCTGTATAATGAAGACAGTGGAACATTCAACAGGTTTATCAACCGCCGCACTGATCCGAAGAGCATCAGCAGCAACCACATCCTGACCATACACGAGGATGATGCCGGCACCATCTGGGTTGGGACCGATGGCGGCGGGCTGAACAAGTTCAACGAACGCGACAGGAATTTCACGGCCTATACACCTACCAGCGGACACTACCAGAAAAACAGCAAGAAGCTGAGCAATGAAAGTGTGACCTCCATCTGGGATGACAAAGACGGCAAGCTCTGGATTGGCACAAACTATGGACTGAACGTTTTTGATCCCTACCACCTGACCAATGAAGTACTACTGTCCGACAACGGGTTGTCCAATGATGCCATTGGCGCAGTCATTGGTGATGGTCGCGGTGCCGTATGGATCAGCACCAATAAGGGGCTCAGCAAATATAACCTGAAGACAAAGACCTTTGAGAATTTCTCTACTGCAGATGGACTCCAGGCAGATGAGTTCAAATATGCAAAATGCATTGACCATACCGGGCAGATTTATTTTGGTGGACGAAATGGTTTCAACGTATTCAACCCCGCAAAAATAAGCCCCTTAAACTATGATCCTCCTATCCTTTTCACCAGGTTTCAGCTGTTCAATGAAGATGTGAACGTTGCAGGTGATGAGGATGACCCTTCGCCACTTAAAGCGGCCATCAGCGAGGTGAAACAAATTGTGCTTTCTTATAAGCAGTCCTCCTTTTCATTTGAATTCGCTTCCCTGAACTACACTTCAGATGAGCATAAGCAGTACCAGTACAAACTTGAAGGCCTGGACGGTGAGTGGCATAAACTACAACGGCTCAACAAACTGACTTATACCAACCTGGATCCTGGAACTTACACGCTTAGCATCCGTGGTCTGAAGAACAATAAAGAATGGTCTGACCGGACTGCCAGCATTGAACTCATCATTACCCCGCCATTCTGGAAAACCTGGTGGTTTATGGGTTTGCTTTTGCTGATGATATCAGGCTTAGTACTGGGTATATTTTACCTCCGCCTTTCCGAGGTGAAAAAACGGAACCGGCAGCTGAAACAGGAAGTGGAAATGCGGACCATGGAACTGTCGGAGAGCAACTCCTTCCTGCTGGAAAGTAACGAAAAGATCAAGCTGCAGAATGAGAACCTGGAAGAGGTAAATAAGGAGATTGTGAGGAAAACCGACAAGATTCTGAACCAGCAGAAACAGATCCTGGTGCAAAACGAACAACTGGAGTCAGCAGTGAAGGCGCTTGAAAGCAGCAACCAGACCAAAGACAGGTTCTTTTCCATCCTTGCACATGACCTGAAAAACCCGATATCGGCACTCACAGGACTTGCAGACCTACTAAAAAACAGGCTGAATATGCTCGGACCTTCTGAGATTACCTCTTATGTGTACGACATCAGCCGATCGACACATTCGGTGAATACACTGGTGATGAACCTACTCGACTGGGCAAGGACACAGTCGGCCGAGCTCCATTACCAGCCTTCCTACATCTCCCTGCATGAGCTGGTTGCCAAAAATATTTATCTGGCACAGATACAGCTGAACAACAAAAATATCCATTGCCGGATCGACATCGACAGTAAACATGTAATTTATGCAGACTATCAGATGATCAATACGGTAATCAGGAACATCATCGGTAACAGCATCAAGTTCACTCCCGTGGCCGGGGAGATTGAGATCAGCTCTTTTTATACAGCAGAGCAGATCACGATCAGCATCTGCGATAATGGCGTGGGCATGTCCGGTATGCAGCTGGAACAGCTGGAAAACCAGCAGCCAATGCCCTCACTGGGCACCGCCGGAGAAACCGGAACAGGCCTGGGACTGCAAATCTGCAGGGACTTTATCAAAAGAAACCAGGGCCAGCTGAAGATTGAGAGCCTGCCCGGCCGGGGGTCATCGGTCATCATTACACTGCCGGGAGCTTCGGAATTATCCGCCAGTGCCCTTAAAGACAGTGCCCTACCCTTCATGTCTAGCCTTTATACGGACGAAACGGCAAATGAGGAGGCCGCAGAAGAGCTGTTTCCACCACAGCAGAAGCAGCTGCTCAAGGGAAAGCGTATTCTTATTGTGGACGACAACCGGGAAATCCGGAATTACCTGAAAATACTCCTGTCGGGGACTTTTGAAATCTTCGAAGCTGAAGATGGCAGGGATGGCATTCAGAAAGCCACAGAAAACCAGCCGGACCTGATCATCACTGACCTGATCATGCCGGTGATGGACGGACTGGAGTTTTGCCATAGGACCAAAAACAACCTGCTGACCAGTCACGTGCCCGTGCTGATGTTAACAGGAGAAAGCAATCAGGAAAGTCAGATTTCCAGTTATGAATCCGGTGCAGACATCTACATCAACAAACCGATCAACAATAAAATCCTGCTGAGGGTCATCTATAACCTGATTCACAATAGGGAGAATGTAAAAAGAAAATATACGGTATCGGAGGAATTGATTCCGGAGAACCTGGATTACAATAAGCTGGACCGCGAATTTCTGGAGCGGATGAGTGTGTTCATTGAAGCACACCTTTCACAGGCTGATCTCGACTACAAAAAGCTGAGCGAGCATGCTGCGATGAGCAGAACGGTACTCTATTCCAAATTTAAAATGCTGACCGGTATGGGTGTGCATGATTTTATCAAGAACATCCGACTCAAAGCGGCATTGAAACACCTTCAGGAAGGAAAGCTGAACATCAGCCAGATCGCCTACGAGGTGGGGTTCTCGACGCCTTCCTATTTCTCCAAAAGTTTCAGCAAACAGTATGGCCTTACACCAAAGGAATATGTCGCCTCCTTAAAACAAAACGCAGTAGACATCCGCGGCCTGGCAGAATAGCGAATACCGGACAGAATTACATCCAATCAGGATCATTGGAAATTCCTGAGGGCAGATCTATGATAGTTTTGAGACATGAGAAATCTGATGAGCACGCGCAGCAACCTGACATTGGTTTTGAGCGCACTATTTTTGGCACTGACCTGTTTGC
The DNA here is from genome assembly GCF_000170795.1 of Pedobacter sp. BAL39. Taxonomy (GTDB): domain Bacteria; phylum Bacteroidota; class Bacteroidia; order Sphingobacteriales; family Sphingobacteriaceae; genus Pedobacter. Next base: position 8,481 of record NZ_ABCM01000023.1, read on the forward strand.
ATTGCACTGCACAAAGCAGCAACGGCAATGACCATACTGCCCTGACTTACAGCTGGGAAATTGACCAGCAAACAGGAAAACACGAACCTGTGCTGGTGCTGAAGAACAGTGGCAGCGGCGGTATAAAGATGTCTGGGTTAAGCCTTTACTTCAACTCCATCAAGAAACCTATCCTTGGAGCCGGCCATCAGCAGCAGCTTCAGATGAGCCAGGTCAATGGAGACCTGTTTAAGATCCGCAGCAAACCCGGACTTACAGAAATTGCTGGCAACGGTAGTCTAAGGATTTCGCTGACTGTACCTGAAATCCGCAATTATACAGAATTGCCCTCCGGATTTTATCTCGTTTACGACCGCGAACCGGGAAAAGGTCATCCCCTGAAGAACACAAGTAAAGCCATCCCGGGTATCGAACCCGCGGTCGCCCTGACCTCCTACAAAAATAACGAGCAACTGAACACCCTGCCCCTTTCCGCACCTTCAATAGTCTTCCCTACACCTGTAAGTATTAAAATGCTTCAAGGATCTTTTACGGTTAATCAGGATACCAGGATTGTCAGTGATCCAACGTTTACCAAAGAGGCACAGTTGCTGGCCGATGAGCTGGGAGTACTTCTAGGTAAAAAACCAGGCATAGTTACTCAAAAGACAACGAATCCGGCGATTGTACTTCAACGCGGTGAGTCTCCTGAGGGAGGCTACCTGCTGAGTTCAGGTCCTCAGGGCATCACCATCACCGCCAATGAGGGCTCCGGCATATTCTATGGCATCCAGTCGTTGAAGACCATGCTTCCTGCGGAAAGCTGGGCAGCGAAAAGAAAACAGCTCATTGTACCTGCGGTAGAGGTGAGCGATGCGCCAAGGTTTGGCCACCGCGCTTTTTTACTGGACATAGCGCGTAATTTCCAGTCGAAAGATGAGGTGTACAAAATCATCGACCTGATGGCTTTATATAAGATGAACGTCCTGCACCTGCACCTCAATGACGATGAAGGCTGGAGAATTGAGATTGATGGTTTACCAGAGCTGACGAGCATTGGCTCCAGACGTGGACATTCGATTGCAAACGATATGTTGCCCCCCTCTTACGGTTCCGGCCCGGGAACAGACAATCCTTTCGGCACCGGATATTTCAGCAGGAAAGAATACATAGCGTTGCTGAAATACGCAGCTGCACGTTATGTAGACATCATTCCCGAAATTGAAACCCCGGGTCACGCCAGAGCCGCCATTAAGTCCATGGATGCCAGGTACGACTATTATATGAAAAAGGGTAAAAAACAGGAAGCAGAAGAATTCCTGTTACGCGACAGGGCGGACAGCTCTGTATATCGCTCCGTTCAGGGCTGGAACGACAATGTGATCAATCCCGCCCTCCCTTCTACCTATCAGTTTATCAGGAAAGTAACTGGCGAACTGGTCAGGATGTATGCAGAGGCCGGTGCCCCGCTAAAGACCATCCATATGGGAGGAGATGAGGTACCTGAAGGCGTATGGGCCAAATCTCCTGCGGTATTACAATTGCTGGAAAAAGAACCATCTATTGGATCGGTATACGGGATGTGGAAATACTATTTCAGTAAGGTCAACGACATTTTAAAAACGCAGCACCTGTACCTTTCGGGATGGGAAGAGATTGGTCTGAAAAAGACACTGGTCAATGGAAAGGGAAAATGGATCACCGATCCTACAGTGTCAGGCCGTGGGTACACCACTGATGTCTGGAACAACATTATCGGGACCGGCGCGGAGGATCTCGCCTACAAACTGGCGAACGGAGGATTCAAGGTGGTACTTTCAAACGTCACCAACAACTACCTCGATATGGCTTATAACAATAGTTTTTATGAGCACGGCATGAATTGGGCAGGCTTTGTGAATGTCGACAAGCCATTTTATTTTATCCCATACAATTATTACCTCACGACAACCGAAAATGAATACGGGGAGCCTGTAGCGCAGTCCTTTTTCAGGAATAAAGATCAGCTGAAAGCAGAATCCAAAAACAATATTATTGGATTACAATCCGCACTATGGTCGGAAACGCTGGTGGCTGAGGGCCTTCTGGAGTATATGGTATTGCCTAAGCTGCTGGGCTCTGCTGAGCGTTCATGGGCAAAGGACCCTGCATGGAGTGGTACTCAGGGAGCCATTTTTAGCAGTCAGGAATACAAACAGGCATGGAGCACGTTTACCAGTACCATTGGACTACGTGAGCTGCCGAGACTTGATCACTACAAGGCCGGCTTTCTGTACCGGATTCCGGAGCCGGGTGTGCAGCAGCGGGACGGAAAGGTATACGCCAATGTGCAGCTTCCTGGATTTGAAATCAGGTATACCACAAATGGCGCAGAACCAGATGTGCAGAGTAAAGTGTATACAACGCCGGTATCGGAAAAAGGAACCATCACCCTGAAAGTTTTCAATCATGTGGGAAGGTCAGGTAAATCCGTCACCGTCCAGAACAATTAAAGGTACATTTGCAACCCAATCAGAGACCGTCTGTCATTTTGTATGGCAGGCGGTTTTCTGTTTTACTTTTTTTTGTATGCACACCTGTACCCATAAAGAATTTTTTTTCTGTATCTGCAACCATAAAATGAAGGGCTACATTTACATTTCATGCACCTCAGCCCCCTTCCTTGCTCACAAATCCATTGATAAGGTCTTCAATTTCTTTCCTCTTCTTTTTTACAGATCCAAAATCCAGTATCCCCCTCTGAATCTTTACGTTTATCACCACAGCATGTTGAGCGGCAAAAAGGTTGACAATATAACTCTGCTTCTGTATTCCGCCGAAAATCCACAAGCAGACATGGTCTCCAGCTGGCGGCAGCGCTTTCTCCGCATAATGATTGCGGATAAAGTGAATAAGTTCAATGTTTTTATCTTTCTCAAGCCCCGTTTCGAGGAGCTCAACTTTGTATTTTCTTCCTAATACGACCAGGGTATAACAGCCTGTGATCAGCATAAATCCTCCAAAAACGAGCAACTTCCATTGTTCATCCTGCGCCGCCATCAGTCCTTTGTACATCACGACCGGAGCTATCGCAATGGTTGTAAAAACTATGACATAATTCAGGATGTAATCGGCCTTATGAATGGCTTGAATCTTATTTTCGAATTGTGTCAGCTCTAATTCTGAGGTGTTCATCTTATGCTTATATTTGATAAATATCCGGACCTTCATCGAAGCGCTCTTTGATCTTTAGGTGGTAATTTGTGTAATTTTCAAAGACGGTTGATCAGCCAGACTAATTTAGTACAATTTTACTTTATCGGATAAAAATTGAGGAACCTTTAACCAGAAAACAATGTTCACCATCGCAGAAATCAAAGCAGCACATAGCAATGTAAAGTCTGGTGCCGACTTCCCCGCATACATCACCACAATCCATGGGATGGGTGTAATCAGATACGACGTATATGTTTCAGACGGACACACCGACTATTACGGCGAGCGGGACTTTAAGATCTCATCAGATGGAAAGTACGATCAGCTGACCATTTCAGATGTTTCCAATCCCGGGCAGTTCAAGGTTGACCTGAAGGCACACCAACAGGGCAAGACAGATTACCTTACCTTTTGTAAGGATGCTGCAAAGTCAGGAGTTTACAAATGGCAAGTGGTGATGAAGACCTTAACCTGCATTTATTTCGACGGCGCAGGCCAGGCGCTTCTGGCGGAAATAATCCCGCAATAGTGGCAAATGTCTGTGCATGCTGTTATGACGGCCTGCACCTAGATCATGATGGTAACATCGGCGTAAAACTTTGCGAATGTGCAGTCCTCTTTATCGCTCTTTGCAACTGATGTTTGTATGTTTACGGGATGAAAGGCATTGAAACGTTAGAAGATTTTTATAAAGCACGGTTGAATTCAATTCCGGGCCGGATAAAAAATGAGATCGGGCATTTCAACGTGCTCAGGTTTGAGGACTTACCGGGTTGCAGTGTTCAACCCATCCCTTATAGCAGGAGGGAATATTTCAAAATCGGCCTGATCAAAGGAGAAAATAAAGTCTACCTGTCGGATAAGACCATACACATCAAAAAACAGGCACTTTTATTCGCCAACCCAGATGTGCCTTATAATTGGGAGGCCATCGGTGCGGCACAAACTGGCTACTCCTGCGTGTTCACGGAAAGTTTCTTTCATCATTTTGGCAACCCGAAGGATTATTCAGTATTTCAGCAAGGTGGTAACCCGGTGATCGAGCTAACGGATGAACAGACCGCAAGAGCAACAGACATATTTGAAGAAATGCTGGCCGAGTGGGGTTCCTCTCAACTGCATAAGTACGACAGGATGCGGGTTCTGGTATTTGAGCTTTTATACAATGCAGAAAAAACACAACCAGTACCACTTGCAGCAAAAAAATTCTCTAAGGCCTCAGAGAAAATCTCCAGTCAGTTTTTAGATCTTTTGGAACGACAGTTCCCGGTTGAAAACACAGGCGGCAATTTAATACTGCGATCTGCGTCTGCTTTTGCAGAGCAGCTGGCTGTACATGTCAACCACCTGAACAAGGCCGTTCGGGAAAGACTGGGCAAACCGACCTCACTTGTCATACAGGAAAGGATCCTTCTGGAAGCGAAAATCCTGCTGACTCACTCCCGTAAGGACATATCAGAAATCGCCTTCAGTCTGGGGTTCAAAGAAAATTCTCATTTCAATAACTTTTTCAAAAAACACATGGAAATGACACCCACTCAATTCCGGGACATTTGATTTTTGCAATCATTGGATTGTTTTATGCTCTCATAAAGGATACTTAGCGCGCTAATTTTGTCCCATCATTTTTATTAAAACAAAGAACAATGGCAAAAACAATTTTCATCACCGGTGCTTCAACGGGCATCGGAAAAACAACAGCGCTATATTTTGCTGCCAAAGGCTGGCAGGTGATCGCAACGATGCGCAATACGCAATCTGCAGCGGAGCTTGCGGAAAATAAAAACATCACGTTGCTTACCCTGGACGTCACCAAGCCGGAGCAAATTGCTGATGCTGTAAAACAGGCAACTGAGATGGGACAGGTAGACGTAGTCCTGAATAACGCCGGCTACGGCACCGTTGGCCCTCTGGAAGGCACCTCTGATGAAGACATCAGGCAAATCATAGACACTAACTTCCTGGGTGTCATCCAGCTGACCAAGGCATTCATTCCGCACTTCAGGGAGAGACAAAGCGGAGTCTTCATTACCATCTCCTCCATCGGGGGCCTCGTTGCCTATCCCTTCTTTTCCCTCTATCATGCGACAAAATGGGCCATTGAAGGCTGGACGGAGAGCATGGCTTTCGAGCTAAAGAATTTTGGCATCCAAATTAAGACCGTACAGCCCGGCCCTACCAGGACTGATTTCGCAGGACGTTCGCTGGTGATTCCTGAACATGCCGCCTACACCGAAATGTTTGACAAGTTTCAGAAACTATTTTTCAACGAGGAGCTGATGACTAACCTGGACGCTGCCGAAAACGTATCAGCAGTCATTTACGAAGCAGCGACTGATGGCAAAGATCAACTACGCTACCAGGCGGGAGCAATCGCTACCGGCGAATATGAAAAAAGACTGAAATTGGGAGCTGAAGGTTTCCACTGGGATCTGGACAAAGCGTTTTTTGGATAAGATCTGACATCATAAAACATGCTGAGTAGCATGTTTTATGATTCTTCAACGATTCCGTCACAATGAAGACAGGTTATTTTCGAACTGCGACCGGAACCTAAGGCCTTTCCCTAGAAGCGTTCTTCGATCAGCTCCCTGTTGATCATCGCCCCCGCCATTGCGCCAGCGCTGATTGCATTAGACACAGAGCGCATCGCTGAGGTACTGTCCCCCGCCGCATAGGCACCTTCAATAGTCGTCTTTTGAAAAGCATCTACTTTAATATGCCCCTGTTCCGTAAATTCGCAGTTCAGCATTTCGGGAATATCGGTATGTTGCACAAATGCCGGCCTGGCATACATCGCGTTGATCTCCAGTTCAGCACGATTTTTAAAAATGACTTTCCGGAGGTGGCCATCCTGATGTTCCAGTCTTTCAATTTCATCTTCCACGATATTGATCCCATGTTTAACTAACTTGTCCCGCTCAGCAGCCTGGATGGTGGATTTCCCATTCGTCAAGATGGTCAGCTGCTCCGTCCAGTTGGAGATCAGCTTACCCATCTCAAAAGCGACATCGCCATTGGCAAGAATTCCAGTTTTTTGATGACTATATTCATAACCATGGCAATATGGGCAGTGGATGACCGAGATTCCCCAGCATGCTGTAACACCATCGATCTCCGGCAGCAGATCTTTGATACCCGCAGTAAACAGAATTTTGGAAGCATTAAAGCGCTCGCCACTTTTGGTGGCTACCTCAAAGGCCGTTCCTATTTTTCTGGCAGTTAAAGCCTGATCATGAATAAACTGTACCGTATCATATTTCAATACCTGCCCTTTTGCAATTGCAGCGATTTCCGCAGGCGGCACGCCATCCTGGGTGATCAGGTTGTGTGATTGAGGCGTCTGCCTGTTACATGGTAAACCGCTGTCAATGATCAGGGTTTTTCTCAGCGACCTACCAAGTGCCATTGCGGCTGAAAGGCCTGCGTAACTGCCACCGATAATGATGACGTCATAAGTATTCTGTTCTGTCATAAGATTATTTTTTTGAAATGAAAGCAGGGGAACACCGGCAGTAAACAGCGCTACTGCCACCCCTCCTCTTGCAATAAAAGAACGTCTGGACAATTTTCCCTCAACTGATTCCGGATCGATGTGCATCATGAGAAAATGGATGTTGTCAGACTTGCGTTAGGTGTTGTTTTCTGAAAGCGGCAGGGCTCAATCCAGTATGTTTTTTAAAAAACCTGCCAAAGTAAGACTGTTCGGAGAAGTTCAGCTCCGCAGAAACCTGGGCCACTGTCAGGCTGGTTTGTATCAGCAGAGATTTCGCTTCGCTGAGTATGTAGTCGCGGATAAACTCACTTGCAGGCTTCCCCGTCTCCTCGCGCACACTGTCGTTTATATAATGAGGAGTCACATACAGGAGCTCGGCATAATCCATTACCTGTCGCTTGATCAGGTAGTGCTGCGCCACCAGCAGGCGAAAGCTTGAAACCAGATTTTTCTTTTTAGGAAGGTTCATCAGCTCAGCCTGCTGCTGACTTTTATAAATCCTCTCCGCTTCAATCAGCAATACGTTCAGGTATAAGCGGACCAGCAAATCGTCGTTATGTGTTTTACGGGCGCAATATTCAAAAGACATCTTCTCAAAGAGTCTGACAATGTTGTCCGCCTGCAGGTCCGACAACTTCATTGCATGGTCTTTTTCCGGCTGAAAGAAAGGATATTCGCTGAGCCGTACCTGATCCCGCAGACAAAGCAGGAAATAGTCCGCATCGAAGATGCAATGAAAACCTTTCAGATCCTTGCTCCAGTGGCTGATGGTGTGCAATTGGTTTTCAGGGATAAAATAGAGCATGTTGGCACCAAATTCATAACTATTAAACCCAATGGTCTCTTTTACATTTCCGGCGGTGATCAGTACGATGGTATAAAAACTTCTTTTTGTCGATCCCAGCATGTCACTTTTCATCAATGCTCTCAATTTCTCCAATGGAGCAACCTGAAAGAAGTTGTTATGATTCAGCTGTTCAGAAGTATGATGACCATGATCGGTTGCAGTGGCACACAAGGACTGCTGAGCAGTCATGAATCCTTGCCTGAACTCCTGCAGGTTATTGATCTGTTTCACTTTTTTCGCCATCATATTCCTCCTTTAATCTGTTTAACAAAGATACATGGAACTATATTGTAATAATAGGACAAACCGTGGCACTATTATCACTTCCGATCATCGGTCAGCCATTTCCAAATTGTATGGTTTCAGATTTTTTTCAATTCACCATACCGGTACCCTACTTATAAATCATCAATCCAGACTGATTTCATATAATCAAAACCAATTATTTTGAAAATAGTTAAATAACTATCAGCGAGCACGATCCTTTACTATTTAACTAAAATCACAATTATGAAAAAGATACTATTTAGCCTGACCCTATGCTCAGTTTTATTCATCTCCGCCTGTGGATCTGAAAACACTGCTGACGGGAGCATGAAAGACTCATCTTCGGTGGATTCCACAGCAGCAGATACTACCGGAAGGCAAGCCATACCGTCAAACACGAAGGTTACTTCCAGTGTCGACAAATCTGGAATAAACGCAAGCCCGAATAATTAATCATTCATTTAATAGCAGCATCATTCACCTTCCGCGATGCTGCTGTAATCAAAATCACTAAGGACAACATGAACCTTTTTTAGTGCTCCTTTTTCTCCATCTTTCGCCGGATTAAAGATCATCACTTCACTGGCGACCCACTCTCCTCCTTCAGGTCGAAAATCAATATCCATATAATGTTTTCCACTGATGAATGTTAAGGGCAGCACATTCCCCTTCATAGGTCTGAACTGAATGATGATGTTTTCAAAGCATTTATCGAAGGTTGGTTTCCCTGTCTTAGCATCTGTAATGATCAGACAACTGTCATTTGTGATGCCAACTGTTGATAAACCATCTGCCGTTTTAAAAGAAGGTATGTTTACAGTGGATGTGTCCTGCTGCCTGACACTCCTCAAGTCCGAGCGCTGCTTAAGTTGGCTGTCACCTGATAGTTCAAGAGTGTCAGCTACAGCTTTTTCAGTCCTTTTTGTGCCTGTACAGGCCATAATAAGGACTGAAAGCAGGATTGCCAGGAAATATTTAGAATTAGTCAGCTTTAAGTTTTGGGTTTCTGTAACCATATCGTCTCGTCTAAACTGCCTTAAGATAGTACGATTGCGGCACATGAACAACATGGAGTACACAAAACTTTATACCAGATAAATGGTTATCTCAGTATGAAAGCATCTATCAAGAGAATCGTAATCGTTGGGGGAGGTTTTGCAGGGCTGAATCTCGCCAAGAAGCTGGCTAATCACGACATCTATCAGGTGACACTTGTCGACAAGAATAACTATCATTTCTTCCCGCCGTTACTCTACCAGGTATCGACCGCATTTATAGAACCTTCCAATATCTCCTACCCTTTCCGACGCATGTTTCAGGAAAAGAGAAACCTGAGTTTCTTTATGGGCGAGCTGCAACAGATCAACCATCAAAGAAACTATATTGAGACAGAGAATGGAACGCTGCACTACGATTATCTGGTGCTGGCCATGGGTACAGAGACCAATTACTTTGGAATGGATAATGTGAAAGAGAAGTCCATGCCGATGAAGACCATTGATGATGCACTAAAATTGAGAAACCACGTCCTTCTGCAACTGGAGGAAGCAGCACGCTCGCAAAACATCAAGGAGAAAGAGAAATTAGGAAATGTGGTCATTGCCGGTGGCGGGCCAACAGGTGTCGAGATCGCAGGGATGCTGGCCGAGATGGGCGGAAATATTGTATCAAAAGACTATCCTACCGCAAGAAAGGGCGTAGGAAAGATTTATCTTGTTGATGCGTTGGGGACACTGCTGGCACCAATGTCAAAAAAATCACAGGACGAGGCCTACCAGGTGCTTTCAAAGTTGGGTGTACAAATTATGCTCAATACCACGGTGAAGGACTATACCGGCGACAAAGTCATATTTGGTGATGGTCAAAGTATCACTGCAGCTACGCTCATCTGGGCATCAGGAGTAATCGGCAGACCAGCTCCGGGATTACCGGAAGAAGTAATTGCCCGTGGAAGAAGGATTATGGTTGATGAATACAATAAGGTAAATGGACTGGAAAATGTATTTGCCCTTGGTGACATCAGCCTGCAGCAAAGCGATGAGCAGTTTCCTAAAGGACACCCGCAGCTGGCACAGGTAGCCCTTCAGCAAAGTGCATTGCTCGCACATAATTTCCTGAACATGGCGGAAGGAAAATCACTACGTCCATTCAAATACAATGACAAGGGAAGCATGGCGATCATTGCAAAGTTTAAGGCTGTTGTAGACCTCCCGAAGGGGTTCTTTAAAGGTTTCTTTGCATGGCTGGTATGGTTGTTTATCCACATCATCCCTATCGCAGGATTCCGAAACAAATGGATGCTGGCGATGAACTGGTTCTGGAGTTTTGTAACGAATGATCCAACATTAAGGCTGATCATCAGACCGGAAAAGCAAAAAAAGGAACAACCTAAAAAGGAACTTCAGCCTCTGGACGTCTAGAAGACATCAGGTAGTCGCAATGCCTCCAACGGCAGCGATGAGTCCATTTTCAAATCGAAATTCCATGCCATGTTCGGTATCCAATTCGTAACGGATGGTCAATTTGACGGTATGACCTTCCAGCACACGAAGGTACATCAGCTCTTTGATATAGGGATCATGTTTATCAATGGTGTCCACATTTAACGGTGGTTCTCCCGACTCCTCAGTATGTTCATAATAATGTGCATACAGTCGCTGGTATCGCTCAAAAGCTTTTTGACACAATTCATCCAGACAGCTTTCCATGTTATTCATGAAATGCTGATAGGTCGCAGCGAAACCATCGAGTTGCGCGGAGGTTGGGGCTTCTTCAATTTCGTCACCATCCTCATCAAACTCTTCACCCAGGAAGATCTCTATATCGGAACCTTGAAAAAAAGAATGATTAAAAGTAATGTCTGAGGAGAAACCCGCCCAATCCTGTCCGACATTGCCCCAATAAGGATGTATCTGCATAATTTTAGATGCTATATTTTGAATGAATATTCAGCTAATAGTGTTCCAATTTCAAAATAGCGTTTATAAAATTTCATTTCTTGTTTTTATATTCTTATTACGCAGTCACCTCATGAGCAACCTTCATTTTTTGTCAGGTACTGTGCTACATGGAAAAATCAGCTCTATTCCCCGAGGTAATCATAAATCACTTTTGCCATTTCTTCAGTTTGACCATCCTCGGTTCCTATTTTATAGGTCAGCGTTCTCAGATCCGCACTTAAATACCAGTCTCCATTTTTCTTATAAGCTGTCCTGAAGAACCGGGTATGATCGTCATTTCCGTAAAGGTTGATGATGTACTCCAGTAGCAGGCGGTTGTCGTTCAGAGGATAACTGTAATACATGGCGATAAACTCAGAACTGTTGTATTCCTGGTGTAATATCTCTTCCAACCTTTTAACATCAGAAGGCATGAGCTGACGGCCCGGTCTTAATGGTTTTAAGTTCATAGCCGACAAAATTACTCATTTAAAACTACCAGGGACAAACGTTCTCCCCGAAATATTCCTCGCTAAAAAACTTACCTGTAGGTCCATCCTGGTCAATGACCACATACTTAATGATGCGTTGTGCAGCCTCTTCAGCTGTACTTGTACCCTGGTTTCCTGTGAAATCAGTTTGAGTCCATCCGGGACAAACGGCATTCACCTTGAACGACGTGTCCTTAAGCTCAAAAGCAAGATTTACGGTAAACATATTAAGCGCGGATTTGGAAGATTGGTAAACAACATATCGTTTCGGATAGTTCGCGTTATCCAGATCTGAGGCCTGTGAAAGCGATGCCATTGCGGTACTCACATTCACAATCCGGGGTTCCGCTGATTTGCTCAGTAAGTCGATAAATGCTTGTGTAACTCTTACTACGCCGAACACATTGGTATCATAAACCAACTGATATTGATCAGCTGTTGATGCCAATGCAGATTGCTGGAAATCTCCTGAGATCCCTGCATTGTTGATCAGTACATCCAATGTGTCTGTTTTCGTACCGATCAGCTCCCGGGCTGCATCTACCGATGCCTGACTAGTTACATCGAGCTGGATGGCTTCTATATGTTCAATACCATCGGCCTTAAGTTTTTCAACTGCTGACAAGCCCTTTTCAGGATTGCGACAACCTAAATAAACAAAAAAACCTTTTTCTGCGAGTTGTTTTACGATTTGAAAGCCAATTCCTTTATTGGCACCGGTGACTAATGCTGTTTTCATCTGATTTCTCTTTTTGATGAAGCGAAGGTAGTCAAGGTCAGCACCGACTACTGAGGACAAATCGACTTAATTGCGGGACAAATCCTGCAACTCTGCAAGATAACTGCTGACACTTCTACCCGTATTCTTTTTGAAAAGTCGCGAAAAATACCCCGGATCATTAAAGCCAAGGCTATAGGCCAGCTCCTTAACGGAAATTGTGGAATATTGCAGTTTACGCTGAGCTTCCAGCATCAGCCTGTTGGTGATCCATTCTTTAGGGGAAACGCCTGAAAATTCTTTTACCGTGCGATAAAGGCTATTGGAGGTCATTGCAAGGCTTTCCGCGATGTTGTTTACATCATGCTGTTCAGTCATGTTGGTCTCCACCGCAAGTTTAAAGGCAATGTATTTGGAAATCCTGGAATTAGATAGCATTTCCCGTCCTTTATGTTCCTCAAAATAGGCGCTATTGAATTCCGTCATCAGGGTATGCAGGTATGCCAGGATCACCTCGGCCTTTCTTTGTATTTTGGAAAAGTGGAGCAGTTGAAACAACGTCAGCAAGATGATCTTCACCCTTTCCTGTGCCATCGGATCAAATGTGATCGAGTTCGCATTTAATGGATTACCGAGAAAGGGGTAGGATCCTGGCAGCAGTGTCAACGTCTGTTCATCAAACGAAAGTGCATAATGAAGCATGCTTTTATCGTAGGGAAGTTTCGTGATGATCTGGTTAGGTACGCCGAAAGCGAGTTGACCATCCCTGATCGTAAATTCCTCCAGGTCTGTCTTAAAAATTGCCGAACCCACATCTATGTACTGAAAATAATAAAAGGAAAGTCTGTGAGGCTTGACTAAAATCTCCATTACGTCATCTGGTAAAGCAATCTTGCAGTCTTTGTTGAGTGCAATGGATAGTTTATCATGTTGCCTGATTTTCTCCAGTAGTCCTTTTGTCTCCTCCATCTGTCGCGATCAATGTACTCAAATATACCATTACAGTCTACAATTTGAGATCTCTGTTTTGTCATTTTATAGTCGCTGTTATTGACTGCCGATAGCGCAATATTTATAAAAACAGCGCCACGAAGCCTAAGATTACATTTACAGCGGATTTTACCTTGAGTTAGAAATAATAGGATTCCAATTCCGTACTTTGTCCATCCTGACCGTAATGACGTCATGCCTATATTTACCTATAAAAACATTTTGTCATGAGTGATCACAATGAGCTATTACAACAGCATTTAAAAAGTTTCGCAGCATTAACTGACCAGGACATCGCCGAGAGCAAAGCTTTCTGGAAACCCCGAAAGATTGCTAAGGGGGATTTCTTCAACATGCAGAGTATGGTCTGTAATGACCTCGGATTAATCGTCAAAGGCATATTCCGCATTTATTACAGAGACCCCGAGGGTGAAGAAGAGAAAAATCTCTTCTTCTTCTCAGAAAATCAGTTTGTAGTCTCTTTCAGAAGTTTCATCTCCCAGAACCCTTGCTGGTATTTTATTGAAGCGATGGAAGATTCCGAAGTTATTTTCATTTCCTACCAGGACCTCAATAGTCTTTATGAAAGAAACCTGAACTGGGGCAAATTCGGCAGGCTGCTGGCGGAAACATTTTTTGCCTATGCCCAATCCCGGGCTGAGGAGTTCCTGTTTTTGTCCCATGAAAAAAGGTTTTTGAGGCTGCTTGAAGAACACCCGAATATCATAGAGCGCATTCCAGCTTACCACATATCTTCCTTTCTGGGTATCACCAATCCCTCACTCAGCAGGATCAGAAAAAGAGTCAAGGCCAACCAGGCATAATCTATTTTGGCGTACATGACATTGTAGAAATCCTTAGGCGCCTGGTCTGATCAGTGGTATCACCTTGGTGCCGATCAAGTCAATGGACTTTAAGAGCTGTTGGTGACTAAGGCCTGCATTGTCCATCTGAAAGGTAAAGCGGTCTACACCACCAAGGGCTTCGCTATGTCTCAGCAGTTTCTCAGCTACCTTTTCCGGCCCCCCCACAACGAGTACACCTTTAGGCGCAATCAGATCTTCAAACTGTCTTCTTGTTACCGGCGGCCATCCCCGCTCATGCCCTAACTTTGTCCACAATTCAGCATATCCCGGGTAATAATCGGCTTCTGCAGACTGGTCGTTGTCGCCGACGTAACCCGGTGAATGCAGTCCGACTTTAAGCTCCTCCGGACTGAATCCTGCTTCCTTGCCAGATCTCCTATATAGGTCTATCAAGGGCCTAAAGCGTTCAGTCTCGCCACCTATGATGGCAACCATCAGGGGAAGTCCCAGCATTCCTGCGCGTACAAATGATTCAGGTGTACCTCCTACTCCCAGCCATACAGGTATTTTTTCCTGTAAAGGCCGTGGATATACGGGCTGATTTGTTAATGCAGGTCTGAATTTTCCAGACCAGGTGATGAATTCATCTTCACGCAGGCGCAGCAACAGGTTCAGTTTTTCCTTGAACAACGCATCATATTGGTTCAGGTCAAACCCAAATAAAGGATATGCTTCTATTGCGGAGCCCCGGCCAACCACCATTTCCGCACGCCCTTTGGAAATAATATCCAGCGTTGCGAAACTTTGAAATACGCGGACAGGATCTGAGGTGCTGAGTACAGTCACAGCACTGGTCAACCGGATATTTTTAGTGCGGGCCGCTGCCGCTGCAAGTATCACAGCAGGAACGGAGTCCAGAAATTCTTTCTTATGATGCTCGCCAATGCCAAAAATATCCAGGCCGGCCTCATCCGCAGCGACTATTCTGTCCAACAGTTGCTCCATTGCTGCCTCACTGCTTAAAGCCTTACTTCCGTACATTGCCGAAGCAAAACTATCTATACCTATTTCCATGTTATCTTCTTTTTTAGTTTATGACTTACTATTGTTTACGATTTACTGTTGTTTACAATTTCTTATTATTGTTACCTCCGATGGATTCAGAGATCTTTTCATATAACAAACAAATAACATCTTGATACCAATCAAGATGCCACCTTGCTGGAGAATAATTTATTCTGCGGGTACAGGGGTATTCAACAGTTGTTGTTCCCAGGCAAATGCTACACCTCTTGTACCGCCATGTTCTACGAGGATATTGGCAAATCCGGCAACAGCATTGATCATTGCGGATGGATCGTGGCTGTCCAGGTTTGTGAACTGGAAAGGCTGGTGATCGATTAATACGACAATACTGTCTTCGGGAAGCAATAAGGCCTCAAGACCTGCTTTTCCATTTTTTGACATGATTTGATAGTTAGATGATATAGAACTAAAAAAATAATTGATGAAGCAAAGTTCGACTATCACGCAAAAGTTGAAGATGACCTATGTCGAAAAAAAGCGTAGATAAATGTCGATGACCTTTTTTACCATATGGTAAATTTCTTGTTTACAATAAACGCTATCTTTCACACATGAAAGCTTTTACTGATTATATCCTGCAGTTTGGTAATCTGAATGAACAACAGATCGACTTCATTTTGAGCAAAGCAACGAGGCTTGAACTTCATAAAGACGAATATTTTTCTGAAGCAGGAAAGGTTCCAAAGCAGGTTGGATTTGTTCTTGAGGGCATATTTCGCTTTTGCTATTATAACAATAAAGGCGAAGAAATCACGAACTATTTTATTGAGGATAACAGTTTTGTGACGGATTATCAAAAGTTTGAAATACAGGCAGTGGCATCCGAATATGTACAGGCAGTTACTAACTGTAAGATGCTGGTATTTTCGAAAAAAGACTGGGACGACATCTCAAACACAATAGTCGGCTGGGATAAGATTGAAGTCAAGATGGTCAGAAAATGTTTAATGGAAACGATAGAAAGGAGAAGTCCCCTGGTTTCTGAAGATGCAACCACCCGGTACTTATCGTTCATTGAAAAATTCCCGACGCTGGTTAACCGCATTCCCCTTTCTTATATCGCTTCTTACCTGGGAATTACTCAGCAGTCATTGAGCAGGATAAGGAAAAACATCCGTTAACATCACTTTTTACCAATTGGTAAACGGTTTCCTTTTTTATACCACAACATTTGTATCATTATTTTAATCAACGAAAAAAAGATGAACAAAAAAGTCGTATTAATCACAGGAACAAACAGTGGCTTCGGATGGCTTACTGCCAATAGTGTTGCAGCTTTGGGGCATAAAGTTTATGCTACCATGAGAGATACTGCTGGAAAGAATGCTGATAAGGCAAAAGCGTTGGCCCAGGTAGCGAATGTTACGGTTCTGGATGTGACACTCACCGATGAAACAAGTGTAAAAAACGCTATTGACACCGTTATAGCTACAGAAGGGACAATTGATGTATTGGTGAATAACGCAGGGATTTCAATGTTTGGCGTGGCCGAGAGCGCTACTCCTGCCGATGTCCAACGGATGTTTGACGTCAACGTAATCGCACCATGGAGGTTGATGAAATTGGCATTACCGGCTATGCGCAAACAATCAGAAGGATTAATCATCAATGTTTCAAGTGGATGGGGACGGTTCTCAGCTCCTTTTTCAGCAGTATATGCTGCGTCGAAGTTCGCTTTGGAAGGTTTAAGTGAAGGCTTGCATTATGAATTACGTCCGTTAGGTGTGGATGTAGCCATTATTCAACCGGGGGCTTTTCCTACTGAAATGTCCCAGAAGCTTCAACTGGGCTCTGATCCATCGGTTGTTGAGGATTACAAAGCGATAGCTGAATTTCCAGATAAGATGTTTAGTGCCATTGGTCAAATATTTGAAACTGCGAAACCTAACCCACAGGATGTAGCAGATGCAGTGATCAACCTGATCAATTTACCAAAAGGACAAAGGCCACTGAGAACGGTCGTTGATTCATCCACAGGAGAAATTGTTGAAAGGGCTAATGAGGCAGTAAATGTTGAATATGCAAAAGTTCTTGCCGCATTCGGATTGAAAGACCTGTTGACATAAAGTGAGTTTTTTGCGTTCTTAAAGAGGTCACCCGCCCGCAGGAAAGATTGTTTTTTCTCAAACTGAATGGTAGAAAGGCTGCTTTAAAATCAGCAGCTTTTCATCCCTGAAAAGGAATTCGGAACGTTACCATTAATCGTTCTCGCTATATAAATTTAATAGGTTTTGATAATGAGTCCTAGTTTCCACTCCCATCATCCCCTTAATCACATCTCTTTCATTCGATTTCAATTCTACAATCGCGACCAGGAAATCTGTGTAAATCATGGAAATAAGGGCAATATCTCCATCTGTCAGATACTGCTCAATGATATCCATAAAACACTTAGTATCCGTTTGACTGCCTTTCGATACCCAACCTGCCATTTCCATACAAAGTTCCGACATTATGAAACTATTCTCATTGCCTCCCAAGCTCCAGTCATATCTAGTCCAGGCATTTAACAGTCCAATCTGTGAAAACTCATTTCTGACATGACAATAAAAATCTTCAAAATTCTTTCTGGAATCTGGTCTTGCCAGGTCATCAAAAGGATATGATGTCAACAAACGTTGATGTTCTGCATATTCTTTGTCTTTCCATTTCTGGCTAAGTTTTCCAAGTAACTCTTCCTGTTTGTCAAATCTTACTCTTCTAAAATCCTGTCGTTGAACCCTATGGTGACGCTCATAATTAATTGCCATAGAAAGAGTAACATCCGCGAAAATCCAATAAAGTATTTCATCGATTTCGTTGGTTATCCTTCTTTCAATTTCCTGACAGTCCTCAAAAATAAAATAATGCATAAACCCAAAGCCGTCTACCTGGACATTACGGGGTGCATTCCAAATTTCCCGTCCAAATTCCGGCAGTAGGTTTGACGGGGCATTTATTTTGAACGCTAGTTCTTCAACTTTTTTCTTTAATTTTTCAAGCGAATCGTTTACCATAAAATTGACATCATAACAGAAAAATATCTGTGCCCTAATATAAATATTAGAAACCTAGGCACCGAATAGGGCACATTTTCCTTGAAAGTTATTGATCTGGACAAATTTGGATATTACGGTTCGAATGGTGCCAGCTATTTCGGTCTGTTAGTGCCAGCGATTACGGTTTAAATGATGCCACTTTGGTGGTTTAAATTTTCATCCATTTATCGGTTTTTACGGTTCAAACTGTGCCACTTTAAAAGATCAAGAAAGAATTACCTTTTCGCTATTAAATACAGCGATATGGCCAACAAACTTGATCCGATGGACTTAAAACAAATACTCACATTACATCTGGAGGGTTACAGTAACCGTAAAATAGGTTCTGTTCTCGGTATTTCCCGTAACACTGTCAACACCTATATGCAACTATTTGCTGGTAGCGACTATTCATGTCAGGAGCTTCTGGGGTTTGATACGGTTGCCTTATCCGAACTGTTCTCATCACATACCACCCTGGACACCATTCGCCACAATGAGCTCATGCTTTATTTTGAGGGGGTCAACAAGGCCCGGAACCATCCCGGTTTTACCTTCCTGTATCATTATCAGCAATATGTTGAGCTGGCGGCAGAACCTTACAGTTATACGCAGTTCCTTGAGCATTTTCGCCGCAAGTATCCTAAAGAAAAAGGGTCAATGAAACTTCAGCACTTGGCTGGCGAAGAAATGTTCATAGACTTTGCCGGTAAAAAGCTGCAGATCATCGATAAGCAGACCGGGGAGATTGTTCCCGTGGAAGTATTTGTAGCCATACTTCCCTGCAGCCAGTACACTTATGTTCAGGCATGTATGAGCCAAAAACGCGAAGACATGCTATCATGTTGTGCTGATGCCTTACGTTTCTATGGCGGATCGCCTAAAGCGATTGTATCGGATAACCTTAAGTCCGCAGTTAACAGATCGAGTAAATACGAGGCCGATATCAACCGTAGCTTTAAAGACTTTGCCCGCCATTATAATTGTGTTATCAACCCCACCCGTAGTTACGCTCCCCAGGACAAGGCGCTGGTTGAGAATGCGGTGCATTTGGTCTACCAGCGTATTTATTATCCTCTACGGGAAATGACCTTCTTTTCTCTGGAAGATCTTAACAGGGAAATTGCTGTCTTATTGGAGTGTTACAACACGCTTTTGTTCAAACGAAAAGAATCCAGCCGTATTGAACTCTTCCAAAGTATTGAACGTCAGTATCTAAAAGAGCTACCACCCAGTACCTATGAAATGAAAGACTATAAAAGGGCCAAGGTGCAGAAGATGGGTTACGCATACTTTTCTCCTGACAAATGTTATTACAGTGTTCCTACCGATATATTGGAAAGGAGACCATGATCCACTACACCAAGAGTCGTATTGAGATCTATTATAATCATGAGAGGATTGCCCTGCATCAGCGTAACCTGAATAAAGGTAGCTACATCACTAACACAGATCACTTGAGCAGCACACATAAGTTCTACTCGGATTGGAGCCCTGAGTTCTTCAGGAAAAAAGCGTTGCCACATGGTGAATATGTTTTGGCATGCATAGAAAAAGTACTGGCCTCGCAGGATTACCCGGAAATAAGCTATAAGCGCTCTTTGGGCATTATTCATTTGAACCGTTCCTATGGCTCTGAGCGGCTCAATAATGCCTGCAAAAGAGCTCTGGCAACAGATAGCTGCTCTTACCTGCGCATAAAGAACATCCTGAAAAATAATATGGACAGACTGCCCGCTATTGATGAGCAACCCGATACCATAAAACCACATATACCTTTTCATAACAACATACGCGGTGCTTCCGCTTACCAATAAAGACAATCAAAAATCACAACAATGAATAATCAGACAGTTGAAAAACTACGTAACATGCGCCTTGGGGCGATGGCTCAATTACACCAACAGTATGTAAAGGAAAACAGGTTTGAAGGCATCACATGCGATGAATACCTGGCACTACTGACCGACCATCAGTGGGAAGACCGCGAGAACAACAAAATTGATCGGTTGCTGAAACTGGCAAACTTTAGGCAGAACGCCAGTCTTGCCGATATAAACTATGCCAGTGAAAGAAATCTGGACAAGAACATGTTTGCACGACTTGGCACACTGGACTTTACAATGAGAAAGGAGAACATCATTATATGTGGCGCCTGCGGCACAGGCAAAAGCTATCTCTCACAGGCCCTTGGACATCAGGCATGTCTTACTGGAGTAAAAACACTCTATACAGTAACCGCCAGGCTGATCAAAAAGCTGAAATTGAGCAAAGTTGATGGAACCTACCTCAAGGAACTGGAAAAACTAACTAAAATGGATCTGCTCATACTGGATGACTTTGGACTGCAGGCTTTCGATAACCAGGACCGGGAAACACTGATGGATATTATAGACGACCGGCATGGTAAAAAATCAACTATCATATCCTCACAAATACCAGTCTCGGCATGGTACGAAATTATCGGTGGTGAAGGAACTATTGCAGATGCAATATTGGATCGGATTGTAAACTCCTCACACAGGATTGATCTGAAAGGTGAATCCCTCAGAAAAGGAATATTGAAAAAGGAATAATCCCAGCTTTTTTATATCATTGTATGATCTTTTAAGTGGCACGGTTTGACCGAAATCACTGGCACCATCACGCCGAAATACCCAAAATTTAAGGAAAAACAAAAAACCCCTTAAATCTTAGATTTCAAGGGGTTTCGAAGCTTGTTAGCATTGTGTCGTCCTGTCGGGACAATTTTCGAACCATTTTTTGGAAGATTTAAGAAAATTGACCTCCGAAAATGATGATTATTTGGTTTTTTAAAACTTTATTTTTGAATGAAATATAACGCATTAAAGCTTAAAATAGATACTAATGAATGATTTTTAATTCATAACGAAAGCAGGTTACAGTAATATACTCCAATCTCACTAACAATTTCCTTCATTTAGCCCATTTAAGCATTTGTCAAATTAAATAGCCATACTATAGTTTTACTTTTTAAGCTCCAAAGTAAGGCTATAGTATGACATAATTTCTTAGTTTATGCGTTCGATCTAATTTTAGATGTCAAAAAACTTCAACTGAATACCTTCAGCTGTTTTCCATTCCAAAGGACCACTTGCTGATCTGGCAAGTGTTGCAGCGGCAGCCCGAGATGGTGATGTGAATACATAATCTTTTGTAAGCAGATAAAATGCTCCTTCAGTTTTCAAAGTTCCATCACTTAGCATTTTTTGTCTTTCAAGGTGAATACCCTCAGCTAAAGAAGGTTGTTCTTGAACCATAAATAGTGAATCTTTATAAACAATAAAGCCTTCTGTAGATGGGCTTCCCTTGCTGTCAGCTCCCGCTCCATTTCGACAATAAAAGAGTTGATTTTGTACTTCTTTATCTTCAATAGTTTCATCCAAGGCTTCAAATAACTTGTGTCCCAAAGTGGCGGTAAGGATTTTTATATGTGCCAAAAATTCTTCCAACTCTGCCTGCTCTGCTTCTGATAATTCAGATCTGGTAGGGATATTTTGATCGATAGAATACCTATTAGCTTTCAGGGCCAAGTCATGCAAACGGTTCTCCAAATATTTTATACTCGCTTTATTCAGATATTTGTCTTTACTGCTAAAAAAGATAGCTTCATTCCAAAAATCTTTATCAGAGATTTGTTGAAACAAACGATTAGCAATTACCTCGGCTTCGCCAATGTAGGCGGCATCTTCGTTATTTTCTCCTTTACCTATCAGAATATAAACACCAGGCTTTTGAAATTCTGGACGGTTACTATATTCTTTGATTTTAATGCGAGGTACTTTAATGCCTACCCCCGTCCAGTTACTCAATTCTGCTGTCGTAAGACCATTAGCAGTCCCATCTACTAAAAATAATCGTATGGTTTTTCCAAAAGTGTTCATTTGAATTAGAGATTATATTCTTGCTAAAATAAATTGGCGTACATACTCTGCAATTGCTTCTTTTCTGTATTGTAAAAATAGGCTTTCATCTGCAGGGTCATAATAATTCCATATAGTATCCGGATTATTGTTATCAAGAACAAACTCTTTAATATGGTAGTCCTTTTCTCTTAAGGTTTTAATAGTATTTGCATATTCAGCACCATTCAATTGCTCTGCCATAAATAAAAAGTCTGGCCACCAATCAAGAGAATCAAAAGTTTCTTTCAGTGGCATTGCTCTTTCTGTTCTGGAAGATGGTAAAAAATATGCCACGATTTTTACACCAAAATATTTATCAGCAAAAGGAGTTATAGAGTATCTCCATCCTTGTTTGAAAGTAGATACCGTATGTGGTTTATTATATTCGTTACAAAAATGTTTGAGTGTAGTTGTTTTTCCTGAATTAGGATTCCCTACTATAAGTATAGCTAAGCGATCTTGTCTCATATATCGTTTTATTCATTTTTCTTTATTTTCTTAAAAGCTTCTTTCGCCAACAACTCGGTCAAGGTTTTATTAAAATCTTTCTCTTCCATAAAACGGGCAAAAATATCTTCGTTCTGGTCGATACGCTCAATGAATAATTGTTGTAAAATACTTTTAAACATCAAGATAAACTTATCCTGAGAATTGGATTGAGCTGCCTGAATAATGTCTTCATCCGCAATAGCTGTTTCTATAATCTGATCAAAAAAGTATTGATCTGCCTGATTAAATTCTGTTCCAAACCGATTATTTACCACATCTATGATCCGGGAAAAAGGAACTTCTGGTTCTCTCACTATTCCGGTACCTACATCTGTCGGACCATCCAGTTTATATTCTTTAGCTGTATTAAGACTTATAGAACCTTCACTGATTTTTTGCAATCGATAGTATTCCAATCTTACAGAATCATCAAAATTATAGTTGGGACCTGTATTGCGTTTAGGCAACTTACTTGACAAATGTCTCAGGAAAATAAACAACTTTTCAAGATCCGTATCTTGGTAAGGAATGATCTGGCTTAAGAAAGCGTACAAGTTCTTAAAAGCAGTAATCTTACCCCTCCATAATTCTGCATCTTCTTCTTTTTCTTGTGAAAACTCCCTGAATCTTTCAACAGGATGGTCTAAGATGTGATTCATATCTTCATGATCTTTATGGCTCTGTTTTTCTCTGGATTTGAAATAAATCGCTGTGAAAGCATCTATGTCCTCCGTTGTGAAAACATCAGCTAATAATAATTCTTGTTGAATACGATACAAATTATTTGGATCGGCTTCCTGTCCTAGTGCTGCACCATCATAGTAGGTTTTAAAAGCGGCCTGAATTTCATCCCGATCATTTACAAAATCCAACACAAAAGTATCCTCTTTCAAGGGATGAATACGGTTCAAACGAGATAAGGTCTGGACCGACTGAATGCCTGATAATCTCTTATCTACATACATGGTATGTAATAAAGGCTGGTCGAAACCCGTCTGATATTTTTCGGCAACTAAAAGAATGTGATATTCTGCCGTATCAAATTTTTCAGGTAGATCTTTTTCTTTAATACCATTGTTCATCCCAACCTCCGTATAGGTCAGATCGGGAATTTTATCATCGGCAACTTCGCCTGAAAAAGCAACTAAGGATTTGATTTTATATCCTTTGGTCTTAATGATCTCATCAAAGCTTTGCTTATAACGAACCGCTTCTAAGCGAGATCCTGTTACCACCATAGCTTTAGCTTTACCACCTATTTTATGCCGGGTAGACTGGTAGAAATGTTCTACCATGATTTCTGTTTTCTGTGCAATATTATGCGGATGCAAACGCATAAAACGCCCTAAAGCTTTTGCTGCTTTTTTACGCTCTACTTTTGGATCATCTTCCGAGGCTTTTACCAGTTTATAAAATGTAGCATACGAGGTATAGTTTTGCAATACATCTAGGATAAAGCCTTCCTCAATGGCTTGTCGCATGGTATATTTATGCAATGGTTCTCCATTGCTGGAAAATAATTTGATGGTTTTATGTTTGGGTGTTGCTGTAAAAGCAAAAAAACTGATGTTCTTTTGCTTTCCTCTTTTTGCCATATTTCGATACAAGAGTTCCAAAGTATTTTCTCCATCTTCCTTCGCTCTTTCTTCTGCTTCTCTGGCAAGTTTCTCACCTCCTAATACTTCTTTTAAATCGACAGCTGTTTCACCTGATTGCGAGCTATGTGCTTCATCTACCAAAATAGCGTAATTCCGGGTTTTTAATAAGCCTTTAGAATCTTCGCCACGTTCTTCAGCCAGTTTACGCAATTGCTCGGTGACGAACGGGAATTTTTGTAAAGTGGTAATGACAATAGGTACTGAATTTTCCAGAGCTTCGGCTAATTGCTTGGAGTCTTTATCAATTTTCAGTACCACACCTTTTTTATGTTCAAACTGGTAGATGGTATCCTGTAATTGACGATCCAAAACCACACGATCGGTAATCACCACCACCGAATCGAATAATTTGGTATTATCTGTTTTATGCAAAGAGGACAAGCGATGTGCCACCCAAGCAATAGTATTACTTTTTCCACTGCCTGCTGAATGCTCGATCAAATAATTGGTACCTACTTCATCTGCTAATGATGTTTGTATCATTTGATGAACTGCCTGTAATTGGTGGTAGCGGGGAAAGATCATGGTTTCTTTTTTCACCTTCCTGCCTTCTTCGGTATACCGTTCATCTGTTTGCAGGTGCATGAATTTTCCAAGGATATCCATCAGGCTATCTTTTTGTAAGACTTCTTTCCAGAGATAAGCCGTCTTATAACTCAGTCCCTCCTGATCTATCGGATTGCCTGCACCACCTTGATTACCCTTGTTGAATGGAAGGAAATAGGTAGCATCTTTGGCTAATCGTGTGGTCATTTCTACTACATCGGTATCTACGGCAAAATGAACCAATGTTCTTTTCTTGAACTCGAATATCAATTCACGAGGATCACGATCATGCCTATATTGGTGTTTGGCATGATTGATATTTTGATGGGATAATGGATTTTTAAGCTCCAAAGTGATCAGCGGAATACCGTTCACACTTAATACAACATCTATTGAATTTTGATTACGTGAACTGTAATATAATTGTCGGGTAATGCCAAAGATATTTTTATCATAACGTTCCAATACTTCCGCATTCATAGAATGAGAAGGTTTGAAATAGGCTAATTGTAATTGTGTACCGTAACATTTAAAGCCATGGCGAAGCGTAGAAAGCATACCATTCAACTCTATCCATTTCGTCAAGTCATAGATGATCTGATTGGCGGTATTATCTCCCAGAATAGAATACAGTTTAGTCCATGCTTTAGGTTGGGTAGCCTGGATAAACGCAATCAAGGTATCCGGGAATATCGCTTTTTCTTTATCATAAGCGGAGCTGGCTAATGATAAATATCCATTGACCCAAAGCACTTGCTCTATGCTTTCTTCAAATGCTATTTCTTTGGTTTGGTTATTCCTCATTACTGTTTCTTTTTTGCTTTTGATATAATTTTCCTTTTTTGTTTAACCTTCTCCAAATATTCCAAATGATTATCTAAGGAATGTTTTATTGGTATACAAAATTCAACAAAACTACCTTTATTCTTTTTGCATATATTTTCAATAGCATGAAGCGTCTGTAACGTATTTAGAGGTTTATCATTCTTATAGATAAATTCATTAATCGCATTAGCTCTCTCATGTTTTAAAATGTCATGATTTAAGCTTAACACTTCAATTGTTTTTTTGCCTTTAAGAGTTACCTCTTCGACAGAACCATCTTTATTGTATTTAAAATGAATTTCGCAATCTTCTCTTAAAGGACTTATGAAATCAGCTCCTTCATTTTCCCACCAAGCATCTTTTTTAATGGCTCCAAAATACTTTTCATTAGGGATTCCTTTTAGTCCTTTTTTGGGAAAACAGGCTACCATATTGCCATAATCCAAATCCGATACTGTAACTATTTCTTCTTCCATTTGCTTCCTGCACAATTCTTCTGGCTTTAAATGTTCAATATGACTTGATTCTAAGGCGATACGCTTCAATGTATATGCACAGATATAACCTTGCTCTTTTAGTAAAGCTTCCTTAATAGGAGTTCTTTGTGCACTTCCTAAACTTTCATCATAGCGTAACTTTACTCCCCCCTTCTCATTCTCTTGTTTAAATTGAATAAAGCTTGCTGGTTCATGCCCTTTAATTATCCTCTTCATCGTCAAACATTTCAAAGTGAGACATTCGGGCTTCAAACATTATCCATTCGTCAAGGTTAAGATTTTCTTGATTTTTGTATTGATTGATTAGGGCTCTGGCTTTTTCAAATTCTACTTCATCTATTAATTTTTGAACTGCTGTAATCGCTTCTTCCGATTCCTTTAACCGATCACTGTCTTCCATGATAAATTTTAAAATCCAGTTAATATCCAATCCGAAACTCTTTACGGTTTGATCAATTTCAAAGTTTTTGATGATTTGAATATTTTCAGGAAGTACTGAAGATATAATCTGAGGCGAATGCGTTGTAGCAATAAATTGGCAATTAGGAAAAGTTCGTTGTAAATCGCTTACAATGGTGCGTTGCCATTTGGGATGCAGGTGCAAATCGAGTTCATCAATTAAAATGACAGCTTCTCCTTCTAAAGGATTATCACTATGCATATAAGCAATGATTAACCTCCTTGCAATATCAAATACCAATGCTAATACGCCCCTCTCACCATCAGAAAGCTGGTTGAAATTTAGAACCTTTTTGGATTTGGTAATACAAAAGATCAGTTCTTTTGAAATTTCATCTTCTACTAAATCCAAGTCAGAAAAACCGGGTAAAAATGTATAAATGGTTTGTTCGATCAGTTTTATAACATTTATTTGTTCTGGCGTAAAATTGGCTAATTCTTTACGAACTTTAAACCATTCTGCAAACATCTTTACATTGAAAGCCCTAGTTTCAGACAAAGCATGTACATACGCAGCTGAATGAGGAATTTTCGGGTTGCCAGATTTTTGACTTTGATTGACTAATAATGATCTTCTTGTTGAAAAAAATAAGCCTAACTCCGGGGTATTCTGTGTTCTTTTTATTTCAGGTTTAAAACTAATAATATCCTCTAATGTGATGCCTTCTTCTCTAAAAGGAATTTTAGTTTCTGATTTTTCTTCTTTCGCTTCTTCGATTCCGCTTTTTTCAGCTTCTAGCTTTTGTTTAGCCTTCTCACTTTCTTTTGCTTCTTGCTCTCGTCTTATTGCTTTGTTTTGAGATGTAATAATTTCTACTTCCTTAATATAAGAACTCTTTGCCGATTTAGAATAAATAAAATCATAATTATGCTCATCAATCGTAAATGATGTATTTACATGTAACTGATCTGTATTGATGTTGATGTCAGATTTCTTAAAAGATTCACTTGCGATAATGGGTGATTTTATTTCTTTAAGAATATGGGTCATAGATATTCTTAAGGCTTCCAAAACAGTAGTTTTACCAACACCATTAATTCCCACAATGAGATTAAAACCGGGTTGAAATTCCAGCTTTGCATGTGTAAAACCACGCACATTGGTCAGCTCTAATGTATTAATTCTCATGACAAGATTGCATTTAGTTCACCATTAACCGCGGCTGATATAACGGCGGTTCGTTTTTCTTTTAATAAGTCTATTGAATCTCTTATTTTTTTTACAGCTAAACCATTTTTTTTATCTAGTTCTAGTAAATAATTTGAGATTGAACGTTGCTCATTTATAGGAGGGAATACTATAAATAAATTTTTAATTACATCAACTGATAATCCTGGTTGTGCAGCTGCTAATGAATATTGATTTAGATTCATCAATTCTAGCTGCTTTCCCAGCCAATAATAATCAAACAGAGCGATTGGATTACATACTATAGCATGTTCTGTCGCCCAAAATTTTTCATTAGCAAAATTAATATTGCCACATAATGCTCCCTGACGTCCGATTAAAATAAGATCTCCTTCGTGATTATAATTGTCAAAATAGCCACGCGCTCCATTCCCTCCAAAAACTTTAAAATCACCTTCTTCTTTAATATTTTCAGCAGGTAAAAAATCTCCACTTTTTAAATTTGAAACATATTTCAATTTCACTAGTTCCCAATGTTTCGGAATATATCCTAACCACTGAATTCCAGAATCTTTCATAGAAACATTCGGATCTAAGCCCTTAGTTACCGTTTGGTTGATCACTGCTTTTTTCTTTTCTTCGAGAATAGTGACTAGCTGGGTTTTCTTCTCAATTAAGGCATCTATTTTCGCTACTTCATTATCAAGATAGTCAACTATTTTGTTTTGTTGT
Organism: Pedobacter sp. BAL39; assembly: GCF_000170795.1. Lineage (GTDB taxonomy): Bacteria > Bacteroidota > Bacteroidia > Sphingobacteriales > Sphingobacteriaceae > Pedobacter. Next base: position 36,573 of record NZ_ABCM01000023.1, read on the forward strand.
GAAAGTGATGGTAAGGGAGCTTTGTAGCTCTTCATTTCATCAGCATTCAACTCTAAAAAAGTTGAACCTCTACCTAAATTATTCAGCTTGTCCTTCTGAATTAAAAAGTAATAATAGTAGTATTTAACATTAATATCAGAATTTTTTTGTTCAAGAATAAAGCAGCCTTGATTACAGCTTGAAGGTAATGTAGTAATAGCTAAATTTCCAATAGGGGCTCGTTTTGTAATGATTATTGAATTTGCCACTCCAAATTTTAAATTCGCATTCTCTACTCCTTCATCCGTGATTTTTCTATTGGATTCATCTACATATATTTTATTACCAATTTTCCCTAAATCATCTGGGGTAAACCAATTATGATCGCCATCCCAGAAAAATGCCTGACCAGATTCCGGAGTAGATCCACTGAAAATATTGAATATATATTTAACTGATATTTGATTCATTACTATGTTAATTATTCAATAATTCTAAAATTTCCTTTTCAATCTCACTCAATTCTTTATTGATGACTTTTAAAGAACGATTCTCCGCATTTTTAAAGAAATAACGGTTAAAATTGATTTCGTAACCTACTTTGTCTTTAGAGCGATCCGTCCATGCATCAGGTGCAAAGGGTAAAACTTCGTTTTTGAAATAGGTGTCAATATCTATCTTCAATGGCACATTTTCGAATTCCCTTAAATCTGCATCCGCTTCAAAGTCATTTTTTCCTTTTTGTACTTTGGCTGCTTCGGGATCTTTATCAGTAAATACGTTGCGGAAAATTACCAATTCTCTAGCCGACCATTTCTGTTCACTTATCTTTTTGATGTCTTTCAATACCTTGTTCCAATCCATCAGGATTTCCTGACCTAATTTTTTGTCAATTGTCTGTACATCGTCTAGCAAATGTGGGCAAGCATCTAAAAATGCTAGTTTTCTTTCTGCCGTCATTTGGTATTTCAAACGTAAAGGACGTTCTACCGTTACCCGTGTAAAACCAAAATCTTCATTATCGAATAGCTTAGCATTTGTCGTATTGTCAAACTGACCGTATTCGGTAATAATCTCGGCTATTTGATTCGGCTCCATCACATGAATAATTCCATCATCTACCTCACCTTCACCTATTTTTCGGCGTTTGCTTCCCTGGCTTTTTCGCATTTGGATATAAAATTCCCGGGCATCAAACAATTGAATTTTACCTTTTCGATTCTTAGATTTTCTGTTGGTCAAAACCCAGATATAGGTATTGATACCTGTGTTATAAAACATCTGTTCCGGCAAGGCAATAATACCTTCCAGCCAGTCATTTTCTATAATCCATTTTCGAATATCACTTTCACCTGAACCGGCTCCCCCCGAGAACATAGGTGAACCACTGAATACAATGGCTAAACGGGAACCGAATTTTTTATTTTTGGGTTCATAAGGCTCAAACTTGCTGATCATGTGCTGCAAAAACAATAAAGCACCATCGTTCACACGAGGTAAACCTGCTTCAAAACGACCTGTTTTATCACGATCTATCTGTGGTTTTTGCTTTTTCCAATCCACACCAAAAGGTGGGTTGGCAATCAGATAATCAAAAGTATCATCTTCGAATTGATCTTCAGTTAAAGTATCTCCAAATTTTATCTCACCTTCTGCTTGTTCATATTTTCCAACTTTATCTGAACTACGGCCCTTTATTAATAAATCTGACGCAGCAGTAGCATAAGCTCTCTTATTGTACTCTTGTCCATATGTCAACAATATAATGTCAGAGTTATTTTGCTTCAGATAATTTTTAGCTTCAGATAACATCCCACCTGTACCACAGGTGGGATCTAAGATTTTTCTCAAGTGATACTTATCTCTCAAAAATTTATCATCATCCACAAACAATAGATTGACCATCAACTTGATAATCTCACGAGGCGTAAAGTGATCCCCGGCCGTTTCATTGGCTAATTCGTTGAATCGACGAATCAGGTTTTCGAATATCAACCCCATGTCCCGGTTAGAAACTAAGCTGGGATGCAAGTTGACCTTTGCAAACTCAGAAACGATTAGATATAAAATATTGGCATCGTTCATTGCAAAGATCTCTTTCTCAAAGTCGAAGTATTCAAAGATTCGTCGCACATTAGGTGAAAACCCATTGATGTAGCTCACCAGATCCTGAGCAATACTATCAGGTGCTCCCTTCAATTTTTCAAATGTAAAAGGAGAGGTATTATAAAATTTTTGACCTGTAATTTTTTCTAACTTGGAACTTAAAATAGAAGGAGGTATTTCTCCTTTATACCTCACCTTTAAGCTCTCAAATTCTTGCAAAACGTCCGATTTCGAATTTTCCAGTACTGAATCAAAACGACGCAAAACCGTCATAGGTAGCATCACTCGTTCGTATTGTGGAGGACGGTAAGGTCCACGTAATAAGTCTGCTATATCCCAAATGAATTTGATATGTTGTTGATGTGTCGTCATTTTTATTATTTATCGATTCTCGTCTTAATTTTCTACTTCAATTTGTATGTTAGGCAAATCTCCCATTAACTTTTGCTTGTTGGGTTTAATAATTCCCGTACATCAATTTTCAATAATTGGGCAATCTCTGCCAAAGTTTCCACTGATGGCTGTACTTCATTAGTACACCAACGGGAAACAGTACTGGCACTTTTGCCCAGCTCTTTAGCCAACCATTTACTGGTTCTAGATTGTTCTGTTAGTACAATTTTCAGTCGATTGATTTTCATACGATGCTATTTAATACGCATATTGTGCGAATTTAATGTTATTAATTATACAAACAAAGTATCAAAAGGAATTCCAAACCAGTTCACCTTTGCAATACCACCTAATTCCAACTCCTTTCGCAATCAAGGACTTAATTGCTACTATATTAACGCAAAGTTTTATCACTATGAAAACAGCAATTATTTACATCAGAGTCAGCACAGACGAACAAGCACAAAAAGGGTACTCTCAACGTAGCCAAGAAGAAAAATTAAATAAATATTGTAAAGACAATCAAATTGAAATTGTCCAGACCGTATTTGAAGACCATTCAGCAAAAAACTTCGAACGGCCGGCATGGACTACCATGATGAAACAATTGAACATGAATAAAGCTGCAAGGCCACGACTTATCCTATTTACTCGTTGGGATCGATTTAGCAGGAATACAGCAAATGCTTATTACATGATCACGCAACTACAAAAACTCGGTATTGAACCTCAGGCTACAGATCAACCTTTGGATATGTCGGTACCTGAAAACAAAGTATTACTGGCGATGTACATTGTCACAGCAGAAGTAGAGAATGACCGAAGATCTTTAAATATTAAGCAAGGTATACACAAAGCCAAGAAGGAAGGACGATATATGGGGCGAGCACCTATAGGTTATCTCAATATATCGTTGCCAGACGGAACAAAACAATCATTCCCCGTGAGCCAGAGGCAACATTAATCAAAAAAATATTTGAAGGATTCGATGAAAGTGTGTCCGTTCGCTCTTACTATAAAACAGTTCTCAATACAGGGTTAAAATGTAGTCTAAATGCTTTCTTCAATATACTTCAAAATCCAGTCTACTGTGGTAAAATAAGAGTCCCATCTTTAGATGGAAAAAATATAGTAGAGGTTTACGGAATCCATAATTCTTTAATTTCGATAGAACTTTTTGATGAAGTACAATCAAGAATTAAACGACGCGACAAAAAATACATTAAACAAAACACCAATAGTGAACTTATGTTTAGAGGAATACTCAGTTGTTCTCTTTGTTCAAAAAAAATGTCTGGAAGTGGTTCAAAAGGAAGGTCTAAAAAGTACTTTTATTATCATTGTTCTTCTTCTTGTGGTTATCGAGTACGGGCAGATCAAGTAAATGAAAACTTATTATCAGGGATTGGTTTGCTAAAACCCAATGTGGAATATACTCCAATTTTCGAAGATCTTATCAGAAAGATTTACGGCAATTTGTACGAACAAAAATCTATTGATAAAACCAATATCAATAGATCATTACATATGATGATAGAACGAGTTGCTAATGCAAGGGAGCTTTTAGTAAAAGGTATTATTGACGAAGAAGACTATCTTTCAATAAAATCAGACTGTGAGAATAGAATTGACATCTTAGGCACGCAACTCAATGATGTTTATAAACTTGATGTACAGCAGAAGCAGAGTTTAAAAAAGCCTACAAAATGTTTCTTAAAGCCCGCTCTTATTTTTCGTGGTACAGATAATTCTATAGAATTAAAAGTTGCTTCGTTGTTCTTGAATAAAGATTTTGTATATAACGATCCCGACTTTATAAGTCAATTGAAAGATGAGGTTAGGATCGTCTATGGATCTCAGTACTCAAATGCGAAAGAGAATTTTGAAGAAGCAGACATTCTCAAAAATATTAGCAAAGAACAACAAGAGTTAATCTCGAATGTTATAAAAATTGAATTGAACAAAGGGAATAAAATATCAACTCAAAATGCCACCAAAGTTCTATCCTTCCTGTTAAAACTTGCAGAAATTTGTATTTCTATCAAAATCAAGATCGGTTGAAAAAATGAAAATATTTAAAAACGTGAACGTGGTTCGAATCCTGTCAACATATTTCAATATTCTCAACTTTTAATTCAAAAACAGTTAAAACATACTTTTGCAACTAAAGAAAATCTCAACACGAACCCTTCCTATGGTTGGAAAAAGCCACTTAAACAAAAAATGGCACCACTTGTCTTTAAGTGGCGCCATTTGGCTTTTTAGTCGGGGTGGCAGGATTCGAACCTACGACCTCCACATCCCAAATGTGGCGCGATACCGGGCTACGCTACACCCCGATCTTTGGTATCACCTTTTTTCCTTCTTCCGAAGGGTGTGCAAAGTAACAATTTAAAAATGACAAATCCTATTGGATAAAATCAATTTTTAAAGCGGAGAGGGCGGGATTCGAACCCGCGGTACCGTTGCCAGTACGACAGTTTAGCAAACTGTTCCTTTCGGCCACTCAGGCACCTCTCCTTTTCAAAAAACGCTCCCCGTTTTCGGGAATGCAAATATAGTGATTAGTTCATATTTGCAAAATAAAATTACACATTTTGGAGGTAATCTATGCGCACATGATAGATGCTCATAAGCATAGTCTTGAATATCAGTTTGATAGTTTCTAAATCTTTTAACGTAATATCACAGTTGTCAAGCTGATTTTGTTCAAGTTTGTAATTAATGATGCGTTCGACCAGGTCATTGATGCCCTGGGCATCTGGATTTTTAAGGCTTCTTGAGGCCGCTTCCACCGAATCCGCAAGCATTAAAACACCTGTTTCCTTCGAAAAAGGGATGGGTCCGGGATATCTGAAAATATTTTCATCCACAAATTTCTCCGGGGAGTTTTTCAAAAACGATTGATAAAAATAATCTACCCTCGTATTCCCATGGTGTGTTCTGATGAAATCAATGACAGTCTCCGGTAACTGATGCCTGCGCGTAATTTCAATACCCTTGTGAACGTGTTTAATAATGATCTGTGCACTTTGTTCGTAAGGCAACTTATCATGCGGACTGACGCCGGTATTCTGGTTCTCGATGAAATACTGTGGGTTCTCAATTTTCCCAATATCATGATACAGCGCACCCGCCCGCACCAGCAGGGAATTCCCTCCTATCTTGAATATCGCTGCTTCTGCGAGGTTCGCCACCTGCAACGAATGCTGGAATGTCCCTGGCGCTTTATAAGCCAACTCACGCAGCAATTTGTTATTGGTGTTCGTCAGCTCTATCAAAGCAATATCTGAGGTAATGCCGAACATCCGCTCGAAAGCGTAGATCAATGGATAGGCCAACAGCGAAAGCAACACACTAATGATAAACGGAGAGAAATTGGCCCATTCAATTTCTGTGAAAGACCCTTCCCTAAGCAGACCTATTCCGACAAAAGATATGAAGTACGCTGTGAGGATAAACAATGCTGACAACAACAGCTGTTCTCTTTTGATCAGGTTCCTGATGCTGTAGATGGCCACCATACCGGCAGTGATCTGGTAGAATACAAATTCAAAGCTATTGGGCACAAAAAAACCGGCAATCAGCACCACCAGTAAATGCAGGTATAAAGCAAGCCTGGTATCAAATAAAATACGAATAATGATGGGAACGATACAAAAAGGAATGTAATAAATGCTATTCAGGTTCAGTTTAATGGCCCAGGTTAAACATAGCAGCATGGTAGTAATGACCAGCAAGAGCAGCGACAGCTGCCTGTTATCAGCGAAGATGTCTTTCCTGAACAACTTCAGGAATACCATCTGAAGTGCCACGATAAACCCTACAAGGAGAATTTGCCCCAGATAGACCAGCTTGCTGTCTCCTATTGTTTTTGTTTGTGCCTCATAAGCCTCCTTGAACGACTGCAGCTTCTGATAAACCTCATCATCGATCACATTATCTTTGGCAATGATCAGCTCTCCTTTCTGCACCATACCCCTCGTGGTCGAGAGACTGTTTACGGTATTGTTCTGCACCACGGTAGTCAGCTTGTCATCAAAAATGATATTGGGCTGCAGATGGTCTTCCACCAATTCCAGGATCATGTCCTTCATCTTGAGATTGACAGAATTATATGTTCTTGAATAATATTCAAGTGCGGTATTTACGGTAAAGACGTCCTGGGTGCTCAATTTCCTGCCAATATTATTGTCCATTAGTGTGAAATCATAGTACTTGTTGCCCTGCTGATGTTTGGCATCAGAGGCAATGATCCCGCGGGTATAAATTGCATCCAACAGCTTTAGTGAAGAAGTTTTGTAACCTACCCGGTCATTTTCAGGAAAAGCATTGGTTTTCCATTTGACATCAAACTCATTCTGATAAGCTTCATCCACGGCATTGATGAGCTCCCGGTTCATCCTGTAAATTGGCAATACATTATCAAGTGCATCTTTTTTATCGGTGATCACCTGGGGTGCAGTTTTCAATATGGCGAAACTGAAAGGAGAAATTAAGTCTTTGTTTTTCCAGACCTCTCCTTTTTCAAATTCGTACCTAAAGCGTGGTTGTTTTGGTAGAAAGGCGGTGACGATCACTACACAAAGCACCATCATCACATATTTGATATTGGACGAGTACTTGCGATAAAGCACCCTGTGGGAATTCTTTTTGATTTTAGCCAAAATGATGAGTTCTTGATTTTATTCAAAAATAATACATTTTTTCTGGTAATTGTTTTAATTGCAACCGAACAGCGGTAAAACGGAGGAGTCAATTGAAAAGTGATGACGTATACCAGGGCAAATTCATGTAATTATATCAGCAGAATAATGTAAATTCTAAACCAAAATCCAGTAACTACACTCGAAAATTATATAGCCAATCTAGTGTACGGCTGAACCTGACGATCCCTAGACACGGGCTATACCAAGCCTATATCAAATCCACCCCATATCCACGTCTAGTCCACGTTTTTCTGGTAAAACGTAGACTTGAGATGCTTGCGATCTGGCTTCGTAATGGATTTGATATAGGCCTGCTAAGGAACTGGTACCTACCGTTACCAGGCGCAGATCCAACGGCAGCCAACCCGGGTCTAACGGTGACTAATCATGTAAGCAAAAGTGCTCCCCCAGGAATAGAACAGAAGACAAATTTAAGGTGTGAAAGCGCAAAGCAAATAAAAAGCTTGCATTTCACAAAAACATTTCAGTAATTAGTGATATCAAAATAATATCATAACAATAACACATATACAAGGTATTAAGATGACTACCAACAGTTAACAGTTTCATAAAACAATAATTTAACCAAAGCAGAACCCAGCTATGTATCAGGAAAAAATCATCACCCCACCTTCAGGTTATATTACCTTCTTTCTATTCCTCCTCCTTCTTGGCGGCGGCATCTTCGCCTGTGCCACACAACAGGTGGCAATTGGTGTCACCGTATTATTAATTGATTTCATACTGGTGCTGCCCGGCCTGATCATCAACAATCCCAATGAAGCTAAAGTGCTCACACTTTTCGGCAAATATGTAGGCACGGTAAAAGCGGATGGCTTTTTCTGGGTAAACCCACTTACAGGAAAGAAAAAGGTTTCCTTAAAAGCCAGGAACCTGAATGGCCATCAGATTAAGGTGAACGACAAGCTGGGGAACCCTATTGAAATTGCAGCTGTAGTGGTATGGCAGATAGAGGAAACTGCAAAGGCAAGCTTTGCAGTAGAAGATTATCTTCAGTATGTTACCATTCAAAGCGAGGCTGCAGTAAGACACCTTGCAAACATTTTTCCTTATGATAATTTTGAGGATGAAGAAGCAACCATCACACTAAAAGACGGTGCAGAAAAGGTAAGTTCCATATTGGAGGCTGAGCTGAGTGAACGTTTGTCGAGGGCTGGCATACTGGTCATCGAGGCCAGGATCTCTCACCTTGCCTATGCGCAGGAGATTGCAAGTGCCATGTTACAGCGTCAGCAGGCTACCGCGGTCATTGCTGCCCGGAAACTGATTGTCGAAGGTGCCGTAGGAATGGTGGAAATGGCACTGGACCGTTTATCAGAGAAAAACATTGTGGAGCTGGATGAGGAGCGAAAAGCGGCAATGGTAAGCAACCTGCTTGTGGTACTGTGCGGCGACCGTAATGTCCAGCCGGTGGTAAACACAGGAACATTATACAATTAGGCGCCACTTTTTCTCAGAAAATTGACAAGCAGCATTAATAAGCTCCACTCATCTGCAGTATGAGTAAGTAGCATTGTAAAAAACAACAGGGCAGCGTATAACACATTAGCAATACACGAGACGGCTACAAACACAATTGCCTGCAGACACCCGACGCATGTCAGATAAAAACAAACATGTCAGATAAAGATAAAAAAGCTTTTGCACTCAGAATCAGTCCGGCACTGCTCAAGGAAATTGAGCAGTGGGCTGCCGATGAATTCAGGAGCACCAATGGCCAGATAGAATACCTGCTGTCGGAAGCCCTGAAATCAAAGAGAAAAAAGAGAGTAAACAAAAATGATACATAGTGAAAATGTTAAATGCGAATTGAGGGCAACCAGCGGATGTCAGTAATTACTTAACTTTGCTGCTAACCAAAACTCAACGACTTAAATGATAGAAGTAGTAATAGTATCCGCTGTAAGAACGCCAATAGGCAGCTTTGGTGGTTCATTATCCGGTTTTTCAGCTGCTCAACTGGGTGGCTATTCGATTAAAGCGGCAGTAGACCGTGCCGGCATCAAACCAGAAGAAGTTCAGGAAGTATATATGGGCAACGTATTGTCTGCTAATCTTGGCCAGGCACCCGCCACACAAGCGGCGAAATTGGCAGGTTTGCCAGACCTGCCTGCAACCACTGTAAACAAAGTGTGTGCTTCAGGCACAAAAGCCATCATGCTTGCTGCGCAAAGCATCGCCTTGGGACATCAGGAAATCGTCATAGCGGGCGGCATGGAGAGCATGAGCAATGTACCCTATTACCTGGACAAAGCGCGGAACGGCTATCGCTTAGGGCATGGGCAGCTAACCGACGGCCTGTTGAAAGATGGCCTCTGGGACGTATACAACGACTACCACATGGGTTCTGCTGCCGAGCTTTGTGCTGCGGACTGTGACATCAGCAGGGAAGATCAGGATGCTTTTGCCATCAACTCCTATAAAAAATCTCAGGCCGCACAGACAGCAGGTAAGTTTGACAATGAAATCGTAGCGATTGAAGTAAAAGACCGTAAGGGGGAAATCAGCAGGATTGACAAGGATGAAGAGCCTTTCGCAGTGAAGTTCGACAAGATTCCCGGCCTGAAACCTGTATTCAAAAAAGAAGGCACCGTTACAGCAGCCAATGCTTCAACATTAAATGATGGCGCCGCAGCGCTCGTATTGATGAGCGCTGAAAAAGCAAAATCACTGGGATTGAAGCCCCTCGCTAAAATCCTTGGTTATGCAGATGCCCAACAGGCACCGGAGTGGTTCACCACTGCCCCTGCAAAGGCGATCCCTCTTGCATTAGAAAAAGCAGGCAAAACACTTGCTGATGTAGATTTTTTCGAAATCAATGAAGCTTTTTCTGTAGTTTCACTGGCCAACAACAAAATACTGAACCTTGACGACACCAAAGTAAACGTAAATGGTGGTGCTGTAGCGATCGGCCATCCACTGGGGGCCTCGGGCGCCAGGATTGTCGTCACCTTACTTTCTGTATTGAACCAGAATGACGGGAAAATAGGCGTGGCAGGTATATGTAATGGTGGTGGTGGTGCAAGTGCGATTGTAATTGAAAAAATATAAACCTATGTCTAAGGTCTTAACACCTTTAATATTATTGATGATGTTGTGCTGTGTAGTTGCTAAAGTGACTGCACAGCATACCTTTCCGAAAGGAAACCTGCTGGAAATGAACAAATATCAGGATTCCCTGGTCCGCATCAGCGACAGCACCTATAACTCGCCATCTAATGAACCCCGCTTTGAGCAAAATGCGGTCTTCATCAAAACCCTCGTCAACGCACTAAAGACCAATGGCTCCTTCAACTACGGTTTTGACTCCCTGAAAAAGATTTCCATCCTGAAATCACCGGACAATCTTCTCAAAATATTCTCCTGGCACCTGCCGGTAGACGACGGCAGCTACCGCTTCTTCGGTGCCATACAACTTGCCACAAAAGATGGAAAGCTCAAATTATTTCCTTTGATCGACGAAACTGAGCAGCTGACAGACCCGAATCAGGTGACGGACAACAAAAACTGGTTTGGTGCCCGCTATTATGAGATCATCCCTGTAAACGGTAATGGCAGTACGTACTATGCCTTGATTGGCTGGAAAGGCAACAATCAGAAGACGACCAAAAAGGTCATCGAAATCCTTTCTTTTGTGAAAGACGCCCCTGTATTCGGGAAAAATGTCTTCGATCAGAAAACACCAAAAGGAAGAAACAGGATGATCTATGAATACAATAAGCTCAACACCATGACCTTGAAGGTGGATAAACAGGTAAATATGATCATACTTGACCACCTGGCACCGTTTACGCCGGATATGGAAGGCAACTTTGAATATTATGCGTCAGACCTTTCTTTTGATGGCTACCGGATTGCAGGTGGCAGACTGAGGCTGGTGGAAGATGTCGAACTTAAGAATGATCCAAACGATGCTGATGAACTGTACATAGATCCTAAAGACAAAAATATAAGCCCGATAAAGAAGCTTTAAACAGCACTGGCAATGCTTTAATCAACTTTAAAAAATTTGTGAGTTTCGCTGCATGTGCCTATCTTGCGCGGTGGTTAACTCAGGGGCATTCCATTTTAAACCATCAAACAAGAACTAACTGAACTTTTCTTATAAATTATTACACAAAAAAACTAACACATGAATGCACAAAATTTGGAGTCTCCAAATAACTTTTTTGAAAGTAAGGTATTAGGACATCCGGCAGGACTGTTCGTCCTGTTCTTTACCGAAATGTGGGAGCGGTTCTCTTATTACGGTATGAGGGCCCTGCTGGTTCTCTTCCTGACCTCCTCACTAATTGGTGAAAATGCCGGCTGGGGATGGCCACGTGAGCATGCGCTTGCCATCTACGGTTCTTACACTGGTCTGGCGTACCTCACTCCTATTCTCGGTGGTTATATTGCCGACAGGATTATCGGATACCGCTGGGCAGTAATTGTTGGTGCATTCCTGATGACATTGGGACACTTGTCCATGGCCATAGAAATCGACCATGCTTTCATGTACCTCGGACTTGGTCTTCTGGTTATTGGTAACGGTTTCTTCAAACCAAACATGACCTCCATCGTAGCTCAGATGTATAAAGAACATCCTGAAAAGAAAGACGGTGCATATACCATCTTCTATATGGGTGTAAACGCTGGTGCGTTTCTGGGAATGTTGTTGTGCGGATACATCGGTGAGAGCCCGGAATGGGGATGGGCTTATGGCTTTGGACTTGCCGGAATTTTCATGTTCTTCGGTATGCTCCAGTTTTATTTCACACAGAACATCTTTGGTTCTATCGGACTGAAACCTGTAGCGGACAAACAGGAAGCTACGGAACATCCTGATGAAGCGACACGCAACCCATTCTCGAAGTTTGACCTGGTGATCATCGCCCTCATTTCTGTAATCGGCCTGTCCTGGATCATCAATGACCCGGTTTCGAAAATCACCAGCCTGAATCTTTTTAGCTTCCAGGTAGGAAGTATGGACGGCAGCAGCTTCATGATTTCTGTAGCCCTGATTTTGTTTATTTTCATTCTGATCAAAAGGATTTCTCAGTATACACCGGTACTGCGTGACAAAATGATTGCCGTCATCGTACTTGCTTTCATTACGATTTTCTTCTGGGCTTCATTTGAGCAGGCTGGCGGTTCGATGACCATCTTCGCCAAAGATTACACCCAACGTGTACTTACAGGCGACTCAAAGGTCATCTTTAATATTGTCAATACCTTGATTACGGTGATCCCTCTTGCGATCATCTCCTATGTACTCTTCAAACTTTTCAGCAAAACTTTCGCAAAGTATGCTTTGGGGAACTTGATTCTTGCAGGCAGCTTTGTGATCATCTGGGGCATTGTAATTTATATGCTGAGCAACCAGTACAGCGAGGTTAAATCTGAAGTTCCTGCCACCTGGTTTGGGATCTTAAACTCCCTGTTTATCATCAGCTGTGCACCTATTGTTTCCAAGTTATGGGAAAGTAAATACAATCCCGTGGCTACGCTCAAAAACGGGTTTGGGATGATCCTGCTCGGTATTGGATTTGCAGCATTGGCTTATGGAGCGAGCTCTATCCCACAAGGAGCCACCGTAGCGCAGGTAAGTATGGTATGGTTGGTGCTGGCCTACTTTTTCCACACCATGGGTGAGCTGTTCATCTCCCCTGTCGGGCTTTCATATGTGAGCAAGCTGGTTCCAGGACGGATGATCGCCATCATGTTTGGCATCTGGTACCTGGCAATTGCCATCGGAAACAAGATTGCCGGTACCATGGGTGGTATGATTGATGAAATTACCGCCAAATACTCGATGTCTACCTTCTTCCTGATCTTCACCCTGATTCCTGTGGGACTAGGCGTGTTCATCATCCTGCTGACACCGATTATGAAAAAATTAATGCACGGTGTAAAATAGAAAACACAACAGAAAGCCTTTGGATAAACCCAAAGGCTTTTTTGATGAGCAATATTTGAACAAAACCTAACAGAACGATAATAAGATATGCCAGAGAATCTTAGCCTTGAACAAATTCAGAATTTTAAAGGCAAATACCCAAAACAACTATGGTACCTGTTTTTCTCAGAAATGTGGGAGCGTTTCTGCTTCTACGGAATGCGGGGAATGCTCACCTACTTTATGGTGACGCAACTGATGATGAAAGATGATGTTGCCAACCTGCAATATGGGGCTACACAAGCTTTTGTTTATGCGTTCACCTTTATTGGGGGATTGTTTGCCGATAAGATACTCGGTTTCCGAAAGTCGTTGTTCTGGGGTGGCTTGCTGATGATTGTGGGAAGTGCCATACTTTCTTACGATCCTCATCAGTTTTTCTTTCTTGGCATCAGCTTCACCGTAGTAGGTACGGGATTTTTTAAACCAAACATTTCCACAATGGTGGGTTCATTGTATAAATCCGGTGATGAAAGACGCGATGCAGGGTTTTCCTTGTTCTACGCAGGGATCAACATTGGTGCTTTACTGGGCGGATATGCGTGTATTGCCATCGGTAAGGAATATTCCTGGCACCTGGCCTTCGGTCTGGCGGGGATCGTGATGACGATCAGTCTGATCACTTTCGTTTTCACCAAGCGTACGCTGGGGCCCATAGGGCTGGCGCCAGGTGAACATGAAACATTGGAAGAGGTTACCGTAGATGGTATCGGAAACAATCCTGACACAACACCTGCGACCATCGTACGGAAGTCGGCAAACAAAAAATGGTACGACTATGCCGTTTATGCAGGATCTTTGGCCGTCATTCCGGTCATCATGATCATGGTCGCCAAAACGGAGTATACCGACAAGTTCATGTACATCATTGGTCCCGCAACCTTGTTGTACCTGTTTTATGAGATGACAAAATACAGCTGGGCAGAGAGAAAGAAACTGCTTGCTGCATTGGTATTTATTCTATTCTCTATCATCTTCTGGGGTATCTTTGAACAAAGCGGTGGTTCACTAAGCCTCTTTGCTGCGAGAAACCTGAACAATACCTTGTTGGGAAGCATCGTGGTGGACCCTAACGGTGTGAATAACGCGGCAAACTCCCTTTTTGTAATCATCTTTGCTTTCCTTTTTGGAATCATCTGGCTGGCAATGGCAAAAAAGAAAATAGAGCCGAATACTTTGATTAAGTTCGGAATGGGCTTTTTGTTCCTGGCCCTGGCTTATTACATCTTCTATGCAACCAGATTTTTCGCAGACGCAAATGGGGTGACTTCGCTTGATGTCTTCACTGTTGCTTATCTGTTTGTGACCTTCGGGGAGTTGTGTCTATCGCCAATTGGCCTTTCCATCATGACCAAACTATCTCCCGTGAAATTGCAAGGTGTAATGATGGGCATGTGGTTCCTTGCCAGCGCTTATGGACAGTATGCTGCTGGTATTATAGGCGCCAGTATGTCTGGCACCAACAGTGAATCAGAAAGCCTGGTAGACAAGCTGATCACTTATACTGACGGTTACAAAACGCTGGCCATCTATTCGTTGGTTGCAGGTGTGGTGCTGATCCTGATCAGTCCATTTGTAAGAAAACTAATGCAGGAGGTCAAATAGAAAGCTTTTAACAAATTTTAACCCTCAGTATATTCGATATGCTGAGGGTTTTTCGTTTAGAATCCATAATTTCGCTGAATAATCAAATTTACGTGTCAGACAGTTTAATCATCATCCCCACCTACAACGAAAAGGAAAACATTGAAAAGATCATCAGGAAAGTCTTTTCCTTACCCTATTTTTTTGAAGTACTCATCATTGATGATGGTTCACCGGATGGCACTGCCGACATTGTGAAACGTTTACAAACGGAATTCCCCGCACTTCACCTGGAACAGCGTACCGGTAAACTCGGACTGGGCACGGCCTACATCCATGGATTTAAATGGGCTTTGGCAAAAGAAGAATACGAATACATTTTTGAGATGGACGCCGATTTCTCCCACAATCCAGATGACCTGACGCGTCTTCGGGATGCCTGTGTAAAAGGCGCCGACGTAGCCATTGGTTCACGTTATGTCAATGGTGTCAATGTGGTCAACTGGCCGATGAGCAGGGTGCTGATGTCCTATTTTGCTTCAATGTATGTCCGCCTGATTACGCGCATCAATATCCAGGATGCCACTGCCGGGTTTAAATGTTACCGCAGGCGTGTACTGGCAAAAATCCCTTTGGACAAGATTAAATTTGTAGGTTATGCCTTTCAGATAGAAATGAAGTTTACCGCCATAAAATATGGCTTCAAAGTCCAGGAAGTACCGATCATTTTTACTGACCGTACCGAGGGCAGTTCGAAGATGAGTACCCGTATCTTCAGAGAAGCTTTCATTGGCGTGATCCAGATGAAAGTGTGGAGCTGGTTCAGAAATTATAAATAACAGCTAGAAAAGGTATTATTAGCTACTTTTCGGCGGTTTTCCATCCCTGATCATCGTTCCAAAATCCCAGTCCCTGGACATCGCTTCGATGATTTTCACTATTCTCTTTGTACGGGTAGGCTCCGTTTTCGCAGAATTCAGCCAGGTGATGTAATAGTTTTGGTGCGACTTAGCCTGACTCAGAAAACGGTCAAGCAATACAGGCTCATCGGCAAGACAGAGTTCCAGGTCTTCAGGCATCTCAATCTTAAAAGTCGTATCCTCTTCCAAAGAAACCTGCAATACCCCACCCTCCTGCTTGCGCAGCTCTTTACGTAAAGAAGCCTTTAAGGCGATGATAAAGTTCCCCTCTCCCATGGGCACCATCGACAGCCCGGCAATCGGCACCTGATCCAAATACCCTTTAATGCGGTAGCTTTTTTTACATCCTGCTTTAATCTGTTCCGCTATTGCCGCCGGCACAGCAATATAAGTCCATCCGGTCTTCTCTCCCATTTTTTCAAACCGCTCTATTTCTGCTTTAAATGTGATCATAATGATTTGATTGTTTGTCAATCTGTATCCTTAAATTAAAACTTTTCTTCCACACCGAGGCCAAAGAGTGCAAAATCATATTTAACCGGATCCAGGGGATCAAAGCGACGAAGTTCCTCAGTAAGCTCCACTGCTGTCCTCCAGTCGGTCTGCTTGCGGCTGATCAGGGAAAGCCTTCGTGCCACACGGTCAACGTGTACATCACATGGGCAAATCAAGTCGGCAGGGGTCAGTTTGTGCCACAAACCAAAGTCGACGCCCCGGTCGTCACTACGCACCATCCAGCGAAGAAACATATTCAGCCTTTTACAGGTCGACTTTT
The DNA here is from genome assembly GCF_000170795.1 of Pedobacter sp. BAL39. Lineage (GTDB taxonomy): Bacteria > Bacteroidota > Bacteroidia > Sphingobacteriales > Sphingobacteriaceae > Pedobacter. The sequence goes on from NZ_ABCM01000023.1 coordinate 52,998, forward strand.
GCAAAGGCGATGAGATGTGTTTGATGGTCCTTCGTGGAAAGTCGGGCAGACTGAAGAAATAAGACCTGAAATAGTTCAGCGCCTCTTCCCCGACTGGAATGCTGCGTGCTTCTTCTATGGTATTTTGTTTTTTTCCAGCTTTGTTGACCTTGCCAATACCTTTCCCTTCCGATCCTTCAACGTGGCTGGCCAGTCTCTCAGTGAACATCGGATCAGGAAAGAGAAAGGCCGTTTCCAGGCTGTCAGATTGCTGGTAGTGATGATTGAAGAAAGATACGAAGTAGAGCAAGTCCGTATCATTAAACGTGCGGTGTTTGAAGCCCAATAGTCGTTTCAGGTCATCATCACCATGGTTTAACATGAAATCGTAGGGCTGATTGTCCATGCGGTCAAATAGCTCGCTGCATTTATTGATAATGGTTTTACGTTGTCCCCATGCTAAAATTGCCGCAAAGAATGCGGCAATTTCAACATCTTGTTTCTTTGTGAAACGATGGGGAATACAAATGGGGTCGTTCTGAATGAAGTTGGGTCTGTTGTACTGATCCACTTTCAGATCCAGAAAATCTTTGAGCTCCAGGAATTCCAAATTAATTATTTTAAAGCTTGTTCTAAATCCGCAATCAGGTCGTCTATGTCTTCTACACCCACACTCAGACGGAGCAGGTTATCGGTTACACCAACTTTTTCACGTTCTTCTTTGGGAATAGATCCATGTGTCATACTGGTTGGGTGATTGATGAGTGACTCTACACCCCCTAAAGATTCCGCAAGGGTAAACACCTTGAAAGAGGAAGCGATACGGAAAGTCTCCTGCAGATCGGCGCCTTTGAGCGTGATGGAGACCATTCCTCCGAAACCACGCATCTGTTTTTTAGCAATATCATGGTTAGGGTGATCTTCAAAACCAGGCCAGTAGATCTTATCAATCCGGGGGTGGTTTTTCAGGAAATGAGCGACCTTCTCTCCGTTTTCACAATGCGCCTTCATTCTGAGGTGAAGGGTTTTGATCCCCCGTAATACGAGAAAGGCATCCTGAGGTCCTGGAGTAGCACCGCAGGCATTGTAGATGAACCAAAGGTCTTTATACAACTGATCGTCATTTACCAACAACGCACCCATCACCACATCAGAGTGACCACCGATGTATTTGGTCACAGAGTGCATGACGATATCTGCGCCCAGGTCCATTGGATTCTGCAGGTATGGCGAAGCAAAGGTATTGTCGACCGTCAGCAGCAGCTTACGTTCCTTAGTGATCTTCGCGACTCCCTCGATGTCAATGACCTGCATCGTTGGGTTGGTCGGTGTTTCAATCCATACCAGTTTCGTTTTATCATTGATGTAAGGAAGCACATTTTCAGGCTTCGAGAGGTCAATGAAATGAAATTTGATGCCGTACTTCGCATAGATCTTAGTGAAGATGCGGTAAGATCCTCCATAGAGGTCATTACCGGTAATCACTTCATCGCCAGGTTGCAGCAACTTCATCACCGCATCCGTAGCACCCATCCCGCTGGAAAAAGCCAGACCATATTTGGCATTCTCCAATGCCGCCAGGCAATCTTCGAGTGCTTTACGCGTAGGGTTAGTACCCCTGGAGTATTCAAATCCCTTGTTATCACCGGGAGACTTTTGCCAGTAAGTGGAAGTCTGGTATATTGGCGTCATTACCGCTCCTGTTGTAGGATCAGGCTCCTGACCGGCATGTATGGCTTTAGTTGCGAATTTCATATCGTTATTGAGTTAAATGAAGGATTAGTAAGCTCTGGCAAACAACACACGTTGTTTTGAAGGCTTACCAGAATAGATACAAACACCATCCTCCAGTTTATTGTTTAAAGGCACACACCTGATGGTCGCCTTTGTTTCTTCTTTGATCTTCTGTTCAGTTTCCGGTGTGCCATCCCAATGTGCCGAGATAAATCCAGCCTTTGAATCCAGCAATTCTTTCAGTTCGTCATAAGAGTTGGCTTCAGTGATGTGTTCATCCCGGAAGTTCAACGCCTTGTTAAAGATATTCTGCTGAATCTCTTCGAGCAACTGAGCAATATGGATCTCAAGACCATCCTGAATGACGGTTTGTTTCTCACGGGTATCACGACGGGCAAGTTCCACGGTGCCATTCTCCATGTCGCGGCCACCGATAGCCAGACGAATTGGCACGCCTTTCAGTTCATATTCAGCAAACTTGAACCCTGGACGTTGCGTATCACGGTCGTCATATTTCACAGAAATACCCAGGCGTTTCAGCTTCGGCATCAGCTCATCAACAAATGAAGAGATCTTTTTCAATTCTTCATCGCCTTTGTAAATCGGCACGATGACCACCTGGATCGGCGCCAGTTTCGGTGGCAATACCAGTCCGGCATCATCACTGTGGGCCATGATCAATGCACCCATCAAACGGGTGGATACACCCCATGAAGTAGCCCATACGTGTTCAATTTTACCTTCTTTATTGGTGAATTTTACATCAAATGCTTTGGCGAAGTTCTGACCCAGGAAGTGAGAAGTACCTGCCTGCAGGGCTTTACCATCCTGCATCAGCGCCTCAATACAATAGGTATCCAAGGCACCGGCGAAACGCTCATTAGGGGTTTTCAGACCTCTTACCACCGGCAGAGCCAGCCAGTTTTCTGCAAAATCGGCATACACGTTCAGCATTCTTTCTGTTTCCTCGATGGCCTCTTCAGCGGTAGAGTGCGCAGTATGCCCCTCCTGCCAAAGAAATTCTGTGGTACGCAGGAATAAACGGGTACGCATTTCCCAGCGCACCACGTTGGCCCATTGGTTGATGAGCAAGGGAAGGTCCCTGTAGGATTGGATCCATCCTTTGTAGGTATTCCAGATGATGGTTTCTGAAGTCGGTCTGACGATCAGCTCCTCTTCAAGTTTAGCAGTTTCATCGACAATGATGTTGCCATTTCCATCATTTTTAAGGCGGTAGTGTGTCACTACGGCACATTCTGTGGCGAAACCCTCCACGTGGGAAGCTTCCTTAGAAAAATATGACTTAGGAATGAATAACGGAAAATAAGCATTACTGTGGCCTGTATCTTTGAATTTCTGGTCCAAAACTGCCTGTATTTTCTCCCATATGGAATATCCATAAGGTTTAATCACCATACATCCTTTCACAGAGGAGTGCTCTGCCAGATCAGCCTTTATAACAATGTCGTTATACCACTGGGAATAATCTTCGTTTTTACTTGTAATGCCTTTGCTCATAACTATATGGAACGTTTTTTGTGTAACTTTGCTTGTAACGTAGGTTACAAATTTATAAATTTATACCTACAAAAAAATTGTGCAACACACAAACAACACATATAGTCATGAAACCCAAATATTTATTCACCAGTATGCTGGCTTTGGCAACGATAGTTGTTACTTCCTGCTCTGCGCCCCGCATTGCGCAGCAAAGTAATAGTGCGGATGATGTTTACGGTTCGACTGCTCAAGCGAAGGAATATACTCCTCTTGCTCCGGTACAGCAACAAGCATATCAGGATACTTACGACGAGAATGACGATTACTATGGAACAAGTGATCCATACTATGACATGGACTATTCGTCACGTATCAACAGGTTCTATAATGGCAGCTCATGGAGATCGTACTATGATCCGTATTTTGACAACGGTTTTTATGGTTACAACGGATTTGGTTATAATGGATTTTCGTTAGGATTAGGCTTCGGTTCGATCTGGAACTCTCCATACTACGGATGGGGAAGCTTCTATTCTCCTTTCAGTAACCTTTACAGTCCGTGGGGATGGGGATACAACAATTTCTACGGCGGAGGCTTTTACGGAGGTGGATTCTATGGAGGCGGTTATTATGGCGGAGGTTACTATGGTGGCGGAACCTATACTGGCAGGACTACAAATGTCCCTCGTCCATCCATGGGTCGTGAAAACACACCACGAAGCAATTTTGGTATTGGTGGTAGTAACGGCGTCAGAGGATCTAGAGGTTCTTCGACACGCACGGACGCAAATGGAAACGTAGTCACCAGAAGAACACGAGCCGAAATATATAATACTGACGGCAACGGAACCCGTCCTGCAAATGGGCAGTCCACACGTGGTACCAGGCCAACAGGAGAAGCTTCGAGACCTGCACCACAGAACAGGCCAACCAGGGAAAGCTACAGACCTGAACCCCAAAGCAGACCTACCTATTCACCTCCACCTTCGTCACGCGGCGAAAGCGGCGGCGGTAGATCTTCGTCAGGCTCAGGCTCTTCAGGCAGATCATCCAGAGGCGGTAGAGGCTAAAAACATCATTTTCCGGAGTATAGTTAGGTACTCCGGAAAATCCATCATTCTCGACTTATTATAACACACATGAAAAAACTATTATTATCTGTAGTTGCTACAGTAGCAACTATCGGAACATCATATGCACAATATGTCCCAGACGCCGCAAGGTTCTCACAAAATGATTACGGAAGCTCTGCAAGATTTAAAGGAATGGGCGGCGCGCAGATCGGTGTGGGCGGCGATATGAGTTCTTTAAGTGCCAACCCTGCCGGTTTAGGCCTTTTCACAAAGTCTGAATTCAGCTTTACTCCTGAATTCAATATGATGAAAGGAAAAGCGAACTACCTTGGCGAAACGACCAATTCTGACAGAAATAGCTTGAACATCAACAACCTTGGGGTTGTATTTTATAACCCTACTTACAAGGTAAAAGGTCAGGATACCAAAACAGGTGTACTTAGTACAGTTTTTGGTATCGGTTATAGCCGCCATAGCGACTATAGGGCGACATTCAAATATCAGGGACAGAATACCAGAAACTCCATAGTTGATCATTATGTTCAACTGGCTAATGATAATCCTAATGCCTTACCTGATGGTTATCCTGAAACAATGGCATTTGATGGACTGCTATATGACTATAATGAAGCCAATGATGTCTATACCTCTGCTGTAACAGGACCAAACTTACAATCAAAAAGAGAAGTAAGAGCGGGATCCACTTCTGAAGTAAACCTGGCCGGCGCCCTGAACATCTCCAATCAATTTTATGTAGGTGCCAGCCTGAATTTTGTAAACTCCAGATATGACAATGTCTCTGAGTTTACTGAAAGCGGAACTACGATAGATACAGGTAGCCCTGGTTACAGCCTTTCATTAAGACAAAATCAGGAGACACGCGGAAATGGCGTGAACGCACGGATTGGTATGATCTTCAGACCGGTAAGCAACTTCAGAGTCGGTGCAACCTTAGAGACTCCCACCTGGATGCTGGTAGAGGACAATACCTCAATCGTTCTGGATTCAAGAATCGAGAGTGGTCCTACTGCCGGAACAACCATGCCTGACCCGGGATACTTCCCTTTCTCCTATCGCTTGAGAACTCCATTAAAGGGATCTTTCGGTGCCAGTTACGTGATTGGAAACAGAGCATTGCTCTCCGCCGACATCGACTATATCGATTATTCAACCATGCATTTTTCAATTGACCAAAATGGTGATGAGAGCATCATCAATTCCCAAAATAATGAAATCAGAAACACTTATAAAGAAGCGGTAAACTATAGGTTTGGTGGTGAATTTAAGGTAGATGATTTTGTAAGCCTGAGAGCTGGTTATGGTTTCAAGGGTAGTCCTGTAGATGGTGCCAGTAAATTTGAGACCAACTACTACACTGGCGGTATCGGCTACCGGGTAAAAAACTACTTTGTTGATGCTGCATTCCAAAGGGTACAAACCAACACTGAACTTGCTCCTTACGTTTTGGATGGACCAAATGGTGAGCTTTTAGAGCCCGTAGCAGACATCAAAACTTCAAGAAACAATGTATTCCTGACATTTGGCGTTAGGTTCTAACTACCAAGATAAAAGACATGAAAAATCCCGCACCGTGCATCTTGCCTGTTGCGGGATTTTTTTATTTCATAGAATGATCAGAATATCAAAAACTGATCAGCAGAATACCTTTGATTGGCAATTAGATGATACCATGCAATGACCCACCGGCCGTAGCCATCAGGTCCACACGCCGCTCTACCTCTTCATCTTTAATCAGTTCTGGTGCGTGATGTGGCTTTTTACGCGCGTCAATGATTACCGGTCCTTTGCATCCCCAATGTTTGTTTTCATGATAAGCACCAATGCCGTCAATATCTGAAGCTGGATTGCTCCTTGTAAAGGTTACCCATACCAGGTTATTGATATTCGCCGCAGTAAATGCACTGTCATCACAGATCACCAGCAGAGCAACACCTGATAAGTCAAAATCCTGTAAATGCTCATTTAATGCCAAAATCTCTTGTTTTGCCTGTACATGATTTATATAAGCCGGCGCTTTAACCGCCACTACACCTGGAATAGCGACATACGGCTGTTCAAAAACTGGTGGGAGCGAAAATCCCTGAGGAAGCACTGCTGATAACGTTCTTTTTTGACTTCCCGCAGCTGCAAACACCACCTTTGATCCACTGTTCAATCCGTCGCCACTATAATCCAGCGTATCTATTGTGGTGTGGGTATGAAAATGAAGGTCTTTCTTGAAGTCCATCCTGGAAAGTACATGCTGCATAAATGCCGATAAATCATGTGTATCCAGTTGTTCATCATCCTCCCGGGCGGCAATGAAAAGATACTTCGCCAGACTAAGCTGGTTTTTACCCAGGATGTGGTTGGCAATTGTCAGAATTTCCTGAGGTCTGCGTTCCTTTAAATATGGCGTATAACGTTCACTACCAATCGCAAAAAGCAATGGGTGCACCCCTGCTGCATCTACTGCATTGACTTCTTTCAATCCATGGATCTCCTGCGGCAATGCAGATCCCGAGATTTCATGGATCAACGCCCCAAAACTCGTGTCTTCCTGTGGAGGGCGGCCTACTACGGTAAATGACCAGATCGCATCATTGCGGTGGTAAACATTGTGCACCTTCATCAGCGGAAAAGGATGGGTAAGGCTGTAATATCCCAGGTGGTCACCAAAAGGTCCCTCGGGTTTATTCTCCTGCGGATAGACGGTGCCGGTAATGATAAAATCTGCATCCGCAGAGATACAAAAGCCTTCCTCATCATAGAAATAACGGAAGCGCCTGTTTCCCAATGCACCCGCGAAGGTCATTTCCGACAAACCTTCGGGCAATGGCATGACCGCAGCTAAAGGATGAGATGGAGGCCCTCCAACAAATATGCTGACCTTTAAAGGCTGACCTTTAGCATTGGCCTTGGATTGATGTACACCTATGCCACGGTGGATCTGATAATGCAGTCCTATTTCCTTATCCTGTATGTAGTCGTTTCCCGCAAGCTGTATCCTGTACATCCCAAGGTTTGCATTCATAATCCCTGGTTTATCTATATCCTCCGTGTATACCTGTGGCATTGTAATAAAAGGCCCTCCATCCATGGGCCAATTGACAATCTGTGGCAAGGCACTTATGGTCGTTTTACTGAAGGCCGACTGGAAACGCTGCTTCATCGGCAGGGCGGTCAATGCCGTTAAGCCAATCCCAGGAAGTTTCAGTGGGTTTTTAAGGACCTTCATGGGATCCGAGCGCAAGCCAACGAGCTGCTCGACCTTATGCAGGCTATCCCGAAACATAAATTTAGAACGCTCCAGCGTACCAAATAAGTTGGAAACCGCAGGAAACTTAGAGCCTTTGACATTTTCAAACAATAACGCAGGCCCCTGCTTTTCATATACACGTAAATGAATGGCAGCCATCTCCAGGTAGGGATCAACTTCTTCCTTTATCCGGATCAGGTGTCCGTGTTTTTCTAGATCGGCGACGCATTCTGCTAAACTCTGATATCCCATAGTAAGCCAAAGATATCAACAAATCAGCTTGTACAAATGATCTTAAACAGAAAAAACCATGCTTTGGGCATGGCTTTTCTAATTTAGGGATGGCAAATGCCTATTTCTTGCCTGCAAACGAGCGCAGCATCCAGGTGTTCTTTTCTTTGAACTGCATGAACCTGTTGACCATATCATTTGATCCGTCATCACCAGCATCTGCAGTGGCTTCGAGCAACTCGCGTTCCAGCTGGATCAAGTGTGCCATGTCATCCAGAATGGCATCCACCATATCCAAATCTTTTAGTCCGATGGTGTCAATTTCCTTGATTCCAGACTCTTTGATGTAATCTGCAAAACGGCTGTGCGGCGGTTTACCGAGGGTAAGTACACGTTCAGCAATCTCGTCGATGGTGAGCTGGGCATTGGTATATAACTCTTCAAATTTGACATGTAATGTGAAAAAATTCTGCCCTTTGATGTTCCAGTGACAGCCTCTTAATTTCTGATAATGTATATGATAATTAGCCAGATAGTCGTTCAACAAGTCTACAACTGGCTTTACTTCTTTCTCATTTAAACTGATTTCTTTTGCGTCCATGATATAAAATTATTTATTTTTGTTCTTTAATATAGGGATGAATATACAACAATTGCTACTATCTAATGTTTGAAAATTGTTATATAATCAGATATAATACGGCATTGGATTCAGCGTTAGATATTCACTATCCCCGCTTTCTTTTATTATTCGTATCATTGCTAAAATTAACTTATAAGATCATTTAATGTATAAATATTATGTAGTATCGCTGTTTGCAGTTTTAGGTAGTCTGACTGCCCATGCAAGTAGCAATACCAGAGACTCTATTGGTGTAGAGAATTACAATGGTAAAAAGCTAATTGTACACCAGGTTGTAGCCAAAGACACCTATTACTCCATTGGCCGCAGATACAGTGTCTTACCTAAAGATATCATCACCTTTAATGACAACAAGTTTCTCCAGATCGGTGTCATCATTAAGGTCCCTACCAATATTCCATTTGACAAATCAGCAGGCAGTAACAGTACAACTGCAGGAAAGAACCCTGTAGGAAACACGACCACCACTCCTGCCGGCGGCGTAACGGAAACTACTGAAACTACCGTTACCGAAGATGGCATTACACTGGTAGAACATGCGGTGCAACGGAAGGAAAACCTCAATTTGCTTGCTGAACGTTATGGCACTACAGTAAATGAGATAAAAAGGATAAATAACCTGAGGACAATCAACCTTCAGATTGGGCAGCTGTTAAAAATACCGACAAAAAACCCTGCAACTGAAACTGAGACTCCTGTCGAAGAAAAGCCAAAGGAACAAGTGGTGACTGCACCTAAACCTACGGAGCAACCTAAAGCACCTATCGTTCCCATTGTAGATGAGAAAGAAAAGAGAAAAGAAAAGGTTGTGCCGGCGGTAAAAGAACAAGAGGAAGAATTTATTGAGCACACAGTGGCCTCTAATGAGACCATGTATTCAATTGCTACAAAATATAAATTGACGATGGAGCAGTTGAAGGCAAAGAACAACCTGACTGATAATTCGCTTCGCGTAGGTCAGCATCTGCTCATCAAAGGAACTTATCCGCGGCCATCAGAAAGACACCTTCCTACCCAGGACAATGATGCCGATACGCTTTCCTCTATCAAAGATCCTTCTTTAAGGTTTCCCGCCAGCAGGTATGGGCTGAACCAGATTGATGAAAAGGGAACTGCAGTATGGATTGACAACCAAGATCTTGATCCATCGAAAATGTTGGTTTTACACCGCAATGCACCAATTGGTACGGTGATGAAAATTACCAACCCAATGACCAACAGATCCACCTTCGCCAAAGTCGTAGGGAAGTTTACCGAAAATGAATCCACCAAAGATGTGATCATCGTAATGACGAAAGCTGTTGCCGATGCACTTGGTGCCATCGATAAAAGATTTTTTTGCAATTTAACATACGGCGGACAGGATAATGACCAATAAACCTTTCATTATAGGTATTGCCGGAGGCAGCGGCTCCGGGAAGACTTTTTTCTTAAACTGCTTTCTTCATCATTTTAAACACGATGAAGTGACACTGGTCTCGCAGGATGATTATTACATCCCTGCGGGAGACATGACCCAGGAAGAAAACAAACTTTATAACTTTGACCTTCCTTCTACGATTGATGACGGTCAGTTTCTCCATGACATCAAACAGCTGGTCAAGGGAGATGTTGTTTATAAAAAGGAATATAACTTCAACAACCCGCTTGCGGTGGTGAAGATCCTGGAAATCAAACCTGCCCCAATCATTATTGTTGAAGGGCTTTTTATCCTCCATTTTAAGGAGATCGCCCAGACACTGGACCACCGCATTTTTGTGGAGGCAGACGAGGAAATCGCACTTCAGCGCCGCATAAAGCGTGATGGAATGGAAAGGGGTTATCCGGAAGAAGATGTCAGGTACAAATGGGAAAACCACGTCGTGCCGGCGTATAAAGAGTTCCTCCTTCCCTACAAGAACGAATGCAATAAGCTGGTGATCAACAACTCGAATATGCCTGATGACATCATCAGGATTACTGAAGAGATCTCAGAAGAACTGAAAGCAAAATATTTCAGGAGAACTGAAGAATAAGCAAAGGGGCTTTAATGCCCCTTTTTTGTAAATATCATTTGCGAATGATTAACCAAATGCCATTTCGGGCACGTCATCATCAGCATATAACTTTCCTGCTGTTGCCTGTCTGATGTAATCTACACTCACTCCTGGTGCACGCTCGATCAACTTAAATCCTCCTTCCGGCAGAACATCCAATACAGCAAGCTCAGTAACGATCTTTTTGATGCATTTGACACCTGTTAACGGTAAGGTACAGCTTGGCAGTAATTTACTTTCACCAGCTTTATTGACATGCTGCATGGCCACGATGATGTTCTTTGCGGAAGCAACAAGGTCCATCGCTCCGCCCATCCCCTTCACCATCTTTCCGGGAATCTTCCAGTTGGCAATGTCACCATATTCTGAAACTTCCATAGCACCAAGGATGGTAAGGTCGATTTTCTGGCTTCTGATCATGCCAAAGCTGAGTGCCGAATCGAAGATCGACGAGCCTGGCAATGTGGTGATGGTCTGTTTACCGGCATTGATGAGGTCCGCATCTTCTTCCCCTTCGAAAGGAAATGGCCCCATACCCAACAAGCCGTTTTCTGACTGTAGTACCACGTTGATGCCCTCAGGTATGTAGTTGGCCACCAGGGTAGGGATACCTATCCCAAGGTTCACATAATATCCGTCTTTGATTTCTTTTGCGATACGTTTCGCAATTCCATTTTTATCCAACATGCTTAGGATGATTAATTTCTTGTTCTGACTGTTCGCTGTTCAATTCTTTTTTCATATCCTTTGCCCTGGAAAATACGGTGTACAAATACACCTGGCGTATGGATATGATCGGGATCAAGGCTTCCTGCCTCCACCAGTTCCTCGACTTCGGCAATCGTTACCTTACCTGCCATAGCCATCACAGGGTTAAAGTTCCTACTCGTAGACCTGAAGATCAGGTTTCCTGCGGTATCCCCCTTCCAGGCTTTCACAAGGGCAAAGTCTGCCTCAAAAGCATACTCCATCAGGTAATCCTTGCCATTAAAGTTCCTGACTTCTTTACCCTCAGCAACTTCAGTTCCCACTCCTGCAGGAGTGAAGATTGCAGGCATACCATATCCCGCAGCCATGCAGCGCGTAGCCAGCGTACCCTGAGGAATCAGTTCCACCTCAAGCTCACCGCTCAGTAGCTGCCGCTCGAATTCTGCATTTTCACCTACATAAGAAGAAATCATTTTTTTTACCTGACGCTGTTGCAGCATCAGGCCTATCCCGAAGTCGTCCACACCTGCATTGTTGGAGATGCAGGTCAGTCCGCTAACGCCCTTTTTTACCAGTGCATTGATGCAGTTCTCGGGGATTCCGCAAAGCCCGAATCCGCCCAGCATCAACGTTTGCCCGTTCTCGATGTCGCTGATGGCTTCTTCAGGACCCGAAACTACTTTGTTGATCATATAAATGGTTTTGCCACTAAATTATAGTATAAATTGTGTTTGAACAATTTATTTGGCTATTTCAATGATTTTATCATCGTTACCATTACTGCTGGATATATACACCTTACCATCAGGAGATTGCGTAATGGCACGAAGACGACCAAAGTCGCCGTCCAGGAAATCTTTGCTTGCTGTGATCTCAGTACCTGCTTCATTTAACTTCAATTGCACCAGACGGGTCCCCTTGAGTGTCATGAGCAGTAAGGAGTTTTTCCACTGCGGGATGTAGTCAGAATTATAATAGGAAATACTGGCCGTAGCAATGGTCGGCGTCCAGGCTTTCAGTGGCTCTGCAACATCATTGGCAGCGCAGAAGGTCTGCTCAGCAGGTTCATTGCAAAAGCCTTTCACGTTAGGCCATCCATAATTTTTTCCTTTTGTGATCAGGTTGATCTCATCGTCGCTATCCGGACCATGTTCAGAAGCATAAATACGGTCGCCCACCTGTATCAGTCCCTGTGCGTTGCGATGTCCAAAGCTCCACATCGGATTGCCGGCAACGGGATTATCTGCAGGAATCGATCCATCAAGATTGATGCGCAGGATTTTTCCGGAGAGGGAGTTTTTATTCTGTGCATTTTCAGCTACGTTGGCATCCCCGGTGCTGATCAACAGTTTCTGATCAGAGGTGATGAGTAATCTTGAGCCATTGTGAATGTTCGCCGCCGGGATCTGCTGGAGGAGGATCTGCGGATTGCTCAGTGCATTGTTTGCATAAGAAAAGCGTACCACCTTCTCCCTGTAGTTGCCGCTGCTGTTATAATTATACACTACATATACATAAGGATTTGCTGTGAAATTGGGATGTAAGGCCATGCCCAGCAGCCCCCCTTCTCCATTGGAGACCACGTCTGAAACAGTATGGAGTAAGGTCACCGCCCCAGTCTGTGGGTTTACCCTACTGATCTTTCCTGATCGCTCTGTGATCCAAAGCAATCCATCCGGGCCATAGATCATTTCCCAGGGATTTGATAATCCCGAAGCCACCACCCGGGTTTTGATGTCGACGTCAGGAAGAGTTTCTTCACCATTATCGGACTTGTTCTTCTTACAGGCCGTGCAGCAAATCAGCAGCACTAAAGCGCTTATCATCAAGTGTTTCATAGGACATTGCTTTTGATATACAACAGCAATGTCCTCAATATGTTTAGCAATTACACAACCGGCTGATACCTGATACAAAACCAAATGAAATCAACACGGAACTAACTGAAATCAACACAAAACCAATTGGCTGTCAACGCACTGAAACCTAAAAACATCAATTAAAGTACACGTAAGTGATCCCATCCCCACCCCTGTCGGCATGTTCATCTTCCACACGGTTGACCTGGCTATATTTCCTAAGGTATTCCCGGATCAGTTTCCTGAGGATACCATCACCTTTACCATGGATGATTTTGATAAAAGGGAAACCCAGCATGATCGACTTATCAAGATACTTCTCTACTTCGTGAAGGGCATTATCGCCACGCATACCACGCAGGTCAAGTTCTGCGGTAAAGTTCCCGATGGCCTCCGAGATGCTGCCGGTATAAGAATTGGCCTGTATGGCTTTTTTAGCCTGTTTATTGCTGATCTTGAATACCCTGTTTTTCTTAAGTACCGAGCGCAGGTCCCCAAGGGCAATAACAAGGTTATCCCTGTTGATTTCCAGCACCTGCCCTGTAGTCTCACTGTCGCGCAGCTGAACCCAGTCCCCCACCTCGATAGGCGTGTTCAGGGGTACCGACTGTTCCGGCTTAGGCTCCTCCTTCACATGGTTCTGTACCATCACCTTCTGCAGGTTTTGTCTCAGTTGCTTGGTTACCGTTTTGTCGGCCTGCTTCTCTTTAATCTCAGCAATGGTATTTTCTACCAGCTTGTTTGCATTTTTGATGATGGCCTGTGCCTCCAGCTTCGCCTCTTTGATGAGCACTTTTTTGTTCTCATCAAGAAACAACTTCAGCTTCTCGTTTTCAGCAACCAGGTTTTTCACCTTATTCTGCTGTGTAGAGAGGTGCAGTTTGGTATCGTAAATCTGCTTTTTCTCCCTTTCAAGATCCACCAGCAGGCTGTCGATGCGGTTCTGGTTTGTGCCTGTTTTAGCCCTTGCGAGCTCCAGCACCTCCTTTTGCAGTCCGATGTTCTGCGCAATTTCAAAAGCATACGAACTGCCCGGCTTACCTACTTCCAGCACATACAGCGGTTTCATGCGGTCATTGTCGAACAGCATGGATGCATTTTCCAGGCCCGGGGTATTTCCGGCAAACAGCTTTAAATTGGAATAGTGCGTGGTAATCACGCCACGAACCTTTTTGTTGTTCAGCACTTCAAGCACCGCTTCAGCCATCGGCCCTCCAAACTGAGGATCCGTACCCGTACCAAACTCATCGATCAGCACGAGGGTTTTGGGACTGGCATGCGCCACGAAGTAGCGCATTTTGGTCAGGTGTGCGCTGTAAGTACTTAAATCACTTTCAATAGACTGGTCATCACCAATGTCCGCAAAAATATTCTCATAGATCCCTACCTCACTGGACTCATGAACAGGAATCAGCAGCCCTGATTGCAACATGAGCTGTAAAAGGCCAACAGTCTTCATGCATACTGACTTTCCTCCTGCATTTGGGCCGGACACCAGTACAATACGCAGGTCTTCCTTAATTTCTACATTGAGTGGCACTACAGTTTTACGGTCTTCTTTGAAAGACAGGTACAGTAGTGGATGCCTGGCATTGATCAATCTGGCCACGGGTCCCTTCACCAATACGGGCATATCCGCTTCGATGTCTATGGCGAACAAAGCTTTCGCCCGCACAAAGTCGAGTTTAGTCAGGAAGCCATGATAGGACAGCAGCAGTGGCGTATAAGGCCTCAGGTCCGTGGTAAGCGCAATCAGGATCTTGATGATCTCCCGGCGTTTGTCAAATTCAAGGTCCCTGAGTTTGTTGTTCATGGTGAACACTTCCTCAGGTTCCAGATATACTGTCTGACCACTTGCCGACTCATCATGGATAAAGCCCTTTAGCTTCCTTTTGTTTTCAGCAAGGATAGGGATACACATCCTCCCATCACGGATGGTAAGGCTGCCATCAGCAACCCAATTGTTGCTTACCGCCTGTTTATAAATGGAGTCCATCCGCTTGCGGACATCCTGTTCTGTCTTTGCAATATCGCCAATGATGGTCTGCAGGGCCGTTGAGGCATTGGGCTTGATCTTTCCTTTTGGATCCAGCACCGTCTCAATGCGTTTTAGGATATTCTTCTCTACCGGAAGGTGTTCCAGAAGAGCCTCCAGGTTCGGATATACTTCTTTACGTTCTTCAAAAAAACGGAGCACGGAAAATACCGTCTGCAAGGAGGCATACATCTGGTGCAGCTCCTCCTCCACGAGGTACGTTCCTTCTACCTTGATCTTATCGGCTAAAGTTTTAATGTCAAAAAAGGTACTGATCTGCAGGGGTTCCTGATTTTCAAGAATGCTCTTGAACTCATGTGTCTGCCTCAGAAATTTATTAATCTGGTCATACTTGGTCATGACCTGCATTTTACTAACCATCTGCTGGCCCATAGGGCTCAGGCAGTGCTGATGAATAAGTTGTCTGATCTCATTAAATCCCAAACGCTCTAAACAATTCTCCGGATATAACATACTTATTTATTGGGCAATTTATAATTCATTTTAAACTGGACATAGTCGATGGTCTTCGTGGCCGTGTCACGGAGCAACATCTTTACCTGTGCTTCAGGACCGGCTCTTTTCAGGGAATCCCGCTGCATCTTTAATTTACTTTCTGCCATCATCTTCACCGACGACAGGGAGTCGGCCTTGGAAATCAGATCTTTCTGATGCCCGAGGTTAACCACTACCCTAGTGTATATTTCGTCCATTACCTTAGGGTTCCTGTTGTAATAGTTCATGCTTTTCACATATTTTGCAGAATCTATTCCGTACTTTTTGAAGATTCCATTGTAATAAGCACTGGCAATCTTTTTTGCCGAATCTGGCGTAGGAATGTTCCCAATGATGCCGTCAGCAACATGAATATCAATCAGTACGCTGCTCATTTCTGATGCTGGAATGATGTCTCCGGGAACTCCAGGCTTACATCCGCTGAGGGATAAAATCAGGAGGGCTATATATAAAAAGTTTCTCATTATGGTCAAAACATCATTATTTCTTAGTCAAAGTTCGCTAAGGTTCTTAATTTTACCAAAAATACTGATAAATGAGTATAGCAGATAACTTATTAAAATATAAAAGTGAGCTGGATAGTGAGCAGGTACAACTAATTGCGGTTTCTAAATTCAATGAAGCCGAAGCAGTTTTGGAAGCATATGAAGCCGGACAAAGGGTGTTTGGAGAAAATATTGTACAGGAACTTGTTGACAAACAGGCTCAGCTACCAAAGGACATTGAATGGCACCTGATCGGACACCTGCAAACGAACAAAGTCAAATACATTGCCCCATTCATCAGCCTGATCCAATCGGTAGACAGCCTTAAACTACTGATAGAGATTGATAAACAGGCAGCAAAGCATAAAAGAGTAATCGACTGCCTGCTGCAGATTTATATTGCTGATGAAGATACCAAATTTGGTCTGGGCTTTGACGAAGCCGTTGAGCTCCTGCGTTCCGAAGAGTTTGCAGTACTTAAAAATGTACGCATTGTCGGCCTGATGGGAATTGCAAGCAACAACGCATCAGAAAAGCAGACCAACGACGAGTTTACCGAGCTTAAAGTGCTTTTTGATGGCATCAAACTCAGCTTCTTCAGAAAAGATGACGCTTTCAAAGAGTTGTCTATGGGCATGTCCGGTGATTATAAAATTGCCATCGAAGCGGGAAGTACCATGGTGCGCATTGGCAGCAGTATTTTTGGAAAGCGTAAAATCAAACATTGGAAAGCCGAATAATGGAAATATCAATGAGAACGGCACGCCAGGAAGACTGTGGGCGGCTGATGGAGCTGATCCATGAACTTGCGCTTTACGAGAAAGCACCGGAAGAAGTCACCGTGACACTGGAAGAGTTTGTAGATGCAGGTTTTGGTCTAAAGCCGGTATGGAAAGCTTTTGTTGCAGAATGTGATGGTCAAATTGCTGGATTTGCCTTGTTCTATACCCGCTATTCTACCTGGAAAGGACGCAGGTTATACCTCGAAGATTTCATCGTAACAGATGCACAACGCGGCAAGGGCATAGGAAAAATATTGTTTGACCGTGTGGTACAGGAAGCACGCGAAGGCAATTACTCCGGTATGGTATGGCAGGTGCTCGACTGGAATACTCCGGCGATCAACTTCTACAATAAATACAATGCCGGTGTGGAAGCCGGATGGCTCAATGCTTCCCTGTCTGCGGCGCAGCTGGACAAAATTGAAAATTAGAATAAAGGCACAGCCTTTGTTCTGGTCATGAGTAAACATAAAGCAAATGCAGATGAAAAAATTAGCCATATTATTGATTTCTTTAAGCTTCGCCGCTTGTCAGAGTGAGAAAAAAACAAATGACACTACCGACACCACCACTCATGAGGGCAATGCCAACGCACTGAGTTTTTCTTATGATACCATCAGTGTAGACAGCAAAAAACTGGTGCCCGGCGAGAGCGGCATTGCTGACACGACTACCGCCGTGCTGGTATACCCAATCTTCAAGGACACACAGATCAATGCTTTTGTACAGGAGAAAGTGCTTCAGGCATCGGTCAACTCACCGGATCAGGCCAAACCAAAATCGTATCAGGAGGTCGTGTCGACATTTATCAATGATTTCGACAAATTCGCTAAAGAAAATAAGGAGTACGCGCAAACCTGGATGCTGAACGACAGAACGGAGGTCATCACCAAAAACCCCAACTATCTTTCGCTCCTGCATTTTACGGAAAGTTTTGCCGGTGGTGCCCATCCAAACAGTATGGCAGTCTACTGGAACTACAACCCCACCACACACCAGGAAATTCTGCTCGACTCGCTGATCAAACCGGGCACCATGCCCCAGCTCGTTGCCTTAGCAGAGCAGATCTTCAGGAAAAATGAGAAGCTCTCTCCTACAGCAAGCCTGAAGGATGTCTACTTCTTTGAGAACGACCGTTTTCATTTGAACGGAAACTTCACCATCACCAAAGATGGCCTCAAGTTCCTGTACAACCCTTATGAAATTAAAGCCTATGCCTTTGGCACTACGGAACTGCTGATTCCTTTTGCCGAGCTCAATACCATTGCCCGACAAGATAACTTACTTAGTACCACAAAATAATATGATCGTTTTTAAATTCGGAGGCGCCTCTGTGAAAGACGCAACAGGCGTGATGAATGTTGCCAATATTGTACGTAACCATCAACAGGAAAAGCTGCTTATCGTAATTTCCGCAATGGGAAAAATCACCAATCAGCTGGAAGACCTCTACAGGGCCTACATCTCAGGGATGGACCATACCCAGGAGATCTTTGACGGGATCAAGGCCTTTCACTTTAACATGATGGCGACGCTCTTTCCGGATCATAAAAACCCTGTTTTTGATGATGTAAACAACAGCTTTGTCGAGGTGGAATGGCTGCTGGAAGAAGAGCCTTCAGATGCCCCGGACTACATCTACGATCAGATTGTGTCCATTGGCGAGTTGGTGTCGACAAAAATCGTTGCTGCCTACCTGAACAGCGCCGGATGCCAGGCAAAATGGGTGGATGCCAGAAACTTTATCCATACCGACAATAACTACCGCGAGGGGAATGTAAATTGGGAAAAAACAGAAATGGACATCCGCGCTCAGCTTCCTCAGGTACTTGAAAAAAATATTGTTGTCACGCAAGGGTTCATCGGCGGCACCAGCGAAAATTTCACCACAACCCTTGGACGTGAGGGCTCCGACTACAGTGCGGCCATCTTCTGCTCCTGCCTCCATGCTGATTACCTGACGATCTGGAAAGATGTTCCAGGTGTCCTGAATGCGGATCCTAAATGGTTTGATGAAACGGAAAGAATTCCGCAATTGTCCTATCGTGATGCCATTGAACTTGCTTACTATGGGGCAACGATCATTCACCCTAAAACCATCAAACCTTTACAAAATAAAAATATCCCGCTGTATGTGAGGTCTTTCATCGACAGCACTGCTGAAGGAACAGACATTACTACCGCCGAGAATCATCTGCCGGTACCCTCGTTCATCTTCAAGGTCAACCAGGTCCTGATCTCCATTCTGCCAAAAGACTTCTCGTTCATCATTGAGGAAAACCTGAGTGACATCTTCAACATCTTTCATGAGCATAAGGTAAAGATCAACACCATGTTGAATTCGGCGATCAGCTTTTCAGTGAGTATTGACGACAATGCCGAAAAACTACAGGCATTGATTGCCGCGCTATCTGTACGTTATCAGGTAAAATACAACACGGGACTGGAATTGGTGACCATCAGGTATTATAACCAGCAGACCATCGACCGCGTAACAATCAATAAAAACATCCTACTGGAGGTCAAAAGCCGCAACACCTGCCAGATCGTAATGAGAGATAAGGAACATACCAGTTAAACTTGTAAGCAGGCAGCCCTTGAACCCAGACATTTTAGATAGCGAGGTACAACATTACATCCGGCAGCACCTTCATGAGGACGCCTACAAAATAGCCATGGCCAAAAGCCCTTTTCCTACGGTCAGCGGGCAGGAGCTTGCGGGTCAGATTGTGGCAAAGCAGAAATGTCTGAAAAAGCTGCCGTTGTGGTATGAGCGCTCCTTTCTGTATTTTCCGCCGGTGTTATCCATAGAACAATGTTCCTCGGAACGTACGGCAATTTACAAATCCAGACTGGCCTTAAAAGGCACTTTGATCGACCTTACCGGTGGTTTTGGTGTCGACAGCTTCTATTTCGCCAAAAGCTGCAGCAGCGTCACACATTGTGAGCTGAATCAGGAACTCTCTGAAATTGCAGCCCATAACGCGGCTACCCTCGGGCAGGATAACCTGACTTTCTTTGCGGGAGATGGCATTGCTCAGCTCCAAAACAACACAACCCATTATGACAACATCTATATAGACCCCGCCAGAAGGGGTACAATGGGCAAAGTTTTCATGCTCAAGGATTGTACGCCCAATGTTGTAGAAAACCTTAGCTTGCTCCTCAGCAGGGCACATCGGGTCATCCTGAAGACTGCTCCCCTGCTTGACCTTAGCTCTGGTCTCAAGGAACTGCACCATGTTGCTGAAATACACATTGTAAGTGTCAGGAATGAATGTAAAGAGCTGGTCTGGATATTAGAAAAAAAACAGCCGGAAGCGTTAATAATCAGCTGCATCACGCTAAATGAAGAAGAAAAAATCTTCAGTTTCATAAAGGGAGAAGAAGAGCTGGAGGCAAGGCTGCTTCAGGGGCCGGTTCAGGAGTATCTTTATGAACCTGACGCAGCGCTCTTGAAAAGCGGTGCATTTAACCTGATTGGCGAGCGCTATGGTCTTTTTAAACTGCAGCATCAGACACAACTTTACACGTCAGCATCAGCAATCCCCGAATTTCCGGGACGGCGGTTTAAAGTCCGGGGTTTTCTTTCCGCAACCACACTGAAGAAAGAAAAAAATTTAAAGGCAAATGTGATCTCCAGAAACTATCCTGACAAAGCAGAACAGCTGGTAAAAAAGTACAAGATCAAACCTGATCAGCTACGTTTCCTCATCTTCACGCAGACCAAAGATGGGGGGAATGTCATTATTGACACCGAAATAGAGCAGCACTATTAACATTTTTTAACATACTTTAACGTTTGTAAAAAACTAAATGACAAGGATTTAAGTATTTTTGAATGACAGGCCGCATTTTCTTTTCAAGTTGACGGCCGTGTCTTTTGAAATTACCTAACCAAATCCCGCTTTCATGAAAAATTACCAACGCATCAACAATCTTATCGGGTTTATTCTTTTTGCGGTCGCCACCGGTGTGTATTGGCTTACAATGGAACCATCGCTTAGTTTCTGGGACTGTGGTGAGTTCCTCTCCGCGGCTTATAAACTCCAGGTAGGACATCAACCGGGAGCACCTCTGTTTCTAATGATTGGACGGATGTTTTCTATTCTTGCAATGGGAGATACCGCCAAAGTGGCCTATTGGCTCAACTTTAGCTCCGTATTGTTTAGTGCAGGGACAATTATGTTTTTATACTGGACCATTACCGCCCTGGCGCTACGCCTTTACCCCAGTCGCCGGAAACTGGAAACTGCCGGCATATTTGCTGCTGGCATAGTAGGGGCTCTGGCTTACACCTTTTCTGATACCTTTTGGTTTTCGGCGGTAGAGGCTGAAGTATATGCCCTCTCCTCTTTGTTTACAGCGATGGTATTCTGGGCCATCCTGAAGTGGGAGCGACAGCAGAACGATCGCTGGCTGATTTTCATTGCATTTCTCATTGGTCTTTCCATAGGTGCACATTTGCTCAGTCTGCTGACAATTCCTGCTGTGGTATTCATCTACTATCTCAACAAGACACCAAAGCTGAGCACCGCCGGCATCTGGAAAACCTTAGGTGTCGGCTGTCTCCTTGTTGGCATCGTACAGGTGCTCATCGTGCAATATACGGTGCTCATGGCGGCAAAAATGGATCTCTTTTTTGTGAACACGCTTAAACTAGGCTTTGGCTCCGGAGCGCTGTTTTTTATATTTATTGTTGCCGTCGGCCTCGGTTACGGGCTTTACTATTCCAATCACAAAAAAAAATACCGGCTCAACCTCGGACTCGTTTGCCTTACCTTTCTGTTGTTCGGATTCAGCAGCTATTTTACCATCGTCATTAGGGCAAATGCTAAACCGAACATCAACTTGTCCAATCCTGATAACGCCTATTCACTATACGATTATCTGGGGCGAACAAATTATGGAGAAACACCGCTGCTCTATGGAAGGACATTTGATGCAGAGCAGACAGGATCGAAGGACACCGGCAAAACCTATAGAAAAGCTGCAGCAACTTACGAAGAGTCCGGTCAGTCCTTCAAGCTGGAGTACGACAAAAACATGTTCTTTCCACGGATGTATAGCAACAAAGCTCAGCATCCCGAATTCTACAGGCAATGGACGGGGCTTCAGGAAGGGACGAGTCCTGGCTTTTTTCAGAACCTTCATTTTTTTAGCAGCTACCAGGTTGGATTCATGTATTTCCGCTATTTCCTTTGGAATTTCGTGGGACGACAGAATGATGAGCAAGGGCAGGGCAGCCTTCATGAAGGAAACTGGATCAGTGGCATCAAACCACTGGATGCCATGCGCCTGGGCAATCAATCCCATCTACCAGAAACATTAAAAAATAACGAAGGTAGA
The DNA here is from genome assembly GCF_000170795.1 of Pedobacter sp. BAL39. Lineage (GTDB taxonomy): Bacteria > Bacteroidota > Bacteroidia > Sphingobacteriales > Sphingobacteriaceae > Pedobacter. The sequence goes on from NZ_ABCM01000023.1 coordinate 75,187, forward strand.
AATGTTTACTATGGCCTTCCCTTATTATTAGGCATCGCAGGACTGGTCTTTCTCTATCAGCGAAACAAAGGTATCGCCCTCGTCGTCTGCACCTTGTTCTTTTTCACAGGGCTTGCCATTATCCTTTACTTAAACCAGGATCCTTTACAGGTGCGGGAAAGAGATTATGCTTACGTCGGATCCTTCTATGCCTTCGCCATTCTCATCGGCTTCGGCTTCCTTGCAGTAAAAGATTTACTAAACCGCTACGTGTCCGCCAGACTTAGTCTTGTCGCAGCCGCTATCTCCTGCATATTGGCCGTCCCTGTACTCATGGGTTTAGAAGGATGGGACGACCACAACCGTTCAAATAAAACGACGGCACTTCAGTATGCTACAAACTACTTGAATTCATGCGCAGCAAATGCTATTCTATTCACCAACGCAGACAATGATACTTTCCCTTTATGGTATGCGCAGGAAGTAGAGGGGATCAGGACAGATGTTAGGGTCGTCTGTCTGCAGTTTCTGGGTGATGACAACTACATCAATCAGATGAAAAAACAAATGAACAAGTCAGCCCCTCTTCCTATAAGAATGACAGAAAGCAAATATGTTAAAGGTCTGAGGGACTACCTTCCTTATGTAGATTATGATTTTACAGATAGTGTTGAATTGAAGGACCTGCTGGGAGTACTTACTTCTGATGCGAAGGAAGATCAGGTGCCAATGATGGATGGCACTTACAGGAATTTTCTGCCTACCAAAAAACTAAAGCTGACTGTACATGCTGACCAGGTCATCAAAACAAATACGGTATCCAGGGAGCAAAAGGACCAGATCAGCAATATAGAGTGGACGTTCAATAAAAATTTTGCCGGAAAGGCCGATCTCGCCATGTTCGATATTCTGATCAACAACAACTGGGAAAGACCTGTGTACTTTGGAACTTCTTTGTCTGAGGACACCTATATCGGCCTGGACAAATACCTTTATCAGGAAGGTTATGCCTACCGCCTGCTCCCACTCGCGCGCGACCCTAAGGACGAACGTATAAAAGAAGAACTCACAAACAATGACGTCATGTATCAAAATGTCATGGACAAAATGGACTTCTCTGCATTTCGTCGTGCTCATTATCTTGACCCAGAGGCGCGCAGAATCGCGTTCGGCACCTGGTCCACCAATAATACATTGGCCAGAAATCTTTTAACGGCAGGAGAACCCACAAAAGCCCGCAATTTATTATTGAAAACAATCAGGCAAATGCCTACCAGAAATTATACCATCAAAGATTCTCTGAATAAGCTGGAAACCATACACCTTTTGTACGAACTTAAAGCTCCAAATGAGGCGGCACAGCTTGCTAAGAGTACCTTTTCATTTGTTGATCAGGAACTTGCATACCTTACTTCATTAACAGGAAATCAACAACGGCGAAGGATACGGGATATACAATGGGGCATGCACGTTCTTAACGGTTTGCAGCAACTCACGGCAGTGAACAAACAGCAAGGTCTGCATACATTGATCAAAGATCGCTGTAGACAGCTCGAAGACGCCTTCACCGCTTCTTTAGGCTAGTTTTTAAATTGCTAAAAGCAGTAGACAACCAACTTATAAACAACAATCGTCATCTTGGAAGTCCATGATGACGATTGCTTAATTAAATAATTACAACTTCTTATTTATTAGGTTGTGGTGTGGTTCTCAGGTAAGGTTTGATGACCTTATGCCCTTTAGGGAACTTCGCCGGGATATCTTCTGTTTTGATGCTGTTCATTACCACCACATCATCACCATCTTTCCAGTCGGCCGGAGTAGCCACGCTATAGTTTGCAGTAAGCTGTAAGGAATCGATTACTCTCAAGACTTCATCGAAATTTCTTCCTGTTGATGCAGGGTAAGTAAGCATCAGCTTGACCTTTTTATCTGGTGAAATCACAAACAGCGACCTTACCGTCAACGTTTCAGATGCGTTTGGATGGATCATATCATAAAGGTCGGCCACTTTTTTATCTTCATCGGCAATGATCGGGAACTCTACATTAGTGTTCTGAGTTTCGTTAATGTCGTTGATCCAGCCCTTGTGCGACTCTGCAGAGTCCACGCTTAAAGCCAGAACTTTGACATTTCTCTTTTCAAACTCTGATTTCAGAGAGGCGGTGCGGCCAAGCTCTGTGGTACAAACCGGAGTATAGTCTGCCGGATGTGAAAATAAAACACCCCAGCTATCTCCTAAAAATTCATAAAAATCGATATTGCCAATGGATGTTTGTGCTTTAAAGTTGGGAGCAACGTCCCCGATTCTTAAACTCATAATATTGTGTTTTTTTAAGGATATAAAATAATCTACAAGTTAGGTATACTTTTTAAAATAACGAACGCTGTTTTGTCATATCTTCCTTGCCTGAAATTTTTTCAGATAGAAAAGTGACCGTGGGAATTGCAGTTCCCAGGTGCTCGTTAAATGCCCGGATCGTATAATCAGCGATGTATGGTGTATCCTTTTCATCGTGCTGATGCAGAAAGAAATAAAGCTTCTCCAGTCCTTGTGCTTTCCAGAGTTTCAGCCGCTGCACCCATTCATCAATCCTGGCTTCATCGGATGCCTGAAAATCAGATCCATTCCCGACAAAACGGATAAAAGCCTGTGAAGTAGGCAACTCCATGTGTACACAGTCCCGTCTGGCACTGGCATCAGTAATCACAGCGCCCTTTTTTAACCTGGAAAGCATGGCGAACAGTTCCTGGCGTACTTTAGGATCAGCAAACCAGCCTTCATGACGGACCTCCACAAAAACGTCCAGATCAATAGGAAGATAGGTTAGGAACTTCTCAAGTACCTCCATATTCTTCGGACCGAAGTTATCACCCATCTGTAAAAAGCAAGGACCCAGATATTTACCAAACTCATAAATGCTGCTCAGGAAAAGGTCTGTTGCTTCTTCAGCATCTTTCAACCGTTTGATATGGCTGATGGTACGTGAAAACTTGGGACAGAATACAAAGTCCTGCGTATGATTTGCCTCAGCCTTTTCCTTCCATTTACGGATCAGCTCAGGACCAGGGATGCTGTAAAATACGGCATTGAGTTCAATAGAATTAAAGTGTCTGACATATTGGTCAAGAAAATCGGCTTCCTTTGTTTTTGCTGGGTAAATCATGTTAACCCATTCCTTTCTACCCCATTTTGCACAGCCTACAAAACTGGAAAATGCATCTGCAGGCCTTCCTTTTAAGGTTTCCAAGGTCTGCAAGCCATCTGGTGGCAGGGTAAAATCGATACTATTGATTGATTCTGTTGATGCTTTTCCAAATTCCATATATAAGTATTTTGTTGTCAATGCTAAAATAGCTAACGATTTTAAGACCTGACCTATCAAATAAAAACCCCGAAACTAACAATTAGTTTCGGGGTTTTTAAGATTCATCATCGAAATGAATGATGACTATTTATATACTTTGATCATAAATACATAATCCTGCATTTTCTCAATCTGCTTGGTTCTGCTCAAGCCCTGAAGCGACTTTCTTTTATTAAAAGGTGTCCTTCTGCCTAAGGAATCATCGGCAATAGAGCGCAAAGCCTCCTGGACATATTTAGATTTAATGGCGAAAGTGGCACCATCAACCTGGTTCTCCTTCGCAGAGACCACACCGATCACATTTCCCTGGTTGTCCAGCAAAGGACCACCACTGTTGCCCGGATTCACTAATATAGAAACCTGATACTGGGTAGTGTCACCATTGTGACCGGTTTTAGAACTCACATAACCTTCACCAAAAACAGCATCATCCTTAGGAAAGCCCAGTGTATATACTTGTTCTCCCATGCCGATGTTGTTATTTCTGATCTTGTATGGCAGATTTGATAATGATTTGAAACCCTCATCCTCAATTTTCAAAATGGCAAGGTCATACTGAGGATCACGGAAAGGAATAGAAACTTTAAATGATTCACCCTTGCTATTCTGAACATAGACGGAGTCTGCTCCATCGACCACATGAAGGTTTGTGCAGATGTAGCCATTTGCGGTCAGCGCAAAGCCTGTTCCACCATAGTTTGCAGGTTTAGCGCTTTTCTGCGCAGCTGCACCGTTATTTAACTTACGGATCAGGTTGTTCTGAACAGAGCTCATCTTCGCAAGCTGTCTGCTCACCAACTGAACGTCACCAATCTGTTTTGTATTTTGTTTAATGGAATATACGGTAACCGAGGCCAGGAAGATGAATGAAGCAGCAACAGCAATTGCAGCTTTATTTTTACGCCACATATTGACGATCTTCGATGGATGAGGTCCAAGCTCCCTGCTCAGCGCCGGAACGTCGATATCCGCATGGATCTGATCCATCCTGCTCTTCAAATCAAGCGTAGCAGCATAATCTCCCATAGCATCAAGAAACACCTTATGAGTAACTACCTTATGATCTACCGAAGGATCGCTAATGCGCAGTTCCTCAAAAGCTTTTGCCTCTGATTCCGAAAGATTACCCTTAAGGTAGTCTTCTATTATAACCTGTAACTCAATCTCGTTTCTCATATCACCTTAAACTTGAAAAAACAACTTCTTCAGTCGCTGCAGACATTTATATTTCTGTGTTTTGGCATTGTCTGTATTCGTGTAGCCAAATTTCTCACAGATGTCCTGCATGCTGAGATTGTTGATGTAAAAATCCTGAATAATGGTTTTGCAAGGTTCTCCCAGATGGACCAATGCATCCTGCATCTTATCAAATTGTTTGTCCTTCTCTTCATGATGCTCTACATCTACCTCGACGGAGATCACATCTTCAAAGTCCGCAATGTTGCTGGTCTTCTTACTCTGCTGTGCAAGCTTCTTTAGCCATATGCGTCTGCAAACTGAATAGATATAGGTCTTTAACTTACTGCTCAACTCAAAATCACCACCTTTAATCTTATTATATAAAACGATGATTCCTTCCTGATACACATCTTTTGCATCATCCTCGTCACCGTTATTATTTAATATAAATTGTAAAATCATCGGAAAGTACCCGGTATACAATTTATTTAGTGCATCATCTGAGTTATTAAGTACCCCTAAAACTACCTCTCTATCTGTTGGAACTGAACTGCTTAACTTATTACTCACCAATTAATACATTTATACGTGAATGGTAACCCAATGATAGCAAAAAAAAATATTTTTTTTACCTTCGCCGCGTGAATACCAAATACCGCGGTATCTGGTAGGAAAATAACCTGCAGCTTAATACCTGAAGAACGCTGTGGGTAACCTAAATCGCATCGAAAAAATATTTTTTATTTTTTTTAAGGTTACTGGGTTACCTTTTCATATTTGAGGTATTAATCTGTAAAATTAATTAATTATTTAAAACAGAATTAGAATGAAAAACGCATTTAAATTAGGCTTTTTAGCTTTAGCAATCACTTTATCAGTTTCAGCTTGTGGCGGTTCAGAAAAAACTGGCGAATCTACAGATACTACTGTAACTGATTCAAGCGCAGTTGTTACTGAAGTTGATACTAACGTTGTTGATTCAACTGTAAAAGATACTACAGTTAAAACTACAACTACTACTACTGACACTGTAGCTAAACACTAAGCTTAAAAAAGCTTTATAAAAAAAGTCTTTGGATGATTCCAAAGACTTTTTTTATGTCCATAACTTCCGCCCAGGCTTACGGCTGTCCTTTCATTCATCAAGCCCGGTCGATATAACCTATCTGACCAATCCTCCTCCCACTGCTTTCAGCAATCATATTCATGAAAAACGGCTAATAATGTTAACTTTGCATTTTTAAAAATCGTTACATTCATGAATTTATCATCACTTCAAGCCATCTCCCCTGTTGATGGACGTTATAGAAATACTACAGAAAACCTTTCAAAATATTTTTCGGAATATGCACTGATCAAATACAGAGTATATGTAGAGGTAGAGTATTTCATCGCATTGGCGGAAACCGGACTCCCTGGCCTTACTGAATTTGATAAAGGAACATACGATAAGCTGCGTCTGATCTATAAACAATTTGACGACAGCCATGCACAGGAAATCAAAGACACCGAAAAAATCACCAACCACGACGTCAAAGCGGTTGAATATTTCATTAAGAAACAATTTGACATCCTCGGTCTTCAGGACTACAAAGAGTTTATCCACTTCGGACTGACCTCTCAGGACATCAATAACACCGCGATTCCTTATACATTTAAACTTGCCCTGCAGGAAGTGTACTATCCGGCCATCACCAGCCTGATCGGAAGGATCAAAGAACTGGCGACAGAATGGAAAGACATTCCCCTGCTCGCACATACCCACGGACAACCGGCATCTCCCACAAAACTGGGAAAGGAATTCCTGGTGTTCGCTGAGCGATTGGAAATACAATTGAAGAATCTGCAAAATATCCCCAACAGTGCAAAATTTGGTGGTGCTACAGGAAATTTCAATGCACACCACATCGCCTATCCGGAACTGAATTGGGTAGACTTCTCCAACAACTTCGTAAACAATGTCCTGGGACTTACACGTGCACAGCACACCACCCAGATTGAACATTATGATCAGTTTGCGGCTCAATGTGATGCGCTAAAAAGAATCAACAACATCATCATCGATCTGGACAGGGACATCTGGGCCTACATCTCCAAAAATTATTTCAAACAGAAAATTAAAGAAGGTGAAGTGGGATCCTCTGCCATGCCTCATAAAGTCAATCCAATCGATTTTGAGAACGCAGAAGGTAACGCCGGCATTGCAAATGCATTATTTGAATTCTTTGCGGCCAAATTGCCAATATCGAGGTTACAACGTGACCTTACAGACTCTACAGTACTGAGAAATGTAGGCGTTCCGATGGCACACACCACCATCGCGATCAATTCTACCTTAAGGGGACTTAATAAGCTGCTCCTGAACAACGAGATGATTGCCGCAGATCTGGAAAACAACTGGGCTGTTGTGGCTGAAGCGATCCAGACTGTGCTGAGAAGAGAGGCCTACCCGAACCCTTATGAAGCGTTAAAAGACCTCACCAGAACAAATCAGAAGATTACAGCTGATACCATGGCCGTATTCATTGACGGCCTTCAGGTAAGTGACCTCATTAAAACTGAGCTTAAGAAAATTACCCCTTTCAACTACACGGGAATTTTCTAATATTATAATGACCTAAAACAGACATCGGCACCATAAATTGCTTAGTCGAATTATTTATTTTTGTAATAAAAAAAGACAATGACTATCAACGTATATACAGAACAAACCCCTAACCCTGCCACCATGAAATTCATGGTCAATAAATTATTGATCAATGGCAGTGAAGATTTTGCAACAAGAGAAAGCGCTGAACATTCGCAGTTTGCAAAGGAACTGTTCAAGTTCAACTTTGTGAACGGTGTATTCTTTGCCAGCAATTTTGTGACCATCACAAAAACAGAGGATGCTGACTGGCAAGACATTGAAGCACTCCTTAAAGATTTTGTCAAAGGTGCTGTAGAATCAGAATATAAAATCAAAGAAGAAACACAGGCTGAAGCTCCTGCATTTGAAGGTTCTGACCTGGAGATCAAGATTCAGCAGATTCTTCATGACTATGTGCGCCCGGCTGTTGAACAGGACGGTGGTGCCATCAGTTATAAATCTTTCGACGAAGGTGTCGTTACTGTAGAACTTCGCGGTTCATGCAGCGGTTGCCCTTCTTCTACCATCACGCTAAAATCAGGTATACAGAACTTGTTACAGCGCATGGTTCCGGAAGTAAAAGAAGTAGTATCTGAAGCGCTATAATACAATCATTATTGTTGTTTTAGGTTAAAAAAAGGCCTTTATACAATCGGACTCAAAATCTTTTGAAGGAAAGATTTTATATGTGCTCTTTGTATAAAGGCTTTTTTTATTGGGCGCACATCAGGCATCCGACCTATATGCTTAAGTCAGGAGTATACTTTTTAAATTTGCTGACAAAAAAAACCGCATACCAATACCTTGTTTTACCTTTTTACAGGGAAAAACGCATGCCTATAAGACTGGGGTTACAGGTTTTTTTTTATTGCTGTACTGATATGATCCCTAATCGATTGCCTTTTTAGGAGAGTGACTTCCCTGGCATATTTTTCAGTTGCTCCTTCAGCACCTCATATTCCCTGGTTAAATGCCTGTAAGGTTTATTGTTAATGATCATGCCGTTGCTGAGGACCAGCTTTTTCTTCAAAGTCGCTTCTATTACATCAAAACGCGCTTTCGTTTCCGTGTAACGTTTGTTGTTCTCGATGTCCTTATCCCTTTTGTATTCAGCATTTAATGATCCCGCATATACCGAATCAGATACCGCCTTTGCATCACTCTGTCTAAAACTGACGTACGCTTCAATGTGCCTGTTTTGGTAAGATTTTGGTAGTTCATAGAAACATGACCCGTCTTTTCGTTTTCCAGCATGAAATGTCATCATAGAATTATCCGTTTCAGGAAAATGGAGCAGCACCATTACACTGTCTTCCAGTCTGCGGGCCTGTCCCGGCCGGGCTTCATCCCATTTGATCAGTATCCCATGATCTGCTTTGCTGATACTTACTCCCTCCGGTGCAGGCACTGTGCCCCTACTCAGTAGCACCTTGCTGTAATCGATATTTAAATTTGGATATTCTCCCTTAATTGCGTGTTTTTTGACTGCAGAGGTAGCGAGGTTAAAAGCATTTTTATCCGTCCCCACAGCCTCCAGTCCGAAGCCCGCATCAACGAAAGGTTTCAGGGAGCAAAGGAATTTCATGGTTACCCTCATGGACATCAGGTTCGCCAGTTGTTTGTCACTGAGCTTTTTTTTAGATTTGCCAATAGTACGCATGACGTACTTTCCATTAAGTAGATAAGTAACGGTGTTGCCGACTTTCCCGATAAACAGGCCGTTGTTGTGATTTGCGATTGCCATAGTTAGTTAGTTTAATTTTGTAAGTGACTTTCAATTAATTGCTGACCAATTTAGCACTCCTGTGTTTAAAATGCAAACGTATTTTGAATTTGCTCCGCTTATATTATTTGCTTGTGCTCATCTTGTTTTGCATTAGTGTGGATCTGTTTGCTGCATCAGTTATGCTTGACACCAGCTTACCGGGACTATTGGTACATGGAAGGTCCCACCAACCAGGGGACAATATGAACCCAACCTACCTTCAATAGAAAACAAGATCAGAATGAGCGCAGAAGTATTTTTGATCTTTTCGCCCATCAATCTTATCCATATCCTTTACCAAGTTCAGACTATCCAGATTCCTGCGTGACATACACGGCCAACATACCAGCATGAATTTTTATGAATAAAACACCTGCCGGCCTCGAATAACAGGACAACCAAGAAGAAAAAAATAAAATGCTAAATGTCGGAATTGAAATGCTGGGCAATGTTGGTAAGCAATTCTTCGGTAACCCCACCATTGCTAGCCAGGATTTCGCGTTTTTCAATAAACTCATTGCCTCCGGAGAAGTTAAGGATCTTCCCTCCCGCCTGCTCTACAAGATATGCCCCGGCAGCAACATCGTAAGCATTCAGATTATACTCAAAGAAGGCATCAAAGCGGCCACAAGCCACATAAGCAAGATCAGTAGCTGCTGAACCAATTCGACGCAAGCCATGGCACTTCTTCATGAGATCTTCCAGCAGTCGCATATACTGAGGTTGTTTATCAAACTGATAATAAGGGAAGCCTGTTGCCAGCAGCGAGTTCGAAAGAGCAGTTCGCTGAGAAACCCGGATTTCTTTGTTATTCAGATAAGCAGCACCGCCCTTGTACGTAGAGAACATCTCTCCGCGGTTGATCTCATATACGACGCCGATCACCGGCTTTCCGTCTTCATACAGGGCAACGCTGACCGCGTAGGTCGGCACACCATGAATAAAGTTGGTGGTCCCATCGAGAGGATCGATGATCCAGTTAAAATGTTCCCCATTGGTATTGACGGTATCTTCTTCTGTAAAAAATCCAGCCTCAGGAATCAGCTTTGTTAAATTTCGTACCAGCTGTTTCTCTGCATTTTTATCAACATGAGACACCAGATCGTTCAATCCCTTCAGTTCTATAGACTGCTCATTGAAGGTCATCGATTCCCTGCGGATATAATTGCCAGTCAGCCTTACGATCGAAACGACTTTAGCACATAATAATTCGTAATTCAAAGCCCTGATTTTAGTAGTTTGCGTGTTTTTCCTTATTCTTAATTGCAAAAACGACAAGAAGCAGACCAGAAAGGAAAAGGATTAAAGAAATCATCTCTGCCTGTGTAAAGGCAATTCCCGCGACGTGATACTTCGTATTCACACGGATCAGCTCTACGAAAAAGCGTTCCACACCATTCATCATCAGGTAAATGCCGAACATCATTCCCGGCAGATGGATCCGCGTACGGATACGCCAGAGGATCAGAAACAGGATAAAACAAACGATCACCTCATAAATAGGTGTAGGATATACCGGTAATGGAAGCTCGTTACAGAATTTACCCACACAGCCGGCTATATGCTGACCTTCATTGGCCACGTTGTTAGGATACGTATAGGCCCATAGCCAGTCCGGAAGCCAGGTAAAGGGCTTAGGATTTAGGTTCGCAATTCCCCAGTCGCCATCTCCAGACATATGACACCCGATCCGTCCGATGCTGTAAGCAAGCATCATCCCGGGTCCACCGATGTCCAGCATGTGCAGGGGTTTAATGTTGTTCTTTCTGGCAATATACAGCACGGCAGCACCACCGCAGATCAGTCCGCCGTAAAAGGTCAAACCACTGAATGACAATAAGCTGTTGATCGGATCAGCAACAAAAGTATCCCAATGCTCCAGGTTATCAAAGATCTTGGCACCCAGAAAACCCCAGATCGCCGCCCATA
>NZ_ABCM01000022.1 GCF_000170795.1 Pedobacter sp. BAL39
GACACCCGGGCCGAGGTTCCGCCAGCTGCAGGAGCTACTTCAATGGAGTCCGCACCATTGTTCCAGAACACCCGGTACTTCTGTACCGAAGGATCCGGACTAGGGTTCCAGCTTAATTTAACTCTATAATTTCCTGGGGCAGCAATAATCGTTGCCGGCACACCCGGATAGACCTTTTCTTTATCATCCAGATAGTTCCTGTAGTCTGTGGCATCCTTACTGCAGCTGTTCGCGAAGAACAACAGAGCAAAACCAGCACATAAATAATGTATGTTGAATTTCATCTTCCAATTCATTGTTAAGGATTTAACCATTTATTAGTTTGTATTTCCCCAGAACGACAGTTCCATTACGTGAGCAAAATCTGCATTTCCCCAGGTATTCTTGACAGCCAGGCGGATAAACCTTACCCTCGGAGCATCGAGAGAGATATTAAACTCAAATCCTGCCTTCACTGCAGCAAGGTCAAGCGGTGTGGTCTGTCCCGGTGCATTTCCTGATGGCGGTGGCGGGCAGTCGAAATTACCGAGGTTCACCCAATCACCGACCACATCACCAGGATTGGAGGTTACAGGCAGAGTGACATCCCTTGGAGCGGTTTCAGCGGAGCCCCACAGCGTCCATGATTTGGGGTTCCCGTGTCCGTAGGAATAATCGTTACCATAAGCTTCACCACGTTCCCACAGTTTGTACCTGCTGAGTTTGACCATTGTTCCCATATTGAAAGTACAAATCTGCAAAGGGTTTCCGTTGCCGGCATCGGTATGCCATCCCGGATCATCAGTAATACCATCCCAGAGCCTTGTGGTATTCCAGCCCAGACCTGTGGCACCTAATGGTGCATCACTTGCCAGGCGGTATTCGCTAAACCTGTTTTTTGGCACCAGCACTTCATAAATCGGGCTGATGTTCTGAATCAGTGTATCGGAGATGTTGCCCCAGCGATCGGTGATGTAGACGCCAAAGTCGCGTTTTAAGGTATCAAAACCACGCACACTAAAGTTAATGTCTGCGGCCTCTGTGTAATACTGTTCCACCGGAAGCATCCTTCCAGTGGTTTGGTCTGTAGTGATCACGATGACACCGATGGCTTTTTTATCTGGATTAGAAGCCCTGACATTGACACCGCCAAAATCACGTTGCATCACTACGGTAGGGTAAGTCGCGAGATAAGAAGGCGTGGCCGGGTGTACCGTCACCAGCAGTGGATCAGATTTCACATCAGCCCTTGAAACGGCATACAAAGTGACTTCATAATCCTGGCTTTTTTCAAATCCTTCCACACGGATGGTATCTGTGTAGTAAGATGATTTTGTTTGTCGCACCACCAGGTCATTGATTTTATATTCCGCCAGAACATACAGCAGGTTTTCGGAGTTGGGCAGGTCATAGGTGATCACGGCACCTCCGGAGTAGTTTTCCACTTTTACGGAGCTGACCTGTCCCGGTTTGGTCATGTCATTGGAAACCGCCTGATTAAAACCCTCACCTTCCTTGCAGGAGTACAGGCAAAGCAACAGGGCAAAGCTCAGCAGCAACATCAGCCGATGCTGAAGGATGCTTGTATTTTTTATGTTTAATATCATGTCTGTAAAATCTAAATATTAGTTACCAGTATGGATTTTGAACCAGATTAGGATTGATGATGAGGTCATCATATTTTATAGGCCACAGGTAGTCTTTCAGACCGAATACCGGAACCACCAGGCTTCTTGGTCTGTAGTACCCCACAGGATCCGCTTCCTGAATGTTCCAACCCTGTAAAGGTGTACTCAATACCTGCTGCATGATTTTCCAGCGACGCAGGTCCCAGCCAATACGTCCTTCAAAGCAGAGTTCAATCCTCCGTTCCTGCTGGATGATCTGACGCAGTCCGTCTTTAGAGTTGACCTTACCAGCATTGGTAGAATAAGTATTCCAGGACTCCTGAACTCCTCTCAAACCAGCACGTTCACGTACAAGGTCAATATAGCGGTAAGCATCAGCCGTTGGTCCCTGTACTTCGTTCAGCGCTTCTGCATACAGGAGGTACAAACCTGCAAGACGCATAATGGGCAACTTGAAAGCTTGTTGTGTTACCTCCCTGCCAAATACAGACTGGTAGTTTACCAATTTTATTGGCCAGTAACCAGACACATTCACTCTGATGTTATCCTTAGGTCCTGCAAGCGAAGAGGAACCACGAGCCTGAACAAACAACATATTTTCCGGGTTATTTACGCCATTACCAAAGACATTGCTGCCATCAAAGGCAAGATCCGCATAAAAACGAGGCTCCCGGTCCATGTGCATCTTGATCGTCGGATAACCATCTCTCAGCAAATATTTATCTTCTGTTTTTACCGCTTCAATGGCGTAACGTCCTCTGTAATCATAAGAACGGTCTTCATTGATCGGCACGCCATTTTTAGAGTAAAACAACTCTGCCATCACAATCGGAACAGCAAAGTTCCCAGGGGCACCGCCCATATTTTCTACCATGGCACTTGTCAACCTTGGCATAGACATGCTCTGCAGGTCAAAAACAGAGTTGGAAGCCCAGATTACCTCAGGGTTGACTTCCCATTTCTCGGTGATGCTCTGTCTGACATCCATTACCGTTTTCAGCTGCTCGGGGATGGCCGGAAGGTTTCCTGGCGCAATAAAATGATAAAGGCTCATGTTATTGGTTTCGCAGGCATTCACTGCAGCCCTGCAGGCTTCCATTGCCTTGATCCATTTCTCCGCGCTGTAGGCAACGGGAAAAAGATTGACGCCATCTTTATCTCTGAACCCTGCATAATCTGGATTCCCGTTAAAAAAGGGACTGGCCTGCGTGGTCAGGATTTCGGCTTTCAGTGACAAGGCAATCAATTGCGTAATGCGGCCGAGGCTTTGGGCAGGATCCTGAATGGTTACAGGCAGGTTTGGCGTCGCCTCGTCCAGCAATTGAACAATATAGTCAAAGGCTTCATCAACAGGTGCCCTCTTGATTCTTGTTTGTTCAGTAGAGGCATCAATTGGCAGATTCTCGCGGATCAAGGGAATCGGGCCATACATCCTCACCAGATAATAATGATAGTAAGCCTTTAGAAATTTGACTTCAGCAATCCACCTGTTTTTTTCAAACTGTGCCAGGTCTTTTGGCTTATCGATATTTTCCAGGAATATATTGCAGCGGCGGATCGCCTTAAACAAGGGCTGTCCAAGCTGTTCACCATCCCAATAGTTCAGTGCAGGATTGTCTGAGGTCTGTGTTCCCCTGATGAGGTGGAATCCCTGCTCACTTGCCCTGCTGCCCAGTGTTGGCTCTGTCAGCGTATTGGGAAAGAAAATCTCTCCAGAGGCCGTAAAGGCAGGATCTCCGACCGTGCTCAGGCTCTGTAGGGTAGAATAACAAGTAAACAGGTAGTTTTCTGTTTCGTTACGGTTACGAAAAGCATAGTCAATGGTCGCTACGTTATCCGGCGTAACATCCAGGTATTTTTTACAGGAGGTAAACAAGGTCACCGACCATAGAACCCCGATAAATATTTTTGATGATAATTTCATTATTAGCGTGGATTAAAGGTTAACATTGATGCCGAAGTTGTATACTTTCTGCAATGGGTAGCTGAATCCATTGGAGGCCAGCTCCGGATCCCAGTCTTTATACCTGCTCCAGGTAAGTGGGTTCAATGCGTTGAAATAAACCCTGCAATTGGCCAGGAAAAGCTTTTTTGCCAATTTTTGTGGCAGAGTATACCCAAGCTCCAGCGACTTCAGCCTGATAAATGCACCATCACGCATCCACCAGGAACTGGTCTGGAGGTTGTTTGTCAGCTCGGTACTGTTGGTACCCAAACGTGGATATTTTGCATATAGGTTCTGGTTTTCTTCAGTCCAGTGACTTTCTGCAAAAGCCTGTAACACCTGTCTGTTTTCCAGGAAGGGGCTTACGGCAGAAGGATCAATAAAGAAACTTGTTCTGCCTACGCCCTGAAAGAAAGCAGAGAGATCAAAGTTTTTATATCCTGACGAAATCCCGAAGCCGTAAACAATCTCCGGAGTAGAGGGCAGTCCCAGGAAAACCTGATCCGCAGCCGTAATCTTGCCGTCGCCATTTACGTCCCGGTACTTGATGTCCCCACCTTTGGGTGCCGTTGCACCCGTACCAAAAAGCTGGCTCGGCGCTGCCGCTGCTTCTGCGTCATCCACAAACAGACGCTCGGCAATATATCCCCAGCGTACGCCGATTTTCTGACCGGACAGGATGCGCCATGGCTCCTGATACGCAGGCTGCTCATAGGTACCATATTTATTTTGTGAGAAGGTAAAGTTCGCTCTTCCGGACATCCAGAATCCTCCATTGAAAGTTTTGCTGTAATCTGCAGAAAGATCCATACCCCTAGAATCTGCCGTGCCCAGGTTTGCACTAACCGCCGACTCAAGACCCGTTGTGGATGGAATTGAAGCCCGCTGCATCAGGATGTTGTAACGGTGCTGTTTGTAAACCTCCGCAATCAGGTTAAAGCTTTTGAACAAGCTCAGTTCCAGTCCGAGGTTTGTTTGCCTCGAGGTTTCCCAGGTAACCTGGTCATTGGCATAATTGGTAATGCTAACGCCAGGTCTTGTCACGCCATTATTCTGACCGAAATAGGCAGGGTTGCCACCATTCAGGTTGACATTGGAAAGGTAGAAGAAACGCTGATCGCCAATGGCATCATTACCCACCAGGCCATAACTTGCGCGCACCTTCAGCTTGTTGACTACATTGCTAATACTTCCTGCCCAGAACTTCTCATTTGAGATGACCCAGGAGCCACCAATGGTTGGAAAGAAACCGAACCTGTTTTGTTCAGCAAAGCGCTCGGAGCCGTTGTAGCCAAAGTTAAACTCTACAAAATAGCGGCTGTCATAGTTGTAGCCCGCACGACCGGACAACCCTACATTACGGTAAGGCAACGAATATTGGAGACTTGGCGTATTGGTAGCGGGATCAATAGCATTTGCATACAACCGTTGCTGCCGGGTGCCGATTAAAGTAGCATTTACATTATGTTTTTCGCCAATAACTTTTGCATAATCCAGCACCCCCTGAAAGTAAAGGAAGGTATTGATATCTTTAAATCCCGGATCAAAACTCAGGTATTCTGTAGCCTGTCCTGGATTGCTGTTGATCCACCTTAGTGTATAATCATTTGTCATGCGGTCATAAGACGACACATTATAGAAAAACGGGTTGTACTGGCGTGTCAGGTCAAAATAAGAATACCTGTTGGTATTGAACATTCCCTTAAAGTTCAGTCCCTCGGTAAAGAAGTCCAGCTTCTGGTTCAGCTCCAGCTGTGCAGACATTCTCGAGCGTGAGAAAGACTTGTACCCTTTCATCATATCTGCATAAGGATTGGCGTAGGCTACATCATTCCCTGTTCCTTCAGTGGCACTGTTACCGAAGAGGATGTGTGTATCAATGCCCAATGACGGATTCGCGGGAAAAGAAGCCGGGAAAAGTACAGGACTGGTATGCAGGGCCTTTCTGTATAAATCAGAAGAAAAGGAACCATCATCTGTGATAGGGCCATTGTACTCGTCAAATGTACCAGAAAGCCTGATGACCACTTCTGTAGTTGGTGTTACGTTAATGTTAATGTTGGAACGAAGCTGATAGTTCTCCAGCTTCACATTGTTATTGAAGTTGTTGACAGGGCTCACTTTCAGGATACCGTTGTCTACATTATAAGAAGTTGCAATGTAATAACGTGCGATTTTGCCACCGCCGCTGACACTACCATTCAGACGCTGATTGCTGGTATTTTTTTTGAAGAGCTCGTCCAGCCAATTGACCGCGGGGTATACATACTTGTTGCTGCCCGGCGCATTGTCCAGGGTCTGCTGCCTGAAGTAAATGTCATTTTGAGTAAAGCGGGGTACCCCCAGAGGGTTACGTGTCGTAATTGCATCATTGTACATCTTCATATAGGTGATCGGATCAGCAATCTCCAGATCCTGTGTAGCCTGGGAGATTGAATTTTCAAACCTGATGTTCACCTTGGCACTGCCTTCTGCACCTTCCTTGGTGGTCACGAGAATAACGCCGTTTGCACCCCGTGCACCATATAAGGCGGTAGCACTCGCATCTTTCAGGATGGAGAAGCTGGCGATATCGTCTACCTGGAGGCGTGCGAGGTCATTGGAGGTAAGCTCTACGTTGTCGACCAGGATCAGAGGATCCTGTTTGTAGCCGAAGGTCGTTACCCCACGAATGAAAAAGGTAGAATTGTCGAGCCCTGGCTGCCCGCTGCGTTGGTAAGCAACCACACCGGCAATCTGACCCGCCAGCGCATTAGTCAGGTTACTAGAAGGGATTTTCAGTTTGGCGGGATCAATACTGGATACCGATCCTACCACAGCCTCCTTACGCTGCTTACGGCCGAAGGCCGTGACGACCACTTCTGATAAATTACCATCATCGGACTTCATCATTATGCTAACCTGTAGCTGTTTAGGATCGGCGATGAAGCTGGTCTGAATAAAACCAACAGAGGTGACGGTAATTTTAGCCCCCGCGGTCACTTCAAATGCAAAACGACCATTGACATCAGTCATGGTACCATTGTTTTTGTTGTCGGCAGCATAGAGACTCACTCCCGGGAGTCCGACGCCGGTAGTGTCTTTTACAACCCCTGAAATCCTGATTTTACTTCCCTGTTGCGCGGATGCAGATGGCATCGCAAGGAACAGTGTGAGTAAAAAAATCAGACAGGTGATCGAATGATGGTGCAGGTAAAGCAGTTGCCTTACCCCATTGGTGTAAAGTTGTTTCATGCGATTAGTTTAGTTTGTCCTGGTTTGGTTGTTTCAGCCTTAATGTTGCAAAGCCTGATTCAATCAAAACTAAATCGTTTTTAATCGCCTCACAATGGGTGATTCGTCGATTTTAATGGACAATCCTTCGATAAACGTAGCATTGACACTTCTACATAAAAACAGTGTTTAAAGGATTAAAGATTCCTGCTGCTGACGTAAGCAAGCAATTTGTGACGGTATCCCTCCCCGATAGGAATTTCCACACCTGCCACCAGCAGCTGTGTTTTCTGCACTGATGTTATTTTATCGAGAGCAACAATAAAGGACTTGTGCACTCTCATAAAACGCCCGGTATTCAGGCGTTCTTCTATTCCCTTCATGGCCATCCGGGTGACCACAGGGTGATCGTTTCCCACATGAATGCGCACATAGTCTTTAAGCCCTTCAATATAGGTGATGTCCTGCAAGCTTACTTTTACTAGTGCATAGTTGGCATTGACAAAAACATGGTCCTGCTCCACGGTCACAGGTTTGATCTCTGGCTGTCGGAATTGAAAGCGTTCATGTGCCTTTTCTACAGCCTTCAGAAACCTTGGAAAAGGTACCGGTTTTACCAGATAGTCGACCACATCAAGATTAAAACCATCAAGAGCATGCGTCTCATAAGCTGTAATCAGGATCACCATTGGTGGTTGTTTTATGGACCGCAGCAGTTCGAGTCCATTGATTCCAGGCATTTGTATATCCAGAAACATCAGGTCAACCTGTTGTGTTCTTAGAACTTCCAATGCTTCCAGTGAACTGCGACATGAAGCCACAGGCCGGAGATAAGAGATTTGTTTTACATTATCTTCCAGCAACTCCAGTGCAGGGCGTTCATCATCTACGAGTATACATTTCATTGCAGCTGGATTTGAAGTTTAACAGTAAAAGTATTGTTCTTGTGCCCTACCACAAACTCATGTTTCCCTGGATAAAGCAGATCCAGTCGCCTGCGCACATTGGTGAGCCCAATGCCGGAATCCCCCTTTGCAGAGGCAGTCACTGGCGCAATGCCATTCACTACCAGCAGCTCGAGCATATCCCCGGATTCTGAAATTTTCAGGGACACATCAATGATGGGATCATGAATCATTGCCGTACCGTGCTTAAAGGCATTTTCGACAAAAGGAATGAGCAACATGGGTGCGATCGTATAACGCTCAAAAGAGCCGGAAAGGTAAAGGTTCAGGCGGATGTCATCACCAAAACGCAGCAACTGCAGGCTGATGTAATTTTTAAGGTATTCTACTTCTGTAGCAAGGCTGATCTGGCTCGCATTATTGTCGTAAAGCATGTAACGCATCAATTGTGACAGCTGTATCAATGAGGGTTCAAGCAACTCTGATTTCTTTCGCGCCATAGACACCAGCGTATTCAGGAGATTAAACATGAAATGGGGACTGATCTGAGAGGACAAAAATTCAAGCTCTGTTTTCAGGTGGATGTTCTCCCTTTCCTCCATCCGTTTATCGCGTTTCACCTTATCAAGGTATAACTGGTAAGTAAAGCTGACAAGAACGACAAATACGAAGGGTGCAGCACCGAGGAAAGCTCCGGGCCCCATCCAACCAGGACCTCCCGGTCGCATGCCTGGAGGAGGATGTGGAAGACCATGTCCGGAAAACCGGGGCGGTGGCATCAGCAGGTGGTTGACAAGCATGAATACTGCCAGGCAGACAAACAGCAGTAACACATAGGTGATGGTACCATATCTGCGCTCGCGCAGTGGGTAAATCAGGTAGCTGTGCACATAAAAGATGACAATCAAGATGAAGTTGGACACCAGCAGGCTCCGGAGCAACTCATTGCGCATGGGCTGGGGGAGGTTCACCGCCCTCGAAAACAATGGAAAGGCAAGCAAAGGCAGCCAGATGAGTAATGGTGCCAGTGCGCTCAGCAAACGCCAGTATTTCGAGTTTCTCACAGTGATTTTCCTCCCGTCAGTTCCAAATATAAAGATTTATTGATAGACGTGCAGACTTAAACTGTCCGCCTTCATGGCGGTGAATATCCCCAGTCCGTTGACAATATTCGTGGATGGATTGGTCAGGTTAAGCGACGTTCCCCCACTGCTGCTGATCGCATCACTGTATTCCTGATTAATATGATATAGCAACACCTGATAATCGCCAAGAAAGCGGAAAGTCATTTGTTGCGTCTGATAGGTTACCGCCGTCCCCAGCAAAACTTCCGTATCGGCATAGGCAGCATCATTCCTGCTGTCGGTACGTACAGGATCATCAGTGGTATTCCTGAAGCGCATCAGGAAATGAGCCGCAGCGCCAGGGTTGCTCCAGCTGAAAGTGACAGGCACAAAGGTGGCCGGAGTAGTGCCAAAGCTGAAGGCCGGCACCTCCTGACTGACAGCAGAAGCAGTAAAGCCTACCGGCGCATCAGGGACTGTCGTCTGTGCCGAGATCACCTTATCCAGGTAGCTGAAATTCAGCGTATAGGTTTTGTGGTCCTGAACGAAGCCGGCATCGGCATATTCATAAACACCATCAGCGGTTTCCAGAAGCCTGACCGTTGTTATACCATCAGAAACAGTGGGCTGGAGCCCCTTCATCGGGTAACCATAGGAAATGGTATCTTCAAGATATTTCTGGTAATATACTTTCATCCTCAGGGGGAGCCCCGGAACCAGATAAGCCTGTACCACCGGACGGGTATAATCTGCTTCCACATTTGCCTCCTTTTTGCAGGAGCTAAACATTGCCCCCAATAACAACAGGAGCATCATCAGGCGTTGCATTTTTATTATTTCCATTTCAGACTAAGTGTAAGGTTGGGTGTAAAGCTAAGGTAGTTTACATTAGAGGTGACTACCTGGTTGTTAATGATTGAGTATTGCTTGTACCATACGTTGGATCTATTGTAAATGTTAAACAAGGAAAAACCGATGCTCCCCGTTTTACGACTGTCGACCTTAATAAAATCGTAGGTCACTGCCGCATCCAGGCGATGGTAGGCCGGCATCCGGAGTGCATTTTTATCACTGATGCTGAGGTAAGTATGGCTGTTGCCACTGAGATCATCAATGGTATAACTGGTTAGCGGTGCGGTGTAGG
This sequence comes from Pedobacter sp. BAL39, assembly GCF_000170795.1. Classification (GTDB taxonomy): domain Bacteria; phylum Bacteroidota; class Bacteroidia; order Sphingobacteriales; family Sphingobacteriaceae; genus Pedobacter. Next base: position 9,879 of record NZ_ABCM01000022.1, read on the forward strand.
GCTTGCCGGTGGCAAAGATCCAGGTGGCAGAAAAATTCCATTTACCCAGGCGGTACATGTTGACCAGCTTGAGTTCATGCCGGGTATCCTGACTGGCGAAGAAGTCGCCTCCATAAGCATCAAAATGATTGGTGGCATCGGCAAGGGTATAACTGATCCAACCGGTATATTTACCTCTCGTTTTCTGAAGCATCACCTCCAGTCCTTTGCTATAACCGGAGCCACTATAAAAATGTTCCTCGAGGCCCAATGTGCGCTGTCGAGGGTTTCCCGTTGTGCGCTGAGAATATTCAGATAAGTTATCCAGCTCTTTATAGTAGGCTTCAACATCAAGAAGGAACTTCCCGGTTTCGTAGCTAAAGCCCGCAATGTAGTGATTTGCAGAGCTGACCGGGATGGCATCTCCATTGGCCAGCACCCAGAAGTCACGGCTTCCTGAAAGGATGTCCTCCCTGATGACCCTGTTGGCAAACTGATAGAACCGCCCTCCGGAGGCTTTAAGCGTAAACTTGTCAGTCAGGGTATAGGTGGCCGATAAGCGGGGTTCCAGGTAAAGCTTTCCAGTTTGGTCGTAGTAGGTATTGCGAATTCCGGGTTTGAGCTGGAAATCTACCGTCGGATTGAGTTCCAGTTCTGCATACATCCCAGTTGTCAGCGCTTTGGTATGCTGGTCGATCAGCTTGCTGGTGTCGTTCTGACCATTCTCATACGATACATTCTGGCGGGAGGCAAAGGCGCCGAAAAGGATTTTGTACTTTTCATTTGCCTGCAATTCCCAGTCGGACTTCAGGCTAAAATCGCGGAGTCTGTTTTTTTCAAAGGTACCGTTATTGATTTCCTGTTCATTGCCTTCCTCATCCTGGATGGTTGCCGTGACACTATTATCCCGGTCGCTGTGATAGGTAGAATAACTGATTAAAGTATTAGAGTAGAGTTTTGAGCTCCACTTGCTGGACCACTTAAAGCTGGACCCCAGGTTGCCATAGGTGGTTTTATCCGTAGTTGAAAGGCCGCCACCGCCACCGATGAAGGAAGGCAGGTTCATGTCCCTGCTGTTGTCCAGGTTATCGTTCCCCTGGTAAATGCTCCAGGAGAACCTGTTTCTCTGATCCGGCGCATAGGTATACTTCGCATTCAGGTCATAAAAATAGGATGAGGGAACAGTGACCGTTGGGCCACCGCTACCCCCAAACCCTCCCCCTGGAGGTCCTCCCGGAGCTCCCGTATTACCCCCACCAGTTCTTGTTGTTGTTGCCGTAGTGCTGTTGAACTTATTGAATATCTTATCGTAAAGCGGCCCTTGATAGGAGCGCCTGTAGGCAAGCAGCAAGGTGGATTTTTCATTGACTGGCTTTTCCAGGAAGATGTTGGCGCTCAGCAGACTGAGGTCTCCGGCGATATTGGACTCTTTACTGTTACCTTCCTTGCCGGTAATGTCCGTGACACTGGAGAGCCGGCCACCATATTTCGCCGAAAACCCGCCCTTGTAGAGCGTCACATCTTTAACCGCATTGCTATTAAAGGCACTGAAAAATCCGTATAAGTGATCCACCTGATAGACCGTAAACCCATCAAAAAGGACCAGGTTCTGATCGGGCGTGCCACCACGCACATAGGCGCCTGAAGAAGACTCATTACTCCCACTAACACCAGGCATCAGTTGAAAGGAGCGTAAGATATCTTTCTCGCCTATATTCGGCAGCTCCTCCAGCCGGGCAGGAGAAATTTGCAATACGCTGACCCGTCTTTTGTCGACACTCATCACACCTTCTCCTTTTTTATCTGTGATCACCACCTCTGTCAGCATCCTTATTGACGGAAAAAGACCGATGATCAGCTCTTGCTGAACGTTATCTTTATTCAACTGCAGCATTTCCGGCTGATAGCCAATGTAGTTGACCTCCAGTCTGCAGGTATCAGAAGGAACACGGAGAAGTGTAAAATAGCCATCCAGATTGGCAGTAGTGCTGATGGTCGTGTTACTGACGCGAATGATGGCTGAGGGCAGCGACTCCCCCGTCTTCCGGTCGACGATCCTGCCTGTAAGGCGGATAGGTTTTCTGCTCCCGACGACAGCAGTCTCTTGCTCCACGGCTTCCAACACCTCCGGCTTAAGGGGCGTCGAAACGCCAATTGAAGCCGGTATTCCCGCAGCGGGAACGGTACTTTGTGTTTCAGGCGACACAGACCTATTGAGTTTCATCAGTCGGTGGACATCCTCAGGCTTTCTAATGATATAAATTACCTGGTCTGACGCCACCCAATAATGGAGGTTATGCTCTTTACACATTCTGGCCAGCACCTCTTTCACGTTCTCCTGATTGAAGTGATCAGATATGCTGAAACCTTCCACCATCTCCTGCTCATACACAATCCGGAAGTTACTGCGGACGGCGATGGTATCCAGCATCCTGCTCATTGACATCGTATATAGGCCATCCAACGCTGCCTTCGTCACAAAAGGACGCTGAGCCCTGGCACCTACATACATCAGGCAGACCAGGGCCATCAAAAATAAACCACGTTTCATAAGGTTATAAGTTGATGATGATCTGGCTGCTGAAGGGCTGATCTATAGATCCCGGCACCAACATCCCCCTTGAAATGATGGTATAGTATTTCCCCGCAGTAAAAGCGATTGCATTGATCGCAGCATACTGTACCGCTGTGCTGGCATCTTTGATCACAAGCGTGTATGTCGCCGGGTTTATTGCATTAAACGCCGTGCTTTCCCGATAAGCTTTGGCGCTGAACAGCATTACACCATCTGCTGTGGAGAGGTCAAGCGCCGGTGCATCCGGAGAAAGATTGATGAACCTCACAAATGCTTTATCTGTAGAGGAAACAGACAAATCATCCTCCACCAGCAAACCATCCATCTGCTCCTCCTTTCCTGTAAGGTAAAAAGAATAAATCTTGTCGGCAGACAAAGAAACCGCTTTGGTCAGCAGGCTCTCTGTCCCGCTTGCTGTAGTAAATTTAAAGGTGTGATCGCCGGCAGTAACCTGACTATAGGCAAGAGCACCACCAAAAGGCACCGCTCCACTATTCAATACCGTGCCATCAACGTAAATGTTTACTGTCCCTAATGTAGGTGAGGTATTGATGACGCTTACATAGGGGGGCTGCTCATCAACAGATGAATTTTTTAGACAAGAGGTTAAGGAGATCATGCAGCACACTGCAACACAATAAAATGTAGAAATTTTCATCGCAATTGATTTAAATGTAAAATAGGTTAAAGACAAAATCCGTCTTGACAGACCGAATTTTAGAAATTAACATGTTAACAAATGTTAATTGCGACGAAATGCCCTGATATAGAGATCAAGTCCTTTATTCCTGCGAAAAACAGGAGTCAGGCGGTTAGGAGTTTTTGGGCTGAAGCTGGTGCATCACCTCATGAAGACTGCCATACAATTGCTGATAGATACCAAACATCCGGAGATATTCCTGATGATGGATGGGATTTGGCGCCAGGTGATCCTCTGCCGATGAGACCGGACGGCCAATCTCTGGCAATACATTAGCGGCTGCCAGATAAGCAGCGCCCACGGCAGAAGCATCTTCTGTTTGCAGCAGCACAACCTTCTTACCGGTAATGTCTGCCAGCAGCTGCATCCACATCCGGGAATGCACAAATCCACCACTTACATGGAGCTGACTGATGGGTCCGGAGGCCCGCTCAACAACCAGCAGCACATCATTCAATGCATAACAGATGCCTTCGAGCACCGCCCTGCAAAGTTCATCATGACCATGATCCAGCCGGAGTCCGATAAAAGCACCCGAGCTGGAAGGATCCCAGATTGGCGCCCTTTCCCCGGAGAGGTAGGGAAGGAAAATAAGCCCTTTACTTCCTGCAGTAACGGTTGCAGCACTATCGAAAACGGATTGATAATCCTCATCATTCAATTCCGTTTTGCCCAGCACGTTTTTAAGCAACCACTGTAGCGCAAGCCCACCATTGTTAACCGGCCCCCCGCAGATATAAGTCTGTTTGTCCAGCAGGTAATTGAAGGTCATCGCTTTCCCACTGTAAATAGGCTTCGCGCTACAAATGCGGATAGCACCACTCGTTCCTACCGTTAGGGCGGCAGTCCCCGGTTGATTGGCATGGCTACCCAGATTTGCTGCGCAGCCGTCACTGGCTCCAACAACAAAAACGGTTTTCTTAAACCCCGAAAGTCCTGCTAACTTCAATTTGTCACCTTTTTTTGAATAGTCTGTTTCTACAGGCTCGGAGAGTTGTTCTTTACGCACTCCCGCCCTTTCTAATGCTGGCATATGCCATTTCAACGCTACAATATCAAACAAACCGGTACATGAAGCTATAGAGTGGTCAATCTTAAATTCCCCGAACAAGCGATGCCAGATGTATTCTTTGATGGATATGAACTTGTGCGTTTGTGCAACCAGCTCGGGATTGTGCTCCGTCATCCAGATGAGCTTACATAATGGCGACATCGCATGAATTGGCGTCCCTGTGTTTCTATAAAGTTCCATTCCGGCAGGAGAATCTTTAATTGCTGCAGCGATAGCGGCGCTACGCTGGTCGGCCCAGGTGATCATGGGCGCCAAGTGCGTTCCAGATTTGTCGACTGCAATCAGACTGTGCATTGCACTACTTAGACCAATGGCTACAGGAGCTGAGCCCAACTGTTTTTCCATACCCTGCAGACAGCTGATGAAAGCATCCCAGATCAGACCGGGATCCTGCTCACTATAACCTGGACGGGGAGCAGAAGTAGGATAATACTCCTGACACACTTCAAGTGTTTCATAACTGAGATTTAACGCTACAGCCTTTGTGCTTCCGGTACCGATGTCTATTCCTAAAATGTAATCCATAGTCAATGATTATCCTGCAATTTATAAATTCAGGATATAATAAGGTATTTTTAACCCGGATTGTTTCATCGTTTTGTACTCAGCAAATATGTACCCCTCCTTATTAAACCACCTACAGCGATATGTTACTTTGAGCCCGGAAGAGCAGGAACTGATCTCTAGCAAAATGGAACTGAAGACGCTCAAAAAGAAGGAATACCTGCTGCAACCGGGAAAAGTATGCCCGGGAAACTACTTTATCCTGAAGGGATGTACTCGACAGTATTTTGTAAACAGAAAACTCAACGAGCAGATCATCCACTTTGGATTGGAACATTGGTGGATTGCCGACCAATCGAGCCTCATGCACCAGCGTCCTTCGAACTGTTACATCCAGGCGCTTGAGTCCACAGAGCTGTTGCTGCTTTCCGAGAAAGAAAGGATCTCCTTGTCTGAGCAAATCCCAGGATTGGAAAGCTACTTCAGGATCATGATGCAAAAGGCCTTTGTTGCCGCTCAGAATAGGATTGAGTTTTTGTTCAACATGACCGACGAGGAGCGTTATTTTCATTTCAGCAAGCTGTTTCCTAACTTTCTACAGCGTGTTCCGCAGTATATGCTGGCCTCATATCTTGGATTCACACCTCAGTTTCTGAGCAGGCTGAGGGCGAAAAAGATCAAATGAGTTAACCGATTATCCTGGCTAACCTTGTAGCTGATGATTGTGATATTTTTAAGCCGCCGTATTTTCTTAAACTCAGTTCATTTTTTTAGGGCATGACGATGTGGATCTTTGATTTAACAAGAACATAAAATCATGAGCAACAGAATCAAAATCCACGAAGTAAATTCCGCAGCATACAAAGCGATGTTCAATCTGGAAGGTTTTATCGAAAAATCAGGATTGACAAAGATCCATAAAGAACTCATCAAGATACGCGCCTCACAACTGAATGGGTGTGCCTACTGCATCAATATGCACACGATAGATGCCCGAAAAGCAGGCGAAACAGAACAGCGTATTTATGCGCTGAATGCATGGCAGGAGACACCCTTCTTTGACGATCAGGAACGTGCAATCCTCGCGTTAACAGAAGAAGTCACCATGATCAGCAATAGGGTATCTGATGAAACCTACAGAAAAGCCGCCGAATTATTGGGAGAACAATATCTGAGCGAAGTCATCATGGCTATTGTAATTATTAATGCCTGGAACAGAATCGGCGTAACCACAGCATTAACGCCAGAACTCTAAAATCTTTTTTATAAAAAAGATTTGTTAAAGGCCGACGTTTAAAAACAAGCTGCAATATCTGAGAAATGATATCTGCAGCTTTTGTGGTGAAAAATCAGCATGTCAAAATTATAGCAAAGCAAAAACACCATTCTTTTTCCATGAAAAAGACAAAAATTTATATAATAATGATAGAAAAGATTAAAAAACACCAATAAAAATTGAATAAAAAATATCAATATTCTAGAACAGCCACAAATAACACAAAAAAGGAATCAAAACCAATAGAAAAATACCACTCTTTGCTAGATAATTAATATTAACCAACAAAAAGAACGCAAAAAATCTCTTTGTCTTTAATTTAACTAAAAAATTCACGGTTTTTAGCCAGAAAAATTACATTACAATCATTATTAACTACTAAAAACCTAATTTTATGAAAAAATTGATGCAGATTTTATTTGCCTTAATGTTTTTGTGTGCGCAAACCTACGCACAAGACAGAAATATCAAAGGTACTGTAAGATCCAAGACAGATGGAAAGCCAATCCCCGGCGTCACTGTAAGAATTAAAGGGACTCAACAGGGTTCCATGACCAACTCAGCAGGACAATACGCCCTGATCGTTCCCTCCCAGGCAAAAACACTTGAAGCCACTTACATTGGGTTTCAACCACAAAGCGTAACCATTGGCAGCAGCGAGGTCATCGACATTGTACTCAGCGAAGATGCCCAGCAACTGGAACAGGTAGTCGTTACTGCGCTTGGCATCTCAAGGAAAAAGAATGAACTGCCCTTTGCAGCGCAGGAAGTCAAGTCGGAAGAAATCACCAGAACACGCAACAACAACCTGGTCAACTCATTGGGTGGTAAAGTTGCGGGACTTGACATCAAGCGAAGCAATGCCATGGGTGGATCCACAAATGTAGTCATCAGGGGCTCCAAGTCAATAGGAGGCAATAACCAGGCCCTATTTGTGGTGGATGGCGTTCCAGTAAGCAACGCCAGTCCGAACACACTGAACCAATCGACAGGTCGTGCCGGTTACGACTTTGGTAATGCCGCAGCCGACATAAACCCGGACGACGTTGCCTCTATGACAGTCCTAAAAGGCGCTGCCGCTACCGCACTTTACGGATCAAGAGCCGCAAACGGTGTGATCATCATCACCACAAAAAAGGGTCGTAAAAATTCCACAAACATCACCATCAACAGCGGTGTTACTTTTGGAAAAATCGACAAATCAACCTTTGTAGAGTACCAAAAAGAATATGGCCAGGGGTACAACTCCCCTGCTGAAGACGGGGAAGGTAATCCTGTACCCACGCCCGGATTCTGGTACAGAGATGTTTTTGGAACAGGAAAGGTAATGACACCACAGTTCAGCTCCGATGCTTCCTACGGTCCACGCTTTGATCCCAACCTTATGATTTACCAATGGTCTTCATTAGATCCCTTCTCTCCAAATTACGGAAAGGCCACCCCATGGGTAGCAGCAGGGACAGACCCCTCCTCGTTCTACAAAGGCTCTGTCAGCTCCAACCAAAGCGTAAGCCTCGATGGTGGCGGCGACAAGTCGACCTATAAGATCGGTTACACCAGAAATGATGAAACCGGCGTACTGCCAAATAGCAAGATCACGAAAAACCTGTTTAATGTGGGCGGATCTTATGAGATCACCAAAGATCTGACCATTGCCTCTGCTGTCAACTACTCGCGTATCGATGGATTAGGCCGGTTCGGAACGGGATACGCAGGGATCAATCCTAACCAGGGATTCCGTCAATGGTGGAATGTTGGTGCGGACATCAACGAGTTAAAAGAAGCCTATGAAAGAAATGGACAAAATATAAGCTGGAACTGGTCTGATGCCACCGGAACTAAGCCGATATATGCAGACAACCCTTACTTCAATAGATATGAGAACTTTGAGAATGATACCCGAGATCATTATTTCGGGAACGCATCACTAAGTTATAAGGCAAATGATTGGTTTGACGTGGTGGGAAGGGTTTCTTACGATGGAACCTTCGACATACAGGAAGAGCGAATTGCCGTTGGCAGCACTGATGTAGCCGCCTACAGCCGCACGAATGGAACATTCGCAGAGACGAATTACGACCTGCTGATGAATTTCAATAAAAACATCTCTGAAGACTTTTCCTTCAAAGGATTACTTGGTGCCAACTTAAGACGCAGCAAGCTCACCAACATCAATGCAAAAACAAATGGAGGACTTGTGGTGCCCAACCTGTATGCTTTGTCAAATTCAGTGAGCCCGATTGAAGCACCGGTCGAGCTTTATGAACGAAGAGCCGTAGATGGATATTTTGCCAGCACAACTTTTGGATACAAAGACCTGGTATTTCTGGACGCAACCATCCGCAGAGACCAGTCTACTACCCTCCCCACGAATAAGAATGTCTTCTGGTACCCATCCGTTGCGGGAAGTTTTGTGTTTTCAAACCTGCTGAAAGACCTGAGCTGGCTTTCTTATGGTAAACTAAGACTGAACTATGCCGAGGTAGGTAATGATGCCCCGCCGCTAAGCGTATTCGACACCTACCTGAAACCTACTGCCTTTGGATCCATCCCGATGTTCTCTATCGCAGACACAAAAAACAATGCAAATCTCAGACCCGAACGTACAAAAAATATCGAAGCGGGACTCGAAACCTCGTTTCTGAACAACCGGTTAGGACTAGATCTGACTTTATACAAAACAAATACCATCGACCAGATTACAGCCGTGCCGGTTACTACCGCAACCGGCTATCTGAAACTATTCGTGAATGCCGGAGAGGTGCAAAACAAAGGCATCGAGCTGTCTGCTTACCTGGTACCGATCAAAACCAGAGACTTTTCATGGACCATGAATCTGAATTGGTCACTCAACAGAAGCAAGGTACTCTCGCTGTATGAAAATGTTACCAATATCGAGCTGAATGCGCTCAGCTTGTCTGGTGGGGTAACTTACAACGCGGCTATCGGACAGCCCTATGGTGTGATCCGCGGAACAGATTATGTTTATAGAGATGGCCAGCCGGTAATAAATGCGGACGGCTATTACGAAGCGACAGAAAGCTCAGCTATGATTATTGGAGACCCGAATGCCGACTGGATGGGAGGTATTGGAAACACTTTTACTTACAAAAACATGTCGCTCAACTTCTTAATTGACATTCGCAAAGGCGGAGACCTATGGAGCCTGGATCAATGGTACGGTCTTGGAACAGGTCTTTACCCGGAGACCGCAGGCTTAAACGACCTGGGCAATCCGGTCAGAAATTCACTGGCAAATGGAGGCGGGATCATCCTACCTGGCGTACTTGCAGACGGCACACCAAACACACAGCGGATCGACGTATCAAATTCAGGAGTGGCGGCGTATGGCTACCCGAACAATCCACCAAGAGCATCAACGATCTACGATGCAGGATACATAAAGTTACGGGAACTGGCACTTACCTATTCGTTGCCTGAAAAGCTGGTCAGCAAAATCCGCCCTTTTAAAGGCATCGACGTCTCACTCATTGGCAGAAATCTCTGGATCATCCACAAAAATGTACCCTATGCAGACCCGGAAGATGGACTTGGATCGGGAAATGTCCAGGGATACCAGAGTGGTTCTTACCCTGCAGTCAGAAACTATGGCTTCAATGTTAAATTCAAATTATAAACAACAATCATGAAAAAGATATATATTGTTCTAATTGCAGCAGTTTTTTTGAGCTCCTGCGCAAAGAACCTCGAAGAATACAACATCGACGACAAGAAAGCGACGGTGGTTCCTGCAGCAACGCTTTTCAGTGCCGCCCAAAAGAGTTTTACGGATGTGCTGACCAGCCCCAGCGTCAACACCAATGTTTTCCGGTTTTACGTCCAGTATTGGACAGCAACAGAATACCTGGATGAGCCCAGGTACAATTTAACCTCAAGAACACTGCCCCAGGCATTTTGGTCTGCGCTTTACAAAGACGTGCTTATGGACCTAAAGGAATCTAAACGTGTGCTGGCCGAAGACAAATTTGTCAGCGAAGAAGTCCGGCAAAATCAAAATGCGCAGATTGAAATCATGGAAGTATTAGCCTGGTCTACATTAGTCAATACATTTGGAAACGTACCTTATACCCAGGCTCTGGACATCAGCAATGTACAACCGAAATACGATGACGCAAAAACCATTTACAGCGATCTGCTGGTGAGACTTGACGCTGCACTTGAACAGCTGAACCCTGCTTTCGACGGTTTTGGATCTGCGGATCTGATTTATGGACAGAAGGCAACGCCAATCGACAACTGGCAGAAATTCGGGAACTCACTGAAGCTTAGATTAGGCTTGATCCTGGCTGATGAAAACCCAAGTGTAGCAAAAACCGCCGTGGAATCTGCAGCACCAAATGTATTTGCATCGGCATCTGACAATGCAGCTTTCGCCTATACTTCCGTACCACCCAACAATAACCCAATTGCGACTGCTGCAAACCCGGATCTAACCAGCAGAACAGACTATATAGGTGCCAAGCCATTTATCGACAAGTTAAACAGCCTTGAAGATCCTCGCAGACCCGGCTTCTTTACCACCATCGGAGGAAACTATGTGGGCGGGTACTATGGCTTCTCCAACTCTTACGCGAATTACTCCACAATGACCAACAGGATTTCTGCGTTGGATTTTGAGGCGCTACTGATGGACTATCCTGAAACCGAATTTGCATTGGCGGAAGCAGCCAGCCGGGGTTTTGTGGTTCCAGGCACCGCGACCTCTCATTACAACAACGCCATAACGGCATCTATTGTATATTGGGGCGGCACTACAGACCAGGCAAACACGTACCTGGCACGACCAGATGTCGCTTTTCCAACCGCCTCCTCTAACTACAAGGAATCTATAGGTGTCCAGAAATGGATTGCCCTGTACAACAGAGGTTACGATAGTTGGGTGGAATGGAAAAGATTGGGCTTTCCAGTACTTACACCCCCAAGCGCAGCAACAGCGCCACCAGGGCAGTCAGCACCATCGGGACTCACCATTCCACTGCGCATCATTTATCCAATTAATGAACAGACATTAAACGGCGCCAATAGGGCTGAGGCTGCATCAGCAATTGGTGGTGATGCAACCACTACAAAGATCTTCTGGGACCTGAACTAGGTACAGCAGCGCTATTGATTATGAGCAAAAAACAAAGAGCGGCCTGGATCAAAATCCAGGCCGCTCTTAACAAAGCACCATGTTCGAATATTATTATTGAAACCTGTAAGTCAAGGTTACCCTTGCATTTCTAGGCATATCATAGATATAAGTATAGTAAGATGATGAAGTTGCAGTTTCTCTGCTACCCAGGTTGGTGTAAGAACCCTGAGTGAGCAACCTGCGGTCCAACAAATTGTTGACTAAGGCAGAGATGGTGATTTTGCCTTTTTCATAAGACGCACCAGCATCAAAACGAACATAAGCAGGCAATTTCATCGGTGAGGCTGTTGAGCCGGCATAACGGTCAAACTGTAATTGGTATCCACCGGTTAAGCCAAAGCCATTCAGGACAGAGTTTGCATTTTTTAAACGGTAAGACAACCAGCCATTTGTAATGTGTTTTACTGAGTTGGGAACATGTCTTCCAATCAATAACGGATTGGCATCTTTCTTCACCCTTGCATCAGTAAAGGCATAATTTAACAATACGTCAAGGCCTTTTACAACCTCACCAGCAATGTCAACCTCAATACCTTTAGACTCAATACCACCTAATTGTATCTGGGCATTTGGATTTATGGCCAGGTGCTCCGGATCAAGATCAGCCGTTAATACATTCTTCTTATTAATTTTGTAGGCTGCAACAGTTGCATTCCATTTGCCATCAAAAAGATCTTTCTTCAATCCAAATTCGATGTTATTCCCACGGATCGGCTTGAATGCCTCACCTGCGTAATTCTGACCTGCCACAGGCAGGAAGCTTTGGTCATACAAACCATATGCAGAGAAATCATTGGTGATAGAATAACTTAAACCAACACGTGGGCTAAACACATTGTCAGAGATCTGCGTTGCATTGGTTTTACCTACGGTTACAGAATGTGTAAAACGGCCTGCAAGTGTTAAACGAAGTTTCTCTTCCAACATGCGGATTTCATCCTGTAGATATACTCCTGTGTAGGTAAGATTAGTAGCATATGTATTTGATCCTGAACGAACCTGAATACTTCTGGAACGATCAAAAATTGGAATGTTCGCCGTTGGAATACCGTATATAGGATTATAGACATTGAAAATTCCTGTAGGGTTGGTAGGCGTGATGGCCAGCCTGATGTCTGAGTTCCCAGGACTAAAGTCTCCCCACGTCTTCAGGTTACCCATATCAACACCACCCATGATCCTATGGATAATAGATCCTGTTTTAGCGTCACCCATGATGCTCATCTGTGCATTTTTGTTGATGGCAAGCTCCTCACTTAAGTTATAATACCTTAACATATCACCGTTCTTGGCAATACTTGAAAGCCACATTGAGCCGCCTTCCAAACCATACTTTACATATGCAACCTGTCCATTGACTTTCCAGTTGTTGTCCAGTCGGTGATTAAAATAAAGGGTAATGTTATGATCCGACAGTTTACTTGGATCCAACGCAGGATCCCCAAGGAAGAAACTTGGTGGAACATCTTTAAATCCGATTGCAGAAAAACTGTAGTTTCCAAGTGCCTGAGCAGTTACATGCTGATGGGTATATTCTGCTGTAATCGTGGTTGCACTATCAATCTGATAACTGATTACAGGGGCAAATATATACCTGTCGTTGAAGTTATATTTGTTAAAACTTCCCTTAGACTGTGCTGCCAGATTCAAGCGATACAATAGACGTCCATCTTTAGAAAGCTTTCCATCAAGGTCAACTGCTGCACGTCCAAGGTTATAGCCACCACCACTCAGACTCACTGAGCTATGGTTTTCACCTGTAGGTTTTTTCGTCACAATGTTATAGATACCACCGGGCTCACCGTTCGCCATCATGAAACCTGAAGGGCCTTTTACAAATTCAATGCGCTCAATAGTGGAAGCATCATCTGCCAAAGGCCCCCATGGCATTTTCATGTTCATTCCATTACGGAACGCAGGAATTGTAGTACCACGAGTGGAGATGTTTGCATATTGTGCATCCCAGTGCCCTGTTCTTGTTGTACCACTGACATTCCTGGTTAATCCATCCACCACATCAAAAACCATCTGATCGGCAAGGACCCGACTGGTTACCACTTTAATGTTCTGAGGAACCTCGATCAATGGCGATTGCAAACGCAGTGATGGTGATACCTTATCTACCTTGAATTTCTTTCTGTTGGTAGAGATTTGTACGTCTGCCAGTTGTGACCTATTCTCATTCAATGAAAAATCAGCAACCAACACTCCTTTACCTATAGTAATTTGCTTTTCTTTTGGATAAAGACCAACCGCAGAAACCACAAGAGTATAAGTTCCATAAGGAACCTTGCGGATGCTGTACTCCCCATCTTCATTGGTCATACCAGCAAAAGTAGTTCCCTTAAATTTTACAGTTACCCCCTCGGCAATCGTTCCGTCCGATGTGGTAATGCGTCCTCTAACGCTCCCTGTCTCCTGAGCTACTGCAGTGGCAGTAGTTATAAATGTTAAAAAAATAAAAAGTAGAAGTCTTTGCATTTGTGTATTTGTATTTGCGTACTATTTAGATTAATTATACTTAAATCGGGCGCAAAGTAACTGAAATCAATCATAGAAAACAAGAGTTATTAATAATGAGTATAAATAATATTGCACTTGGTGGATTTTGACTTTCTTTCAACGGGTCATAACGTTATCTTTGAAGAAAGGGGCATTAGCGACCCAATCCATCAAAACAGCATTCATGAATCCACAAAAAAAGATTACCACACTTTTTACCGACATTGGCGGTGTTTTACTGACAAATGGTTGGGACAGACAGGCGAGAGCTGAAGCTGCACAACGGTTCAATCTAGAACTGCCGGAAGTAGAAGAAAGACACCACCTGACCTTCGACACTTATGAAGTCGGCAAGATCACACTAGATGAATATTTGGACAGGCTGGTCTTCTACGAAGAGCGCAATTTCTCCAGGGAAGACTTCAAAGATTTTATGGTCAGCAAATCCCTGCCTTATCACGACATGATCAAACTAATCTGCGACCTGAAGAAAAAATACAACCTGAAAGTAGCCGTCATCAGCAATGAAGGTCGGGAACTCAATCAATACAGGATCAATACATTCCGGTTAAATGAGTTTATTGATTTCTTTATATCCTCCAGTTTTGTGCACTTCCGGAAGCCGGATGCAGACATTTTTAAAGTGGCCATAGACATATCGCAAAGCGATGTTGAGACAAGCATTTATATTGACGACCGCATGTTATTCGTCCAGATTGCTGAAGGATTGGGCCTCACCGGTATCTGTCATACCGATTATGAAGATACAAAAAAGAAACTGGCCGGTTTTGGGCTTATTGCAGATGAACAATGATAAATAGGGCCAAGGTTCTAATTAGCGCCCAGCCCTATTCCAACACATTTAACTCAGCACAATTGCATCCGCCATCTGAATTTGTTGCAGGAAACTGGATCGTGAGAGATGACAATCAGAGTACCAACATATTCATTAATCGCTGAAATTAGTATATCGACATTTTCCTCCGGGTCCGTCTCCGCGAGAATGAGTTTCATTAAAGTTGTTTTTTCTGTACCGTCGACACCCGTAATAGAAGGTCGCTGACCGCTGATGATTTGAAAATCTAAATTCCTTTTCCATAGGAGAAGGCTGACATAGCCAAGGATATGCCAGCCTGTTTCTGTTTTCTCTTGCCCTTTGCGTTGAGCTTCTTTTTGTCGCTCAAGGATGTCACCGTCCCTTTCTCTCGCTATTATCAGCGCCTTCTCCCCGTCTTTTAACTCTAGGATCACCCCCGCCCTTTCCGACACTTCTGCATCGAGTAAAAGCTTATTCCTTCCATAAGTGATCAGCATGCCTGCGCAAGACGAAATTAGTTCTACCAGTACGTGATGGTCCTTTCTACCACCTGCGTCAACTCACGCCTTTTCTTCCCATTTGGCTTGGTAGTAACCTTAAACATGGACTTTTTGATAAAATTATTTTTCTCATCATAAATATAATCATACTCATTCAGCACAGTCCCACTTTTTGCCTGCCGTTGGCTCCAGATTAGATCTCCGCGCTCATTATATCGAAGATTAGGGCTGTTCACTCTTACATTGGGGCTCAGGCTAAAAAATGCGGTATCAGTGAAGGTAATACTACCTTCATTATCTAATACACTGAGCGCCACTTTATTTTGGTCTAGGAAGTAGATCGCTTTTTCTGATCCGACAAATACCCCAACAGGCTCAAATAAAAATGATTCTTCAGGCAGCCCCATAGCATTCATTGTCGTATGCGTTTCGGAAACAACGACACTATCTCGATTTAACTCCTGATACTTTACCGGATATTTTCCGTCTTGATAGGTATAATAAAAAAGTACTCTACGGGTAGGTTTATCTGTATTCTTATCAAGAATATAACGCTCTAAAAGGAGTCGTTTTAATGTATCATACTTAAAATACTCAATCTTTGAAACCGTACCATTGTCATTTAGAGAGGATTTGTAAACAGGTAAACTGCGCTCGTCAAATTGCATCAACTCGACCTTATTTCCAACCTCTCCATTCGTTCTATAAGAAACCGAGACTGTTTTCATCGTTTTAGGTCTACCCATTATCGAACTCCAATCATCTTTGAAAAAGATATGGTTTCTTAAACTCTGGCTGTAGGCACAAGCTGTAATCAGAACACCAAGCAGTAGTAGCGTAAGCTTTTTTGTCATAAAGAGCATTTTAAAGAGGGGGTTTAATTTCCTAAATATACGATAAGAATTTAAACTCACTAAAGTTTAAAGGTGTGTCTAAAGCAGTTACTATCTATCCAATTCTAAAAAATTGGATCCCTAACTCCTCGGTGGAGTTTGCCATTAGGGCTAGTATGATTTAATTTCACAAGTTACAATTATTACACAGGAAAGCCTTTAGATTTTGATCTAAAGGCTTTCCAAATAATCTTCTCATTTTATTCCTATGCTGGAAAAAATTTTGTGGTCTCGACGGGAATCGAACCCATATCTAAAGTTTAGGAAACTTCTATTCTATCCGTTGAACTACGAAACCAATAAACTTACCTGATTACGCTTCCATTGCCATGGTTTTGTACAGGAGCTACAAAAGTAAGTTTTCCTTCTGAATTTTCAGACATTAAAATCATTCCTTGTGATAAAATTCCTTTAATTTCTCTAGGAGCAAGGTTGACAATTAAACTAACCTGCTGTCCTATAATCTCTTCTGGTTTATAAAATTCCGCAATTCCTGATACCACAGTACGTTGATCCAAGCCGGTATCCAGTGTCAGTTTGAGTAGTTTTTTCGTTTTCTCTACTTTCTCGGCAGCAATGATGGTTGCTACACGAATGTCTATTGCCCCGAATTGTTCAAACTGAATATTGTCTTTAGAGGGCGTAAGTACGGCATTGTTGATTACATTGGCTGCCTTACTCTGGTTCAGCTTATCAATTTGCGCTTGTACAGTTTCATCTTCGATTTTTTCGAACAAAAGCTGAGGCTCATTCAGCTGGTGACCACGGCACAACAAGTCCATCTTACCAGCGCTTTCCCACTGGTGACCACCATAGTTGAGCATCTTCATCAGCTTATCCGCAGTAAATGGCAGGAATGGCTCAATCAGGATCTCCAGGTTAGCTGCGATTTGTAGACTAATGTTAAGAATGGTCCTTACCCTATCCTCATCTGTCTTAATCACTTTCCATGGCTCCATGTCTGCCAGGTATTTGTTACCCAGACGT
Organism: Pedobacter sp. BAL39; assembly: GCF_000170795.1. GTDB lineage: Bacteria > Bacteroidota > Bacteroidia > Sphingobacteriales > Sphingobacteriaceae > Pedobacter. The sequence goes on from NZ_ABCM01000022.1 coordinate 26,839, forward strand.
GCAACATTCATCACCTCCATTAAAGCCTCTCTAAAGCGATAATTTTCAATAGATGCACTAATCCGTGCCGGATATTCGGCAAGCTCATCAATGACCTGCTGATCCTCTGGCTTGACCTCCATCAGCATAGGCACCTTACCGCCAAAGTATTTGTGCGTCAATACTACAACCCTATTGATAAAGTTACCTAGTATCGCTACCAGTTCATTGTTATTCCTTGCCTGAAAATCTTTCCACGTAAAATCATTGTCCTTCGTTTCCGGAGCAGTTGCAGTCAACACGTAACGCAGTACATCCTGCTGGCCTTTAAATTCAGTCAGATATTCATTTAACCAGACCGCCCAATTTTTGGATGTCGAAATTTTCTGACCTTCCAGGTTGAGGAATTCATTGGCAGGCACATTGTCTGCTAATGTATAATCTCCATGGGCCATCAACATGGCAGGAAAGATCACGCAATGAAAGACGATATTATCCTTGCCGATGAAATGAACCAACTTGGTGTTTTCGTCTTTCCAATAATCTTCCCAGTTTCCTTTCGTCAGGGTATTTTTGTTGATGTAATACTCTTCTGATTTAGGATTCCATACATCCAGGCGTGCATATTCAAAAAGTTCTTTTGTTGCCGAAATGTAGCCAATCGGTGCATCAAACCAAACATAAAGCACCTTGCCCTCTGCGTCCTTGACAGGAACACGAACGCCCCAGTCTAGATCCCTTGTCATCGCACGTGGCTGCAGACCGGCATTTAACCAGGACTGGCACTGACCATATACATTCGGTCTCCATTCTTTATGCCCCTCAATATAAGTTCTCAGTTGATCTTCATATTTATCCAAAGGAAGAAACCAGTTCTTGGTCTCCTTTCTCACCGGTTTTTCTCCAGACAAGGTCGATTTTGGATTGATCAGATCCGTTGCATTTAATGTACTGCCGCAATTTTCGCACTGATCCCCGTAAGCGTTTTCGTTTCCACACTTTGGACAAGTTCCAGTAATGTAGCGGTCTGCTAAAAAGGTTTGTGCCTTCTCATCATAATACTGTTCTGTAACCTCTTCGGTGAACACCCCTTTTTCGTAAAGATTCTCAAAAAAGTCAGAAGCAGTCTGGTGGTGCATCAGGGAAGATGTACGATGGTAAATATCAAATGAAACACCGAATTCCTTAAAAGAATCTCCAATGATTTCATGGTATTTATCAACGATTTCCTGAGGAGTAACACCCTCTTTTTTAGCTTTCAATGTAATTGGAACTCCATTTTCGTCGGATCCGCAAATGAACTTCACATCTCTTTTATTGGAGCGCAGATACCTTACATAAGTGTCAGCGGGCAAGTATACTCCCGCCAAGTGACCAATATGCACTGGTCCATTGGTATACGGCAAAGCAGCCGTCACGGTATATCGTTTTATTTTACTATTATCCAAGACTATTTTTATTATTTTGTCAAAGATAAGTGTTTTACCCATGATTAAACAGCCAGCATATTTAAAAAAAGGAGACAAAATTGCAATCGTTTGTCCGGCCAAAAAATTACCTAAGCGAATTGACAGTGCAATCGCTATTCTTCAACAATGGGGTTTGGAGGTTTTAATCGGCGATACCGTTTATGCAGCGCACCATCAGTTTGCCGGCAGCGACGAATTAAGGGCCGCTGATCTTCAGACATTTCTAGATGACCCTGACATCAAAGCCATCATCGCAGGGCGGGGCGGATATGGCACCATAAGAATCATTGACGAACTTGATTTCAGCAAGTTCAGATTGTCACCGAAATGGCTGGTCGGATTTAGTGACATCACGGTATTGCTCGCTCACCTGATGGCTGCAGAAAATACGCAAAGCATTCATGGTCAAATGCCATATACCTTTGATGACGCCACGCCTGAATCGTTGGAATCGCTAAGAAAGGCACTATTTGGAGAGGCAATTCAATATGAATATCCTAACCAGGACTCCTATCCAAACAGGCCTGGAGAAGCTGAGGGCGTTCTGATCGGGGGCAACCTGACTCTTCTTGTAATGCTTCAGGGATCTTCGTCAGAAATGGATTACACGGATAAAATCCTTTTTCTGGAAGATGTCGGAGAATACGAGTATAGTATAGACAGGATGATGCGCATGCTTCATCGAAGTGGTAAACTTGAAAAACTAAAAGGCCTCATTGTAGGGGCCTTTAATGAAACAAAACCAGAAAGCATTCCCTTTGGAGCAAGTGTAGAACAGGTAATCTGGGATCTGGTAAAGGAATACAACTATCCGGTTTGTTTCAATTTTCCGGTTGGCCATATTGAAGATAACAGAACCATGATCCTTGGAAGCAGAGTTGAGCTTTCAAATACAGCGAATAGAACATACCTGCGCTTTATTTAAGTATATGCCGACCATTAAAATATTAAAGCTCATCAAGACTCATAAACATCGGCGCCAATGAGACTCAGCTTGAGCATGTAAGGATCATTTCCAACTTTATATCAAACAGCAAAATAGAAGTTTAAATAAAAAAGGCGACCTACAGGTCGCCTTTTTTTGGCAAATCACTCTAACTACTAGTTGCCCACAACTGGTACTGAAACATTGCTATTTGAGTTGAAATCAAGCTCATTTTTAGGAACATCCCAATATGACAGATAGTTATATTCAATTTTTGCATTATTGTCAATTACTCCGTTAGGACCTACAACTACTGCTCCTGTACGGCCAGCGCCAGCATCGAGGATACCCCATCTACGTGCATCGTAGAAAGAAACGTTCTTATTAATCAAAGCGATTCTTCTTTCTCTTCTCAGCTCTTCGTAAGCTTGGGTAGCATTTAGTCCTGTACCAGCAACAGCGGCTAAAGCTGCATTCTGAAATGCTCTCACTCTATCAATTGATTGTAATCCCGGTTCAATTAAGCCTAATCTGATGTTTGCTTCCGCAAGCATAAGCTCATTTTCTTCATAAGAACAAGCAATTGGAATAACAGCAAGTCCTGCGACTGTTGAGGCATAATCACCACCGTTTTCAATTGCCTTAAACTGATACCTTGTACCATACTGGAATCCTCTACCAGATCTGTTCACCACAGTACCACCAGATACAGGAATAATATTTCTTGTATATCTGGCATCTCCTGGTTTAAAATCCTGAACCAATCTTTCCGAAACGTACTCCCAACCACTGATCAATAGTCTCGCAGGAGCCCACGCAGTCAAACTTACAAGGTCATTCGCATCAGCAGACCTAGTAGTGAAGGTCGCATCAGTTTGTTGAAGACCAGCAGTAGCAAAAGTTTTTACAGCAGTCCAATCTGCTGAAGTCATCTCAGTCAATCTTTTGTTAACCAGAATATTTCTTGCTTTGTAAGTATTTAAATTCCTGATCCAAGCTTCAGGAGTTATGGTTGTTTCACCACCACCATATTCGGTTACAAAATCAGGGATGAAACTTGCAAGAAATGATTTGTAAGATGCATCATAAGCTACTCCTTGCAATTGCGCTGCTGCAAGATCAAAGTTTCTGTTCGCCTCAGTAATCAATTCAGTATTTAAAACGAAATTACCAGTTGTTTTTCCAGAAACATCATTGATGACACCAGATACATACATTGAACCTAATCTCGAATACGCAAATCCTTTCCACCAATACGCCCAGGCAGCAACTACTTTCTTCTTCATTTCTGTATCCGAACCAAAAGCAAGATCTGGAGACTGAAGTGCCTCAAGCAGGATGTTTGATTGATTGTTAATTGCGTAACAAACCTCCCATTCATTACTGAAGGCATTATCGTCAGTAAAAGAACGGTCATTTCTGGCTCTCAATTCTGTTGGTTGTGAGCCCCCCTGTGGAGGTGTCAGCACCGTGCCATTAGACAAAGTAATCTTCGATGTTTGATTTGCCCATCTCCATGAAAAGTTACCCGCAGAGATAAAATAGCTATCACCCATGATATCATGATAACCCAGGACCAACCAAAAATAGTCAAGTCCGAATTTACTGTATACACCAAGCGCTGCGCGTTGAATTCCTTCTTCAGTTTCCAAAGCTGGAAGCCCCGGAGCGTTCGGATTCTCCAAATCCAAGATATCCTTTTTGCACGATCCAATTGTCAACAGTATCAAAAGAAATACCGGTAACATATATTTTATTTTTTTCATAATTCTTTCTTTTAACTAATTAAAACCCTAATGACAAAGCAACTTGGAATGATCTAAAGTTTGGAAATGCATACAAATCCAATCCTCTTCTTTTAGGATCATTCAGATTCGCCGCTGCTTCAGGATCGAAACCTGTGTAATCTGTGATGGTGAATAAATTCCTACCTGAAACAGAGAGTGTCGCATTTTTCAAAAAGTTTTTCTTGATCAACGAATTGAAATTATAACTAACTGTAACGTCTCTTAGCCTTACAAATGAACCATCTTCCACAAAATAACCGTTGGTTGTGTTTGTATTGTATAAAGAAGTGTAATAATTTATAAACGCGCCTGTTTCATTCCCTACAGTAACAGCTTTGTCAACATCTTCATGAATCAAATCACGATATAACCATTGTTTAGTTTGGTTATAGATCTTATTTCCCTGAGTCCAATCCAACTGGAACGATACGGAAAGGTTCTTATGAATCGTGAATGCGTTGGTAAAAGACACATTGAATTTAGGATTTGGATCTCCAATAGGCACTTGGTTGCTGGTAAATTGAACCTGCTTAGTAGCCTGATTAACAACCATCCCATTAACTATCACAAAGTTCCCCACATTCGCTTCAGGAATATATCTCGCTCCGGAAGGGTCCAATTGATCTACACTGGTTAATGGCGCTTTGCCGAAAAATGCACCAACAGATTCCCCTTCTCTAAGAACAAATTGGCCCGATCCACCTGATCCAATAGAAACATCTTTACCACCAGAAATTCTATCAATTATAGATTTGCTAGCACCAAATCTGGTACCAAATTGCCAGCTGAAGTTATCGCTTGTGTAAACGTCCGCGTCAATTGAAAACTGAAATCCATTTGAACGAAGATCCAACAAATTGTCTTTAATACTTGAAGATCCTGAAGATGGTGCCACATCGAGTACCTCAATCACATCGGTACTTTTTCTATCCCAGTATGTTGCATTCAATTTCAATCTTTCGAACCATTGGTTCTTTCCAAGCATTAAACCTGCATCAATACCAACCTCTGCTTCTCGCGAACGTTGAACTCTCAAATCAGCATTTCGGCTCTCTGCCCTTGGGCTTAAATAGCTTCCGTTACCAATGTTGCCGTTTTCCAGGGTTACACGCCTGTCATATGTATTCGGTTGAACCCCGGCTTCACCATACGCTCCCCTCAGTTTTAACTCGTATAGTTTAGGACTCTTGATTAAATCATCAAATCTAACATAAGCATCTCCACGAGGAAACACAAAAGCTTTGCTACCTGCACCGAACTCAGATGAATAATCGACTCTGACACCTCCAGAAAATCCAAATAATGATCCGTAATCCACACGTTGGTTAATCAGATAACCATAAGTTATGAATTCCTCATCAGTAGTTTCAAAGGTTTTGCTGTTAGCCTGACCAATTGTAAACGGCGGATAAGATGGGAAACCCGTGCCCTCCATAAGAGTATTTTGGTACTTTCTATGACGGTAGTCATAAGACAATTGCGTTGAGGTACTGATTGGTAAAGACGAATTAAAATCTTCCTCGAAATTAGTTTTAAAATACACTGACAGTAATGAGTTCTGCAATGTTTCTTTATCTCTGTCAAAAGTGATTCGACCATTATATGGATCTAATCCAATTTGTGATGTTCCATACAAATTGTTTTTCAGTTGATATAAGATATCATCCTGGAAATCATTACGATAATTATCTATACCGTATTTGTAATTAATTTCCACAAACTTTGGAAATTTATAATTCAAATCTATACCCTGAACAATACGTACATTTTTTGATGTATTATCCCTAAACTGATAAGTATAAAAAGGATTTACCGAATTATCTCCTTCCGGATTTGACACATAATTCCCTAAATCATCACGAAAAGTCAGATCCCAGTACGATCTCGAAGTCAAACCACTTGCAAGCGCGCTATAAACGTTATTCGCACCAGTAATACCACCGGTAGAATTATCCGAATAAATTAATTGTGTAGTAGAACGCAATGTCAGATTCTTTGCCAATTCTGCACCCACGTTTAAGCTCAAATTGGTTCTGGTTAAATCTCCATTAAGAATACTTTTCTGTTTGATGTTTGAGGCATTAATAGCATAATCAAATTTTTCCGCACCGCCTGACACATTCACTGTATTGTTAAATGTTGGAACATTTGATTTGAATAATTGATCAATGTGATCGAAAGTCGTTTCTTTATAAGGTTTATCATTAGTAAGCGTTCCTGACAAGGCTGGAGCCTGAGGTGCGCCCCAGAAACCTTGAGCATCTCTGGAAATTCTTACTCCATCTCCATCAACAATATAACCTTCGGCATCAGTTTCGAAATAGTGGTTTTTTGCAATTCCAAACTTGCCTTTTAACATGTTATCAATGTTTACCCTGGAATTCACAGTGATTCTTGTTTCACCATTCCTAAGTCCCTTTTTTGTAAAAATCTGGATAACACCGTTGGCACCCTGTGCACCATATAGGGTCGCGGCAGCCGAACCCTGAATAACTTCCACCCGATCCACATTCGATAGATCTAAATCAGCTAACCTTGATGAAAAGTTAGAAGACGATCCATTCACACTATTTCCAGCATTTACCTGTACTCCATCAACCAAAATCATTGGCTGAGTAGTTTGCATGGTGTTAATACCCCTAAGCATGATAGCAGCCTGTTGTCCTGGCTGACCTGAAGACGAAGAAATCTGCGCACCAGCAACTTTACCGATTAACGCCTTATCTATTGAAGCTGAAGGAACAGCTAACATCTCTTTAGCAGAAACCGTCTCAATTGCAATCGCTGTTTTCCTCTTGTCTGTAGCCACACCCACACCGGTTACCACCACCTCTGTCAGTGACTTTGCGTCTACTGCAAGTAATACATTCACCACGCTGCCAGAAATCGATTTGTTTTGAGAGACATAACCCAGATAACTGAACTCAAGTGTATTTGCTGATGAAGGGACTCTAAGGGTATACTTACCATCTCCTCCTGTTTGGGTGCCTCCTTTGGCCCCTGCGATCCTTACTGTTACGCCTGGTAGTGGTTTACCATCTTCCTGATCCGTAACTGTACCAGTAATTGTCCTTTCTTGTGCCATTGCCGCGCCTGCGACAAACAGTAGAATGAACAAACTTTGTAAAAGTTTTTTCATAAAAAATAAAATTTAGGTTAGTTAATAATATTTGAATATAGCGATAAATGATATGCATGCATCTAATTGTTATAACCGGCACATCATATATGACAATACAATGACAATTTATCTACAATAAAAGACCTCTGGATTTGCTCGCATAACAGAATATAATTTCGAATAAACAGACAAAATCAAATATTAATTCCAAAATCAATCTTAAAAATAAAGCCCAACAAATTTTTAACGTTTTTTAACAGTTTAAGGCTGTAACAAAATAAACTATAGACTTAGTAGAAGTTTTAACTAAAAAAAGAGGGATAGTCCTCTAAAGAACTATTCTTTCAGGGAATAACTCCAAGACCTAAAGAATCCCTTAACTCCCTCTTAACAGATAAAATTTGAAATGTACCAATTACGAATATCAGGACAAAAAAAGGGCTGATCAATTTTAGTGACCAGCCCTTTGTTGAAATATTTAAAATATACTACCTGGTCCCACCAGCCCACCATACATTCTCTGTGGCAACATACTGACCGTCGCCATATGCAGCTTTCACATTATTGTTGGTGGTCACATCACTGCTTCCATAAGTAAAGCGTAATGGGAACTTACCTGGGTTTGTCAATGTAATCACATTATTGTTCATTGCTTTCAATCTGCGATAATCATTATATGCCTCAATAGATTCATCTTCAAAACACGCAAAATACTTTTGGTTCATGATTTCCTGTAAAGGATTTGCATCAAACAAGGCTTTTACATTGCTATTGTAGTAAGTGGTCCCTGCAGCTTCAGTTAATCCCACTTTTACAAATGCAGCATTGATAGCCAATTTTAAGGCCGCCTCTGCTGAAGCAACATTGTTCAACCTCGCATAAGCTTCAGCTTTTAGAAACTGTAGTTCATGGTAACTAAGAATATGAACCGGAGCTGCAATATTTAACAAACCGGAAATGCCATATTTTTGCTGAACCTGTTCCGTGCCGCCATTTTGAGCAAACAGCACCTCTGTTTGCCCCGCATTGGGAACGAAGAACCTTGCATCACGCGGGTCATTTCTGGAAACCAGTTTATTATGCAAACTCTGACTTGCACCAAAGTATTTTCTGTCCTGTTGAAACAAGAAGAAAGGATTTTTAGTAGAACCGCCATTGAATTTGTAGGCCGCTTGTTCAGCAGCAGTAGTAAACGATTGATTTACATCATCGATCACCTCCTGATATTTTGCTGATCTGAACGACAAGCGCATTTTGTATCTGGCCTTAAGACCATAAGCCATCTTAATCCATGACTCACTATCGCCGTTAAACAGAAAATCTTTTGATCCTAACGACTCAAAATCGGTTGGCTTTTCAAGGTTCACGATGGCATCATCGAGAAACTTCATCACGTCTGCATAAATCGCTTCCTGTTTATCTATTTTGGGTTGATAGATCACACCCGGCTGCCCGGTTTCTGTCCATGGCACATCCCCCATTAAGTCTGTTAGCATCGCAAGGTTATAAGCACTGAGTACCTGTGCAACACCAAGCGCCTGAAAATTACCGTCTTCAGGACCACCTTCAGAACATTTCTGAATCACCGTCTTCAGGTTCCAGAGGTTATTATAACCTGCTGCCCATGAGTTGTTATAAGTAGATGACAAAAAAGGCTCACCATTCCTGGTTTCTGCATTGAACATCTGCCCGAAGACACCTACATGATGTTCCATATATACATCTGCATAGAAAGCATAGTCGCTCCCAGTAATGTTGAATGCAGTCGAAGTAATTACCTGCGGAAGTATAAACCTGGCTGTTGCGTTGGTCAGGTTATTTCTGTCCTGATTGATGTCATCCATCAAATCCTCAGAACAAGAGGTAAAAACAGTGGCTACCATAGCAACTGCCAAACCCGTTTTTAATATATTGTTTAATTTCATGATTTGCTGATGTTAGAATGTAAGGTTTAAGCCAAGACCGAATGTAGATGTCTGAGGAACAGAAAAACGCTCAAAAGCACCACCCATGTTTGTATTTCCCTGAGAAGACTCCGGATCGAAGTTCGGAAGTTCAGACCAGATCAGGATGTTACGTGCAAACGCACTCACATTAAGACTAAGCTTATTAAATTCGGGCAATTTGTAGCTTACAGACAACTCTCTCATTTTAACAAATGATGACTTATAAATGAAAGCTTCATCAATATTACCCAAAACCTGAGAATATAGGTTGTAATATGCATTAGGATCAGAAGAACCACCTCTCACGATATCATTTGGAGAACCATCGGCTTTAACACCGGGATAAACAAAAGGTGTAGAACGGTCCTCTGTAACTTTACTCACACCGTAAGTATTGATCAGACCATTACTTCCTGAATAGATAGAACCTCCGCTTTTCCACTCAAAAGTGGTATTCAAGGTAATTCTCTTGTAACGGAAGGTAGCATTACTACCCAACAGGAAATCAGGAGCAACACTTCCGATTACATCAGGGCCACCGGTAAGAGGCGTACCATAATAAGGGTTTCTAGTAGTTCCATCTGAAAGGAACTGATCTTCGTCAACAAGAATACCACCATTCTCATGTCTCAGGAATGTTCCACCGTAAATTACAGGGAATGTGCTACCTATACCGGCACGCACCTGAGGAGTTACAAATCCACCAAGGAAGATGCTTTCCACGCCTGGTGCCAACTCATCAACCACATTCCTGATTCTAGTGAAGTTGAAACCTACTGATAGGCTCATGTCTTTCTTTTGAATAGGATTAACATTTAAGGCAATTTCGTGTGCATTCGTGTGTATTTTACCGCCGTTCATAATCAACTCATCGGCACCGGTTGAACCAGCAAGAGGAACAGGGAAAATCTGATTTTTTACATCTTGTCTTGAGAAAGTATAGTCAATGCCGATCAAGTTATTGAAAAAGCGACCTTCAATACCCACCTCTTTGGAAATGGTATTCTGAGGTTTTAAGTTTGGATCATACAGAGTACTGTATGGTGTGTAAGCCACATCTCCGTCTATAGGAAACACAACACCTGGGTTGGTGAAGAAACCACCACCATATACAGGCTCAGCATAATAGTTCGGCAAATAATTACCTGCCTGACCAACTTCCGCGTAAGAAGCCCGCACTTTTAAAAAGTTAACAGTTTCGCTTTCTTTCAATCCTCCAAGCTCTGTAAGCACGAAGCCCAATGAAGCTGATGGATAAAAGAACGAACGGTTATCTCTAGGCATGTTGGATACCACGTCATTTCTTCCGGTCAAAGTCAGGTACAGCATGTTCCTGAATGAAAGGTCAATGTTCGTAAATAGACCGACTGTTCTATATTGATATCTTGCTTCTGTAGCATTTCTGCTTGTTGCGTTATCAATATGTTTCCAGCCGCCAAAGTTGAAATCGTAACCGGTTTCATCATACGTTTTATTGTTCTCATGATTGATCTCATTACCGATCAATGCATTTAACGTAAAATCATCAGAAAGTTTAACACCATACGTAGCGGTCAAAAGGGAGTTATAAACTGCCGATGTGTTGCCATAGTTGTTGATACTTCCTGCAGTATTACCACTTCCGTATTCAAAAATATCACGATAATTAGAAGAATAAGAATCCACTCCTAACTGATATTTCACATTGAATTTAGAGTCTCTTCCCCAGTTTACATCAGGATTGAAGTTTACATAACCATTACCGAAGAAACGGTTGGTGCGTTCGTTAAAAACATTGTTCTCCATAGCCCAATAAGGGTTGTTAAAGTTCGATGCACGATAGTTGATCTGAGTATAAGGATCTGAAGGCGTGCTGAAAGGAATGCCTTTGCTATCGTAATGCGCAGGTGCACCATATACAGTGGCAAGCAAACCGTCATTAGCGGAAGGCGCTTTATCAATGTCCGACTGAACATAGTTTCCAGAAAAACCGACCTTCCAGGACTTGCTTAAGTTACTCTCCGCAGAAATCTTTGCATTATATCTTTCCAGGCCAGTAGAAGAGATAATACCTTTCTGATTGGTATTTCCTAAGCCTATGGAAAAGCTGCCGTTGTCGGTAGCCTGACTCACATTCAGTGAATTATTAAATGTAGTACCCAACTCAAAAAAGTCACCGACATTGTCATAAATCTGAGGGGTAACCCATGGATCTAACCCAGCATCTGCACGTTGCTGTACATAGTATTTACCAGGGCGTAACGTTCCACCATTTAATGCATTTGCAACATTCCCACCTACTGTAGGGTTGTTGGGCAAATCATCGATTCTTGGTCCCCATGACATCGAAGTAGGAGTGGCAAAATTACCATTCGTACCCTGGGCCCATGTAGTCTGAAGCTCCGGTTTACGTGACAGCTTATCCAGCGCAAAGTTGGAAGAGAAAGAGATCACAGGCTTTCCTTTTGCCAGTCCTTTTCCACTTTTAGTTGTAATCACAATTACACCGTTTGAAGCACGGATACCATACAACGCAGACGCAGCCTGTCCCTTCAATACAGTCATAGACTCAATATCATTCGGGTTCAAATCTACGGCACGATTAGCGATATCCGTACCGGTTACACTGTTTCCTGTAGAAAAGTTCGATGTTGATGCGATAGGCTGGCCATCGATTACATACAGCGGACTATTGTTTCCCGTAAATGACCTTGCGCCACGAATGGTAATGTTTGCTGATGCACCAGGCATACCACTCGAAGGTTTGATCTCCACACCCGAAAGCTTACCTTGTAAAGCACCCGCTAAACTTGGGTTTGATGCCTTTGTCAGATCATCTGCCTGTAACGTCTGAACGTTGTAGCCAAGCGCCTTTTTTTCCCTGGAAACACCCATACCAGTAACCACAACTTCACTCAACTGTTTGGAATCTGCAACCAATGCAACATTCACTACATTAGAAGCCGCTGAAACTGTTTGGGTTAGATAACCGAGATAGGAAAATTCTAACTCAGTAACACTTGAATTTGCCTTCAAAGAGAATTTTCCGTCGGATGACGTTTGCGTGCCTCCCTGGACACCTTTCATTCTGACAGTTACTCCGGGAAGCGGCTGACCATCCCCTTTGTCCGTAACTGTACCAGTAATTGTCCTTTCCTGCGCCATTGCAGAACCTGCAAACAACACAAGTATGAACAAACTTTGTAGAAGTTTTTTCATAAAAATTTCAAAAATTTAGATTAGTTAATGTGGCAAATATATGCCTTTTGAGGTCTAAGCCCATCTAAATTAACTTCTTAGACAATTAGATGACATTACGTCCGACAGCAATAGTTCACTAAAAACGTTAAAAAAACCAAAAAAAGGAAATTATATTCCTTAATTTAATAAAAAACAGACTTTTATATCGAAAAAAACCAAAAATTTAAACAGTGTAAAATAAATGATAGATATCATGCAAACTACCTAAATCTAACACAATAAGTTAAGGACTATTATTGTAATATAAAGAAACCGATTTGAATTATTGAAATATTAATGGTTAATTAACAAGAAACAACGCATTGACAAACAGTTGTTTACCACTTTCCCAAAAACTCCTGAAAAGCACGTCTGTCCCCAGATATACTGCAGCTCCACGACCGATATTTTGCACACCAATCAACATTCCGTTGTCCAGCTTCCGAATGACCTGCTTGCCAGCAATACCAGACATGTAACTGTCGTTCTTCAGCACCCCTACGTTCCATCCTTTTACCAACGGCTCAAAAATCCGGTCGTCTGTTTTAAGTGCATAATAGTAATCACCAATACCGGCAGCAAGAGGATGACTACGGTCCATATAAACTTTAAATATTGCACCAGGAATGGCTTCAGACAAATTATCCTGGTTTCTGCTGCTGTATGTCAGCGTTGCTCCTTTATCTTCAGGTTTTAACAGCTCCTTCTTTTTAATCGCAAAGGGCTTGCTTTCATTCACATTGGCGATGGCATCTTCAAACAGGATCACCTTGCCACCCAGGTTCAACCAGCTTTCCAACTTGCCTGCCATATCCGATCCATACGAACCGTCAGGAACAATCAGGACATTGACCTTATTGATGTCCAGATTCCCCATATTATAACTGGAAATAATGCTTACCGGATATTTCAACACTTGCTCCATAAAATGCCAGATTTCTCCCGAGCTCTGCGTAGAGCTGCCCTCCGCCATCACCATGGCGACTTTTGGCGCCTTCAGCAGTTGATATGCCGAAGAGCCAAAATCTTTACCTTTATCAACAAAGCCACTTGCTGCAGGAAAAAAAGACATTTTTAACCGCTGCTCAATGGCCTGTAACTTGGTGCTCAGACTTTTCAGCTGCTTTTCATTCTCCAACCGGTACACCAGGAGTGTTCCTGCAGGAAAAAACTTACCTCCCGAACTGAAAGCCTCACCTGCAATCCGAACCTTGATTTGCTCACGCTGCAAGGCGATCAGCACCTGTGCATCTTCGATGTCATCCCAGGGAAAAATCCAGGCATATGGTTTCGCCACAATAGGCACTGTTGCCGTCTGCTGCTGAATATCGTTGTACTTCCCTTTAATTGCATCCGTCACGGCATAAGCCTTCAGGCCGTAAACATAAGGAAGCGCCCAGGCCGTAATGTCATAAGTATTGGAATCACTCACCGAGGTTTGTGGTTCCAGTAATACATTTGCCAGCACCGACCTTGGTTGCTGAAAACTGATGACCATGTCGTTACGCTCAACTTTAAAAGACTCGGTCTTACGTGTCTCGTAATTATAACCGCTCAATCCCCTGTCCATGCCAAAAGCATATTTTATGTGATTCTTGTCCATTAGCTCCCTGAGTTTCTTCATCCTGCCGGCATGCTGAGCCTTGATCACCACCCCTTTATAGGTACCAGGAGCGGTAGCAGCAGAGCGCTCAAAGTAAAGACGGAACTCATCCACCAGTTTACCGCCATGCTCCGATACCGCCTCCAGCGTGGCCATACCACTGGTAAAATGATGTGCAATCCGGTCTTTTAAGGTCAGCGTATCACCACTGAGCGTAACTACCGACAAACCGGCACCAATCCCACCTTGCTCATAAGTCATCCCAATCGCACCATTATATAAAGGATAGGTATCCCCGTAGGAGGGATAAAGCAGGTCAAACTGCTCCTTTGTGAAATACTGCCAGCCCTGCTCATCGAAATATTTTGCGTTATTCTTACCTACAGTCACCTGAAAGCTGCGCTGCCAGTCGGTAATATCCTGATGTACAGGTTCTGCTGCAGGAGCAAAGTAATAAGGATCATTATAACTCTGCTCATGGAAATCCACATGTACTTCAGGCATCCATTCATGGTACAATTCCAGGCGCTGTTGTGTTTCCAGCTGCGTCTGCCAGGCCCAGTCGCGGTTCAGGTCAAAATAATAATGATTGGAACGCCCTCCCGGCCAGGGCTCTATATGTTCTCTGGCCATCGGATCGGGGTTGGGCACCGCACCCATCACCGATCTGAAATAATTCACATAACGTTCCCGTCCATCAGGGTTCAGACAGGGATCCAGGATTACTACTGTATTTTTCAACCATTGCTGTACGCCTGTAGCCTTACCGGCTGCCAACGTATATAACATCTTCATTGCCGTTTCTGTAGAGCTGGCTTCATTGCCATGAACGTTATAGCTCAGCCATAAAATCGCTGGTTGGTTGGTCAGCTTCATCTCCGGCCCTTCTGCAAGACTCAACTTTAGGTTGTTCTGGCGGATTTGCTCCAGACGGTCCAGGTTTTCTACCGCGGTAACAATGGCCACCTTCAGCTCACGCCCTTCATAAGTTGTCCCGTAGCTGACCAGCTTTACATTTTTTGTATTGTCTGCAACATGTCTGAGGTAACCGGTTACATCTGAATGAGCTGTAAATCTGGTGCCCAATTCATATCCAAGGAACTCGTCCGGAGACTTCAACTGTCCCATAACCATTCCTGTACTGATCATTAAAAATAAAACAGAACACCAAATACTCTTCATATCGCGAAAATTAGACTCCAAAATACTAAAGAATATTTTTTGTTTCTCTTTCATAGTGTAATTTTACCATATCTTTTATCATAAACTATATGTCAGCCACCAACTTCCTGTATCAGCATTACCTAAATCACCGCACTGTATGTACAGATACAAGGGCCATCAGCAAAGACTGTCTCTTTTTTGCGCTGCGTGGAGATAAATTCAATGCCAATGAATTTGCTGCACAGGCATTGAAAGAAGGCGCTGCATATGCCATTATTGATGATCAGCAGTACCATACCGACGAGCGTTGCATCCTCGTTCCTGATGTGCTGACTGCATTGCAGGACTTGGCCCGTAGCCACCGTATCGAGCTCCGCATTCCCGTAATCGGACTCACAGGAAGCAACGGCAAAACAACAACCAAGGAGCTCATCAAAGCAATACTCTCCGAAAAATACCGGACTTTCGCGACCAGCGGAAACCTCAACAACCACATTGGCGTCCCGCTGTCGATCCTCTCCATTACCGATGATATAGAAATTGCTGTAATAGAAATGGGCGCGAACCATCAGAAAGAAATAGAGCTGCTTTGCAGCATTGCGCTACCTGAATACGGGCTCATTACAAACGTAGGAATGGCGCACCTCGACGGATTTGGCGGCTTTGAAGGTGTGAAAAAAGGAAAGGCTGAGCTTTATGCCCACCTGAAGCAACAGCAGGGAAAAGCATTCATCAACAACGATAATCCATACCTGCTGGAAATGGCCCATACAGCACAGCTCTCAGACATCGTTTATTACGGATCAGAACGCAGCAATACAATTTCTGGAGCACTTAACAGCACAGACCCTTTTCTGGAGCTCTCCTGGCAAAAACAAGGATCAGAATTTTCCGTCGGCACCCAGCTTACAGGAGCTTATAACTTTGAAAATATCCTTGCAGCAATCTGTATAGGAGATTTCTTTTCGCTTACTCCTGAACAGATTAACAAAGGACTTTCCGGTTATGCACCACAAAACAACCGCTCGCAGCTCACTAAAACGGAACATAACACCGTTATCTGCGATTTCTACAATGCAAACCCCAGTAGCATGAACGCTGCTCTAAAAAATATGGACAGCCTTCATGCTGCAAACAAAGTGGTCATCATTGGGGATATGTTTGAACTTGGCAGCGAATCAGCTGAACAGCACCTGCAAATCATCCTGCAAGCTACCAACATGACATTAGATACACTCATTTTTATAGGGAAAAACTTCCATCAGGCCGGAATGGGGCATTCGGGACATTATTTTGAAAGCCCTGCCGACGCCGCCGTTTACCTGCAGCAGCAGCCTGTAAAAGACAGCCTTATCCTCCTGAAAGGATCAAGAGGCATGGCACTGGAACAACTACTCCCCCAGCTTTGACACCTTAATTCCGGCATCACTGATCTCTTTCAGCGGATTGTTGCGCATATTCTGCTCTACCTCCAGCTCATAGTGTCCGGCGGCAGGAAACTGGTAGTTCTTCAGCATGCTGAATGTGTAGGTATAAAGGTTGCCGGAGCCTGACCCGGTCCATTTACCGTCAGGCTCAGCCAGCTTAAACTCAAACCTGCGTGTTTCCTTTTTTTTTCCCGCTGTCTTCAGGTGAAGCAGCACAAAAATATTAGAGTATTTATAATCTGCAGTATGGCGTAGCTTGAAGTCTACCTGATACCGCTTGGAAGGATCAGTAATTTCCAACACCGCTTTCACCTTATTGGCATAACTCCAATTCCGGGAAGGCATGGCCAGATTATTATCGACAACAGTATTCGCATCACAGCCACCCAGCATTAGTACCAGCAAACAACCCGCAACCCATATATAAGATTTGATATTATTCATCTTTAGGCTTATCCGTTGGTTTCTTTCTACGGTTCCTGTTTCTGTTATTTCTGTTTCCTGACGGAGCACCTTCTTTAGCTACTCCTGGTTGTACTTGCCCGGCAGCGCCATCACCACCAGCAGGAGTTGCTCCCTGCGGTTTATTAACTGGTTTAGGCTTAGGCTGCTGGTTGCCCTGGCCCTTAGCCTGCTGCTCACGGTTCCTGTTGTTTTCAGGCCTGCTTCCTTCAGAACGGTTCTGCTGCTCAGGTCTTGCGGCACCCTCAGGCCGGCTTTTACCCTGTCCACCTTGCTTCTGACCTCTGTCATTACGATTACCGGAATTTGCCTTTTGCTCCGGATTGCGGTTGCCGCCGTTGCGCTGCTCAGCACGATCATTGCGTTCGCTACGCTCTCCACGTTCTCCGCGATCAGCTCCCTTATTGCGGTTATTTCTGTTTCCTTTGTTTTTAGGCTTATCATCGAGACGCGTCAGACTGTCCTGCCCCACTACATTCTCATAATCGTGTACCTTCTCTACCACTGCAGCATGAACGAGCTCCACAGCCTCCTCTTTCAGGTTGCTAGGTTTAAGCCCTTTTTTGTTCATTGCCATGATCTCTTTCACACGATCCACTTTCAGCGGAATCCAGTCCTCCATATTTGGGTAGGCGAACCACATCAGTTTTTTAAAGATGTCTGTTTTCTGATGACGAGCCACACCAATTTCTGTCTGCAGATTGTCTACACGATCAGGAATATCCTTCAGTGCATCAAGATAAGTATCCAGCTCATAGTTCAGGCAGCATTTCAGCTTTCCACACTGACCGGCAAGCTTAAGCGTATTTAAAGATAAGTTTTGATACCTTGCCGCCGCAGTAGAAACCGTTTTAAAGTTTGTCAGCCAGGTAGAACAGCAAAGCTCACGCCCGCAGGAACCGATACCGCCAAGACGACCAGCCTCCTGACGCATCCCGATCTGACGCATCTCAATCCTGATGCGGAAAGTCTCCGCCATTTTCTTGATCAGCTCGCGGAAATCCACACGCCCTTCAGCAGTATAGAAAAAGGTAGCCTTTGTCTTGTCACCCTGATAATCCACGTCACTGATTTTCATCGACAGGCGCAGGTCCAGTGCAAGTGTACGCGCTTTATGCATCGTCTCCCACTCCAGTCCCTTTGCAATCTTCCACTTCTCTACATCAGCTTCAGTTGCTTTTCGGTAAATCTTACGTGTGACCTGATCAATAGGGGTCTTGCGGCGTTTCATCTGCATGCGCACCAGCTCCCCAGTTAAGGAAACGTGCCCAACATCATAACCACCTGTAGGACCTTCCACTGAAACCAGCTCGCCAATCTCCAGGTAAATATTGTCATTATTTAGAAAGAACTCTTTCCTGGCACCTTTAAACTTAACTTCTACTACTTGAAAAGGTATATAATTTGAAGGCATATCCAAATTCGACAGCCAATCGTAAACTTCTAATTTCTGGCATCCTCCAGTAAGGCATGAGCCATTACTTTTGCAGCCCGAGGGGGCACAACCGCCTCCTGTAGAACAACTTCCACATCCCATATTTAATTGTATATATGTTGAGTCCCTTGCGGGAACGTTTTAAACTTAATAATTTTTACCAATTGTAAAGATACATCTAAAAACAGAATTTTCGGGTTTGCATTTCTTTCAATGTGGTAATGTGCACGTTCAAGTTCATGAATTATGGCCTCAGCCATGCCCAGATCAAGCACATGGGCACTTAACTTTTTCGCCGTATCCAGACTCCTGCCCGGCAATTTCACCAATGTTTCGGCTCCACTCAGCAACAGGCTGCACTCCCTCAGAAAATTAATGCCATACTTCAAAAAATTTTTCTGGTTCTCCCTTCCCCAGCCGGCGGCAAGGTCAGTGAAGGCCGTCAGATCTAACACCCGGTTCCCATACCCCATGCGCAGCCATTCCGAAAACTTATCTGCATGCTCATTGTGCGTATTGGCCACTAACTGCTTGGCTTCAATCAGGTTGCCATCGGCAAGAAAACTACACTCCGTTGCTTGTTGCTCGCCAAGACCATGACGTTCCACAAGGTACCCCTCAATGGTAGCATCGGAAAGTTTAGGGATCTTGACAATCTGCGTTCTTGATAACAATGTCGACAGAATCTGCTCCTGGTTATTCGCAACAAGAATAAACAAGGTATTCTTTGGTGGCTCTTCAATAATTTTCAACAGGGAGTTCCCTTCTTTATCCAGATA
Source organism: Pedobacter sp. BAL39 (assembly GCF_000170795.1). Lineage (GTDB taxonomy): Bacteria > Bacteroidota > Bacteroidia > Sphingobacteriales > Sphingobacteriaceae > Pedobacter. The sequence continues at coordinate 46,155 of NZ_ABCM01000022.1, forward strand.
TTCCGGCAGCCACATGATCAACACTTTGGTCTCCGCCTCGAAAGCTTTGAAACTTAATTTTTTTATAATATCATGACATTCCGCGATATTGATATTGGCCTGTTTGTTTTCCGCATTCAGGTTGGAGCGCCAGATATCCATGTCAAAATAGGGATCATTCATCAGCATACTTCTCCATTCATCCAGCACATCCACGGCCACACGTGCGTCTTTAGAAGCAAAAAAAGGATAGGAAAAATGAAGATCCGGATGGATGTAACGCTCATATTTCCTGCAGGATGAACACTCGCCGCAGCTATCACCGGTACGTTTGTCCAGGCAATTGATGTATTGCGCATAGGCAATCGCCAATGGTAAAGCGCCACTGCCCTCACTCGAAAGAAACAACTGGGCATGACTGACCCTATTCTCCGCAACTGTTTGCAGCAATTGTTCCTTAACTTCCTCCTGTCCGATGATGTCTTTAAACTGCATTTGGTGCAAAATAGCAATTTTTTAGCGTATTGATTTGCATATTTGCATTTATGCCTAGAATTCTAGCTTTTGATTACGGGACCAAGCGCGTCGGTATTGCCGTCACCGATCCCCTGCAAATTATAGCCACCGGCCTGGACAATGTCCACCCGAAAGACATCATCGAATACCTGAAGAAATACCTCCTGACGGAACAGGTTGAAGCTTTTGTGATCGGTGATCCAAAACAAATGGACGGTAGTCCTTCGGAATCGGCGCAGCATATCAAAGGTTTTGCCAGGACGCTAAAAAAGACCTTTCCTGACATTCCTCAGTTCTGGGTCGACGAGCGTTTTACCTCCAAGCTCGCCCATCAGACCATCCTGCAAAGTGGATTGAAAAAGCAGGACCGTAAGGACAAATCCAGAGTAGATACCATTGCAGCCACCATCATCCTGCAATATTTTATGGAACAACCCCGTTTATAGTCATACAAACAAATTATGAGCCTCATCAACGAAGAGATGCAGCAACTGCTGCTCAACTACTGCGAGCCTGAAAGCGAACTGTTAAAAAAAATAGACCGGGAAACCAACCTGAAAGTATTAATGCCACGCATGCTTTCCGGGCACTATCAGGGCAGGGTCCTGAGCATGCTGAGCAAGATGATCGGTCCAGGCAGGATTCTGGAAATCGGAACGTTCACCGGTTATGCCACACTCTGCCTGGCCGAAGGACTTACCGCGGATGGTCTGCTGTATACCCTCGACATCAACGAGGAGCTGGAAGAAATGGTACGCGGAAACTTCGCCCAATCTCCACTCGGACAGCAAATCAAATATATCCTCGGCAATGCCACCGAAACCATCGGTCAGCTGGATGAAACCTTCGACCTTGTTTTTATCGATGCAGACAAAAAGAACAATGGCACGTATTACGACCTGATCTTCGACCGCGTGCGCCCCGGCGGACTGATCATCGTTGACAACGTCCTCTGGAGCGGTAAAGTGCTGAACACCACCCAGGACAAAGACACAAAAAATATTACTACCTTCAACGACAAAATAGCAGCGGATGACCGCGTAGAAAAATTAATCCTGCCCGTAAGGGACGGGCTTTTTATCATTAGAAAAAAATAATTATGATTAAAAAACTACGGTTACTATGCCTTTTTACCATGCTCTCCATATTTACGGTTCAGGCACAAAGCACCTCAGAATACATTACCGAACACGCAGAACAGGCTCAGGAGCTCATGCGCGAACATAAAATCCCCGCCAGCATTATTCTGGCCGTTGCCATACACGAATCTGCAGCCGGGCAAAGTAAAATCGCCAGGTACCTCAACAACCACTTCGGGATCAAAGGTCCCAACACCAACACAGAAATCAGCTCTTCTTACCGGGATTATCCAACATCAGAAGATTCCTACATCCATTTTATCGATCTCCTGGAAAGTCGTACCGCTTTCAGCCCGCTGTTCGAGAAATACGATCAGTACGACTACCGCTCCTGGGCAAGGGGTATCCAGAGAGGTGGTTACGCACGCAGCCGCACCTGGGCAACACAAGTAGTCAACATCATCAAAAGATATGAACTGTTTCAGTATGATGAGAGGCCTGAAGATTATGTAGAACCGCCGGTACCGGTATATACCCACAAATCTACCAGACGCTCAGGCAGGTATTATACGGTTCGCTCCGGTGATAACCTGGGTGCCATCGCCAAACGAAACCATACCACCATAAAAACACTCATGACTAAAAACGGGTTGAAAAATTCAAGGCTTAAACCCGGACAGAAACTAAAACTCTAATGAATCACAAAGTACTCCTTCTCCTTGCCGCCACCGTCCTCTTCTTCAGCGCCTGTTCCTCCAGAAAATACAGCCGCAACAACAAACAAATTGAAAAAGCAGCAGGCAAGTCCAATCCAAATGCACGTTCCTATACTACGGTAAACTACATCGAAGCTTTCAAAGATGTAGCCATTGAAGAAATGAATGCCTTTGGGATTCCTGCTAGTATCACCCTTGCACAAGGTATCATCGAATCGGGCAGCGGCAATAGCAGCCTTGCAAAATATGCCAATAACCACTTCGGCATCAAGTGTACATCAGACTGGAGAGGCAAGGCTTATTATAAAGATGACGACAAGCAGAACGATTGTTTCCGGGTTTATAAAGATGCCAGAGAATCCTATAAAGACCACTCTGCTTTTTTAAGGAGAAAAAGATACAGTGCGTTGTTCGAGCTAGATAAAAATGATTACAAAAACTGGGCTTACGGACTCAAAAAGGCAGGTTACGCCACCAATCCCCAGTATCCCAACCTGCTGATCAACACCATAGAAAAATACCAGCTTTATCAGTACGACCAGTCGGAAACGGAAAGAGAAAAGCTGAAAAGAGAAGACAAGGTCTTCTCGGAGATCAACGCCAACATCCCTCAGGAAAAAAAGAAGTTTACACCTGTGCCCACGCCTCCTTCCAAAGAGGTTATTGTTGTAGACACGACCAAATCGGACACACCAAGGGTGGTATATATCCCCTCAGGTAAACCACCAGTAACATCGGAACAACCCCTTGCATCTGGCGACAGCTATATCGTTAAAAAAGGAGATACCCTATATAATCTTTCCAAACGTTTCAACATCAGTATTGATGACATCAAGCTGCTGAATAACCTCAATGAGGATGGCATTAAAATCGGGCAAAAACTGATCTTGGTTAAATAATGTTAATCTTTTATCGCTGCATTTTATATCTTGTAGCTTTGCTGGTCAATGAAGTATTTAGGAGTATTCTTGTTTTTTTATATCCATTCCCTGGGCGCCATCGCACAAACTACTACTGTGCAGGGTTTTGTGGTCGACAAAGATTCGAAGCAGCGGCTGGCGAGGGTATACATCTACAATGGCAGCAGTGACGAGGGAATTTATAACAATCCTAAAGGCGAGTTTGCGATCAAAGCAGCTGTGGGTGACACCGTCTTTGCGGTGCTCCAGGGCTATGCGCTGGATACCTTGGTGATACATAACAGCAAAGCGGTATACTTCCAGCTCAAATCGCTGGGTATTGCCCTCAAAGAGGTGTCTATCACCGGAGCAAAACTCAGCCCGAGGGCACAACATGAACAATCGCTAAAAGAGTACAAATATGCGCTGGACAGGGGCAAGGCCAAAGACCTGCTCAACCTGGGCACAAACGGCGTAGGACTGGGCATTGATGCTATTTATAATCTGCTCAGTCGCGAGGGAAAAAATGCCAGGCACCTGCAGACCATCCTTGAACGGGATTACAAAGAGGCACTGATCGACTATCGCTTTAGACCGGATTATGTCAAGCGTGTGCTCCATATCGGCGACTATGAAGCGGCAGATTTCATGTCCCAGTACCGTCCGACCTATCAGTTTATTCTCAGCGCGTCAGACTATGCCATGATCGTTTACCTGAGGAACAGTTATGCCAGCTACAAAAGGAACCCCAATGCTTTCCGTCTGCCGGCACTGCCAAAAATTGAGGTGGAGGAATTCTAACCTTCAGTAAATTGTTTAACATTAAACTTTTAATAAGCAACAATTTTCTTTTTCTTTGTAAAGATGAAGATTTTTTATGCCAGCCTTTTATTAGTATCCGTACTGTCGTTTTCCTCCCTGCATGCGCAGGAAGTGGACACCGTCCCCATTAATACAAAGGGACTTGACATTAAACTTAAACGCAGTCCGCTGCCATCACGAACAGGCAACCTGCAGATTAAGCCAGTTGCAATCGTCCCAATTGTCATCGACGAAAAAGTCAATTACTGGAAAACCAGGACCAGCGTAGGCATCAACGTCAACCAGGCAACCTTCTCGAATAACTGGAAAGGTGGGGGAATCAACTCTCTTGCTGTAGGCGGCGTAGTCAACAATAAGGCCGAATATAGTAAAGAAGGTTATAGTTACACCAGTGAGGTCATCCTGGAATATGGAAAGATCAATAATAAGGACCAGCTGCAAAAGAAAACCAGGGACAGGATTTTCTGGGATAATAAGGCAGCCCTGCAACTTTCCAAAAACTGGTACTTCTTCGGATCTGTCAACTTTGAATCACAGTTTGACAGGGGATTCAACTATTACAGGGACGGACAAAACATTGAACAACAATCGCTGATCTCCAAATTCATGTCTCCTGGTTACCTCACTGAATCTATCGGTTTTGAGTATAAGCCCAATGGTTATTTCTCGACGCGTATCGGTACGGGTACGGCGAAACAAACCTTTGTATTGGGTACAGATGACCTCATTGCTGCTGACAGGGCACGTTTTGAAAAAACCAATCCAGGACAGGAATTTGTTCCACGTGCCGACTATTATGGTGTTCCTACTGATAAAAATTTCAAGAATGAGCTCGCTTTCCAGATCGTCAGCAACTTCGACAAACAGATCTTTACCAATGTGAACCTGAAAGCGCGTTATCAGATGTTTATTCCTTATGACAGGTCTCTGGTCAATATTGACCACCGTCTGGACGTAGAACTGCGCTCGCAATTAAACAGGCTCATGAATGTGACCGTCACTGGCGTCGGCTTATTTGATAAGGATTCAGACAATGAAATCCAGGGCAGCCAAACCCTCGCACTGGGTGTCACATTTGTCTTCCCACGCTAATACTTTATAAAATTTCTAATCGCATTCAGCCAAAATTGATAACTTTGGCTTTTACAAAAAATTGAACACTAAGCATTAAAGAAAATGTTTGAAAATTTACAGGATAAACTAGACCGTGCATTTAAAGTTCTGAAGGGACAAGGCAGCATTACCGAGATCAACGTGGCAGAAACCATGAAGGAGATCCGTAAAGCATTGCTCGATGCCGACGTAAATTATAAAACAGCAAAGAGCTTCACTGATGATGTGAAAGAAAAGGCCCTGGGCCTGAACGTGCTTACTGCTGTTTCTCCTGGTCAGTTGCTTACCAAAGTCATGAATGATGAGCTTACAGCGCTCATGGGTGGTGAAGTAACTGAAATAGACTTAAAGAATAATCCTACCATCATATTGATCGCCGGACTGAACGGTGCGGGTAAAACGACCTTCACAGGAAAGCTGGCCAATTACCTCAAAAGTAAAGGCAAAAAACCTTTGCTGGTAGCTGGTGACGTATACCGCCCTGCAGCGGTCGACCAACTGCAGATCCTTGGTGAGCAAATTGGCGTTCCTGTTTATGCGAATATCGAATCTAAAGATCCTGTAGGTATTGCACTGGAAGGTATTGCTGAAGGTAAAAAACAGCACAACAACGTCATCATTATCGATACCGCCGGTCGTCTGGCAATTGATGAGCAGATGATGGATGAAATCGCTGCTGTTAAAGAAAATACTAAACCGCACGAAATCCTGTTCGTTGTTGATGCCATGACCGGACAGGATGCGGTTAATACTGCAAAAGCATTCAACGACAGGTTAGACTTTACCGGTGTGGTCCTGACCAAACTGGATGGTGATACCCGCGGTGGTGCCGCCCTATCGATCAAGTCTGTCGTCAACAAACCGATCAAATTCATCGGTACGGGCGAGAAAATGGAAGCTCTGGATGTCTTCTATCCTGAAAGGATGGCCTCAAGAATCCTGGGTATGGGTGACGTGGTATCCCTTGTGGAACGTGCTCAACAACAGTTCGACGAGAAGGAAGCTGCTGAGCTCCAGAAGAAAATCCGCAAAAACAAGTTTGATTTCAACGACTTCTACAGCCAGATCCAGCAGATCAAGAAAATGGGTAACATGAAAGACCTCATGGGCATGATTCCTGGTGTCAGCAAAATGATGAAAAACGTAGAAATCGAAGATGATGCTTTTAAAAATGTAGAAGCCATCATCCAGTCGATGACTAAATACGAACGCGAAAACCCTGACAGCATTCAGCAGAGCCGACGTGCAAGGATTGCCAAGGGCTCCGGCAACAAGGTTGAAGATGTAACCAAACTCATCAAGCAGTTTGAAGATATGCGGAAGGTGATGAAACAATTCTCGAACCCTGCAGCAGCAGCGAAAATGATGAGAAACATGCCTAAGATGCCACAAGGAAAAATGTAATCCTCAAAATACCGATTATACGAAGCCAGAATTAACGTTCTGGCTTTTTTGTGCAGTCTGGTTTTTTTGCGATTTATATAACCATTTATTTTTCGCTTAGCTATAGATTCACCGGAATCACAAACGGAATTATGCTGGTAAAAACTTATGGAAGCGCTGTATTCGGCGTAAATGCACAGACCATCACGATTGAGGTCAGTATTGGCGGAGGCAATAAATATCACATTGTCGGCCTTCCCGACAATGCCATTAAGGAGAGCCTGAAAAGGGTGGAGAGCGCAATACAGTCCTGCGGACTAAAAATGCCCCGGCAGAAAATTGTGATCAACCTTGCTCCGGCTGACATCCGCAAGGAGGGTTCTTCTTACGACCTGGCGATTGCTATAGGGATTTTAGCCGCATCAGGACAAATAGAGAATGAAGAACTACAAGATTACCTCATTATGGGAGAACTGTCCTTAGACGGCGGATTACAGCCCATAAAAGGTGTATTGCCCATTGCTATAGAGGCAAAGAACGCAGGCTTCCGTGGTTTTCTGCTTCCGGCAGACAACTCAAGAGAGGCAGCCATCGTCGAAGACCTCCAGGTATATGGAATGCACAACCTGATTGAAGTCATTTCCTTTTTTAAAACCGAGGACAAACCAAGTCCCATAACCGTCAGCGCCAGGACGGAATTTTTCAGCAACATCAACAACTATGAGCAGGACTTTTCCGATGTTAAAGGCCAGGAAAATATTAAAAGAGCACTGGAGATAGCGGCGGCTGGTGGCCACAATGTGATCCTTATTGGTCCTCCGGGATCTGGAAAAACGATGCTCGCCAAAAGGCTTCCGAGCATACTGCCCCCACCCAGCCTTCAGGAAGCACTGGAAACGACAAAAATACATTCTGTAGCCGGCAAGCTCAACACCAGGGATGCGTTGATGACCGAACGCCCATTTCGATGTCCGCATCATACGATTTCAGACCTTGCACTTGTCGGCGGTGGCGCCAACCCGCAACCGGGGGAGATATCACTCGCCCATAACGGGGTTTTATTCCTGGATGAATTGCCGGAATTCAAACGTACCGCCCTTGAGGTAATGCGACAGCCGCTGGAAGACCGAAGTGTTACCATCTCGCGTGCCCGCATCAGTGTGGAGTACCCTGCCAGTTTCATGCTCATTGCTTCTATGAATCCATGTCGAAGTGGCTACCTTACGTTGCCTTGTTCACGAAGGGTTCTTTAATTGTGGTTATCCTGAGACAACAATTAACAGTGGTTGTTCTGTAATGCAAAATATCAAAAACTCATCATCAAAAACTAAAATTTCGATTTGAATAATGGAATGAGTTTATGATAATCACCTAAAAGAAAAAAGATATTCCAGAGTTCATGTGGATAGGTTTGATTTTTACATCGCACTGGTATTTAATCCAGTTTAATTATTGAGAAACGAGGGAATAATGAAAATAAAATGAATGGAATAAATTTGCCTATTTATAAAAATGAAAGGGCAACTAGAATGCTGCCCTTAATCAATTAATGCTCACGGTGATTGGCATCTTAAGCAGCTACTCCTGTCATTCTTCTGCATTCTTCCGCACAAGCCTTACAAGCATCTGCACATTCCTGACAATGCTGGGTATGATGATTACTACACTCATCTCCGCATTGCTGGCAAATATCTGCGCAAATACGGCAAATGTCTTGAGCAAAAGAGCTACCCATACTCATCAATTGAGCGGCAGAGTAGCAGATGGCTGCACATTGCATATCAAGCTCAATACACCGCGCCATCATTTTCACGTCTTCTTCCTGAGTGCATGAACTTGCACAATGATTGCAAATTGAAGCACACTTTAAGCATGCATCAATACAGTTTTTCCATTCATGGTATCCCATAACTTTAATTTTTTAGGGTTATAAAAAAAATTCCTATATAGATAACATGTTTATTTCCAGGCGGTTTCATTTTGTTTAAGAAAAGCTTTAATCCCGTGATATGATGCTTGTTTAAACGGTAGAAGAATAAGAAACTGGTTCTCGTATTCAAATAAGGAGGAATAGTGATAAATTAAATTCTCAACACCTACTTTAAGATTTTGCACATCATTTTATTAGTATTATATTTGCAATACGGAAATGGTGTCCTTCCGATTCAACCGCTTTTTTCAAAAGCTGATGGCGCCTACAATAGAAATTCCAGCAGGTAATAAAATCTGCCGGTCAAAGTATTGTAGGTGAAAAAATTAAAAATAAATTCTCAACTCTTATTGCTGGCAGCTATCTTAATTGCGCTTGTCTTACTTTGTCTGTCTGCCAAAGTGAGATCAGTGTTAGCAATGGTCCTGCCGGTTGAAACTGAATGGTTCTTGTGGATAAATCAGCACCATAATGCATTCTGGGATACGATCATGTACTGGGCCAGTGATAAGCGTTTTTGGCTTCCTTTTTATGCCTTCATTATTTATTGCCTCTTCCAGAATTTCTGCAAAAAAATTTGGCAGGTTCTTATTACCATTGCGCTACTAGTTGCTAGTGCAGATCAGATTGCTTCAGGACTGATTAAAAACACCGTTAAGCGTCTACGCCCTTCCCATGAACCGAATCTAACTACGATCATTCATTTAAGTAAAGCAGGTGCGGGTGGGATGTATGGATGGCCATCCGCTCTTTCATCACCTATCTTCAAAAGCATTCTTTCCGCTGGTTCGGCATTTGCCGGAGCAACGGTTCTTGTACTCATTTACTTTGGAATTATTCAATAACGGAAAATTAACATAAAACTATGTGGTGGATCTACGCGCTATTATCAGCTTTCTTTGCTTCCCTTACGGCCATCTTTGCAAAAGTCGGCGTAACCAATGTCAATTCTGATTTGGCTACTGCCATACGAACGGTGGTAATACTGATTGTAGCCTGGGGGATCGTAATGGCCAGAGGCGAACTTAAAGGAATTACGGAACTGTCAAAGCATAACCTGCTATTTCTTTTTTTATCTGGTCTTGCCACCGGCTTGTCCTGGATATTCTACTACAAGGCTTTGCAGATCGGGAAAGTGTCCCAGGTCGCCCCTGTTGATAAGTTGAGTGTTGCCCTAACTATTATACTTGCAATGGTGTTCCTGAAAGAAGCTCTTACCCTGAAAGTATTCTTTGGTGCCCTGCTGATCATTGGGGGAACACTGGTTTTGATCTTTTGAGAAACTCAATTATTTGTAAGCAACCGAAATACTAAAAATCAATATAAAACAAAAAACTATGAAATTAACTAAAATTCATGCCCGTGAAATTTTGGATTCCAGGGGCAATCCGACAGTAGAAGTAGAAGTCACTCTTAACGGAACAACAGCAAGGGGTATTTCTCCATCCGGGGCAAGTACGGGTGAAAAAGAAGCCGTAGAGCTTAGAGATGGTGATCCAGAGCGCTATAATGGTAAAGGCGTGGAAAAAGCAGTAAAAGGGATTAACGTCGAAGTCGGCAAATCAGTCACCGGCTTATCCTTTGAGGGTCAGCAGGCCTTCGATGATCATATAATTGGTCTGGATGGAACCGAGAATAAATCAAGGCTCGGCGCAAATGCGATGCTTGCGGCCTCAATCGCCTTCGCCCGGGCTTCGGCCGTTGCAAAAGGGATTCCCTTGTATAGGCAGCTAGTGGAAAGGGAAGGTTACGTAATGCCCGTACCGTGCATGAATGTCATTAATGGGGGAAGGCATTCTGATAACAACATCGATTTTCAGGAATTTATGATTGCCCCTCATAACGCCCCCTCGTTTAAGGAAAGTATCCGTATGGGCGAAGCTGTTTTTCATTCCCTGAGAAGTCTGCTAAAAGCGAAAGGCTATTATACCGGAGTTGGTGACGAAGGTGGGTTTGCGCCAAATCTGAGTTCTAATGAGGAAGCCGTCCAAATCATCATGGAAGCGATACATATTGCCGGTTTTGCTCCAGGCAAGGATATTTCCCTTTGTCTTGACCCAGCGACCAGCGAAATGTGGAATAATGGAAAATATGAATTTTATAAAAGTTCTAAAGAACGGATCACAACAGATGAAATGATTGGCTTTTGGGAAGGATGGTTAAAAGAGTACCCAATTATCCTGTTGGAAGACGGGTTGGGCGAAAACGATTGGGAGGGATGGAAAAAGCTGACCAGCCTTTTGGGAGACAAAGTGGAATTGGTTGGAGATGATATATTCTGCACCAACCCGAGTATTATCCAGCAGGGAATCGACCAGGGCATTGCAAACAGCGTACTGATTAAATTGAACCAGATCGGTACAGTTTCCGAAACGCTAAAGGCCGTAGAACTAGCCCAAAAAAACGGTTACAATTGCTTTATTTCTCACCGCAGTGGTGAAACTGAAGACACGACAATTGCGGATCTGGTTGTCGCTACCGGTGCGGGGCACATCAAAACAGGAAGTGGCTGCCGCTCTGAAAGGGTATCTAAATTTAACCAGTTGCTTCGGATAGAAGAAGAACTTGGTGATAGGGCATCATTTGCAGGAATCAATACTTTTTATAAAAAATTATAAATCAGCCGCTAACCTACAATGAAACATAATAAATTTTTATTTGAACACCTTTCGGTTTTTAAATATGCGGTTCGATGGACGCTGCTTATACTTCCTGTTGCCATTGCAATAGGAAGTATGGTTGCCTTGTTCCTTTGGCTGCTAGGCTGGGCCATTCACTTTCGCTTTCAGCATACCTGTCTCATTTTTCTGCTACCTTTAGCAGGTATTGTGATCCACCTGATTTATCAGTCAGTTGGTAGGTCCTCAGAAAAAGGAAATAACCTGATCATGGATGAAATCCATAGGCCGGGTGGTGGAGTGCCCAGGCAGATGGCGCCAGTAATCTTAATAACTACAGTGATTACCCATTTGTTTGGCGGATCGGCTGGAAGAGAGGGAACCGCGGTACAAATCGGAGGAAGCATCGCAGGAATGTTTAGCCGCTGGTTTAAGCTAAATGAGGTAGACACCAAGATGCTCCTTACCGCGGGAATTGCAGCCGGGTTTGGGGCGGTGTTCGGAACACCGCTCACCGGTGCCATATTTGCAATGGAAGTTCTGGCCATTGGAAGAATAGAGTACAAGGCTTTACTTCCCGCATTAATTGCCAGCGTGCTTGGTGATCTTACTGTCTCTGCCTGGGGCATCCATCATACCGCTTATCACATCGATCTCATAGAGAAAAGTGCCTACTTTCTATCTGAATACCTGCCGGTAAACCTACTCCTGCTTAGTAAGGTTATTCTAGCATCCACATTGTTTGGTCTGGCCAGCTACCTGTTTGCTGTAATGGTGCATGAGATCAAGGCCTTTTTTTCTAAAGTATGTAAGATCCAGTGGCTTATTCCTGTTATCGGTGGTCTGATTATTATAGGCTTGACTTACGCCATCGGGAAACCGGATTACTTAAGTTTGGGCGTGGATAGCGAATACCAAGGAGCCGTTACAATTCCCTCTGCTTTTCAGCCTGGTGGAGCAGATACTTGGAGCTGGTTATGGAAGACCATTTACACAACTTTAACATTAGGAACTGGATTTAAAGGTGGTGAGGTAACGCCTTTGTTTTATATTGGCGCAACATTAGGCAATGCACTTTCGACCTTATTAAATGCTCCAGTTAGTTTGTTTGCTGCCCTTGGATTTATTGCTGTTTTTGCTGGTGCAACGAATACACCCCTTGCCTGTACGATTATGGGTATAGAACTTTTTGGTAGTGAATACACCATGTTTTTTGCGGTAGCCTGTTTTACAGCCTATTTTTTCAGTGGCCATTCAGGTATATATTCTTCACAGCGTATTGCGGTACCCAAAATATTTACGGGAACATAAAATATTGACTTATCCTGTTCCTGTGGATTATCATAAAGAGGTGAAATTTTTATAAGATCCTTGACCAATGCAATCAGCAATTTATATCAAAAAACAACGCTATATCGACCGCTTTCCTTCCTCTCTTTTCTAAAGCATCAAGTACAGATGATTTAACTGCCTATGTTGTTTTAATAAGGTAGAGCAGTAAAAGTATACTAGCTATGAAAACTAAAGCGGTTAAAACTTTAACAAAAAGTGTTGAATGGTAATACACCCCCTGATTCAATTGTTCTTTCGTTGAATTATATCTTAAGTAAGAACAAATGATAGTAATTGCTCCCAGGGCAACTAGAAAAATCCCGATAATGCGGGAATCTCCGGTTTGGTGCAGGGGCACTTTACTCCCCAGTGCGGCACTGATCTGCTTGATAAATAGCGAGAATTTCATCACCACGAAGCCAAATCCCATGATACCAATACTGGTTCTGATCCAGGCCAAAAATGTTCTTTCATTAGCCAAATGGTCTCCTGCATGCTGTTTGGTGTTTTCCTGATCTTGAATTTTCATCTTGTTCTGTATCGGTATATTACAGCAATATATTTGCATGTTATGTCAATATCGATGCCAGTTTGGAGATGATAACCCTGGTATCCCGGATGCAAGTAAGCCTGTTTGATTCAGTGCCGGCAGGATAGCAGGTAACTGCAATTTCTTCGATAAACGATAAGCCTGATAGGTCAATAGATTCTTTAACCTCTTGTTCAATGCTTTTCATTAGGATCATGATTAATCGGGGTTGATATGTTCTGATTTTATGAGCTAATTGCTCTATTCCCCCCTGCCTCTGGTTTTTTCTGATTTTAACTGACGATTTATCAATAGGTGTACAAGTTAGATGTTCCAAAAAGCATCCCGTGCCTTTAAAGAACTGCAAAAAATCTTCTACAGATTTAAAATCGCCAAATACCTCACTAAATGCAAGATAAATTGTTCGAAACAGATTAGTATTTCCCAGGTAAAAATGTTTATCGTCACCTCCAGGAGCTTCAGAAACAAAGAGCAGCAGCACTTTAGCTGGCTGATATTTCCTCGAAATTTCGGTAACACTATACATTGTAGTTGTAGCTTTTAGCGAAGCGCATAAATAGTTCCGCCAGAGCGTCCGGCTGACCATGAAGCTGAATGAAATGAAACGGCCTTTCGATAACCATATCCTTGATATCTATGATGCGGCATTCATTATTCTTGAGCTCTTTCAATATGGAGTGGATAGATAAAAAAGCCAGGCATTTGCTGTGAATCAAATAGGATTTAATGCTTTCGGTACTACCTAACTGCATTTCTATATTTAAGTCCCCCACCTTTATCCGGTGTGCTTTTAAAGCATATGCAATAACATCTAGTGTACCAGAACCAGGTTCACGAAGTAATAAATCATAATCCTTCAACTCATTCGGTTTGATTATTTCCTTTTTCATGGCATAATTGTGACCAGAACACACCAACACCAGCTCATCTTTTAGATATTGTTCGTATTTAATCTGTGGGTTCCGGGAGATGCCTTCAATGATTCCAAAATCTATTTCCTTAGCAATCAAACGCTGCTCTACATCTTCTGTATTTCCGGTAACCAGTTGGATTTGTATATCCTTAAACTTATTGTGAAACTGTGCCAATACAGGTGGAATGATATATTGTGCCACAGTACTGCTGGCACCAATCCTCAATATTCCTTTATGCTGTTTAGTAAGTAGATTCATATCATATTCCAGTTCCCGGTAGGTTCCAAAAATCTGTTCTGCGTAATGCAACAATAATTCGCCGGCTGGGGTGAGGCTGATTTTTTTGTTTCCACTGCGTTCAAATAATGACATTTTGAACTCCTGCTCTAATTCTTTAATGTGTTTGGTTACAGCAGGCTGACTGATAAATAACTCTGCCGAGGCCTTTGTAAAATTCAGCCTTTTAGCGACAGCATAAAATACTTGCAAACGGAAATCTATCATACACGGTTTTAGTAGATAAGCTAAGATACAAACAATTTGTTTCAACAGGTACTGACATCATAACCTTATGTTATCATCAATAACTTTTTATGCTTTTTCTGATGCGTAGAATAAATGCACATTTGTAACAGAAAAACATTGGTTATGAATAAGGAATCAAAAGAAAAAGAAATCAGACAAGCACTTATATATACAGCCAGGACAACGGCTATCATTGCGATTCTATTTGTTGCTTGTGGAACTATTTTCATCTGCACTTTATTCTTTAATGGGCAGCCAGATGTAGAATTGACAGCAAAAACCAAACAGGATGTGGAAACCGGTATAGCTGCTGTTAAAGTCAAAAGCCAGGTTGTACCTGCTGATGCCTGGAAAGCGCCTGATGAAAATACGATTCCGGCGGACACCAAGTACGGCCAGATGATTAGGTATGGCAAAGAATTAATAGCACATACGAGCAAATATTTTGGGCCAAATGGATCCATAGCCCGTATTACAAATGGTATGAACTGTCAGAATTGTCACCTCGAGGGTGGAACCAAACTGTTCGGAAATAATTATGCTGGTTTTATTTCCAGTTTTCCTAAAATGAGTGGCAGATCAGGAAAGGTTGAACCTGCATCGGCACGTATTGCAGAGTGCTTCAATCGAAGTCTTGCAGGCAAAGTACCAGACGAATCTAGTAAAGAGATACAGGCAATGCTGGCTTATATGAAATGGCTTGGAACTGGTGTAAAAAAAGGGGAGAAAGTATTTGGAACGGGAACCGAAAAATTAAAATACCTGGATAGGGCAGCGAATGTCAAACATGGAGCGATTTTATATACCAGTAAATGTCAAAGTTGTCATGGTGCAAAGGGTGAGGGAATACTCGATGAAGACAAACTAACTTATGTTTATCCGCCATTATGGGGCAAACACAGCTACAATGATGGCGCAGGGATGTATAGACTCAGTAACTTTGCGGGGTTCGTAAAGAACAATATGCCATATGGCGCCAGATATGGAGATGCGCAGTTAAGTGATGAGGAGGCCTGGGATCTCGCTGCTTTTGTGAACTCACAGCCAAGACCACATAAAGATCAAAGAAAAGATTACCCTGATTTGTTAAAAAAACCTTTTGATGCGCCATACGGACCATATGCCGACAAATTTTCTGAAAATCAGCATAAATATGGTCCATTTGCACCAATTGTAACCTCCGAAAAACAAGTAAAATTAACAACTAAATAAATTATCAAAATCTAAAATCATGAAAAAAATAACCTTAATCTGTACATTATTTTTGCTGATCGCAGCAACCTCGGCCACTTTTGCCCAAGCTACACCTGCTAATTTTACAGGGGCAAAAGCCACCCTGAAAAATTATAAGGCACTGTATGTAATCAATAACGGTGATGAGAAAAAGATTGCAGGAACACTTCGAAACCTAAAAAATGCACTCGACGATCCCAGGTTAAAAGGGAAAATCAATGCAGAACTTATTGCCTTTGGAGATGGCGTAGCTGTTTACCAGAAGAACGGATCTTTTGAAAAAACATTATTAGAACTGCAGTCCAGAGGAGTAATTCTTGCACAATGCGAAAATACCGTCAGAGAAAGAAAGATCGAAAAAAATACCTTATTTGATTTTATCAGTTATGTACCCAGCGGCAATGGTGAAATCATCATCCGTCAATATCAGGGATGGGCAGTTGTACATCCTTAAACCAAATAATTAGAAAATCATGAAATATATAAATCACACCTTTTTAGCCACAGTTGCATTTTTATTGCTTTGTGGAAATGTTAAGGCCCAGGATCATCGCTTTGATCCGCCCTGGAATACTCCACCTGAAAGTAAAGTTCAGTTCACAGTACCTGGAGTAGACAATGTGCCTGATCTTTTTGGAGACATTAATGATCCCCAACTGGTGGTTTTCTTTGCCGGTAACCAGTTTATGTGCATTGACGAATTAATTGCAGCCTTTAAAAAGTCATATCCACATTATCAGCGGGTATTTGCCGAAACGCTTCCCCCAGGCATTTTAGCCCAACAAATAAAAACCGGTAGCATTGTGGTGGGCAACATGAGAATTACCTTAAAGCCGGATGTTTATACAGCTGGTAAGAACCGGATAGACATGACCCCTGAATGGTTTAGCAAAACGACTTTATATGCTAGAAACAGGTTGGCAATCATGGTTCAAAAGGGAAATCCGAAGGCATTGAAGTCACTCAAAGATTTAGCAGATAAAGAGCTGAGGATCAGTATGCCAAATCCAGAAAATGAAGGGATTGGTAAACGTATTGAAGAAGCCTATCTGAAAGCTGGAGGAGAAACATTAAAATCTACCATCATGGAAGATAAAGTTAAAGATAAGACTACTTATCTTACCATGATCCATCATCGCCAATCACCAATGAGGATCCTATACAATGAAAGTGACGCCGCTCCAGTATGGTATACTGAGGCCTACTATCAGAAAATGATTGGCCATCCTGTTGAGCTCATTGAAATTCCTGAAAAAGAGAATATCCATGCGCAATATATAGCGGGACAGTTAAAAGATGCGCCACATCCGGCCGCTGCAAAAGATTTTATGGATTTTTTGATCAGTCCGCAGGCTGCTGCCATCTACAAAAAGTTTGGTTTTGATTTACCTTAAACATAAACACAATGAAAAATATATTTTTAACCATATTGTCAGTCGTTGCTGTAGTGACCATTGGGAATGCACAAATCCCAAACGATACTTTATATGTCTATGGTCCCGGTGGGCCGCTCGGACCGATCAATGAATGTGCGAAGGTTTTTGGAAAGCAGCATGATATCGTAATTAAAGTCACTGCCGGGCCAGATAATGAATGGATGCCGGATGCAATGAAACATGCAGATCTGTTCTTTGGAGGAGCAGAATACATGCTTTCAAAATTCATGTCTGACCACCCAAACATGATAGTGGCGAACTCTCGGACAGAGTTATATAAACGTGCGGCAGCGATCCTGGTACGGCCCGGCAATCCTAAAAACATCAAAAATCTGGGCGATCTCTGTAAACCAGGTGTGAAAATTCTTGATGTGAATGGGGCTGGGCAAATGGGGCTTTGGGAAGATTTGGCAGGTCGACAAGATCTGATTGCAAACATACAGCAGCGTATAGCAGGTACATTTGCAAATTCGGCATTGGGTATTGCTGCATGGAAAAATGATCCTCAATATGATGCCTGGATAACATTTGGCTCCTGGCATAACCGTTTACCAGACCTCACCTCAATGGTTAGGATTCCTGTTACACAAACAGTCTATAGAGGTACACCTGTAGTGAGGGGTAGCACTGGTACGCATAAGTCGGAAACTGAGGATTTTATCAAGTTTATGCAATCCGATAAAGGACATCTCATTTTCAAAAAATGGGGTTGGGAATAAATAATGTCTAAAAACTTATCTTCTATAACATGAAGTTATGGAAGATAAGTTTTAATGATTTGATCGGGGTTTATTAGTTATGGATCTTTGAATTAGAAAATAAAGACAATCAAAATTATGACACAAATCAAAGACAATTCAAATTCTTCTAAAATAAAGGCGGGTAACCTGCTAAACTTAAATTTAAACACCCGTAAAATTATCTTCATCCTGGCAGTTTTGCTGTGCCTCTTTCCATTTATGTCGCCTCCTTTAGCCTTATTGCTAGGATTAGTATTGGCGCAACTAATGGAACATCCCTATCTGCATTTAAATCACAAGGCCACAAACCTGCTGCTAAAAATTTCTGTTGTCGGGCTAGGATTTGGAATGAATGTATTCAGTGCAATGAAAGCAGGAAAAGAAGGCGTACTGTTTACCGTAGTTTCTATTTTCGGAGTGCTTATCATTGGTTTTATCCTGGGAAAAGTATTTAAAATAGAACGTAAAACATCTTTTTTGATATCAGCTGGAACGGCGATCTGTGGTGGAAGTGCTATTGCTGCATTGTCGCCTGTAATGAACGCAGAAGAAAAACAGATCTCCGTTGCAATGGGTACTGTTTTTATACTCAACTCGGTGGCCTTATTTCTTTTCCCCGCTATCGGACATGCGCTTAACTTGTCACAGTCACAATTTGGTATGTGGTGTGCCATTGCTATTCACGATACCAGTTCTGTTGTTGGGGCAGCCAGTAAATATGGTGAACAAGCACTACAGATAGCCACAACTGTTAAGTTAGCCAGAGCACTATGGATTGTTCCCGTAGCGTTTGGTACATCTTTCCTGTTCAAAAGCAACAATAGCAAAGTTAGTATACCCTATTTTATAGGGCTATTTATCCTGGCAATGATCGCCAACACCTACTTACCTTTTATTAAGCCTTTTGCGCCCTACTTTGTAGCATTAGCAAAAGCAGGCTTAACTTTAACCTTGTTCCTGATAGGAAGCGGACTCTCATTTACTATCTTGAAAGCAGTGGGGATAATGCCACTGTTACAAGGCGTAATTTTATGGATAGTAATTTCAAGTGCTGCATTATGGGCAGTTATATCTTTGGTTTAAAATACATTAGTTACTGATCATCACCAGCTTTTTTGAAAGATCATCAATAAGAACCACATGTTTATAATCGGCGCCACCTGTTCCTACACTCTTAATTATCCCCGAGGATTGACCGCTAAAAGCTCCTTTTTCATCGGTCTTAAAAGAATTGATGACATAATCTGCGTTAAACGTATCATTTGAGGAGTTGGTTAACGCTAAAGTATACGAAGTATTTGGCTCGAGTTTTTTAAAGTCCTGTTGGACAAGATCAGTCAAGCCTACGCTTCTTACGTTTAGCATGCCTGATGACATTGAATTATCCTTATTCATCAATTTAATCACCTGACTTTTGTCTGCAAGATTAAGCGGGGTTAAATTTTCTTTTGAGGCATTTGCAGGGCTGGCATTAGCGGCGTACAACAATGCTTGCGGACATTGTCCAATAGCAATGGTTTTTACAACGGCCATTTTTACCAGATCAACCACTTGTACCTGGTCATCATTTTCTAATCCGACATATGCAAATTTACCATCTGCCGAAGTCCAGACGCCATGTGGCAATGATCCTGTCGCAACGCTATCAGTAAGCTTGAAATCTTGTGAAACACTAAATACTTTTAAGCTGTTTTCTCCGCCAATGGTTGCCAGCATCACAGGTGAATCATTAACTAAAGTAAAAGTGACATGGTTGGTAATTGGACCTGTATTTACTACTGTATGTATCGTATTTGTCTCCGTGCTGATGACAGTGATCTTCCCTACATCCTTATGTGTCAATGCAATCCATTTCCCATCAGGACTACAGAATATATTTGGAGAAAATGGACTAACTACTGGAATACGCTTTACAATAGCATAAGAAGTTGCATTCACTACATCCACTTCTGCAGTAAAGCTGGAACAAATATAAGCCCATTTTCCATCTGGAGTAAAAGCAACCATTCCCGGGCCGTCGGCTACTGGGATTTGCTTGATTTCAATCAGTTTATTTGCATCAATTACGCTGATATACGATTCTCCTCTTACCGATATCCATGCCTGTGATCCTGAAGGGTTAAAGGTTGCCTCATGCGGTGAACGTCCGATATAAACAGTTTTTAAAACTTTATTTTTTGCTGTTGAAATAAAGGTTACTGAATTTGATCCAATGGAAACCGCTGCTAGTAATTGCCTTTTAGGGGAATAACCCAGGCCATGAACCAGGGCCTGTCCCTTATATAGAGGACTTAAGATATCAGGTTGGGGTTTACCAAGAACAATATTTCCTAATAGCGTTTGTGTTGAGGGATCTAAGACAGAAACCGTATTAGATATCTGATTGCCTGTATAAACCCTGTCTTGGGCATAGATTGATTGTGCTTTTGATTGTAGGACAAAACTGGATATAAATAGCGTAAACAAGGATATCTTTTTCATATGTTAATGGGAGTTTGTAAATGTCTTCATTTGTTGGATTTCTATCTGTTCATCTGAGATAATATTCTCGGCCAGTCTTTTTACATTTTTATTTTTTCCATACCGCAACTCAACTTTAGCCATGTCGATGGCAGCCTGATGGTGAGGAAGCATTATTTTTGCAAAGGACAGATCAGTATCCGTCAATTGTTTTTCTTCAGGCATTTGTTCCATCATCACTTTCATCATCTTCTGGTTAGCGTTTTGATGTTGGTTGCCTGTAGCGATAAATCCTTCAGGATGGCTGAGCAGGAGTTGCATTTGCTGAATCTGGGTTTGTTGCTCAGCTTTGATACTTTTAGCCAGCTGAATCATTTCTTTATTTTTTCCGGTCTTAATCTCTTCTTCTGCCATATCAATAGCACCCTGGTGATGTGGGATCATCATTTGTATGAAATCTCTGTCTGCAGATGTGGTAGCTGATATTTCATCCATCTTCATCATCATATGGGCCATTTGCCCAAGGAAGATATTTTTTTTAGTTGCCATTTGCATGTGTTCATGTTGTGCTCGTGCAGAGAAACTAGCAAATAGTAAAAGTATAGACGTGAATCTGATCATGGTTTGATGTAGAATATTAAATGTGATAAACTGTTTATGCCAAACAAGCCTTATGCGATAACCGCAAGATCCTGAAATTTGTTCTTATTGAGCTATATTACATCTACATCAATTGGCGAGATAAAATTAACCATGTAAGTTCTTCTGTCTAAATCATGCTCCATGGGTTGCGTTTTGCCATTTTGATCTGTCGCTCTAGCCATTAAACTATATCTTCCAGTCTTAGCAGGAACCACCCATTCAAATTCAAATAGCTGCCAGGCGAAAGGGATAGCAGGACCAATTAATTTTGCTGGTTGCCATGAATTTCCTTTATCCGTGCTTATTTCTACTTTCGATAGGTTACTATCACCTGACCATCCTGCACCCCTTACTTGATAAGGTTTTCCAGCCGGCACCGCTTCAAACAATACCGGCCTTGATATTTCAGACTTAACCAATGTAGTGGTTACGGGCGTCAAGGTAGGTAGTCCTTCAACACGCTTCCAGTAAGCATATTCAATCGTCTGCCAATAGCCATCAAACGGCTTTTCAGATGCAGTAATTTTCATCAGCCATTTCACAGATGCCATACCATACCATCCTGGAATAATTGCCCTTGCCGGGAAACCATGTTCAGCACTCAATGGTTTTCCATTCATTTCATAGGCGATGATGATGTGATCCTGCATTGCTATATTTAACGGAATGCTTCGGGCGAATTTGATTTTTCCTGGTGATTTCGGCTCTTCTGTAATCATCCCCTCATCATTCCCTTCCAAAATAATGTCTACCGTACCCACCTTTATGCCAGCCTTCTTTAACAATACGGATAAAGGTACTCCTGTCCATTCAGCATTGCTGATCCCACCTTGTTCCCATCCTAAACCCTTCACTTTTGGGGCGAGGTTAGCACGTCCGTTTCCGGCACATTCTATAGTAGCCATTACCTTTTTTGCAGGAAGCTTTTTAAGTTCGCTCAGATTGATCTTTATGACATGATTGGTGTTGCCGCCAATCTCTAATTCCCAATTTGTAGCATCAATATTGGGAATATTAAAATGACTCCTGATGAAGAACTGGTTATTTGGAGTAATCCTGTTTTTTAACGTAGGAAATGGAAACTCCATATTTAATGGCTTTTTCTCTCGCGTAATAAGTCCTGGAAAGTCATTGTCTTCTCTGGTTTGTTGAATCTCCTTCGCCGAAGCCCAGGATGGTATTGTTGCGCCAGCTATCACCGGGATAATTCCAGTAACAAAATTACGTCTGTTTAACGTGTAGTTTTGTGATGTTTTGTCGTTTTTCATTTCAATAAATGTAGGTGATTACAATATAGCCAAAAATCTCTCATAGGATAACTTGTATTCTTCCTTTTTCTTGATGGTTGAAAGGAAACAACTGTAGACTTTACTTCATCGCTGGCCTGCTAGAAAAGACACAATAGTTCTATAACTGTTTATCAAATACTCATCTCAATTTCTATCAAAAAACGGTCGTTTTTTGAGGTAATCTTGCATTTCTTCTAATTTTCATTGCCGAATAAAGGATCGTTTATTGCGTACTTTACAACTCATGAATGAAAGGGTTTCCATAGCGAAATTAAAATCAGAAGATTTTATAATAATCTTGGCGAGTATTAAAAGTTGATGAAAGATTTGATGTTTTTGATCTGGTCATTGACAGAATTAGTCAACGGCAAGTATTGAGTTTTTGAAAACTGACTTCTGACTGATCGTTTTGAAAGAATAAGGTTCGCCCAAATTTTCACTAGTTGGACAACTCCAAACAAACACTATAAAAAAGGCGTTGTACGTTTAAAGATTTTGACATGAACATTATTTGGGCAATTATATTTATAGCAGGCGGATTCTATTTGAGATTCCAGATAAACAAACGACAGTTTAACCGACGAAACGTGGCCGGGGTTGAAGAATTTAAATCATACGGGAATGCGTATACCACTCAAATTATCGAAAAGGTGGGCAGATATGTTGGTGTTTTCCTTATAATCATTGGAATATTTATGGCAATTTCTTTTTTCCTTAGACCTTCAAGTGGGATTCATGATACTAACAATAAGGTTGAACAGCATAGAGTGCAGTAAATACAGTACTAGCAATATGTAAGATTTATATGATTCGCTTTGGAATTAAATTTTCCGTTGAAAGAAGTATATCACACTTCATACAATAATTTGCACATTCAAACGCTTAATATATGAGAGCGTTAATTTAGATAAGGCCCGTTGATTTTTAATCAAGGGGCTTTTCTTTTTCTCCAATTAAAAATATAGTGAAGTTACTCTCCAAAAGGATCAATAAGTGGTAGTAAGTCAGACTCCGAAATAAAAGAGAGGTTTGGATAATTACATTAGCTGCCCTTTACGTTTTGCGAACCGGTACCCCAGTCGAGCTTTTCCTTGACTGTTTGTTGCCGAAATTGTAACTGTATTCAAGCGCCATGCTACGGGTATCACTATAATAATTATCCTTTATGCGTAGTGTGCCAAGCATATATTTAAACCGGTACTTATTGCTTCGAAATCAAACCTGCGCAGATAAGGTGATTACAAAAGGACCGGGCGTCTTTCGTAGGCGCACGGGAGATGTTAACTCATTTTAAATATTATTACAGAGGATCCCAATGCGATTTGATGCATGCATATGTAATTGCGTCTGGGTGTACCACATCTAGTAAATAAAATAAATATTGATTAAAGCGCGCTCCGCATGTCCGCAACATCAAGTAATTCTAAATATTTCTCTCAATCAGGTCCCATAAATTACCATATAAATCTTTAAATACTGCAACTGTTCCATATGCTTCAACAATTGGCTCACGCACAAACGCAACGCCATTAGCTAACATTGTATTGTACGTTTCAACAAAGTTATCCGTATCAAGAAATAGAAAAACTCTTCCACCACTCTGATTACCTACACTTGAATCTTGCTGTTCATTGACTGCTTTGGCTAGAAGAAGACAGCATCCCGAGGAACCAGGAGGCTGGACTAATACCCATCTTTTCAAATCTGAAAGGCGTGTATCTTCAATGACTTTAAATCTTAACTTATTAACGTAAAAGTCGATGGCTTCGTCGTAATCTTTAACTAAAAGTGCGATATGAATTATAGATTGTTTCAACTGATTTTTCTGGTAAAGTACGGAATAATTTAAACCGATAGTAGTACAGGATCTAAATCATAAGCATTATCCGTTTAACCGTGAAATAATGATAATGGTCACAACATAATATTTAGCTTTTCCAGTATTGCTTTATGAGGTTGGTTTTCCTCTAATTCCCAGCTACAAACTGTAGCTCCGTCAACTCCAAGAATTTTCCCCAGTTGTTTTTGGCTAAGCCCACGAATGTGCCTATGTGCTTTTAGTTTTCCTGAAAGAGTGGTCAAATCAACCTCAAATGGCATATAACCCAAAAATTTTATAATATGCGGAAAAAATTGAATTTGAGGAATACTCCTGTTTTTTTCCCAATTTGTGATGCAATCTTCAGTAACACCGCAAATGCTTGCCACTTCTTTTTGAAGTAGCTTTAGTTCCATTCTTCTCTTTCTTATATGATCACCTATAGATGCTGGATTTTCAGGATAGGAAATAGGCATTGGTTTTCCGGTTTGGCTTTCAAAACGCAAACAAGGCAACGCAGGAATGTCGAAGTGGCTACCTTACGTTGCCTTGTTTGCGAATGGTTTCTTTAATTGTGGTTATTCTGAGACAACAATTAACAGGCGTTGTTCTGTAACGCAAATTATTATAAACTCATCATCAAAAACTAAAATTTTGATTTGAATAATGGAATGAGCTTATGGTATTCAACTAAAAGAAAAAGGATATGCGAGAGTTAATGGGGATGGGTCTAATTTGTAAAGCGTACTGGTATTTGATCCAGTTTAATTATTGAGAAACGAGGATTTGATGATGGATTTTGACTAGTTAAGAATTATAACCAAAATAAATTTGTATCATACAATACTTAATCGTAATATTGCAATATATTATGGGACTTACAAGAACAGAGATATTCAGCATCGAACAAAATCAATTGGCAACGTTATTAAAAGCGCTGGCTCATCCTGCCCGCATCGCAATCTTGCAAAGGATTCTTGCATCTAATACTTGCATTTGTGGCGATCTGGTAGATGAACTTGGTCTTGCTCAGGCGACAATTTCCCAGCATCTAAAAGAACTTAAAAATGCAGAAATCATCCAGGGTACAATTGAAGGTGTGAGTGTTTGTTACTGTATCAATCCGGTAACATGGAAATTAATAGAAAATCAAATGGGTGCATTTTTAGGCGCTTACAAACAAGAGGCTAACTGCTGTTAGCTTTTTTTTGATTAAATCAATCGTTAAATTGCAATATTAAATTATATCATTATGAAACTATCAGAAATTAAAGAAATCCTGGCTAAAAGAGAAAGTGTTAATTTCCAATTAGAGAATGGTCAAGTTGTGCCTGAGCACTTTCATGTTACAGAAGTGGGTGTGATCACAAAAGATTTTATAGACTGCGGAGGCACTGTACGCCATGAAAAAGTAGCAAATTTTCAGCTTTGGGATGCAAATGATTTTGAGCACCGTTTAAAAGCAGGAAAATTATTGAACATCATTTCCTTATCAGAGCAGGTTATCGGCATGGAAGACCTTGATATAGAAGTAGAATACCAATCTGAAACCATTGGAAAGTATGACCTGGCTTTTGATGGGGATAACTTTATTTTAACCTCTAAAACGACTGCTTGCCTGGCAATGGACAAATGCGGCATTCCGGAAAAGAAAGAAAAACTTGAAATGGTAAACCTAACGGGTGCTGCAAATGCATGTACTCCAGGTGGTGGCTGTTGCTAAAATAAATGAACATGGGGATTAGAATTTTAGTTCCTTCAGATTGGGAGCAGGTTAAATTAATTTATGAAAAGGGCATTGCAACGGGCAATGCCACTTTTCAAACTACTGCCCCATCTTTTGAGGAATGGGACAATTCACATTTAATAAACTGTCGCTTTGTTGATGACCAGGATGGCACTGTTCGTGGATGGGCAGCTTTAACCCCTGTTTCTTCCAGATGTGTTTATGCCGGAGTTGCAGAAGTCAGTGTTTATGTTGATCCGGCATTCAGTGGAAAAGGCATAGGATCTGATCTGCTTAATCTTTTGGTCAGACAAAGTGAACAAGAAGGGATCTGGACTTTGCAGGCCGGAATATTTCCGGAAAATGCGGCAAGCTTAAAAATCCATGAAAAAGCTGGTTTTCGAATCCTTGGCGTCAGGGAAAAGATTGGAAAGCAACTTGGCCTCTGGCGAGATACTGTGTTATTAGAAAGAAGAAGTCAAACTATAATTTAAAAAAATTGAAAAACATATTAGTCCTATGTACTGGTAATAGCTGCAGAAGCCAGCTTGCTGAAGGTTACCTGCGTAATTATGCAGAAGGTAAAGCCAATATTTATAGTGCAGGAATAGAAACCCATGGCGTAAACCCAAAAGCGGTGCAGGTGATGGCAGAAGACCACATTGACATTTCAGCTCATACCTCCAACCATGTAGATGAATACCTGTCTATTTCTTTTGATGCAGTGATTACAGTATGCGATAAAGCAAATGAGGCCTGTCCTTATTTTCCTGGCAAGGTGGAGCGCTTTCATCAGAACTTTCCGGATCCTGCAAAAGCGACTGGAACAGCCGAAGAAGTCATGGAAGAATTCCGAAGGGTAAGAGATCTGATTAAAGTTTACTCTGCTGATTTTGTGAGCAAACATATAAACCAAAAAATATAATGAGTGCAAATAACTTTGCCCCTGTGGCCGAACGAAAAAAATTAGGTTTCCTTGACCGGTACCTGACCTTATGGATTTTTATTGCCATGGCCCTTGGTGTTAGTATTGGTTATTTCGTGCCTTCATCATCCGGCTTTATCAATTCCTTTTCCAGCGGTACCACAAATATTCCTTTAGCCATTGGACTGATCCTGATGATGTATCCTCCGCTTGCAAAGGTGAGTTATGAAAAAATGGGTAAAGTGTTCAAAGACACAAAAGTATTGAGCGTTTCGCTGATACTGAACTGGGTAGTTGGCCCATTGTTAATGTTCTTTTTGGCTATCATTTTTTTAAGAGATTATCCGGAATATATGGTGGGGTTGATTTTGATTGGGCTGGCCAGGTGTATTGCTATGGTGGTGGTCTGGAATGAACTTGCCGAAGGAAACCGGGAATATGCAGCGGGGCTGATTGCGTTGAACAGCATTTTCCAGGTCTTGTTTTACAGTGTATTTGCCTATATTTTTATTACAGTATTGCCTCCCTATTTTGGGCTAAAAGGGTTGGAAGTCAATATTACCATTGGCGAAATCGCTAAAAGTGTTGCAATTTATTTAGGGCTGCCTTTTGCGCTTGGAATTATTTCAAGATATGCGCTGATCAGTCTTAAGGGAAAAGAATGGTTTGACAATGTCTTTGTGCCCATGATCTCTCCCATTACCCTGATTGCTTTACTCTTCACTATCGTGATCATGTTCAGTTTAAAAGGAGAGTTAATTGTACAAATTCCTATGGATGTGGTAAGAATTGCTATTCCACTGGTCATTTATTTTTCCATCATGTTCGTCATGAGTTTTTTTGCAGGACGTTATTTTGGCGCAGATTATTCCAAGAGTGCTTCTATCGCCTTTACTGCAACTGGAAACAATTTTGAATTGGCCATTGCAGTAGCCATTGGCGTATTTGGAATTAATTCAGGTCAGGCCTTTGCCGGAGTTATCGGCCCTTTGGTTGAAGTTCCTGCATTAATTGCCCTGGTAAACCTTGCTTTTTACTTCAGAAAAAAATACTATCCTTCAGAAACCTTAAACACGATACAATAATGAGAATTGCACTTTTTTCCGATATCCATGCAAATCTTCCTGCCCTGGAAGGCTTTTTTAAAGACGTTGAAACCAGAAACACTGATGCCATTTATTGCCTTGGAGATTTAGTAGGATATAACATTTGGCCAAATGAAGTAATTGATGAAATTCGCAAACGAGGTATACCAACTATCGCTGGAAATTATGACTGGGGCATCGGCCGATCAAGTGATGATTGCGGTTGTGCCTATAAAACCGACGAAGAAAAAGCACTAGGTAAGGTGTCTATCTCCTACACCAATGAAGTGGTAAAAGATGAGCAGCGTGCTTATTTAAGAACTCTTCCTGCTCACATTAGACTGGAATACCAGTTGAACCACGATAAACGCAATATCCTTCTCGTTCATGGTAGCCCCCGTAAGGTGAATGAATACCTTTTTGAAGACCGTGATGAAAAAAGCATGCTCCGTATCATGGAACAAGCAGATGCAGATATTATGTGTTTTGGCCATACCCATAAGCCTTATCACCGGATTTTAAATTCAGGTAAAGACGGCAACGATCATTTTCGCCATGCCATCAATATTGGCTCAGTAGGTAAACCAAAAGACAGCGACCCAAGGGGTGGTTATGGTATTTTAACCATCAACCCTAATAGTACAGTAACCGACAAAGAAAGCATTAAAGTGGAGTTTATTCGCTTTGAGTATGATATAGAAAAGGCAGCTAAAGCGGTAGAGGATAGTCCACTTCCGAATGAATACGCTGATATGTTAAGAGTAGGATAGAATATGAAAATTGCACTTTTTTCAGATATACACGCCAACCTTCCAGCCTTTAGTGCCATGCTGGAAGACATGGACGAGCAGGCCCCTGATGCTGTATATTGCCTTGGCGACCTAGTGGGTTACAATGTATGGCCAAATGAAGTCATTGCTGAAATTCGTCGGCGGGGCGTTGTTACCCTTGCAGGAAACCACGACTTAAAAGTAGAAAACCTGATCAGTACTCCTGAAAACTTAATTGAGCCTGGTAAAAAGTATGCTTACCACTTAGTTGAACATCATCACCGGGAATATTTATTGGCACTTCCAGCACACATCAAACTGGAATTTAAACATGGACATGAAAAACTAAACATCGTAATGGCCCATGGCAGTACCCGGAGCGTAGATGAATATACTTTGTTTGACACCGAAGAAAAACAGGTGCTAGAAATGATGGAAGAAGCAAATGCAGACCTTTTATTTGTCGGCCATTCCCATAAGCCCTATCATCGGATCCTGGAAAGCAATGCCGGTGTTTTTAAACATGTGATCAACTTAGGATCGGTTGGGAAACCAAAGGATGGGGATGCACGGGCTTGTTATGTCATGCTGACCTTAGATAAAAGTAGTTCGGTTTTAGATCCGGAAAGTGTTAAAGTAGAATTTAGAAGAGTTGCTTATGATCTTGACATTGCCGCTCGGGGAATACTAGAAAGTCCCTTACCAGATGAATTTGCGCAAGGATTATTTGAAGCTAAGTAACGAGTAACATCACTACGCTACTTATCATAAAAAGGTGGAATAATGGAGTGTATAAGTTTGGACAAGCCAGATTTGACGCACACACTGAATTTCTCTTTTTGCCGTCAAGCTTTTATTCAGGTAGATCGTAAGGACCTTTTTTTAAAAGAGGAAATAATGATAATCTAGTAACATAAATATTATGCTCTATTTCTCGATTTATAGTCGCTTTTTATTTTATTTGTTCTCAAATCAATATGTCTTAAAATATTCTGTTAATCGATAAAGATCCGGCGATTATTGATGTGATCTCAATAATGCTAAAAGAAGAAGGCTATAATGTTTTGATATCTCAAAAACCATTTAGACTTGAGGAGGTAAAGGAACATACGCCAGCGCTTATTTTATTACATCATGGATTAAGTAATGATGGATCAATTATCTGCCAATCAATAAAAAATTGTCCTGAAACAAAGGACATTCCAATTATTATGAGTTCCACTCGGCCAGACCTACCAATTTTAGCTGAAATAAATTTTGCTAATGCATATATTCAAAAACCATTTAACATAGATGAATTTTTGGATTTAATCAAACTATCACTAAACTCCTAAACTTATATACATCCCTTAACCTTAGGGAAATAGGTTGTTTGGTAATAATCTTGTCTAAAAAGCCAGCTAAATAAAATGACTCCCTGTATATCTGGTAACGGGCAAGTAACTGTCCACCACAAATGAGAAAGGCAAAGTTCTTACCCTAAACTTTTCCCTGCTCACGGTCTGCAATTTTTTCCCCAATTGAACTCTACAGGGTAACTTATTTTTCTAACTCTTTTAATTTGGCTTTCATTTGTACGATTTCCTCCTCCTGTGATTTAATAATCTGCTCCGACAGTTTCTTTAGTTCGGGGTCTTTGATATTAGCATTCTTGCTGGTCATAATTGCAGAAGAGTGATGGGGTATCATTCCCTTCATATATTGAATATCGCCTACAAATATTTGTTGTCTTAAAAAGGTCAGGGCAGTAATAAATACAATAATGGCCGATGCTAAAATAGCCTTGTTTAATCTTTTATTTGGGTACATCTTACCCATCATAGGCAGCATCACCAAAGCCATGGACGATATCATGAGAATAGACATATAAGTCCTTGTAACACTTAGATAAATATGGTTTGCCTGGTCAACGTTTAAGAACATTATGCCATACATCAGGATAAAAGAAATGGAAAGCATCAGAAGAAATTTCTTATATGGATTATCACCTTGGTTCATTTTTTCATGTTCATTGTTTTGATTTTCGTTTTTCATGACTTTTAATTTTTAGTATTGAATCTGTTAATTAATTGGTATAGATTAATTTCTATAAGTCCGGCTCTTGATCGGCTTCTTTGAATATGACCGTGATTATAAAACTGCTGTCTTTTCAATATTTCTTAAGTTAATCCAGTTTTACGGCTCGCAACCTTAATGAGTTTAGGATAACGGATACTGAACTAAAACTCATAGCCAGTGCCGCAATCATAGGAGATAGCAAGATTCCAAAAAATGGATACAAAACACCTGCTGCAATGGGGATTCCCAGCGCATTATAGCCCAAGGCAAAAAATAGGTTTCCTCTAATATTTGCCATTACCTTATGGCTCAATAGTCTTGCTTTAGCAATCCCGTTAAGGTCGCCTTTTACCAAAGTTATGTCAGCACTTTCAATGGCTACGTCCGTCCCTGTACCCATCGCTATTCCTATATCTGCCTGCGACAATGCTGGGGCATCATTTATACCATCGCCAGCCATAGCTACTTTTTTCCCTTCTTGCTGTAAACGTTTAATTTCGTTCAATTTATCTTCCGGCAACATCTGGGCTTTATATCCATCTAGGCTTAAGGTCGCACTTACTGCCTTTGCAGTATCTTCATTGTCTCCCGTAAACATGAATACCTGTAAGCCTTCCTTTTGTAATTTCATAATGGCTTCTTTACTCGATTCCTTGATTTTATCAGAAATGACCACAAACCCAATAGTATGCTCACCTAAGGCTAAATAAGAAACCGTTTTACCTAGTTTCTGCTCTGCCTTAACTTGTTCCATTAGTCCGGGTGCAATTGCGGCATGAACCTGTTCCATTAATTTCTCATTGCCAAGAGCCAGGTTTTCGTTTTCAAAAATTCCAACAACCCCTTTCCCGGTAACAGCTTCAAAATGTTCAATAGGTAATCGATTTATGTTCTTTTCTTCTCCATAGCGTAAGGTAGCCTGAGCAAGCGGATGTTCGCTACTGCTGTTTAAGGAAATAATCTTTTGGAGAATATCTGTTTCAGTAAACTTAGGATCTGCACTGACCACCTTTTCAACTGAAGGTTTACCTTCGGTAACCGTACCGGTCTTATCAATCACCACAATATCAATGGCATTCAGTTTTTCCAGGGACTCGGCATTTTTAATCAGTACGCCTGACTTTGCACCTTTTCCGACGCCCACCATTACCGACATTGGCGTAGCAAGGCCTAGTGCACACGGACAGGCAATGATGAGCACCGCGATTGCATTTACAAATGCATACACATAAGAAGGCTCCGGACCATATATTG
The DNA here is from genome assembly GCF_000170795.1 of Pedobacter sp. BAL39. Taxonomy (GTDB): domain Bacteria; phylum Bacteroidota; class Bacteroidia; order Sphingobacteriales; family Sphingobacteriaceae; genus Pedobacter. Next base: position 77,968 of record NZ_ABCM01000022.1, read on the forward strand.
CCCAAACGACAAAGGTCGCCACTGCAATAAATACAACAACAGGGACAAAGTATCCAGATATCTTATCGGCTAACTTTTGAATGGGCGCTTTTGAACGGCTAGCTGAATTTACCATATCAATGATCTGGGAAAGCAAGGTTTCTGATCCCACTTTTTCAGCCACCATTGTAAACGTTTTATTTCCATTGATCGTTCCTGAACTTACCTGATCACCTGGCTTTTTATCTACAGGAATAGGTTCCCCGGAAATCATGGATTCATCAATATTGACTTCTCCCATCTTGATGCTTCCGTCAACAGGCACTTTTTCGCCTGGCTTTACCCGAAGCAAGTCTCCTTTTTGAATGTCATCAATGGCCACCGTTTCTTCCTTTTCACCTACGATCCTGGTCGCCTGGTTCGGTGCCAATTTCAACAGTTCCCTGATGGCACTGTTTGTTTTGCCATGTGCCCTTGCCTCTAAAAGCTGTCCCAGCAGTACCAGCGTTAAAATGACTGCTGCTGCTTCAAAATACACATATACGGTGCCTGAATGGGTCTTGAACTGATCTGGGAAAATGCCTGGTGACAATAAGGCTAGTAAACTAAAAAGCCAGGCTACCCCTGCCCCGATTCCTATTAAGGTAAACATATTCAGGTTCCAGGTTACCACTGACCGCCACGCCCTTTCAAAAAACATCCAGGTTGCGTAAAATACGACCGAGATTGATAAAGCAAATTGCACCCAGTTCCAGTACTTAAGTTCCATTAATTTAAACAAGGGATTACCCGGGATCATCTCTGACATCGAAATTAAAAAGATGGGCACGGTAAAAATGGCTGCTATCTTAAATTTCCGCAGTAACCGATCATAAGTTTTGTCATCTTCCTCATTAGAGTCATTCCCTGCAATTTGCACAAGATCCATTCCGCAGATCGGACAAGCGCCAGGCTGGTCACGAATGATCTCCGGGTGCATAGGACATGAATATTGCGTAGTTTGTTTTAAGACAGGCTGCCTCACCAAATCCATTCCGCAGACGGGGCAATCACCAGGTTTATCATAAGTTTTCTCTCCCTGACAATGCATCGGGCAGTAATACTTTCCTGACCCTGGTTTTGCTGTTTTCCCCTTTTGATCAGCTGCCGCAAGATCGACTTTTATAGAAGAGGCTGCGCTGTGATCATGCGCCTTCGCTATCTGATGATCCCCTGGCAGTAAGATTTTATAATCTCCGGCATTAGATAAGGCTTGCTGCAAGATTTCTACAGGCACATGCTTTTCAATGGTCACGGTTGCCTCAGGCGGCATTAAGGTAACTACTGCAGAAACACCTTCGATTCCATTTAGCGCTTGTGCTACTTTTTTGCTGCAGCCCCGGCAGCTCATTCCACTTATTTGATAGGTATGCTTCATAATGCTTATGATTAATAAGTGATGGTAAGTCCAGCTCCATAACCCATATCGCTGTCATAGTGGGTAGAGAAAGAGAAATATTTAGTAACAATGTACCTAAAACCAGCCATATATTCTTTATCGGTATTAGCCATAAAATTAAAACGTAGCCTACTGGTCAGGGGAACATCTTCCCGTCCCAGCTGAAAGCGTAACTTTCCTTTACTATCCAGTCGGGCCTCAGCGGTGACTAACATCGGGAGAATAAACTGCGCACCGATCACGGCTGCCTTTCTGTTCTTTTGATTGCTGAGTTGTCCAAATAGATTGTTTTCCCTTTCATTGTTCATGCGGTTATAATGATAGTCAAAACCAACGAACGGCATCAGCCACTGCATCTTGCCAATATAGCGCCCAAAGTAAGTTTCGCTTTCAATCCCATGTTCTGATTTAAGTCCAACTCTCCATTCCGTAGATAAGCGGTAACGGGTATTGGAAAACATCAGTTCTCCGTCACTACCATTGCTTTCCAGTCCAATACTGGCCATTGGGTGATATTTCCTGTCATCAGCAGATAGCTTTTTCCAGGCAAGCTTGGGGTCCGGCAGTTCTGGATTGGGCGGTGAATTTTCATAACTAAAGACCCTGCCCATACCACTCATCATATGATAAAGGATATGGCAGTGGAAAAACCAGTCTCCTCCATTTTCACTGGCCGCAAACTCTATCGTATCTCTTTCCATTGGCATAATGTCAAGAACATTTTTCATGGGCGCATTTTCACCCTGTCCGTTAACTACCCTGAAATCGTGGCCGTGCAGGTGCATAGGGTGACGCATCATGCTGTTGTTGAACATAATGATGCGCACATTTTCGCCTTTTTTGATCAGGATCTTATCACTTTCTGAAACGGTTTTATTATCTAAAGTCCACACATAGCGGTTCATGTTTCCGGTCAAATCAAATTTCAATTCTTTCCATGGCCCTTTGGGTAACGTCGTTATCTTCGGATCACGAAGCATATTGTAATTCAGGGTTACCATATCGGGATTGCCATCAGCCATATTCATGCCCGCCATACTTTTATCATTCGGCATCTGCATGCCGGGGGCATCTGTCTTTTTATTCTTTGCCTTTGGATTTTCGGCACCGGTAATTTCAGGATACATGACTGTATTCATGTCCATGACCTGGTTCTGCATTTTCATGCCTTCCATTTCAATCATATTGCCCTGCATGTCCATCATGTCATTCATCATCTTCATTCCGGCAAAGTATTTTGGTCTATCAAGTTTCTGAGCAAAAACCTTTTCCCCACTTCCAAGCCACAGGGATGCTGATTTCGTACGATCTTCCGGAGTGACTAAAAACTCGTATTTCTTGTTTTCTGGGATCGTTACCACAACATCGTAAGTTTCAGAAGTGGCAATGATTAACCTGTCTACTTCTACCGGCTCCACATCATTTCCATCAGTAGCCACAACAGTAATCTTTCCTCCGGAATAGCTTAGCCAGAAGTAATCAGAAGCTCCACCATTTGCAATGCGAAGCCTGACCTTGTCCCCGGCCTTGAATTGCGGCTGTTCATTTTGGTTTTTACCATTGATTAAAAATGCATCATAGTATACGTCACTTACATCCATGGCCGTCATTCGCTTCCATTCATTGTTTACCTTGGTCTTGAAATGTCCGGTTTTTATCGCCTCACCATAACTCTGTGTCGTTCCTTTTTGGATTGCAAACCAGTCAGTAGCATTCTTAAGGCTGCGATGTACCTCTTCTGGTTTCATATCTGTCCACTCACTTAATACAAGGGGGATGGTAGGAATGTCCCATTCTTTTCTTTTATTCATAATAAAAGCTCCGTACATACCTATCTGTTCCTGAAGCATACTATGGCTATGGTACCAGTGGGTACCATGCTGAACAATCGGAAATTTATAGATATAGGTGGCATGTGGCATTATTGGCATTTGGGTCAGAAATGGTACCCCATCCATTTTATTAGGCAGAAACAGTCCATGCCAGTGAAGGGAAGTTTCTTCATCCAGGTTATTATGTACATAGATCAGTGCAGTGTCGCCTTCGGTAAAAGTTAGTGTCGGCATAGGGATTTGCCCGTTCACTGCAATTGCCCTCTTAGATTTCTTTCCATAAGTCACCGTGGTATCGGCTATGTACAGATCATAGCGAACAGTACGGGGTGGCGTTTTACTTGTAATGGTTTTTATAGGTCCTAACTGTGCTTTTGCCTTTTTGATATTCTCCATTGTGGCATTGTCATCTCCCATTTGCATTCCTTTCATGCCCTCCATACTATCCGACTTTTTAGCATCTTCTTTCATGGGCATATCCATTCCCTCATGCTTAGTGGGAGCTGTCTTTTGGGTTTCCTTTACCAGTTTCATTCCGCATTTTGGGCAATTACCGGGCTTGGAAGCATGAACTTCCGGATGCATGGGACAAGTATAGGTTTCACCTGAATAAGGTGCTTCGACAGCCGCCTTTTGCTGCGACATTTTCATACCACCCATACCTTCTTTTTTTGAAGGGTGAGTTTTTCTACCTGGCACGGCCTTTTTGGCCGGAACGCTTTTTTTCTTCTGAATAACCAGCTTCATGCCGCACTTTGAACAATTGCCTGGCGTCTTGCTCTGGATTTCAGGGTGCATAGGGCAGGTATAAACTACCGGCTGTTGCTTTTGCTGCAATGATATGTTCTGTCCATCGTGCGCAGATGCGAACCCGAACAAACCCATCAGTAAAATATATACTATCAATTTTTTCATCTCTATTATTTTTTTGAAAGATTGTCTTTCGTTTCTTCTATCCAGTTCAGGATTAAATCTTGCTCAGCTTTGGAAAGTCTGGCATTTTTGTGGATCATTGTATAGGAGCTTATGGGCATTGTTCCGTCTTTAATGGTATTAGATATTGCTTTTAGCTTACTTTGCTGCCTGCGAAAGGAGTAACTACCAAACTCATTGAAATTAAGTTCCTCTTTCCCCTTCTTGATATGCGAGGCAAGCCACCAACCACTGGGCTGTATCTGAGAATACCAGGGATAATTGGTGTTGTTGCTATGGCAGTCGTAACAGGAGTTTCTTAAGATCCCCTTTATTTTACCTTCCATTGGGTATATCCGGCTGATATCGGCAGGGTAATCCTTCATGCTAATATTACTGGCAGGCCGAATGAACTGAATAAAAACCAGTACCCCTGCTAATAAAAAAAGACCATGTCGCACCCGGACCATAATTAGTTTAGTTCTTCCTTAATGCTGCCACAGGTTGGCATTCCCTTGCCCAGGTATGGGTTTTGTATCTCCTTGGTCTCGCTAAGCCAGTTACCGCCCTTTCCATTATTGTACATCGGACAATTATCATAATAAAGCTTCTGACTCGGGCTGCCACCCGACTTAACCAGGTCGTAAATTTCCTGGCTTAAGGTTTCGAAGTGTTCCCGCTGGTGTTTGATGTTTCCTGCATTGGCTCCGATATGTTCAGCATGTTCTTTTGCATCATCAGCGATATCCGTAAAGACTTTAGATTGTTCTGTACTTAGCGACGCTTTGTCTACTGCCGATATGGCCTCAACAAGGCTTTTTCCAGTCTGCGCAGCAGTCTTATCGTCGTCTTTGGTTAATGCATTTTTCAAGCTTAGATATTCTGTTACAATCCTTTTTGTAGGGCTGAGTGCTTCGACTGTTTTTGTGGTAGATCCAGTTTGTCTGGTATCATTTGATTTATCGGTATCGCCAGTATCTTTAATTCCACTATTACAAGCGGAAAACAATAGTATGGCAAGTGCCATACCTAATATTGCTGTTTTCATATTTTTTTGATTAGTAAGAAAGCCCCAAGCTATTGCTTGGGGCACTTAGACAATAATTATTTTATAGTTTCAACCACATTTCCGCAGGTCAGCATGGCGCTGCCGTAATATGGATTCTTAACTGCTTTTTCGCTGCTTAGCCAATTACTTTTTTTCATTGGGCAATACATTTGATAAACAGGTTCATCCGATAATTTTGATGCTTTGGCCAGGGCGATCATGCTGGTTGAAAGACCTGCAAAATGCTCACGCTCACTTTTAAGATCTTTGCTTTTAGCAAGTTTACCAGCATGTTCCAATAAGGCCTTCTTATTAGTTTCACCAACTACTTTCGCATCAGTACTGTTTACCGCATTAACGAATTCCTGGGATTTTGAAGCTGCAAGTTTTGCATCCCCACTTACTAAGGCGTCTTTAATATTGTAATATAAAGGAAGGAGCGCAACAGCTTGCGTTTGATGACCAGCATGGTCAATTTGTGCAAATCCATATTGCACAAAGGAAGTTGCAATAATAGCAACCATTAGAAATATCTTTTTCATTTTGTTGATTTTAATAGAATAATTACTTAGCTGGAATGGTCAATACCATTCAGAAAATGATCAAACTTTAAAATCAAATTTGGAAACTTTGTATGGCAATACGTACGTCGGGAATTGGCGGACGGCAATGCCGGACAAAATAGGTATTAGGAACATTTACTGGAAAAGTAACTGTCTCGCCTATTCGATAAACTGTCGAAGGCAAAAGAAATAATGAAGAGGATAACAAACTATAATTAAACCCAGGCTGAGTCAGCTTATCAGTTTTTGTTATTTTGTCTACTTGTTCTTTGCAGCAGTTATCTTTTTGACTTTTTGAGGCATGATGATCACCAGTGCTTTGATCATGACTATGTTTTGCATGATCATGATGTTTCCCGTTCTTGTGAGTATGCTTGCCGGAACTAACAACTTTCTGGTCTTCATGGTGCTTTGTATTAAAGCCCATATCCATCCCGACCGCACAGGCAAAGCCAACTAAGGTATTCAACAGGAATACAAAAGTTAAAAAGACTGCTTTAAGCTGTATGGATAAACTAATTTTCATTTATATGAAAGTAGAATTATTTATTAATACCGTAGTAACTACAAAGATAGCTATCCTTATGTTTCATAACTTACATAATCTCCATATAATTTTATATAATTTTCAACTGCTAAAAAAATAGCTCGAAGCGACAAAAGAGCGTAATTCATAATATACCTAAGTATTTGCAAGCAATTTAACTTTTTCGCAGTTTATCAAAAAAGGGTGCAATAATGATATTGATTACAACATCATATCTAGCTTTGTCAGTATCGCCTTATGTGGTTTGTTTTCCTCCAATTCCCAGCTACAAACCGTAGCTCCATCAACGCCTAGAATTTTTCCCAGTTGTTTCTGGCTAAGCCCATTAATATATCTATGTGCTTTTAACTTCCCTGGAAGAGTTCTCAAATCAACATCGAATGGCAAGTACCCCAAAAAATTACTAATACGAGGATAATATTGAATTTGAGGCGTATTCCGGTTTTTTTCCCAATTTGTAATACAATCTTCACTAACTCCACAAATCTTTGCCACGTCCTTTTGAAGTAGCTTTAATTCCATTCTTTTCTTTCTTATATGATCGCCTATCGATACGGGACTTTCAGGATAGGAAATAGGCATTGGTTTTCCGGTTTGGCGTTCAAAACGCAAACAAGGCAACGCAGGAATGCCGATATCGCTGTCAAGATAGCATAAAACTAAAAGGACTATTCATATAGGCTTGCTTAAGCCGTGTCAGCTTATAATTGTAAAAAATACTAGGTGATTCTTAACACAAAGATATTACAATAAAACGTCATCTCTGGGAAACTTTGATGTAATATGCTTTGTGTAAGTACTTATTGTAATGCGCATTACAAAACTAAACCACTATTGGTAGACAAATTTTAAGATTACAATTAAACCTTCGTTTTATTGTAACGTAAATTATCATAACTCATCATCAAATACTTAAATTTTGATTTTGAATAAACGGAATGAGTCATGATAATATATCAATAATAGGAATGTGTTTCAGTAAGTTATAAAGGATATAACTAAAATATTTTCAATACAACAACTAGGCCCGGCAGAACGACTATGATCTTGTTCAGCAATTGGCTATATCTAAAATGCTTTCAGCATTCCGAACCCGACAATACCTTTGCTGTAGGTTGGAAGGATCAGCGCATTGTTTTTGGATTTACCGGAAAATATTTTTTTGACCTTTGGGTATAGCCAATACGAAGCCCGGGTTGACAGAACGCCAAGGCCAGCTCCCGCTAACAACATCGCTAAGCCAGTGCCGGTTATTGTACATTATCAAAACCGCAACAGCAGCAGCAGCGGTATAACCTGATACGGTGTACCATGCAGATTGACCGCCGTATTCCCGGCGAAGGAATTCCGCGGACGCAAACGCTTCGGCAGAGTGGCCGGAAGGGAAAGCATTTTGGGTGCCGTCAGGTCTGGTCACGGCCGTGATCCGCTTAAGGCTTTGTGTAGTCCCGTTTAGGATAATGTTAGATAATAAATAAATGCCGCTCTGGTCAATTAGACTGTTTTTTCCCTTGATACCTAATCCATTTAAAGCGAATACCGCTGCTCCTGGAGCAAACTGGAGGTAATCATCTACGATAAACTGGCGGTGGGGGTGTTCACTGTAGAATTCATGTCTGGCTTCCAGGTCAAGCCTTGTCAGGGCATTGTTGTCCAATTTTACAAAGCCATAAGCCATAGCTCCCATCGGGATGATGACAGCTGATAGCGGAAGGGCGCTATTTGATTCTTGCAGGGGAACTTTAGCTTGAACGCATGAAGTATCAAATTGTATCGGTATGGTATCCACAGCCTGACGTGCAAAACAGCTTACCGTAAATAATAAGGGTAATATATATAAAAAACATCGTATGCAGCTTTTCATTTCTTTAATTTTAAACCACCATTTTTGTACAGATAATAGGCGGTTTGATAATAGGATATTGCTTCATTAGTCACATTTCCTGAAAATTTACGAGGTGCCTGTTCATTTGTTGATGAATTGTACAGGTATGTTTCCAGCTTTCTTCCGGGACTTAGGATCACCAAACTGTCGGCCTTCATGTATCCCAGCTTTTGATAGGTACCTAGTAAGATCCGGGGTGCATAATTTTTATCAAGAACATTTTTACCATAGTTGTTATTTGTGTATGACCAGTTCAGGAGAGAAAAAAGCGTTGGATAAAGGTCTATCTGTGAACACATTTTTTCAATACGGGCCGGTGCCTGACCTGGAATGTTGAACACTAAAGCCGGAATATGGTATTTGGTAATGTCAATCTCATTCTTTCCGGCACTGCCTGCGCAATGGTCGGCTACAAAAATAAAAACGGTGTTTGCATACCAGGGTTTTGTTTTGGCCAGTTCAAGAAATCTGCCTATTGCATAATCGGTATATTTTACGGCACCTTCCCTGCCTGTACCTGAAGGAATATTAATTTTATTTTGAGGATAAGTAAACGGGCGATGATTGGATGTAGTCATCACAAAATTATAAAAAGGCTGTTTGGCCGCAAATCCAATATCGGCATCCCTGATTACTGCAGCAAAGAGATCCTCGTCGCAAATACCCCAGGCGTTCTCAAAACTCACCTGTTTGTCTGTAAGAATCGTTCTTGTAGTTTTATAATTATCGCCGATGGACAAATTCCTGCCACGGTCAGTAATATTAAATCCATTACTGCCGAAGTACTGATTCATGTTGTCAAAATATCCATCCCCGCCATAAAAAAAAGTAGTTCGGTATCCTTTAGTCCTGAAAATGCTTCCGATAGTAGTCAGTTCTTCATTATTCTTTCTTCTGACAATGCTGTTTCCCGGAGTTGGAGGTACAGCCAGGGAAAGGGCTTCCATTCCGCGGACTGTTCTTGTTCCGGTAGCATACATTTTGGTGAATAATAAACTTTGATCCGCAAGAGCTTCCAATACGGGTGTCAGCTTTTGTCCATTGCCAAATTTGCCCATAAACTCTGCACTGAAACTTTCCAGTACCACCATGACTACATTTGGTGTTTTAGCTTTAGCAGAACCGGTGATCTGCCTGGTTAACTCTAAAGGGTTGCCACCAGGTGAGGAGCCAGATTCCCGAAGGCTAGTTTTCATAATCGCAAAAGCCTTTTTTATCTCCATTAACGGATAAAACTGATCGAAGTTCAGTTCATTGTTTTTAAAAGCAGCTACAAAAGAAAAAATCCCTGCTTTAGAAAGTTCATTCTGATACCTATTACTGCTTTTTTCCGCCCAGGAGTTATCCGTTTTCCATAAGAGCAGGAATGCTGCCAAACAGATCAGCGTAGTGATAAATAGCCGTTTCAAAAAGCGCGTTTCTGATTTAAAGCTGTTATCAAAATTTTTTCTTTTCAGGATTACCACTATTAACGTAATGAGCAATACTCCGCCAATCAGGAGTGGCAAGGGATAGGATTCGTTGATGTTATTGATGACTTCGTAGGTATAAATCAGGTAATCTACTGCGATAAAATTAAACCGGCTTTCAAATTCCCGCCAAAAGGTATATTCTGCGAAAAACGAAAATATGGTGATGAGAACCATTAGAAAAACAATAAAATAAGTTGCGATCTTATTGAATACAGTTCTGTTCCAGCGCTGTGGTAAAAGCAGTAGATAAATGGAATAGGGAATAGTGAAACATAAGCCTACCGTAAGATCAAAAACAAACCCCTTGGCCATAATCTCGGGAATATTTAAACTGTCTAAATCTGCCTGAACTACCGAAATCGATAAAAATACTATTCGCAAACACAATGAAGCAAACAGAAAAAATAAGATGAAGGAAAAGAGGATGATATACCTGCTATTAAGAAATTTTTGCATTCTATAATTTATGATTACTTCAGTCGTCAGAATTTTCCTTTTTATGCGCTTTCTGCATTTTATCTCTCCATTTCAGATACCACTTTTGGTGATGGAGGCTCAACAGAAAATAGATGGCAGCAGCGGCTACGACGGCAATGATCAGCATGTTTAGGCCAACGGCAACCCCGATCCCGGCAGTGCACCAGATGGTTGCGGCCGTTGTCAGGCCCTGTGAACTGTTTGTTTTGTCATTTTTGTAAATGATCCCCGCTCCCAAAAAACCGATACCGACCAATATATTGGCGATGATCCGTGAGGCAGCCGCAATGTTTTGCATATGCTCTCCTATAGCCGTAAATAACGTAGCCCCCAAGCAGACCGCTGCATAAGTGCGGATGCCCGCACTACTGCCGTGCTTCTCCCGATCTAGGCCAATGGCCGCTCCCAGGACAAATGCAATCAACAATTTTAAAACTATGAATAGTTCATTCTCTGCATCCAGTCTCATAACAGGTTAACCCTCCATGTTTAAAAACCATTCTTGTGCACGCTTAATGGCCTCTTCTACTATGGCCAGCTCTTTGACTTGTCCTTCCTTTTTTAACTGGTTGGCGATTTCAATCGCTTTTTCTCTTACATGGGGTTCTAGGTCACCCATTTCCAAGGGGAAATTTTCTAATGTCCATTTCATAATTCTTTTTGCTTTTGAATTTATCTTGAGTTTTCAATACGTCTGGTAAATGCATCAATGTTCTCCTGTTTGCCTTTTTGTAATTTTTGGTTGCAATAGGAAGTAAAAAACCTATGCCCTTTTAAAAAATCAAGAGTAATGTTGTCCCATTCCCTGCTGATCGGGAACCCTCTTAGCCTCAATTCTTCTTTCAGCAATTCATCGGTTACCAGGAACTCTTCCGTTCCCAGGTTGTAGGTATCCGCATCGCAGATGATCTCTTGTAAAAAGGTCTCCGGGCAGTGGGGTATCTTTGTGGCCATTATACAGCCGCTGATCGCTTCGATGATAAACTGCTCTATACCGTGTTCCCGTAGAAAGGATTCCATAATGCCGGCACTCTGCTGTTCATGGCCTTGAGGCTCAGAAAAAAGCTGTCCGGTATCATGGAAACAGGAAGCCGCAAGAAGAATGAAACAATCGGTTTCGGAAAGCCTATAATGCCTTGCGATTTCCATTGTCCTTTTTGCCACCCGCTTTGTATGCTCCAGATTATGGTAGACCAGTTCGGGCTTGACGTGCTCATCAAAAATAGCAGAGACATAAATGGGTATCTGCTTACTTAATAACTTGATATTATTTTCCATCTTGTTTATGCTTTACCAGTGTTTAATTAAAAAATGACGAACCCTCAGGATTATGGCGGCAATAAGCAAAATGGACGCTATCGCAATAAGGGTGACCTTTAGCACCTTTTTTACTAAGGGAGTTGGCGGCACCACTTCTTTAGGTGAATCATTAAATGCATTAGGGATATATTTTTTATTTCTTCTATTTGGAATTTTGTTCCTTTTCATTGTCATACTTTTTTGGAACGGCCTATTTGGAGATAAGCCCGGAAATGACATTAATGGTAAGGGCTACAATTATGGTATTAAATGCAAAGGCCAAAACGCCGTGCATCCAGGCCAGCCTCCTAATTCTTCTCGAGGTAATCTGTACATCGGAAACTTGGAAGGTCATGCCGATTACAAATGAAAAATAGGTAAAATCAAGATAATCGGGCTCGTTCTCCTCGGGGAAGATCAGCCCGCCAGGCTTTATCTTTTTGTCCTTATCGCCCCGCTCCATATCACAGTAATAAAAGTGGGCATACCGAAGGGTAAAAATGGTATGTACCAGCCACCAGGAACTGATCACGCAGGCAAACGGAATGACAATCTGAAAGGCAATGTCCTGTTTTGACTTTTCCGCACTGCCCTGCAACAGGATGACAATCGCAAAAAGGCTGGCAAAAGCAGCAGCAACTGCAAATAAAAATACCAGCGTGCGGCTGGAATCCTGGGCATGGGCTTCATGCTTCACCTCGGCGGGGTGCGAGGTTAATATGGTAATCCAAGCAAGCACTAAGCTACTTAGTGCATATGCCAACCAGGTTATCATGAAATGGATAGAGAAGGATAGCCTGCCATAGGTTACCAAAAAGACAACCAGGGCGATCCCTAAGGAAATGTATAATTTATAGTGGGCATCCAGTTGATTAATTTTCATATACATAGTTTATAATAATGCTTTTAAAAGACTTAAACGACCATCCCCAAGATCATAAATATAAGGAACCCGGCAAAGAAAGCGGCCGTGTAAAACGGGGAATCCTTTTGTTCATGGGCCTCCACCAGAAGTTCCTCTGTTACCAGGAACAATAAAGCCGCCGAGCCAAAAGAAAGCACGACTTCAAGTACCATATCGCCCGTATAGTGCAGCACAAAAAATCCGATAGCTGTACCCATCACAAATAGCAGGCTCAACCCCATCAGTATGGATATAATCTTGCCACCATTCAGCTGTAATTTTAACAGGCTGCTACTTATGGCCAGTCCCAATGAAAGACATTCCATTGCCAGGGCAAGAGCCAGTAGCATGCCCTCTTTTGCCCCGGCAGCAAACCCAATACCCAGCAATAGGCCGTCCAGTATCAGATCAATGCCAATAGCGGTCAACATCCCCCAGGGAAGAAGCTGTTTTCCTATATTACCGGCCTCTTTAAGTTCCAGTTTAGCGGTAAACGATTTAATGACCAGCATGGAAGCGATACCCAATATAAACCCTGCAATAATAGCTATGGGGTCATGAATTTTGATCATGTCCGGCAATAGCTCAACTGCCACTACAGAAAACACCACCCCAGCGGCAAAATGAAGGATTACGCTTTGTACTGCCGCATTGGGCTTGCGGTAAAGAACACTTGCCCCGCCGGCAATCAATAGGACAACCGGGATGCAGGTAAGACCCAGTTCTTTGTAAGAAATCATCAGTTCAACTGGCATAATATCTGTTTAAATAATATCGATAAGCGATAAATGAACTATAGGATAGGGTCAGGCCAAGGAAGATTCCAAGAAGTATCTCGTCAGGAAAATTCCACCCTGTATATATTCTGCCATAGAGGAGCAGCCCAGCCCAAACCACTACCAATATTTTTAAGGGAAGGTAGCGCTGGTCGAAATACAGACAAAAGAACAAGGCGATGCCCACAGCATTTGATACCAGGGGAATGCATCCATAGGCCATTCCCTTTCCGGCAATGCCAATGTGCAACCGGGAGGCTAAACCAAGTTCGTATAACGGGCGAAGGTGTCCGAGCAGGCTGTTCAATAAAAAAAGCAAAAAATTCTGAATGCCCAGGTATAAGACCAGGAAGGGGATCATGCGCATAAACCTGATCTTATCGTAGGCCAGCAGCATCAGGATCAGGAAGCAATAAAACGGAACCCAAAAGTAAAAGCTTTCTATTCGGAGCATCACATGGTCCATAAAATTGTTATGCCAGCTGTTCGTCCAGATCAGCAGCCCCCGGTCTATTGCATTAAAATCGCTCTTGAGGTCATGGCTGGAAATAATAAACAATGCCAACACCCCCGTAAAAATAAGTGCGGTAATCACTATAGGAAAGGGAATGTTAGACACTTTCATTTGTCATTAGATTAGTCAGTTTTAGCGTATTGAAAATTATTTATGAGGTGAACTGCAAATAGATCAGGAACACAGCGGAAACCGACATGACCAGCAGGGTTGCAAAGCCAAGAAAATTGGACAGCTTTCCATTGGTATATTCTCCCATGATCTTTTTATTGTTTGCGATGTGCAGCAGAATGGCGATGATCACCGGTGAGGTCAGCCCGTACAAAATTGCCGTATATAGCAGCGCATCTACCGGACTGATGCCAATATAATTGAGCAGCAGTCCGATGATTACCGATATGATGATGATGGCATAGAACGGTTTGGCCTGATGGAACTTTTTGTCCAGGTTGCCCTTCCATCCGAAGGTTTCCGATACAATATAGGAAAGGCTGCCGCTCAGCACCGGAATGGCCAAAAAGCCGGTTCCGATCACCCCCAGGGCAAACAAAAGATAGGATGCCCGTCCCGCTACCGGTTCCAATGCCTTGGCCGCCTGTTCTACCGTATCGATCTGCCTGATCCCCTGGCTGTACAAGGCGGTACCTGTAGCAAGGATCGTAAAGAACATGATCATGTTTGACAAGAGCATGCCCAGGTTTACATCCAGTCCCATTTTCTGGATCAGTAGCCCCATCAGCCGTTTTTCCCTGGTCTTATGCTCGGATGGAGTGCGATGATCCCCGTTTATGGTCACCAGTCTTTTATTGATCATCACCTGGCGTTTGACCGCCTTTACATCTTCGGCCTCCATTGCCGTTTGCCAAAAAAAGAGGTAGGGCGAGATCGTTGTTCCCAGGATTGCAACCAGCATCCCTATAAAGTCCTTGTCCCATTTTATCGTCGGGATGAATGTCGCCTTTAATACCGCCCCCCAATCCGGTTTGGTAAAAAACGGAACAATGATATAGAGCAGTAAGGTCAGGCACAGGTATTTCAGAACCGAAACGAATTTGGAATACGGGAGATAAATAATAAAGAACAATAGAATGGCCGTAAACAGTACGCTAAAGATCATCGCATGGACAGCGGGAAAGATCAGGTGTGCCACAGCGCCCATACCTGCGATATCAGCTCCTATATTTAATATAATGGCAGGTACACTGAATAGGATCATCAGGTAGAGGACGGATTTGGAGTAATGCTTTTTTAGCGTTGTTGTTAGTCCGACTGCGGTAACCAGGCCAATCCGGGCGCAGATTTCCTGAATCGCAGCCATTAACGGAAAGGTGATAAGAACAGTCCAGAGCGTGGCCAGCCCATATTTGGCACCAGCCTGTGAATAGGTCGCAATTCCCGACGGGTCATCGTCACTCGCACCAGTAACGACGCCCGGACCAAGGGCCTTCAGGAATTTTTTTACTTTTCTAAGCATGTTTTTTTTCCTTTGGTTTTGGAGCCTGCTTTTTCTGGTCGTTATCATAGGCAAGCAGGCGCAGCGCATTGAATACAACCAATAAGGTAGAACCCTCATGGGCAATCACCGCCGGGCCGATTGAGGCTATGCCCAAAATGGTTAGCGGTATCAGGGCGGCAACCACTCCCAAACTGATCCATAGGTTCTGTTTGATGATGCCCCTTGCCTTGCGGCTTAGCCCGATTGCAAAGGGAAGGCTTTCGAGCCTGTCGCCCATCAGGGCAATGTCTGCGGTTTCCAGTGCAACATCCGAGCCTGCGGCACCCATGGCAATACCAACCGTACTTTTTGCCATTGCAGGGGCATCGTTCACGCCATCTCCGACCATGGCCACCATTTTCTCGGATTTGTCCAGTTTTTTGACCGCTTCTACCTTATCTTCGGGCATCAGGTTTCCCCAGGCTTCAGTTACCCCGATCTGTTTGGCAACCGCTTCGGCCACCTGCTGATTGTCCCCGGTCAGCATGATCATTTTTTTTATGCCCAAAGCGGTAAGTTCTGCAAGCACGTGCTTTGCCTCTTTACGGGGCACATCCATCAGGGAAAGAATCCCGATGAAATCGCTATCCCTTTTCACCAGCATAGAAGTATGGCCGCCCTTCTCCAGGTCTTCCACTTGTTTTAATAGTTCAGCGGGAATACCGCCCTTATCTTTTTCAAATAAGGCTTTGTTACCAATGAAGACTTTTTTGCCATCTACCTCCGCCTGAACGCCACGGCCGGTAATGCCCTTAACATTCCTGGCTTCGGGGATCGCCTGCTTATTCAATTTTTCCATAGCCCCTTTTACAATGGCCTCGGCAAGGGGATGGTCACTCAATTTTTCTACCGCTACGGCAATTACCAGTAACTCTTCTTCTGAAACCTTATCCAGGGGGATCACATTGGTCAGCTGTGGCTTTCCTTCGGTCAGCGTCCCGGTCTTATCAAAAGCAATGGCGTTTAATGCGCCCAGATCTTCCAACGGCCTGCCCCCCTTGATCAGTACGCCACCACGGGCGGCCCGGGCAACCCCGCTCAATACGGCGCTTGGTGTAGATATTGCAAGGGCGCAGGGACTGGCCGCAACCAGTACCGCCATTGCCCGGTAAAAACTTTTGCTAAAAGGCTCATCAATGACCAGGAACGCAAAGCAAAGCAATGTTACCAAGACCAGCACAATAGGCACAAAATATTTTTCAAATTTATCGGTAAACAATTGTGTAGGGGATTTTTGCTTTTCCGCTTCGTTCACCATTTTCACAAGCCGCGAAATGGTAGAATCCTTCGCTTCCTTGATCACCTTCACTTCCAATACAGAAGCCCCGTTGATGGTTCCAGCAAAGACCCGGTATTGTGGTTTAATACTTTTTTCTCCCGTATAATCTTTGGTTGGATCGGGCACTGGTGATTTATCGACCGGTACGCTTTCCCCGGTTATGGGAGCCTGGTTGACACTCCCCTCGCCTTTAACCACCACGCCGTCGGCTGGAATTTTACTGTTGGGCTTAATGATAATGGTATCGCCCAGCACCAGCTGCTCAATACCTATTTCTTCTTCTTTGCCTTCCCGTACCACCAGCGCTGTCGGGGGGGCAAGGCTGGTCAGGGCGGCAATCGACTTCCGGGCTTTGCCCATCGCATAATGCTCCAGAGAATGCCCCAAACTGAACAGGAACAACAATAAGGCTCCTTCTACCCATGCGCCCAAAATCGCTGCGCCAATGGCGGCAACCAGCATTAGAAAATCAATTTCAAATCCACCTTTCAGTATGGTTTCTACAGCTTCCTTGGCGGTAAAGAACCCACCAAAGAAATAAGCGATGATATACAGGGACAGGCTGACCCAGGAAGGAAGCCCGCTGACATACGACAAGCCAAAACCAGCACCCAGGGCAACCCCGCAAAGCATGGCAAAGATCAGCTCGGTGTTCTTGCCGAAAATGCCGCCATGTTCATGATCGTGTCCATCTCCTTCGGAATGATCAGCCTTGTTCTCCTTATGGGAATGTGACTGATCTTTGGAGTGGGTATCCTTATTGATTTTCTGATCTGCCGCACTTTTAGGTTTGGGCGTTTTGCTTTCGCGGATATTCCCCGGAGTGTTTTTTGGGGCTGTTGGTTTTTTTGCCGGCTGTTTTTTGTTATTGCTTTCCATATCAGGTTATTGATTTTTAAATTTTGAGCCTTGTTAAGCTCTTTGATGTTGCAGTATTTTAAGTAGTTATATTTACATAGGGCGGCATAAAAAAGAGATGCCTTCCGAAGAAAGCACCTCATCAGATGTGTGTATTAATCTTGGTTTAAGTTACTGTGATGCTCATGGCAGGCATCAGCACATTCGGTACAGGCCTGTGCGCATTTTTTGCAGTGCTCGTGATCATGTTTACCGCATTCCTGGGCGCACATCCGGCACGCCTTTTCGCAGATAAGCAAGAACTCGTGTGAGATTTCTGATCCACGCTGCAAAAGGCGGGCAGCAAGCATGCAGATGTCCGCACAATCAATGTCCATTGGTATGCATTTTTCCATCATTGCATTTTGGGCTTCTTTAAAGCCTTCGGCAGCACAGTTTTCACAGGCTAGGGCACAGTTTAGTAATTTCTGAATAAGTGCCTGGTGATTTTGATTTTCCATAATTAAAATAGATTAGCTATATGTAGATTTATTTCTACCACGTTGACTTGATTATTCTTCCTCGCTGTTCTTCATTTTGGAGAGCAGGTCGTAGGCTCCCTTCAAAACGACTTTACCTTTTACATTCATCTTTTCAGGAATTTGCACCTCGATAAAGCCGCCGTCACTGATCCCGGTCGTTACCTCTACCATTTGAAAATGATATGTCTCCCCAGCTTTTTCCGTTTCGGCCTCTGTTTCTTTTTCCTTATGCTGGTGCGCAGCTTCGGTCTGTCCTGTGCCCGCCAAGAAAATATACTTCTTACCTTCAAAGTCCACAACAGCACTTAGCGGTAAGGCCATCACCTGGTTGCTCCCGGTTTCTATAAGGGCTTTCAGGTACGTTCCTGGAATAAAGCCTTTGCTGCCCTTGGCTACGGCATGAACAGTTACTGTTTTATCCGGGTTGATCTCACGTCCAACAAGCTGAACCACAGCCATTTGTTCGGTTGTATCATTGGTCATGGTAAAGCGGACACGTTGTCCGGCCTTTACCTTTGCCGCATCCTTTTCAAAAACGTTCAGCTCAACGTGCAGGTTAGAACTATTGACAATTTCAAACATCACATCATTTGGGCTGACGAATTTTCCGGTGTTTACGTTCACCTTGGTTACGTAGCCGCTGATGGGGGCATATATATTTACCTGGCTGCGTATATTGGAAGCGGTAAGGCTCGCCGGAATGATATTGATAAGTTGCAGGCGTTGCTTTAAGGCGTTTTCCCTTGCCAGGTTACTTAGGTATTGTGACTTGGCCTGCTGTACGGTTTTTTGGGCGTTCACATTCTGTTGGGCAAGGGTTTGCTGACGTTTATATTCGGCATCTGTCAATTCAAGCTGGCTCTTGCTTTCCAGGTAGTCCTGTTGCAGCTGTACAAATTCCTGGTTTTGAAGCACCGCTATTACCTGCCCTTTGCTGACGATACTACCTTGTAAAAGTGGGGTGGATTTAATTATCCCTCCCATCTGCGTAGTAACGCTTACCAGATTTTGAGGTGGTACATCTATATAGCCGTTTACTTTTAACAGCCCGCTCAGACCCTTCATTTCGGCAGAGCCCAACTCAATACCAACGGTTTTGTACTGCGCCTGGGTGATTTCTACCGAATTTTTATCTTCCTGATGGGTGCTGTCCGCTTTAACATCGGTTTGTTCTTCTGAATTTTCTTTACTTCCGCAGGCGGCAAAAAATGCAGCCAGTAAGGTTATACAGGCAATCCTGCTGATGGTCTTAGTTATTCTTTTCATTTTATTTTTTATAAACCCATAAGGTATTGAAGTGTGTAAACTGATTGATTATATTCGTTGATGGCCTGCAAATAATTAAAGCGGATATCCGAATAAGTCCGTAATCCCTGCAAATACTCCACATAACCAATCTCGCCGTTCTGAAAGGCGATCTGCGACTGCTTTAGGATCAGGTTAGCGTTTGGCAAGGCACTGGTTTTATAATATTCAATACTGCGGGAATTTTTTAGTAGATCCTGGTAAGCACGGTTGTACTGTCCCTGCAAGTTGGTCCGAAACAGGCTGAACTGGCTTTCTGCCACCTGTTTTTCTATTGTGGCAGCTTTGATCCGGGAAGAAAAAGGCTTAAAAAAGAGCGGTATGGATATCCCCGCCTGAACGCCCTGAAAGCGTTTGCCCCCGTTAAAATATTGATCCTGACCGTTCACGTTCTGACTGCCAATAATAGACTGGTTAAAATAGCCAATTGTAAAATCGGGGCCGGAACGTGCTTTTTCTACTCCAATCGCCTTATCTGCAATTTCTATCTGCTGCCTTTGCAAAGCCAGCAATGGATTTCTAGTGATTGCACTATCCAGACCGGTATTGTTCCAGTCTGCCTGTCTGAACTCCTCTTTTTCTATTTCTATACTAGACTTGGAATTGAGCAGCCTTTGAAGTTCAGAGGTGTAGGCCAAAATATCCGACTGGTTCTTGCTCATCTGGTTGCGCACTTCATTATACTGGGTTTCAGCCGTAGTCTTTTCCAGCAGATTGGTTTCCCCTGCCTGGTAACGGAGTGAAGCGGCCTTTAAAAAGTTACTGTAAACACTGTCCTGGCTTTTATACAATTCCTGCAGGGCAATAAAATAAGCAAGCTGTGTGTAGGAACTCTTTACCTGGTAGGTCAGTTCTTTTTGTGTAACCGACAGGCTTATTTCTGCGCCTCTGATCTGGGCATCGTATAGATTGCGTTGGTTTTTAAACAATCCTGGGTACGGGATACTCTGCGAGGCACTAAAATTATTGTCCCTTTTTATGCCATTAATCTGACCATATTGAACCTCAATATTGGTCTTGCCCAAGTCTGTTGAACTGCTCCTTAATGCCTGCCGCTGGCTAATTTGCAAACCGGAAGACTTTACCGACTGGTTATTGCTGATTGCTGTTTGGATCGCCTGTTGCATGTTTATGGGTGAACCGGTTCCGGGCGTTTGTGCCTGTGACGCCGGAGCAAGTAAAGTAAGCCCGGCAATGAACAGTGCAATCAGGGCAGTTGGAACAACAATTTTCTTTTTACTTTTAAAGCCTTCGAAATAGGTATATAACACGGGTAAAACAATTAAGGTTAAAATAGTGGAGGTGATCAGACCGCCGATTACCACCGTAGCCAGGGGTTTTTGAACTTCCGCGCCGGCAGCCGATGATATGGCCATCGGTAAAAATCCCAATGAGGCGACGGTAGCGGTCATCAGTACCGGCCTTAAACGTATGGCGGTACCTTGGAGGACAATTTCATCTATTGCGTATTTGCCGAGTTTTTTTAGCCTGTTGAATTCAGTGATCAGTACGATACCATTCAGCACCGCTACACCAAACAAGGCGATAAAGCCGACACCTGCCGAAATACTAAACGGCATTCCCCTTAACAGCAATGCAAAGATGCCACCGATGGCTGCCATCGGAATAGCAGAAAAGATCAGAATGGATTGTTTTACGGAACCGAAAGAGAAATATAGCAGCAGTAAGATTAGCAACAACGCAACAGGTACCGCAATGGAAAGCCTTTTGGTGGCTTCCTTAAGGTTTTCAAACTGGCCTCCGTAGGTAATGTAATATCCTGCGGGTAATTTGATCTGTTGGTTAATTTTTTGCTCAATTTCGGTGACTACACTTTGGATATCACGGCCACGGACATTTAGTCCGACAATGATCCGTCGTTTGGTATCTTCCCGCTGGATCTGGTTCGGCCCAATGTTAAACTCAACATCGGCCAACTGGTCAAGTGGAACCTGATTACCGTTGGGCGCAGTTACATATACATTTTTTACATCGTCAATACCCTGACGGTTTTGCTGTGACAGGCGTACTACCATATCATAACGCTGTTCACCTTCGTAAACAAGCCCGGCGGATTGCCCTGCGAATGCGGTATTCAGTGCCTGGTTAACGGTTTCTATGCTCAGTCCATATTGTGCAATTCGGTCGCGGTTGACCTTTACGACAATTTGGGGTAGGCCAGTAGCCTGTTCAAGGTATAAATCCTTTGCGCCGTTAACCGAGGAAACAATTTTCCCAATTTTTTGCGAAATATCGGTTAAGACACCTAAGTCGTCCCCGAAAACCTTTATTCCTATATCCTGCCGCACTCCCGATATCAGTTCATTGGAGCGCAACTGGATAGGTTGGGAAAACCCGAAACTTACGCCCGGCACGTCTTCCAGTGCCTTACTCATGAGCTCGGCAAGTTCTTCCCGGTCATGAGTCGTTGTCCAGTCCTTTTTATCTTTTAATATAATGGTCAGATCACAAGCCTCCATTGGCATGGGATCAGTTGGTATTTCGGCCGCACCTATTTTTCCAATAACTTCTTTTACTTCAGGAAATTTTTTGACAAGTATCTCTGATGCCTGATTCACTTTATCAATAGTTTGGGATAGGGAGCTTCCGGTAAGCAGACGGGTTTCTACCGCAAAGTCGCCTTCTTCCAGGGTTGGGATAAATTCCCCGCCCATTCGCATAAAAAGGAATACACTAATGACCAACAGAACTACCGAGGAGACCACTACCGCCATTCTTCTACGCAGGGCTGTATTTATCATCGGATTATATTTTCGCTGGAAAAAGTCCATCATCCGGTCGGAAAGATTTTTTTTATGTGCTACTTTTTTACTTAAGACCAGTGAAGATACCATCGGCACATAGGTTAGTGAAAGTATAAAAGCACCCATGATTGCAAATGAAACAGTTTGCGCCATCGGGCCAAACATTTTTCCTTCGATACCGACTAGTGCCAGGATCGGCAAATAAACGATCAAAATGATGATTTGTCCAAAGGCAGCGGCGCTCATCATGCGGGTAGCAGATTTTTCAACCTGTTCATCCATTTCTTGCTGTGTGTATGCCCTGCCAAGGGTGTTTTCCGAGAGGATGTGCATTGTAGCCTCTACAATAATCACCGCCCCATCGACAATAAGACCAAAGTCAATCGCCCCGAGGCTCATCAGGTTTCCCGATACGCCAAAAAGGTTCATTAGTGAAATAGCGAACAGCATGGCCAGCGGTATTACCGATGCTACGACCAGACCTGCCCGGAAATTCCCGAGGAACAAAACAAGTACAAAAATAACGATTAGCGCACCTTCGATCAGGTTCTTAGCTACCGTACCCATCGCCCTGTCCACAAGCGCACTCCGGTCAAGGAAGGGCTCTATGGTAACCCCTTCGGGAAGCGTTTTACCGATGCGGTCTATTTTTACCTTAACCTGTTTGACCACGTTATTAGCGTTCGCCCCTTTGAGCATCATAACAATTCCGCCTACGGCCTCGCCCTGGCTTTTTGCCGTCGCACGGGTAAGTGCACCATAACGGATAGAGCTGCCTATCTGAACGGTTGCAATGTCCCTGATCAACACGGGTATCCCATTGGTGTTGTTCTTAACTACAATTTTGTTGATGTCGTCCAAGCTGCCGACCAGTCCCTCACTTCGGATGAAATAGGCATTTGGTTTTTTATCAATATAAGCACCGCCCGTATTCTGGTTGTTCTGTTCCAGCGATGTAAAAACATCGCTGATGCTTAGGTTAAAGCTTCGCAATTTATCAGGGTCTAAAGCAATCTCATACTGCTTTAATAGCCCGCCAAAACTGTTTACCTCGGCAATGCCCGGAGTTCCCAAAAGCTGTTTACGGACAATCCAATCCTGAATGCTCCGAAGTTCACGGGCATTAAATTTCTTTTCAAATCCCGGTTTAGCATGGATCACATATTGGTATATCTCACCAAGGCCGGTTGAAATTGGGGATATTTCTGGGTTTCCAAGCCCGCCGGGAATATTATTTTTAGCTTCGGCCAATTTTTCATTGACCTGTTGGCGAGCCCAGTAAATATCTACATCATCGTGAAACACGATAGTAACTACAGAAAGGCCGAACCTGGAGATAGAACGAACCTGCTCTATCTCGGGAATGGTAGACATGGTCTGTTCTACAGGATAGGATATTAGCCGCTCTACTTCCTGCGTGGCAAGGGAAGGACTAAGGGTTATCACCTGCACCTGGTTATTGGTAATATCTGGTACGGCATCTATGGGCAATTGACGAAGGGAATATACCCCCCATGCAATCAGCGCTAAGGTAAACAGGCCAATGACCAGTTTATTTTGTATAGAAAACTGAATGATTTTTTTCAGCATTGAATTTTAAATTAGGTATAAATAAAAAAAACAGATCAATGCGAGACTGAATCACTTCCATAAGGAATTGATTCAGGCGCAATAACTTGATAATTTAAATTAACCTAATTGGGGAGGTTGCCAAACGGAAAGAGAGGCGGAGGTTGCCTTACCGGAAATGTTGTTTGAATACTCTCTTACTATTTGTAGAGGAATATCAATAGAAATTATTGTTTGACGTACAAATGTTGGGGTGTTACAACAAGCACACACGCAGAACGGCGAACAAGCATCTGTGCAGCTTTTGTTATTTGTTTGAGTAACTGGTCTTGAAAAGCTAGTCTTAACTGAAAATTTATTATATACAGCAGCATCTGCGCAGGGAGTACAGCTCAGTGCGATTACTATAATACAAATAAGTCTGCTCCAAAATTTCACTATATACACTTTTGCCAAATATAAAAAAATATAGAGCAAAATTGAAGTGATTTAGGAAAAATAATATTTAATGAAAAATATAGAACGTCAATATCTAAATAATAGCGACAACAGAGCGATTTAAAGTATTGCAGTTGCTGATACCAGAGTTAAACAAAGATGACCCTATTCGGTTGGCGGGCTTGCTAACAACTGCTCCAGTTTTGCAATCGTCTTGCGGAACGGAAAGGCACTTCCTTCCTCGAGTTTCCTAATATGAGCAGCGTCCATTCCGAATATCACTCCGACTGTCTTATAGCTCAGCCCGTGTAGGTATCGATATTCCTTCAACCTGCCTTGCAATGTACTTATATCAAACTGCCATGGAAAGTATCCTAGAAAAGCAATAATTCGTGGATAGTACGAAACTTTCGGCTGACTCCGGTGGTTTTCCCAATACGTGATGCAATCTTCGACTACGCCTAGTGACCTCGCGACCGCCGCCTGTGACATATTTAAGTCCATTCTTCTGCGCCGTATATGTTCACCTAAAGTGACGGGATTATGTGGATATCTTACTATATTTGGCTTTGACGAGCTCTTATCGTATCGCAAACAAGGCAACGCATGTATGTCCTTGTGGATTCTATAACCATCCGGATAAGGAATGCCACTGCAGCCCGCTGTTGGTACAGAAATACCTGAGCAAAATATCCGGCCCCTTGCTGGACCGCATTGACCTGCATATCGAAGTAACACCGGTAAAATTTAAAGACCTCAGCTCTGAACAAAAATCAGAAACAAGTATGGTCATCAGAAACCGTGTAATAGAAGCCAGAAGGTTACAGGATATCCGCTTTGAGGGCATGGCCGATCTTCACTACAATGCACAGATGAGTTCCAATATGGTCAGAAAAGTCTGTAAAATCGACAAACAGGGACAAGCATTGATTAAAAAAGCAATGGATAAACTGGGCCTTTCCGCAAGGGCGTACGACCGGATCCTTAAGGTTGCAAGGACCATTGCCGATCTTGCAGGCGCGGAAGCGATTAGCTCAGCACATCTCGCAGAAGCAATACACTACCGTAGCCTTGATAGAAATACCTGGCCTACCTAGATGCTTTCCTCGTCGTCCTCATCCTCTTCTTCCGGCACGTAAGCAAGGATTTCCCTACCAATCTGGTTGATCTCTTCATCGATCTCAAACAGCGGAAGGGCAGTTTCAGGATCCAGCTTCAACCATTGGAGCTCTGTATCTTTTTGAATCTGTACGTATTCTTTACCGTCCTTAAAGATGACATAAGTATCATTTCCTTCAGGAAAAACAGCGTAGTCAACATTTCCAATGCTGATGTCAAAAGGTTCTTGCATTTCTTTTATTCTATTGTAATCATAAAAACCGGAAGCCCTAACTAACGTAGGCTAGAATAGTTGTAAAACTGCATTCTTCCAGTTCCGTTTATTGTTATCGTTTTGGTATCTGCGGCGCTGCCGTTAGCCCCGTTCAGGCTTAATGTAATCGTATTTTGTCCTTTACGCAACGGAATTCTCGCATAGTTAATGGTTGCAGGGAGCGATTGCCAGTTACGGGTATCTGCCTTTTCAGAAAGCAGACTATACAATTGAACTCCAAGGCCAAGACCTTCGAGCAGGGTGTTGTCTTTACCATTTTTCCCCGTTCCTTTTGAGCTTTCTTTCAGGATATATTCCGCCCCTTTTTTCACTGCCAGACGCGTAAGCACCTTGCTCATCTCCTTCAGAAAACGCTGATCCAGCGTTTTAAAGGCCAGTTCATTGATGTCCTCAGCTTTCTCAAAACCTACCGTATCTGTACCGTTGCTTAACGTAGCCCTGCTGAAAAAAGGCGCTCTTGCCACATACTTTGGATAAGTAGCCCTCAGACTCTGGATAGAATTCGCATTGAAACCATCATTACTGTAACTACGGTCAAAGGGAATGATGATGGAGCCGCCAACATTGGTAAAGAACAGGCCACCGTCATCACCTTTTACCAATGAAAAGAAAAATTCCTGCTGCTGTTTTACAGGTGCCATGCCGTTCTCCCAGAAGAAAATCAGTTCACCACCCTCGGGTTTTGGTTGACGTGTATAATGCATTCCAAAAAGTCCTTCAAATCGCTGAAGTTCTGCCGTAAAACCGTTCAGATCAGCAGTCCTCAGCACATCGTTTTTTAAACCAACGGGCATCTTTGTGCCATAGTAGGTCTGGTCTTTGCTGTTCAGAAAAACCTCTGCCGCATTACGATAGGCGATGAAAGCATTATTGACATCATTGTCGTATTCATAAATCAGCCCCTGCAGCATCAGTGAAAAGGCATCTTTGGAATATCTGGAATCCTTGTCATTGAACTTATCTCCCTGCTCCTGTGACTGTAAGCTGATGCGTCGTGCTTCCACAATGGCATCTTCAGTTTTGTTCAGGAAAACATAGTTGAGGGCCTTATAATAGTGGATCATGAATTTCTCAAAATCCTCCCCTTTATAAGATTGCGTCATCGGATTCACCAGCGTGCCGACAAGGGCGTCACCAGCACTGCGAAAACCGCGCTCCAGCATAGAATCAGCTTCGTTAAAATAGTGGTTACTATTTTCGTAATCCCCGGTCAGGTGACTGGTCTTGCCTTTCTCCATAAGAAAGAGCAATTGATTACGTGGCTTGCTCAGGATTTTATTCTTTTCCAGCGCCTTCTGTGCTTCAGCATAATTTCCGCTGGAGATCTCCTTATAGTAAGGCGCAATCATGTCATTGTAACTGGAACAGCTAAAAAGAAAGAGCATCAGCCCAAGAAGGACAGATGCTCCGAAAGTATTCTTGCTCGTATTTGACATAGAGATTTAGTCCGAAAACCAGACTAATTTTTAACGTATTTCGTAATTTTCTTGTCGCCGATCCATACTACTTCATTCGTTTGAATGTCGGTTAGCTCAAGGTTTACCTGGTAATAAACTACTTTTTGTCTTTTATGTGAGTCTACAATAGAATTGATTGATCCCTGAAGGATGTAATCAGCACCATTCTCTAACCCAAACTTTTTCATTGTAGAGACAGAAGCATTGTCCTGCTGATCGCCTTTTTCCGCACGCAGTTCTTCTCTTTTTTTACCTCCCTGTACCAGTCTTACACGGTCGCTGGAAATGAAAGCCTGCTCTACATCTTTCACAAAAGTCTCAGCATCGATGTGCTCATGGCTTTTGTTCGTAACGGTACCTACAATTACGACAGGTTTTTTCCCTTGTTTAGCCTCAAGATGGCTTGGTAACCATTTGCTGCCAAGTATCGTCTGGGTCATTTCTGCAGCTACCAATCGCGAATCGGTATTGTTCCAGTTTCCACTGATGTCGATTGCCTGATCGGTGTTAACACGTGTTACTTGTCTGGAGCATGAGCTGATGATCACTCCGGAAACAGCAAAAGCTGCAATTGTCATTATCTTTTTGAACTGCATATATTTAAATGTAAATTTTCTTGTGATTGATTACCAGCGGTTCCAGCGTCTGCCTCCGCCCCAACCGCCACCAAAACCATATCCAAAGCTTCCCCATCCATGACGGGAACCAAAGCCCAGGCTGATTGAAGAACCTAGTGATGGATAAAAGTAGGAGTTGCCGAAGTAAGAATTACCATAGTATGGGTTATACCAGTCGTACGCTGCATTTCTTTCCCGGCGCAGCTGACGTCTTTCTGCCCTGGCCGTATACCAGTCATAAGCTTTATAGGTATTCTGTACCGTTGTTCCCTGTGTACTGGTAAGGGAATCAGCCAGCTCAATATACTTCGCCCGTGTTTCCTGATAGCGAGGGTTCTGATCCGGTAGTAATTCTGGCTTTTGCGCATAACTCACCGTCGAATACGCAAGACCTGCGATACAACCGGCGATGATCATCAAATTCTTTTTCATCTCTTTATCAATTTATGTTTAGCTGACAGATTTGAATCTAGGGAGCATTTAACTCAAAGCAAATAAAAGCGCTTTGTATAACAAAGATATAAAGAGTTCCGCTCAACTTTGCCATAACAAAGTTAAATATTGTTAAATCAAATGCTGTTTTTACAATTAAGCCGATTAAGCGGTTAATGTTTAAAACATCCCTTTCCTGATAAGACAACAGCCCTCGTCGCCTAAGGTTTTGTACAGGCAATAGCAAGGAGTACCCAGGTTTTGTACATACCTGTAGTTCAGGGTCCTTTAGGCATTGAGCTCTTTGATGGTGTTGTAGATAAATGTTACTCTTGCATCCTTTACTGGCAGCTTGCTGAGGATGTTGGTGTCGAAGATGAACAATAGCAATACGGGATGGGGGCCTTTCAGGGCATGGTAAAGTGCAGTATGATCTTCGAGTCTTAGATCTCTTCTGAGCCAGCAGATGCTAATTTCTTTTTTCATGAAGTATCCGGGTAGTTAGGAGCCGTAAATATCGGCTAAAGCATCGTTAAGTTGTAGGTATTTAAATCTGAAACCGCTTTCCAGGAGCTTTTCTACAGAAGTATTGGTGCTCATGGTGGCGACAATGCTCATCTCGCCCATCAATAAGGATAGGAAGGATTTGGGAACCTTAAAGGGCCAGACTGGGCGGTGAAGCTGATGTGCAATCGCCTGAGTGATGGTTTTGTTGGTCACCGGATAGGGAGCACAGGCATTGTACGTGCCAGTGATGGATTCCTGTTCCAGTGCATGAATGAAGATGCCAACCATATCGTCGATGTGGATCCATGGCACCCATTGTTTGCCATCGGAGAGGGTGGCCCCGGCGAAAA
>NZ_ABCM01000021.1 GCF_000170795.1 Pedobacter sp. BAL39
CGGTCTTTTTTATACTATCTTTTAGATGACTATGGCATCCAGAAGATTTTTGCTGTACGTGTATCTTTACTTTGTACCGCCTGATAATTCTGTGAGTTATTCGTAGTCTCTACCGAAGGATATAACAATCTTGTTGGAGGCAACGTATTGCCAGCCAAAGTAGAAGGCACAAAAGTCAGTGCAGGAATGCCTGTGCGTCTGTACTCTGACCAGGCATGCTGTGATTGCAGTGTACCGTAGTGTAACCATTTCTGAGTTCCGATCAAGCGTAGCTTATTTGCAGTTGTACCTGCATAGGCAATTGTTGAATTCGCAATAAAGTTGTCGATTACCGATGCAAGAGGTTTTTCTTCTCTCTTAAGCGTACTGATGCTATTCAGATAGTAGTAGAAAGATACAGACTGGCCAACAGCTGTTTCGTATGCTGTTTTTGCAGCAGCAGTAGATCCCCAACGCTCCAGTGCTTCAGCTTTCAGGAAGTTCACCTCAGAAGAAGTAACAACCAATCCTGGCAAGTTCATATTCATCCAAATCGTAGCAGAGTCAATGGTTGCATAATCCTGATACTGATCAGTTACCTGCGCATCAGTGAATGTGATCGGCATTGCCCTATAGGTTGCATTAGGAATGAAAACGTTATTGGTGGTACGTCCGAATTTGTCAAAAAGCACAGGAATCCTTGGATCATTCGATGGGTTCATTACTGTGTTCAACATATAATCTGGTGCAAAATACTGGTTTAACTCTCTGTAGGCATCGGCTAAAGTCGATGTGTTGGTAGTTAACGGTCTAAGCAGGATATCACTGGTAAGTGGTGCGTAATCTCTGTTATTGCTACCATCCACAAGAGGATAATTAGCAGGATTGTTTAACATTTCCAATACTGCTGGACGAGCTACAGCTTCATTTTTAGTAGATATACGCATCAGCAAACGTAATCTCACTGAGTTCGCATATCTTCTCCACTTATCTACACTTCCACTGTTCAGAATATCCGATTTATTGAAATCAGCATTAGTAGTAGCAGTTGCGAAATACGTTGAAGCACCTGCCAACCCGTCAATGAACGATGTATAAAGTGCTTCCTGATCATCAAATTTAGGCAATGTGATGGTGTTTGTAGCCGGCAAACTTCCTGCTTCAGAAAAAGGAATATCTCCGAAGTAATCTACCATTTGAGCTGCCTGATCATATAAGATAATCTTAGCCGCCTCCATATAAATTTGCTTCGATGGTTTTTCAGCTTCAGGAAGTGCATTGAATGTCAGTTCCATAGCTCTGTACATCCCAAGAACACCTGGAGAATAGAAATCTCTCCAATAATCATTGGTATATCCATCTTGTTGCTGATATCTGGCAGGAGACGGTGAAAACGCCGCTGTTTGAGAATAAACTGATGAGTGCATCAGTAAAAACGTACGTAAGTTCCAATAAGAAGGTCTTACACGATCATTGTTGATCATGTCAGTCAAAAAGCCTGGCAAACTTGCAGTTGTTGACAACTCTGGGTTCAGAAATTTGTCTTCCAACGACTTCTTACATCCGCTGAAAACCGCAGTAATCAAGCCAAGGACAACGAATGATTTTATAGTTATGTTTTTCATTTCTTTATTTTTTATGCGTTGCAGCGTTTAGAAATTAGCATTTAGAGAGAATCCGAAACTTCTCGTAGCAGCTGTCGAACCAAAGTCAACTCCCTGAGAGAACCATTGGTTACCAGTTGGAGATTCTGGATCAAGATTCTCAATTGTTTTCCAGAAATAGAACAGGTTCCTTCCGATCAATGAGATGCGCAGGTTGTTCATTCCGATTTTCTTCGAAAACTTGTTGTCGACGGTATAACCTATCACAGCTTCACGCATCTTGATAAAGCTATTGTCATAAACCATTCCGATCTCATTTACACCATTATTACCCCACTGGAAAGTATTGAAATAGTATGCTTCACCATCCAATTGTACCGT
Source organism: Pedobacter sp. BAL39 (assembly GCF_000170795.1). Classification (GTDB taxonomy): domain Bacteria; phylum Bacteroidota; class Bacteroidia; order Sphingobacteriales; family Sphingobacteriaceae; genus Pedobacter. The sequence continues at coordinate 1,965 of NZ_ABCM01000021.1, forward strand.
ATTTGGAAGACCGGTGTTCACATTCACACCAGGCAATGTGATGCCATTGTCTCTATATTCCAATGTGCTTTCATAAAGACCAGCAGCAGTTCCGTATTTCAATGGAGGAGATACCAGCTGTCCGCCGAAACGATAGTCTACGGTAAAATCAAGACTGAAGTTTTTGTAGGTAAACGTATTTGTCAAACCTCCAATAGCCTTAGGCATGATATTTCCGACTTTTTTGAAGTTTGCTGGATTCTTGTCAATTGTGTAATATCCATCGTCATCAATCAGGAAGTTTCCGTTATCATCTGTTGCACGTGGAAGTACATAAATATTTCCCAGTGATTCACCTGGTCTTGCACTGATCTTGGCAGAACTCTGATCAGCTTCAAAGAAAATCAGTTCAGGAACTGTACCGTTCAGATAATCTAACCTTGCAGTATTTTTTGAGAAATTTAATCTGGTTCTCCAGCTGAAGTCAGCTGTTTGAATTGGCGTACCATTCAGGGAGATCTCCAGACCTTTGTTTGAGATCCGACCTACGTTCACCAACTGACTGCCAGCACCTGTGGTTGGAGCTGTGGTTAAACTAAGAATCTGATCATCAATATAGTTTGAATAATAACTTGCATCAAAACCTAAACGGTTGTTCAAGAACCTCATCTCTGCACCAAATTCAACCTCATATTTACGCTCAGGCTTTAGCAATAAGTTACCATACTGACCTGGAAGTGTTAATGAAGGAACAGAACCATTAACGGTCTGGATAGGAGTTTGTTCGTATGCAATGTTTGCCCTATAAACTGGCGCGTCATTACCTACGATACCATATGAAGCTCTTACTTTACCGTAGCTAATTGCTTTAGGCAGTTTGAAGGCATCACTAAATACAAAACCAGAATTCAGTGACATATACTGGTAGTTGTTATTTGAAGGAGGCAATGATGATGAATATTCTGAACGGCCTGTAGCCTCTAAAAACAAGTAGTTTTTGAATGAGATATTCGCAATTCCAACATAAGCATATTTCAATAGTTCCTGTCTTTTAGTTCTGTCACCCAAAGAATTGTCAAGTACACCAACAGAGTTTCTCAAAGAAAACCAGTTTTCACTGATCAATCCATTAGCTGTACTTGCATATTGATCATCGTAACGCTCTGATCTTGACTGAAATCCACCCGTTAATGAGAAATCAATATCAGAAGTGATCTTATCATTATAAGTTAACAATGCATCTCCATAAGTGATGGCATAATTTCCTTTTCTGGTACTGTACGAACCAGTGCTGCTTCCTGGAGTGTTATACGCAAGCGAATACTCGTTATAACGTTTGTCTTCGATTCCTAAAGCTGTAAAGTCATTACCGATCCTACCTCTCAACTTTAGTTTAGGGATGATGGTATAGTTGACTGTAGCACTGGAAAGCAACCTGTTTTCCGTTTCATCATAACTGTTTTTATACTGGCTCCAGAAATAATCCATGATACCAGCAGCGTTGGTGTTGAAAGCAAAAGCCTCAGGTCTTCCTGTACCAAATCTGGAGAACTTGTAACCTTGAGAATTCTGGTAAACAGATTTCAGCATATCCATATCTTCCGCACGGTTGAAGAATCCACTGTTGGAAGCCAGAACATTACCCATCAATCCAGAACGGTTATGAGTTCTTGTATTCATGTAATTCACTACGATATCTGCGGTTAAATTATCTGCAAGCTTAACCGTACTATTGATATTAAATGTATTACGTTGTTGTTTACTACCAGGTGTAATACCTTTATAATCCATGCGAGTTGCAGAGAAACGGTAGTTCATCTTCTCTGTTTGGTTAGAGATACTCAAGTTAGCGTTTGAGTTGTATCCATGGTCGAAAACATCTGCAAAGTTATTCTCTTGCGCTGTATAAGGTCTGATCTGACCATCCCACCATAAAACATCTCTACCATCAAACTTAGGACCGAATTGAGCATAAGCGCTCCACCATGGTCTTACACCACCCGGTGCTGAAGCCAAAGGTAACCAGCTCTCTGCATCACCACCGTTCCCTGTACTTGTGGCAGCATCGTAACCCGGGCCATATATGTTTTGCATTTTCGGAAGAAATGCAGCCCTTTCGATCGAGCCTGAATAATTAAAATCGATACCTAAACCTCTATCTTTTGTGCCTTTTTTTGTAGTAATAACGATCACACCACTAGCCGCATCGGAACCATATAAAGCACTTGCACTAGCTCCTTTTAGAATGGTGAATGTTTCAATATCCGCAGGATTGATATCCAGCATACCATTTCCCGCAATGCGATCATTTGCCCAAATTGCCTGACCACCTGCATTTCCTAAACCACCATTGTTATTGACACCAGAAGGGCCGTTTTGCTGATCATTACGGATAACGACACCATCTACAACGTAGAGTGGTTGACGGTTAAAACCTAAAGAGTTGATACCCCTGATCTGGATGTTTACCGCACTACTTGCACCCCCGGGAGCGGTAGTTACTTTAACACCGGCTGCCTTACCATATAGTGCAGAACCAAAGTTCGTCGTACCTGCCTGTGTAATCTCCTTAGCAGTTACGGTAGCGACTGAATATCCCAATGATTTAGCTTCCCTCTTGATACCCAGTGAGGTTACCACCACTTCATTTAAGGATTCTGCACTTTCTTCGATGCTGACGTTATACGAAGATGCTGCTCCCACAGTAACATTTTTAGGCGTATATCCTACCATACTGAAGGTAAGGACTGCCCCTTCGGCAACGCTGATGGAGTACTTACCATTGCTGCCAGTAGTTGTACCTTTACTGGTACCTTTTTCTTTGACGCTGACGCCAGGTACAGGTTGCCCGGATTTGTCCGTCACAGTTCCCGTAACTGTTTTTTGTGCAAAAGCAGAGAATGTTATCAGGGAGAATAACAATCCTACAATGCACTTTAAGTAAATCTGTTTCATGTGAATAAGATTAATTGTTTGAATTTAGGTTATTTGGATATTGTGATTAGTTAGTATTCTATTTTATAATATGGTATGATGCGATTAATTAAACTGGCAATTTTCCACGACCAATATTGCTGCTCCCAGGAGTTCTGACCGTTCGGCGCTTGCAGATACTGAGATTTTGGTATGATCCGCCAGTCTGGGGATACAAAATTCATTGATGGCATGTTGTATAGGCGCCATAAATATTTTCCCTGCTGTTGCGCCACGTCCGCCCAGGACAATCAACTCCGGATTCAAAATATGGATCAGTGTCGATAAGCCCTTTCCTATTAAAAATGCCGCATCCGAAAGAATGGATACCGCTAATGGATCTCCATCCCGCGCAGCGATCAGGAAATGTTCCCCAGGCAACTTACTATCGTCCAGGAAAAGCTGCTCAAGTCTGGAGCTGATCCCGGCGGCAATTTCCGCCTTCGCTCTTTCCACCAAAACCAATAATGAAGTATCTACTTCCAGACAGCCTCTTTTACCGCAAGAACAAAGTTTATTACTCTGTGACAAAGGAATATGGCTAAACTCCCCGGCATAACCACTGTGCCCCCGAAAGATGTCGCCGTTGATGATCATCCCTAACCCAATGCCCCATCCGATATTCACGACCATCACGTCTTTCATATTTCTTCCTTCACCGAATTTCAGCTCCGCAAGCGCAATCAGACTGGAATCATTGTCGATATAAACAGGGAATTTCAATGCATCACTCAAATAGTTTTTCAGATTCCCTTCATTCTTGATTTTGAAGAAAGTGTGGTTTACACCAAGCTTAGCATTGATTACCCCTGGCATGCCGATACCAATTCCTAAAATTTGTTCCTCAGAAATTCCTGATTTAGCAATATATCCGGTAATGAAACTAATGAAAAGGGCCATTGAAGTTTGCTCATCAGCAAGGTTCAAATAAATTTTAGCCGGCTCCACCTGAATATTGTTCAACATATCATAAATCACCACTGTGGTGATCAGTTGATCAACAGATACAGCGACTATAAATTTTTGTTTCTCTTTGTTCAGCAGAAAAGTTAGTGCACGTCTTCCGCCCGTAGATGGAGCAAGGCCATGCTCGACAACATACCCATCCTGAACAAGATCATTCACGATACCAGTCACAAGTGGAAGGCTCTTATGCGTCAGCTTGCTCAAGTCTGTCAGCGTAAGCATTTTGTTATAATACAAATGCCTGATGACATCATTACGAAGCCGATGATATTTAGTCAGTGTGGCGGTCAAGGTTGGTTGGTTTAGTCATATCAAACTTATCTTATTTTTTCATAAATAACCACTACTTTTTAAATTATTTTTTAAGTATAGACGTCTTAATAATTTATTTTACAACAATTATTGGGTTTAAGTGCATCTAAAAGGTATTAGCATCAAAATAAAAAATGCAAAAAAAAACGGCTGATGCACCAAAGCACCAGCCGTTCCGACATATATTGGAATATTATTCTATTCCTTTAAGCAATCTATTCCATCTTATTTTGCTGAAGAAAGATCCATTTGTATCGTAACTCATCCAAATGAAGAGTGCTTTACCGACCACGTGATCTTCAGGCACAAAGCCCCAGTAACGGGAATCTGCAGAACGGTGCCTGTTGTCACCCATCATCCAGTAATAGTCCATTTTGAAGGTATAGCTGTCGGCGGCTTTGCCATTGATCAGCCAGCCATTACCCGATTTCTCCAGTTTATTTCCTTCATAAATACGGATGCTTCTCTCATAAAGTGGCATCGTCACACTATCCAGCTTTACCGTCCAGCCTTTTTTAGGAATGACGATCGGGCCAAAATTATCTACGTTCCAGTTCCTGTTTGGATCATAAGGAAAGATATCGGCATCACGTTTGGCACTCACCTCAAAGGTTGGCTTTACGGATTTCACAAAATCCAGCTTACTCACCTCATTCATCATTGGCTCAGTACCGGTAAACTGATAGATGTCCTGGGTCTGCTGATTGATCTCATCGCCGATGTTGAAGCCCATCTCCTTAAAGACATCAAAGTTTACATCCGTAGATTTAAAGGTCACATCATAAGTTACCTGTCCGGTGCTTTTAAGTTTTTCAGGCTTGCCATTTACATAAGCAGTTCCCCCAATCATACTGATGGTGTCGCCCGCAATACCTATACAACGTTTGATGTAATTCTCACGTTTGTCAACAGGCCTGCTTACAATGGTGTATTGCGAATTGACCTCTTTCCATCCCATGGCCCTAACCATCTGGTAGTAGTCCTGATCCTGGTATTCCAATGCTACTGTATCTCCTTGTGGGTAATTAAAAACTACCACGTCATTTCTTTTGATATCCGATAATCCGGGAAGGCGACGATATTTCCATTGCACTCCATCATAATAAGCTTTAGTACCTGTAATTGGCATCGTATGGTGGGCAAAAGGAAAAGCAACCGGCGTCATTGGCACCCTTGCGCCATAGTTAACCTTGCTGACGAAGAGAAAATCACCGATCAGTAAAGAGCGCTCCATAGATCCCGTAGGAATGGTGTAAGCTTCAATAAAAAACACCCTGATGATCGTTGCTGCAATCACCGCGAAAAGAATAGCATCGATCCACTCACGGCTTTTTGTCTTTTTCTTCTTTGGCGCATGATCAGTAGCCTTATTTTTTCGGCCGAATTTGAAATTCATAGTTCCCTATTTAAAATTGAATATATCGGCTATATTATAAAAGCCTTGTTTATTTTCCAGCCACTCCGCTGCTACAACTGCACCTAATGCAAATCCCGCGCGACTGTGGGCTGTATGTTTCAGTTCAATATCATCCACCTCAGAACTGTAGACCACGGTATGTGTACCTGGTATGTTCTCTACACGATATGATTCGATCAGTACCTGATCTGCCTTTACCACCTCTTTTGCGGGTTCGCTCACCACCTCATTTATCCATTCCTTTTTGGCATCCAACGCATCAATGATCCCTTCTGCCAGGGTCATCGCCGTTCCGCTTGGCGCATCCAGCTTTTGTGTATGGTGGATCTCCTCCACCTGTACCTCATACGCCGGGAAGTTGTTCATCAACTTCGCCAGCACTTGGTTGATGTGAAAGAAGATATTCACCCCTATACTGAAGTTTGACCCGTATAAGAGGGTATTGTTACTGTTCAGGCAGTCATTTTTCACTTGCTGCAGTTCGCCATACCATCCTGTAGTCCCAACTACAACAGGCACATTCGCATCAAAACAAGCATATATATTATCAAGCGCAACAGATGGTGCACTAAAGTCGATGGCCATATCTGCCTTGGAAAGATTCCCCTTAGTCAGATCTCCTGCATTGTCAATATTAATTTTTAAAACTACCTCATGCCCTCTCTCAAGCGCAAAACGCTCAATAATCTGACCCATTTTGCCATAACCAAGCAATGCTATTTTCATTTGAAATATTTTTTATTGTTCATTAAGTCTTCCTGTAGGCATCCGCGTGCTCCATTGTAAACAGGCATGCTCATCAGACCTAAAAGGAAAGTGAAAGTTTAAATCCGGGTGCCGGACTGGCAAACCCGTACATTGTATTTGTGTTCATGTCGATGAGTGTCGGACTGACCTTGAAGGCCACATCGCCCACATCAAAGTACTTCAGGCGTGTATCCACGTAAGCATCTACGACATTCAGGAGATACAAGCCAATAAAAGAAAAGATGACAACATCCTTATTTCTTCTAAAAGTATCCTTCGCCTGGATCACCCCGGCCTCAGAATAAGGTGCATAAAAACTTCCAGGCTTTGTTTGCCCGGGATTTTCACGCCTGTACTGCAAATCAGAAAGGGCCTCTCTGTAATTCTTGCTGTTGTCGATAAATGAGATAGTCAACAAAGTAGCGCCGGTATACAAACCGGCCACCTTAAGACCGCGGTAAACATTAAAGCCATTCCTGAATTGCCCCAAACCGGGAACGATCATAGAGCGGAACATCGCCTGCCGGCCGGCAACCTTACCCTGGTTGATGTATTTGGGCTTGACGGTATCTAATTTCTTGGAGTTGAGTGCTACGCTGTCTTTTTTATTGCGCAATACGGGCTGCGACTGTGACTTAACGGCCGACCCTACAAACAGCAACAATACAGATAAGACAAGAGCCCTTAACATTACCAATCCAATAATTCCAAGATTCTGCTCAGGTCGTCTTCAGAAACAAAAGGGATCTCAATGGCCCCTTTACCATTTTCACCAACTTTAAGTTTCACCTTCGTGGCGAACTTAGAAGCAAGGTCTTTCTGCAGTTTCTGATACTCAAAGGAGAAAGCTTTTGGCGTTCTTTCAAATCTGCTGGGCTTCACCTCCACGCTGTTGATGCTGCGCACCAGCTCTTCGACTTTCCTTACGGACAGCCCCTTATCGATAATCTCCTGATGGATGAAAAGTTGTTTTTCTACCTGTTCCACATTGATCAGCGCACGCGCATGTCCCATGGAAATCTTCTGGTCGCGGATAGAGATCTGGATGGCCGGCGGTAGCTTCAGCAAACGAAGGTAGTTTGTTACCGTCGTCCTGTTTTTACCCACACGCTCGCCCAGCTGCTCCTGCTTCAGGTTACATTCATCAAGCATCCGCTGGAAGCTTAAGGCCACCTCAATGGCATTCAGGTTTTCACGCTGGATGTTCTCAATGAGTGCCATCTCCAGCATCTGCTGATCATTCGCACTGCGGATATAAGCAGGGATTTCAGTAAGTCCGGCCAGCTTCGAAGCCCTCAGCCTGCGCTCACCCGAGATCAGCTGGTATTTGTTACCAGACTGCTGTCTGACAGTAATTGGCTGTATCAGTCCCTGAACCTTGATAGATTCTGCCAGCTCCAGAAGGGCAACCTGATCAAACTCCGTACGCGGCTGAAAAGGATTGGTCTCAATATCACTGATGCTGATGTGCCCAATCGGATTACCCGGATTGTTCCTTTCGGTACGTGTTTCGCTTACAGGATTAACACCACTGTTCTTTGGCGGATTTACAGCATCGCTGTCATCTAAAAGCGCACTTAGCCCTTTACCTAAACCTGTTTTTCGCTGAAAAGATGTCATTAAAATATTTTTATATAATTGCTGTACTTACACCCTCTACTTCAGTCACCAGGCCGTTCTTACGAACAATCTCACGCGCAAGGTTCAGGTAGTTGATGGCTCCCTTACAGTTCGCATCGTGCATGATGACAGAAACACCATAACTCGGTGCCTCACTTAAACGGGTATTCCGCTGAATGATCGTCTCGAACACCAGCTCCTGGAAGTGTGTCTTCACCTCTTCCACTACCTGGTTGGAAAGACGCAGACGTACGTCATACATCGTCAGCAGAATCCCTTCAATCTCCAGCTCGGTATTTAAACGGTTCTGAACGATTTTAATTGTATTCAGCAACTTGCCCAGACCTTCCAATGCGAAGTATTCACACTGCACAGGAATGATCACTGAATCTGCAGCAGTAAGTGCATTGATCGTAATTAAACCCAATGATGGAGAGCAGTCGATAATGATGAAGTCGTACTGGTCCTTGATTTTCTCAAGAACAGCCTTCATCTTATATTCCCTGTTGGTCAGGTTGATCATCTCAATCTCGGCACCTACCAGGTCAATGTGAGCCGGCAGCAGGTCGAGGTTGGGAGTTTCTGTTTTTTGAATCGCATCTGTAGGCTCGATGTCATTGATGATACATTCATAGATGCTGTTTTTGATACTTCTCGGATCAAAGCCGATACCAGAAGTAGAGTTGGCCTGAGGGTCTGCGTCAACCAATAATGTTCTGTATTCCAGTACGGCTAAACTTGCGGCTAAGTTGATGGATGAAGTAGTTTTTCCTACACCACCCTTTTGATTTGCCAATGCAATAATTTTACTCATTTATCTTTTTAATAATTACCAATTATTTACTGAAGGCTTGTTATTTACTTGAATTAAGTCTATAAAAAATGCTATTTTTGTATTGTTTTGGCACATTTTAAGGATTAGCTAAGATACAAACAATTTGACACATAAGGCATATAGCGCATAAGTGTTTTACACATCTTATTAACAATTTTTCGATGGTAACGATCATATCAGGCACCAACAGGCCTGGCAGCAATACACTGAAAGTAGCAAAGTATTATCAGAAGATGCTGGCTCAAAAAGGTTTACAAACCAACCTACTCAACCTGGAGGACCTACCTGATCAGTTGATCAGCTCTGATTTATATGGAAAAAGAAGCGCTGAATTCAGACCTGTACAGGAAATGATCACTGCTTCGGAAAAGTTCCTGTTTATCATCCCGGAATACAATGGAAGCTTCCCCGGAGTACTCAAAACATTCATCGATGCCTGTCTTTTTCCGGAAAGTTTTTACGATAAAAAAGCCTGCCTCGTGGGGATCTCTTCAGGGAAATACGGAAACATCAGGGGCATCGATCATTTCGGTGGCGTATGCAGTTACCTGCACCTTCATGTCATGCCACTCAGGATCCATGTTCCAGCAATAAAAACGGAACTGGATGAAAATGGCGACTTTTTTAAGGAAGACACCCTCAAGTTCAGTCAGGAGCAGATTGATAAATTCATCAGCTTCTAAACCCCGAAGCTCATCCAGTTTTTCCCTTCATTACCGAAGACAAAATATCCCGGATACAACATTTCAGCGATGTCTTCTACCAGCACAACCAAATCTTCGGCGCTTGTTGCAGACTGGTCGTCCAGGATGTATAAACGGTTGTACTCCACTGCGGGCCATTCCGACTGCATCATCGCAGGTACCAACCCCATCAGGTCCAGCATACTGCGTTGCGGCTCAAAATAAATAACCACCCGTGCCTGTGAAGGATTTTCCTCCAGCACCCCACCGGCAAAGTTGATGAACTCCTCCAGCGTAGTATTTAATCGGTTATCGCTGTCCATACAGGCTACCGGTACCTTGTCCATAAACTTAATCTTATGCTGAATGATCTCCAGCCGGTCCCGAAGTTCTTCGGTCTGCTCCCCCTCTTCCAGTTTATTTATCACCCCGTTTAAAAAAGACATATCGATTTATTTATTAATTTGTGCAAAAATACTATTCCTACGCCGATGCGTCATATGATCACCAACATTTTTTGCGGATTATTACTGCTGTCTGCCCTCTCCTGCGGCAACAACAATACAGATGCAACGAAAAAAGTATTCAACATCAACCTTGATCAGAACCTCACCTCCCTGGATCCCGCATTTGCAAGAAACCAGAATGCGCTGTGGATGATCAACCAGATCTTCAATGGTCTTGTACAGATCGACAGCAACCTCAACAGCGTGCCCTGCATCGCGAAGTCCTGGAAAGTTTCCGACGATGGCCTTCACTATACTTTCCAGCTGAGGAATGATGTTTTCTTTCATGATGATCCTATCTTCAAAAACGGCAAAGGCAGAAAGGTAGTCGCGTCCGACTTCACCTACAGCTTTTACCGGCTGATAGATCCTAAGGTGGCTTCTTCGGGAGGATGGATCTTCGCCGACAAAGTAAAGGACATCCATAACTTCAAAGCCCTCAACGACTCTACTTTCCAGATCACCCTGATTAAACCTTTCCCCGCTTTTATCAACCTGCTGGCCGCACAGTACTGCTCCGTGGTCCCTGAGGAAGTTGTGGAACACTATGGAAAAGACTTCCGCAGCCATCCTATAGGAACAGGCCCCTTCAAATTCCGCTACTGGAAAGAGGATGAAATCCTGGTATTGCTCAAAAATGAACATTACTGGGAAAAACAAGTCAACCAGCGGCTCCCATTCCTGGATGCTGTAAAAGTGAGTTTCATCAGCGACAAGCAAAGTGCCTTCATGAACTTCCTCAAAAAGGAACTCGACTTTTTTGACAAGGCCGACGGCAGCTACCGTGATGACATCCTGACGAAAAGCGGCAAGATCACCAGCAAATATAAAGGCCAGTTTCAGATCAGAAAAGGCCCTTACCTCTGTACTGAATATATCGGCATCCTGGTGGACACGACAAAGGATATCGTCAAACACTCTCCATTAAGGATCAAAAAAGTACGTCAGGCGATCAACTATGCCATCGACAGGCCTAAGCTGATCAAATACCTCCGCAACAGCATCGGTGTGCCTGCAACGGCTGGATTTGTTCCCCTGGGGATGCCTGGCTTCGACAGCACCGCCGTAAAAGGATACCATTACAACCCCGAAAAAGCTGAAAAACTCCTTGCCGAGGCCGGCTTTCCCAACGGCAAAAACATGCCCGAGATTACCCTGAGCACCTCCACCACCTACAAAGACCTCATTGAATTTGTGCAAAGTGAACTCCATGCGGTAGGGATCAATGCGAAAGTCGATGTGAGCCCCAATGCCAGCCTGCGAGATATGATGTCCAAAAATGCAGTGAACTTCTTCAGGGGCTCCTGGATTGCCGATTACCCGGATGCGGAAAATTACCTTGCTGTATTTTACTCCCACAATAAGGTGCCCAATGGGCCAAACTATACGGGATACTTCAATGCCGACTTTGACCGTCTATTTGAAAAAAGCTATTATGAAAGTGATGCGAAGAAACGCTTCCTGCTATATCAGGAAATGGATAGGATGGTGATCGAACATGCCAACATGGTGCCACTCTACTACGACCAATCGCTCATCATGACGCAAAATAACATCAGTGGTTATCAGATGAATGCGCAGAATCTGATGATACTGAAAACGGTAATAAAGCGATAGCGCTTCGGTCATGTATAAAAAACAGCTTGTATTTTTCGTCCTCAAATCTTTGAAGGAAAGATGCATGTCCTCAAAACACAAGCTGTTTTTTTTCGCCAACCTATCCGCGCCAACCTATCCAAAGGGAAGGATTATTGAAGACCTAACCACTGGTTGATTTATATTTTAGTAGAATTGCCAGGATATCTTACAGGCAAATCAAATCCGGATCAGATTATTCCGGATCTCTTTCCAATTCTTTGCTGAAAGCTCTTTTATGGTTCAAGGGTATATATTGATCTGGTCATTACTGGTTTACTTATTCTGATTTTCCTGTTGCAGACCACCGCCCATCTGCCCTTCTTCTTTTTTAAGGTCATCATTTTTCACTCCTTTTTTAGGTGCGGTGAACTTCAGCTTTCCAAATTTGTAGCTGAAGTTGATGCCAAATGAACGCAATGGGTAGTGGATGTTGGTCGTCTGAAGGGAATTACTGGTCCTGTTTTCCGTCTTGATGACCAGGTCACGATTGAATGGGTTCAGCACATTCAGTCCCACCGTGGCAGTCTTTTTCCAGATTTCCTTTTTTACGGCACCGCCATAGAAATACATGGCGTCTGTCTTACCCTGGAAGGTACGTTTTGGCGAATTGATCACCCCCCAGATCTCCGTGTTCCATCCGCCGGGTAAAGCATATGCAGAGCGCATGAATGCCGTGTAGTTCAGCAGCGTTCCGGTCTGGATGTTATTTGCAGCATTGTTGATTTCGTAGGTATTCAGGCCGATGTTGGCCATCAGCGTCCATTTAGGCTTAGGATTATAGGTTCCAAAAAGGTTCATTCCATAAGATTCACTCCTGCCGACGTTGATATAGCTGGTCAGGAAACGCTGTGCATCAGTTGTCGCATCGCTCGCGATTGGCATAACCGCACTCTCAATGATGTCGTTGGTACGCCTGTAAAAAACAGAAGCATTGATCATGGAACCTTTGATGAAAGTGGAATAACCAAACTCTACATTGTCGCTGAGCTCCGGATTCAGGTCAGGGTTACCCTGACTGACATTGAACTGGTCGCTTTTATTCTCGAAAGGGTTCAGGTAGGACAAACTTGGACGTTGGATCCTCCTGTTGTAACTTAACTTTAGAGATCCTCCTCCTTTCAGGGCTTGCGACACGATCATACTCGGGAAGAGGTTGAAGTAATCGTTGCTGAATTTCTGAGCACTGCCCGACAACCAATTGATTTTAGTGTACTCCGCGCGGACACCAGCCTTCGCTGTAATCTTTTTTGTCAGCTTAAACCCAAGAACACCATAAGCGGACGCTACGTTCTGGTCGTAGTCAAAATCCTGAAGCGACTCATCGTAGTCGCTGATGATGTTCCTGAAAATCCCCTTCGCACCCGTTTCCAGCGTAGTATTTTTTGTGATCGGGTATACGTAATCAGTTTGCAGCGTATACTCATTGTTTTTACCGGTATTGTTGCCCAGTACGAGCACATCCGGAACACCTTCCGTAATCAGCCTGTTGCTGAAATCACTGCCGTTCCTGCCGGACGAAAGCTGTGCCGACACACTGAACTCCTCACCTTCTTTTTTAGTGGTTTTACGGTAGTCGACGTTCCAGTCGACATTATTAAAGCTCATGTCCATATCCCTGATGTTCTGCGACATCAGCTGGTCGACCAACACATTGGAACTTCCAGGGCCGCCATTGGAGAAACGGTTATACTTTACCGTCGTGCTGATGTTGTTGTAGTTATTAAAATCATAATCCAATCCGGCGCTGCCATTATAGCCCAAACGCGACCACTTTGAAAATCCATCCTGGGTAACGGTTCTCGTCACGCCGTTGATGGTTGCACTGTTGAAAGAAAGTACATTGGAATTCTGAGGATAGGCGTGGTTCACACCAAGGCTTGTATTGACGGAAAGCCTCCCGGTTTTGGCATTCAGGCTGAAAGCCCCGTTATTAGAACGTGTACCCGCTGAGGTATTGACACTTCCACTGACCCCTTCTGCTGATTTCTTTTTGGTAATGATATTGATGATCCCTCCGGAGCCCTCAGCGTCGTATTTTGCTGATGGGTTAGTGATCACTTCTACACTTTTGATCTGCTCAGCAGGAATCATCTTCAATGCATCTGCAACGCTGTTCGCCATGGTACCTGAGGGTTTTCCATTGATGAGTACCCGCACTGCACTGCCCCTCATCTGCAGGTTTCCTTCTACATCGACAGACAACATGGGCACCTTACGCATCACATCCGTAGCATCTCCACCAGCATTGGTAATGTCTTGCTCCGCGTTGTACACCAGCTTGTCTACCTTATTTTCAATCAGGGCTTTTTGTCCGCTGATCTCCACCTCTTTCAGGTTACTTGACGTTGGCGATAGGTAGATGGTACCCAGGTTCAGGTCTGGCTTCTCAGGGGTTGTCGTTACCGGCAGCACCTTCGTTTTGTAACCCATAAAACCAACGGACAGCTGATAAGCCGCCGGTGTAACATTCGATAGGTTAACCTTTCCCTTTTCGTCAGACACGGCACCGTTGACAGACTTGCTGTCTTTTACTTTTATCAGGGAAACCGTCGCATAGTCGACCGGCTTTTTAGTTACCGAATCCAGGATCAAGGCGGTGATCCGTCCGGGCACCACCTTCTTCGCGGTGCCACCCATCATTGGAAACTGAGCGTTAGCTCCGTTAAACAATAACAGGCCAATAAAAAATAGTAGTAGTCTTCTCATCACAAATTCATTTGATCAATTAGTCGGCGAAAGGTAGGCTTTGTTACAAAACCTACCTATACACTTTAGACCTCTTACCTCATTATGACGGTGAACGGCGACTATAAACCGGTAAGTTTCCCTGAACTTATTGTACGGAGAACACTTTCTTTAACCGGATGTCACTGGATGATGCCCCAACCATCAGGCTGAAATCTCCTGGTTCCACCTGCCATTCCATTTGCTGGTTCATCAGCTGTAGATCTTCCGCGCTGAGCTCAAAGGACAGTTGCTGCTGTTGCCCGCTTTTTAGTGACAGCCTCCTGAACTGCTTCAGCTGCTGCATCGGTGTCACCACTGAGCTCTGCTCATCACGCAGGTATAGCTGCACTACCTCGTCGCCATCTCGGCTGCCTGTGTTTTTCAGATCAAAAGTTACCTGCACGCGCACATCTTTTCCGCGTCCTGAAACATTGGTCTTCAGATTGCTGTATTCAAAAGTGCTGTAGCTCAGGCCGTACCCGAAGCTATACAGCGGCTGCTCATCCAGCTCCACATAGTTATGTGGTAGTGGCCTTTTCTTGTTATAATATACTGGAAGCTGCCCTACTGATTTAGGCACGGAAACCGATAAACGTCCTGCAGGATTGTAATCTCCAAAGAGCACATCGGCAATGGCATTGCCACCTTCCTGCCCCGGGTACCAGGCGTCCACCATCGCTGCCACATTTTCGGCAGCCCAGTTCAGGGTCAACGGCCTTCCTTTGATCAGTACCACCACTACGGGCGTTCCTGTCTTTACTACGGCACGCAGCAACTCCATTTGCCTTCCCATCAGGTCCAGTGTGGAGCGGTCAAACCCCTCTCCACTTTCCATGTCACTCACCGCTACCGCTGAAGCCTTCACTTCCGCAGCACCCGTATTCTGATATTCAGTTTTGAAGTCCCGCGCACTTGATCCGCCCAAAACGACAATTGCCACATCCGATTTGCTGGCCAGAGCTACCGCAGCGGCAATCCCGGCACTTGCCGTATCCCTGATGGCACAGCCCTTCTGATAAAAAACACCCGTTTCCTTGGACACCTTTGCACGGATACCATTCAATACGGTAATCACTTTCCCATCTGCCTGCGGAGCGGTATAGTCGCCCAGCTGGTTGTACACATTGTCGGCATTGGGGCCGATCACGGCGATGTTTTTCAAAGCCTTACTCAATGGAAGGATGTTCTTTTCATTTTTCAGCAATACGACCGACTCCTGTGCTACTTTCCTGGCCAATGTTACATGTTTGGCATTCATCACTTGTTTTTCAGCCTGCTTAGGGTTGACATAAGGGTTTTCAAACAGGCCCATGTTGAACTTCAGCCGCAGCACCCTTGCCAGTGCAGTATCTACTGTAGCCATCTTCACCAGTCCCCCGTTTACGGCCTTTACCAATGCAGGGCCATAGCCATATCCGCTAAGGTCTGCATCCAGACCAGCATTCATGGCCAATGCCGCAGCTTCGGTTGCGGAGGAAGCCACATGGTGATTGCCCTCCAATCCGGAGATGCTGTTTAAATCAGACACTACAAATCCGTTGAAGCCCCACTGCCCACGCAGAATGTCGGTCAGCAGATAGCGGTTTGAAGAACATGGAATACCATCTACAGAGTTGTAGGCGGTCATGACCGACAAGGCTCCCGCCTTTACAGCTGCTTTAAACGGCGGAAGGTAGGATTGAAACAGCTCACGGTTACCAACGGTAACGCTTCCACCATTGTGGCCGCCCTCAGGCACGCCATAGGCGGTAAAATGTTTTAAGGTGGATAGGATATTCACTCCGCTGCCGATATTCGTTCCCTGAAATCCGGAGACCATGGCTTCCCCCATTCTGCTGTTCAGTACAGGATCTTCACCATACGTTTCTTCTACTCTCGACCAGCGTGGCTCCCTGGCCAGGTCGAGCACCGGGCCATAACCGATATGTCCGCCCTGCAGTCTTGTTTCCATTGCGATTGCCGCAGCCATCTCTTTGATCAATGCAGGATCCCAGGTACTGCTCTGTCCTATCGAAGTAGGAAATACGGTAGTACCTATGGCCATGTGCCCATGCGGGCATTCCTCAGAAAACAACATCGGGATGCCAAGCCTGGTGTGCTCCATCACATATTTCTGGAGTGCATTGGTGGCCATTGCCGACTGCATTGGATTGAGCCCGGTAAGGAGTGTTTTTTTTGTCCATGGGTCGGCCCTTAATGTTGCCCAGAGAAGGCCAGTATGCTGCTCAGCGACCGCCTTTTTGAAGGTTTCGCTTGCGGAAATCTGATTGTTGGTTTTGGTATACATGTCCCAGCCGAGTAAGGTAGACAGCTGGCCCACCTTTTCTTCGAGCGTCATCCGGCCGATCAGGTCCTTTACGCGCTCCTCGGTGGAAAAAGAAGGATTTTTATAAACAGGTTTCTTCTCCGCGGTTTTCTTTTGTGCAAAAGCTGAAGAGGAGAGACATAAAAAAGCAAGAGCGAGGATATAACTATAAGTACGTTTCATAAAAAAGTATATTCATAAAATAATGAAGACAGGACTACCTGTTGCAATTGACTACAGCACTACATGCAGTCATGAAAGTAGACTATATGCTGTCGCGTAAATCAGGATCCCTGAACAGCAAAGGAGAAGGCCAGTGCCGACTGTGCGCCTTTGGTGTTTTTCGGCAAGATCACTTCTACAACATCACCTTTCGTCTGCCATTTGACAGTGGCACCATTCTGCAGCCAGGTCATCTTTGCTCCTTTCGCAGGTACATTACCTTTCCAGAAGATCTTTGCAGGCTGCTTTTCACCATCTTTCAGACATACCAATGCATAGCAGGTTTTGCTGTCTTTACTTTGCGTAAACCAGGTAGCTCCGTCATGATACACCTTGGTTGGCCTTGTAGAATAGATTGCCGATCCATTCTTGCCAAGCCAGGCACCAATCTCTTCCATTTTAGCCACCGCTTCCTGTGGCAATGTGCCATCTGGTTTAGGGCCTACGCCCAACAGGAGACTGCCTCCTTTTGCGGTAATCTCTATCAGAGACTGGATCACTTTGGAAGCCGGTTTATAGTCGTCATTAGCTACAAACCCCCATGCACCACCAAGGGTCATGCAGCTTTCCCAGGGATGGTCCAGCTGGTGGTCAGGAATCCTTTGTTCCGGAGTCTGATAATTCTCATAAGGGCCATGCACCGTACGGTCTACAATCAGCAGTCCCGGCTGAGCCTTACGCCCCATCTCGGCAATCTTTGGCATATCAATATCCTGGCTCCATGCCGGAATTGCCGCACCCCAGGCACGCACCTCGTCATTTACAGTCTCCAATGGACGTACCCATCCCCCGTCGAGCCATAGAATATCCATGCTGCCATAATTGTGCATCAGCTCTGAAATCTGGTTATAGGTCTGCTCCTTAAACTTGTTCCATCTCCATGGATGCTTTCTGATGTCATAGTTGTTGTTGCGATCAGCAGTCGCATAATTAGACCACCAATAGTACTGAGAATGCCAGTCGGGCTTAGAGAAATAGGCACCAATCATGAAACCCTGATTGCGGAAGGAATCAAAGATATATTTGGCAACATCGGCCTTCGGGTTCCCCTTGAAAGGGCCGTTAGTAATTTTGAAATCGCTCTCTTTGGTATCAAACATGTTAAAACCATCGTGGTGTTTGGTCGTGAAGACCAGGTATTTCATTCCTGCATCTTTACCTGCTTTTGCCCATTGCTCAGGGTTAAAGTTCACCGGGTTAAACTTTTCGCTCAGTCCCCAGTACCACTTCTTATAATCTTCGTAGGCTACAGTGGTATCTCCTCTGGAGATCCAGTCTTCAGAACAAAGGTTCCAGGATTCAATAATACCCGGAACAGCATACAGTCCCCAGTGGATGATCATTCCAAATTTCTGGTCCTGCCATTGGTCCAGTTTCTTTTTCACCAGCGGATCTGCCGGCCATTCGTAAGTAGTAGACTGACCATGCACATTGGGCTGGCCTGAGACATTTGTTTTCAGTAACAAAAAGACTGCTGCGAACAGTATAATTTTATTCATATGTATTGGTTTTAATGGATTGGTTTATGTTGAAATATATTGTTGTTAAAGTCTTTTTTTCCAACGGATTGATGTGATCGCTGACCGGTTATTTTCAGAGGCTTTTTGTCCTGCTCCAGTTATTTCCCCTGCGCCAACACAACATACTTAATATTTTTCCTGTTGTAAGTATAGGTAATGTGGATTTTACCATCCTGAGATTGTATGATTGCAGGATAGCTGAATTCATCCGTTTCTTTTCCATCTTCCAGCATCAGCTGATCGAGCCAGTCCTTACCATCAGTGGATTCGGTCAAAGCAAGTTTATACCGGCCATTAAACCAGTCGTTTCCGGGTATTTGCGGATTGTAGACAAAGAGTTGTTTTCCGCTGGCTAAAGAGACCCCGTCTGTTCCGGAATTGGGGTTCAGCAAACTGGTTTTGACAAGCGGGCTCCAGCTGAGCCCCTGGTCTGACGACCATGACTCCATCACCACACCATGTTTACTGCGGCAAAGCAACTGGATCTTTCCATCAGGATAGACCATCACACTGGGCTGAATGACATCATAAGCCCCCTTTTCATCTACTGGAATGCGTGTCCAAGTTTCACCGCCATCCGTAGAGCGCTCTATATGTGCCTTCCATCGTTTTGTGGTTTCAGTGCTTGAAGGCGAAAGGATAATGCCACCGACAAGTTCTACCGGTTTATTCTTTATCGGCCCGAGTATGCCATCGGGAAGCCTTTTGGGCGCTGTCCATGTTTTCCCACCATCCAGGGAGCTCATTTCCATCCCCCACCATTCCCTGGGCGAGCGTCCCATCTTATAATACAGAAAAAGCTTGCCGCTTTTGTTCATGAACAACACCGGATTCCATAAAGGATAAGCGGTTTCCTCATCGCTTTTACCATCTGCGAGTTTACGAGGTTCCGACCACTTACCATTTTTGAGTACAGACGACCAGATACAGACGTCATTGCTCCCTTCATGCTTCCCACCAAACCATGCAGCCATGATTCTGGCACCTGAAATCTCCGCGATGGTAGACGCATGGCATTGCTGAAAGGGGGCATCCTGAAAAATCATCTCCTCAGTCACCTTTTTCCACTGCTTTTGTGCAATTCCATCACCAGTCATCATTAAGAAAAAGAAAAACGCCAGTAAATAAGATTTAGGTCGCAAAGAAAACAAGATGGAGAAGGGTAAAATCATTGTCTGATTAGGATTAGGCTAACAAATTCCTAAGATATGCAATTTTTTTGCAGAAAAACCTGAAAAGTTAAGCAATACGATCTCTGGCGATTGGCACAGCTATTGCCTGTTTTAAAAAGTAACGTTAACTATCTAAAAAACTACGAGGGTGTCTGAAGCAGATGCCCTCTTGTTGTGTAATGACTACTACCCACCAACCTCTTGGCATTTTCCTGTCTTCATGTCCTCCCGAATTTGTCTTACCCAAATCCCGGTTAGCGCGTGCCCCCTTTTACTGAGCTAACTAGATAATAGCGACGAATAACTTAACTAATTGCTTTCTGTAAAAAGCAATATTTAGCGAAAATGCTTTTTACAGAAAGCAATATTGGCGTTGACGTTAAACAAAAGGGTGCCTAAAAAAAATTTAGACACCCTCTTCTTTCATAATTTATAGTATGCTATAATCAGCGCACATCAGGCGATTAGATCACAATATTGACAATTCGTCCTTTCACTACAATTACCTTTTTAGGACTCTTCCCTTCCAGGTATTTCTGCACCTGCTCATCCGCAAGCACCAACGTTTCAATATCCGTTGCTTCCAGAGTTAAGCTGATGTTCATGTTCAGACGTGTTTTGCCATTTACTGAGATCGGGTAACTAAACTCATCTTCTACCAGGTAGGAAGGGTTGAATTCCGGATATTTTGCATAGGATAAAGATCCAGCCTCATGACCAAGGTTTGCCCACAGCTCCTCACAGATGTGCGGCGCATATGGAGAAAGTACAATCACCAGGTCTTCCAGTACCTGACGGTTTTTGCACTTCAATTCGGTCAGCTCGTTAACAGCAATCATAAAGCTGGAAACGGAAGTATTGAAAGAGAAACGCTCGATGTCGTCCTGTACTTTTTTGATGATTTTATGCAGCGATTTCAGTTCCGCTTTTTGTGGCATGGAGTCCGATACGTTGAACACCCATTCTTCATTGTGGAACAAGCGCCAGAATTTGCGAAGGAACTTAAACACCCCTTCGATACCATTGGTGTTCCAGGGTTTACTTTGCTCGAGCGGTCCGAGGAACATCTCGTACATCCGAAGGGTATCCGCACCATAGTTGGCAATCAGCACATCCGGATTAACGACATTGAACTTGGATTTGGACATCTTTTCCACTTCCACGCCACAGATGTATTTTCCGTTCTCAAGAATGAATTCCGCATCAACAAACTCAGGCCGGAAGACTTTAAATTGCTCGATATCGAGGATTTCATTGTCCACAATGTTCACATCCACATGCAATGCAGAGGTCTTATAATCTTTTCTCAGTCCCGCAGAAACCAATTTGTTGGTTCCCCTGCCAGACTCATCCACTACACGGTAAACAAAGTTACTTCTCCCCTGGATCATGCCCTGGTTGATCAGTTTTTTGAAAGGCTCTTCCTCATTCACATAGCCGAGGTCTTTCAGGAACTTGTTCCAGAAGCGGCTATACAACAGGTGGCCGGTAGCATGTTCCGCACCTCCAATGTACAGATCCACATCCTTCCAGTATTCGATCGCCTCTTTAGAAGCAAAGTCGCTGGAATTGCGCGCATCCATATAACGGTACCAGTACCAGCTCGATCCTGCCCATCCCGGCATGGTGCTCAATTCATACTCATATTCATCCTCATAGGTCCAGTCGGCAGCCCTACCCAAAGGAGGTTCACCAGTTTCAGTAGGGAGGTATTTGTCGATTTCAGGTAATAAAAGCGGTAATTCTTCTTCTTTGATGAGGTATGGAAGCCCGTCTTTGAAGTAAACCGGAATTGGCTCTCCCCAATAGCGTTGGCGTCCAAATATTGCGTCGCGCATACGGAAGTTCACCTTTGCTTTACCCACGCCCTGCTCTTCCAGCCATGCATTTAAGGTTTGGACAGCCGTAGCGTAATCCATTCCGTTGATCATGCCGGAGTTGATGTAGGTTCCTTCTTTAGTCGCATCTGCCTGCAGCTCAATATCTTTTTGTGCATCAAGGATCTGAATGATTGGCAGGTCAAAATGTTTCGCAAACAACCAGTCGCGCTGGTCGCCGCTTGGCACACCCATAACCGCACCAGTACCATATCCCGCAAGGACATAGTCGGCAATCCAGATCTGTACGCGTTCACCGCTCACCGGGTTAATCGCGTAACTTCCGGTAAATGCACCAGAAACTGTCTTTGTATCTGCCATACGGTCCAGTTCCGACTTTTTCTTCGTCTGCAGGATGTATCCGTTCACAGCAACCATCTGTTCCGTGGTGGTCAGTGCTGCAACAAGTTCATGTTCCGGTGCCAGAACAAGGTAGGATACACCGAAAATGGTATCGACACGTGTAGTGAAGACCTCAATGTAGTCGCTGGCCAGCAGGTTGCTCTCCGCAGATGGTTCGATTTTGAACCTTACGCTCGCACCAATGCTTTTGCCGATCCAGTTGCGCTGCATTTCTTTAACCGGCTCGGGCCAGTCGATCGTATTCAATCCCTGCAGCAGACGCTCTGCATAAGCAGAGATGCGCATACTCCATTGCATCATTTTCTTTTGTTCCACAGGGTGGCCACCACGCTCAGAGTAACCGTCTTTCACTTCGTCATTGGCCAGCACGGTGCCCAATGCAGCGCACCAGTTTACAGTACTCTCACGAAGGTAAGTCAAACGATATTTCAGTAATTCCTCCTGACGTTCCTCATCGGTCATCGTGGCCCAGTCGCTCGGCATGAAGGATTTAACATCTTCATCACATACAGCTTTCACATCGGCACTGCCGGAAGCATTGAATTTCTCTAGCAAGGTGGTGATGTCTTCCGCACGGTCTGTTTCCAGGTTGTACCAGGAATTGAAAAGCTGCATGAAGATCCATTGTGTCCATTTGTAATAGCCAGGGTCGCTGGTGCGCACCTCCCTGTCCCAGTCGAACGAAAAGCCAATCTGATCCAGTTGCCTTCTGTAGGTATTGATATTCACCTCGGTGGTCAATGCCGGATGCTGACCCGTTTGTATGGCATACTGTTCTGCAGGAAGGCCAAAAGAGTCGTAGCCCATTGGATGCAGGACGTTATATCCCTTTAACCTTTTGTATCTTGAAAATATGTCGGAAGCAATATAACCTAGTGGGTGACCAACATGGAGTCCTGCCCCTGAAGGGTAAGGAAACATATCCAGTACGTAAAATTTAGGTTTTGTGGTCTCATCACTCACCTTGAATGTTTGATGTTCAGCCCAAAACTTCTGCCACCTTTGTTCTATTTCTTTAAATTGATAATCCATTCCGCTATAATATAATAGCGCGAAAATAAGGAAATAAAGGTTGGATCAGAAACGCTTTGTCAAATAAGCGGTTTAGGGCGCGGGATGACACATTACGCGCTATACACGGGCTATACCACAGCTAAGGTTGGAGACGTAAAAAAGAGGGGTTGAGGAGGGGTTGAAAAGGCAAAAAGGCCATTTAGCCTCTTCAACCCCTCTATAACCCTACGTCAACCCCAGGTCAACCTTAGCCGTCGTATAGACGTCATATAGCCGACGTCTTATAATGGATATAACAACAATAAACCGACTATGCCAGTCGGCATACAGCAAAAAAAAAAGCTGCTGCCGACTGTAAAGTCATCATCTAACATCATTGAATATCGGTATATGGATTTCCCCGTTAACGGGTGAAATAATAGGTCTCTGTTATGACCGGGCTGCTGCCCTGAACTGTCCCGCGGTATACCAGGTCAGTATCTGTAATTGTGCTGATGTCACCAACGATCACCTTTCCGAAGATGGTCATATTTAAACCGGTGCCTTCCAATACCGTATAATTGCCAACAGAGCTGGTAGATTTCAGGTTGGCCACCACTTCATCCTCATCATTGCTCCTGAACTCAAAAGAGTCGGAGGACACGCCGGTATAATTTGTTGTCTCCGTGCCGGGAGCCATGGTTTCAATCCTGGATACCTTCCAGGTTCCTGTAAGTTTGCTTTTGTTGCTGTTCTGGTCTTCTTTCTTGCAGCTCGAAAAACCTGCGATCATTAAAAATAAGGTAAGGGCAAAAGTAATTTGTTGTTTCATAGATGGTGGTTTAAGATGTTTTAATTGATATCCATTGATGTTGTTTTTAGGACGCCTGCATCGGCAGTCCCTATAACAACGCGAAAAAAACCTTTTTGGTACAAGAATGTTACAAAGACTTGACAACGCGATTGTATTCCCACCGTTGTAATGAAGTAATCAGCCTGCACAAGGGAAGGGTATTCTAGCGTTTCCCTGGGATGAAAAAAGCCGATGGTGCATAAAAAAGGCATAATGGACGGATAATTTTAAATTAGTTGCTTATATTTTTTAATTTCGCAAAACATAAACACTGAATACATGGAAGAATTTGAAGTTAGCGATGCTTCTAAGAAGACAAAAACCATTTATATCTCAACAATTTTCAGCATAGCCCTGGTACTACTCATGCTGGGTATGTTAGGTTTGATCCTGGTGCACGCAAAGAACCTTTCGAACTATGTAAAAGAAAACATTGTTTTAAACATCATCGTGGATGAGAGCGCTAAGGAAGCAGATATCCTTGCATTTCAGAAAGAACTCAATTCCAATCCTGCCATCAAGAATACCCAATACGTCAACAAGGAAATGGCAGCAAAGAACCTGACCACTGACCTTGGCGAAGACTTCGTGAACTTTCTTGGGTATAACCCATTGTTATCTACTATTGACGTATACCTGAAGGCAGATTATGCCAATAACAAAAGCATCGAGGCATTGAAAGCCAACCTGTCAAAAAATCCGGCAGTAAAAGAGGTCATCTACCAGAGTTCGCTAATTGACATGGTGAACAATAACATCAATACCATCGGACTGATCATCCTGGTATTTGCCGCCATCTTACTTGTCATCTCTGTGGCTCTGATCAACAATACCATCAGGCTGGCCATCTATTCACAGCGCTTCCTGATCAAGAGCATGCAACTGGTAGGTGCTACCAGGAACTTCATCCGCAGGCCTTTTGTACTGATTGCAGCCTTGCATGGCCTGATTGCTGCTTTCATTGCCATCCTGATCCTCCTGGGACTTTTATACTACGCACAACGCGAAATTCCTGAAATTGTCATTCTTAGAAATTATACCGAATTTGGGATTGTACTGCTGGGTCTTGTCGGACTGGGCATCTTCATCACCGGTATCAGCACTTCCTTTGCAGTGAGCAAATACTTACGTTTAAAAATTTACGACCTTTACAGATAATGGCAGAAAAAAAATCAACCTCCGCAAACCAGGACAACAACGAAATGGTCTTTACAAAGAAAAATTATCAATTGTTACTGATCAGCATCGCAATTGTAGTTGTCGGTTTTATCCTCATGATCGGCACAACAGACATTTATGATTTCAGGAAAACCCTGTTAGCTCCTATGGTTGTTTTATTTGGCTTCGCCTTCGGTGTGTATGCCATCTTAAAAAAATAGGGCCTTTTATGAATTACATACAAGCATTTATTCTCGCTGTTATAGAGGGATTAACTGAGTTTTTGCCCGTCTCGTCTACAGGTCACATGGTCATTGCCAGCGGTTTCATGGGTATTGGCAAAGATGAATTTGTGAAACTTTTTGAAGTTGCCATACAGCTTGGCGCTATCCTCGCCGTTGTAGTACTCTATTGGAAGAAGTTTTTTGATTTCAGCAAATGGCAGTTCTACCTGAAGCTGATCATCGCCGTCATTCCAGCCCTTATTTTTGGAAAGCTACTCAACGACTTTATCGACGAGACACTCGGCAATCCGATATTTATTGCTGTGGTGCTCTTCCTGGGGGGTATTGTCCTTCTTTTTATCGACAAGTTTTTCAAAAAGGGGGAAGTGCACAATGAGGCAGAAATCACAAACATGACGGCCTTCAAGATTGGTTGTTTTCAGGTGCTGGCTGTTGTTTTTCCAGGGTTGAGCAGAAGTGCAGCCACCATCATCGGCGGTATGCAACAGAAGCTCACCAGGCATGCGGCGGCAGAGTTTTCTTTCTTCCTGGCTGTACCAACCATGTGTGCGGCAACTGGATATAAGCTGCTCCAAGGTTACCATCTATTGAATACTGATAACATTAAGCTTTTGTTATTTGGAAACCTGATTGCCTTTATTGTGGCCATCATTGCGATCAAATCGTTTATTGGTTTTCTTGCCAAGCACGGTTTCCGCGTATTTGGCTGGTACAGAATTATCATTGGTATCATTATCATCGGCATGTATTATGCCGGAATTGATTTAAATGTTGGCTAACACCCACAATTGGAAGTAATTAATAAATGAAAGGCGTTTTTTTAGAAACGCATATGGAGATGACAGAGCGCGAAAACTTATTAAAGACGACCACATTCCCGGAATTCAACTTCGCTGAAGGAGAGTTGTTGCTGATCAACAAACCCTACAAATGGACCAGCTTCGATGTAGTGGGCAAGATCCGCAATTCCCTGAAACCATTAAAACTTAAGGTGGGCCACGCCGGAACCCTGGATCCACTTGCAACAGGACTGCTCATCATCTGCACAGGAAAACTCACCAAGCAGATCGACAGCTTTCAGGCAGAAGAAAAAGAATATACAGGTACCATGGTTTTGGGTGCGACGACCCCTTCTTTCGACATGGAAACAGCTGTAGATCAGGAATTCCCGCTGGAAGGGATTACTGAGGAAGACATCTATGCCGCAACAGCACCTTTTAAGGGTGATATACAACAGTATCCACCGGCACATTCCGCGGTAAAAGTAAATGGTGAGCGGCTGTATGTCAAAGCACGTCGTGGCGAAGAAACAGAACTGCGCCTGCGCAATGTTACTGTTTCCGCTTTTGAAATTACCAGAATTGAACTGCCGGAG
Organism: Pedobacter sp. BAL39; assembly: GCF_000170795.1. Lineage (GTDB taxonomy): Bacteria > Bacteroidota > Bacteroidia > Sphingobacteriales > Sphingobacteriaceae > Pedobacter. The sequence continues at coordinate 28,451 of NZ_ABCM01000021.1, forward strand.
ATAGACTTCAGGATCGTATGCAGTAAGGGTACTTACATCAGGTCGCTGGTATCAGACTTTGGCCGCCAGCTGAACAATGGCGCCTACCTGTCTAAATTAACACGGACAAGGAGTGGCAGCTTTCAACTGGAGAATGCCTATGAAGTAGCTGAACTTGTAGCCCACCTGCGCAGCAAAAAAGAAGTACCCACAGCACCAGAAATTTAATCTATACAGATGCAAAGCCAGATAAAAAGCAAAAATGCAAGGTTTATTAAAGACCTCCTGCTCATCTCTGCTGGCATCGTCTCTGCATGTTTCGGACTGAAGAGTTTTCTCATGCCCAATGAATTTATCGATGGTGGTGTGACAGGCATCTCCCTGATTGTACATACACTTACGGGTTATAACCTCTCCTACCTCATCATCCTGATCAACATTCCTTTTGTGATCCTTGGTTTCCGGCAAATCGGTAGAGGTTTTGCCATTAAAACGGCCATTGCCATTCTGGTGCTTGCCGTATTGCTGACGGCCCTTCCTTTTCAGCCCATCACCCACGAAAAGTTGCTGATTGCCTTTTTCGGTGGCCTCTTCCTTGGCGGAGGCATCGGCCTTGCCATGCGTGGAGGATGTGTCATTGACGGGACCGAGGTGCTGGCGCTTTACATCAGCAGGAAAAGTACACTTACCGTTGGCAACATCATCCTGATCCTAAACATCATCATCTTCGCCTTCGCGGCAATCTTCCTCAGCATCGAAACGGCCATGTATTCCATCCTTACCTACCTTTCCGCATCCCGGACAGTGGATTTTGTCGTAAATGGTATTGAGCAATACACTGGCGTAACGATCATCTCCGAAAGCAATGAGGAGATCAAACAGGTGATCATCGACAGGATGAAAAGAGGAGTCACCGTTTACAAAGGCGAGGGTGGCTATGGAGAGCAAAAAGACATCAATATTTTATATACTGTCGTGACCAAACTGGAGATCAGTACCTTGCTGACCGAAATCAGGAACATTGATCCCAACGCTTTTGTGGTGCAGCAACAGATTGCAGACATCAAAGGCGGCGTGGTGAAAAGACATGCCTTACATTAAATTATGAAAACGTATTACAATCTTTCTGATTTTAAAAAGCTGGACCATGCGGTGGTCACTATCGGTACTTTTGATGGTGTTCATTTTGGCCATCAGAAGATTATCAAAAGGTTATGTGAGCTGGCCAAAGCCAGCAATGGCGAGAGTGTTATCCTGACCTTCTTTCCGCACCCGCGCATGATCATTGACCCTGAAAATCAGGACCTGAAGCTGATCAATACCATCGCTGAAAAGGCCAGCATCCTGGAAGGTCTTGGCGTAGACCACCTCATCATCACGCCTTTCACCAGGGACTTCTCCAACCTGAGCCCGGCAGAATACATCAAAAACATCCTGGTAGATACCATCGGCGTAAAAGAGCTGATTGTAGGTTACGACCACCGTTTTGGCAAAGACCGTAAAGGGGGTATGCCGGAGCTGGAAGAGTTTTCAGATCCCTTTGGCTACAGCATTGAGGTGATCCCTGAGCAGGACATCGATGATGTGGCGGTCAGCTCTACCAAAATCAGGCAGTCGCTGCTCAACGGGGCTGTCGGACAGGCATCACATTACCTGGGTTACGACTTCTCCATGTATGGAAGAGTAATTAAGGGGGATAAAATTGGCAGGACCATAGGGTATCCTACCGCCAATATATTCATTGAAGAAACCTATAAGCTGATCCCTTCGGATGGCATCTATGCCGTTACCGTTGAGATGGAAGAGGGCATATATAAGGGGATGGCCTATATCGGTCAGCGTCCTACCATCAACGGAATGACCAGAAATATTGAAGTGAACATCTTTGATTTTGACAAAGAGATTTACGGTCAGTACATCACGATGCACTTTCTGGAATTCCTCCGTCATGATGTGAAATTCAGTGGTCTTGAAGCCTTGAAAATCCAGTTAAAAAAAGACAAAGAAGACACTTTAGCCTACTTCGGGCGCCTTTCTTAATGCTTTTTTAGTATATTTACTGCAATGAGGCTACTTATATCTGCAGTATTTTGCTTATTTATCCAGATAGTTTCCTTTCAGCATTCAGAAGGGAAAGCAGTTGCCGCGGCCATACAAAAAATGGCCAGAAAAGAACTCAAAGGTACATCCCTTTATTTCAGTCAGCATTCCCGCAGCAATGGTTTTCTGAAATCCAGCTTTTTTGAAGACCTTCCGGCACTGAGCCATACGCAGACAAAATGCTGTAAGTCGTCGCTCCTTTCACAGGCAAGGCAACAGCAGGGGCTGGTCAGCAGCACGGTCATTCCCGATCCCAGATACTTTTATTTCAGTTCCCCATATGATTATAGCCCGGACCACTGGTGTCCAAAACATGCTTTTTGGTAATTAAAAATTATGCTTCAGTTCATAATATTTATAACATTAAAAAAACATTTTCTATGATACATATACCCGTATTGATTACTGATCTGGGTTTAATACTTGCCGCTGCCGGAATTACCACGCTCCTCTTCAAACGCATTAAACAGCCCTTGGTACTGGGCTACATCCTTGCAGGCCTGTTTGTAGGTCCGCACATACATTTTATACCTACCGTAACTGACAACGAGAGCATCACCATCTGGGCAGAAATCGGGGTCATCTTTTTACTGTTCAGCCTCGGCCTTGAGTTCAGCTTTAAGAAGCTGGTCAAAGTTGGCGGCTCCGCATCCATCACGGCCATCGTGGAGGTGGTCTGTATGCTGCTCATTGGTTTCTTTGCCGGGCTCGCCATGGGCTGGTCTACCATGGACAGTATTTTCCTCGGGGGTATCCTTTCCGTCTCCTCAACCACCATCATCATCAGGGCCTTTGAGGAGCTTGGTGTCAAACACAAGAAGTTTGCAGGCCTTGTGTTCGGGGTGCTCATTGTGGAAGACCTCGTGGCCATATTACTACTTGTACTCTTGTCTACATTGGCAGTTAGTCAGCAGTTCGCTGGGGCCGACATGCTGGTGTCCATCCTGAAACTCAGCTTTTTCCTGGTACTCTGGTTCATCGGGGGGATCTTCCTGGTGCCTACCTTCCTGAAGGCGACAAAGAAACTGATGAATGATGAAACCATGCTTGTGGTATCCATCGCCTTATGTTTGCTGATGGTGTTGCTCGCCGTCAAGGTTGGCTTCTCGCCGGCACTGGGTGCCTTCATCATGGGCTCCATACTTGCTGAAACGACACAGGCAGAACGCATTGAGCACCTGACAAAATCGGTAAAAGACCTTTTTGCAGCCATCTTCTTCGTTTCTGTGGGCATGATGATCGACCCGGGAATCCTGGTAGATTATGCGGTACCCATCGTCATCATCACCATCGCCACCATCGTAGGTAAATTCCTCAGCTCCGGATTAGGAGCGCTGCTATCGGGGCAACCGTTAAAGACATCCGTACAGACAGGACTTAGCCTGGCGCAGATCGGTGAGTTTTCATTCATCATTGCTACACTTGGCCTCACCCTGAAAGTGACCAGCGACTTCCTCTACCCCATCGCGGTAGCCGTATCAGCCATCACGACCTTCACTACCCCTTATCTGATACAATCTTCAGAAGCGTTCTATCTTTTTCTGGACCGCACCCTGCCGAAAAAATTCATAGAAGGCATCAAACGGTACAGCAGCAGCACTGCGGGAATCACTACTTTGAGCGACTGGAAGATCCTGCTGAAGTCCTATACTTTCAATACCATCATCCACAGTGTCATCCTGATTGCACTGGTCTTTCTAGGGTCCAGGTACCTGCAGCCCTTCATCACCAAAAACATCATCAATGGTAACAATGGGATCATCATCAGCCTGATCTTAACACTGATCCTGATGACGCCATTTCTTCATGCACTTGCCATCCGAAGGATTGAACGCAAAGCCTATTCACATTTGTGGCTAAACAAAAAATATACCCGTGGCCCTTTGATTTCTCTGGAAGTGTTACGGATTTCCATTGCCCTCTTCTTTGTAGGGTTCCTCATTTACCAGTTCTACAGCACCTGGATTGCCGTTGCCTTTGCTACAGTACTGATTGTGGTTGCCATGGTCATCTTCTCCAGAAGACTGCAGTCATTTTACAACAAGCTGGAAAGCAGGTTCCTTGGCAACCTTAATGCACGTGAAGCACAGAAGGCGACCCCGGAAATCCTGCCCTGGGATACCCACCTTGCCGAGCTTGTCGTAGCCCCCGAGTCTAACCTCGTCGGCAGAACGCTGGTAGAGCTCTCTATCCGTGAGAAATATGGCGTAAATATTGCATTGATAGAGCGAGGCAAGATCATGATCCCTACACCAGGAAGAGACGAGCGCCTGTACCCGAATGACAAAGTCATGCTGATTGGTACAGATGCACAGCTGGCCACCATCCAGGAGCTCTTTGATGCTTCCAAAGAAGAGGTGCCGGAAGAGTCCAACTTCCCGAAAAAGGACATGACGCTGCAGAAGATTGTCATCAACAGCAGTTCCCCTGTATATGGGCAGAGCATACGCAGCTCGGGCATCCGTGAAAAAACACAGGGGCTGGTGGTAGGGATCGAACGCAAGGGAGAACGCATATTGAACCCGGACTCCAACCTGGTATTTGAGAATGAAGACGTCGTCTGGATTGTTGGAAACAGCAAAAAGGTGGAGTTACTAAAATAAATAACTGCAATACTCATGAAAATTGATCAGGAGAAAAGTGACTTTCTGGATGAGATGCTGGAGCACTGGCAGGAAGAAAAACTACTCTCCGAGGCAGATGTGCAGCAGCTGCGTGGCAGCTATGAGGCTAAGAGTTTCGACTGGCGCCGGCTCGCACAATATTCCTTCTGGATTGCCATGGCCTGCGGCGTAATCGCATTGGGTGCCCTTCTGATCGACGACAAAGTACTGAAATATTTAGAAAAGCTGTATGACACCTCCGATGGTGTCATCAGCCTTATCTCCGCTGCCGTAGCCGGATATTTATTTTACCTGAGTTTTAAGCGGCGGAAAACCATGTCGCACCAGATCTTCAGTAATGATGCCCTGATTTTTACGGCGGTGATGCTCACGGCAAATGCCATTGCCTACCTTGGCAAGGCGATCGACAATGGCAGCGGGCATTTGTCGGTACTGATGCTGATGGGCGTGATCATCTACGCCATCCTAGCTTATGTATTCAGATCACGCCTGATATGGGCATTTATGCTCATCTCCCTTGGCGCCTGGTTCGGCACTGAAACAGGTTACATCTCCAGGGGCAATTTTTACTTTCTGGGCATGAACTATCCGCTGCGCTTTGTTGCTTTTGGTGCACTGCTGACCGGCGTTTCCTTTTTCCTTAAAAACCAGAAGAAACTGGATGATTTTTTCATGACTACCTACATCAGCGGCATGATTTATCTTTTCGTATCCTTATGGTTGCTGTCGGTATTCGGCAACTTCGGGACACTGGAAGCCTGGTATGGCATCCGGCAGATCAGCCTCTTCTATTGGGCGATCATTTCTGCAGTGGCATGCCTGATCAGCATCTATGTGGGATTAAAAAACAGGGACGACATCGCACGAGAATTTGGCATTACCTTTTTATTCATCAACCTGTACACGCGGTATTTCGAATATTTCTGGGACAGCTGGCATAAAGCGCTGTTCTTTTGTGTGCTGGCCGCCTCCTTCTGGATCATCGGCCGGAGGGCAGAAAAGATCTGGAATGTCGAATTTCTAAAGAAATAATCACTTGATCAGGTGGATGTAAACCACCTTGCCGATATGGTAGGCCGACAGCGAGAAGAACAAGATGGCGATGCTCTTATTGATGACGTAACTGCTCAGGGTAAACTTCTCCTGGATGTACTGTGCAAAACGTGCAAAACCATACAAGGCAAGCGCTGCGCCAATCCCTGACCCGATACTGAAAATGGAAAGTGATAAGAACCCGGTATTGATCCACTCCTGGGAAATCAGGTAACTCCCCACAAACAACCAGTAAGGAATCTGCATTGGGTTCAGCACACCCAGCAACATGCCGTAACGGATACTGTCCTTTTTAGAATAGTCGGCCTTGGGCATCTCCCTTCGGGACCTCCATGTGATGAGCCCAAGGATGCCAAACATAAAGATCATCACCACATCAATAATGTTATCCAGTACGATTTCACTGGACAACCATTGCACAAAGCGCATCACGCCAAAGGTGAAGAGTATCTCTATGGTCGAAAAGGCACCTATAAAATATAAGGCCTGACGAATGCCACGCGTGATGGTGATCTGCACCACGGTAAGGTTGATATTTCCCGGAGGGATGTATCCCACCATATTCAACAAGATCCCCAGAAAGAGTGTTAAAAAAAGCATGGGCGAAGATACAATTAATTCATATGTGACAGTAAATACTTCGCTGTGTAAGAAGCTTTCTCCGATAGCAGGGCCTCCGGAGTGCCTTCAAACACTACATTTCCACCTTTATCACCACCTTCGGGACCGATGTCAATGACCCAGTCGGCCGACTTGATCATGTCCATATTGTGCTCAATCACCAGGATCGTATTCCCTTGTTCAATCAGCGTATTCATTGCAATCAACAGCTTTTTTATGTCGTGGAAGTGCAATCCCGTAGTGGGTTCATCAAAGATGAATACCGTTTTACTGGCATTGTTACCTTTGATCAGGAAGGACGCCAGCTTGATCCGCTGCGCTTCTCCGCCCGACAGGGTATTGGACGACTGGCCAAGGTGCACATAACCCAGTCCTACGTCCACCAGCGGCTGCAGTTTATTCAAGATTTTGGGCTCATTGGCAAAAAAGGCCACCGACTCATCTATGGTCAGGTCAAGGATGTCAGAAACATTTTTATCATTATAAGTGATGTCGAGTACCTGCTGCTTGAAACGTTTCCCTCCGCATGCCTCACAAGGAAGGAAGATATCAGCCATAAACTGCATCTCGATCTTCACTTCACCCTCGCCCTGGCATACATCACAGCGTCCGCCCTCTACGTTAAAGGAGAATGCGGCAGGTTTCAGGCCGGCAGCTTTCGAAGCTGGCAATGCGGCAAACAATGCCCGCACGTCATCCCATGCTTTCACATAAGTCACCGGATTGGAGCGTGAAGAACGCCCGATAGGGTTTTGATCTACCAGTTCCACCTGGCTCACCAGGTCGTAATTCCCAAAAATACCGTCATAAGCACCTGTCTGCTCCCCGGCGTAGTTGCCAATGGCTTTCTGCAGGGCCGGATAAAGGATTTTTTTGATGAGACTGGTCTTTCCTGATCCCGATACACCGGAGACCACTGTAAAGATACCGAGCGGGAATTTGACATCAATGTTTTTGAGGTTATTCTCCCGCGCGCCTTTAATCACGATATGATCTTTCCAGTTGCGTCTTTTCTTTGGCACACTGATTTTCTCTTCGCCGGAAAGGTACTTACCGGTGAGGCTGTTTTTATCTTTGATGATCTCTTCGTAAGTGCCGCTAAACACCAGGTTACCACCATGGGTACCCGCTTCCGGGCCAATGTCGATGATGTGGTCTGCCGCTTTCATCATTTCTTCCTCATGTTCTACCACTAGCACGGTATTACCCACATTACGGAGGGAGATCAATACTTCAATCAGCTTATTGGTATCACGGGGATGCAGTCCGATGCTGGGCTCATCCAGCACATACACAGAGCCTACAAGGCTACTGCCCAATGAGGTTGCCAGGTTGATGCGCTGCGACTCCCCACCGGAAAGCGTATTCGAAAGCCTGTTCAGGGTCAGGTAACCCAGACCAACATTGTTCAGGTACAATATGCGGTTGACAATCTCCGACAGCAGGCGTTTGGAGATTTTTACATCATTGGCAGAAAGCTCCAGGTTGTCAAAAAACTCCTGGATGGTCGACAATGGCATGAGCACCACGTCCATGATCGACTTTCCATTGATCTTCACATAAGAAGCATCCTTGCGGAGGCGTGACCCTTTACAATCCGGACAAACGGTTTTACCGCGGTAACGGCTGAGCATCACACGGTACTGGATTTTATAGGTTTGCTGTTCCAGTTCTGTGAAGAAGTCGTCGAGTCCCGAGAAATATTTGTTGCCCGTCCACAGCAAACGTTGTTGCGCTTCTGTAAGGTCATGGTAAGACCTGTGGATGGGGAAGTCAAATTTATCTGCGCTTTTGATCAGCTTGTTCAGCCATTCGCGCATTTTTTCACCACGCCATGGGGCGATGGCATTGTCATATATGCTCTTGCTTTTATCGGGGATCACGAGGTCTTCATCGATGCCGATCACATTTCCATACCCTTCGCATCTTTTACATGCACCGTAGGGATTGTTAAAGCTGAAGAAGTTGGGTGTCGGCTCGTCGAAGCGGATGCCATCCAGCTCAAAGCGGTCGCAGAAGTGACTGGTTTTACCATCGTGGTCCACATACAGATCTCCTTTTCCTTCAAAGAAACCAGTTTGCACGGAATCTGCAATACGACTCAGCGTCTCCTCTTCCTGGTTCAGCACAATCCTGTCAATCAGGATGCGTACCGTTTCGGCATCCTTCAGTTCGAAATCCTTGAACGAAGCATCCTCAAGGATGCTTTCAATTTTATGAATGGCATCTTTATAAAATACACGCAGGAAGCCTTTCTGTAGCAAGACAGCAAGTTCTTCCTTCAGGGATCGGTTGTTGTGTGGGAAGAGCGGGCAAAAGATGGTGACCGTGCTGTCTTCTTCCAGTCCGGAGATGAAATCTACCACGGTACTTACCGTATCTTTCTTCACCAGCTCACCCGATACCGGAGAGTAGGTTTTGCCAATCCTGGAGAAGAGGAGCTTCAGGTAATCATAGATCTCTGTGGAGGTACCTACCGTGGAACGCGGGTTGGAGGTGATCACTTTCTGCTCAATGGCGATGGCAGGAGCAATCCCTTTGATGTAGTCCACGTCGGGTTTGTTCATCCTGCCCATGAACTGCCGGGCATAGGACGACAAGCTCTCTACGTAGCGGCGTTGTCCCTCCGCATAAAGCGTGTCAAAAGCCAGGGACGACTTGCCCGAGCCCGACATTCCGGTGATGACTACCAGTTTATTTTTAGGAATTGCGACGTCTATATTCTTGAGGTTGTGCACTCTGGCACCTTTTATGATGATATGTTGGTGTGGATCTTTGTCGATTTCGTTCTTCATTGATTTCTGCATAGGAATACTGCGAATATAACCCAAAAAAAGGAATTAAGGTTTTTTAGGGAGGGTGCAAAAATAAGGCTATAAAAGCAGTTTTAATTTTTTTTAACACTTTTTATATTGTATTCTAAATAAAAAATGCTTCTTTTGAAAAACCAACTGACAAACTAACACACTAACTAACAGGAGAAACTATATAGAAAAAAAATTCTACTAAATATTTTATAGCAAATTAGCAGGGAACATATTAGTACGGATACTCCTATGAAATTAGAATTATATAGTGATCAGGACTTGGTGAAGATGTATTTGACCGGGGAAGAAACAGTCTTGCAGGAACTCCTGAGAAGACACAAGTCAAAAATCTACACTTCAATCTATTTATTAGTTAAGGATCAATATCTCGCAGAAGACATCTTTCAGGATGCTTTCATCAAAGTTATCAACACACTACGTTCGGGACGTTACAATGAGGAAGGTAAGTTTTTACCATGGGTGATGCGTATTGCCCATAACCTGGTAATCGATTACTTCCGCAGGGAGAAACGTGCACCTGTGATCACCAGTGCTGACGGCACCGACATTCTCAACCTGTTGCAGATCCAAGAAGAAAGTGCAGAAGAGAAGATGTTGCGTGAGCAAACCCATTATGACCTTCGGGCGATGATCCACCTCTTGCCGGACGATCAGAAAGAAGTACTCATCATGCGCCATTATGCAGACCTGAGTTTTAAGGAAATTGCTGAGCTGACAGATGTGAGCATCAACACTGCGCTGGGACGTATGCGCTACGCTTTAAGCAACCTCAGAAAAATGATGAAGGTGAAAGAAATCTCTTAATTTCAATTGTAATAAAATAGTTATACAAGATTAGTGGTTTAACTAAAATAAAGTGAAATGAATAACGTTTACCTTAGTAAACAATTATTTTTTAAATCGCTTATGATAGAAACCTCTACTTCACTTAACCAGTTCAATCACTTGGAACAAAAACAGGATAATCTGGGTCCTGAAACAATTATGGAAATTGATATGAATTTCTATGAGCAGATCAGCAAACAGCTGGACAGCCTTAAAATGAATCCTTCTGATGATACAATCGAGAAGATCCTGGCCTACTCCCGCTCCAAGTAAATCAGAAACGCATTTGAAGCTGCCCTCATCAGGCAGCTTTTTTTATGTCATGACCTTTCATTTTTTTATATTTGCTGATGCTTAAAAAAGAAAGATATCAGGCTTTTGTGGCCCATTTTGCGGCGAAACAACCTGATGCTGAAACAGAACTACATTACAACAATCCTTTTCAGCTGCTTGTCGCAGTCATTCTCTCCGCACAGTGTACGGATAAACGCATCAACCAGGTCACCCCCGCACTCTTCCAGCGTTTTCCAAATGCAAAGGCCCTGGCGGAAGTCACACCGGACATTGTATTTGATTACATCCGAAGTGTAAGTTATCCCAATAACAAGGCAAAACACCTCGTAGGAATGGCCAATATGTTGCTACATGATTTCAACAATGAGGTGCCTTCTGATGTGAAGGAGCTCCAGAAGATGCCAGGTGTGGGACGAAAGACAGCGAATGTAATTGCCTCTGTCATCTATAACGCACCGGCCATGGCTGTAGACACCCATGTGTATCGTGTGGCACGAAGAATCGGTCTTTCGACTGGAAAGACACCCCTTGCAGTAGAAAAAGATTTGGTTAAAAACCTGCCTCAGCATACCATACACATTGCTCACCACTGGCTGATCCTTCACGGTCGTTACGTATGTGTAGCCCGATCGCCGAAATGCAATGTGTGCGAGATTACTAATATTTGCAAATATTTTCAGCAGAATAATAAATTAACTAAAATAATTAGCGAAAATTAATGGCAATCAAAAAATATTTTACCAACCTCTTGTTAGGAACTAAACATTAACTTATATTTGCTAACATAATTAGCACTCCTACTCACAGATTTTACAATATGAGCGCAAACGCAGACAAATTAAAAGCACTACAACTAACTTTAGACAAGTTAGAAAAATCATATGGCAAGGGCACCGTAATGAAATTAGGGGACAATCCTGTAGAGCCTATCGAATCTATTTCCACTGGCTCCATCAGCCTGGACATTGCCTTAGGTATTGGCGGTGTACCGAAAGGAAGGATCATCGAAATTTATGGTCCGGAGTCTTCCGGTAAAACGACCCTGGCCACACACATCATTGCTGAGGCACAGAAAAAAGGTGGTCTTGCAGCGATTGTAGATGCGGAGCATGCCTTTGATAAAGGCTATGCAAAGAAACTGGGTGTAGATGTAGACAACCTGTTGATATCACAGCCGGACAACGGTGAGCAGGCGCTGGAGATTGCAGACAACCTGATCAGGTCGGGGGCGATTGATGTGATCGTGATTGACTCTGTGGCAGCATTGGTACCGAAAGCGGAGATCGAAGGTGAGATGGGTGATTCCAAAATGGGTCTTCACGCACGTTTGATGTCACAGGCTTTGCGTAAACTGACAGGTACGATCTCTAAAACAGGATGCTGCTGTATCTTCATCAACCAGCTGCGTGAGAAAATCGGTGTGATGTTCGGAAATCCGGAAACCACAACGGGTGGTAACGCTTTGAAATTCTATGCTTCAGTACGTCTGGACATCCGCAGGACTTCACAGATTAAAGATTCTGATGAGGTTGCAGGAAACAGGGTAAAAGTGAAAATCGTTAAAAATAAAGTGGCCCCTCCTTTCCGGATTGCAGAGTTCGACATCATGTTTGGCGAGGGTATCTCCAAAACAGGAGAGATCATTGACCTGGGTGTTGACTTTAACATCATAAAAAAAGCAGGTTCATGGTTCTCGTATGGTGATACGAAACTGGGTCAGGGAAGAGATGCGGTAAAACAACTGTTATTGGACAACCCTGAGCTTTCTGAAGAAATCGAAGCAAAGATCAGAGCAGAGGTAACCGGCGAGAAGCTGGAAGAAAAAGGGGAATAACCTCTATTAATATATAAAAAAAGCCGATAGTGTTTTCAGCACTGTCGGCTTTTTTTATAGATGATGATATCGGACGTATGCTTTAATTATCCAGCATATCAGCGGTATGAACCGGATCACAATGACGATGACCTCAGTACAGCAAACAGATTATTTTAGCTGCTGATGCAAATTCATAAACTTGGCGTCTACATAGATCGCAACAATCACCGCAACAATAATTGCAGCCGCAAGTACTGCAAGTCCAAGATAGTTTTTCCTGTTATCCTGCTTCACCAACCAAATGATAAAGATGACAAATGGGATGAGCATCAGACCGAAAAAGATAAAACTCGTTGTATTCATATTTTTTTGATTATATCATTCCCTGAGGGGACTATTAAAACTCCATTCTGGACATTGGTGATACCTCCTGTCCCACAAAATCCTGCTTCAGGTATTTCTGGTAACCGGCAATAGCAATCATGCCTGCGTTGTCTGTACAATATTGAAAAGCAGGAATAAATACTTCCCATCCTTCTTTCTCTGCGGTTGCGGCCAGCGTATTTCTCAATCCGCTATTGGCTGAAACCCCACCGGCAATCGCAATTTGTCTAATTCCATATTGATTAGCTGCTTTTTTCAGCTTGTTCAACAGGATATGCACAATGCTATGCTGCACTGAAGCACAAATATCCGCCAGTCGCTCTTCAATAAAGTTAGGATTTTCCAGCTCCTGTTTCCTGATAAAATATAAGATCGCTGTTTTCAGTCCGCTGAAACTGTAATTCAGGTCTTTGATCTGCGGCTCGGGAAACTTAAAAGCCAAGGGATCACCCAAAGCTGCATATTTATCGATCAGCGGACCACCAGGATAAGGAAGGTTCAGGATCTTTGCAGTCTTATCAAAGGCTTCTCCTGCGGCATCATCCAATGTCTCCCCGACGATCTCCATGTCAAAATAGTCTTTCACCAGCACAATCTGGGTATGTCCACCGGAAACGGTAAGGCATAGAAAAGGAAAAGAAGGTTTTGGATCATCAATAAAGTGGGCCAGGATGTGTGCATGCATGTGGTTTACCGAAATTAAGGGCAGGTCCAGCGCCAGCGCAAATGATTTTGCGAAGGACACACCGACGAGCAATGAACCCAATAATCCCGGTCCACGTGTAAAAGCGACCGCATTTAGCTCCTTTTTAGTTACATTAGCATCTTTTAATGCCTGCTGTATCACGGGGACGATATTTTGCTGATGTACCCTAGAAGCCAATTCAGGGATTACACCGCCATAATTTTCATGAATTGTTTGGTTGGCAATAACATTGGCAGTAATTTTGCCGTTGTTACAGATAGCAACTGACGTTTCATCACAAGAAGATTCGATAGCAAGTATTACTGGCACAATGATTATTATTAAGCTACAAAACTATTAAAAAACTATTAAAAATACTTCTTTGGATTGTCGCATCAGTGTTATTACTTGTTGTAGTCCTTCTATTTGCCATCCAATTCAAACCAATACAGACTTTTGTAGCTAAAAAAGCAGCCTCTTATCTTTCCAAAGAGCTGAATACAACCGTATCACTTACCGGACTTTATATCAAACCATTCAAGTCTGTCGTGCTGGAAAACCTGCTGGTTCTGGATCAACAGAAAGATACTTTATTGAGCAGCCCTAAGCTGATGGTAGACATCAGCAGGTTTTCACTCAAGGAAAGGGTCATCGACATCAGTACGGTACAGCTGAATGATGGTTTGTTTTTCCTGAAGTCATACAAAGATGAATCCACAAACCTGAGTTTCATCATCAACTATTTCAGTTCCGAAGAACCAGCTGTCAAAAAGAAAAGCAAACCCTTTGAAGTAACATTCGACAGGGTTATTCTCAATAACCTATCCTTTAAATATAAAAACCTGAAAATAGATACAGTGATCAAGGGCGTAAACTTTGAAGATGTACACCTGAGCAACCTCAACGGCATCCTCGAAAAGATCAATACCACCGATCACTTTCTGCAGGCAGACATCAAAAACCTGAGTTTTAAAGAGAAAAGTGGTTTCTACCTTAAAAACCTCAGTGCTTTTACAACGGTAGATTCCAACAGGATCGAACTGCAGAAACTGGTACTGGAAACGAACAGGAGTCACCTGACCGATTACTTCAGCATGAGCTTCAGCAGCTTCAAGGATTTTAACGACTACTTCAATAAAATCCGGATGAAGGCGAACTTTAAAAACAGCCATATTGCTTCGAAAGACATCTCCTTTTTTACGTCTGCACTGGACCAGATGAACCTGGAGCTCGACATTGATGGCCAGGTAACCGGGCTGGTCAACAACCTCAGGGCGAAGAAACTGAGCATCAAAGGCGGCCAGGCCACCTACATCAAAGGAGATTTTAATTTGAAAGGCCTGCCCTATTTTAAAGAGACCTTTATGGACCTTAAAATTGAAATGGCGGGCACCAACAAGAAAGACCTGGATCAACTGCTGCGCGGTGTGACCGGCAAACCTGTCAAAATCATTCCTGATATCATCAACAAATTCGGGAACATCAACTTCAACGGGTCCTTCACAGGTTTTCAGAATGACTTTATCGCCTACGGAGAGTTTAAGACCAAACTCGGGCGACTGGTCTCAGACGTGAACATGAAAATCGATAAGTCGGGAACGCCTTCTTATTCAGGAAATGTCAAAACGTACGACTTCAACATCGGCGACCTGATCAATGAAAAAAGCCTTGGCCAGATCACCGCCTCTTTAAACATCAAGGGTCGCGGCACGGAATTGAAAAACCTGTATGAGAAACTCGACGGCGACATTCAATACCTGGACTTCAATAAATACAGGTACAGAAATGTGAGCATCGACGGAACCTTTGAAAAGAGATATTTCGACGGGCAGCTGAGGGTAAATGATAAAAACCTGAAACTGGTGTTCGACGGCGGGGTGAACCTCAACAACAAACTCCCTGCATTCAACTTCAAGGCAACGATCAAACAGGCGAGACTCAGGGCGCTAAAATTATACAAAGACTCACTGCAGGTTGACGCCACGTTCAGCACCAACTTTACCGGTAACAACCTCGACAACATCCAGGGAAAACTATTGGTACAACACATTCTGCTCAATAACGTAAAGGGAATTTATCATATCGACTCAGTCCAGCTTTCTGCCAATGGTGTTGGCAAGGAAAGAAGCCTGACCATCAACTCCGATATTCTGGACGCCAGCATTAAAGGGCAATATGACCTGAATACGCTTCCATCCTATTATAAGGCATTGGCCAAGCAATACATTCCATCATTAAAGACCGACATCTTTAAATATAAGGACCAGATTTTTCAGTTCAACCTTACCATCAAAAAGTTTGAACCCATTGCACCGCTACTGGTGCCGGGGCTTGAAATTGATGAACAAGCGATATTCATCGGCAATTTTGATTCGCCCAACAACATTGCCACCCTCAATGGCTTTGTGAAAAAGCTGAAGTACCAGGGAGTAGTCCTCAATAACATCATCGTGGATGAGAACACGACCACCAATCAACTGCAAGCCATTGTGACCTCAGACCGGGTGGATCTGAACGACAGTCTTTACATCAAAAATGTCAACATCTCAAATATCCTCCGCAATGACAGCCTCACGCTGAATGTCAAACTTTCCAAT
Source organism: Pedobacter sp. BAL39 (assembly GCF_000170795.1). Classification (GTDB taxonomy): domain Bacteria; phylum Bacteroidota; class Bacteroidia; order Sphingobacteriales; family Sphingobacteriaceae; genus Pedobacter. The sequence continues at coordinate 44,257 of NZ_ABCM01000021.1, forward strand.
GCAGAAGATGATAACCAACTCGATTTAAATGGATTGGTAGAATTTGGCGCGGATACTGCGGGGCGTGTCAGCATTCTCCCTTCCACACTTAAAATCAACAATGAAGACTGGAAGATCCAGGAGAAAGTACGCATCAGCTTCAATGCCGGAAAAACAGAAATCAGCAATTTCGACCTGAGCAACGGCGATCAGCTGTTGACGATCGACGGCACTTTGTCGCAAGACCCCAATGACCTGCTCACCTTAGGATTCAAGAAGTTCGACCTGAAAACCCTGAACCCTTTCGTCAAGACCCTTGGCGTCAAACTTGCAGGCCGTGTCAATGGAGAAACAAAACTACATCACATCTTAAAGGCACCCAGGATTTCCGACAACATCAAGATCGATTCCCTGACCTTCAATGATACCTATATCGGAGAGCTGACCGACACTTCTTCTTTTGATCAGAAGGAGAACGCCGCAAACATCTACACCTCCATTATTGCAGGCAACTCGGAGACCCTGAGTGCGAAGGGTAAGCTGGATCTGGAAAAGAAAGAAATTAACCTGGCTGTGAAGCTCAATGAAAGTAAACTTGCCGTGCTAGAGCCCTTTGTAAAACAATTGGTATCCAACCTGAAGGGTGACATCTCCGCTGAACTGACCGTCAAGGGACCTTTCAGCAAGCCGGAAATCGATGGCGACATTTCCTTTAATGAGGGGAATATGACGATCAATTATCTGCAGACCGCCTATACCTTAAATGATAAGGTTACGGTAAATAATAGCGTCATTAAAATTGAAGACCTGAAATTACTGGACAAGGACCGCAACGAAGCGGTCGCAAATGGCACTGTAGATTTGAACAACATCAATACGCCTACAATAGACGTGGTCGTCAAGGCTAAAAACTTCATGGCGCTCAATACCACAGAAAAAGATAACCCCGTTTATTTTGGCCAGGCATACGGCAGTGGTACATTCATTTTCAAAGGACCAACCAACAGGATGTCGATAGACATCAATGCCAAAACAGAAAAAGGAACCGTTTTCAATCTTCCGCTCAACAGTTCGGAGACCGTTTCCACAAAAGATTTCATCACTTTCGTATCCAGAGATACGACCAAGATTGTCAGAAAACAAACCAGCTTTGACGGCCTTACCATGAACCTTAAACTGGATGTTGACCCCAACAGCACCGCCAACATTTACACAACTCTTGGAAAACTGAGCGGAAAAGGAAATGCGACGGACCTGACCCTGAAGATCAATAGCTTGGGGGATTTTGAGATGTCCGGTGATTACATCATTGAAAGCGGAAGTTTTGATTTCACGGCACAGGAGGTCATCAATAAGAAATTCACCATCCGCCAGGGAGGAACCATCCGTTGGACGGGAAATCCGACGATGGCCCAGATCCAGCTGAAAGCCATATATGCGCTTAGAGCGAGCCTAAGAGACCTTTACACAGCTGCAAACAGGGACGGTGGTAGTGACGACAGAGTACCTACCGAAGTAGAGATGGGTCTGTCCGGATTGCTGATGAAACCCGACATCAAGCTGGACATCTTTTTCCCTTCAAATCCCGCCATCAAGGAAGAGATGCAAACCTATTTCAATGATTCCAACAACCTCAACCTGCAGGCATTGAGTCTGATCATCAGGCGGAGCTTTGCTCCCGGAACGGGACAGGAAGACCTTGGAAGACAACTTACTTCGGGGGTAACCAGCACAGCTACAGAGTTGCTTTTCAATCAGTTCAACAACGTGTTGTCTTCATTGAACCTGGATTTTGTGGACATCAACATCCGTTCTTTTAATGAGGCTAATGCTTCATTCCGCTTTTTCAACGACAGGGTAATCCTCAACGCCGGTATTGTTAATAGAGGAAATTTGAATGACCTGTCACTGTCAGGCTTCAGCAGGAACAATGTGGGTGGCGAAGTGGAGATCCTGGGGCTGATTAAAAAAGATGGTACCCTGATCGGAAAACTGGCCAACAAACCGCCAACACAGCAGACCATCTTTACGAATACCGGTGTCAATCAAAATAACAATGTCACCTCAATGGGCCTCATCTATACCCAACAGTTTGACAGCTTCAGGGAGTTCCTGCAAAAGATTACCGGAGAATACCGCAGGGCCCAAAAGAAGAAGGCAAAAGAAGGCCTCCCTGCCAAGACCAAACAATTGATCAACAGAGAGGCCATATTAATTGAGCAGCAGAAAAATCAAAAGAAATAGCCAGGGCTATCCTTTCATAATCTGATGACCCATTTTATCTCTTTTAGTTTTCAGGTATACCTCATTGTGTACATTACTTTCAATTTCAATAGAAATGTTATCTACTACTTCCAGACCATATCCAATCAGACCGGCACGTTTGGTGGGGTTGTTTGACATGAGTTTCATTTTGGAAATGCCTTCTGCCCTGAGGATTTGAGCACCTACTCCGTAGTCACGTTCATCACCTTTGAATCCCAGTTCAATATTGGCTTCAACGGTATCAAAACCAGCATCCTGTAAATTATAAGAACGAAGTTTATTGATCAGTCCGATGCCGCGACCTTCCTGGTTCATGTAAACGATCAGTCCTTTCCCTTCCTTATCAATCATCTCCATTGCTTTGTGCAGCTGAGGACCACAGTCGCAGCGGCAAGAGCCGAAGATATCACCGGTAACACAAGAGCTGTGGACCCTGACCATTACAGTTTCATCCACTGTCCACTCGCCTTTGCTGATGGCCAGGTGCGTTGCACCATTATCCAGCTGTGTGTAAGCCGTCATTTTGAAATCGCCCCATTGTGTCGGCAAGTTTACGGTTACTTCCTGTTTGATCAGACTTTCTTTACTTAAGCGGTAAGCAATCAAATCTTTGATCGATATAATTTTCAGCTGATGCTGAGCAGCAATTTTTATCAAATCCGGAAGCCTGGCCATTTCACCATCTTCCTTCAGGATTTCCACGAGCACACCTGCGGGCTCCATACCTGCAAGTTTGGCCAGATCCACGCAGGCTTCAGTATGCCCTGCCCTTCTGAGCACACCACCATCTAAAGCACGAAGCGGAAAGATATGTCCGGGTCTGCCGAGTTCAGCAGGATCTGTATTGGGGTCAATCAATGCCTTGATGGTCTTTGACCTGTCGGATGCAGAGATCCCGGTAGTACAACCATGGCCCAGCAGATCCACCGAAACGGTGAAATTGGTTTCATAGGCAGCAGTGTTCTTGCCCACCATAGGCTCCAGGTTAAGCTCGTCGCATCGCTGTTCTGTTAAAGTAGCACAAATTAATCCTCTACCATAAGTAGCCATGAAATTAATCACTTCAGGGGTTGCATTAGAAGCGGCGGTCAGAAAGTCACCTTCGTTCTCTCTGTCTTCATCATCAACAACGATGATTACTTTACCAGCTTTAATGTCAGCGACAGCTTCTTCTATCGCATTTAATTTGATTTCCATTTTCTAAGATTACTGTACAAAGTTACAACCTTCCTGAGCAATTTCCACGCTCCTAGTATCATATATACGTAAGGAATAAAGGCGCTTATTTTTTCTTTTTGAAAAGATTGATAAAGAATTGTTTGATGGCACTGATGTCAAATAAAGCGGAATCTACTGTCGCCTTATAAGTAAGAAATGCACCCAGTGGAGACAATACAATTATGGCCAGCCATGGACCGAAAAAAGGCAGCAAGGTACCTGTCAATGCCGATTTTTCCGCTACAGTACTGATCACATGGTAGATCAGGAAGAACACGACTGCCATTACCACCGGAAGACCCAGTCCGCCTTTCCTGATGATGGCCCCCAGGGGAGCCCCGATAAAGAACAGCAGCAGACAGGAAAAGGCAAGGGTAAATTTCTTCTGGTACTCAATCTGCACCTTAATGATGTTCTTGGTACGCTCCTCGAAGTCGCCAACACGTGCGGAGACGTTCTGCTTGACCGAATTGGCCTGATCGTAAGCACTCTGGATCACCGAGCGCTTCTGCGGTTGCGGAACCATATTCAGCAGATCTCCTTTGATCACCTTCGGTATAGCTTTCACCCTGGTGTATCCTTTTACGTAGGTATTTTGTTTGAAGTAATTGTTGATGACCGTGGCGTTATACTTATTGGTACTATCCAGGTCTTTAGTCAGCGAGTCCTGCTTTTTGGTAAGCCCCTTCAGGTTGAGCATCTGCGTATTGTTGCGGAAGCCCTGTTCGTCTGTCCGCTTCATATTGAAGCTGGAGATGTCGAACTTCTGGTCCGTTTCCTTAAAGCGCATGCGGGTAAGCTCCTGTCTGGGGTTGTAAGATGCATTTTTGCCGCTGGACTCTTCATAACGTACGCCGTCTTTCAATTTCAGCAGCAGGTATTTGTCGTCACTGGCCATCTTCCCTTCCTTCGCAATGATGATCTTGGCAATCCCGTTGTTACTGGTGTGATCGTAAATCATCACGTTGTGTAGGGTAACACCGTCAGCACCTTTTTTATCTACGCGGATGGAGTAATTCGGTATGCTGCTATTGAACACGCCTTCTTTAATCAGAAATGAAAGTTTTTTGTTCCTGATATCCCACAAAAGAGAACCAAATTTAAGGTTGGCTTTCGGAAGCATGTAATCGGAAAAGAAAAAAGAACTGATGGAGATACAGGTAATGAGCACCAGCAAGGGCATCATTGCCTTCTGCAGGGAGATACCGGCAGATTTGATGGCTACCAACTCGTAATTTTCCCCTAAGGTGCCAAAGGTCATGATAGAGGAGAGCAGGATCGACAGTGGCAGCGCCATGGAAACGTTAGCTGCGGATGCATAATACATCAACTCCAGAATCACATACCATTCAAAGCCTTTTCCGATTAAGTCATCTACGTACTTAAAAAGAAAGAACATCAATAGAATGAACATCACAATAAAAAATGTGACGAAGAATGGCCTGATGAATGCTTTGAGCAGAAGTACGTGGATCTTTTTCAATACACAAAGGTAATCAAAGCAAGCGAAAAAATCTAGGCACCCAGCACGCTATGTAAATAGGTAATCTGGTTATCCCAGATCTGCCTGCGCTCAGCGAGGGTTTCATCGGTCGCAAAGTCGGTGATGGCCAAGGCCACATCATTGGTCAGCTCGTCCTGTACGATTTCCATCTCAAAATAACAATGAGGTTCATCGTCTACCCATTTAAACTTCACCAGCTTATTTTCTTTTACGCTAAGGAGTTTTGCCTTCTGCACTTCATCATCCCATGTAAATGTATACACCTGGTCCCGGAAAATCACGTCGTCAGCAAACCATTGAGACAAGCCGTTTGGCTCACTTATAAAACTAAACAAAATACGTGGAGACGATCTCAATTCATATTCTAACGTAAATTTCTTCTTTTCTGACATCGATAAACCCCTTATACTTTGATTGATTGGACTTTTTTTAAAAATATATTTCTAAAGAAAAGTAATTTATTCTATATTTGCAACTCTTTAGAAAAAAGAGCCCGGCGGGGTAGCTCAGATGGTTAGAGCGCAGGATTCATAACCCTGAGGTCGGCAGTTCGATTCTGCTCCCCGCTACTAGACCGGAAAAAGCGGAATAATCGAGACATAAATCGGGTATTCCGCTTTTCTTTTTGCTTATAACTTGCTGAAAATAAGCCAAATACAAAAACACAGAATTTATTTCATTGGTTCGATATTCATCGGTTTTCCTGTTGTAAAATATACCTTGGGGAAACAGTAGATGCTGTAATTGTTGCTTAGTATGGCAATCGCCAGAAAGCCACTTTAAAGGTAATCAGTGGCATATTCGACAGCTAAATCAACGCATTCTTTAAGGTTAGATATTTGATTTGACAACTTCATCAAAGTTCCCTCTATTTCCAACTTTTCAACATCGTATCTTGACTTGTATTTGGTATACAATTCTACCTATCTCTTCTTCAATATAGCGTTCTTCTAAACGGAGGACCTCGCTTTTGATTGCAGAATGCTGATTTAATAAGTCCTGGTAATCGTCCTGGTTATCGCTAATTAGCTGTTTGCTTCCGCAACTAATAACCCATTTCAATGTTGATCACGGACTCACTGGACTCCTTGAGCTCTTATATGTGAATTATAAAGCATTAGCCGCAGAAGAATTTGAACTCAAGAGGTTTACGGTTGCGTAAAAAATCAAATGTCAGGTATGATATCTACTGCACAATTCAGCTCCAGATTCGACACCTGTCAGATCCGGAATTGAAGACATAAGCATTTTTTTACCAAGGGTTGTTTACATTTCGTGATCTGCATGAATGGCAGGACATGCCAACAACCCATTGGAACGGTGAAAACCAGAAGAAGAATTGGAATCATTCAGATTCAGAAATACATGGTTAAGATTTAGCCTATTCTCATAACCGCATGGCGGGTGGACTGTAGACTTAAAAATTGGAACCACCATTAGCTTTAATATGTTCACCGTTGATATAAGCGGCCTCATCAGATGCCAGAAAAGCAACTACTTTTCCTATGTCCTCCACGGTACCAAGGCGTCCAAATGGTGAACTGTCGCGAACAAATTGCTTGAATTCCTCAGAGATTTCGGTAATAACCCCCGCTTGGTCGATGACACCCGGCATAACCGAATTAACAGTAATATATCTGTTCCCGAGCTCTTTACTTAGAATGTCTACAAACTTTTTCCCTGCACTTTTGCTAGATGCATAAACCGCCGCACCGGTCTCAGCATTTAAGCTTTGAGTAGAGGAGATCAGAATTATCCTGCCTTCATTCCTAAGATATTTTGCTGCCTGTTGCATGACAAAGAAAGTCCCTTTGACATTCAGATTGTAGATTTTATCAAAGTCTTCTTCTGAATAGTCAACAAATGCTTTATCTACCAGCTCCACACCCGCATTTGCTACCACAATATCAATATGACCAAATTTATTCAATGCCTGCTGGTACAATCTTTCAATCGCTGTCAGGCTTGATACATCCGCTTTGATTAAATGGTAATTGACTCCATAGTCGTCCATAAGCTTTGCCGTTTCATGAGCGGCCCTGTCATCTGAACTATAATTAAGTATGAGCTGTAAACCTTCAGAAGCTAATTTTTCAGCTATGCCCCTCCCGATGCCTTTGGAAGCACCCGTAATCAATGCAACTTTTCCTTTTAGTTCCGGATACATATATAATAAAATCTCTTTAGTTAATTTGATTTCGCGGGCCACGCACCGGTTTGCAGCAGCATAGTCAACCAGTCTTCCAGGTGCCAGGTCTTTTCCAGCCTCCCATTTTTCAAGTGATGAAATTCATGGATAGCAATAGTGAGTTTCTGATTGGTCGGTGGTATACCCATAAACTCATTGCCATGAGTAAATACCATTTCTGCCCGTACGCCTGCCCGTTCGTGAGTGCCAAAGATTTCATGTACGTTAACGATCACATCAGGAAAGGCCTCGGTAAATCCTTGTACTAAAACTTTATATCCTGCAGGACCGTCCTGCTGATCTGGGCCTAGGGGAATATCCTGCCAATCCGGAGCTAGAATTTGTTCGATCACACTGTAATCACGTTTACTGAATAAGCCATAAAATGTTTTTAAGGTATCGATTTCCTGTTGGGTCAAAGCTTTTGCTAAGCCATCTGTTGTTTGATCTGTAATCATTGATTTTTATAAAATAATAGGTTTATTGTAATATCCACTTAGCTTTAAAAAGCCTTATTTTTAGGTGCATATAAATCAGAATCGGTCAATTGCCTCCCAAGTATCACGAGATAATCTTCGTATTGCTCCGCACATAAATAAAATATTGTTTATTTTACTTCAACAGCTATCTTACCTGTTGCTCTTCCGGATTCTACCGCAGCTTGCGCGTCGGGCAGTTGATCAAATTGAAATACCTGCGTAATTTTGGGCGCCACTTTGCCTGCTTTGATAAGGGTACTGATTTCGGTAAGTACTTTGCCCGAAGAATTCACGAATACACCTAAGCCACTTACAACGCTTTCTTCCAATTTTGCCGAAAGTGCTTCTGCAAAATGCGGTTGCAAGTAAACTAAACGTCCTCCTTTTTTAATTACAGAAATCGAGCGCAAGACATGTTCGACAGAGTTGATAGTATCAATCACTACATCTATATTACTCACTTTGGTTTCAAAGGGGCTTTCTGTGTAATTCAAAAATTGATCTACGCCTAAACTGCGTACAAATTCTTCATTTTTACCTGAAGCCGTGCCAATGACGTAAGCACCACGCTCCTTTGCAAATTGTACAGCGAAGTGGCCTACACCTCCAGAGGCTGCATGGATAAGTACTTTATCGCCTTTTTGGATATTGGCAAGCGTAATTACCGCTTGCCAAGCTGTCATAGCGGACATTGGGGTAGCCCCTGCGGAGGTGAAAGACAAATTTTCTGGCTTATGTGTCAACTGATCAGCCTGCGCCACTACTTTGGTAGAATATGTACTGCCTAGCCCGGGCATGTTTAATAAACCATAAACCTCATCTCCTGGTTTAAAAGCAATTACTCCATCTCCGACTTGTTCAACAATTCCCGCGACATCCCATCCCAGAATTACATGCTCATGAAAAACACCTCCAGTGATCATACCAAGAATATCTTTTGAACTACGGACCTGAATATCGATCGGGTTGATGCCAATCGACTTAGTCTGAATCAGCACTTCACCAGCTTTGATTGTTGGTGTAGCTAAAGTGGTTTTTTTTAAGTTTTCTAATCCTCCGTTTTTTTCCAAAATATAAGCTTCCATTTTTATTATTTAAATTATTAGTAATAATATAGAAGCAAAGTTATTGGTCAACGAAAGCCAGAAAAAGGCTCATTCAAACTAAAAATAGTGCATAACAAACAATTTTAATAAACGACTATGCCGTTTAAGATCGGAATTGATGAGGCGTAGTCAGATTTTGTTTTTTGAAGAATTTAATAAAATTAGAGGTATCATCGAACCCCAAACACCAGGCAATTTCCCCGATATTCCAGTTGGTATGTTTCAATAAGGCCCTTGCTTCGGAAGCCAGACGCTCTGAAATCAACTGTGTAGTTGTTTTGCCTACTGTATTTTTTAATACCCTATTAAGGTGATTGATATGAACGTTGAGCTGGCCTGCAAATTCCCCAGCGGTCTTTAGCCTCACTTGTTGTACCGTAGATTCAATAGGAAACTGCCTTTCTAAAAGTTCATGAAATAAAGAACCAATACGATTACTTGCATTAGACTCCACTTCTCTCTTAACTGTTAATGCCGGTCTTAGTTTAAGACCTACATGAATGAGTTCGAATACCTGGTTTCGTAACACATCATATTTATAAACGTAATCTGAAGAAATTTCAGCGAACATTCGTTGAAATAATTCCATCACCTTTGCAGCGTCTTCATCGTTAAGATCTAATATGGGAGTTCCGCCAGGTTGATAAAGCGGATAGTCCGTAATGCTTCCAAATCCCTTCATATAATCTTCAGTAAACACGCAAAAAGCCCCAACTGGCTGAACACTCGAAGGAGTCCAGTTATACGGTATCTGAGGATTGGCAAACATGAGCATATTGTACTGAACTTCAAAGGTCTGGTCAGCATATTCTACCGTATGCGCTCCTTTAATCAGCGCAATTTTGTAGTAGTCCTTACGACTGTACGGCATAGGATATGCAGGTTTAGGACCCGTATAATCTTCCATTGTAAATACATTAAAGTGTCCCGTTCTACGAAAAATATCGCTGGGGAGAATGCCCATTTTATCCCGATAGAACACTTCCAGTGATTCCATTTCTTTCATGATTATCATTATAGCTATAACAGGTAATAAAAAAAATCAAGCCATAGCACGTATTAACCAGACGATCACATCACATTGATCCCCATGCGACCTATTTCATATACAAAGATACAGGTGCGCTGCTTTACCACCTATGAAACAGTAGCAGCACCTATACCTATTGAATCACCGTTAACCGGCTAGCCTTTTCCATTTAATTTATGCATATCGCCTTTTAATTTATATTCAAAATTAACAAATACTTGATGATATAAATAGTTCAAATCAAACACTCTAAGGTGATAATCAAACAGCTACCAACGTCTTTATCGTTGTATGCCTACGCTATCTGCCCAAAAATAGCCACCTTTGCCCGAAATAAATTGTCAATTACGAACTGAGTATAAGGTCAGATTAACTGCGGAACAAGTGGCCACTTTGGCTAAATACCCAATCTTAAAACAGGCGGAAATCAAATCAATGAAAATAACATTTTCGAGAAATCCGAAAATTATAATTATCATTGGAATTGAGTTTCATAAATTTAAGAATAGAAGTTAATTGTCAATGGCAGTAAAGCCCCTGGAGGATGAAATAGCTGTATTAGCTAAAATAGCTGAAGGTGATCAACACGCATTCGGCATTTTATTCAACCACTATCAAAGTGATGTGTTTGTGCATAGTAAGCGATTGACACATTCTGAAGACCAGGCGCTGGAAATAGTGCAAGATATCTTTATTAAAATATGGGTAGGCAGGAACCGGCTCAAAACTATTGATAATTTTGGCGGTTATTTAAATCGTACCGTCCGCAACCATATTTTTGATGTACTTAGGAAATTGTCTAATGAAGCGGAGTCTAACCTTAAATTTCAAAAAAATCATACAGAGTTTGATGATTCTACCGGACAATTGCTTGATTACAACGATGCCGTAAATATCCTCAACATCGCTTTACAAGAGCTTGCTCCGCAGCAAAGGCTGGTTTATAAGCTTTGTCATCAGGATGGTTTGAAATATGAAGAAGCCGCGCTGCAAATGAATATCTCAACAGAAACAGTGAGGGCTCATATGAAACAGGCGCTCCGAAAAATTCGCTCACATTTCAGAAAGCATGCCTTGCTATACCCCGTGTTGATAGCTGCTTTATTTAAATTAAACACATTGAATATCAACTGATTGCTATCTTTTTATTAAAAAAAAGACTTACAACTAACCCTACACTCCCACTTTTTAAGTCAACATTAGTAAAGGATTAAGCTACACTCACCTTAATACCAATCCTGATGGATAAGACAAATAACAGACTTCGTGAAATCTTCAATTTATATGCGGATCAAAAGGCATCAGAAGAAGAAAAATATGAATTGTGGGATTACGTAAACGATCCCGTATTTGCTAATGAGATCGAAGAATTGATTAGCAATGATTATGAGCGTCCAAATCAGGAGTGCGGACTGACTGAATATCAAAAATCTACTGTTTTACGAAATGTTTTTCAACATCAAACGCATATAAAGCGTACAAAAGTACGTCTTTGGTCAATTATCACTGCTGCCGCTTCGGTTTTATTGGTTGCAAGTATAGGTTTCTATTTTTACGTAGCTTATCCTACAACTGATCTAAAAATTGATTATGTAAATGATATTGCACCAGGAAAAAACAAAGCAACACTAACCCTTGCCAGTGGCGAAAAGATCCCGATTGATGAATTGAAACCTGGAAAAATAGCCACTCAATCCGGTGTGAGGATCTTCAAGAACAAAGATGGGCAGATCATTTACGAAATTGCGGACAACGGTTCGGGAAAATTAGAGTACAATACGCTGACCACTATCCGTGGCGAGCAGATGCAGGTCCGCCTGCCTGACGGCTCACTTGTGTTTTTAAATGCAGCCTCTTCCTTAAAATACCCAACTTCTTTCAATAACCTCAAAGACCGAAGGGTAGAACTTTCGGGTGAAGGCTATTTCGAGATCACTAAAGACAAAGTACATCCCTTTATCATCAAAACAGTCAAACAGAAAGTAGAAGTTTTGGGTACCCATTTCAACATCAATGCTTATGCCGATGAACCGGCACTAAGGACAACCTTATTAGAGGGTAGTATTAAGCTCAGCACCGCGGATACCTGGAAAATACTTAAACCAAATGAGCAGGCCACTGTAAGCAATAATGGAGTTACTGTTCAGGAGGTCGATCCAAGGGAGACCGTTGCCTGGAAAAACAACGAGTTTTTATTCAAAAATGACGATTTCAGAACCAATATGCGCAAGATTGCCAGATGGTACAATGTCGATATCGTATATGAATCAGATGTCCCTGAAAACTTCCGGTTTGGTGGTTTTTTATCAAGAACAAGGAACTTGTCCACCGTGCTGAGGTTAATGGAAAAAACGGGCATTGTCCGGTTCCGGATAGATGGGCGGAAAGTATATGTAAGCAAATAACCAGTTCATATCAAATCAACTTAAACCAACCAAAATGAAAGAATATTTACGACAGGAAAGCTAAGGCTTAAAAAACCAAATCCCGATGGTGATCGGGACATGGTCGATGTTTGGCATCGTCAATAACTAAATCAACTATTTAAACGCAGGTGCCCCAGGCTTCGAAACTTAAAGGCAGCTGCAAGAACCAAACTAAACAAATGTATAAAATTTATACTAACAAAATTGGTATGCCCTGCCGGTTTACCAACCAAATTTGGCTGATTATGCGATTCACCACCGTAATATTAATAGCTAGCCTGATGCAGGTCAGCGCCGCCACGCTCGCGCAGCGTGTTACGCTAAACCAAAAAAAAACGACTTTAGAAAAGATCTTCAGGGAAATCCACAACCAGACAGGTTATGACTTCCTGTACAACAAAGATCTGCTGGATACCAAAAAACCGGTAAGCATTACCGTGACCAATGAGCCCCTGGAAACTGTACTGGAAAAATGCCTGGCCAACCAATCTTTAGAATATGCCATAGAAGAAAAAGCCGTGGTGATTAGAGCAGTGCAGAAATCCATATTTGAAAAGATTATCGATTTTTCCAAAACTATCGATGTTTCCGGGAAAGTGACAGAAGAGAATGAACGTCCGCTGGCCGGTGCTACAGTAACGGTCAGAGGCACGAAAAGATCAGTGACGACTGATCAAAGCGGTTCCTTTTATTTACAGAATGTTGAAGAAGCGGATGTGTTAATCGTCAGTTATATCGGGTATCTAAACCGGGAAGTGAAAGCAGCTTCCCAGCTGAATGTTAAACTGTTAATTGCAACAAATGACCTTTCTGAAGTCATTGTAAATAAGGGCTATTATACGGAAACACAAAAATTAGCTACCGGTAATACCGTTACCGTTACTGCAAAGGACATTGAAAAACAGCCGGTCATCAATCCTTTACTTGCCCTGCAGGGCCGAGTTGCCGGTTTGCAGATCACGCAAACCAGCGGGGTAACCAATGGATCAGTAAATATTTTGATCAGGGGCAGGTCTTCCCTAAACAACTTGGTTGGCAATGATCCTTTATTTGTGATTGATGGTATTCCCTATCAGTCTACCCTGCTGATGGATCCGCTCGGAAATAACGGCGGTAACGGCGTTTTAACAAACAGTCCGCAAGGCAATCCACTAAACTATATCAATCCGAATGATATTTCCAGTATATCTGTTCTAAAAGATGCCGATGCCACCGCGATCTATGGTTCCAGGGGTGGAAACGGCGTGGTCCTGATTACCACCAAAAAAGGCCAGATCGGCGAGATGTCCCTCGGGGTGAACATTAACCAGGGTTTTATGACTGCACCAAAACCACTCCAGTTAATGAGTACGCAGCAATACCTGGATATGCGCCGTGAGGCTTTCGAAAATGATGGCCTCGCTGTACCAAATATCTCAACTTCGCCTAATGACCCCAATTTTGATGTCAATGGCACATGGAGCCAAACGGCAAATACCGATTGGCAGAAAGAATTAATTGGTCAGTTTGCGGCGTACACGAACGTCAACCTATCACTTACCGGCGGTAATGAAATGGTTCAATATGCCGTTAGAGGTACATTCAACAGGCAAGGAAACTTAGCACCAGGTGATTTTGATGATAAAAGAGGCGGACTTAACTTTAACATCACCACCTATTCAAAAAACAAAAAACTAAAGATTGATTTTTCCGGCAGTTTCCTCAGGGATAATAATCTGAATTCTCAGAGTGACCTTACCCTGTACACGCTGAGGGCACCCAATGCGCCGGACTCTTTTAACCCAGACGGGACATTAAATTTCGGAGGACCGAATTTTGATAATGCGAGTAACCCTTATGCCAATGTAGCGCGGACCTACAACAATAAAACGGATAACATTGTACTCAGTTTGAAACCAACCTATCAGATTGTAAAAGGACTTATTTTTACTGCAAATATCGGACTCACAAACCTAAACAGCAACATTGAAATTAAACAGCCGGTTTCTTCTTATTCGCCTTTATACCTTTCAGTAGTTCCTGCTTCCACCCTTCCCGTCTTGATCAATACCATCAATCAGCAAAAAACCTGGGTTGTCGAGCCACAGCTGAGCTATGAGGTCAGACTGAACGACTTCAAGTTAAGTGCACTGGCAGGTACTACTTTTCAGAAATCAGATAATGAGGGCCATTACTTTGTGGGTACAAACTTTGTTAGTGATGCCGTAATCGGCAATTTATCCAATGCCGGCCAGTTGGCCTCTGGAGATGGGGGTTCATATCAATACAAATATAATGCGATTTACAGCAGGCTGAACGCAAATCTTTCTGATAAATATATTCTCAACTTTACTGCAAGAAGGGATGGCTCCTCCAGATTTGGCCCTGGCAAACAGTTCGGTAATTTCTATTCCACCGCTGCTGCCTGGATATTTTCATCTGAAAAACTGGTTGAAAATACAGTCCCGTTTCTCAGTCTGGGTAAGATGAGGGCCAGTTACGGTACCAGCGGCAATGACAACATCGGCAACTATGCTTATTATGATCTGTATCAAAGCAGGGGTGTAAATACTTATCAGGGATTGACCGGATTTTACCCGCGCACTCTGGCAAACCCGGACGTGGCATGGGAAAAAAATGCCAAGCTTGAATTTGCAATGGACCTTGGTTTTTTTAAGGACAGGATCCTGGCAACTGCAGCCTATTACATAAACCGCAGTTCCAACCAATTGTTAAACTATAGTATCCCTACATTCACCGGTTTTAACGGCATCCCAAGCTATAACTTCCCGGCTACTGTAGAAAACTCGGGCTTAGAGCTTACTTTAAATACCCGGAATATCGCCTCTGGTAACTTTGAATGGACCTCTGCTTTTAACATCTCCTTTAATCGAAATAAGCTGCTAAAATTTGATGACCTGGAAAATTCAAATTATGCAGGTATTCTTGAAATTGGCCAGCCGGTTAATGGCAGAGGCTATGCCTGGATCTATAAAGGCATTGATCCGAATACAGGTTTGTACACAGCCCTCAAAAAAGATGGAACAGTGGGTTCAGGTGCCGGCAACTATGTGAACCTGTATAGTGAGTATCAGGTTACTAGCGTAAATACCTTGCCGAAGTATTTTGGAGGATTAAATAACAGTTTCCGGTATAAAAACCTACAGCTTGATGTATTTCTGCAATTTGTGAAACAGGTAGGCAGACTAAGTTTAACAGATCTTGCACCAGGCTTTTTTAGTACCGACCTTTATGATCAGATCTCAACTTCACAGAGCAATGTTCCCATTCAATTTCTGGACAGATGGCAGCAGTCGGGCGACCAGGCAAAATATCAGCGTTTTACACAATCCTCTGAAGGTATTCGGGCTTTTGGCACCTGGGCGCAGAGCGATGCCAGTTACGTAGACGCGTCTTATATCCGCGCAAAAAATGTAACCCTTTCTTATCAATTACCTACTGCTTTTAAAAATAAGCTGAGGGTAAAAAATGCAAGTGTCAACGTTTCGGCACAGAACCTTTTCACCATAACCTCCTATAAGGGGCGTGATCCGGAAACCCAGTCGTTTTCCACACTTCCACCCCTCAGAGTATTCGTACTGGGTGTACAAGTTAACCTTTAAATTTTACGAAAATGAAATACCTACATTTTATAATCACTATTATCTCATTCACCCTGGCCTCCGGCTGCAAAAAATTTGTTGAACTTGATCCGCCTGACGACAGGCTGACAGAATCCACTGTTTATGCTACAAATGAAACCGCAACATCGGTATTGAACGGATTATATATACGGATCGCTGAGACCAATAACGTGCTGACCAGCTACGCAACAACCTATATGGGTTTCGCTTCTGATGAACTTAAAAATCATTATCTCAATGCGGTTTCACCATATACACAACTTTACCAGAATAATGTGAACATTGATACCGAAATTTATTGGGGCACAACTTATACCCTTATTTACAATTGCAATGTCGCTATTGAAGGCATAGAGAACAGTACTAAACTGAATTCACAACTCAAACTGCAATTGGTGGGCGAAGCCAAATTCATGCGAGCACTGTGTTATTATTACCTCGTAAACACTTATGGTAGAGTCCCGCTCGTCATCAAGTCTGATTACCGGTCGTACCTAATGGCCAAACGTGCCGAAGTTTCTGATATTTATGCGCAGATGATCGCCGATTTACAGGATGCACAGGGTAAACTGAGCAAAAATTACTTAAATGGCGATGCATTAACGCCTTATTCTCCAGGAAATGCCGAAAGGGTACGCCCGACCTATTGGGCCGCTACCGCATTATTGGCACGTATCTACCTCTATGATAAACAATGGGCACAGGCAGAAGCCGCCGCTTCGATTCTGATTGACAACACGTCTATGTTCTCCCTGGTTGCCCCTTCTTCAGTATTCCTGAAAAATACTCAGGAATCCATATTTCAGTTGCAGGCTGTTATTCAGAACAACTATGCTTTATTTGATGCGCGCACATTCGTGCTTACCAATTCCATAGGCACTTCATCAAGCCCTGCGTCTATCAGTCCTCAATTGGAACAGGCTTTCGAGGCAAACGATCAAAGGAAAGCAAATTGGATCGGAACAGCGAATATTTCTGGTGTAAATTACCTGTTCTCATATAAGTACAAAGCCAATACGCCGGTACTAGCAGCCTCTAAACCAGAATACCTAACCTTACTGCGCCTGGCGGAACAGTATCTGATACGGGCAGAGGCACGTGCAAATTTAAATAACGTAGATGGTGCACAAGCAGATATCAATAGGATCCGTAACCGTTCCGGTTTAGGAAATACCCCGGCCAATAACCAGCCTGCACTTCTGGATGCAGTGATGAAAGAAAGACAAGTTGAACTGTTTTGCGAGCAGGGCCACCGATGGTTTGATTTAAAGCGTACCGGCCGTGTGAATGACGTGATGACAGTGGTTACACCAACAAAAGGAGGCGAATGGCAGCCTTATAAACAATTGATGCCTATTCCAGCGTATGAGATAGGAATCGATAAAAATCTAGATCAGAATCCAGGTTATTAACATTAATCAAAATAAATTTTATGAAAAAATACTTCGTACTGCTTACCATGCTACTTTCAATCGCTGCACATGCACAGCAAAAAAAACAGAACCAGTTTGTTCTAAAAGGTACCATCCTAAATGCGTCAAAGCAACAAATATATCTGGAAGAAGCAAAAAGCGTTTCTAATACCAAGTATAAAGACAGCACATTTACGGACGCCGACGGTCATTTTTCTTTTACCGGCAGTATCCCTGATCCCAGATTATTCAACCTGATGATCAAGGGACGGAACCGTATGATGGATATTGCAAACTTTTTTATAGAGAACAATTCGATGATCTATTTAACCGGCAACACAGACAGCTTATACAAAGCCAAAATAAAGGGCTCCAAAGAACAGGCATTGGTGGATGAGTTTGCGCCCGCCTTCAACAAAAACGTAGCTAATTTTACTGCAAATTTATACAAACCTTACAATGAAGCCAAGGCAAAGAACGACAGCGTGGCGATGTTAAGAGAGGGTAAAATTGCCGACCGGAAAGTCATAGATACAGTATCTGCAATGATCTCAAGTTTTGTGAATTTGCACCCTTCCAGCGCGTTTTCGCTCGAACTTGTGGAAATGCTCATGAAATACTCCCGGATATCGACCGCAGACAGCTTAATGCGGATGGTAGATCGGACACCCGCCGGCAAATATGCTCTTGGGTTAAAGCTTCGCCAGAGTTTGAACATACAGCGCAGCCTGGCTGTTGGGGCAATGGCACCTGATTTCCGGCAGCCAGATACCGCTGGTCGGAACGTAGCACTCTCCAGCCTGCGAGGAAAATATGTACTAATTGATTTCTGGGCAAGCTGGTGCGGACCATGCAGGGAAGAAAACCCGAATTTGCTGAATGCCTACCAGAGATATAAAGATAAGAATTTCACTGTACTAGCCATTTCTCTGGACAAGGACAGAAAATCCTGGATAAAAGCAATCAAGGAGGATAAATTGCCATGGGAACAATTGAGCGACCTGAAAGGCTTTGATAATGCTGCCGGCAAACTCTATGCTGTAGGTGCGATACCCACTAACTACTTAATTGATCCTACGGGAAAGGTCATTACATCGAATTTACGCGGTGAAGAATTGGAAAAAAAACTTGCAGAAATTCTATAGTTAAACATCGCCAGGTTACGGGAGATTGTGCATAGTATAATGCAGCACTCTTTTAATAGTAAATTGGCGTTTAAACGCCGAATGATTACCGATTACTAAACTGAACCACTAAATAGCACATGGCCGGACTGGGCTCAAACCCGTTTTAAAGAGCAATCTTCTTAGATCTTACATAAAATAGTTCGAGAAATGTCCAGTGTGGGCTACATTAAAAATCAAGCCTTTAGCATCAAAACGCTAAAGGCTTTTTTATTTAAAAATTGTTTTTTATCTGCGTATAACTTATGACCCAAGACCGGATCAATTTCAAGTATTCTGTTCGATAAGTTCCGCCATCTTTGAATTAAAGGTCGTCAGATCCGCCCCCAGCTTGTGAAAGAAATCCAGATCGGCAGTCTCTACAGCTACGATTGCCTTTTGCAGCACTACTTCTCCCTCTGGAGTCAGCTTGATCGTTTTCGCCCTGGTATCTGTCGGGTGCTCATATCGGGTGATGAATTTCTTTTCTTCCAGTGTCCTCAACACTTTTGATACCATCATCCTGTCCGCGTTCCCCTGATTGGCGATATCAACCTGCGTAACCTTATCACTATCCCTGGACAACCATGCCAATGCACAGAGCAGCGCAAATTGGGTATGTGTCAGGTCCAAAGGATCTAAGACACGCTTTTGTTTCCGCTGCCATAACATGGTCAGCTGGCCCAGAAGGTACCCCGGACTATCTTCTGGCTTTTTAAAATGAAATTCAATTTTTTTAGGCATAGTCTTTTTGCAGCATTTGTGAAGAGATCAGTTCAAAATCATGCTGGTTGATCTCGAAGAAACCAAAACGGAACGGATAGCCCCAGCTTTTCTTATTGCTGATAAAGTCAAGGTCGGGAATTAATGGCAAAATGGAAACATCCCTATTTGGAAAAAAATCAATGTTACGTCTTGATGGGCAAAAGTCTTCGGATACCTGAGCCTGATAGATCTCGTCATCAATAACCTTTCCGATAGCGGTAAATTTCTGACACACCTCCCGTTCTCCCATAGTCTGCTTTCCCGAATAATAGATAATAAAATCATCCTTGCGCATTCTTTTCAAAGGCGACGCCTTGCCATGGCAGGTCTGTGCAATGCCTTCAGCTATCCCCGTTTTCACATGGTCCTTCGAAGCTACGATGACCCAGTATTTTATGCCCCTGTTCATATCAATAGGATTAGTTTGACTTCAGAAAGGTGATGTTGTAACCGTCAGGGTCTTTAGCAATTAGGATTTTTCCGAAAGGGGTCACCTGAATCGGGCCCAGCAGTGTCACTTTCCTAGCTAATAACTGTTCCTGCAAATCCTCTATTTCCTCATCAATAGCAAACCAAAGTGAGGCACCAATCCCTAATTCCTTTCCTTCCAAATTACCAATGGGTGTTCTAATGGCAAAACTTGCCTCACCTTTATTGTATTTAAAAACACAGGCTTGCGGGTTGGGAATCCCTGCTTCTTCAAACCCCAATTTGGTCGTGTAAAACTCTTTTGAAGTCTCAAGATCCCTAACTTGAAGGGATGCAAATTCTAGTTTTCTCATAGCACATACTTTTTGTTGTCACAAATATAGTATACACGACAACATTATCCAAATATATTATCAGTTTAATGATTTGAGGAATTAAGGAATTGGATTCAGGATAATTTCAATGATCATTGAAATACAATTACCCAATCTTTAAATGCCATATTCTCCGGTAAGTGCTTTTTTCTCTATGCTTTTAGCAAAAAGTGGCGTTTCTTCATGGTTGTGTGCGTCCGAAGCCACCTGACGATCATGTGCTGCCTGAGCAATCGTTATGTTGTGAAGTTTCATAAACTCGAAAAATTCAGGCGTTGCTGTGGCATGAATTTCATTGGTGTATTGGCAGGTATTATCGTCCAGCCTGGTGACCTTGAGCTCCCAGAGCACCTGAACTTTGCTCCGTCCATTCGCAGTGATGGAATCCGACACCGATAACATGCGGCAATAGTCAGCCCTATATTCTGTCGCCACGTAATGCTGTACGATCAGCGCATTGCCAATGGTCTCCACGTTAATCGACATCGGCTCCCCTTCCGGAGTTCTCGTAAAACCTGCTGCGATATGGGCGGTGGAACATTTTTGATATTCCGCATCTGGAAGATTGAACAACCAATCTGCAATATTTACTTTTTCTATTGGTGCGTTAATGATGGCTTTTACTGTGGAGTGTGAAAGCGCATTTTCGGGTGTTTGTGTAATTTCCATAAAATTGTTCTTCGTTAATGAATCAAAGGTGAGACTAAATATATTATCGTCTAAACGTTTATTTTCGATATAGTTCATCGTTAATTCCGATTAACTTATAAATTTGAAAATGGAACTTCGCCAACTTAAATATTTTGCAAAGGCAGCCGAACTACAAAACTTTACTGAGGCTTCCAATTTATTATTTATCACCCAAAGCACATTGTCGCAGCAAATCAAACAGCTGGAAGAAGAATTGGGCATCCCTTTGTTTGACCGCATCGCAAAAAGGGTAAGATTGACAGAAGCGGGCAAGACTTTTCTACCCTATGCTCAAAAAACGATAAAGGATTCCGAAGACGGCAAGAACATGCTAAAGGACATGATGAAGCTAAATACCGGCGCGTTAACGATCGGGGTAACCTATGGGCTGACAAATTTATTGACCAAGGCCGTATTGGAGTTTGCAGCGCAATACCCCAACATACAGTTGCAAATTAGCTTCGGCACCACACAGGAGTTAATTGCCAAACTGGAGCAAGGTCAGCTTGACCTCATGTTATCTTTTTCTCAGCAAGAGAAAAACGGTGGTTATCACACAACACCTTTATTTTCTTCATGTCTGG
This sequence comes from Pedobacter sp. BAL39, assembly GCF_000170795.1. Classification (GTDB taxonomy): domain Bacteria; phylum Bacteroidota; class Bacteroidia; order Sphingobacteriales; family Sphingobacteriaceae; genus Pedobacter. The sequence goes on from NZ_ABCM01000021.1 coordinate 65,492, forward strand.
CACTTATTGTACATACCAGTCACCCAATGGCCGACCGAAAGCAAATCAGCATTAAGAATCTCAACAGCCTTCCTTTACTGTTACCTTCCAGTGGTTACAGCATCAGAAATTACCTGGATACCTTATTACAGCGGAACAACTTGTCGCTTGATCTTAAGATGGAGGTGAACGACATCAATACACTTCTACACCTCGTCAACAGCGGCAGATGGGGAACCATACTGATGGGCTCCTCCATATTCAGCCATCCGGACCTAAAAGCTGTTAAAATCACGGGCGAAGGAATGACACGCATGGCGAACATCACCTGGCCTTCAGGCGCCTATCAGAAAAAATCTGCGGCGACACTATCAGCATTACTGGCAAATTATGCTGAAGACTATGTTATATGACAAACCCCTCGGCAGTACCCTCAATCAGCCCCCCTAAACGCTCCTGGCGATTTACCTACTTTCGACTTGAAGAGTTTGTTAAAATGAGAGGGATGTTCAAAGCCCAGCTCATAAGCAATCTCACTTACCGGCCGGTCCGAGTCCCACAACATTACTTTCGCTTTATCGACAAGCTGAAAATGGATGTGCTCCTGTGTTGTTTTTCCTGTATGCCTTTTTAATAAATCGGAAAGATAGTTGGCAGACAGGCATAGCTCCGTGGCAAAATATCTGACATCAGGAATGCCCCTTTGCAAAGGCTTCTCATTTTGAAAATAAGATTTAAGCAACAATTCAAAACGCTGTACAATGTCTCTGCTACTTTTTTCCCGGGTTAAAAACTGCCTGCCATAAAACCGCTGACAATATCCCAGTAGTAACTCAATATTAAATTGAATCAGATCATGGCTATGTGCATCCAGGTTGTTCGTATACTCCCGTTCGATATTCGCCAGACAACCATTCAGTATGGACTTCTCCTGATCTGAGACGTGCAAGGCCTCATTCACATCATAATGAAAGAAAGAATAACCATCTATCCTGCCAGACAGCGAAGACCCATTCAACATCTCAGGATGAAAAAATAGTCCCCACCCGGTTTCCACTTGGCTTTCAGCCTCAGGTGTGATCAACTGACCTGGAGCAAGAAACATCAAAGAGCCTTCATTAAAATCATAATAACGCTTTCCATATTTTAAAGGCCCATGATGTTTTTTGCAGAAGATAGCGTACAGGTCCATCCTGTACGCATACTCAAAAATATCTGCCCGCATCGTTGAACGGTCAATTTCTCCGAAATCGATGACCGAAATCAGCGGATGTCTGGGTTTCGCACAGCCATAAAACTCATGCAAACGACTGATTGACTTTACTTCCACAATTTTCTGCTGCATAGCTAAAGATAACAATATGCTGATTAACCGATGAAGTATTGACGGATCCGTGCGAGAAACTCCTGATCACTCATCTGGCCTCTCTGATCAATAAAAAAATGTGCATCTGCTCCAACAATATAGCGCAATTGCGATGTCCCATCCACTACAGCCTCATAAATGGTATGCGCAACGTCAGTAACACTTGATTGCTCCAAATGATCAGTCAGCTGATGATAGCGTGGAAAGGAAGACGCCATGATCGGATCATAAACAGGAATCTGATTTTCGATCATCACCACTCCGTTCCTGAAGTTTGTGGCAATGCTTCCGGGCTCAATAATTTTCACTTTGATATTGAGTTCGGAAAGTTCGTGGGAAAGTGCTTCCGAGAAACCCTCCACAGCAAACTTGGAGCTGTTGTAGAGTGTCCCAAACGGCAGACCTACTGCACCTGCAATCGATGAAAGGTTGACAATTACTCCAGCTCCCCCTGCTCTTAAATACGGCAGCACCTGTCTAGTCACTTCCATCAACCCGAAGACATTTACTTCATAAAGGTTTTTGATCTGTTCCGCTTTTGCTGATTCGAAAACACCCATCAATCCATATCCTGCGCTGTTGATTAACGCATCGATTTGCCCGAAGTGCTCCACTCCTACTCTGATGGCCTTCTCAATGGATCCCGGATCCTGAACATCCAGGCCAACTACCAGTACATTTTCCAGATTATTCAATTCTGTCTCTTTTTCAGGAGATCGCATGGTCGCAATCACATTCCAGCCATTTCTTTGAAATAGTTTGGCCGACTCCTTTCCAAATCCGGAAGACGCTCCTGTAATCAATATTGTACTTTTCATGTTTCTTTGTTTTAATTTCTATCACAAAGATCAACTGACATGAAACAGGAGGTTTATACATTTCAACGGATTACTTATACATTTCATGGCACTATTTCTCCAATGTATCGACAAGACATCCTCAAGCCGCTCAGCACACCATCAACCCGTTTGAAAAGTTAAAATAAGTTAAAGGCAGATGCAACAAGCTACATTTCCTAAAAATCCTTTTAACTTTCTGACATGAAGTTCATTAACCTCCTCCTGCTCCTGTCCACCTTCCTTTTTTCCATTCCTGCAATTGCACAGATCCAGATCAACGGCAGCTTCGAGGAGCTGGATAAAACGGGAAACCCTGTAGGATGGGACCTCAGTTATTATAAGGAAAACACTTATACCATACAGCTCGACAGCCTCATCAAGGCCAAAGGGAAATATTCAGTCAGCATTTCCGCTGGCGACAAACCCATTGTTGGGAATGCCATTGTACAATCCAGCACACAAAAACTCAATGGGAAACTTTTGTCGCTGGTGGGCAGCATCAGGACAGAGAATGTAAGCGATGGCTGGGCCGGGCTATGGATGCGCGTTGATGGCGAAAAGGACGAACTGGCCAGCGACCTGATGGAGAGCCAGGGTTTGAAAGGCAGTCAGGATTGGAAAGAATACGCCATTCAGATTCCTTACGACCAGGCTAACGCAAAGAGCATCCATTTCGGGGCACTCCTTTTTGGGAAAGGCAAAATATGGGTAGACGGACTCAGGCTTTATCTGGATGGAACCTTAATAGAGAAAATCACGCCGGCTCCCCCCGAACTGGTCCGCGATACGCTGTATGATGAATCCTCCAGAATAAATACCATTCCGCTCTCCCCGGAAATCATCAGGCGTCTCAGCGCAACCGGCAAGATCTGGGCATTTCTCAAATACCACCACCCAATGATCACTGCAGGAAAGTACAACTGGGACCGGCAACTCTTTGAACATCTGCCAGAGATCATCAGTACGCAAAACGACAGCACATTCTCCAATATCATCGAAAAATGGGTAGATCAACTGGGACAGATTAATCCATTATCATTCCGCAAACCTTCCGGAAAAAAGAAAGAAAATATTGTCCTGCAACCTGATTATGCGGGCATGTTCTCAGATGACCTGCTGAGTCAATCCTTAAGAAATAAATTGCAGTACATACTCACCAACAATGACATCAAGACAAGTCATTACATCAGTCTTACCCCAGGCGTTGGAAACCCATTATTCGAGAATGAGAAGTTCTATTCCGCAAGTTTTTATCCGGATGCAGGAATCCGTTTGCTTGCCCTCTACCGCTACTGGGCAATGGTGCAGTACTTCAACCCCAACCGGGCAGTTACGGAAACAGATTGGAATGGGATCCTGCCACTCTACATTCCTGAAATACTCAAAGCAAAAGACAAAAATGAATACCATCAGGTGCTGGCCAGACTCATCTGCAGCATCAGGGATGGCCACGGCTTCCTGAGCAGCAGCGTCTATCAATCCAGCTCCGGTAAGTACAGGCTGCCTTTCGATGCGAAATATATTGAAGACAAGCTTGTGGTTACCGAATACTTAACCGACAATCAGAAGATAAAAAAAGAGATCGCCCCGGGCGATGTGATTGACAAGATCAATGGGAAACCAGTAGCGGAGCTAATCAAAACATTTAGCCCCTACAGTCCTGGGTCCAACATCAGCGCCATCATGCGCGACATGCCAGGCAACTACCTACTCAGATCTGATCGTCAGGAGTTTTCTATAGAGATTACAAGAGAAGGCACTAAACAAGAAAAAACAATTATCGGTGTAGAGAGCGACAAAATCAACTTCAGCGCTTTTTATGGAAAGGACAGTGATCAGCCTTTTCGCCTGCTGGATGAAAACATTGGATATGTACAGGGAAACAAGCTAAAGAAAGAAAACATGGATAGCCTGAAAAGGCTTTTTGCGCATACGAAAGGCATGATTGTCGATATGCGTGGGTATCCCATTGACGACCTCAATGCCACCATCAGCGAATACATACTGGATAAGCCCGAACCATTTGTCAGATTTACCATTGGCTCCATAGCAAATCCCGGCCAGTTTACGCTATCGCCCTCCATAACGGTTGGCAAAAAGAACAAAAATGCCTACAAAGGCAAGGTAATCATCCTGGTCAATGAGGTCACACAGAGCAACGCCGAATTTGTAACCATGGCATTCCAGACCTCCGGACGGACGAAAGTAATAGGAAGCGCCTCAGCCGGGGCAGACGGTAACATCTCCAGGATCGTCCTACCAGGTGGTTTTTCTACCTATTTCTCGGGAATCGGTGTGTATTATCCTGATGGAACCAATGCCCAGCAGAAGGGAGTAAAAATAGATGAAACTGTCCGCCCGACCATCAAGGGGATCTCCGAAGGTGTCGATGAGCTGCTGGAAAGGGCAAAGGAAGTCATCGTTAAAAAATAGTGTCACTTTATCAAAATCAGCATTATTTGATTTGACCGCTAAAGCCAGAAAGCCCATCTTTCTTCATCAACCAATTGTTGTAGGCCCCCCATGGCTTTCCGTTCAACAGCTGAAATGTCGTCGGGAAGCAATCGCATGGGCCAACAGGGCCAAACATTCCGTAATTTTGCTCTGCTATGTAATGCAACCCAGAGAGTGAAAAATAACTGTCTTCGGCTTCTAAGACAATGGTATCGGTAGTTCTAAATTCCGCAAATGGCAATACAGCAATCTTGCGGTCGTCGGCCAGGCTATCACTGATTTTAACCAGGCTGTCCTTAAAAATCTTCTGATCCCGGACAATGTAAAAGTGAACACGCTTTAGTTTTTTATTATTGAATCCGCTAAGTTCAAAATCGAACCTGCCAGTCACCACCTTCATCGTATCACAAACCTCCTTCTGATAAGCGATCCTTTCCTGCCGTTTTACATGTTGCCCCCATTCCACGCTTCCCCAGAATATCGCAATAAGCAGCACGGCTGCGCCTATCAACCCCAGGCAGATCAGGCCTATTATTTTAAATATTTTCTTCATTACACCATCATCGCATTACACGTTCATCTGTAGCAATAACCGCCATCAGAAGAGAACAATATAAAACTATTTATTCCAATCCAATGGCGGGATATTTAAGAAATGAAATCTGAGCGCGTATTAATTCACAACATCAATACTGAATTTCGGAAGATCGGGACAGCCAGGGCTGTTGGAAATAGGAAGATAATTGATATGATCTCCATAGTCCTGCACCAGTACTGTATAACGACAATCCTTCCATGGCTTTGATTTACCCTGTACAGATTCAGTCTGCACTGAAGTAGCGGCTGCCGCTGTCACCGCAAATTCCTGATCCGCGGAAAGTACCCTGGTTTGGCCACCAACTTTTAACGACACCTCTTTATCAGTTACCACGGGATTACCTTTTGCGAAATAGTTCAATACTTCTTCACTGGCCACCTCATTGTTATTAATGGAAGCAATCAGCTCATTAGACATCCGGATGGCTAAAGTATTGTCGGGTGTTTCATTTTGATCTTTCTTACACGAAAGGAACAAGACGGATGCAAGCATCATCATCATAGATAGGTTTTTCATAGTTATCAGGTTTTATGAAACAATGATACCTCGATATCTTCAATGTATATTTAAGAAATAGTATGTGATTGCTATGCTTTAGTAAATGAAAGAGATGAGCGACTATTCGCGGAAGCCATTGCGCGCAGACCGGTCAAAATTATCAATCTCAGCTCAAAATAGAAACGGCCCCCGGTTAATAATCCGGGAACCGTTTATTTAACTAACAACTACTATTTTAATGATGACCGGTAATCGTTGATGACCACCTATAATCCTTAATTCATACGCTGTATCAATAACCTGTATTTTGTTTCAAATTAGGGTTAACAGCAATTTGCTGACTAGGAATCGGATAGACCAGCGTTTTAGGATCCGGATCGGCAGCTTTTTCCTGCCAGGCCAGTAAAAACTTGCCAAAGCGGATCAGGTCTTGTCTTCTCCAGCCCTCCCAGTACAGTTCACGTGCACGTTCGTCCAGCAAATTATCCAGTGTTAACGAGGTATAGGCAGTGACACCACGCTTGTCCCTGATGTCATTTACCATTGTCAGCCCTTCAGCTGCTGAACCATTACCGCCTCTAAGCATGGCTTCAGCCTCCATCAGCAACACATCAGAATAACGATATACCACCCAATCGTTATTTCTTTGACCGGTAACGGCATAGTCAAAGGCATATTTCATCGGCCGGATGCCCGCGGTTTCCAGCGTGGCACCAGAGGTACGGATCGTCACCTCCCTGGTGAAAACCAAGGGTGTGTTAGGTGGATTCCTGGCCATCAGCGGTTGATTGGTACTCCAATTATACTGCTGGCCGGCAAAAAAACCAACATTCTGACGATGGAATGCCTTTTTCTTGTTTGAGGTGGTATCCGCAGCATAGTCATAATAAATACCCCTGCGCTCGTCCGTTTCGGTAAATTTATCATAATAGTCTGACAGCGTACACCAGCCATTCCATCCCCCGGGATTCAGGTTATAGTGGGCAACAGTGTTCCATGTTCTGTCTATAGCCCCTCCCCGTTCACCATTTTTATTGTAAAGGGTGAAAATATTCTCGGTCGACTTCACATCATTGTCGGGAGCGAAATTATCAAAATACTTGCCCGTTGCCGATACGCTGTAAAGACCACTCATGGTAATCTCTTTGGCAAGGCTCACCACCTTATCCATATCTTCTTTGGCAAAGGCGGGCGACTGCCGGTTGAGGAATGTCCCTTTATTCAGGTAAATTTTCATTAAGAGCACCTTTGCTGCATTTCTATTGGCTTCAAAAGCTCTCGTTGGTCCGTTCAGCGGTAAGCTGGCCAATATTTCATTGAGCTCCTTAACCAGGTAATCGATTGCTGCCTGTGGCTGCAGCACTTCTGGTGGCACCCTGAAATCTTCAATAGAAGCACCATCCCTGAGCGGTGCCACACCATAAAGATCCAACAGATCGAACATCGCTAAAGCCCTTATGAACCTTGCTTCCGCAGCCAGTTGCGCACTAGGCTGGTATTTCAACACGTTAGACGCATTATATACCGCAGTGCCCAGACTGACAAAAGTATTGTTCATATACCCGTTGTCAGCATTCCAGGAATGAAGGTGGATGGCGCGGTGCATCCCGTTATCATCCCAGTCGCCACCCCGTGTAGGAGCAATTGCTGCATCTGTGGATATCTCCTGCATCACCCAACGCTGTTCCTGCTGATAGGGTGTGTTCAAAGAAGTATATGCGGTGGTAAGTAAAGCCCCTGGCTCCACATTCGATGCGCCGCCTTCCTGCAGCTCACCTTTAAATTCCTCGTTTAGCTTGGTACAGGATAAACTGCCTGTAACCACTGAACCAACGATGGTGATGTATAATAAAGATCTTAATTTCATCTGCTTATTTTTTAATAATATCCAACTTATGTGGTGACCTGTATTTCGCTTTTAAAGTGAGAAATTGACACCTAACAGCACATTTCTTGAAGGTGGGTAAGGCAAATATTCAATCCCCAGCGATGGAATACCATTGGTGGTACCATCTGTATTGACCTCAGGATCGAATCCAGTATAGCTGGTAATAATAAAGAGGTTCTGTCCGGTGAGCGAAACGTTTAAGTTTTTAAGTGCACCGCCAATATCACCAAAACGGTAGCTCAGCGTCAGGTTCGCCAGCTTCAGGTAATCGCCTTTCTCGAGAAAACGTGTTGAAGGCGCAGCCGAGTTGGAGGTAGATTCCTTAACAGACTGGTTAAAAAATGCTGATCCTATATTTCTTGACGACAAGTTACTTAAGCCCATGGTCGTAGCGGCGGTATTGTTAAACAGGTAATGCCCCAGGGCGCCGTTCATATTCACAGCCAATGATAGTTTTTTATAAGAAACGTTACTGGAAATACCCAATAATGTTGTCGGATTGGGACTATTTGAATAGAACTTATTGATCGCGGGGTCGTTCGCAGTACTGCTGCTGCCGTCAAGGCCACGGTACATGCTTCTGCCTGTCTGAGGGTCAATGCCATCATGAACCGCCAGGTACCATACATTTAATGGCTGACCATTGACCATCCTCTGTCCCAAAACGCCGGAGAAGCCCTGGCCTCTCAATGCCCCAGTTTCATAATAACCTACCAAACCGCTTACACTATTTTTAAGAAATGTAGCATTACCGGTAAGGTCCCAGGTCCAGTCGGTATTTTTGACGATAGTACCTGTCAGCGAGACTTCAACACCTTTATTCACAATCTCTCCGTCCAGGTTCACCCAGATCCTTCCCGCAGGGGCAGGCTGAGCAAGCGTTTGCTCAAATAAAGCATCCGTAGTCTTCTTGTTGAAATAATCTACCGACCCATAAATACGGTTGTCAAAAAGGGCGAAATCTACCCCCGCATTGATGGTCGTCGAGGTTTCCCATTTCAGGTCTGGATTGCCATAATTGGCCTGACTGATACTCTGATTGCTAAAAACCAATCTGTTCAGGGAAGCACCGGAAGGAAACTCCTGGTTTCCAGTTTTACCCCAGCCCAATCTGACTTTCAACTGATTGATCTTCGTATTGGATTTCAGAAATTCTTCCTCGGCAATGTTCCATGCCACGGCCAAAGAAGGGAACGCTGCATATTTGTTGTTTGCACCAAATTTGGTCGATCCGTCTCTCCTTACCGTGGCCGTAAATAAATAGCGGTCCAGGTAATTGACACCACCTCTCAGAAATAGCGACTGCAGCTGATTGGTCGGGTTCCGGTAAGACGAAACCTCTCTTGTAGAGATCGGGGAATATTGCAGGTAATCAAAGTAGTCAAGACCTGCATAGCGGAATCCACCACCGAAAGAAATGTTGTTGTTGTATTTGTAATCAAGATACTCGTATCCGGCAACTGCATTTATGTTCCAGTCTTTGCTGACCTGTTTGTTGTAGGAGAGCATGTGGGTAAGCTGCATATTTGTTTCGCCATTATTGGAGATAAAAGCCTGCTCATTGTTTAATGCTGAAGGATCGATGAGTCCTGCACGATACATACCTTCGCGCATACCTGTCTGACGCATCACGCTGTAAATAAAGCGATACTCCAGATCGTCAGTAATCTTATAATAGGGAGCTACGTTAACCACTGTTGTATTGGTGACTGCCTGATCTTTAAAAGCTTCTAAGCTGGTGAGCGGATTTCGGGTGGTGGCACTCACAAAGGTCAGATTTCCATTTTCATCCCGTAATGGCCGCGTAGGGTTCCATTGAAGTGCCTGTGAGATGACGTTACCTTCAGAACCTACAGTGGCATTAATCGGCGCGTACTTGTTGTCCATTTGTGTGAGGAACAGCGAGAAGTCTACCCCAAGCCTTTTATTTTCCAGAAACCGGAAGTTGCCGGTAAAGTTGGCGGTATATTTTTTTAACTGTGAAGTACGGATGACACCATTCTGGTTCAGGTATCCACCGGACAAACGGTACTTTCCATGTTCGGTACCTCCCGATACGTCAGCATAATAGTTCTGGGTAGCGGCATCCCGTGTGATTGCTTTAAAAGCATCCTCACTGGTACCGAAATCGGCATTCGCCGCTTCTGTGGGCGTATAATACTGTAATGCTTCCCTAAATCTTCCTGCATCCAGCACATCGGGATACTCACGCATGTTGGAGACTCCCCCTGAAGCACCTACAGAAAGTACCGGAGGTCCTTCTTTACCTTTTTTGGTGGTGATGATCACCACACCATTGGCGCCGCGGGATCCATATATTGCTGTTGCAGAGGCATCCTTTAAGATGTCCATGCTGGAAATATCTCCGGGATTCAAATAACTCAGCGGGTTACCTCTATCTGATGAAAATCCTCCGCGGCCTTCAGGCAGCGGCGAATTGCCGGACATCGGAACACCATCCAATACAAACAATGGATTGTTACTCGCTCTGATGGAAGAGTTTCCACGGATGCGTACCGTCACCGCACCTCCCGGCTGCCCGGTATTGTTGATCACCATTACTCCCGGGGTTTTTCCCTGTATCAGCTGGTCGGGACTGGTCATGATCCCTTTATTGAACTTTGTTTCACTGATGGTCACCAGAGATCCCGTAAGGTCTTTCTTTCTGGCAGTACCATAACCAATGACCACCACTTCATTTAATCCCTGATTGCTACTTGGTTTGAGAGAGATCTTAAGGTCATTTCCAGTAATCGGCACCAGCTTGACCTCATAACCAATAAAAGAGACTTCCAATGTCTGTGCGCTGACAGGAACGTTGAGGGAAAAGGCACCATTTTTATCAGTAAGGGTGGCTGCTGTACTGCCTTTCACTTTAATCGTTGCACCGATCAGGGGGCCGTCCGTCTCATCGACAACCCTTCCTGTCAGGACTTTTGTCTGGGCACGGACGATCATCGATGCGAGCAGGAAAGTCAGCATCATTACACATTGTGCAAACACTTTGTTTTTCATACATTTTTTGATTGATGGTTAATTGATTAGAGATTACTGGCAACCAAATGTGATTACATTCAAATGCGATACTCAGGGAGCATCGCCCGGAATGGGGTCATCAATGTCTTCCTGATGTAGTGGGATGCCGGGATGGCCATTTTTGTAATAAAATAAGCCAGGGGTTTCTCCCGGAGAAATTTCTAGGAAAGTCATACGTCTATATTTGGTTGTTGATAGTATTACATAAAAATCAACAAATGAATGGTGTAAGCTCATTCTTAGCGTCTCATTTTTATATCACAGCGTATCTTTTTTGACTTTTATTTATTATTTTAGATTGATATGAAAGCCGGCCGGCCTACCAGCTGTCAATCGTATAACCATCAGTTGTCAGATTTAGAGAAGCAGAATCAGTAATATGAGCCTTATTTTTACTAAAACAGATATCAACGAATTATTGTCTGAAGTGCTCAACGGCCTCAGCGCGCTGGTCAAGAGCAAACAATTGCGATATGAATTTTCATTACCACGGATGACCCTAATCGCTTTTGTGGACAAAGATGCGCTGAAAAAAGCACTGTGGGCACTTAGCTACAATGCGGTCAAATGTGCAGAACGTGAGGTCCACATTAAACTACGGCCATTTAATAGTGATGACAACAGGTTTAACGTCGACATCCATAATGATGGAGCCCTCATACCTACGGAAAGAATACTGACCCCGCGGGCATTGGTCGAATTACACAAGGGCTCTTTAAAATTGATCCCCGCTGAAGAAGGACGGAGTTTCCTCCGGCTGTCCATTCCTATTTTACAGGAAGGGGAATACAGCAGCAACCCCCTCCCCTTATATCAGGAAAACACCGATCAGGAAACATTGGAAAAGGACTTTATACGCCGGCTCAACACCATCATTTACGACAACATTTCGGACATTGAGCTAAATGTGGATGAGCTGGCGAAATTGATGAACATGAGTCGCCCCACCTTATACAGAAGGATCAAAGGGCTTTCAGATTCCACTCCAAATGAACTCATCAACATCTCCCGGCTAAAGAAAGCAGCAGAATTGTTATCCCAGAAAACCTACAACATTACCCAGGTAGCCTCAATGGTGGGATATTCCGTTCAGTCTAACTTTTCCAGAGATTTCCACAAACACTACGGCATGCCACCCAGTATCTATATTGCTACAATGTCTCTACCGCGGCGGACTGCAATTTGATCTTGCTACTTTCCAGCGCGGGACCGGTCACATGTAATGTGATGTCTCCGGATTTCGTGGTCGACTGTACCAGCACGACCAGTTTTCCGCTGAACAGCTTCATCGTTGGTTGCTCAAAACTCTCCAGGGAGGTCGCATCGCCGTTACATACCGCTTTGAACACCCCTTCCCCTTTTACATCAAATTTAAGCGACATGCTGGCGGTAGGGCATGGATTCCCATCTTTATCTACGACCGATACCGTTACAAAGGAAATGTCTTTTCCATCCGCAGCAATTTCCTTCCGGTCTGCTTCCAGAACCATATGGTGGGGCTTACCCGCGGTCACTACCTGTTCTTCCGCTGCAGGCCTACCAGCATCATCATAGGCTACTACCTTCAGCGTGCCAGGCATGTACTTCACATCGTTCCACATCAACCGGTAGCGGTGCTGTGGTGTATCTTTACTTTTCTTCTGTATACCCAGGCTTTTTCCATTCAGAAACAGTTCGGCACTATTGTAACTGGTATAAACAAACACAGGTGTAGTCTCCCCTTCCCTACCTTCCCAGTTCCAATGCGGGAGCAAATGCAGTGTAGGCTTGTCTTTATTCCAGCGACTGCGGTAAAGGTAATACCGGTCTTTGGGTATGCCCGCCAGGTCACAGATGCCGAAATATGAACTCCGTGATGGCCACATTTCGTCGTACGGTGTAGGCTCTCCAAGATAGTCGAACCCTGTCCACACAAATTCCCCGATTACCCAGGGCTTATCATCCTGCAAGACAAAATCATCATCAGGAACATTAGACCAGGAACAGTACTCTAAATCATAAGATGAGCTTTGCAGATCCGGATACTGCTTATCCGCCCCTTTCACAACCGGGAATTTATAGATTCCTCTGGAGCTCACTGTCGATGCTGTTTCAGACCCCAGGATAAAACCTTGCGGGAAGGCCTCGTAGGCTTCGGGATATAAATGCACCCTGTAATTCAGTCCGGGTACATCAAGTAAAGCACCAAAGCCGGATTCCATCGTCGCCTTAACCTGGTCCATACCAACGGTAACCGGCCGCGTGGGGTCTTCCCTATGAAAAATATCCTGCAACCATTTTGCACGCTTGACACCTTCAGCACCCCACTGGTCGGGAACTTCATTACCTGAACTCCACATCACAATGGATGGATGGTTTCTATTGGCCTTCACCAGGTTCACTACATCCTTCTCCGCATCAGTATCGAAATAAAGGTGGTATCCATTTTCAACTTTTGGTTTTGCCCATTCGTCGAAACTCTCCGCAAGGAACATAAATCCCATCTCATCGCACAGCTCCAGTTGTTCTGGGGATGGCATATTGTGTGAACTTCGGATAGCATCGCAGCCCAGGTCTTTAAGAATGGTCAGCTGTCTCCTCAACGCCGCCGTGTTGATGGCTGTGCCCAGTGGGCCAAGATCATGGTGTAGGCAAACACCTTTAAATTTGCGCACCTGACCGTTCAGGCTAAAGCCCTTATTGGCCTCGTACTTGATCTCCCGGATGCCGAAGCGGGTTTTTACTTCATCCTTCAGCACATCACCCTCATACACTTTAGAAACTGCAGTATACAGATACGGATGCTCCGGACTCCAGCGGTTTGGATCCTTAACGGCAATATTCTGATCAAACTCCTGACCAAAAAGCTGATTCGTGTTGGCCGAAATCAACTCTTTACCCTGGGCATCCAGGATCTGCGTCACAAGACGGATGTTTTCACCTGTGACCCTTGTTTTAATGTTAACCTTAGCCTGCTGGTCATTAATAACCGGGGTAGTAATAGAAACACCCCATTGTTCAATGCTCTGCTCATTCTTGATGATCAAATGTACATTGCGATAAAGGCCGGCGCCAGGATACCAGCGTGACGACTTGGGGCGGTTGGACAAATGTACAGCCAGGCTGTTCAACTCACCCGTCAATGCCTGGTCGGTGATGTCCAGATAAAAACTATTGTAACCATAATTCCACTGTCCTACCAACTTGCCATTCAGGTACACACGCGGTTCACTCATTGCTCCATCGAAGAGCAGCAACGTACGCTGACCTTTTTTCAAAGCAGGGATCTTCAATGTATTTCGGTACCAGCCCTCACCAGTATAGGGCAACGAACCCGTTCTTCCTGTTTTTTCCGTTGGTTTGGTTTCCCCGTTCTGTGTGATGGCGACCATCTGCTTGTCGATCTCTTTGTCGAATGGACCAGAGATGGCCCAGTCGTGCGGAACCTTGACAGATTTCCAGTCCCGGTCGTTATAGTTTTTTTCAAAAGCCTTTTCATTTGCACCTCTGAAGAATTTCCAGTTGTCCGTTAATGCAATTTCTATACGGGTCTGGCTGTAGGAGGAGGAGAAAGCAAAAAAAGAGGCGACGAGCAGCTTTAAGCCTAAGCCGCTGAATGTATTTTTTCTGATGTTCATATGTATGATGACCTATTGATCTACTTCAAATAAATGGTTGATATTTCTATACCCTTTCCGAAGGTAACTTCCAGCTTCTCCAGTAATTTTGGATTGAAGTTACGCTTCGTGCCCACCGGACGATAGAGCGTCTGGAAACCGGGATATGGTCTTGGCAGCAGCAACTGAGCGCTTGGCTTCAATGTGGAGAAGGGGATTTTAATGCTTTTAAATTCTTTGCTGAGCTCTACCTTTGCTGCGAAGAAATCGGCCTCTGTATCAATAACGCCAATTTGAATGGTTGCGACGCTGTCATCTGTTGCCCTCGCACGGATCACCAGTGTGTCTGCTGCGATCATACCGGGCAATCGATCTCCAAAATAACTTTGAAAGCCGAGCATGGCTATACTCTGGTCTGCTGGCATGTTGAATTTTACAAAGGGTTTTCCTGCTGAAGGGTATTCCACCGGACGATGTTTCCAATCCGGGTTGTATACCATCATACGATCGGCATCTTTCTGGGCGTCGAAAAGCACAAAAGCAGTCCCGCTGGTCTGTGAGGGGGCAACAAATTCACCAAGTCTGATGTCCGCCCATTCGCTTTCTGCATTCAGGGTGCTATGTATACCTTTACGGGTAAGTAAATAAGTACCGGGACTAATCGAAAATTCACCTCCTGCAGCTGTGCCGCTATGACCGTTACTTGCGTTCAAACCTTTGATGTCAAAGTCTAAACCCAGATCAGCAATGCCAAGCTGCATTTCCGCCGAAGACCAGCGAATGGCTGTAACGACCTTATCGGGGCTCGTACGCTCAAAAGGGTCGCTCAGCGCAATTGCATCCGGCATGACCTCCAGTCGCCAGACACCATCCCCAATCTTATCAGCCATATAAATGCCGGTGCCCGTGTATTTGATCAAAGCGGAGCTGCCGACTCCGGCAATGTGTTTCAAACGGGAAGCGTCAACGGGAGTTGAAGTGGTCGTATTGGAATAGTAAAATTCCTCCTCGGTATTCATCTCACTCAGTGATGCCTGTCTGCTCAACCGGAAGGCGCCGAACAAAGTATCTGAAGTCTGCTGTTTCGCCCTCGGCAAAAGATGAAATGCTTTCGAGGCGATCAATAAGCTGATGGCCTTGGAAGGCGTGTAGGCCATATTCAAATAATGCGTCTGGTATTCCGTGTTGCCCTGCGCCGTTGCCATGGGGTCATACGCAAATTGCGTCGCCCATTGGAAACCCGCCACACGGAAACTTTTAGCCATTGCAGGATACATATAGGAATCCATCACATCCCCCGCATCAAATTCATAGACCATCTTCGCCCGGTTTTTAAAGCCGGGAATGCTATCAAAAGGAACCTCATATTTAGCTACATGCGGCAGGTAATTGCCTTTGAGTGTGTGCCCGGACACCAGCCCGGTGGGATACCATTGGAAACTATGCCCCTGCACATTGGCTTTGACGATCGCATCCGCATACTTCGGTGATTCACTGATGTTATAAAAAACAGGTTTGGACCAACCTGTGCTCCGGATGGCTTTCACCATGCGATTGATATAGGTTGTAGTCAGAGCTTTAGCTCCACTATGCTGAGGTTCGTTGTTCACCTCCGCAGCGATGATGTCCGGATCGTTTTGATAAGTCAGCCCGGTATAAGGATTCTTATGCCGAAAAAATTGTTTCAGGTAGCGTTCCTGTGCCTGGAAAGCGGCCTCTTCCGTCAGCGCTTTCTGTTTACCATATTTACTGGAAAAACTTCCCCTGTCTTCATCTTTCTCAGGATAACCATTGCCCCAAAAAGCAATTGGCGTGATGAGTGTTTTAATTTTTCGTTTCTTCAGCTCAGCAATCAGGAAATCAAAGAGCCTGAGGTGCTCGTTGTTGATCAGGTTGCCCACACTGTCGGAGATCTCCACATCCCATACATGTACACGAAATGCATCCAGGCCCAATCGGGAGAAGTGATATACATCATCCTTAATGGCTTGCTCTACAGAAGTCCCTGTCCGCTGAATAGAGCGGTATCCGTAAGCGAAGGGAGCCGTATAGTTCGTCCCGAAAAAAGCGGCTTCGGAGCCATCCTTCTGCCAGCGCATCACGCCTTGTTTGTCCACAAAGATTCCCGTTTTCGCGTTTTTTGCCTGTGCAAACCCGGTGAGGCTGAATGTGGCTGCCGACAAAAAAACCAACACACTTTTTAGAAACATAATCAAATCGTTAAGGTAAAAAAGCATCCATTGCTACTGTAGGCTTACCGGCATCGTCAAAAGCCGCCAGGCCATATCCATTCCAGCTGCCGTAAGATTGTGGCTCCCAGTAGAAAACCCCCAGCCCCTTATTGTCCGGCAACGATTTATTCTTGGCAATCAGGTCGCTGATAAAAGCCTTCGCGGCTACAGGTTCAGCCGCAGGCATCCCGATCTCACAAATCATCACTTCAGATCCATAACGTGCAACCATATCATTCATATTGGCGAGGCACTGCGCATTTTTTGCCGACCAGTCGTCCACACCAGGATACAGGGACATCCCTATGACATCCCATTTCGCTCCATTATTCTTCAAGCCATCGAACATCCACCGGAATAGCCCATTGTCATATCCGTTGGAAATGTGTACGATCACTTTAGAATCCGGGTTTACGGCTTTTACGGCATTGTATCCCGAAAGCACAAGATCGGCAAAGTTCTTCATGTTGACGGAGGCTTTACCTTCTTCCCATAACATCCCATTGTTGGTTTCATTACCTACCTGTACCCATTCCGGAACGATCTTGTTGTCTTTTAAGAGCGTAAGCACTTCCACGGTATGGTTGTAAACCGAAGCTTTCAAGGCAGTGATGTCCTGTCCCGCCCAGGCCGCAGGTTTTGCCTGATGTCCAGGATCGGCCCAGGTATCGCTGTAATGAAAATCAATCATCAGTCGCATATTGGCGGCTTTAACGCGTTTGGCTTTGGCAAGTACATCCGCCATGGCCGACCAATCCGTAGCGGGGTTGACCCAAACCCTTAGCCTGATTGCGTTGACACCCTTGGCAGCCAGGATCCTCAGCAGATCCTGCGCAACACCATCATTGTTGTAAAATTTCTTTCCTGCAGCCTCCATTTCCGTAATCCAGCTTACATCAGCTCCCCTGGCGTAGGATCCCGGAGGCTCTGGCTCCGGGTAGAACTGTGTGGCACCGTCGGGACTTTTTTTACAGGCCATACTCATGACCATCAGCAGAGAGAATAACCATAACCATAACCATTTGGTTGTTTTCATGTCTTGATTTTTTAATTATGATTATTTGACTGAGTAAGTATAATTTCCATCACCTGCACTGAGGTCAAGCGTAACCGTGAAAAAACCTGTCTTTGCAACCGGGATATTCACTCCTCCCCAAACCGGTGCCCCGGCAAAGCTGAGTACACCATTTTCCTCCTTGTCCAGCTTATAGCTGATGTCATAGTTGCCGTTGCTCGTGAATGCAAATGCTTTTCCAGCGGTGAGCGATACATTGCTCGCCGTCCAAACCCTGGTGCTTGCATTGTAAACCATTGGGGTCGCAGAAGTACTCCAGCCATTGTCATCTCCGGAGATGAAGAAACGCACAGGTGTATAGTTAATGGTCATGGCATCCAGGTCCACATTTACCTTCATGTAGTTTGGCGCTGGTGTCAACCACAGTCCGCCGCCACCTATACTCAATGTTGTAGCACTGCTCCCCCATCCATAATTCGTATTGTCTCTAGTCGAAATCAGGTTAAAAGCATCACCACCCCATCCGTCAGCATTCGGAAGGTCCAGATAACCTTCATATTTCGCGTTAAATTTCGCAGAGGTCAGCAAGTAACCATTTGTACGCTCAGCAGGAGTTTTCCAGGAGTTTCCTCCTTTCACCAGCAATGCCGGATACTCCACAAATGCACGGTATGGTGTAACCGTCATCGTCAGACTGGCATACACAGGTTTAACGGCAGATGCCAATCCACTGTTTTGCTTAACTTCAGATTTCAGACGAACAGCAATTTTGCTGTTTACATCTACCGGCAGCAACAGCTGCAATGCCAGCAAGGCATTAAAGTCTGCCCCTTTGAAGGTTTTCCTGAGGCTGTCGGCAGCCACTTTCACCTCAATGGCATTCGCCCAGCCATTTTCACCCGATGTATCAGCCGGAAGTGCAAATTGAAGGGTATAGGAAGGAATTACCTTTACACCGTAATCGGCAGCATTGAAGCTAAAAGTAACCACATTACGTTCAGCATTGTCGTCAGACAAGCTTACATCGGCACTTGAGACTGCAAAGCCCTTGATTCCTGCTGATGGCGGAGCCATCACATTCTGGCTATCTTCCTTTTTGCAGGCCGAAAGCACAACCGCAAAAAGGAGCAGATAAAAAAACTGTTTTAACGTTTTCATAATTTCTATATGTTATAGGTAAGCGATAAGCCATACCTCAAATCAATAACCTGTATTTTGAATTAAATTGGGATTTGCCGAGAGGTCTGTTGGCGGCAGCGGGAAAATATTAAACTTATCCGCTACAGCAGTTCCTGCTCTCACGCCACCTTTCCAGGCCCATAAATAGGCTGCAGAAGTGAACTTGTTAAAACGGATCAGGTCAGTTCTGCGCACAGCTTCGTAATAGAGTTCCCGCCCGCGTTCATCCAGGATGAAATCCAGGTTCAGGGCAGTGCTGCTGATGTTTCCAGCCGTGCTGCCGTTGTAGGCCCGTGTCCTGAGGGCATTGACAAAACCCAGGGCCGTGCCCAGGTCGCCACCGCTGCCACCCCTCAATACCGCCTCTGCGTAGGTCAGGTAGACCTCTGCAAAACGGAATAAAGGAAAATCAATGTCCGAAAAGTCCTTGGCAGCATCCTGATTGGGTGCCGGAGCACCGGTCCTGGTCTTATTACGGTATTTTGTGGTAGAGTAACCATCGGTCTCGGAATACAGCTCATTCATCTCCAGGCTTTGTCCGGTCATGTAAAACTGCGCCCGGCTATCCGTGTTGCCGGTCTTGTCGGCAAAAAGGTTGACAAACTGTTGCGTACAACGCAGGCCGCCCCAATCGCCATTAGAACCAGAAACATCTGCAGGCACATTCGCCGGGCCATGCATGAGGTAAGTAGTTCCACCAAAGTTCTGCGTACTGGTACCGTCGTAATTAATGGTCAGGATGTTTTCATCCGTATTCAGGTGGTTGTCTGCGATCGTAAGCTCGCGGTATTTATTATGCAGCGCATAACCTGCGCCAATGATTTTGTTACAATAGGTGATGGCTTCTGTATTTTTCGCTGTGCCGGTATAGACGGCAGCATTTAAATACATGCGCGACAAAAGTGCCCATGCCGCAGCGCGGTCAGCTCTGCCATACTCATTACTTTTTGGTGCTGCCAGCTCATTTTCTATGGCCAGCAACTCCGATTCTACATAGCTGAAGAGCTCAGTTCTCACAATACGTTTTGGAAAATCCTTGGTTGCTACCTGCGTTTCTTCAGTTGCAAAAGGCACGTTACCATACAGGTCCATCAGCACCCAATATTGATAAGCCCTCATGAACCTCGCTTCAGCCCTGAATCTTCGGATTTCTTCCGCATCAGCACCTGTAATTCCACGCTTTGCAATATTGTCGTCGGTCGACTGCCTGATGAAGTCGTTGGCCAGGGTAATCTGAAAATAGGAACGGTAGTAAAGTCCGTTGATGATTGAGTTGATAGATCCCCAGCTGAGTTCATGCAGCCCCTGGACACCTGCATCACTCCTCCACGACCAAGCCGCTTCGTCGGTAGTCAATTCCTGCAGGTTCCAATATAACCTCAGGAAGTCTGAGTTACCTTCATCCTTAATGATTTCTACAGGGATGTCCTGTTGCCCGGTAGTTGCATTTCCGGTAAGCGCAAATGCACCGTATACTTTTGCCAGTGCCTGTTTATATCCTGCAGGGGTTGAATATACCTTATCTGCAGTCAGGTCATTGGTAGGTGCCAGATCCAGCTTATTACAAGCGGAAAGCAAGAGGAGCAGAAAAAGTGGATATAATTTATTGATGTTCCGGTTCATGGTTTTAGTAGTTAAGGTTTAAGCCCAAAGAAAATACACGTGGTCTTGGATAGAGGTTATTGTCTACACCAGAAGGAACCTCCGGGTCTAAGCCCTGGTATTTCGTAATGACAAACACGTTTTGCACACTTGCATTGAGTTGCAGGTTGGCTTTATTTTTAAGGAATGTTCCCAGTTTATAACCCAGGTTGATGTTGTCCATCCTCAGGAAGGAAGCGTTCTCCACATAGTAGTCGCTCAACAGCTGCTGCTCCCTGAAACCAGTAGTCAGGTAATTCGGAGAGGCATTGTTGATCACGGCAGTACCCAGGATCTGAGCAAGGTTACCACGCTGACTAAAAGAGTTATTATACAGATAATTGCCGAGGTTGGCACGGAGCGTAAAGCTAAGGTTCCACTTTTTATACCCCAGGTTGTTGCTGAACCCGAGGAACACCTTAGGGTCTGCCGACTTACCTTTGGTAAAATCGTTCTCTGAAATCAGTCCGTCGCCGTTCTGATCAATGTATACACCCTCAATAGGATTACCCGACTGGTCGTATACCTGCTGCAGCAAATTGAAGGTGCTCTTCGGTGAGCCTACCGCATTGATAAAAGCATTTTGTCCGCCAACACCACCGGCGATGGTCCCTCCAGGGAAACCTCTGTAATTAGGATCATTCGGGATGACCGTCAAATTGGTAATTGTATTTTTGTTGTACGTGGCATTGATGCTGAAGTCCCAGTTGAAATCATCACGTCTGACAGGGACGAAGTTCAGGTTCATCTCCACACCTTCATTTGTCATGTCACCGACGTTTATGATCGCCGTAGCACTGAAGTTGGTACCTGCAGGCTGTGGAACCTGATTGAGGAGGTCACTGGTTTTGCGGCGGTAGTAATCCACACTACCGGTAATCCTGTTGTCCAGAATCCCTGCGTCAATACCAATGTTGGTTGTTGCCGTTTCTTCCCATTTGATGTCCGGGATGTAAGCTGTAGGGCGGTACATCTGGTAAAATGTATCTCCAAACTGATAAGAAGCATTTGGCGTGCTCAGTCCGTAGGTAGACAGATATCCATAGTTTACAATGCCCTCCTGCTGGCCGGTGATGCCGTAGCTGGCGCGCAGTTTAAGGGCAGATATCAATTGATTGTCTTTCAGAAACGATTCATTTTTCATGGTCCAGGCCAGGGCTACAGACGGAAAATATCCGTATTTATAACTGGGACCAAAGCGTGAGGAGCCGTCCCTTCTTATTGTTCCTGTCAGCAGAAAACGGTCATCATAACTATAATTTACACGAGCAAAGTAAGAGATCAACCTGTTCTGCGGTGTGTTGTATGGAAAATCAGGATCTGTGTTTGCGATTTTGGTGCCAGTGGCATCGAAGTCCGCATAATTAAAGAATTTTGTTTGATAGTCATTGTAAGAGTAACCTGCTGTTGCATCCACCCTGCTTTTGATTGAGGCAAACTCTTTCACATAGTTCAGGTAAAAATCTGCCAGCGTGTTCATTCGATTTTGCTTGTACTGCGTACTCACACCCCTCCTATTGATCAGCTCCGCAGCATCCTGATCTACGAACACCGTTCCCTTACCGATGGCAGCATCATAACCCAGGTTCAGGTTGGCACGCAGTTCAGGCAGGAAGTGAAACTTGTAATCCAGCTGTACATTACCAATGCTTCGATAAGGATTTGAGCGGTCTTCACGTTGTTTCAGAAGCCCTAGCGGGTTCCTGCCCACCAGGTTTACCAGTCCACTTGGCGAAGTCGGATCCAGCCATTCCCAATATCCATTGTACTCAGATCTGTTCGTATACACAGCCTGTGTAGGATCAAAGCTCACCGCAGCGCCTATCGCCGCCTGGTTGGCGAACCTTGTTTTCTGCGCGGAGCCTTTCAGGTTGATGTCCAGCTTCAGGTGTTTATCAAAAAAAGTAGGGTTTAATACGAAAGCCATGGAGGTTTTCTCCAGCTTGTCGGTACGGAGCACACCACTTTGATTCTGATACCCCAGAGATAAACGGTAAGGAAAATCCTTGAGCCCACCGCTGATGCTCAGGTTGTTATCAGAAGCAAAGCCATCCTGATAGATCATGTCCTGCCAGTTGGTATCGAATCCCCCAAGCTGTTCCTTTTGGGTCGTTGTACCCAATGTATTCACAATATCCCTCAATTGATCTGCCCTCAGCACATCGACCTGTTTGGTTAGTTTAGTAATGGAGTTGACAGCGCTAAAGCCCACTTTTAAGTCGCCGCTAAGCCCCTTTTTGGTAGTAATGATGAGTACCCCGTTGGATGCCCTGGCGCCATATATAGCTGCCGCAGAAGCATCTTTTAAAACGGTAAATGACTCAATATCGTTTGGGTTGATGAAACTTAAAGGATTTGAAGCTCCCCCCACGGCATTATTTTCGAGCAGCACACCGTCGATCACAATCAAGGGGTCATTACTTGCACTCAGCGAAGAACCTCCTCTGATGCGGATGGTGCTTCCGCTGCCGGGCTGACCACTATTGGAGGTGATCGCCACACCGGACACCTTACCCGAAAGCATCTGCTCTGGGGTGGTGATGCTCCCTTTTTGGAAATCCTTGGCGGATACGACGGCAACCGAACCCGTAAGGTCCTGCTTTCTGACCGTACCATAGCCTACCACGATGACCTCGCTCAATGCAGCGGCATCGTCTGCCAATGATACATTCAGTATGTGCGAAGCAGGGATAGACAGTTCCTGTGTTTTGTAGCCTACAAAGCTGAACTGCAGGATACCCGTACCGCCCGGTACCTTCAGCGAAAACTCACCACCGGGGCCGGTCACGACACCGACATTTGTACCCTTCAGGAGGATGCTGACACCGGGGATCCCAATGCGGTCGCTCACTGCTTTTACCGTACCTGTAACGGTTACCGGTTGCTGGGCTTTAAGGGTAGCTGTGGTTAGAAGAAAAAGCATCAACAATAAGTTGAGCTTTACATTAAATGTAAAGATGTGCATACAGTTATTTGGTTATATTTTACTGGTACAAATGAAAAGTTTATTCGGGTTTTCCACTTGTGCTATCGTGTTTTTTTTTGGTTCTATCTAACATATTTACGGGCTGCAACAGCAAAAAAACGGGTCAAGAAGCATTTACGTCGCAATTTCTGTTAACTTTAAAAAATATAAGCCAAATTACCTGTAACCGTCTGTGATGAACTCATACCTTAAAAATATCCTGTTCATTTTTTTATGCTGTACTTGTCGGATCGCCGTTGCACAAGATCTGAAATTCAAACACATCGGTCTTGATGCGGGACTCTCCAACAGTACCATTGAATGCATCATCCAGGACCACCGGGGTTTCATCTGGTTCGGTACACGCGACGGACTGAACAAGTATGATGGCTTACAAATCACAGTCTACAGGAACAGTAAAGATAAGAACAGTTTATCGGACAATTTCATCCGCCACATTTATGAGGACAAAAACAAAAAACTCTGGATCGGCACCTCCCGGGGGTTGAACTGTTTTGACCCCGAAAGCAATAGTTTTAAACGTTATCCTTCCGCCCCCCTAACCAAAAAATTCCCAGGCAACAACGACATCAGGGCGATTGAAGAATACGGCAATGGACTTTGGATCGCTTCCTTGAACGGGCCTCTTGCCTTTCTGAACACAAAAACGAATGCCATCAGCCGTTTTAACTACCAGACCAACGACATACATACCGATAAAAAAGGCAACCTCTGGATTGCTACCGACAAAGGTTTATACCGGTACGATACAAAAAAAGCTCAATTCCAGATGGTGGGAGGTCTCTCCAGCTATAACCTTCGCGTCATTGCCGGTTCGGGCGATGGTACGTTGTGGCTGGGTACGGAGGAACAGGGCATGATCGCTTATCAACCGCGATCCGGCAATATCAAACGCTACAGGCATGAGGAAACCAATGCCAATAGCCTTGGAAGTGACCTTGTGCGAGCCATCGTGGTTGATGAATCAGATCAGCTCTGGATAGGTGGCATTAATGGTGGATTGGACCATTTCAACCCCCGGACAGCTATTTTCAAAAACTACCAGAATGAACCCGGCAACACACAAAGCCTGTCGCAAAGAACCGTCTCTGCCATCTGCCGCGACCGGCAGAACAACCTTTGGGTAGGTACACATCGTGGAGGCGTTAACCTCTATACCCCAGGAGCGGAAAGGTTCAAACTCGTACAGCAGGAACTCAATAAAAACAGCCTGAGTTATAATGATGTCAAAGCCTTTTTTGAAGATGAAAACGGCAACCTCTGGATCGGAACAGATGGAGGCGGATTAAATTTCTATGACCGGCAGGCCCGCCGCTTCAGCCATTATAAATTTGATCCCTTCAGACCCATGAGCCTCGGATCCAATGCGGTACTGAGCATCACCGAAGATCGCTTCAGACAACTTTGGATTGGTACCTGGGCAGGCGGACTCAACCTGATGAACAAAACTTCAGGTACATTCACCCGCTTTACAAATAATCCCGCTAACCCAAACTCCATCTCCTCCAACTATGTACAGACCACTTTTGAAGACAGCAAAGGCAACTTGTGGATAGGCACTTACTATGGTGGTTTAAACCTCATGGACAGAGGAAGCAAAACGTTCAGCCGACTGGTACAGGGAGCCAACAACACAAAAATAAGCGGCGAAAACATCATCTCCATCAATGAAGACCAACACCAGAACCTCTGGATAGGTACCGATGACGGAGGGTTAAACTGCTACAACCTGAACTCAAAGATCATCACACATTACTTCTTAAATGAAGAAAACAGGCCGGACCTGCGTATCATTTTCATCGACAGCAAGAAAAGGTTATGGATTGGTCAGGCAGGACTATACTTGTTCAACCCGACTAAAAACAGCTTTTCTATTTATACCACTAAAGCCGGACTGTCCACTGATTTCATCAAAGGCATCACAGAAGATGACCTTGGCAACTTCTGGATTGCCACCTCCAGGGGCCTCACCAGGTTTAATCCAGAAACCTTAAGATCTACTTCCTACAGCAAAGCTGACGGCCTCCAGGGGCAGGAATTCGAAGCCAATGCATTCCTCAAAACAAAAAAGGGAGAGATGTTCTTCGGCGGCGTAAATGGCTTCAACTCGTTCTTTCCCGAAGCCATCAAAACCAGCCCTTTCAGCCCTCCGGTATACATCACAGAATTTCAAATCTTCAATAATAAAATGCTGCCGGGCGCAGCAGACTCACCTCTGGAAAAAGACATCAGTTTTACCAACGACATTGTGCTTTCCCACAAGCAGTCTACTTTCTCTTTCAGTTTTGCCGGACTGAATTACACGGCAGCGCAAAACAACAAATATGCCTACAAGCTGGAAGGGCTGGACAAAGAATGGAACTATGCGGGAAATACCACCAAAGCATTTTATACCAACCTGGATCCCGGAGATTATACTTTCACCGTAAAGGCGTCCAATAATGACGACAACTGGAATACCAAAGGCACTTCCGTGCACATCCGCATCACGCCACCATTCTGGGCCACCTGGTGGTTCAGGATGTTCATTGCATGTGTGGTAACGGGAATCGCTTACGTACTGCTCAGCTTTAAGCGCAAAATGGAAATCCGTGCCTTCGAAGAGAAAAAACGCGAGGAAATGCACCAGATCCAGCTGCAGTTCTTTACAAACATCTCTCATGAATTCAGAACGCCCCTGTCGTTGATCCTCGGCCCCATAGACCGGCTGCTAAAAGAAGATTCCAAAGCTGCCTTTCTCCATTATTACAAAACCATCCACCGCAATGCCAACCGGCTATTGAGCCTCATCGACGAGCTCATGGATTTCAGGAAGATTGAGTCAGGTGCACTCCAGCTGAAAGTCATGCCAGGCAACATCAACCTCTTCATCGAAGAGGTCGCAGAGGAGTTCAGCGAGATGGCAAAGGAAAAACAAATCAGCTTCCGTGTAAAACAACTGGTGCGGTCGGAAGAAACCTGGTTCGACAGGCAGGTCATTGAAAAGATCGTGCTCAACCTCATCAACAACTCCTTGAAATATACCCGGCAGGGAGGGGAAGTCCTGCTGGAAATCCTGGATAACCGGGATGATTTCCGTCCGATGTATGAAAACCAGCTCAGCATCACTAACCCCTATCAGGGCAAACAATACGTCTACATCCGCGTGGCCGACAGTGGCATTGGCATTTCGAAGGAATCCATCAACCATTTGTTTGAACGTTATTACCGGATTACTGAATCTCACCTTGGGTCTGGCGTGGGACTGGCTTTCGTCAAGAGTCTTGCCATGTTACATAAGGGCAAAATACAGGTGTCTAGCGAGCGTCACCAGGGCACCGAAATCATCATTGGCGTGCCTTGCAGCAAATCCGACTACCAGCCTGAGGAATTCTGGGGTCAAAGCAATGAACAAGGGGGCACCAGACTAGAGAGCATCAGCTACAAATCGGACCCCTTTTTACCTGCAGACATTCCCCAACCTACGGAAGCAACACTTTTAAATAAACACATTTTAATTGTTGATGACAATGAAGAACTCAGGTCCTTCCTGAAAGATACCTTGAGTCCTTTTTATGAAATCTCAGAAGCTGAAGATGGATATGAGGGTCTGCAAACGGCAAAAGAGAAGTTCCCCGACCTGGTCATCAGTGATGTTATGATGCCCGGAATGACAGGCACCCAATTTTGTAAAGCCTTGAAGGAAGACCTGGAGACCAGTCACATTCCTTTCCTGATGCTTACAGCAAAAAACAGTGTGGAAGCCGAAATCGAAGGTGCCGAATCTGGTGCCGATATGTATTTCAGCAAACCCATCAACATCAATCTACTGCTGATCAATATTAAAAACATCCTGGAGCAACGACAGAAACTAAAAGACCATTACCTGAAAAACCATCAGGCAGACCTGATTGAGCTGGTACATTCCAGTAAAGACAAGGAATTCATGGAAACCCTCCTGAACATCATCAACGGCCACCTCATCAATCCCGAAATGGACATTGATTTTTTATGTTCTGAGATTGGCATGAGCCGTACTAAGCTGTATCAAAAGATCAAAACCATCACGGGCCAGTCGATCGGCGAGTTCATACGCTCCATCCGCCTCCGGAAAGCAGTAGAAATCATGACTCAGGAGGATGTGCTGCTGACGGAAGTGATGTATCGGGTAGGCATTCAAACCCAGTCCTACTTTACTAAAGCATTTAAGAAAGAGTTTGGAAAGACGCCTACGCAATATTTACAGTCGAGAAACAAATAGCCATGATCTAGCGGATAAGCTGACTTTTAGAACGGTTACCTCCTGATGACGACGATTTTATCTGCATACTCGACGTTGCAGGAACCTACAACGCCAATCCGGAGCTGCTGTCAGCATCAAGGTACAACACCACATGTTCATGGCTATTCAATACGGTAGAGGGATATTTCGTACTGAGTTCCTCCTGAAAGGTATTGCTGACCGCCTTTGCCTTCAACTTACCCGGAACCACACAACTGATGAATCCAGCCTTCATCAATGCCGGTATGGTTAAGGTAAGTGCCGCTGTTGGCACCTGATCAAGATGGGTAAAACAGCCATCATTCACCTGTTGTACCCTGCATTCCTGATCCAACATGACCATCTTCACTACTGCAGGATCATTGAAATCAGCAACCGGCGGATCGTTGAAAGCAAGATGTCCATTCTCTCCTATTCCCATACAGACGATGTCAACGGGAAAGTCTTTCAGCAGGAGCGCATACCGCTCACATTCGACATTGATGTCCGCAGCATTGCCATTCAGGTAGTGAACAGCGCGGAATGGATACCTGTCAAAAATGCGTTCTTTCAGGAAATTGCCGAAGGCCTGTGGTGCATCGGCAGGAAGCCCGATATATTCATCCATATGAAAAGCATTAATCCTACTCCATTGGACAGGATGTTCAGACAGCGACTCCAGAAACTCATTCTGGGAAGGCGCAGCAGCAAAGATGACATTTATTGCCTCCTTCTCCTGCAGCAGATGGTCCACTACTACGGCAAAACCTTCAGCCGCTGCTTTGCCCATCTGTACCCTGGACCCATAAATTTTAACATTAATATTGTTCTTCATTTCAAATAATTGACGTTAAACGATCTGCATATTATTAAACTTTGCTAAGCTTCCTCTCCAGCCAGGAATTCCAGCCTTCCGAAGCTTTCCATCCGATGAAAATCGGGCTCTGCAGCATCTATCCTATTCCAGCTTAAAAAATGCGGCTGCGGCAGGCCATCTCCACATTTGTAAAAATTACCGCGGGCCTGCAGCCGACCGAAAGAATTGATCTGATGATGCACAAAGATCTCCTTTGGAATGACCAGCAAGATCTCCCAGTGGTAACCTTTTTGTTCGATAGGAAGCTTCGAATTGATCCTGGAGGAAAAACCAATCTTACTGATCATTTCCAGCGATATCAGGTCGCGGTTTTCGCGCCGGGAACCGTACCCGATTTTGGTAAAACCAAGGCAGTTGAACTCCAGGTTATAATAACATTCGTCATCATCGAAGGCGACAAAAAACTCTACACAGCTGTCGTTATGGATGTCCCCATTATTGACTTCTCTCGCAGCCAGGTATTTCTCCTGTATTTTATATTTCAGCAAAATCGCATTCCCGTTATGCGCAATGCTAAACTCCACCTTGGTATCCGTACTGAACGCAGGCCATGGCTCACAGGATATCGGTTCCTGGTTCAGGATCTCCATTTTTGCCATGAGCAAATTGGTGTCCCTGAACTCACCACACTCGATATAGGAAATGTTTAATGTCTTCACAAGAGCATGTCTAATGTATTCACAGATGCGTTGCTGGTAGCGATGACGAAGTGTATACCATGCGACCACCAACAATAGTAGTATCTACCCGAATGTCCTTATCGAACAGGATCAGGTCGGCGTCTTTATTTTTACTGATGCTGCCTTTCTGATACTGGATGTTCAATATTTTTGCTGGTGTCTCCGTCATCATATGCACGGCGTCAGATAGACTGACTTCCGCAAGTTCCATCATATTCCTGACCAGACGGTCGGCTGTAGCCACACTGCCGGCAAAAGCTGACCGGTCCGGGAGCTTCGCCACACCGTCCTCAACGATCACCTCCATCCCGCTCTTTAGACTACCCAGGATGCTCCTGCCTTCAGGCATTCCCGCTGCCCTCATGGCATCGGTAATCAGGGCAATGTTTTCCAGCCCCTTGATCTTATACACCAGTTTTAAAAGTGGCGGAGGAAGGTGTATCCCATCAGCAATGATTTCCACCGTCATCTCGTCCAGCAAATAGGCGCTTTCGACCACCCCTGCAAAGCGGTACGCATTTCGCCGGGACACCCCGGACATGCAGGAATAAAAATGCGTAGCATGACTGTACCCTACTTTCCAGGCCTCCATTACTTCTTCGTAAACGGCATCCGTATGTGCGATGGCTGCCAGGATACCTTTCTCTTTAAGTGTCCTCCCGAATTCTAACGCACCAGGCAGCTCCGGTGCAGCACTCCAACGCCTGATGACGTCAGTGCCGGCCAGGATTTCCATATATTCTGCGGGATCGGGATTTCTGATGTACTTCGGATCCTGGGCACCTTTTTGAGCCATCGAAAAATAAGGCCCTTCAATGTGCAAACCTATAAATTGTGCACCTTCTGTATTCTTCAAATCTGCATTTTCATAAGTTTTGATGGTATCCATCAGATCCTGATGTTCGCAGCTCAGGGTGGTAGGCATCATTGAAGTCGTGCCGTACTTCGCATGAGTTTTGGCAATTGCCAAAAAAGCTGGTACAGTATTGTCCATGAAATCACGCCCACCGCCACCATGCACATGGAGATCTATAAAACCAGGAGAAAGGTATTTACCTCCCGCATTGATGTGGACTGCGGAAGGGATGTCGATATTTTTGTCACCAACTTCTACAATTTTATCATCAGCAATGACAACGGTGCCATCTTGCACGATTCGCCCTGGTGTAAGGATGTTTGCATTATAAATCTTTGTGTATCTCATAGGGATGGTATTTCTGAGGTTTCCAGTGTTTTAGACTATGACCGTAGAATGCATAAAAAATCAGGTAGAGGTAACATGGTACCAGCACCAGATAGGCTTCACGAAGACCAAACTGGTCGGCAAAATAGCCGTAGATTAAAGGCATAATGGCGTTGCCGCAAAGTCCCATGATCAATAGCGAGGCACCCGTTTTGATAAACCGGCCCAGGTTGTCCAGGGCCAATGGCCATACGCCGGCCCAGATCATGGAATTGGCAAATCCCAGCAATACGATTAACCATACCGACACATCGGTACGGTGCCCAAAAAGGTCAACCTGACCCTTGAGAAAAAGGATCAATACACTGAGTACCAAACCCAGTACCGTGCATATTTTCAGGGCGGTCAGCTGACTCACCAGTTTTGGTATAAAGGAGATGCCAAGAAGGTATCCAGCTATAGTCGCAGTTAAGGTATACGAAGGAAATGTTTTTGCCTCCAGGAAGCTCATCCCATGCTGCGAAGCATAACTCACCACGCTGTCGACCGCAATCACCTGGGAGCCCACATGAAAAAAGATGGCCAGGGCACCCAGCACCAGATGGGGAAAATCGAAAATACTTTTTTTACCAGCATTGGTAACAGCCAGCGTTTCATCTTCGTGATCTGTATCAATCTCGGGTAATGGAGAAAGCCTGACCAGAAAGCCCAGCACCAGCAATACCAGCGCCACCACAGCATAAGGCAGCACCACCCGGCCGATGATCTCATCAAGCACAACCTCCTTCGCTTCTCCTTTCATCAGGGTGACCTGCCTGAACAGCTCATGGTCAGTTTCAGGACGCAGGATGACTGCCGCAAAAAGCAGCGGAGCAATAATACCTGCCAGCTTATTACAGATTCCCATCACGCTGAAGCGCTGAGCTGCCCTTTCCTTTGGGCCGAGGATCGTAATGTATGGATTTGCAGCAGTCTGCAGAATAGATAGCCCCACACCAATGGTAAACAGCCCTGTAAGAAACAAGGGATAAGTCCTCGTTAATCCGGCAGGCACAAAAAGTAGCGCACCTAATCCCATCGCCCAGAAACCACACATCATGCCTTTTTTGAAACCAATCTTCTTCAGGAGCCGCCCGGCCGGTAGCGACATCACCAGATAGGCGATATAAAAGGCAAAGGCCACCAGGTACGACTCAAAGTTATTCAGCTCAAAAGCAATCTTAAAAAAGGGGATCAGGATGGCATTGATCCAGGTCACAAAGCCGAAAATGAAAAACAATAAACCAATGATAGAGATCGAGATGAGTGTATCCCTGGAGTTTAGGGAAGAAGCCTGAACGCTTTTTTCTGGTAATGCCATCTTGAGCTGATCTAACTGAATGTTTACTTAACAGGGTGACTTAACTTACTTTTTAGCAGCTCAAACCGGCTGTTGCGGAGCTGGTTTTCAACCTGAATTTCATCGGCAAATAACAGGTGACGGTTGAGTGCTTCAAACCTGCTGTTCAGTTGACCCGGATCAAGCGTATGAAGTCGCTTAAGTAATTCCGGCGCCCGATCTATAGTGTATGAAGCTGAATTCATCTCACTTTCAATCAGAATACAACTCAGATAAAAGACCCGGATATCGCTCATCAGCAGGTAATGGGCAAACTCTTCTTTATTTTTCAGGGGCTTCAGCGACTGAAGCTCCCGGGAGTTCTGCCTGGCGCTATCCAAAAGGGATGCGATACTTAATCCTGGCTGACTGACTTTTCCCTGGTTGACCTCATACGGTGCGCGTTGCAATGCCGTCCAGAATAAGGTGGCCTGTCTGGCATCTAATCCGTAGGTATCGCGACTATACCGGTCCACAAACTGATCAATATCGAAGTCCCGCGTATTTTTCATCTGGTCAAAATATGCAGTAATGAGCATGCGAAAGCCGGAAATGGGATATACCCTTCGGATGGCTTGCAGGTCGATGAAATCTGAAGTAGATTCCCGTATCCCGGAATACAATCCTGAGGTCGACCAGGAGGTCATCACCATTCCCTGATAACCGAGATCTTTTGCCTGGGGGATGAACATGCGGATATTTTCAAAATGTTTTCTCCACTCTGTCAGGAAGTAATTATCGGGATGGCTTCTGATGGATGGCGAGCCCCAGACCTCAAAGCCTCCTTTTGTCAGTTGATCATGATCTCCAAACCGGTTCAGGGCCCATCCGTAGTTCCAGTCCACAAAGATTGTTTCCTTAGGCAGGCCCACCAGGGCATCCGGATAATTCAAAGCGATGTCTGCCCATATGACCGGCCTTTTACCCAGGCTGACCACAACCTCACACAACATCTTGATGTAATCGCCGTACAGCCTTCCCTTTCCTACCGCAGCGACTTTCTTCTTGGATTCTTCTGAATGCCCGAGCAGGTAAGTCTCATCCCCCCCAATGTGTATGTAAGGAGAATTGTGGGTAGCAATCATATCTTTGAACAAGTCTGTAAACAAAGCCTTACACTCCGCTTCTTTTAGCGGATTTACCTGAGAAAAGTCCTTCTGGTCTTCCCTGATCTCCTTGTAACGATAGTGCCTCAGGATGTATTCCACATGCCCAAAACTCTGCTGGAGAGGGATTACATCGATGTTCAGTGATTTGCAGTAGTCGATAAAACTCTTCACCTCTTCCCTGGTATAGGCGTACTGCCCGGTAATCACACTGTGTTTTTCATAAGGGTATGACGCTTCCCATTCCATGATCAGGGTATTGAAGCCGTTTTTGCTGAGCTGAAGGGCAAATTCCCGCAAGGCGGGCATTTTCATTACCTGTACCCTCAGGTCAAGATGGAAGCCTCTTATTTTGAAGGACTCGCCAGAGCCGGCAGGGTTCATTACCTGTGCATAACTAAACCCTCCAAACAGCAGCAACATCACCAGCATCAGCCTGAGTAGCGCAAACCTGTATTTTACTTTTATTGACCTCATATCTCAGATTATCTTCCTGTATTGATTTAATTTTAATGTTAACCGGCTGATTTAAATGTTCCGTCGCTGAAATTTAATATTTCCCTCATGATTATCGGCTTGTCGCACATTTCTCCTGCTCCTCCCCAGCTAAATAAACACCAGTCGCCAATAAGAACGTGTACGTTAACGAAAATCAGGTAAAAAAAATGAAGCGTATTGTAACTTCAACTCCGATTTACCGTTAAAACAACGAATAACTCATTCGTTAACGTACACGAATATATTATATAACTTTTAAAATTCAAATATTAAGCTCGATAAAATAATCAGTTTCTGTAATAAAGATAATTTTCTTTCGTAATGATGTCGATTGGCATGTATTGCAACTGCTCCACAGTTGGGGCACTGATCAGGTGCTGATAAAGCGACATCAGCCCGCGGTATCCCTGCTCCTGGGGTTTCTGACAAATCAGAAAATCAATAGTTCCGTTTTTCAGGTACGCAATGTTTTCCTCCAGGAAGTCATAACCAATGAGCTGTACGCCCTCAATCGCATTTTCCTGTAAAAACCGGGCAACTGAAGACACCCTTGAATTGGTCACAAAAACCAGATCCGGTTTATTCAGGTCAAACAGTTCAAGCAGTCTTTGCTGCACAGCATCATATGACGTCTCATTGATGTCCACCTTGCCAACTTCAATTGAGAGATCATGAGCAGCAAGACAGGCCCTAAACCCTTCTTCCTTCTTCAGCAGATGGTGCTGAAAGGTAATTTCCCTGGATATATTGACAATCAGGACCTGTTGTGCTTCCTTAACCAGATACTTCGTGAGATGGCCGGCCAGGTATCCGCTCTGGAAAAGATCCGGACCGATATAGGCGACCCTGGGCTGATGCTCAAGATCGGAATTGATCAATACAAAAGGCAGATCACGCTTCGCGCAGTTGTCCAGGAAATCCATAGCTTCCTCCTCGAACATCGGTGCCAGCAGTATACCATCATACCCATTATCGAGGATAACTGCACACTGGTCCCTGAAGGTCTTTTTGTTGTTCTGATCAAAGAAGTAAAAATCTGCGGACACCCCAAAATTCCTGATTTCCGAGGCAGCCTCATTGATCCCTTTCAGGGGCGCATTCCAGTAACCGGTTTCATTGGAGACCGCGGGGATCAGGGCCGCAATCCTGATCACCTTTTTTGAAGCCAGCATCCGCGCCATGATGTTGGGCTGATAGTCCAGCTCAGCAATGATCTGCAGTACCTTCTCCTTGGTTTTTACTGATACTCCAGTGCGGTTATTGATTACCCGGTCAACAGTACCTATCGAAACTTTGGCCAGCCTTGCAATCTCTTTTATGCCCTTTGTAGTCTCCTGTTCCTTTTTCATGATCCTGCAAAGGTAGTTATAATGCAATGCAGTTCAAGAAGAAAGCCCCTTACGGCAGCTCACAGCATTCCTGAAGCCTTCCCTAATTGGCGTTCTTCTTTAACCATTCCAGTCTTCTCTGATCTGCGAGGTGTTTTACCTCAAAGTTTTCGAATTTAGCGGTAAAGCCTTTTCCATCCGGACTTGCCCCCATTACACCGACCATTACCGGGTGGTTGTCCTGAAGATAGGCGTTCCGCATCATCTGATAGGTTTTGTCATCGTAAGAATAAAAGATTTCCACCGCATCCAGCCTCCTGACAGCTTTTATCCATACAAAGGGAGGTGTTTTTTCCAAAGTAATCACACTCCAGTCGCTGGTTTTGTGGGTGACTACCGTACTCAGGTTATATTTGCCATCCACAAACTCAATCCCCGCTTTGATGTAGTTTTCATGATCAATGCGGAGCATCAGCCCTGCCTGGTCAAAACGGGCTTTGTAATCACCGGTGATTTTCACTTTCGCCTCAAACTCACCACCATACGTACTATGGTAAAAAGGAGCGTCATCGACTGTAAACCCGTAGTGCGAAATCCTCCAGTAATCACTTTGAGGCGTTACAAACATACTCAGGAAATTACCTTTAATTTCCCATTTCCCTGGCTCATTAAACCATTGCATCTTTTCAAGACTTTGAGCAAAACCCAGGTGGGCAAATGCGAGGGCGGCTACAGACAAGATCAGTTTCTTCATTTTCATATATTGGATAACCATTAATATTTTTACCTTGACAAAGGTATATCACTGGAAAACAACAGTCAATACTGATAAATAACCATAAGATGAACATTGCCACCTCCCTCAACGAAGAATTACTGAACCAGGTTTTCGGAGATCATCAGGAAATGCAGCTGAACTTGTCCTTCTATCAGAATACAGCGATGATGTATGCCAGAACGGAAAACTCCATCGCTGTCCTGAGTGATATGAAAGCCAATGTCAGCTACCTCTATAAAGGGGCTGTCGCAGAAAGGCTTGGCTTTTCTGAAGACACCCTTTCCAATGAGCTCAACTCCATCTGGGAAGATGAGATTTTCAGTAGGATCCATCCGGAGGACCTGATCAACAAACACCTGCTGGAATTACAGTTTTTCAATATGCTGAAGAGTGTGCCCATTGCAGAAAGGGTAAACTTTTATGTATACAGCAAAATCAGGATCCTCAATGCGGAGGGCACATATACCTATATCAAACACCGGATGTTTTACATCAGCAGTTTCCCAAATGGAAGCCTATGGCTCGCTTTGTGTCTTTACAACATGCTGGATGAAGACCTTCCCATAGACAAGCCCGAGCGTGCGATTGTCAATTCTGCAACCGGGGAGATCATCAAACCTGATGATCAGAAGACCAGCAACATCCTATCGGTACGTGAAAAAGAAATACTTACCCTGATCAGAAGTGGAAAGATGAGTATAGAAATTGCCGACTTATGTTCGATCAGCATCAATACCGTAAATAGACACCGTCAGAATATCCTTGAGAAACTAAGGGTAAGTAACTCACATGAAGCGTGTAGAATTGCGGAACTCATGCGGTTGATTTAATTTTGCAGTGATGAATTTTGTAACTTGGCATTAAAGTTTCACCAGAAAAATAACGCCATGAACAACAAAACACTGTCCGCAGCCGAAAAAGAATCTTTACTGGACATCCTGGAGGCCCGTTTTGAACAATATCCTAACCGTCATCAGGGACTGGAATGGAGCACAATACAGGCGAAGCTCGAAGCCAATCCCGAAAAGCTATGGTCGCTGAATGAAATGGAGAACACTGGCGGAGAACCGGACGTGGTTGGCTACGACAAAACCACCGACGAATACATATTCTTCGACTGCGCTCCAGAAAGCCCGAAGGGCCGTAGGAGTATCTGTTATGACCTGGAAGGACTGGAATCGCGGAAGGAATTTAAACCGGAGCATAACGCCATGGACATGGCCGCGGCGATGGGCGTCGAAATGCTGACTGAGGAACAGTCGCGGGAATTGCAGAGGCTGGGTAAGTTTGACACAAAAACCTCGAGTTGGATCCAGACCCCTGATGCTATCAGAAAACATGGTGGCGCTCTTTTTTCAGATCGACGCTACGACCATGTCTTTGTATATCATAATGGCGCTTCCTCTTACTATGCTGCCCGGGCATTTCGTGGCTCCCTGAGGGTAGGTTAGAAAAACAAACCCGGTGATCTCAGCCAATTATAATTTAAAATAAAATGCCTTAGCCAGATAATTTATGTGGCTAAGGTATTTTCTAAACCGCAGAAGATGCAGTCGTATCGGCATCAGTCCCTTTCTGATCTTCCGGCGCTTTTTCTCCGCTATCCCCGTCTTTAGTCACGAAATCCCCATTTTCGTCATAAGCCTTATCCGAATCA
Source organism: Pedobacter sp. BAL39 (assembly GCF_000170795.1). GTDB lineage: Bacteria > Bacteroidota > Bacteroidia > Sphingobacteriales > Sphingobacteriaceae > Pedobacter. Next base: position 102,523 of record NZ_ABCM01000021.1, read on the forward strand.
CTGCCAGCCAGCTCATTTTCTGGGATTACACCTTCTTTTTTATTTTCTTTGTTTTTCTCTTCCTGATTTTCCATAACGATCTTATTTACTGAAAAGAACAACTCCGGACTCAGGCTGTTTTAATTAAATCATCCACCTTTCAGACTATTAATTATGAATACTTGGGATTGCCCGCAAGTACTGCATGCAGGGACGAGGCTAAAATCTCCACAGCCTTTGTCATCTCCTGATGATCAAGGTGCCCAAAGCCCAGACGAGTTGCTGTGACAGTTTTTGTTTGATACAGTATGGTTTTCGGCAAAAACAAGCCATTTGCAGCACAAACTTTCTGCAGGTTGATCAGGTTGAACCTGTCCAACCATTCTACCCAGATGGCCAGGCCGCGATGAGGGACCTGAAAACGGACATGATCTTTCAGTTTTTCATTCAGCAGTGCAACAAAAAGATCCCTTCGCTCTTTATACGTCTTTTTATTTTTCTTTGAAAGCCGGTGTACCTCCCCATCCTGGATCCAGTCTGTCAACACCTGCTCTTTGATCACATCTATACCCGGTTCGAGGATATTCTGATGTTTCTCCAGCTCTTTAATGAACACTGCAGGAGCAACAATAAATCCCCAGCCAAAACCTGAGGGCAATGATTTTCCGAACGAGCCGACGTATACCACACGTTTACTGTTACCAAAAGCGGCCAAAGGAAGAATCGGGCTATTGTCATAATGAAAATCAAAATCATAGTCGTCTTCCAGGATAACAAAACCAAAGTGCTCCGCCATTTCAAGGACTTCCATCCTCCTTTTTGCACTCAGCGGAATGGTGGTAGGATAATGATAATTGGAGGTCAGGTATAACAACCTGATCTGATGCTTCTGGCAAATCTCCCTCAGGTGATCGGTATTCATCCCTTCTCCGTCAACCGATACCGGAATGATCTGTGCTCCGCCATCAGACAGCGTCATATTGGAAAGGTAGTAACCTGGAGATGCCACAACCACCTTGTCGCCAGGATTTAATAACAATCGCGTCGCCAGGAACAGACTGATCTCATGACTGCTGGCAGTCAGCAGATTTGAGGTGGAAATCCTCAGACAACGCGTTAAATTCAAAAAGTTGGCAAACTGATCCTTAAAGCTGGAATGTGCATACGCCTGGATTTCCTGCCAGCTTCTCGTATTTTTTCTCCGCTTCAACTTCGAGGTATATAACCTCGCAAGCACATCGGTGTGTACAAGCCTCAAATCCGGCAACCCATCATTAAACTGAAAAGGAAGATTACTCACTTCCTTCGGATCTTCCAGCACAGAAGAGCGTTTGAAATCAAATCCGGTTTGCGTTGCAGAACCTTGTGAAGGATTCGAGGAATAGCCCTTTACGGCATTCTGCGGTCGCTGATCCGACAATATAAAAGTGCCAATATTTGCCTTCGTTTCGATGTATCCCTGCAATTCCAAATCTTCAAAAGCCTTGATGAGGGTGTTCCTGTTAACAGACAACAACCTGCACAAGATCCGTGTCCCGGGTAATTTCGTCCCCCCCGGTAGCACGCCCATTTGTATGGCTTTTATGAATTCAAAGACGAGCTGAAGGTAAAGTGCTGTGGATTCCTTGGGATTAAGGTGAATAAAACTTTTAAAGGGAATTTGAACCGGACCATCCATTTTCTAAAAACTGGTATACTTTAGTGGTACGGCAAGGTACTACTTTTGGCAAAACTTTAACGTAATGAGAATAATTTATTTTACCCTGCTGATCCTGCTCTGCATTAAAGTAAGGGCACAGGACGCACGGGATACAGCCATCAACATCAACGAGGTGGTGATCAACGAAAACAGATTCAGCACCCCCATCTCCAAACAAAACCGAAATGTTTACATTATTGACAAGGAGACCATAGCCAAGCTGCCGGCACGCAGCATTCAGGAAATCCTGCAATATGCCAATGGCGTCGATTTAAGACAAAGGGGGCCATTTGGAAGTCAGGTCGACATCAGCGTCGATGGTGGAAGTTTTGAGCAAACAGTAGTCCTATTGAACGGCACAAAAATTATTGATCCTCAAACGGCACACAACATGCTGAATTTGCCTATCCCGGTTGAAGCAATCGAAAGAATTGAGATCATACGTGGTCCGGCAGCAAGAATATATGGCATTAACAGCCTGACCGGTGCCATCAACATCATCACCAAAAAACAGGACCATTCTGGATTTCTAGTGAATGCCTACGGTGGTTCCAACTTTGAGAAAGACAGCGAAGGTACCGGCGATACCTTTTACGGCAGGGGCATTCAGCTCGGAACAGTACTAAGCTCGAAAAAACAACAGCATTCGCTTTTTGGCTCGCATGATAAAAGTAACGGATACAGGTATAACACCCAGTTTGAAAACAATAAGATATTTTACCAGGGTAATTATCAGATTGACAACTCAAATGAGATCATGACCTCTTTTGGTTATATCAATAATCACTTTGGAGCCAATGGTTTTTATGCCGCTCCGGGCGACAGGAATTCTTCTGAAGGCATTCAGACAACCATTGCTGCGGTACAGTCCAGGCATATCCTGTCGGAGCGCTGGACGCTTCTTCCGCGATTGAGCTACCGCTACAACGACGATGATTACCGCTATACCCCGACCACCGGAAGAAGCCGCCATTTCAGCAATTCATTGGCTGCTGAATTCAACACCTCCTATAAGATGAACAGCGGTGAGTTGGGCTTCGGTACAGAAGTACGAAGCGAAGACATCAACTCGTCAAACATTGGAGAGCACGACCGCAGGAACCTGGGGATTTACGGGCAGTATAGGACGTATTTACTTGAAAATCTGAACATCAACATCGGTGCCTATGCCAATTACAACTCCGATTACAAATGGCAGGTGTACCCGGGCCTTGATGCCAGCTACGCCATCACAAGCGGACTTAAGCTGGTTGGAAACATAGGAACCAGTCAGCGGACTCCTTCTTTTACCGATCTGTACCTAAATCAACGTCCAGGTAATATCGGCAACGCTTCCCTGACACCAGAAAACGCCTTCCAGGCAGAATTAGGTTTCAAATATGTCTATCGGAATTTCAGCCTCGACTCTTACTATTTTTACCGGAAAATCTCCAACTACATCGACTGGACAAGGGCAAGCACCAGCGAGCCATGGCAAAGTAATAACATGGGCAGCATGGTTACCGGAGGGTTCAACATCCGGTCAAACTACAGTATGGCGCTAAGCACTCAGGCGAAGCTCAATATCAACCTCGCTTATTCCTACCTGGATTCCGAGTTTCGCGATGGACAGCCTAACCTACAATCCAAGTACCTCATTTCATCACTCAAACATCAGGTAACGAATACTGTAGACCTACAGTATAAAAAATTCTCTGTTTTATTTGCCACGCGTTTTAGCGACAGGATTGCAGGTTCATCCTACTGGGTCAATGACTTTAGGTTAAGCCAGTCACTTCAGAAATTTACGGTTTATGTCGATGCTCAGAACATCTTCGATACCACCTATTCCGAGATTGGTACCATTCCACTTCCTTCACGCTGGTTTAGCCTGGGTATAAAGTTTGTCAATCTTTAAGTTCATAAAAAATCCTCTTCACGGTTTCGTGAAGAGGATAAAATATAGTTAATGCACTTATCTCGGAAACAGCCTCACCAGGTCTTCCTGAGGAAACAATACCGTTTTCCCTTGTGAATCCGCTTTCATGCCCACATACCAGCTCTGCACCTTTCCGCCCTGATAACCATACTTATTTGGCAGCTGAATCCCTGCGTTCATATAGCTATAGTTTACATCGTTGTCGATGAGGTATTCGTTCTTTCCGGCTTTTAGCAGAAAAACATACATCTCCCCTTCCAGGGGAGGTATTTTTATAAATTCCGACCATTGTTTTGGCTGAATATTCCTGGCGAGGTATATAACAGAGTTCACATCTGATCCATCTCCATAGACAATATCAGCTGCCACCCCCTCAGGGAAATCCAAATAAAACGCAATCTGTTCCAATCCTTCAATATCGGCTGGGTAAATGTAGTTCTCTGTCAACTTTTCCCCGTCATAGAAGAAGCTGAACGGCTTTTCCGCCGTAGCGTTATTTTCAATGATGCGCGTGTAAAGGACCTCACCTGTACTTTTCTTTTTCAGTTCCATGTTTATGGGATTTTCGCTTTCAAAAGCAATTTTACCACTAAACCGAACCCTGCCGTAGTACTCCCGGATCCTGACGCCGTCAAAATACTGTTCCAGCGTATCCCCCATCACGAAACCACTAAAGCTCGTTGGGCGTAAATCCTTAATCGGCACAATTGCCGGTTTTCCTTCTTTTTCACAAGAAGAAACGAAAATGGCCAATGCTGTCATTAGCACCATCCATGTATTATATATCTTTTTCATTTAATATCAATCTTGAGTCCGGAATTAAAAATTGTAGGAAAGGGAAAGGCTGAAGCTACGTCCCACATACCTTGTAAAAGTCTGACGATCCCCCACCTGTCTGGAATAACCGGCGCTGTTATCTGCGTATCCTTCTTCAAACTTATTGCTAAAGCCCCATTTGTATCTGTAAGCATCCTTCCATTCAAAGTTCAGCGGCGGTTTTGCATCAATGATCTCATAAGTAGAAGCA
>NZ_ABCM01000020.1 GCF_000170795.1 Pedobacter sp. BAL39
CTGTATGCGATGAGTTTGATGCGCAGCAACCGGGCCATACTTTTGTACTTGGAGACGATGCTTTCTCGCTGGATGGCAAGCCATTGCAGATGATCTCGGGAGAGATGCACTGTGCAAGGATCCCGGTAGCTTACTGGCGCGACCGCATGAAGATGGCGAAGGCCATGGGATTGAATACCGTCGGTACCTATGTATTCTGGAACGCGCATGAAGCTGCCCAGGGCAGGTATGATTTTAGCGGCAACAACAACATCGCTGAATTTGTGCGTATTGCGAAAGAAGAGGGGCTGTGGGTAGTGCTTCGTCCGAGCCCTTATGCTTGTGCGGAATGGGAATTTGGTGGTTATCCATGGTGGCTGCTCAAGGATCCGACGATGAAAGTACGAAGTAAAGATTCGCGTTTCATCAATGCCTATACCAGTTACATTAAGAGACTTGCAAAGGAGCTGGTGCCGCTGCAGGTGACCCATGGTGGAAATATCCTCATGATCCAGATCGAAAATGAATACGGATCCTACAGTGACGACAAAAGTTATATGGACCTGAACCGGCAGATTTTTAGGGATGCTGGTTTTGATGGTGTTCTTTTTACCTGCGATGGTGCTGACCAGATGACAAAAGGTTACCTTCCTGGCTACCTTCCGGCGGTAAACGGACTGGAAGATCCTGCTGCAGTGAAGGCGCTGATCAACAAACACCATGAAGGCAAGGGCCCTTATTATGTGGCAGAATGGTACCCGGGCTGGTTTGACCACTGGGGAGAAAAACATGCCAGGGTGTCGGCAGATGCGTCAGCAAAGAAACTCGATGACATCCTGGGCGCAGGAATTTCCATCAATATGTACATGTTCCACGGCGGTACTACCCGCGATTTTATGAACGGTGCAAATATGAATGTCAAAGAACCCTATGCCCCACAGGTTTCTAGTTATGATTATGACGCGCCATTGGATGAGGCTGGAAACCCAACAGATAAATTTTTAAAATTCAGGGCAGTAATTGAAAAACACCTTCCGGCAGGAACAGTGTTGCCTCCGGTACCAGAGAAAAAACGGACAATTGCGATCAATGATATACCGCTGAGCAGTTATTCCGCAATCTTCAACCAACTGCCTAAGGCAGTGACTTCAGCATTGCCTCTTGCTTTTGAAGACCTGGACCAGGCCTATGGTTTTGTGCTTTACCGCACAACAATTGCGAAAGCTGGTTTGCTGAAAGTAAAGGAGCTGCGCGATTATGCGACGATCTATATCAATGGTAAACAGGTGGCATCGCTGGACCGCCGACTGGAGAAAGACAGTACCCTCTTGCAGGATGTTGCCCAAAATGCAGTGCTCGACATCCTTGTGGAAAACAATGGAAGGATCAACTATGGACCATTCCTGACAGACAACAGGCATGGCATCACCAGGGAGGTTTCTCTGGACGGCAACGTACTGAAAAATTGGCAAATGTTTAAACTGCCTTTTGCTGATCTGAAAGGTTTTAAATATGGCAAAACAAAAGTTGAAACCCCGCAGCCAGCACTTTACAAAGGAACTTTCGAGCTGACTGATGTAGCTGACACTTATCTTGATATGCAGTCGTTTGGAAAAGGTTTTGTGTTTCTGAATGGCCATAACCTGGGTAAATACTGGTCTGAAGGCCCTCAGCAAACCATCTACATTCCATCAGTATGGTTGAAAAAAGGAAAAAATGAGCTGGTGATCTTTGATCAGCTGGGTGCCGGTCATACAAAGGTGAGCACCATTGCCAATCCGATCCTGGATCAGCAGAAAAAGAAATAAACCCTGATATTTAAACAATAACAGAAAAAGAGATGAAAAAAAGATGGCTTATGTTACTGCTCATGGGTACCGGTTTTTCGGTATTTGCGCAGGAGGCACCTAAACCTTATGGGCCGCTGCCGAGCGAGGCCCAGCTGAACTGGCATGAGATGGGCATGTACTGCATCATTCATTTTGGTGTGGATACTTATACCGATAAGGAATGGGGTTTTGGGGATGAAAATCCGGAGATCGTCAATCCAACGAAATTCAGTGCCGAGCAGATCGTCGGCGCTGCAAAGTCAGGTGGCTTTAAAGGGGTGGTGGTTGTAGCGAAACACCACGACGGACTGTGTATCTGGCCAACAAAAACCACGGACCACAACATTAGCCGCACCAAATGGAAGGATGGAAAAGGGGATATGATGGCCGAATATCAAAAGGCCTGTGAAAAGCTGGGCATGCAGCTCGGTGTGTATTGTTCGCCATGGGACAGGAACAGTGAGTTTTATGGTACCCAGAAATATGTAGACCTTTACCGGGAGCAGCTTCGGGAGCTGTATAGCAACTATGGAAAGCTGTTCATCTCCTGGCATGATGGTGCCAATGGCGGTGATGGGTATTATGGCGGCAAGAATGAAACCCGCAAGATTGACCATACCAGCTATTATGGCTGGCCGCAGACCTGGGACATCACCCGGCAGATGCAGCCTGATGCGGCGATTTTCGGTGATGTTGGTCCCGATGTACGCTGGGTAGGGAATGAGGAAGGTCATGCGGGTACAACCTCCTGGGCTACTTATGAACCAAAAGCTCCTGATGAAGGGCGTATTCCCGCGAATGGATATGTGAAATACTGGGAAGCGGTGAAGGGGCACCGTGATGGTAAATACTGGCTGCCGGCGGAGTGTGATGTATCCCTGCGCCCGGGTTGGTTTTATCACGCCAGTCAGAATGCCAAAGTGAAATCTCCTTATACACTGCTGGACCTCTACTACAAAAGTGTGGGCCGTGGTGCCGACCTTGATCTGGGGCTTTCTCCGAACAGGGATGGCCTGCTGGACGATGTGGATGTACAGTCGCTAAAAGAATTTGGCAATTTGTTAAGTCAGACTTTCGCACACAACCTGGCTGCTGGAGCTAAGCTTTCGGCGAGCAATGTGCGGGCTGGAAGTGTCAACCTTTATGGGCCTAAATTTTTACTGGATGACGACCGCTACTCGTACTGGAGCACTGATGATGGCGTAACAGACCCTTCATTGACGCTGCAGCTGAAGGGCAGACAGCAGTTTAACGTGATCCGTTTGCGGGAGAACATCAAACTGGGACAGCGTATTGAGGCGCTGGAGGTAGATGCTTTTGTAAAGGGGCAATGGCAGAAAATTGCGGAGGCTACGAGCATCGGGCCCAACAGGCTGATCCGTCTTCCGCAGAATATCAGCACTGATAAAGTGAGGTTGCGCATATTGAAATCGCCGGTTTGTATTGCATTGAGCGACTTCGGTTTATATAAAGAACCTGCACATCTTACCAAACCTGAGATTGCCAGGGACCTGGAAGGCAAAGTGAGCATCAGCACCACGGCGCCTGTTTCAGGCTTGTTTTATACAATTGATGGCAGCATGCCAAGCACGAAATCTACAGCTTACAAAAATGCTTTTGATCTTCAGGATGGTGGGGTTGTGCGCGCGATTGCAGTTGAAGGCGGGAAAAGCAGTGAGGCGGTGACGGCTGATTTCGAGATGAGTAAGTCGGGCTGGAAGCTGCTGGACGGTCCCGAGGAGGGTAAGGCAACATTGGCTCTGGATGAAAATCCGAATACTTTTTGGAGCACGGTTCAGAAAGACAGTACCGGCAAGTTTGTTCCTGCGGGGCTGAGCATAGATATGGGTAAAGTCCAATCAATTTCGGCTTTCAGCTATCTGCCACGCCAGGATAAAAAGCTGGAAGGCATGGTTGACCAATATGTTTTTGAGGTTAGTGATGACGGAAAGCAATGGAAGGAAGTACTTCGTGGGGAGTTTTCAAACATCAGGGCCAACCCGATCAATCAGGTGCTGAAGTTGTCGGCCCCGGTGAAGGCAAGATATTTCCGTTTCCAGGGATTGAGAAGTGTGAAAGGAAATGGTGTGACTGCTGCGGAGATCGGTGTGATCAGCCAATAGTTTTTAAGGATCAGATCTCTCCCGGAATATCTGGAGGGTGATGAATGGAAAAGGGTTCTGCAATTACCGCAGAACCCTTTTTCGTATTGGTATTTTTGACTTCCTTATTTGTTTGATGTACTCTATTTATTTAGCACGCTGCCGGTTTTGTTGATCAACTGTTCTGATTTTTTTTCAGACGGCCGGAATGTCTTTGTCGGCAGTTAAGCGTTAGTTTTCGTAACCGGGGTTTTGAGTGAGTTTATTATTACTTCTCTGAATTTCAGCAAAAGGAATTGGCAACAGATACATTTTTTCCAGGAACCGGCGCTCATTGTCGACCACACTTGTCAGGTTGTATTCTAAAGTTGTTCCGTTTTTGTCGATCCGGGCACCTAGAGCTGGTTTAGCAAAGACTGTAGCACCCAATTTCCAGCGGCGGATGTCATTGAAGCGATGTTGCTCAATGCTGAGTTCAACGCGTCTTTCATTTCTGTAACGTTGAACCAGAGCGGTGCCGCTTTCAGTAATGTCCGGCATTTGGTATCTTAAACGTACGATATTTAATGCTCTTTTTGCTTCTGCCTCATTACCCAACGCAATTTGGGTCTCCGCATAGTTCAGGAAGAACTCTGTTTTTCTGAAATAAATCCAGGGGCTCAGGTTCTCCTGGTCGCCTTTCTGCTGTGCTCTTTTCCCTTCATCCAGGAATTTCCTAAAATTGTATGCAGTAGGAGAGTTGTTCCATGGCTGTGAAGGGCCTCCTTTTCCATCGATGCCATTTTTGGCCGTGTTGCTGGGTTCGTTTTTGTCGTAAAAATACTGCATCTCACGAACGGCTCCCCGCTCAGGGTCCATGATGGTTGCACCTTGATAAAGGATACTTTTGGCAAACCTCGGGTCGCGGTTGATGTAAGGGTTTTGTGGATCAAATCCTGAAGTTGGGTCGGATGGCAATTTGCCGTTGGTTAGTTCGTAGCTGTTCACCAGGTCCTGGGTAGGTACTAATGTTCCCCATCCGTTCATAGAGCCTGGGTAGAACCACATGTTGACACCCCATTCGCCACCACCATGGGCATTGTTCTGGGTAAAACTGCGGGACAGGATGACATCATTCGTCGACTTACCACCGAATAGATTTCCATAATCAGTGGCATCTATGATGTTATTTACGGTGCTGATATCCATTACAAGTTTATTCGCATCGCGGGCTGCGATCCATTTGCTCTGGTCATTTGTTGTATTGAATAAAGGACTGGCGGCATAAAGCAGCGTACGGGCTTTCAAGGCCATTGCCGCTTCTTTCGTGGCTCTGCCAAAAGGAACTGAGCCTGAGAAGGACGGCAGTTTGGCAATTGCTTCATCACATTCTTTGACTACAAAGGCTGTGACTTCTTCTACTGAGTTTCTGCCGAGGTCGTAGTTCTGCTGTCCCAGTTCAAAAGTGTTTTCAATGATGGGTACGCCACCATACCAGATCATCATCTTTGCATAGAAAAAGGCCCTGAGGAACTGCATCTGTCCGGTCAGGTTTTGGAGCGTTGTAGGGTCAATCGCTGAACCCTGTGTTTTCTCCATGAACAGGTTTACCCTGCGGATATTCGCGTAGCTGTTTGACCAGAGGTTGTCATTGACTGACTCCCCCTGATCACGGCCTATGGCACCCGCGGTATAGTTTCTGTATTGCACATTGTGCTGACTGTATCCGTCGTCGGTCATGCCTTCAATAAACTTATCGCCTTCCCCGCCATAAGGGTGGCCCATACCGCGGTAAGTGCCATCCACGAACTGACCAAGTAAGGCGGCGTCCGTAAATACATCGGCATCGCTGAAGGAGTCCAAAGGTTTTAAGTCCAGTATATTTTGTTTGCAGGATGAAAAGCTGAGTGTTACACCCAGGATTGCATAAAATATATATTTCGTTTTCATGTCTCAGTAATTAGAAAGTTAAGTTAGCCCCAAAATTGATGCTCTTGGTCAGCGGATATCGCCATCCTTTTTCATTGGCATTCTCAGGATCCGTAAGACCTTTTTTCTTGAGTCCGTCGAAGGTCAGGAGATTGTACCCATTGGTGTAAAAACGCAATGCTTTGACTCCAATTTTAGCTAGTAGTGGTTTCGGTAGTGTGTATCCAAGTTCCAGGTTTTTTAACCTCACAAATGAAACGTCATGATAAAAGCTGGTGTTGTTCTGACCAAGAAGACTTCTTCCTGCACGTGCAAGCTCATTGCCGGTAGCATCTGGTCTCCATGCGTTGCTCAGAAAGTAGTCAGGTCCATTGTTTCCAAGGGAAACGGTGTAATCCATGTACTGTCTTGCTTTCGCTTGCCCCTGAATGAGGGCGCTAAGATCAAATCCTTTGTAGCTCACACCGAGGTTCAGTCCGAACTGGATCTGAGGTACATTGGACAATGGCACGCGTATCTGGTCATTGCTGTTCAGCACTCCATCTCCGTTGGTATCTGCATAAATATAATCGCCGATTTTTACGCCCGAAAGTCCTGGAAAGTTAGCCAGATCTGCTTCATTCTGATAAATGCCGATCACATTGTACAGCAGTGGAGAGCCCAGAGGTTTGCCTTCCAGTTTCTGATAGGCTTCGGGGTAAGTATTGCCCTCATCAATAAAGATCACTTTACTTCTGGCGAAGGAAAAGTTACCGCCGATGTTGTATTTCATTTCATTCCAGTTGCCATTATAGGTTAGCGAAGCCTCAATACCCTTGGTGTCTACTTTTCCAATGTTTTCGTCGGGCAATAATAAACCAGTATACTGGGGAACGGTGATGTTTCGTGGTGCCTGGATTTTGGTGCGTTTATTAAAAAATGCATCCACTTCCATGGTCAGCTTGTTTTGAAAGAAACCAGCTTCAAAACCGATATCACGGCTGACCTGATTTTCCCAGGTGATGTTAGGATTTGCAGCAACCCCAGGGTTCAATGCTTGAAAATCCTGCCCCCCGAAGACGTAACCACCGTTTCCGTAGGTGAACTTATTCAGGAACTGGAAAGGGTCGATACGGTCGTTACCAGATTTACCCCATGAAGCGCGCAGTTTCAAATTAGAAATGACGGGATTGTCTTTCAGGAATGCTTCTTCAGACATTACCCAACCCAATGACACACCCGGAAAAAGGCCGAAGCGTTCTCCAGAAGGGAAGATTTGTGATCCGTCATAGCGGAAATGCACCTGAAGCAGGTATTTGCTGTCGTAAGCATAGCTAAAGCGACCGAAGTAATTCTGGCGTGCTGTTTGAAATGCTTCACCGTAGTTGGTCATATTGCCAAGGCTACCTGCAAAAAGTTGATCAATCTGGGAAGATACAAAGCCCGTTCTCTGGGCATCGAAGAGATCTTGTCTGCCTTCATTCTGCTCATAAGCAAGGAAACCTGCAACATCATGTTTTCCGAAGGCTCTTTTATAGTTGATTTTGGAATTTAAGGTTAAAGAATTGCTTCTGGTAAAGTATTGCCTCAATGCACGTGCAGGCCCGAACGATTTTGGTGCCAGTACATCATTAGCATCCGCCTCATAATAAGTCCATGGTTGTGACCAAACCTTTCTAAAGCCCTGAATATAGTCGTATGCAGCATACCCGTCCAGATATAGGCCTTCTACACCAGGTATGTCGTAGGTATAACGAAGCGTACCATTTAGTGTATTTCTTTCCTCTTTGTCATACCCTGTTCCTTGAGCAATAGCCAGAGGGTTGTACCCCTGTCTGCCAGCGGTAGGGAGGCCATTGATTGTCGCAGGAATGTTTGGTGCTGCAATGAGCGCACCCTGGAACAAGAGTTGTTGTTCTACCTGAAGGAAATCAATGTTCTCACGTCTTCCGGCAAGATCCAAGCCAATTTTCAGTCTTTTTGATGCCTGTGCATCAATGTTTGATCTGAAGTTATATTGTTTGAAACCGGTGGTTTCATCTTTTTTCAGGAGTCCGCTTTGTGTAGAAAGACCCGCAGAAAGAAAATATTTAACGTTTTCGGTTCCGCCATCCATGGTTAAGCTGTGACGGCTCTGTAGGGAATGGTTTCTCAGGATCTCCTCCTGCCAGTTGGTTGAAGGAAGCTGACCGCTGTTGTACTGACTGATCTGTTCAGGACTGAAGGACGGCGCTGTTCCACTTTGCAGGTTAATGTCATTAACGATAGTCGCATATAATCCTGCGTCAGCCATTTTAACGAGGCGTGTTGGACTAACATAACCCTGGTTGAAGGAATAGTTGAATTGAGATGCTCCTGTCTTTCCACGGCGCGTAGTGATGAGAATTACCCCGTTTGCCGCCTGGGCACCATAGATCCCAGCTGAGGCATCTTTCAATACGGTAAATGTTTCAATGTCATTGGGGTCAATCCGGGATATTCCGTCACGGTTAGCCACTCCGTCGATGACAATAAGTGGATTGCTGTCGCCGGTAGTACTTAGTCCCCTGATCAATACTGAAGCCTCATCACGGCCGGGTTCACCATTTCGTTGGTTAACGACCAGTCCGGGTACACGTCCGGCCAGGGAATTGGTAATGGCCGGGGCACTGCTTTTTCGGATGTCAGAACCTTTGATCTGTGATACCGCATTGGTGACCTCCCTTTTCTGCTGCGTGCCATACCCGACAACTACCACCTCGTTCAGTCCCTGGTTGGAAGTAACCAGCGAGATGTTGATGGTGCTGCGGCTTCCTACAGTCTCTTCTACAGGCTCATAGCCGATGTAGTTGATCACCAGGACTTCATTTGTAGCAGCCTGGATACTGTAGGCACCTTTGGCATTGGTGATTACCGCTCTGGTGGTTCCTTTGACCTTTACGCTTACTCCCGGCATAGGCTGGTTCGTTTCATCGGTGATGACCCCGGATACCGTTTGCTGGGCACCTACCGGCTTGATGATGATGAGGTTGTTGGCCATAGGCTCAAAGGTGTAGCCGGTATTCAGGAGCATCTTTTTGAGGACCTCTAAAACAGGTTCTTCGTTGCTGTTGATGCTCACTTTAAGCTGGCTGATTGCTTTCTGTTCACTGTAAACAAAATAGAAATCGCTCTTTTCCTCGATGGCCGCAAGTGCCTTCTTAAGCGCTACGCTTTCCATGCGGAGGGAGATTTTCGTTTGGGAGTAGACATTTGCCATGCTCTGAAGGCTAAGGCAAATGATCATAATGAATGTTAACTTCATGGTGATGAGTAATTTTATCAGCCAATAGTTTTCCTTGACACCTTCATGGTGTTGAAAAAAAATCATAATTTTACGATCTTAAGGTACATAGATACAGCCCTTCTGCGAAAAGGGCTATGTTGATTGGTCTTAAATTGAATGCTGATGGGACTGCCTATGGCAGTTCCATTCTTTAAGTCTGTTCCGGATGGTAGCGTTTTTTCATGTTTGTTCTTGGTTAGTGGTGGTTTATTAATGTTTAATTGATATACACTTTTCCCTCTTTGAATTCATAGGCAAAAGGGGTACCCGTCCTGCTCAGGATATACAGTACTTCCTGAAGGTTTTCTTTCTTAAAAGTGCCGTTAAAGCGGTATTTTTTTGCGTGTTCTGAATGGAAGATTACCGGCGTTCCATATCTGATCTCCAGCTGATTGGCTAAGGTTTCAAAAGGCTGGTCCCTGAAGACCAGGTGGTTTTCTATCCATGCAGTTTCCATGATCGCAGTGGTGTCTGCAGCATCATAGTGCTCCAGTTTGCCAAGGTTATAGGTCAGTCGCCCGGCAGATGCTGTTGTTGATTTTTCCGTTTCATCTATTATTAATTTATCATTTGGTTTGAGGTAAATGACCGACTTATGGCGGTCGTGGAGCGTCACTTTGATGGCGCCGTGTATGAGTGCCGTCTGCTGCTGCTGCTCGCCCGGATACGCACGTACATTAAATGCCGTTCCCAGCACAAGGATGTCCATTTTATCCGTATGAATGGTGAAAGGACGTTTATGGTCTTTGGCGACATCGAAATAGGCTTCCCCAGTCAGGGTGATCTCACGTTTGTGCGCCGCCATCCTCGGCATACTTAAGCTGGAGTTGCCATTCAGACGTACAGTAGTCCCATCTTCCAGTGTGATGGTTTTCTGACTGCGCACTGAGGTGGACATACCAGCGGCACTTCTCAGCTGCTGACTGGCGGGCCATTTAAAATAAAAGACACCTGCAGTCAGCACCAGTGCGATGCTTGCCGCAGCTAAAGGCAGCGATGATCTTCTTGAAGGTCTTAATGAAAGGGTTTTCTTTTGTTCTTCAGCTTCAATACGAAGGCGGAGGTCATTAAACAGCCGCTGACTATTGGTGTTGTCTGTTTCCTGATCGTTCCAGTACTCTATGAAAAAACGGTATTGTTTTGCATAGACCTCATTTGATGACACCAGCACCTGCAGTTCCTGTTCTTCAGCAGGAGAAATTTCCTGCTTCAGTTTGTTGAGGATAAGGTTAGAAAATCTGGTCTGGTCCATGGCTTAGTTACGGTCTTTAAAGCATAGACAGCAAAAAATAAAAATATGCCTAGTCGAAAATGAAAAAAGATGAAATAAAAAAGAGTTCCTTCCTAGAGATAAGTAAAAAGGACTTTAGAAAGCATAAAAATGAGAAATCCCTCCTTCATAGGATAGCCATTTTTCTCAAAATAGGAAGCGAGGCGCTCATTGAGCTTAAGAATTGCAGTGAGAAGGTGGTTTTGTACGGTGCGGGGAGAGATATCCAACAGATCGGCCACTTCTTTATACTTTAAGCCATCCTCTTTGATTAGTTTAAACACCATGCGGCTTTGCGGAGGCAAGCCGTCGATGGTGTTATTGAGTTTCTCCATTAGCTCCTTCTTTTCCAGTTGCAGCTGCGGGTTGGACGTATCTACCAACTCGTAATTGCCGGTCTGGTCTATGTCTACCACCATCAATCCGGAATATTTCTTTCTGTAGTTGAGCGACTGGTTTTTGACGGCTGTATAAAGGTAGGTGCGCGGGTTTTCCACATGCTGCAGCTCCTTACGTTTCATCCAGCATTTGAGGAACACATCTACCACAATTTCTTCCGCTACCTGCCTCAGCTGAACATACTGCATGGAAAACTTGATCAGCTGCGCATTCAACAGGTGAAATAAAATTTCATAGGAAGCGGCATCCTGCTGATCGCAGATGTTTTGCCACAAATCTGAAATTTTCTGATCGTTGTTGCTTTTCATTGATTTTATTCCCGAACCCGGTTTCCAGGGTTGTTCGTTTCCATCCAAATTAACAGTTAATTTTTTGCTTTTTATACGCTTTCCTATTTTTTTGTTACCTCCAAATTGGATGATATACCGGTTTATCAGATGACTACAAAAGCGATTGACTGTTAACCAACTCAGCTGAAAATGTCCGCTTTGCACAAATCTAACGATGGCTTTGAACAAGACCTGTCGTATACAAGGTGCTCAAGGACTGATTTGACCAACTCGATCACAGATGGATTTTTTTTATGTTTAAAAAATTCCTCTAAGTTTTATATCATAAAATGTGGAAATTTAAAGTGACCAATGTTATTATTTTATAAAAATATTGTTACGTGAATTCAAATAAATTTTACAACTTAGGCTAATCGCTTAGATATTAAGGCTTTTGTCAAAGTTTTTTGGCGAAATTTAGATAGTTAATAACACATGAACCGGTGGATGCCGGTTCATGTAATTAATTGCTTTTGTCTTCTGTCGAAGGGCTTGGAGCCTTGCTACTGAGCTCATGTGTTTCTTCATTGTACTGACCTTTCAGCTCATCGAAGTTGGTATGTTTCCATAATTTTGTTCCCGTAAAATAGGCAGCACGTCCGATCATGTGTGCTGCGACGGGTGCAGTGATCAAAAGAAACAAAATGATGGCCACGAGTTTCGTGGTCACCGCTGTTTCCCCAAAAAACAGGGCTGCAGCGGCAAGTGTGAGGCCGATGCCGAGTGTAGCAGCCTTTACAGTAACCGAAAGGCGGAGGTAAAAATCAGGCATTCTGAGTACGCCTACCGAGGCGACGAGAATATATAGGGCGCCGAGGGTGCTGAGCACCATGATAATGATGTCATTCATTTTTCTCCTTTTTTTCCAGGTAATAAGCAAAGGCTACAGTGCCAAGAAATCCGATCAGCGCCATAATGATGGCCACATCCAGGAAGGCATGTTGTTTGGACATCATGGCATAGGCGGTGATGATGGCAATGGCAATAGTGATGAGCTGGTCGAGCGCCACCACCCGGTCGGTAATACGCGGACCTTTCACAAAACGGATAAAGACCAGTATGACCGATATGCTGAGTATGGGTAGAATGACGTATTGGAGGTAATTGACTAAACTCATCTTAGTATGGCTAAAAGTTTCTTTTCAAATCCTTCACGGAGATGACTGATAAATTCTTCTTTGTCGTTGATGTAGGTAACGTGGATATACAGTACCTTTTTGTCGTCGCTGACGTCCAGGATCAGGGTACCGGGTGTTAATGAAACAATGTTGACCAGCATATTGATTTCGAAATCCGTCTCTGCGGTTAGGGGATACCTGACGATGCCGGGCTTCATGAAGTAATTTGGTGTGACCAGGTCGTAGGCGACCTGCATATTGGCGCGAAACAGTTCTTTCAGGAAGTAGCCGGAGAAAATGATGATTTTGGGCACCCTGTCAAAGTATTTCGAACTCGCATTGCCCCTGAAGATGAGCATTAGTATAAAATAGCTCATCAGAAAACCGAAAAGGAAATCCAGAAAGGTAAAACTTCCTGTAAGCCCAACCCAGATAAAGGTCAGTATGAGGTTCATTAGAAATTGCTTGATCATATCCTGCTGGTTTTAGGGTTTGGAATTTGGTTTCAGTATGGCGTCAATATATCCCTGAGGTTCCATCAACTCTGTGGTGATGCGGTTACTGACCTGTGCGACCTGCTCGGCACCGAAGGCAAGGGCAAGGCTCAGCAGACAGAGGAAAGCGATGGGGATGATCAGCAGCTGCCGGTGGTGCGGACGAAGCTCATCAAAGCTATTTTTGCCCTGGGGTATTTCCTGCGTCTGCGCCTTCCAGAAGATATCGGTCCACATTTTCATCATCACATACATGGTGAGGAAGCTGGCAATGATGAGTGCCGCTAGCAGCAGGTAGGAGTCGGTGGTAAAACTCTCGCGGATGAGGCTGATCTTGGGCCAGAAGCCGGACATGGGAGGGATGCCGATCAGGGTAAAAAAGGCGATGGCCATTAATGCCGATAACCTCGGATGGCTCTTGGCGAGTCCGCCGAGTCGGTCCATGTTCATGGTACCCATCATTTTGAAGATGACGCCGGCAATCAGAAAAAGGTTGGTCTTGACTACGATATCCTGAAACAGGTAAAACAAGGCCCCATTCATTCCCGACTTCGTGAATAGCCCAAGTCCGGCCACCATATAGCCAATGTGGCAGATGATGAGGTAGGAAAGCATTTTTCTGAAATCCCTTTTGATGAGTGCTCCAGCGGCGCCGGTAAGCAGGGTGGCAATCGCCACAAACAGGAACAGGTAATGAAGGAATTCATCAGGAGGGAAAATGAGGGTAAACATCCTGATCAGCGCATAAATTCCCACTTTAGTCAGCAAGCCCCCGAAGAGTGCGGCAATAGCCGATGGTGGTGTATTGTAGGACGATGGCAGCCAGAAATATAGCGGAAAAACGGCAGACTTAATGCCGAAGCCGACGAAAAAGAGAAGAGCAGTGACATTGACCATGCTGCGGTTTTGGACAAGGGCTACCTTTAGCGACAGATCGGCCATGTTCAAGGTTCCTGTGAGTCCATATAATAGTGCAATGGCGGTAAGAAAGATGACTGAAGCCAGCAGGTTCATGGTGACATAGTTAATAGCACCCTCCATCTGGGGTTTCTTGCCGCCCAGGGTCATCAGCACAAAAGAGGCGATGATGATCACCTCAAACCAAACATACAGGTTGAAGATGTCGCCGGCGAAAAAAGCACCGTTAAGGCCCATCAATAGCAGGTGCATGATGGGAAAATAGCCGTGCTGTATCCTTTGTTTGCTGATTCCGGCGGCCGAGAATGTGGCTACCGCAAATCCGGCAACCGCCGTGAGGAGAATCATGGTTGCACTGAAGGTGTCTGCAACGAAGGTGATGCCGTAAGGAGCCTGCCAGTCGCCGCCCTGCATGCTGAGGATGCCCTGGTTCCAGACTTTCATCCACAGAAAAACGGCGATCATCATGATGACTGCATTGGAGCTGATGCTGATGACTTTTTGCAGGCGTACTTTTTTCCAGCAGAAGAGCAGGAGGATGACGCTGAAAAGGTGTGTCAGAATCGGCGAGATGAGGTAGTGGTCTGTCATATGTCCTGGTCGTCTGAGTTCAGCTGATCCAGATCATCTGTATCAGTAATCATATATACACGTTTCAGCAGGACGACCGCAAAGGATTGCAGGCCGAAGCTGATGACAATGGCTGTAAGGATCAGCGATTGTGGTACTGGGTCTGCATACGCATTTTGAAAAGCCGTGAGGGCCACATCAATTACCGGAGGTTTGCCCTTGCTCAGGTCGCCCAGCAAAAAGATGAGCAGATTGGCACCATTGCCAATCAGGATGAGCCCGATGAGCAGCTTGACCATACTTCTGCGCAGCATCATATACAGGCCAGAGGCGTATAATACGCCGATCAGGATGACGAGTAGCAGTTCCATTCTTAAGTGTTTTCAACAATGGTGAACAAAATGGTTAGTGTGACCCCCAGGACGACCAGGTATACGCCGACGTCGAAGAAGAGCGAGGAGCCGATGGTGCCCAACACGGGGATGGGCTCCGACAGCCAGAGGCCGGTCATGAAAGGACGGCCGACAAACATCGGTGCAACACCACTGGCGAAGGAAAGCAGCAATCCCGTAGGAATGAAAACACCGGGATGATAACGTAGGAGCGACCGTGTTTTCTGCAGGCCATTAGCGATCAGGTGCAGCACAAAAGCGATCGCGGCGGTAAGGCCGCCTACAAAACCACCTCCAGGTTCGTAATGACCGCGCAGCAGGATGAAAATGGAAAAGAGCAGCAGTAGGGGCAGCAGGTAAGCGGAGGCAGTTCTGAGTATGATTGAATTCATAGTTATTCTTTTTCTGAGGGGTTCATTTTTAGTTTAAGCATGCTGTAGACACCAATTGCGGCGATGGTCAGCACAGTGATTTCCACCATAGTATCAGATCCACGGAAGTCGACCAAAATCACGTTGACCACATTTTTGCCCTTTGCAAGCGGATAAGCATTATCGGCATAAAAGCGGCTGATTTCTTTGTTGGTGGGCTCCTGAAGGACCATCAAGGCGATCACGGAAATGAGTAGTCCAAATGCCGCAGAGATGAGCCCGTCGCGGATTTTGATGCGCAGGTTGGACAGGTTGAGAAAGGCGGGCAGGCGCAGCAGCACGATCATGAAGAGCACCACGGTAAGGGTGTCGATGGTAAACTGCGTCATCGCCAGATCCGGTGCACCATAGAATACAAAAATGAGACAAAGGCCATAACCGACAATGCTCATGGCGATAATGGAGGCCAGTCTGGAATGCGTAAAGAGGATCATACCAATGGCGACGATGATTAACGCAGTGACGACAACTTCGTAGATTCCAATTGGGGTTAATGCCGCAATGTCGATGTCGAAATGAAGGTGGTCAAAGATCCTGCAGCAGATCAGGGCAATCAGAAATAGCATGATGATCATGACGTAAATCCTGAGGTACCCATTTTGCAAAGTATGAGTATAGCTCGCTGCCGCCTGTTTTCCTTTTGCGGCCACCCCGCTGATGATTGCTTTTGGCGAATAGTTTTCAAACCGGCTGACCCATTGCAGGCGACTGGTGCTGGGCTTGAGGAATAAGTACATCGCCGTGGCGGCAAGGATGGTAAAGACACTGAGTAAGAGTACCGGACTGAAGCCATGCCATAGTTTTAACGGAGGTAAGGGTGTTGAAGCACCAATGCTGTTGGCGGCCTGATGTAGGAGGTCCTGGCTAAGTACAGGGAAGGCACCAAAAAGGATCCCTGCAAAGGCAAGCAACAGTGGAGGTGCCCACATCCAGAAGGAGGGCGTTTTGACTTCCCGATGTTCAGCAGACAGTTCGCCGAAAAAGGGCCTGATGCCGGAGATAAAACCTGCATATCCAAGCAGGATGTTGGCGACCAGTACCGCGGCAGTCAGCAGGAAGGCAAAGGGCAAGGCAGCGAGGCTGGTTTCATAAATCAGCTCTTTGCCAATGAAACCAAAAGTAAAGGGTATGCCTGCACTGGAGAGGGCTGCCAGCACTCCGGCAATGGCGAGCGGTAGCAGCACTTTGCGGAGGCCCCCCAGTTTGGTGATGTCGCGTGTTTTCGTTTCATGATCAATCACCCCTGTGATCAGGAACATTGCAGCTTTATAGAGGGCATGGACGACAATAAAGGTGACAAGGCTCAGCAGGGCGAGTTCTGTACCAATTCCGAGTAGGAAAAACATCATGCCCAGGGCAGAGAGGGTGGAGTAGGCGAGTATGGCTTTGAGGTCTGTACGGAAAAGGGCATGAAAGGCCGCATATAACATGGTAAAACCACCAACAGTCATCAGGGTATAGTTCCAGTAAGGCTGGTTGCCCAGCAGGGGACTAAGCCGGGCCAGCAGGTACACACCTGCCTTAACCATCGTTGCAGAGTGCAGGTAAGCCGATACCGGGCTTGGCGCTTTCATCGCCCCTGGCAGCCAGAAGTGCAGGGGGAACTGTGCGGACTTGCTGAAGGCGCCCGCAAAAATGAAAACGAGGATCAGGGGGTATAAGCTGTCATTCGTCAGGATAGGAGGATAGCTGAGCAGGTGCTGGATGGAGTAGTGTTGTCCCATGCTCCCAATGAGAAGGAATCCGGACAGCAGCATAAAGCCACCCCCACCGGTAACGGCCAGTGCAATGAGTGCACTTTTTCTGGAGGCCGGATCTTCATACTTAAAGCCGATGAGGAAAAAAGAGCTGATGCTGGTCAGCTCCCAGAAGATGAACAACAGGATGAGGTTATCAGAGAGCACCAGGCCAAGCATGGCGGTGATGAATACACAAAGGTAGGCGTAGAAGCTGCGCAGCTTTGGATCTGCCCTCATATATGCCGCGGCATAAAGGCAGATGAGCGTTCCAATTCCGGTGATCAAAAGCGTGAATAGCATCGAAAGCCCATCAAGGCGGAAGTCCAGGTTGGTCTGGAGGGAAGGGATCCATGGCTGGCTGACATTGAGCGTCTCTCCATACAGGATCCCAGGCAGGTAACTCAGGAAGTATATCGTGAGTGTTGCGGGATATAAGGACACCAGGAACGCCGGCCATCTTTTGTTAAAATCCAGCAGCAGCAATAATAAAGAAACCAATAATCCTGATAGTACAGCTATAACCATAGATGTAAGATAACAGGATTATTGGTCTAATTGTTTCCTTTAATGCGAAGCGCGCCTGCGTTTTGATGATTTACGCTGCTTTCCCCACCAGATATAGAAGCCGGTAATGGGAAGGCTGGCAGCGATGGTGCTGGCCAGGAAATAGATGATTTTGGTCGTGATGCCACCTATTTCCCCTACATGTAGGCCATAGTTGGAACGTTGGATCCAGTTGGCGAGCTTCGCATCGCGCAATCTGATACCGGACGCAGGGAGCTCTTTCAGTGTGTGCTGGTCCAGGTAAACGTCGCGCCAGGTACCGCGGTACATGTCTACACAGAGGTAAATGGGGTCTGATGCTTTTTCAGGGAAGGCCGTGATGATCTGATCCGTAAGGTGTTCTCCAATGGTAGTCATTCCCAGTTTCCATGCGCGGTCTACCTGGATGCGTTCTACGAGCCTGGGGTTGGAGCTGGTGTCTGAAAGTGCTTCAATCCTCGGTTTGGATGTGGTTTCACCTGCAAGCCAGAACACCCCTTTGGAAAACCAGGCGAAGCCCATGATGAGTCCGGTTAGGGTCAGGACAAGGGCAACGATCAGTGAATAGAAGCCCAGGACATTATGAAGGTCGTAATTGACACGTTTGAATTTTGCCTTCCATTTGATTTTGAAACTTTGTTCCTTGCCTTTTTTATTCCATTTTTTTGGCCACCATAAGACCAGGCCGGTGACGAGCAATATCAGGAATATGAGGGTCGACCAGCTGACGATCTGCTGTCCGACTTTCACCGGGAGCCAGAGGTGTGTATGTCCTTCCAGCATGATGTGGAAGAAGTCTTCATCATCGGCCATGGCGATTACCTCAGCGGTATAAGGATTGATGTAAACCGTAGAATCAGCATTGATGGTGACATGTGCGGTATGACCTTCGCCGTGGTACCAGATGGAGCTGACCTTTTTGCCGGGGAGTTTTTGCTCTACGGCAGATGCCAGTACGGAAGGTGGCAAAAAAGATTTTCCTGCAGGCTTTTCAGCGTGAAGGAAAGGATAGATGAGACCTTTGATTTCCTGCTCGAAAACCAGAAGCGCTCCTGTAAGGCCAACGATGACAATCACGATGCCGGAGAAAAGCCCGAGCCATAGGTGCAGCCATGCGTTTAGTTTCTTTAATGTCATTGATGTGGTGTTTTAAATGGTACGGCGGGGAAGCGAAATGAAAGCTGAGACCAGTTTTAGGCCCCTGGTCTCAGCTGTGAGATTATCTTAACTTCTCAATCCTGAGGATATAGTCGATGCCACCAATAAATTCGACACCTTTCGTCAGTTGATCTGTTGTAGGGTCATATTGCCATACGTAATCGCGGTCGGCCGCATTGACAGAGATGAAGGCCTTGCCATCCTCTACAATTACCGCATTAACCATGCGTTCCCCTTTGTCAACAGGAAGATTCAGTTTTTTGATGAAAGTGCCATTTCTTGCGTCAATCAGAGTGAATGAATGGTCCGCATCAATAGACAACCCGCTTACTCTCGATCTGACAATGGCCTTGCCGTTGCCGATGTACCACATTGCCGGTGCCTTATCATTTCCTGATGCCGCTGAATAGTTGAAGGCGTAGGTTGGGTCCAGCTCTGTGCTGCCGCTTTTGATGCGGTAGATGTAGGATGGACTTTGGGCGTCGTACATATTTGGAGGATCGCTCACAAAATAAAGGTCGTTGTTCTCGTCGACGAAAGATGTCGGTGCATATACTGTTGGCCCGCCCATACTTGTGGTGCGTGAATCCTCAAGAGATTTTTCTACCGTCATGTTGGTATAATCGATTACGGCTACCATTGCTTTCTTGCTGACCGGCATGTTCGGGTAGTTTGAAAAGTCATTTGATCCAAATCCGTAACCCAGGAAGATTTTATTGTCCCTGTATTGCGCAAAGCCGATGTTGTAGGTGTTGAATCCGGTAGGAATGGTGTTTAAGTCAAGTTTGCCTGTCTTTATAGTCATTTTATCTACTTTAAGAATGGCATAACGAGCTTCATTGTTGCCGTCGCCAAAGATGACAAGTGTTTCGTCATCAATCCAAGTATAAGAACTCCAGTTCAACCAGGTGAAAGGGATTTCCTTATCTGTGATGAGGGCGCCATTTTCCACATGATATTTGCCGAGGCGTCCGCTTCCGAAATTCGCATGGTAGTAAAAGCCGTTTCTCTGGATGACATCCTGAGCATAAACTTTTCCGGTCATCTCTGCACCGTTTCCTTTGATGCTGACTACTCCTTCTGTGAGGGAGGGGATGCCCGCGATGTAATAGGCTGTATTTGGCCAGGAGCCGACACAAAGGACCGCCGAATATTTTGTGCCATCTTCGAACTGCCCGCTGTTTCTTTTTTCACATCCGCTGATCAGTGCAATTGTCAAAATGATGGTCAGGAATCTGGTGGTGTGTTGAAATAATTTATTCATGGTCATGTTTAAATGATATGGTTTGTAAAATAGGGTAGCTGATTACTGAATGAAGTATCTGAATTTAACGGAAAAGGACCGGCTTGGCTTCTGTAGCTTGAAATTGTCGTAGGACAAGTTGTCTGTAAGATTCCGGCACTCCAGGGATAGGTTGTATTTGCCTTTTTCCATTGAGTAACTCAGCGAAGCATTGTGGATAAACTGCGTTGGGATGTCGGACTTGCCATTTGGGTTTCCTGCATTTTCCCAGGTCAGGTAGAACCAGTTGATATATTGCGTAAACCAGTTGAACTGCAGTCTTGTATCTTTTCCCAGCAGGTTGTCTTTGCCGATGCCAAAGTCTGCATTTCCGAACAGGAATGGCTGGTTGGGGATTTTATTATTGTAGGTATATTCAGGTACCATGGATTCTGTTGAGCCTGTTTTGGTTTTGTTTACTGCATTCTGGTAAGTGAGGTTTAGGTTGAGGGAGAGCAGCTCGCTGTACGCATATCGCAGTTCAGACTCAAAACCTGTGATGAGTACGTCTGACTTGTTCTCATTTTTCAACAGTTGTGAGCGCAGATCAGGAACAGGGTAGATGAAGTCTTTTGCATTTCTGTAAAACCCGGAAGCCTCAATGAAAAAGCTGTGTCTGTCCAGTCTGAACGAATAATATGCACCGATATTAATGTTGTCGCTGCGTTCAGGTTTCAGGTCCGGGTTGGGTTGCAGATTAAGGCCATCACCAAACATCTCTTCTGCTTCCTGAAGGCGGTATGCATGTTCGTAAGATGCTTTCAGCCCGAAGTTTTGGGTTACCTTATATCTTGAGGCAACACCATAGCCCCAATTGCTGAAGGTCGTATCGAGCAGCGAATAGCTGCCGCTGATTAATTTGGGGCGTTCCAGGCCGAGCCGATAATATTTGGCAAATACAGTATTGGACAAACGCTGATCAAGCAGGTTTTGCTGATAGGCGAGGCCGACGATTTGTTTTTTCATCAGTCCCGGCATTGAGTCCCTGCTGGCGAAATACTGGTTGTAATTTTTATTTTTCAGGTGATCAAAAGTATAGTTAAGGTTCAGCGAGTGTTCGTTGTTGATCAGATAACTCATGTTGGCCATAGCATAAGTCCGGGGCCTTGCAATGTTGTTTATTTGTTTGAGGGAGCCCATCTCTGGGGAGCTTTTAACTGTCCAGGTACCATCCCAGTAGTACTGGCGTAAAAGGGTATCTGTGGTTTTGGATTCGTCTTTTGTTCTCGATGCAAAGGCGCTCAGATTGAGGCCTTCCGTGAAGATGTCATTCTTTTTATAACGGATGGTCCCATTAGCAGAGCTGCTGGTCTTACGGACTTTTCCGTATACGATTTTCTGCTCAAAACCGGTTTGCAGATCCTGCGTACTTTCGTTGTAGCCGCCGCCGATGAACAGGACATCCGCCCATTTTTTGTTGACAACGCCAATTTCTGCCTGTCCACTTGCAGACATGTAATTGTCGTGGAAGCGCCTGATATCGGTACTGACAAATTCCGCCCCGTTCAGATCTACAATCTGGTCGCCATCCCTTACTCCACCCTGCAGGATTTCTACATCCTTCATTTTATAGTTGTTGGCTGAGGAGTTAAAGAAGCCGCTACCTTTAAAGATAAGCCCTGTTTTTTGATCTACAAACTGCCCCGTTAATGCGGAGCGGTTGGTGCTGAAGGAACCATAGCTATGGCTCAGGTCGAGGTAGTTGCTGACCTTCTGATTGGTGATTACATTGACCGCACCGCCCATGGCATCGGCACCAAGCGTTACAGGAACTACTCCCTTGTAGACTTCCAGGCGCTCAGCGAGGTTTACAGGGATATTGTTCAGCGACATGGCGCTGCCCATCACTTCAATAGGGATGCCATCGATAAAGAATTTTACCTGTTTGCCAGAAAGTCCGTTGATGGAGAATTTGAAGTCTGAGCCTAGTCCACCCTGTTCCCGGATCCTGACGCCCGTGCTCCTGTTGAGGATCTGGTTCAGGTCTGCCGTAGTATTGGCAAACTTTTTCGTCTCAATGGCATTTACCGCAAAGCCCGATTCTTTGACTTCCTGATTTTTGGTTTTACCATCTATGGAGACGTTGTCCAGTTGCTGTGGGTCTTTGCTTAAGGAGAAGTTTAGTGTTTTCTGCTGTCCGGCGCTGAGTGTGACAGACTGGGAAGATTTCAGGTAACCGATATAGGAAACTATAACCGTATAGGTTCCAGGGGTTATTCCTTTAATTTCATAGCGACCACTGATATCGGTGATTACGCCATTTTTGGTTCCTTTTATAGTGACCGTGGCACCAATAATGGTTTCGGTACCATCTTTTACCTGTCCGGAGATGGTAGCGTTATTCTGAGCAAAAGTGCTGAAGAATAAAGTGCTGAGTAGTAGTAAGAGTAGAGTTCTGCGATATAACATTGTTTTAAGCTTGTATTTACCCTACTAGTAGCACAACTACGCACATCCCGAAGGTGCCAAGCAAAAAAAGTGTTAAATTTTAATTAGAGTCTTCATGGAGCTTGTCGATACGCATGATGAAATCGGTGTTACCGCTCAAATGAAGTCCTTTTTTCAAGGATTCGTTTTTAAGATCGTACATCCAGATATCGTTCCCCTCTTTAGGTGAATTGACAGAGATGTAGGCGACGTCGTTTTCCACGAGTACACATTCCCGTCTTGTTCCCTTATCCAGTGGAAGGTCCAGCTTTTTAAGAACGGTTTTCTTTTTGATATCAAGGAGATAGAATTCGAAATGGGCGGTGCTGTGGTGGTCACTGATGCCTTTATATAAGTCTTTTCTTTCTCCCCTGATGATGGCTTTTCCGTTGCCGAGGTACCACATTCCGTAAGCATGGTTTTGTATTTCTGATGCGGAGATGTTGAAGAAATAATCCGGGTCTATCTTATTTTCATCGGCCTTGATTTTGAAAATGGCTGTTGGGAGGTCCGGGCGGTTGCCTAATGCTATCCCAGGGCAGGTCATGAAGTAAAAGTCTTTCTTTTCATCATGGAAAGTATAGGATTGGATGGCGTTGGTACCTCCGGGGTAGGTGGATCGCAGTTCTTTTGAGGTATTCAGCAGCCGCATTTCCGGATAGCTCAGGGTACTTAGAAAAGTGGTGTCGCAGGTGGTGTAACTTGATGGGCTGAGTTCCTCATGATAAGTGTAGGCAATCAGGAGCTGGCCACCGCGCCGCTCTGTAAGTCCGATCGACATAGATGAAAATTTTCCATCGGGAACGGCAATTTCAGTGTCCCCGGAGGCGATCAGTTTCATCGTACTGACATTCACCAGGGCATATCTCACACGGTTGTACTTATTGTAGTTCAGCCCCGTCAGTAATAAGGTGTCTTTTGAGATCCAGTAAAAGTTCTCAATAGAAAAGTTCTTTATCTGGAGGCTGTCCGTTTCTGTGAGCACGTCAGACTGCACCGTGTATTTGGAAAAAGCAGCTGTTTTGTAATTCAAATGGTAATAATAGCCGTCTTTGACGATGATGTCCCTGTCCATCTGCTCTTCACTGATGGGCACGCCTGTTTTTTCCGGATATAGCGTTCCGGAGGAAAGGTCATTGGTCTCCAGCAAGTACTCATGATTGTCCTTCCCAAGGATGTAAATACTGTATTTCTGAGGTGTTGCTTTTTTGGCCGAATCCTTAGGCTGGCAGGAGAGGAGCAGTACCGCGATGATTAGTAACGGAAGGTAAAGCAGTGCTTTTTTTGCCGGATAGCGCATAAAGATCGGGGATGTTAGATATTGAACTGATTTGTAATTTGTTTTTGTATAACCGGGGGAAGGTTGGACAATTGTTTTTCATTGATAACAATGATTTTGTCATTTCCGGAAGCGTCATTGAAGATTACATAAGTTTCTCCCGCTTTCAGAGTCATCTTTTCTGTGGTACCCTTCAGGACGATGGCGATATTTTTCTTTGGACGGATTACGATGCTTCCCGACAGGCTGATGTCTCCGGTTTGGTAGTTAATGGTGGCATAGCTATTTGGCGCAATGGCAATATTACAGCCGCTGGAGCTGACATGCCGGATGTCTATGGCGCTGCTATTGTTGACTGACAGCTGTCTTGTTGCAGGAGCGCCGGGAGTCGACATCAGCTGAAAGGCGGTGAAGCCAATAAGCCCCAGTAACAGTGATGCTGCAAATCCCTTAGTCCAGAAACTCAGGTGCCAGTGAGCGGGGTTTTCTTCTTGCTTTGTGTCTTCGGGAAGGATGGATGCGATCTCGCGCCACATTTCTTCCTTATGCTGCTGCTTGGATGCTCCTGCGGGAAGTACGAGTTCTTCAGTAGAAAAGTCGGCAAACAGCCAGTCTTCTACAACATCTTTTTCTTCAGGTGTGCATTCTGACCGGTGATATTTTTCTATAAGTTCCTTACTGATCTTCATCCAGCGGTTTGACTAATCTTGATTAGCCGTCTAAATTAAAACAAAATAGCTGAAAAGCCATGTGAAACGAAATGGAAAAATTGATTCAATTTTGGTAATCCGAGAGGTTTACTTTCAATATGCTGGTTGCTTTTGAAATGTGGTACTCTACTGCGCGCTCAGTAATCAGCAGGTGACTGGCAATTTGTTTGTTGCTAAGTCCCTGATCCCGGCTCATCCTGAACACCATTTTGCACTTACAGGGCAATGCTTCTACCAGGTGGCTCACTTTTTCTTTCAGGTTATTAAAAAACACGCGTTCTTCTGTACAGTTGGTGGATCCGCTACAGTCCTGCATTTTAATGCAGATGTGTTTCTCGCGGCTCTGTTTGTTGCGGATATATTCAAAAGTCTTGAACTTTGCAGAACGGATGAGGTAATGACTGACCTTCTCCACCTCCAGCTCCTCCCGGCGTTCCCATAGCGACTTGAAGATGTCCTGGACCATTTCCCTGGCAGGCTCGCTTTCACGGATGTTGTGGTAACACACCGCATACACCTTTTCCCAGTAGAGGTTATAGATCGTTTCGAAAGAACGGCGGTCGATTCGGAATTTACTTTGCTTGGAAGTACTAAATGCGCTTTCTGACAATGTATTGGAAGGTTGGTTCGTTGCAAATATACTATTATTTAGAATTATTATAAATGCAAATAATCGAAATTGTAACTTTTCTGTGTATTACGTGTTTTAATTTAATGTATGCATAGGGTTTAGCTTTATTGCTGATGGGATGAATCCGTGTTGATTGAAAAGAAACGGATTGGTTAAAAAAAAGCTGATGAAAATAAGTGCAGGTATATTGTTGTTCCGGAAAAGTGATTATGGTTTAGAGTACCTGCTGGTACATCCAGGCGGTCCATTTTACGTCAGGAAAGATGAGGGTTTCTGGTCCATTCCTAAGGGCGAGCCTGAGCCCGGGGAGGAGCTGATGGCCACAGCTGTGCGTGAATTTGAGGAAGAGACTGGTTTCAGGCCCTCAGGAAATTTCATGGAATTGCCGCCGATCAGGCAAACTGGTGGGAAGGCAGTCTACTGTTGGGGAGTAGAAGGTGATTTTGATCCGGATACGCTAACCTGCAATACCTTTGAGATGGAATGGCCGCCAAAGTCGGGACAGCGCAAGGCTTTTCCGGAGAATGACAGGGCTGCCTGGTTTAATCTGACGGAGGCATGCAACCACATCCTCGAAAAACAAAGACCGTTGCTGAGTGCACTTGACGCATTGTTACGTCCGAAGAAATAGATGATTTTCGTGTGTGTTGATATACAGTAAGTTATCAACATTACTGGGTTTGATAAAACTATTTGACGACTTTGCGTGTTTTTCCGCAAATAAAGAATAAATGAGCCCATACGAAGTGAAAATTGGAGGTGCGACACTCACTGTCAGACCTCAGGAAGATGGAACGTATCTGATCTACCGCAATAACTTAAAGCTTGCCCAACTTGTCAACAAAACCTCCGAACACGGAACGATATGGGAAACCACAGACTGGATTGATGATGAATATGCCCGTCAAATTGGGGCAGCCATAGAAGAACATGAAGAGGTGCCCAGTTTATACTCCAATATTTTAAGGTAATTTTTTAAAACATCTTTGAAAGTTAGGTGTTTACAGAATGTTAACCTCAAAATTCCCTGATATGAGTAATTCTGTAACGATGAATCACCTGAACTCTATTTTGCTCGACCTATCCGAAGTAAAAGAACTTAATTTTTGGGCTGAAAAGCTTGGCGTGCGCCCTGAATCATTAAAAACGGCGGTAAGAGCCTCCAGAAGTAATGCGCTTGACCAGATTATTATCTATTTGAAAAGCTGCAACCAGATTCATCAGGAATATCTGCCAACAGTTTAAGAAACCGATTCCATCTTTTATATTTTTTTGTGTTGATAAAAAACGTCGGGAAAGCTTGTAGGTTTGATGGAGCTGAATCCTAAACTTCGGACTTTTTATTGACCACAAATTCCAAAAGACTATCTAGGTTTTTAATGTGCATTTGGCCTGTGGAGGTGTTCTCCAATACCTGGTCGTCACTATGCAGATCCTGACAGGAGGTGTTGATAATTAAGGATTTGGTGCGGATGGTCTTCACTGGAAACTTGATGCGCTCATGTGTCTTACGTTTCTCAAAATAGCTGCTGAGCAGTGCACGTTCGGATTCCCTCACCAGTACGACATCAAAATAACCATCACCTGGATCGGCATCGGGACTGAGCTTCAGGTGGGGCCCTACGCTGGAAATGTTCATGACCTCAATCAATAAAAACCGGTCTTCAAAAACCTGATCATCTATTTCTATCGTTGCAGCCGTGGCCTCATAATTCATGGAAAGCTCATGCAGCGTATCCAGGGCAAGCTTAAATTCTTTTTCGGGCGTGTCGATAGCTGTAGTATCTGTCGCTTTAAGCGTGGACATTAGTTTAGGGAATAGCCCAGTGCCGAAAGACTCAATGAAAAATTCTATGGTTTCCAATCCGACCACTTGGCCAACATCAAATTTTTTCAGATGATAGTTGTTCCATGAGGTAATGTTGCTTTTGTTGTTGCTGCTGATGTGGAGTGCAGTGGCAATGTTGTTGGCGGTACCAAAAGGAAGCAACGCAATGGGTCTTTTATACTTCAGTTTTTTATCAAGCAGTTTCAAAATAATCTTTCTTACCGTACCATCGCCGCCTGCGATAGCGATGAACTCTGTCTCCGGATCGACACCCCTGATGCCCCGTCGTTTGGAAGAAGTATAGGCGCATCTGAAGCCATGGGACTCAATCAACGAAATGATTTCTTTCTTAGTATACCTGCCTTCACCTGCTGTTGGGTTGTGGACCAACCGGATTAATTTTCCGCCTTTTTTCATATTGTTGGAACAATAGTCGGCTTATGAAGGTTTTTAATTACAGATGATTTATTTATAAACATTTAATTCAAAGTCCTATGAAGATATTAATCACCAATGATGATGGAATTTACAGTCCGGGAATTGCCGCACTGGCAAAAATAGCAGCCGCTTTTGGAGAGGTAAGAATTGTAGCACCTGACGTGGAACAGTCCTCAATGGGACATGCAATCACACACTCCCGACCACTATCGCTGAAAAAATCACCTATCGCTTTTGATGGAAAGGAGGCTTACCGGGTGAATGGTACGCCTGCCGACTGTGTCGCCCTTGGACTGCACATCTATCCGGATACAGAAGTGGTACTTTCGGGAATCAATATGGGGCCCAACCTCGGGAATTCGATGTGGCATTCCGGAACGCTGGCAGCGGCTAAACAGGCCGTATTACTAGGCATTACAGGAATAGCACTGAGCACACCCGTGGGCAAAACAGAGCCGGATTTCAATGCTTTTGCAGACTATGTAAAAGAGGCCCTGGAAGTCATCTTTGAAAATAAAAAATTGGGTTTGTACAATGTGAACTTTCCGCCGCAGCCAAAAGGGTTAAGGTGGACACGGCAGTCGGTAAGGTTGTATGACGGCAAGGTAGTGCCAGCTCTGGATCCAATGGCACGTAAACATTATTGGATTACAGTAACCCCACTAGAACAAGCTGAGGAGGGAACTGACAGATGGGCTGTGGAGCATGATTTTGTGTCTATCACGCCACTGCGTCTTGACCTCACCAACGAAGATGAACTGAAAAAACAATTGGACAGCGCTGTCGAACTGAATAAACAATTGTAATTGGTATAGGACAGCCTCTATATAGAGGCTGTCCGGTATGGGATTAGTCCAGCAAGGTCCAGCTTCGTTTTGTCTGTACCTGCTGTACCATTTGCTGTTCTGCAACAACAATGTTTTCTTTTCGTTGCCCGATGTATTCAAGGGTACTCAATTTATTCCACAAGGCTACCATGACTTTCAGAAATTCATCAATGGTGGCCATGGAGATGTGGATCTGCTGGTGATCGTATACGAGTTCAATGTTTCTGGCCAGGAGCTCTTCGAAGTTTCCAGGGGTGACATCCCTCCATTCATAGAAATATTTTAACATTTCTTCTCTTTCCCGGGGATCGATCAGCTTTATTCCTGTAAAAAAGACATGGGCAAGATTGGAACACTGCCCGGCGATAAAGATGGGCGATTGCTGGAAGCCCAGGTTTCTGTAAGCGAAAAACAGCTGGGAGATGTAGTCCAGCAGCTTCTCGGACAGCAGGCGTATATTTTTACCCAGCGTAGTGATGGCGTCCTTTCCCGATGTTTTGTCGATGATCTTGAAAGCAGACAGCTGAAGGTCATTGAAATATTTATTGAACAGCTCGTAGTAGCGGATGAGTATGGGATGGCTGACAATGCTGCTGCTTGGAGGAATGTAGTTGCTGTTGACGCTGACGCGGCCGCCTTCCTGGACCAGTTGACCGATTGTCAGGTGGTAGCTGTCCGCAGCACGTGGTGCAATTTCCGAGGCAGGCAAAATAGCAATGCTGTAGGCTTTGGAGATCTCCGGATAACGTGGCGGTGTGTCCTGAGGATCGGGGGTGCCTGAAGGTACCCTGCCAAAAGGATTTACCATCAGCAGCACATTGTAGATCATGGTTTTTGATTGGTCTGTCGTCTCCGGGTTAAAATAATGGCTGTAGCTGAGCTGCGACTCCATATCGGCATCATTGAAAATATCAATTCTGCATCCTTCAGCAGTGATGGCATTGCAATGTCTCACACGTACTTCAATGTGATTGGTTGCCCGTTCCATGATCTCGATGTTGTGTGAGGACTGTTGTCCTGCGAAAGGAGGGAGGAGCCCATAGTTGTATCCTGTTAAAAACACAGAGCTGGCATCCCTTACAAAGTCCTGGTTGAACTGATCTGCGGCCACAAAATGCCCGCTGGAAAGTTTCATGCCGTCGATCCAGTTTACTGGTTTATATTTTAATGGAGCTATCATAATGGTAACAATAGGTATGGTGTGATGATCGTGTTAATTGTTAAATAAATATGGCCTCATCGCCAATTTTTTCAGGTGCGATGGCATTTTCAGAGACGCGTTTTGCGTAAATGGTCATTTTTTCGGTGATGCCGTTTTTCAGGATGTCAAGATCGGGATCAATGAAAATGTTTTTTTTGAAAAATGAGGTTTTGATAAAGAAGATCCATTGGTAAGCTTCCTGATGATCAGTTCGGTACTGTACGGGGTTTTTAGGGAACTTCAGGTTGTAATCTTCAATGAACTTATAGAACCAAGGGCCAAAGACCATGTTTTCAGGTGCTTTCACCTTCACCCTTAAGGGCTCCGGATCGTCGGTGTTTTTGTAGAGTTCCAGTTCAAGGACGAGCATGCGGTCGAAGTCCAGGTGGTCCATGTCAATAATCAATGGTGAAGAAGGGTATTGCCACACTTTGTAAATCTCCGTTGGGATGCTGATGAGTGCAACATAAGCCCACCAGAAAAAGAAGGGTACGATGACAATGGCAATGCTGGTTGCCGCCCACAGTCCAAAGCGGATCTCGCTGAGCCAGTTGAAGGCCAGCTGAAACAGGTAAAAGCTCAGGAGGCAGCTGATGAGTAAAGAGAAGAATATGAAGAATTTTCGTTCAATTAGTTCTTTAGGGTAATATTTTGTGAGGAGGAAAACTGCAAAACTGCCCGTGAGCAGGAAATATAACTGGCAGATGATGTAACCCCAAGGCATAAAATCAAAACTCAGGAATCCCAATAATCCGGGCAAAGCAAGGGCAATACCCATTACGAGGATAGACAAAATAAGTTTTTTGTTATTCAGAAACTGATTTTTTTTGTTGACGACAGATAATGCGGCAGCAGAAACTACGAAGATGATCGGAAAAAGCAGGTATCTGGTAAAAATTGATTGAACGTCCATTAAAATATACTTGTTTTGTTATCCCTGAGCTTATCAAATATAATACCTTAAATTTTTCCGGTAAACTGGTACAATTATTAAGGTATCCTTTAATATGATACAAAAGTTGATTATGGAGCAATCGCTATATTTAAAAAATGACCTCAATACAGATTATAAAGCCATAGTCAAGGCTGCCGAGCTCATCGAAAGCGGTGAGTATCAGTCCGATCAGATTGCAGTCCTGCCTGTTGGCGATAAAAAAAGGGCCTTCAGTAAAGAAATCAGCGGACATCAACTTTATTATTCGGAAAGCAAGCGTACAGAGTGCTTGACGTTGGAAATCAATCGAGAAGGGCTTTACGATATGTTGCCGGAAGGTTTGTTCCATCAACCACCTACGGGCAGCGCAAGCATGTCTGAGGAGGATATGGTGGAAGATGTGAAGTTGCGCAGGGCGGAGGAAAAAGATGCACGCCGATTTTTTATGCCCTTTGAAGCGGAGCTGAATCATATGAAAATTCTGCTTGAGCTGTACGAGAACCGACTGGATAAAAAGACTACCTATGCGGATCTCACGCAGATATTTGCCTCTGAATGGACGGAGTTTAGGTTGTTCAACAGAGAACAAAGCATCATCTGGATGAACTTTTTGCCACTCATCCATCAGAAAAGAAACGATGTAAAATTTTTAGGACAATTGTTGAGTCTTCTTTTTAATGTCAATGTAGAGGTCAGTTACAACAGTTTTCCTTTTCGTAAAGTGCCGATTGAGGAACCGATGCAGTTCAGGCTGGGATCCGGTACCCTGGGGATTAACAGCATCATCGGCGACAGTTTTATCGCTGAAGAGGAGGAGCTGGACATTTCAATAGGGCCAGCAAGCACGCTCCGGTTGCTGGATTTTATGCCGGGCACCGCAAATGACCATATTATTGCGCTCACTGTGGCGTACCTGATGCCGGTAGACGTTGCCGTGGAGATCAGTCTGATTGCGACTGAACATGAACGTGTTGCAGAGCTTGGGCTAGATGCGGCCAACTCTTACCTCGGCTATACCGTTTACCTGTAAATTTAACTGGCGACTACCTGTAAACGGAATACGTACTCAGAAACAGTCGGTAGTGGATGTTCATGATGCTCCGGTTCTCCAGTTTTGATTTCGTGAGCAGGAGTATGGATTTCCATTCTTCTTCATTAAGCTGCTGGCGGTCAGTGGGCTCAATCACGATATCCGTGGTTTTGATAAATCCTGCTTTGGGGTCTTGAGAAGTCATCAGGCCTTTTCTGATTTCTATATTGCTGACCTTGTTTCCCAGTTCATAATGACAAAAGTTGATGATGTCAGATTTGGTGACAATCCTGTCTGCCGTCGTCAATCCGTACTTATAAGCCTGCACCCTGTTGCTGGCATTCAGCCTGGAACGTCCACCCATTGTATTGCTGAGCAGCAGTAGTGTTTCGGGTTTGATTTTGCTGTTTTCAAAAGCTTGCAGCCTGCTTCCGGAGCGGATGGTGTTGCCCAGTTCAGCGTTGGTAGTCCAGAAGTCGAGGAACATGATGTCGGCCCCATTCTGCGGTTTTACAATAATGTAATTGAGGAGTTCCTTGATGTTGCTGAGCTGTGTTTTTGTTTTCTGTTCGATGATGGAAATGTTTTGTTCCAGGTCTTTTAGTGTGCTGCTTAAGAATTCAGATCCGTAAGCAGAAAATGCAGCCTTTTCATCCCTCAGCAGCTCAAAAAGATAATCCACTACCTCTTTTGCATTTCTGTTGTCAAAACGTTCTGTTCCCCCATACCTGATGGCATAAGAGCCTGTACTTTTTTCTTCATCCTCGCTGTGTGGGATTTCCGTATAGGGATGTCCCTGTTTGTCAGAAAGGGCATGTACAGAGAGAAACTGTTCATTGTCCTGGAGTTTTACAGGGATGATGTTTGACATCATCTTCAGCCGGTGTTTGATGTCGTTCATCTTTTTATTCACTACCGGAAAGGCATTTACCGCAATATGAAGCTCATCGAGCAATTGTTCTGTAAATGCAGCAGGGAACTGTACTTTAAACCACAGCATCGGGACTTTGATCTGTTCAATAGCTGCAGGGAAACGCTGACTGAGTACTTCCGGACAGCTGCCCAGGTGTTTGTCTGGTGGCAGCAGGTCCTGCTGATCAATGGTCAGAAATCGGTTAGCATACAGGTTATGTACATCTTTAGTCAATACCTGAAATACGTCGTGCTTTTCGAAGGCCGGATCGACAGCTTTCTGTTTTTCAAGGTAGAAGTTGTCCAGCGATAGTTGCACTGGCTGGTGATTTAAAGTCCATTGGCTTAGTGAGATCAGGTCATATAGCTCCTCATTGACGAGGTAGTTTTTCCAGTCGAAGAAAAAGCTCATCCCCTGAATATTAGTGAGGGTAGGAGATACCTCTACACCTAGAAATACGGTATTTTGAAGGTCAGCCTGTTTGTTGGGGGTGCTGGCAATCAGTGTTTTATTGTGGCTTCCATCAAATTGAAAAAAGTGGTTTGCTGTAACAAAATAGCTGACCGCTGCATTAAATACCTTAACGGGCTTCAAGGGACTGAAGAAAATATCGATTGCCTGCTCTTTGCTCTCATCAATGCTGCCTTTGATTTTCTTTTTATAGAAAAACTGTGCAGTAGGCTCCAGGACGTCGGTGCCTTCAAAAGGTCTGGCTTGAAGGATCGCATGGGCAGGGAGCGCAGTAGTGAGGGTGTCTGAGGCCAGGATCCTCGAGATTTTATCAAGAATCCTGTTTTCGAGGTTTTTTACTTCATTGGAGACGTTGAAGAGCTCGGTACTTAAGGCTTCAATCAGCAGTTTTACCAATGGGTCAAAATCTGTTGCTGTTTTTATCCCCCAGTAGTCGCGGGCATTTTTTAGAATCCTGTTCCTGATCTCGTCTTTTGATGAATAAAATATGTTTTTCATTTATGGCAATGGCTAAAACGTTATTTTCTTAAGTGTCTATAATATTGTTCATTAATTTCCTGAAAATAGATCAATTGCCCTTAGCTGGATAATGGACTTAGGAAAAGAGCGGTGTTGAAATAATATTTTTCTCCGGTAACATTCATTTTACCCCTGACGGAGATGTCTACCTTCTTTTTTATTTCCGTTACATTCCTCACCGAAAAGAATTTCTCTACCTCGCTCATTTTGATTTCTACTTCTACCTGATATAAACGTGTTTCATACGTTTCTACAGCGCGTAAAAGGGACTGGCGGAACTTTTCTTCCCAGATGGTTTCACTTACAATCAGCTCGAAATCGAGGTCCCAGATCTCACATCCGAAGCTGGGATTGTAGCGGTGTTCGCCATACCTGCTGAAGATGATCAGCTCGATGTTTTTAGAGATGGATTTACCCATATCGGCCTCCTCCAGATCCTTGTTTTCAAAGATGCTTTTTAGCCGAAAGGGTTTGTTGTAGTAGAATTCTGACATATCAATCTTGATGAATGGAACAGTAATTGGTAATTGAACCTAGAATATTGTGCCGAAAACTGATAAAAAATTTCAAACATTAAGAATTTATAGAATACATGTTAATTTAAAATTACCAAACAAATCATCTCCTATTTAAACGCCTTATGAAACCTATTAATGCAGAAGAACTTAGGAAGTCTTACCAGCTCTTTGTTCTAAATTTTATTGCACTGACTGCATTTGCAATATTTTGTGTCTATTTATTTTTCGCCGCATCCAGGCGGGAGTACGCACTTCTCGAACGGGAAGTTAAGCAGACGGATCAGCTTTTTCTGACAAGGAAAAACATCAATATGAAGTTTGATCTTATTCTACTCCGTTTCAATCAACTTTCTAAATATACTTCGATGAACGCCTCGGAGATCAATAACCAGGCAATTCTGCTGGAAGATATCCAGAATACCAATTTCAAGATCAAGGAGCTCATCAAGAAGCAGCCGCGGGACGTCAGCAGTTTTGAGCTGTATCGCAAAATGACTGATGACGTAGCGCAGATGGCGGGCATTCAAGATTCCCTGTTCACAACGCGTTTTCAGATTGAAAATGTGAGGACACAGCTTCAATCCTGTTTTGATTTAAATCAGAGTGCAGCCAGAAGACTGAGCCGAGGGATATTTAGCAGATAGAATTATGATAAAACTTAGTGTAAAAGAACGAAGGGATCAGTTTTTATTTTTTATAGGAATTTTTCTATTCACCACGATGCTGCTGAGCTATGGACTGTTCAATGACCATGCTGACGGCCGCGTAGTCTCAAAAGCCGAGCTTTCGGAGAAGCTGAGCAGCAATGCTGAGTTTGAGGAGATGATAGCTGAACAACGGGCAACTGTAGATACCACCTACAAACAGATCATGTCTTTTGATCCGAAAGTACAGGCCGTATTTCTCGAAAATGACATTAAAAACTCCCTCAGTTCCATCAAATCCAATTATCAGCGGAAAGCTTATGACCAGCGGTACAAAACCTTCCTGCAGGTATCACAGCTTTATAATGATCTTTTTTACAACCGAAGGGAGCTGAAGGGAAACAACTCAGATATTGAAAACCTTAACAAATCATTGGAAGACTGCAAGCTGTCTACGAGACAGCTGAGGGCGACAATGGGTAACCAAAGCAGATAAATTAAAACTCAATACTAAAAATTACATGGCCGACTCTACAACTACCAATGGAAAATCAGTAAGCAGTAATTCGCAGGGGTACATCTTCCTCTGGATATTTATTGCCATTATCATCATCGCCGCGTTGATCTTTCTTTTCAAGAGTTCTCTTTTTGATAAACGTACCGTGGATGCCCGGATTCTTAAAGATGAATTGTTTCTCAATGAGGATCTTGTGTTTACCGACAATACAAAAAATGCAAAAAAATGGGTTTGGGAATTTGGAAATGGTGCGAAATCTGAAACACAAAACGGGACTTACCGTTATGCAAAAACCGGATCTTACATTGTGCGGCTGACCGTAGATGGAGAGTTGCGTGAGCAGTTTCCGGTGACCGTAAGCGATACCATTGCAGCAGCTGTAGATACGCTGGTCAGCATCAGTGGCCCTACATCAGGAGTGATCAACGAAGAAGTCCGCCTGGAGGCAGAAGGCAATGGCAACAACTTTCAATGGGCCTTCGGTGAGACCAACCGCGTCGATGTGAAAGGAAGAACAGCACTTTATACTTATCGCTTGCCAGGTAAATACCTGGTCAGACTGACCACGGAGAGGGATAGTCGCCCGATCTACCATACCATTTTCATTACCGATCCAGATGCAGACCTGGATGGCATCATGGTGATGCCGGGTGAGGGAGAGCGCAAGGTGATTGACGACATCAGGAGTCGCCTGCAGGCAATTGCCAATGGTGCTGATTTCAACACCAACTATTATTACCTGATCAGAAAGTACCTCTGCAACAATGAGAAAGTAACCGTTGCTGTGGAACAGGATAGTGTTAAAAAGTCAATGGATTTTTATTCCTACTGTATGGGGCTCACTTTCGGCGGGGAGATTACCGTTGATGAAGCGCAACTGACCATCAGTCCGAATTCCACCTGTGCAAGCCTGCTCAACATCAAGCAGCACTCTGCAAAAATTGAGAAGAAATAAACGCCTGCTGACAGCTGAAGAAAAAGAATAAGCCTTAGAAAAAGAATACGCCTTAGAAAGATAAAATACAGACTATGAAAAGAATGCTCATCTTAATGCTCTTTACCCTTGGCTCGGCACAGCTCCATGCGCAGTCGCCAGCCTCCTTTGGTAAAAAAGTAAAATATATGCCTGAGGCTTATGAGAAGCCCTCAGAAATGACTAACAGTTCCGTTTCCGGAGGGAGCAGCGACCTTCCCTGGATTGTGTTTTCCGACCGTGATGAAAACTACACGACAACCGCCCCTGGTGGTAGCCTGATCATGAAAAAACTCAACTTCATGGAGCCTTTTTACGTCTCCAAGGAAGAAAACGGGTACCTGAAACTGATTCAGTACAAAGCAGGAATGATCCGCGGCAGGAAAATCAACGATAAGAAGAGTGCGATCAGCTATGGCTGGATCCCAAAATCAAAGTTGTTGTTATGGCAGCGTTCCTACTCCAATGGGAAAACGGGCTATCCGGAGAAATCCATTGCCATCATCAATGGCAAGTTACCGCTGACGGAAGCTAAATTTTTCTACGACAATACCGATTCTTTATACATCTACAGTTCTCCAGAACTGAAAAAGAGAACCACAAAGATCAGATTACATGAGATCACTTATGTCTATAAAAAATCAGAAGACGGAAAGAAATACCTGGTAGGTAACCAGGATCAGCTGGTGGCAGACAGTGCACGTAAGAGCATTTATGGCTGGGTAGCCTGTGAGGCTGTGCACAGCTGGGGTGACCGTTTGTTTATTTCTCCGAAGGAGCTGTCGAGCAGAGACCAGGATGATTCCGTATCGATGGTGCTGAGCAGTGCGAAATCTGATCCTTTGCTGGACTGGGATAATGTGTTCATGAGAAGTTCGCCGGTGATGGTTGCCAATGATGGTTCCCTGAATGTAGGTGTGGCAAATGACGTGTACTCCAAAACAAATAATAAGATCATTACGATCAACGGGGCATCATTAACTTATCAGAATTACCTCGACCTCAGAAAAAACATCCATAAGATCAATGTGATCTTTGTGATTGATGGCGGTAGTCCGATGACGAAGTATTTTTCCGGACTGATCAATACCATTCAGTCTTTTGAAAACACCTTCAATGACTACGGAAGAAATCATAAAATCAGTTATGGTGCAGTGGTTTACCGCGATGGTACCAACTGCCTTGCACCGGGCATCCTGAAGTCGCCTGCAGTGTCAGCGGATTACAGGCAGCTGATTTCTTTCCTGTCGGGCGAAGCGAAAAAAACAGAGCGCTGTAACGGAAGAGTGGTTCAGCAGCCGGTTTACGACGGGCTGACCGCAGGTCTGGAGCTTTTGAAAGATCATAAGAATGAAACCAACCTGGTGGTGCTTATTGGCAGTACAGGTAATGAAGGCAATTCTAATGCAAGGTTAAACCAGCTGACCTCTGCGTTTGCGCAGGTTGATGCCCGGTTATTGTCTATTCAGATGTACAGCGACTACGATCCCTCATTTAATAACTTTGTGCTTCAGTCGAAAAAACTTGTTTCCAATTCTGCAGCATATACTGCGGAACGTAAAAAGCGCTTCTTGGTTAAAGGAGAAGGTCTGACGGAATCGCAGTCTTATAATACAAGCCGTACAGACTCCATCTCCTTTTATCTGGATTATCCAAAAAACAGCCTGATTCAGGGTGGGGTGGTGTTTCCTACAAAAGGGTCAGTGAACTCCAATGAGTCGATGACGTTTGCCATGCGCAGGTTCATCCGGGAGACAGACTATGACATTTCCAATCAGATCAGCTCCCTGGACAGTGCATTCCGTTTGACGGGCATTGCGCGTAAAAACCTTGCTTATGCAGTAGAGCAGCAATTGGAAGCTCCTGTGTCTGCTGACGTAGCCGACAGGATGCCGCATAATGGCTTTAAGTATTTTACCGCTGTACCGGTAGCAGCGGATGTGGTAGAGAAAAATAACCACCTGATGCAGTATTCCATCGTGCTGAATACCATGGAATATAAACAGATCAATGATATTTTCTCTCTGATGATCGGTCAGAATTTACAGCCTGATCAGTCTTCTTTCCGCAAAGACCTGGCGAAAAATTATTGGAATATAGCCGATAAATTCCTGGACCTGAACCTTTCGAAGGGAGAGGTGAAATCCATGAAGCTATCGCAGTACATCCAGACGGTAACAGGCTTACCGGTAACCAATGACCTGCTGACCAAATATAGCGTCAATGACCTGAGAAAAGAAAACAAGATGCCGCAGTCGGACTTTGAGTCTTACCTCAAGTTCCTGATTTCATCCAGTGAAAACTTCAAAAGAGAATCTCAGTTAAATCAGCAGTTCATCTCAAACGGAAAAACCTACTACTACATCACCCAGAAAAATTTTGAACAACCAACATCAGAAAAGGAGACTGCACAGCTATAACTTATGAATATTTCAAATATCAGTGAATCAGTAAGGCTGGCCATTCGTGTCGCGCAATCCCTGGCTAAGGAGTATCACAATGCTGAGTTTTCGGCAGCGCACCTGTTAAAGGGTTTGATGCACAAAGAAGTGGGATTGATAGGATTTCTAAACTCCATTGATAAGGATGAGGCTTACATCAGTGAATGGGCAGAAGTGCGGATTGATGAGCTCGATAAGGTAGCCGTTGCCCCCGATGACGTCAAAGGTGGCCGGGAGATCGCCGGTATTTTCGAGGAGGCCGACCTGGTGCGCATCAAACTTGGGCTTGACCTGATTACGCCGGTTTGTGTGCTGACGGCCTTGTGTAAGCCGACTGTAGGTTTTCCACCAGACCAACTGAAGTCTTTTCCAATTAAAGAGAAGGAGATCCTGGATTTATACCTTGATGATACAGAACTGAAGCAGGCTGTGAAGCCCGGTACTACTGTTGATGCCAAAACTGGCAGTTCAGAAGGAGC
This sequence comes from Pedobacter sp. BAL39, assembly GCF_000170795.1. Lineage (GTDB taxonomy): Bacteria > Bacteroidota > Bacteroidia > Sphingobacteriales > Sphingobacteriaceae > Pedobacter. The sequence goes on from NZ_ABCM01000020.1 coordinate 38,525, forward strand.
GAAGGCCGCACTGCACAAGTATTGTATCGACAGGATTGCACAGGCAAGGGATGGAAAGACAGACCCGATCATCGGAAGAGATAAAGAAACCAGGATGGTATTGGAAATCCTTGGGCGGCGGACGAAGCCCAATGTGATCATTACGGGTGATGCAGGCGTCGGTAAAACCGCGTTGGTAGACGGGTTGGCACAGGACATCCTTTCGGGAAATGTTCCTGCAATCCTGAAAAATGTGCAGTTGTTTGAGCTTGACTTAGGTTCGCTCATTGCAGGTGCATCTTATAAAGGTGAGATCGAAGACCGTCTGAAGAATATCTTGAAAGAAATCAAGCAGTATGATAAGGCCATCCTTTTTATCGATGAGATCCATACTTTGCTGGACAATAAAGGTCCTATTGGCGGTGGTGTCGGTAATTTGCTGAAGCCCGAGCTCGCCAGGGGTGAGATTACAGTGATCGGTGCCACCACCATGGATGAATACCGGAAAATCATTGAGCCCGAGCAGGCCTTCAGCAGGAGATTTGAGGTGTTGCAGGTGCAGGAACCCAATGAAGCTTCAGCCATCAAAATGCTGGAGAAGCTCGCAGAGAAATATGAACAGCACCATCAGTTGAAAATTCAGAAGGATGCGATCCCTGAATGTGTCAGGCTGGCAAAGCGGTATATGAAGGACCGCCGTTTGCCGGATGCGGCATTTGATCTGCTGGACCGCACGATGGCAGCGATGAAGATGATGAACGATACTTCCGATCAGGTGCTTGCTGAGCTTGATGCGGACCTGCTGCAGTTAAACGAAGCTGAGGTGGCCGACGATCAGCTTGCAGATTACCGCTGGTTGTACCAGCAGATGCAGGATAAGGTCAGTCCGATCCTGGTGGGACAGCTGACTGACGAAACGCAGGTAGATGCGTTTGAGACAGTTGAAGAGTTTAAGGATTACATCAGCAGAAATCTGGATGCGCTAAAGGTGCTTGCAGAGACTAAACACGATGAAGTGGCAAAGCAGGACATCGCTTCCATTGTATCCTATAAAACGGGGATTCCGCTAGGTAAAATACAGGCACAGGAAAAAGAGAAGCTGCTGAATATGGAAGGTTACCTGAAAAAAAGGGTGGTTGGTCAGGACAGGGCGTTAAAATCCGTGGCAGATGCGATCCTGGAATCGCGCAGCGGGCTGAACAAAAAGGGACAGCCTATTGGGTCTTTTTTCCTTCTGGGGCCTACGGGTACCGGGAAAACGGAGCTGGCAAAATCAATTGCAGAGTTTCTTTTCAATGATGAAAAGGCAATGATCCGTTTTGACATGTCTGAATTTAAGGAAGAGCATTCTGCAGCTTTGCTATACGGGGCGCCTCCGGGATATGTAGGTTATGAAGAAGGAGGCTTGCTGGTCAATAAAATCAGGCAGCAGCCTTACTCGGTATTGCTTTTTGATGAGATCGAAAAAGCGCACCCATCGGTATTTGATACTTTTCTGCAGATTCTCGATGAAGGTCATATGCACGATAGACTGGGTAAGGAGGGTGATTTTTCAAATGCACTGATCCTCTTTACTTCCAATATCGGGAGTGAATGGATTGCAGAGCAGTTGAGTAAGTCGCTTGTACCTACGTCTCAGCAGCTGATGGAAATCATGGCGCGGCACTTCAGGCCTGAATTTCTTGCCCGTTTGTCGGAGATCGTGCCTTTTGCGCCGATCAGTGAAGACAATGTGGTGCGCATATTTGAGATTCAGCTCAGGAGCCTGGTAGAGGCCCTTGACAAACAAGGCATAACTTTTGAGATTGATGAAGCGGCAACGAAGATGCTGGCATTAAGTGGGTTTACGCCAAAATACGGAGCCCGTCAGTTGTCGGGAGTAATCCGTAATGAGTTGAGAAGACCGATATCAAAGTATATCATTTCAGGAGCGTTGAAAAAAGGAAATTTCATTCAGGTGAAAAAGCATCCTACGGATGATCAGCTGGAATGGACGATTAATGAAAACTAAATTATACATCATAAACCCTTAATTATAAAGATTATGTTTAACTATGAGATTGGTGGTAACGAAAGGAAGATAGATACTTCGGAAGCATTTGCTGACATTGCCCATAATAAGACGCTTTTTATTCAGAAGCTCACAGATAATGAACCTATAAAACCTGAGAAAGTAGAAGGATTGAAAACTGTTCAGGAGGTTTTTAACCACTATAAACCACAGGTAAATGTGACCTTTGAGAAGCATGACGGTGCGCCTGTTACTGAAACCATCCAGTTTGGTAACCTGAGTGACTTCAGCGTGAAGAGCATCGTGAACCAGAGCACACACCTCAATAACGTCAATATCGAAAAAGAGATGTCGCTGAATGTGATCAAGCAGCTCAAATCCAACAAAACCCTTAAAGCGACGCTTGATGATGAAGAAACAAAAGGTGCTTTCATCAGCGCGCTGAAAAACTTTATATCCGAATTAGAAGAAAATAAATCCTAAACAAATTGAACATGGCAACTCCAGAAGAACAAAAAATGACAGCAGCTGCATCTTCGGCAGCGGAGTTTAAGCCTGCTGAAAAGCAGCTTAAAGAAAAACTTTCCCTGCAGGAGAGTTTAGATAAACTGGCAAGGGTGGGCGGTTTCGATTTATTGGAAGCTACGGTTGACGGATTACAGAACCTGAACCCTGAAAGGAAAGCGCGTAAGCAGATTTTCCTGACCGGTGATGAGAAGAAAAAAGAAAGAGAAGAACTGAAAAAGAAAATTCAGCTTTGGATTGACGTTCTGGAAGATTCTGATTCTGTGGCCTCTATGCTGGATAAAAGCACAGAGAAGCTGCAGGCTGCTGAAGAAAACCTTAATAAAAACATTGCAACGGCCCTGGAGACGACCAAGGAGCTGGAGCAGGCCTATCGTTCAGTGAACCTGTTTTATCAGAATACAGAAGCTGATAAGCTGAAAAATGTGGTATTGCTGAATGCATCTATGGACCAGATCAAAGATCTGGACAACCCAAGGTTTATCGAATATGTGGGTGATGAGCTGAAACAGAAATATGACCGTCTTGACCTTCGTGAGAACTATTCCCTGATGGTGATCCCAGGCTATATGGGCTCCAATAAGGTGGTGGAAAAATGGGGTAAGATTGCTTATGAAAATAAGGCAATGCTGGTAACCGATTTTGCCGATCTGGATCAGCCTGACGATGTAATTGACCTGTTTACCGCGGCGAACCTGACCGGTGGTGATGCCTTTCGTTCCAACGTCATCATGACCTGTAACTGGCTGGTAGGACGTGGAAAAGTAGCAGAGGTGGGCGAAGAAGATGACCTGACTGTTCCAGGATCAGCCGCACTGGCGGGTAAGATGTACTATACACTGATGTCGCAGGTTACTGCCGGTAAAAAACATGGTGCCATCAATGATGTGGATGGCGTGAAATTCGATCTTAAAAAGAGCGAGATTTCGCATCTGGAGCGCATCGGATTGGTACCGATGGTGAATGAATACGGCAAGGTAATGGCCTTCTCCGCCAAAACACTTTTCAATGGCGATAACATTGGTCTGCAGACTTATTCTGTTGTCCGTGTATTTGACTACGTTACGAAAGTATTGTTCGACTTTTTAAACAGACGTGCTTTTGAAAACTGGACCTCCAAAACTGAGCAGGACCTGCGTGGTCAGATTGTGAAGTTCCTGGATGGCATTCAGGGGCCTGATCGTCTGATTGAGCGCTTTAAAATCATGCGTTTTGAGCGTGATGAGCAGCAGAAAGATAAAATCCACCTGGACATTCACATTACTCCATACTTTCCAGCCAAAAGTTTCATTGTGAAGCTTGATGGTCAGAAAGGAGAGGATGAGGATACCACCTGGAATACGGAATACGCCCAGCAATAAGTTCAATAAATACTTTTAGAAGATATCCGGCGGGACTGAAAAGTTCCGATCCGGATATTTTTTTATAATTTAGTCCCCCAATAATTCATACTGCTGGGAGATCAATGAAACAATTACTAATCATCAATGGCGATCTGGAAAAGACTGATGCTACTAACCACCTGATTGAGGCCTATCGTAAAGGGGCGGAGTCGGCGGGAGCAATCGTTAAGGAGGTGGCCATCGTAGATTTGATTTTCAATTTCAATAAGCAGTTCAACAACAGGGTGAACGAACTTGAGCCTGATCTCAAGCGGGCACTGGACATGATTACCTGGTCCAATCATGTGGTGTTGTTTTGCCCGGTTTACCTGTCGTCGATTCCTGCAAGGATCAAGGGTTTTTTTGACCGCCTGTTTATGCCCGATCAGGTATTTCTTTCACGCAGCCAGAACATCAGCAATAATTTCAGCGGGCGGTCCGCCAGAATCATCTCGATCCTTGATAAAGAGACGTTTGAGTATTGGAAACAGGACAAAAAAGTGACCTACCTGTCTATAAAAAGAACAGTTTTTGAAAACTGCCGTTTTCACCCGGTACACACCAATACCATGGGCCAATTATACGCGCTGGACAATGACTACAGCAAGAAATGGTTGCGCAAACTGGAGTCTTTCGGTGCCAAGATTATGTAACATTTTTCTTTCATAATTTCTTAATATACTTTAATGATTTCTTAATATCAGTGCCCCTTTCCGAAGCAGAGTGTTTAAAAAACGGGCATTTCAGTGACCGTTCGGAGGTCGGGTGGTATTGTTATTGGATATTTTTTTTGAAAAATTGTATAATGAAAATCTCCTCTGATGGTTTTTTGAGCATTTATTTAATAAGTCAATAATATTGGCAAACTTTTTGAGTTTACAAATAGTAATTAACATAATTAAATTTACCCAAAAACTAAAGTTATGGCTTTCAAAGCAAGATTAGACTTTTCGGGCAAGGAGTACGATGTGCTTCATTGTGCCTATTCCCTAAACCGTGATGTAGATGCAAAAGGAAGACCTTCTTCCGGTGTGTATGGTGGAACAATCGACATTGAGATTGAGTCAACCGAAGACACTTCTGTGATCGAGGCGATGGTGAACAACCAGTACAAACCATTGAGTGGTACACTCTTGATTAAAAAATCTGAAGAGGATGCAAAAATGAAGGAAGTTCATTTTGAAGACGGATACATCGTTAAGTATTCGGAAGGAATTAACATCACCGGCGATAGCCCGATGACGCTGAAATTCCAGATTTCTGCCCGCAAACTGAAACTTGGTAATGCTGAGCATACCAACGACTGGCCAAAGGCGTAACTTAAACGTAGTTTTAAGTTGATCTACTAATTAATCCTATTTACAAAAAATTAAGAATTACTATCATGGCTTTTAAAACCAGATTAAACCTAGGATCGAAAGAATTCGATGTGTTGCAATGCAGCTTTTCATTAAACAGGGACGTTGACGCTAAGGGCCGTCCTTCATCAGGTGTTTACGGTGGTACCATCCACATTGAGATTGAGTCTACAGAAGATACTTCTGTAATTGAGTCAATGGTAAACAACCAATATAAACCACTTTCAGGAACAATTGTCTTTAAGAAAGGTGAAGAAGATGCAAAAATGAAAGAATTGTCTTTTGAAGATGGATACATCATCCAGTACAATGAAGGCATTGCTGTAAATGACAACACGCCTATGACGCTGAGCTTTGTGCTTTCCGCACGTAAGCTGAAGCTCGGTAATGCAGAACATACCAACGACTGGCCAAAAGCTTAACTAAGGCCGTTCGGTAGAAAAGCCATACCACCCATAATGGGTTGGTGTGGCTTTTTCATTTTAGCCTCTTGCTGAAAATTTGTCGCTGTTCTGGAGTTCCCCGGAGTTATTCTGCTGTTGCTGCGGATAATGATCATTCTCTTTGGTAAGGTCGATATACTCAGCGGAAAACTGATCAGACGAGATGCCAACAATAGCAGAATAGTCCTGAATAGAGGGGTAGTCGAAATAAATTGCCATATGCTTTAGATTAGTTTTTTTCTGAACCAAATACTCCTTTCGCGTGTATGAAGGAGTGTTGAATTGATAACTAATATAAGCAGAATTATGTTTGGCTATATTTAGGAATTATTATGATTTATTTATCAAATCAGCCTGTTTACGACATTTGTCACGTCTTTTTTACCTGAATTAGTTATCTGTCGCTGCGTTCCTCCATATTAAGGTCTGTATCAAACGGACTTTTCGTAAAGGGATAGATGCTTTGTTTTACAAATCCTTTTGGATACTGTGCTTCATGTACGCCGGTGCCTGCAGGCCACTGTTTGCCGGGCAGGTAGTAGGTGCCGAAGATCATGTCGATAAAGGGAAAGATGGACGCAAAGTTATGTCCGTAGTATTTCGGGTCTTCACAATGGTGCCAGTGGTGATACTGCGGAGTGGTAAAGATGTACTTCAGAAATCCAAAGTTGACGCGTGTATTTGCATGAATCAATACGGCATGAATGGCAATGAAGATGATGTACACATTGAAAACAGTACTAGAGAAGCCCAGCACATAAAGCGGGATGAAGGTCATGGCGCGGGTGAAAAAGATGTCCATAAAATGCGTACGGCTGCCGGCAAGCCAGTCCATGCTTTTGGTTGAATGATGAATGGAGTGGAAGCGCCACAGATAGACCCTGGTATGAAACAGGCGGTGTGCCCAGTATTGGAAGAGATCTGTACTGAAGAAGGCCAGAAATAGTGCTACAATAAATGGCAGGCTTTGCACCCAGGCATGTACCTGATCCAGACCGATCCAGCCGAAGAACAGCACTGCCGGCTTCTGTGTGACGATACCAAAAAATTGAATGAAAAGGTGACTGATTACAAAATACATCAGGTCGGTACGCCATTCTTCATGGAACTTCGTCTGCGATTTGTTTTTTGGAAAAAACAGCTCCAGTGGAATGAAAATAATGGTCATGAGCAAGAGGTCGAGGAGCATCCAGTCCAGGCCAAAGTGCCAGCTGGTTTTCTCTACCGCTCTACCTTCCACAGAGAAGGCGCCCAATATGATGGCCAGTCCGGCTATCGCTGTACCTATCAGTGCCCACTTAAATTTCTTGCTGAGGATGATACTGAGCAAGGCGAAGAAAAAAGAGGCTACGATACCTCCGGCCATCAGTATCTCCATACTTTCTTTAGTGTAGATCTCCCGAAATTCCGGAGTAGTCAGTTGTTCCGGATAGCGGAAGCAGAAGATGCCGAGTAAACAAAGTATGGCAAGAAATATCGATATATAGCCGCTGATTTGTCCGTTGCCGACTTTCAGTCGCTTGTTTTTAGGGATGCCTGATGTGGTCATAGGTGAGGTGGTGTGGTTATCTTTTCATTGGTTATGATTATCAAAAATAGGATTTAATTCTTTCTATTGGAAAATAATTGAAAAGAGGACTTGGGAGGTCGTAAACAATTGATCTGAAAACTTGTTAAATAAGTTTGAACCTTTTGCATTACAATGGCGAGAACACTACCTTTTTTTCTTTTCTTTTTATGCGCTTTCGCCTGTAGTGCGCAATTCAACGACTCCACCTATTATCGGTTGAACTATACCTCTACAGGCTCATTGAATAAGACCAACGATAGTCGTGCATACCTGCTGAATAACGCATTGCGGTTTGGCATCAGAAAAAAAGACATCAGCCTAAATTCCAGTAATGTATGGGTGTATGGGAAGCAGAATGACCAACTGACCAACAATGATTTTTCTTCCACCCTTGACTTTAACCTGTATAAAAGCCTGCCGCATTTTTTTTACTGGGGACTGGCCAGTTACAATACCAGTAAGTCGCTACAAATCAATAACCAACTGCTGGCGGGTGCAGGAATTGCCTACAGCATTTACGACCGGGAGGATGCCTATCTGAATATTAGTGACGGCTTGTTGTTTGACAGCAGTGACCTGTTGTTAGCGGGTAATATACGTGACGTGTACCAGACTACAAGAAACTCCCTGCGGCTGTCTTTCAGGTTTGAGATATGGCAGCGGGTGGTATTTAATGGCTCCAATTTTTACCAGGTATCGCTCCGCGATGGGCGCGATTATATCCTGAAATCAGATCTAGCCTTGTCGTTGAAACTAAACCGGTGGCTGAGTTTCACGACTGCGTACAAATACAACCGCCTGTCGCGCACCGATCGTGAAAACTCGTTACTGAGTTATGGGCTTACTTTCGATCGGTACTTTTAACGGGATTCAGATTTGTAGAATAAATAGTATTTTACGCACATGCATATGTCAACATCATTTTCATTCCGGTCGATCCTTGATAACGATTTTTATAAGTTCACGATGCAGCAGGGGGTAATCCGTCTTTTTCCTGGTGCGGGGGCAAAGTACCATCTGATCAACCGTGGGCAGCATTCCTTTCCAGAGGGTTTTGAGGATCACCTGCGCCGGGCTGTCGGTGAGATGGCATTGCTGAAACTGAGTACCGCAGAAAAACAGTTCCTGCAGGTGACTTGTCCTTATCTCGATCCGGTATATCTTGATTTTCTGGAAGGCTATAGGTACAACCCTAAGGAAGTGCGGATCCGGCAGGAAGGAGACCAGCTTTCTGTAGAGGTGGAAGGCTTGTGGTACCGTACGATTTTGTGGGAGGTCCCACTCATGGCATTGATCTGTGAGCTGTTTTATCAGCTAACAGGTGCAATACGTGTGAGTGACGACGAAGTGCTTGGCCGTACCTGCAAAAAAATTGAACGTTATCAGGACCTTGGTGTTACTGTTGCTGATTTTGGTACCAGGAGAAGGCACTCCTACGACGTACACCGGCTGGTGCTCGAGTCGCTCTCAGACCATGGTGCCCGGAGTTTTATCGGTACCAGTAATGTTCATCTTGCGATGTTACACCAAACGCGGCCAATTGGTACCCATGCCCATGAATGGTTTATGTTTCATGCTGCAAAATACGGCTTCAAAATGGCGAATGTGATGGGACTGGAACATTGGGTGGCTGTTTACCGTGGCGACCTGGGGATTGCCTTGTCCGATACCTATACGACAGCAGTTTTCTTTAGTCAGTTTGATAAGATGTTTTCAAAATTATTCGATGGCGTGCGCCATGATAGTGGTGACCCAGTGGCGTTTGCCGATCAGGTGATTGCTCATTATGAACAGATGGGAATTGATCCGACAACAAAAACGATCATCTTTTCTGATGGCCTGAACTATGAAAAGGTGGCAGTTATCGCAGACTACTGCAGAGACAAAATCGGGATGTCATTCGGGATAGGGACCAATCTCACAAATGATGTTGGCCCGCAGGCAATGAACATCGTGATTAAGATGACCGCCGCGCATCCGCAGGATGGAATCTGGACTGATGTGGTCAAACTTTCTGACGAACATGGGAAATATACTGGTACAGAAAAAATGATTGCGCTCGCAAAAACCATTCTGGACATCCGCTGATCCCGGGTATCTCCTGTAATCTGATCTCCTCTAACATTGTTTTTTAAGCGTAGAGCGCTTATTTGCAATTTTTTTGCAAATAAGCTGTCGTTTTTTTGCTGATTAATGGCTAACATTTATTAAGTTAGTCAAATCAACCACGCATTATATGTCAGCAAAGCCTATTCTTCTTGCCGAGGCCAGTTCCGCAGACTGGAATTCTTTCAAGGAAGGGAACTGGAGTGCATATAATTTGCTATACAAAGCACATTTTAAAATCCTGAACAATTACGGGTATAAATTCACGAGGGACATCAGTCTGATTGAAGATTCTGTTCATGATCTGTTTGTGAACCTTTGGACAAAAAGGACACAGTTGGGAAATCCGGTGTCTGTAAAAAACTACTTGTACAAAGCACTGCGGAACATCATTTTCAGGAAGATCAAGACCCAGACTCGGTTTGTCAATGTAGAACATGATGCCGATTATCCCTTTCATTTTGAAGTATCTTTTGACCATCAGATTATCAAAACGGAGTCAGAGCGTGTGATGCAGGAAAAGATGAAAAGCATCATCCTCACGTTACCGCCCAGGCAGCAGGAAATCATCTTCCTCCGATTTTATGAAGGTATGGCTTACGAGGAAATTGCAGATATCATGAACCTGAATGCAAATTCGACCTATAAATTATTGTATAAGGCCCTGAACAAACTTCATGATCATTTTAAAATGAAGGATGTACTGTTGTTGCTCGGCTTTTTGGGCTGCCAGAGTGTAAACGCAGAAATAATTTAGTTTTTTTTCAGGACGAGGGGATAATTCCCGGGGGGGCATGTATATAGGAATCATAACAACCAAGTTAAATCAATGGATTTTAGAACATACCATACTTATACACCGGAGGATTTACTGAACGATGACGTTTTTCTAAGCCATGTCCTGGCGCCAACAGAAGAGTCGTCGGCATTCTGGAATGCCTTTATGTGTGCTTATCCGGAGAAGGAAGGTATGGTAAGAAGTGCAGCGCAGCTGGTTCATGACTACCGCAGGCAGGAAACCTTTTACAATGAGTCAGCTGAAGATCGATTGTTTGACCGTATTGCCGCCTCTGTAAAGGAGGAAGGGCGCAGGCGACCCCTGATCCACATCGGTCGGTTTGCAAAGATCGCTGCTGTGCTGCTGGTTGTGCTTCAGGCAGGGCTGTTGTTCTGGCTGATCAATAAGGATGTGGAACAGCATACCCGCTTTGGCCAGATCCGCAGAATTGTATTGCCGGACGGATCAGAGGTCACCCTGAATGGAAATTCCAGGCTGAGTTATGGAAATGATTTTGGAAAGGGCAAAAGGTCGGTGAGGCTTAGTGGCGAGGCGTTGTTCAAAGTAAAACACCTGAACAAAGATCCGGAACATATAATGGAGGGAGAGCGGTTTGTGGTACACTGTGACAATCTGAATATTGAAGTATTAGGAACCACCTTCAATGTCAGGAGCAGACGCGAACAAACCGATGTAGGGTTGCTGGAAGGCAAAATAAAGGTCAGCTATCTGCAGGAAGACCAGGTAAAACCACAGGTACTGGTGATGGTTCCGGGGGATTTCATCAGGCAGCAGGGCAGGCGGTACCTCAGCCGGACGAAACTGTCAGAACCACAAAAGCTGCTGGTCTGGCTGGACCACAGGCTGCTGTTTAAGGACGCTACGCTGCAGGAAATTGTGCAGGTGCTGGAGGATGATCTCGGATACAAGGTGACCATCAGTGACGAGGGTATTTTGAAAATGAAAATTGAGGGTGAGATCAATGTGGCTACCGTAGAGGAATTACTGGAGGTGATTTCTTCGACGCTGGACCTGAAGGTGGAAAAAAATGATAAAAGAATTATGATGTAACCAGAACACAAAAAACTAACCAATAAAAAACTAAAACTAACCAGACCGACTATGAGGAGATTTTACGCTGAAAAGGCGATTAGATGCTGCTGCCTGTTCACGCTGTTTTCAGGCACAGTTGTCTTTAGCCATGCCCAGATCATTGCGAAGAACAATGTCCACCTGAAAGAAACCAACAGGCTTCAGCCACCTGCAGCAATCAGAACGTCCCTGAAGAGTGCCATCGAAGGGGTAGAGAGACAATTTAACATTCAGCTTGCCTACCGGGAAGGCTTGCTGGACAATAAGACCATTCCACTTTCTCAATTTGAGGACGCCACATTTACAGATCCATCCGCGGCGCTCCAGCTGATGCTACAGGACACTCCTCTGCAATTGAACAGGATCAGTGCTACTCAGTTTACCATTGTGGAAATGCCGGTACACATTCAGCGTGCGGACGTCATCAAAGGAAAAGTGATCTCCGGAACGGACCAGCTGCCCTTAATCGGTGCCACGGTCTACATCAAGGGCACTAAAACAGGGGCGTCTACGGATGCACAAGGCAACTTCAGCCTGAATATTCCTGCGGAGCTGAAAGGGAAAGCGCTTACACTGACCATTGCATCAGTAGGGTATACACCACAGGAGGTCACCGTAACAGACTTTGCCAAGCCACTCAGTATCACATTGGTGGAGAGCAGTGCCAAGCTGAACGAGGTGGTGGTCACTGCCCTCGGGATTAAAAGAGACACCAAGGCACTTGGTTATTCACTTACAGAAGTAAAAGGTTCTGAATTTACGCAGGCCAGGGAAAACAATGTGGCCAACGCCCTCAGCGGTAAGGTTGCCGGTGTCAATGCTACCGGACTTTCTACCGGGCCAGGCGGCTCCAGTCGCGTCATTATCCGCGGTAATGGATCCTTCAATGGCAACAACCAGCCATTGTATGTGGTCAACGGGATGCCTATTGACAATAGTGTGCCCGGTGATGCAGCAACAGCCAATACTTTGGGTAACAATGTAGACCGCGGAGATGGAATCTCCAGTATCAACCCCGACGATATTGAGTCCATCACCGTCCTGAAGGGCGGAACAGCAGCGGCATTGTATGGCTCGCGGGCCAGCAACGGGGTGATCCTCATCACCACCAAAAAGGGGGTCAAACAGAAGGGGGTAGGAATAGAATACAATAGTACCTATACTCTGGAACAGGCCATCAACGACAATGACTATCAGTATGAATACGGACAAGGATTAAATGGTGTTAAGCCTATGAACCAAAATGACGCCATCGCCACTGGCCGTCTTTCCTTCGGTGCGAAAATCGATGGCTCTGACTACGTTGCTGCAGATGGACTGACACATCCTTACAGTGCGCAGAAAGATAACATCAAACATTTTTACGATACAGGGACCAATTTTACCAATACACTGGCCTTTTCCGGCGGTAACGATGGTGTAGTATACCGCCTTTCAGTCGCAGACCTGGACAGCAAGGGCATCATCTCCACTACCCGTTTTAAAAGGCAAACTGCCAACCTGAACATCAATGCCAAGATCAACGATAAGATCACGGTGGAAGGGCTTGCACAGTATAACCTGGAGCGTGGTTTCAACAGGACACTCGCCGGCGATGCATTGGGAAATCCCAACTGGACACCTTATGAAGTTGCCAATACGGTAGATGTACGGTGGTTGGCCCCGGGTTTTGATGCCAGCGGGAACCAAACACCCTGGAATGATGCCGGCATTGCAACTAATGGTTACTTTGTGAAGAACAAATACAAACAGAATGATACCAAAAACAGGTTCATCGGACAGGGGTCCATCACTTATGATGTGTTAAAAAACCTTACCCTGAAAGGGGTCATCAGCAGGGATTTTTATAACTACAACTATACGAATATCCTTCCTACAGGAGACATTTACATTCCTAATGGCCAGTATTGGGGAATCAAGTCTGATGTCTCCGAGACCAATGGATTGCTGACCGCGAACTACAGGGCAAAAATAAATGAGAATTTTGGGATATCCGTTCTAGGAGGTGCCAACAGTCGCCGTTTCGAGAACAAACAACTCAACATGGATGGCAACACTTTTACCATCCCTTATTTCTATAGTTACAAAAACCTGGCTACAGCCAGCACCATCCCGCGTCACGACCGTGTTCGCACCAACTCTATCTTCGGATCGGCAGATGTAGATTACAAAAATATGCTATTCCTGACCTACACTGCCAGGAACGACTGGTTTTCTACATTAAGCCCTGACAACAACAGCATCCTTTATCAGAGTGTCGGCGGTAGTTTTGTGGCCACGGATGCTTTTGAGCTGCCGGAGGCTTTTGATATGCTGAGGTTCCGGGCGTCATGGGCTGAAGTAGGAGGGGGTGCAGCAGACCCTTATAAGATCAATCAGACCTATAGCAATATCCCAAGCTCGGGGCAGCCGCTTCAGAATGTAACGACCAACGACGTCACCAACAAAGCGCTGAAGCCCTATACCTCTACTACTTACGAGGGCGGGATGGAATTAAAGCTGTTTGGCCATAGATTAGGTTTGGACCTGACGTACTACAACCGTAAGACAACAAACGACATCCTTACTGCGGCAATTTCGTCGACGTCAGGATATAACAATGCGGTGCTCAACGTGGGTGAGCTCAGCAACAAAGGTATCGAAGCCTTGCTTACAGGCACTCCGGTGCGGAGTTCCGAGTTCTCCTGGAACATCAGCTATAATATGTCTTACAACAAAAGTAAGGTGATCAAGCTGGTTGATGGTACCAATACCTTCCAGATGACCAACTCCGTAGGAAACTGGGCTTACATCAATCAAACCGTTGGCAGCTCCTATGGAACGATTGTCGGTACCCGCATCCTGCGCAATGACGAGGGGCAGATCGTCTACAATGCAAGTACGAGGAGGCCTGTGGCGACCGGTTTGCAGGAGCTAGGTGATGGCGTACCGCCCTTGACCATGGGACTGACACAGGATTTTAAATATAAGGCTTTTACATTCAGCTTCCTGGTAGATGGTAAGTTTGGCAATAAGGTATTTTCAATTAAGGAAGTATATGCTACACGCCTTGGTCTGATGAAGTCTACGCTTCCAGGCAGGGAGAACGGATTGGCACTGTCTGGTGTAGACCAGTCAGGAAATCCATTTTCGACCACTATCCCTTTAACCGAACTTCGCGGGTACTATAATGACATGAGGAATTACTCAGAGTTGTTTGTACACGATGGCAGTTTCATCAAGCTACGTCAGGCAATCCTTTCTTACAACATTCCGGTGAGCAGCCTGAAGTTCGTTAAGGTGCAGTCGGCAAGTGTATCCCTGGTTGCCAGGAACATTGCTACCTTATACAAGAAGACAGACAACTTCGACCCGGAGTCCAGCTTCACCAATGGCAATGCGCAGGGATTTGAATCCATCGGACTCCCAAGAACCAGAACCTTCGGTTTGAACTTAATGGTTAAATTCTAACATCAACGGCCCTAAAAATGAAAAATTTTAAACATAAATATCAATCGCTCCTTTGCCTGCTGCTAATTGCGGTCAGTACAGGATCATGCACCAAAGATTTTGAGGAGATCAATACTGATCCAGAAGCCTCAGCCAACATCCAGCCGGCTTTTGTGTTTACCAAGGCGCTCTACGATGGCGCCAAAAACAACCTGCTTCTGCTTTTGGGCACCATGCAATACACCACCAGTTTCAATGATGTAGCGGGCTTTGGCTCCAAATATGTGTCCAGTCAGAGTCAGCAATCCAGTGCCGTGTTCAGTGCAGCTTATAATCAGGAAATCAACGAGATTGAGCTGGTCATTGCCAATGTTGCTCCCGATCCGGAGAAGGTAAACCTGCTTGCGGCTGCGCGGATCTGGAGGGCCTACTGTTACAGTCGGATCACTGACCTGTATGGAGATATTCCCTATTCTGAAGCTGCAAAAGGCTTTACACAAGCTATTTACACGCCGAAGTATGATGCGCAGCAGGCCATCTATGCCGATTTACTGAAAGAGTTGGAGGAGGCTGCATTGAGCCTCAACAGTGGGAAGCCCACCTTTGGTGCTGCCGACCTGATTTATGCGGGCAGTACAGACAAGTGGAAAAAATTCGCCTATTCCCTGATGCTGCGGTTGGGCATGCGGCTGACTGAGGTTGATGCTCCTTTGGCGGAGACCTGGGTGAAGAAAGCCATTGCCGGAGGAGTAATTACCGAAGACCTGGACATTGCGAAGATCCTATATTCGGCAGCGGGGCAGGACATCAATAAAAACCCTGTAGCACTTAAATTGTACAACGATGATTACATCAAGGCCGATGGTACCAGTAATGCCGAAGGCGGGAAATATCAGGAACCCTTCATCACCTATATGAAAAATAACAAGGATCCCCGCATGGGCATCTGGTCGGTCGTCTACGTCAACAAAGTGCCAGACACCACCGCTGCCCTGCAAAAGGGGATGGCGGCAACGCTGAGTGCCAAACCTGCCGACTTTGTGACCTACTCAGAACCTAACCTGAAAACGGTGGCGGGCCTGGGCACTGCAAAGCTGATCTTTACCACGGCGGAGAGCAACTTCCTGCTGGCAGAAGCCGCGCTCAGGGGCTGGCATACAGGCAATGCCGCAACGTTGTATGAAAGTGCCATCCGTTCGTCCATGAAACAATGGGCAATTATAGCACCTACAGACGGCATCATTTCGGAACTGCAGATCAGTACATATATTAAATATCACCCATTGAATACTGCAGGTTCATTTGATGTGCAGATGAGGCAGCTCTATACAGAGTTTTGGATTGGCATGTTCCCGGATGCGCAGGAGGTGTTTAATGCGTATCGCAGAACGGGGTATCCGGCGCTGGTACCCGTAAATTACGCGGGTAATGCTACAGGAGGACGGATCTTCCGCAGGATGTTGTACCCCTTATCGGAACAAAACCTGAATGGTGCCTCACTGAAGGACGCCATCGGCCGGCAGGGGCCCGATGAATTTCTGACAAGGATATGGTGGGATAAGAGACCTTTGTAAATTATACGTATTGATGAAATATAGTTATTTGCTTTTTTGCCTGTTGTTCACAGGAAACATCGCTGTTGCACAGCGTAACGATGTCGTGGAAGATGAAGTGTCCAGCAATTACAATTTAAATAAGCCCGCAAGAGAGGAATGGTTGCGTAATACGGGCGCGGGCTTATTTATTCATTTTAACGTAGATGCGCAGCTGGGGATCGTGATCAGTCACGCCCTTGTTGGCGCCTCGGATGATTTTGTGAATCGTTATTTTAACGACCTTCCCAAGACGTTTAACCCTTCCAGCTTCAATCCAAAAGAAATTGCGGAGCTGGCGAGGCTGGCTGGAATGAAGTACATTTGTTTTACCACCAAACACCATGCAGGGTTTTGCTTTTGGGATACGAAAACCACGGATTTCAACATCACCAAAACGCCCTACAAAAAAGATCTGCTGAAGGAGTTCGTGGAAGCCACAAGGGCTGCGGGGCTGGATGTGGGTTTTTACTTTTCTCCTGAAGACTTTCGCTTTTTATACGACCACAAGATTCCCATCAGCAGAAGTAATGTCCGGATGGATGAGGGCACAAGAATGGCATACGACGATTACAACAGGAAACAGGTCGAAGAGTTGATGACGAAGTATGGGAAGGTGGATGTGCTGTTCATTGATGGTGATCCTAAGGAGGTGGTTAAAGAAACTTCCTGGCGCCTGCAACCGGACATCCTGATTACCAGGGGTGCGATTAAAACACCCGAGCAGACCCTTCCGGGTACTAAAATTACCCAGCCCTGGTTGTCGCCGATTACTATGGGCACGGCCTGGCAGTTTCAGCCGACAAACGACAGGTATAAGTCCGGCAGCCAGCTGATCGATTTACTGATTGAAGCGCGGGCAAAGGGTGGGTCACTCTTGCTAAATGTAGGTCCTAAGGCAAATGGGGCGCTGCCGGAGGAGCAGGAAAACCGGCTGCGGGAAATGGCAGGCTGGTACTTCATCAACCATGAAGCGATGGATGATGTGCGCAGCTGGGTGGTAAGTAAAGAAGGAAATATATGGTTTACCAGGAAAGATAATATCTTGTTTGCCATTGTTATGGATGCCGGAAACTGGAAAGAAGGAGAGCGCCGTACCTTCACACTGCGCTCCGCAAAAAGCACAGCCGATACGAAAATCAGCGTGCTGGGACAAAACAGCCAAATTATGGAATACAAGCCAGACCTGGATGTGAGCAGCCGCTTTCGGCAAACTGACAATGGTCTGGAGCTATCGGTGCTGAAGGCTCAGCGCATCTATGATGATCACCGCTGGCCCAATCCTGTAGTCATCAAACTCGAAAATGTAAACCCTGTATTTAAAGAGGCTGCCATGGTGCAGACCGGTGATGTACAGCCGGCAGGGCAGGGTGTCGTACTGATGAAAGGTAGGCTGCTTAATTACAGAACGGTAAAAGCAGCACGCGCCAGGTTTTATTATCGTCCTTATCTAGGGCAGGTAGAAACTTTATATGCAGAGGCATGGAAGGAAACAATATGGACACCGGTCAAAAAAGAGGGCAGCTTTGATGTCCAGATTAAAGGACTAAAGAAGGGCGTTTCATATGAGTATAAAGCCATTGTAGAGCAGCAGCAAGTGTTAGTGGAGGGTGAGAACAAAGTGTGGAGCAATAAATAGTTTTAGCATAATTATTGGGAATAATTATTTTTACCGAAATATTACATATATTGGATTGTCAATAGGCGGTTAATTATTCCCAGTAATCTATGTTAAAAATCAGTATCCTATTCATCTTTCTGATGCCTTATGCGCTGTGTGCGCAAAATGCGAGAAATATGATGCCGCATAATAATGTGGTAAAGGATACTGCCAATCAGACCGATTTGATTGATGTAGCCAAGCTGATGTTCCGCATTTCGCCAAAGCCCATCAAACCAAAAGAGCACAGCAAACTTTATTTTTCAGTACTTCCTGTAAGTAATGCCCTGCCGGGGGGTGTAGGCAATACACTGGTGACGAGTACTACGGCAGGTATGTATCTAGGACCAAAGGCCACCACAAATCTTTCCACAGCCTCCTTTGCACCATACTGGAATTTACACAATCGCTTTGGCTTACCACTGCGTACCAGGATCTGGCTGAGGGACAACAGCTGGTTGTTTCAGGGCGATACCCGCTTCCTTGTGTATCCGCAGAATACCTGGGGACTTGGCAGTAGTGGTAATGCTGACCGCATCTTGCTGGATTATAACTATATCCGTTTTTATCAGAGTGCCTTGAAACGCATCACGCCTTATTTTTTTGCCGGTATTGGCTATAATCTGGACTATCACTTTAATATGAAAAGTGACAAACCCAACCTGAACCTAATCCAGCATACTGGATACAAATATGGGACTTCAGAAAACTCGTTTTCTTCCGGTATCAGTCTCAACCTGTTATACGACACCAGGAACAATTCCATTAACCCAATGCCTGGCTGTTATGCCAACCTTATTTATCGCGTCAATCCGGTCATGATGGGCAGCAATTCTACCTGGCGTTCCATGTACCTTGATCTGAGGAAATATGTTTCCTTAAATCCTGCCAAGCCCAATCAGCAGAATACACTGGCCTTCTGGTCTTATTTCTGGACGGCACTTGATAGCAAGACCCCATATCTGGACCTGCCTAGCCTGGGCTGGGATCCCAGTAACCGGTCAGGAAGAGGCTTTGCACAAAACAGGTACCGCGGGAGGTCATTGTTATACTTCGAAAGTGAATTTCGCCGGGACATTACCGAGGATGGCTTCCTTGGATTTGTGGTCTTTGCGAATGTCACGACCCTTACCGGTACAGGCTCTATGTTTCAGACCTGGCATCCGGCAGCAGGTTCCGGCCTGAGGATCAAACTCAACAAAGGATCCAATACCAATTTCGGGATTGATTACGGCATCAGTAAAGGGTATAGTGGCATGAACTTAACCCTCGGTGAGGCTTTTTAACTGCCAGGAGTTGCGGTCAATCTGAAACCAGTAACATGGAAGACCCTGATATTCAAACTGCCCTGTAATTTCCAGTCCTGATTTTTGTAAGGTGCGTATGGAAGCACTATTCTCCTGGTGGGCCATTGCATAAACGGTATCCAGCAGCAGCACCTCGAAGGCATATTTTAAAGAGGCCCTGGCCGCTTCAGTAGCAAAACCTAGTCCCCAATACTTTCGGATCAGGCGGTATCCTACCTCGTAAAAGTTAACGTGGTCATTGATGGGGGTAGTGATGAACTTCAATCCGCCCCAACCCATAAATTCGTTGGAATACTTGTCCATAATGGCCCAGCGGCCAATACCATTGTCTATGTATTGCTGTCTGATGAAGGCAATGTTGTCCGCGGTTTCCTGCAATGATTTATTCGGACGGCCACCCAGATATCGGTGCACTGCCGGATCGCTGTCGAGCTCATGCATTGCCGCCAGATCCTCAGGCATGATTTCCCTTAAAATGATTCGTCCGGTGTCGGCATATATTTTCATAGCAATTTTTCAGGTCGTTCAGCGAATGTATAAATTATTCTTTAATCAGGATCATTAATGCTAAATTGAAGCATCAAAAAGCCTGAATGGAATCTGCGGACGTAAAAATCATCAATAAAAAACCCATCTTTCCGGTGTCTGCTGAGTTGCAGAAATACCTGAAGAAATACCAAAGGGAAGCAAAGTTGCCCATCACTTATAATGACCTGCTGGAGTTTAACGAGGCCTATCCGATTATGGATAAAAATGGTAAGGATTCCTTGTGGGAAGGCCCTGTGTATCCTTCGGACAGGATTGAGGAGATCCAGAATGGACTCAAGATCATTTACGCAAACCTGAAGGCTTCCGGGAACCTGCGCATCGTAGAACATAAATATATTGACCGGATTGAATATTGCACTTTTGGCAATACACATCCTTTCCGCGTACGTATTGTCAATCGCCTCAATGATGTGTACGACTACTTCTATGTAAAGAAGGCTGACGCTTCGAGGATTTACGGACTGGAGCTTGAGGAGATCCTTTCTCCTAACCAGGTGAATTATCTAGTAGACCGGGAGACCCTGATTGAGGAGCACATTGCAGGTATTCCCGGGGATACATTTGTGAAAACTTACCTCCATAACCCGGAGTACAACCAAACGCGGATCGCGAAGGAATTTGTTAAGTTTAACGAACGTTGTCTGGTCATGCTGCTGGGCGATATGAGGGCTTATAATTTCGTGGTGCAGGTCACTCCTGATTTCGATGACATTCAGTTTCGCATCAGGGCAATCGACTTTGATCAACAGTTTTATGAGGGCAATGTTAAAGTTTATCTTCCGCAATTTTTCAAAGAGAACTTTCCCTATGTACAGGTCTGCATGGAGCAGCTGACGGACAAGACCTTTTTACAATATCAGCAGGAAGAAAAGTCGTCCATCCTGCATCGCGTGCGCAGTGAGCGCCACAGGCTTACTGATCTGCGTGATGTTTCAAATACAGACTATCTGACAACAAAAGAGAATACACTAAAGTTGAAAAAGGGAATGGCCACGTTGCTGGGTGATGACAATTATCTTCAATGTGATTCAATGACGGATATCATTGAACTGAATGTGAAGAACATCATCCGTCAGGTAAAACTATAAAAATGATAGTTAAACCATGACACCATCACCCTAACCAAAGCGCTGGATGATGGTGTCATCTCGATTTATTTGGCTTTTAACACACCATTGATGTCCTGGGCGAGTTTATGATGCCCCTCTATCACTTTAAGTGTTTTCTTCGCAAAAGCACCGAGTTCCGCATCTGTATTCTCAGTCGCTGATTTGAACAGGTCAACAGTCTTTTTATGGTCATTCACCATCATGTCCATATAGTGTTTGTCGAAATCATCACCCGACATTTTTTTCATTTCATCGAGATGCGCCTGTTCCGTTGAGGGTAACATAGTTGGTAAAGACATCTGTTTACGTTTTGCGATGGCATCAAGTTCCGTAGCAGCAGCTGTATGGTCTTTGATCATCATGGAGGCAAAGTCTTTTACCTGCTGGTTTTTTGTCTTTTCATGAGCAATCTTTCCCGCTTCTACCTCCATCATTCCCCCAATCGCTGCCTGCTCGGCAAACTTTGCAGGATCTTTTCCAGGATCGGCAGCAAGGGTATCTGTGGTGACATAGGCCGAATGATCAACTACATTGGTATCTGTAATGGAGCTGTCGACACCAGTGGCTTTATTCTCATTAGACCCGCAGGCTTGTAAGGTCATCGCGCCAGCAAAAAGTAACGCTACTGAAATGTTCGTTTTCATAAGTATAAATATTGGTTAAACTACAGAGGAATAACCTTTTAAAGAAGATGTTGTTTTCAATATTTATGAATTGAACAAATTGCTGAAATCAATAAGCTGCGGCCTTTAATGATATGCCTCAGGAACTGAATCTAATTAGTTAGTTTTTTAGCTTCAATGGTTTTTCCCTGCGTGAAGATCATTTTATTTACGTTTCCGGATGCATCCTTTACAAATTCCATGTTCGCATTGATCACCTTGTAAAAGAACTTGCTGCTGGTTTCCGGATAAACTTCCAGTTTTGTTTGTCCCGTTGCCTGTGCAAATAACCTGTTGCCTTCATTGGTGATGCTGAGTACAAATCCGGGCATCAGCTCATATTTGCCTAAGTAGGGTTGTAGATCCAGTTCCGTCACCTGTGCGAGCGTAATTTCTTTTGATTTGTTAAGTCCTTTAAATCCGTAGACGCGGGAAATACTATTCATTAGTTCCTGTATGATTTCCCCGTTATCGGAGTTGACCATGATCACCAGACCATTTCCTCCCTCAAAACTTCCATAATAGCCACTTCTGAAACCTTCATTGGCGCCGCCATGGCCAAAATATTTCGTGCCTTGGGCATCTTCAATAAAAACGCCCAGTGCTGCTTCATCATTGGAATAAGGAGTAAGGCGGAGAATGGTAGATTGTTGATCCAGCACTTTTTTTGATTTCCCCTGATAGGAAAGTTCCGTTTCGATAATGTACCTGGCAAGATCGGTAGGGGTGGTCCATAATGCTGCTGCTGCACGTTCAGGATACAGGTGGTATTTTCCCTTGATTTCCTTGCCATCCGTATCGTAGCCCGTGGCGTAGTCGGCGGGACTTGCATGTTCTGCCGGAAAGCTGAACGTACTGTTTGTCATGCCCAGTGGTTTTAAGACCTGTGTGGCCATGAATTGCTCATAAGGTTGATCGGTGATGTCGCTGACAATCAACTGGGTGATGGTGGTTCCTCCTCCTGAATACTGGCTTTTGAGTCCTGGTTCAAACTCGGAGCGTACAGCCGCAGAGTTAGCAGGCGGGCTGCCATCCAGGATTTGGATCACTGTTGGAATTGATGTGCCAGGTTCATAACCGCCGAAACCATGAACGCTCAGTCCGGCAGTATGGCTCAGCAGATTTTTTAAGTTGATTTTTTTTCCTTTGGATAGGGAATCATAAGGAAACTTCCAGGTTTTGAGCAGGCTATTGATGTCGGCATCGAGATCGACTTTACGGTTCTGATGCAGTTTCAGGATTCCGACTCCATTCAATGATTTGCTGATCGAAGCCGCCTGAAACCGTGTGTATGGTGTAACAGGAACTTTTTGCGCTTCATCAGCAAAACCATAAGCCTTAGCCCATTCCAGTTTGTAATCTCTGATGACGGCAATACTCAAACCCTTTACATGGTAATGTGCCATTCGTTCCTCAATGTTCATCGGCGTTGTCCCCTTGATCAGGATACGGTCTGAAAGGTTGGATTCGACCTCCCTGATGCGCTCCTCTACGGTGCTTTGCCCATATAAAGATGAGCCGCAGATCAAAAGGCAAATGAAAAGACCAGAATTTATTTTGAAAATGTTGTAGATGGACTGTTTCATAAGCTGTATGTTTTAATAATGATGATCATGTTTAGATAAATAACGGTATGGGTTAGACGCAGAAATCTGAGATAAGTTGCAAACCTCGCGGTAAGTTGTTTGTTTTTAAAAGAGATCATCAAATTGACCTGATTAAAAATGACAACGCAACCCCAACACACTCCTGAAGAAAAGGATGCAAATCAAAACCCCGCGAACCATCACGACCATGTTTTGGATACCATCAATGGAAAGAAAACGCCAGAGGAACTCAAGAAACGCCTGGAAGATGAGCCGAAAAGTCTTGGCGTGGATCTGGATGGCACCAATCCCGGATCAAATAAACACCCCATGGACCTGGATCAATAGGGTGTTTGTTGTAAGAAGTTTATAGTTATTTCGCTTTTGGAAGAGCGGCATTGGTGGTGTTGAGTACTGAAGTGACGCTGGATACCATGCCTGCAATGTTCGAGAGGTCGGCAGGCACAATCATGGAGTTGTTGACTTTCGCCAGCTTTCCAAATTCTGTCAGGTATTGTTCTGCAATGCGCAGATTGACGGCATTCATACCGCCGTCCTGGTTGATGGATCTGGCAATTTCGTTGATCCCCTTAGCAGTAGCGATGGCCACCATCTCAATTTCTGAGGCTGTACCTGCTGCTTCATTGATCTTACGTTGTTTCTCACCTTCAGACCTGGCAATCATTTCCTGCTTGTCACCCTCCGCACGATTGATCTTCGCCTGTTTATCACCTTCGGATTCTGCAATCATGGCTCTTTTCTCACGTTCTGCACGCATCTGCTTCTCCATTGCATCGCGGATACTCTGAGGTGGCGAGATGTTTTTTACCTCATAACGGGAAACTTTAATACCCCAGGGCTCGCTGGCTTTATCTACGGCAGCGACAATCGTCCCATTCACAGTTTCACGCTCCTCGAAGGTCTTGTCCAACTCCATCCGTCCAATAACGCTACGCATGGTCGTTTGAGAAATCTGGATTACGGCGAAACGATAATTGTCAATTCCATAAGAAGCTTTCTGTGGATCCATCACCTGCAGGTAGAGGATACCATCTACTTCTACGGCAATGTTGTCTTTGGTGATACAAATTTGAGAAGCCACGTCTATCGCCTGTTCTTTCAGGTTCTGCTTGTAGGCAATTTTGTCGATAAAAGGAATCAGGATGTGAAAACCCGCGTCTAGGGCGCGACTGTACTTACCCAGGCGCTCCACGATGAATACTGAACGCTGAGGTACGACCTTAAACGTCGACATAAAGGCAATAAGCAGGAAAACGGCGAGAAAAATTAAAATGTAAGTTGATGCTGTCATATCTATTTGGTTGATTTTACGATTAATAAAATACTGCGGTTTCCGGTGATGATCACGCGCTCCCCTGCAGCGATGTCCTGCTCTGAACTGGCTTCCCAGCTGGCTCCTTTGAATTCTACTTTTCCGTTATTACCTGGCCCAATAACAGTCTCGGCTAGTGCAACCTTGCCAATAAATTCGTCCTCCAGCTGCTGCCCGGCAGTATTGCCCATGCCTAGCTTCCGTTTCACCCAGCTGCGGAAAAAAACTACCGTCAGCAGGGAGCTCAGAATAAATAAGATGATTTGTGTGTTGAGGGAAACGTCGGTAAAAAAGGCAACCAGGGCAACAATCCATGCGCCGACACCAAAAAAGAAAAGTATGAACCCGGGTACGAGAAATTCCAGTAAAAAAAAGGCAAAACCAAGGCAGAACCAGATCAGTGCGTTATCTAAAAGTTTATCCATATCATTGATGTGTAAGAGCGTTCCAATAAGACAATGAGTTGATGCTCATGGCCGGCTGCGAACGTAAATGTTCAGCCGGATCACATTGCTCAGATGAAAGCCGGTACGCTCAATATAATACATTTAGCTCAAAAACACAAGGTTTTGCGCCGTTTCTAAGCCAAAAATTTGATTTTGGCTTAGAAACGGAAGAAAGAAGGGACAGTTTAAACCGAGGTCAATTGTTGCTTTTTCGACAACTTATAAATAATGGCCATGATTACCGCTGAGGCAATACTGAGCATAAGGTAACTCTCACTCAGGTTTACATCATCTTTGGCCGGAAGTATAGAGATGACGCTGTAGCTCAGGAAAGAAACAATCACATAAGTAATCCCACCAGTCAGTCCGCTGGCAATGCCTGCATTTTTTGGGAACAGGCTCAGGCAATAGGTAAAATAGTTATTGAAAATATAACCTGCGGTAATGTGCACAAGGAAAGCAAAGAAAATGAGTGAATAAAGATTAGAGATAAAGTTTATACTGATCATCATCGAAATGATGAATACCATTTGGAAAACGAGGTTTGCAGCCATCTTTCTGAAGAAGGGATGGTTAATGGTGGCCTTACCGATAAAACCGCCTACCATCCAGGCAAAACCCAGGATCAATGAGCTGTACCCGGCAATGATGGGCGAGAGTTCCAGGTGATGCTCAATGATAAAGGGGCCGGTCATGTTGTAGATCATAACCATTGAGTAGGCCAGTCCAAGCATGACAATACCCAGCGAAAAGTTCAGTGTGCCGATCATTTCTGTATATACACTGAGAATTTTTCTCAATGAAAACTCAGAGAAGTGTTTTAAGGTCTCTCCACTATAGATGTATTCCAATGCTGCCATGACTAAGGCAAGACCTGCAAGGAGGTAAAAGTTGGATTCCCAGCCAAAAGAAGCCTGCAGGTACCCGCCAACAAAAGGAGCTACGATCGGGCCTGTCGACCATATAATAGAGAAGAGGCTGAGGTAATGCTTCAGCTGGTCGCCGCTAAAAACATCAACAAAATACGCCCGTTTGGCAACGATGACGGTCGCCACCGTAAATCCATGAATGATACGCATGAAATAAATCAGATAGATGTTATGCGTATTGGCGATGACGATGCTTGCTGCTGCAAAAATAAGCAGGCAGATCAGGCTCAGCTTGTACCGGCCGAAGCTGTCCACAATACTGCCGATGAACAGTTGAGAAATGCCATAGCTGATCAAAAACAGGCTCAGCGTAAGCTGCACCTGCAGGCTACTGACCTGCATGGTCGCTGCCATCGTAGGCAATGAAGGAATATAGATATCTGTAGCAAATCCTGATAATGGAATTAACGCAAATGCAAGAATGGTGGAGATGCCCTGATGTTGTGGTTTTAATGTTTTTATGGTGTCCAATGTTGCCGGGAAGTTATTCAAGCGGCAAAGTTAAGTTTTCAGAAATACTTTTCCTGCAACAGAAAGACATACAATTGTAAAGGTTGGGACCCACAACTGCGAAGCGTAGGGGTTTAACGAGTTTGTGATTATTGGTTGGCGAGTTGACGATTTCTGTGCAGGGAATTTACAATTATTGTTTAATCAGTTTGTAATGAAGGAGTATGCCCTCCCTGATGGAATTGAGCAATGGAAGGTCAATCTGGCAATCCAGGGTTTCGCAATGTTCATGGTCCTGATCGTCTATTTTGATGGTGCCTATTCTTTCTGAAGCTTCATTGGAAATCTCAAACTGCTGATCTCCAGTGGCAGTTATATTGAAAAAATACCCTTTGCCCTCGTTCGCAACTTCTATTCTAAACTGTTCCATAATTGTTTCATTTATTGTTAAAACAGGAGAACTGCCGCTTTTGTTTAAGATGATAGTGCTCCTGCTGTTGTTGATAACGGCAGGAGAACTGGTATTTGTTTTAAACGGCTGTTTTCTATTGGATTTTTTTTAACTGATTTTAGCTAATTAGACTTTGATTTCTCCTTCAATAGAATCGTCAATCGTTTTCCCTATGGCTGCACCGGCAAGCTGTTTGATAAATGCCACTGCAGTTCCATGTTTCGTGTCCCAGTAATAGCCTTCTTCGGGCTCGAACCTGATGACCGTGATGCGTGGGTCGTCGATGCCTGCCGTAAACCAGACCTTTAAAATAGGGTCCCATAGCTCTTTGATCAGTGCTTTGTCGGTAGAGATGCTCGCTTTGCCATAAAGGTTAAGGAAGTCTGAATGCGGGCCACCCTGAAAGAGCAGCTGTACCTTTTCATCGTTTTGAATTTCTGCATTTTTATGACTGTCGCTGGCACTCAGGAACCAAAAGATTCCACTGTCGTCAATTTTCTGAGGAGACATAGGCCTAGTTTCAAAAGGTGACCCAGACTGGATCCTGGTGCAAAAAAAGCAGGATTCCGCTTTTTTTGCAAGCTCTTTTATCTTTTCAATTGCAGCCTGATCATTCAGGTCTCTTCTGTTTTCTTCGGGTTGTTGCTGATTGATGCTGTCCATAATAATAGATTTGGTAGTTGGCTAACAAATACGGGCGGATATTGTGTTCAGATTTGTGCGGGAGGGATACTTTAATATCTTTGTGTCCAGACATCACCATCATGAATTACACGAGAAATACCCTATATCAGGCCATCCTGGCTTTTACGATCACAGCTGTCAGCGCCTGTTCAGCAACGGATAAAAACAACGCCACAACAGCTGCCGACTCACTGTCCGGCGACAGTATTACGGCGGCACTACCTGCACAATTGCGAAAACCAAAAGAATTCATTCCTAATGAACTTGGGAAAGTTATGGTGCTCGAATATCACCTGATTGGAGCACCTGAAAATGAATGGAGGAGAACTCCTGAGAATTTCAGGAGAGATTTGAACATGTTGTATGACCATAACTTTTATCCGGTATCCGTTAAGGACCTTGCCACCGGAAAGCTGAATGTGCCAGCAGGGATGACCCCATTTGTGATGACCTTTGATGATTCCAGTGCCGGGCAATTCAGGTACCTGGATAAAAATGGCAAGCTGGAAATCGATCCAGACTGCGCCCTGGGGATCATGGAGGATTTCAAAAAGAGACACCCTGATTTTCCCATCACGGCATCGTTTTATGTACTGCCGGCCATCAAGCCTACCTTGCGTCTGTTTGCGCAACCCGACTATCAAAAGCAAAAGCTGGAATGGCTGATCAAAAATGGATATGAGGTGGGGAGCCATGGTTGGTTCCATGTGCCGTTGAATAAGCTGGATGATGCGGGTGTGCAGAAACACCTCGCCATGTTTGTGAAGGAAATCAGGAACTTCATTCCTGGTTATGAGGCCGAAAGTTTCGCCCTGCCGCTGGGCATGCACGCCAAAAACAGAGCGCTGGAATCCAAAGGCAGTTTTGAAGGCACCAGCTATAACCATAAAGCTGTTTTCCTGGTGGGCTCCGTCGCCTCTGTATCACCATATTCCAAAGACTTTAACCCATTGGCCATCCAGCGCGTGCAGGCAGGGGATACCCCCACAGGGCCGGAGGCATTCATGAAACAGCAGGATAAACACGGCAACCGCTTCATCAGCGATGGCGACCCGAAGAAGATTTCCGCCCCTGCTACCGCTAAAGACCAGCTGAAACCTGGACTGGAAAAGCGGTATCAGATCAACTGGCTGGAGTCCACTGCCAAATAATCAACATATTATCTTATCCTTTTCACAGCAAAATGGAATTAGGGATCTATACATTTGGCGACATTACGGCAGATCCGGCAACAGGGAAATATGGCTCCGCAGAACAGCGGATCAAAGATCTGGTAGAAGGAATTGTATCTGCCTAATGCGTTCCATTGAGCTTTTCGGAACAAAAATCGCCCCGGTAATCCCTGAGCACTCAGCCAGGGTATTGCAGATATATTTTTAAGATTTTTTCAAATGAAAACGCAGTTCGTTTTCTGCTTTTCTGAGCATTACTATCTTCCGGATCAGCGCTTCCGGCAAAGCTTGCTGCGGACGGAAGTGAATGGTAGAACCTGAGACTTGGATGCCTTTCAGCTCTTCTTTTAAGTCCTTGATGATGGAGGGGCTCATGACGTAGAAACTGCAGTACTTTTTACTCACACCCATACCAACCAGGGAATAGTGGTACTTAAATACAGGGACCTGATAGCTGATCTTTTCTTCAGCTTCAGGAACCGTGCTGATAATGAGCTCACGTAATGAGCTGAGCGTGTCCCGAAAAGCTGCGGGCTGCATTGCGATATATCCGTCGATGGTAGTGGCTGTGCCTGATTCTGATTTTTGCATCATTAAAAGAATTGGTACCACAAATAACAGGATTTTTTAATTTCCGGTAAGATGGTGATTGCGACAAATAAAGGGTAAAAAGAATCCGCTAACATCAATGCTGGGCATAGACATTAGCGGATGCCTGAAAAATGCTGATCATGAGATCAGCTCCTTAAGTATGTTTATTTCATTTTGCTAACCGAGCCGGAGCCGATTCCAGATTTCTCGATATCCGGGTTTCCAGTGTAGTACACGTGGCCGGAACCCAATATAGTTGCCTTAATGCTGCCATCAGTTTTTACGTTTACAGATCCCGAACCGCTGATGCGTACAGAAACCTCATCAGCCGTAAAAGATTTTCCACCGTAGTTTCCTGAGCCACTCAGGGTGACACTGGCTTTATCTGCTTTACCAGAGAGGTTCACATTTCCGGACCCACTCATCACACCTGTAATTTTATCCGCCTCTACTGTTGCCTTGATAGATCCTGATCCACTTAGGGTGGTGGTAAATTCAGCAGCAGTTATGGTTCCTGAAACAGTCACGCTGCCATCGCCACTCATCGTAATGCTGGTTAGCGTTTTTGCATTGACGTAAGCCGTAATCTTCTTGTTCTCATATTTTTTTGCCCAGCTGGTCCAGCTGGCTTTTGGGCGGATGGTCAGTTTGTTGCCCTTGACTTCTCCAACGAGTGTCGAAATGGCTTCCTCATCACCTTCAAAACGGAGTCCTTCCTTAGTACCCAAAGTTATGATTACGGATATAGGGCCTCCGGCAATCACCCCATCGAAGTTTTTGACATCTATCTCATCGGATGAATGAGTAGAAGTGCTGATGGTGCTCTGACGAGCTGCGGATACATTTACCGACCCTATACCAAGGGCAAGGACGATTATTAATGGAAATACTTTTTTCATATCATTTTCTGTGTTAGTATTAATAAGACGTTAGGTTAACAAGAATGTTGCACAAGCAAATATATTTCTTTTTCATTTTTCCCCCATCATCAGATGCGTATTGATTTTCGAAAACTTCAATTGAGATGGAGTTTATACCTTTGTTATTGAAAAACTGAGGAATTGCTTACATGAGAGCTTTCAAAATAGGAGAAAAAGACCACATTAAGAGATTGAATAAGGTGCTTCAGTTTGTAGAGGACCATTTAGAGGAGGAGTTATCCTTGGAGAAGATTGCTGCCATTGCGTGTTACTCTCCTTTTCATTTTCACCGGATATTTAGATCAGTCGTCAATGAATCATTGAATGTGTATATCGTCAGAAAGAGAATTGAAAAGGCCGCTTCCATCCTGATAAGGAAACCCGGCATAAGCATCACTGAGCTGTCGGTAATGTACGGCTTCAATGGCAATACTTCCTTCAGCAGGGCCTTTAAAAAATACTATGGGATGAGCCCCTCGGATTTTCGGGCACAGGCACCCGGAAGGCATAGCAAGATCTGTATAGAAGAGCGCAAGAATGGTAAAGGGAAAACTTTTTTTGAACCCTACTTTTGGGACATGGACAATCATATCACATGGATGGAGGCACGTGCGCTTGTAGAAATCAAGACCTTGCCACAGTTGGAACTCGCCTATATCTCGCACATTGGCGACCAGGGGCAGGCACACACTTTTCAAAAACTGATGGAATGGGCCGGACAAGCAGGTTTGTTGCGAACGCCGGACTTTACACTACTCAAGATTTACCACGACAGTTTCAGGATCACGGCATCCGAGCAGGTCAGGATGAGCGCTTGCATTGTGCTGAAAGAGCCTGTTTCAACAGATGGTCTTGTAGGAACCATGACCATGCCTTCCGGTAAATGTGTCGTTGCCCGGATGGAGCTGGCCATGGATGAATTTGGAAAGGCGTGGACTGAACTGTTCGTCTGGCTCAATCGTAACGGTTATAAAACAACAGAGAGAAACTGTTTTGAGATTTATGGTAATGATCCTTCAACACATCCTCAACATCATTTTATTGTGGATCTTTGCATCCCTATTGATGGCCACCGATAAACTTGCTGACGCCAAATCCCAGCATCCAGGTATCATGTGATCTTTTGATGTCGTAGTTGGTAGACATCCCAAGCTCCCATGTATGGGGGAGCTTCCAGCCGTATTCCAGTCCGGAGCGAAAGACCATAAGATTTTTCTCGCGACTGAATTCAGTGCCCGCGCCTGCCAGGATGCTGAGGTGGTGCCATGGTTTGTACAATATAACGGCGACAACGGCGATGGGATATTCACGCTCCAGCAATGCATACTCGTTGTTTCCAAGATGTTCTTCGATGATGAAATTTTCCAGGATGATGTCGTTGTGGATGCCCAATGCAAGGTGATTTGAAATCCAGTAATCTGCGTCAAGGGCCCATGCTGCTGAAGAAATGTCGCTGCCATGATGATGCTGGATGGTTTTTCTGATGTGTGCATGGCCCATGCTTAGTGTCAGACGGAACATGTCTTTTTCAGATTCATGTTCGGATTCCTGCAGAGCTATGGCTGATGGTATTGTCGCTGTGGACGCTGATGTTGTGGTGTGATAAACTTCCTGTGACTGAGTGGCGTTGCTGAAAAGTGCTCCTGTGATAAAAAGTAAGTAAAAAATGCGCATTGCTTGTTATTGATAAATTTCAGGCAAATAGCACTTTTTTTAAAGCGTAGGACATGATGTGTATCATCCTGGGCGCTGATGTTAGACAGCAGCACCCAGGAATGTCAAGGCAGGGCGTCAGCTTAATGCACTTCGTTACTTTTTTTGGTGGAGTTGAGCAGCAGATTGGCAATCAGGGCCGTCCATCCCGTTTGATGTGATGCGCCTAACCCTTTACCATTGTCGCCATGGAAATACTCATTAAATAACAGGTAATCTTTGAAGTGAACATCATGCTGTAGCTTATGATGCTCACCGAAACATGGACGCAATCCAAGGTCATTCGATTTGAATATGCTGATTAACCGCTCGCTGAGTTTTATGGCAATATTCCGTAAGGACAGGTAATTTCCGGTTCCTGACGGGTATTCGACCTTAAAGTCGTCATTATAATATTCATGGAAGCGAAGCAGGCTTTGGATGATCAGGTAATTTACCGGCATCCATATCGGGCCTCTCCAATTGCTATTTCCACCAAACATACCGCTGTCGCTTTCTCCGGGGATGTAGGTGACAGTGATGTTCTCCCTCCCCGTAGGAAAGACGAAAGGGTTTTGCTGATAACTTTTTGACAGGCTGCGTATGCCGTAGTCGCTGAGGAATTCCGTTTCATTGAGCATTCTATAGAGAATGCGCTTGACGCGGTGTCCGCGCAGCAAGCTGAGCAGATGCTTATCGCCCTCACCTTTTTCCGTCCATCGGGAAACCAGTGAAGCAAGTTCAGGTTTATGTTTCAGAAACCATTCCATACGCCTGGCGAAGTTTGGCAGTTTTTTCAGGGTATCATCAGTGATGATCTCCACAGCGAACAGTGGGATCAGGCCGACCATGCTGCGCAGTTTCAGTTTAATGGCATCCCTGCCTTTAATGGAGAGCTCATCATAGAAAAACTCATCCTCATTGTCCCATAAGCCGCTATCATCAGGGCCCATGATGTTCATGATCGCACCGGCGATGTAAAGGAAATGCTCAAAAAACTTGGTGGCCATGTTTTCATATACAGGGTTGTGGAGTGCCAGTTCCAGGGAGATGTGCATCATGTTTAATGCATACATGGCCATCCAGCTGGTGCCATCGGCCTGTTCGATGTGCATTCCCGGAGGCAACACCATGCTCCGGTCGAAGATGCCAATATTGTCGAGCCCGAGGAAACCACCTGAAAAGATGTTGCTGCCAGTATGGTCTTTGCGGTTTACCCACCAGGTGAAATTAATGAGTAACTTTTGAAAAACAGCTTCGAGAAAAGGAAGGTCACCCTGACCATTATTTTTCTTCTGATCCATCTTGTAAACCTCCCAGGTGGCCCAGGCATGTACAGGAGGGTTGGTGTCGTCAAAGTTCCATTCGTATGCTGGTAATTGACCGTTGGGGTGCATGAACCATTCCTTGGTGAGCAGCAGCAGTTGCTCTTTGGCAAATGCTGCATCTACCAGCGCCAGGCTGACGCAATGAAAAGCAAGGTCCCAGGACGCATACCAGGGAAACTCCCATTTGTCGGGCATGGAAATGATGTCCGCGTTGTTGAGGTGTTTCCAGTTGAGGTTTCTCGAGGTATTGTGACCGGCAGGGGGAAGAGGTTGTTTGGCATCTCCCTTTAACCATTTCCCGACATTATAATTGTAAAATTGCTTGTTCCAGAGGAGGCCGGCCATGGCCTGTCTGTAAATCAGCTGTTCGTCGGCAGCGCTTAATGTGCCCTGCAGTGTTTCGTAAAATTCATCTGTTTCTTTTTTTCTTTCCTTAAAAATCTGGTCAAAATCAGCGAAAGGCTTGTTGTTGCTGCCTTTGCAAAGGCGTAGTTTTACGGTTGCAGATTGTCCGCCTTCGATGTCAAAAGTATACACAGCGGCCGCTTTTGACCCTGTTTTTGCAGGATTTACCGCTGCGGTATCCTGATGGATGAGGTAGTTGTGAAAGGCATCTTTATAGTATTTTCCACCATCATCATATTGATAAAGACGGCGTGTGTTGGTGTCATTTTCGGTAAATAGCCAGTCGGCAGGGCTTTCAGCATATAAAAAGTATTCTCCGAGGTCTTTATGGGTGATGGCCAATGACATTTTATCTTTCTTCGAGATAGAGAGCTGTTTGAGGTGGTCTCCCCATGACCAACGGTTTCTGAACCACAAAGTGGGAAGCATGGTCAGCTGGGCTTTGATATTGTTTCTGTTGTGTGCCGTGATGTTGATGAGGATGTCTTCTTCTGCCGACTTTGCGTACTCAATGAAAATATCAAAATATTCATTGTTGTCAAACACACCAGTATTCACGAGTTCATATTCCGTATCCTGCCTGGAGCGGCTGCCGTTTTCGCGAACAAGTTCTTCATAAGGAAAAGCCTGCTGAGGATATTTGTAGAGCATCTTCATGTAGGAATGCGTTGGCGAAGAATCAAGGTAATAGAAAAGTTCCTTCACATCTTCTCCATGATTGCCCTCCGTATTCGTTAATCCATAAAACACCTCTTTGAGTATCGGATCTTTACCATTCCAGAAAGCAGGAGCGAAACAGAGAAATTGCTTGTCATCTGAGATGCCACCAATTCCCTCTTCGCCCCAGCGCCAGGCCTTGCTGCGTGCGGCATCGTGACTGTTCGCATTCCAGGCATCTCCATTCGCACTGTAATCTTCTCTGACGGTACCCCACTGACGATTAGAAACGTAAGGTCCCCATTTTTTCCATCCTTCTTTTGATAAACGTATTGATTCCTGATTCATCGGCTCTTCATAAATAATGGTTAATGCTTAACTTGCTGCAGCAAAATGTGCCGCAATCGCGCTAAATATAAAGAAACATCATAAAGCACCTGTCTGATGGTGGTCAGTTGTTTGTCAAATGAATCGGCGATCATCATTTGTACTGCTGCGAATAATAATAGACATCATACCAATACCCTGATCCTGCATACGAAAACCAATTGATACCCATTCTTGCATTCCTATTTTTGTATGTTTATCGAATAGAAACATTATCCATTTGTATGTCGAAAACTTTCATCTTCCTGAGCTCGTTGTTTTGTCTTTTGGCCTGTACTCCGGCGTTGGCCGATGGTTTTGATGATACGTTACCGGAAGGGCTCGAGGAATATAGATTACCAGAAGGATTTTATGCCCTTGATAGTGCCAATATTGATTTGAAAACAAGACAATACAAATTGCTGATTCTGGAAAAGAATTCGGAAAAGGACAATAAGGCGGGCTGGCATTTCGACCTTCCACTGGTTTTGCTGGAAAAGAAGAAAGGTCAATATGTTAAAGTCAGTGAAAATACTGAACTGATCTTTAACGGAGGTGACAATTGTCCTGCGGATGGCTATGGGCGGATTGTAGTGAGGGGCGCTTTTTTTACGATAGAACAGGTCTTCTGTGCAGATTTCCTCTTTGTGCATGCTTACATTACTTTTAGAATTGATGATCGGAGGGGAGACGTTATCCTCCATAAATACAGCGAGACCTATACCGATCGAAGCAACCCCGACCGGCTGATACCCGACCGTGCCTGGACTGCCAAAGATTTCGGCACCTTAACTTTCGCTAAACTCAGTGCAGACCGGCTGCTTGCTTTAGACTAAGGTCATATCCCAACGTACCTAAATAAACTCCAAATTGATCTGCCGGGCCTGTGTACGCATTGTGGGCACAGATATTGTATAGTCAAAAGCAGAAATAATTAAATACCTATGAACGTCAAACGCACATTTGGAACCATACTCACCATTCTGGGTATCATTGGACTTATTTATGCTGGTTATGGATTTATCAAACATAGTCTGCAAAGCCGTGAACTGATTGTTGCCGCAATTATTGGACTGATTTTTTTTCTGTCTGGGATGGGGCTGATCAAAAATACAAAAGACGAGGCTTAGACAGTTTGTTTCTTCTCCAAAAAGAAAAAAAGCCGTAAATAAAAAAAAGCACCCCATTAGGGGTGCTTACACAATTATAAAATAAGTTGATTAGCTGATCTTAACATTGATTGCGTTCAAGCCTTTTTTACCTTGCTCAACGTCATAGGTAACTGAGTCATTCTCACGAATGCTATCTAATAAACCTGAACTGTGTACAAAGATTTCGCTATCACCATTTGCTGGTACGATAAATCCAAAACCTTTTGTTTCATTGAAAAATTTTACTGTTCCTTCTTGCATTATACTTTATTTAAATAATAATCAAAGGTGATCATAATTATCGGATAATCAATGATTTATTATTTATAAGCCTCATTGCATGCTGAGAGGGGCTTATTGCCGGTAATAGTTCAGTAAATGTACAGGGGATTGCAGAATTCTTATCCGAATACAGACTTGAAAGCGTCCCTGCAATCCTTATTGATTTCTAAAGGCAGGTCATCTTTTACATACAGCTGTATCTCACCTTCGGGATTGTAAAAATAACGGAAGTAATTTTTTAGTTTATCGGGATGTTCACCTGTATTTTTATTGGTTTTGTTGCTGAACCATCTCTCGTATTTGCTGGAAATGTGATCAAGCTTCTCTTCAAACTCTATTTTCTTTTTATCGCTGCTGTCGCTCTGCATCATGTCAATCATTCCTGAAGTTTAGGTGAAAGTTCGTAAGGTACGTTAATAATATGGATTTTTCTCTAAATACTTGTTTGATAATCTTTAAATTAGGATGCTTTAAAAGGGGAGATGTCGGAATACAAGAATTTGCCTGATCAGGAATTGATTGGTTTATTGAGTGAAAATACCGGGCCGGTTTTCAATGAGGTCTACAACAGATACTGGAGCCAGTTGTTTCTTCATGTGCGTAGGATGCTTGGCGACGATGAGCTGGCCAAGGATATTGTGCAGGAGGTTTTTACGAACATCTGGGAGCGTTCGCCAGACTTCAGCATCAGTACTTCATTATCCTCTTATCTGTACACTGCCGTGAGAAACCGGGTTTTCAATGAAATTAAACAACAGAAAGTAAAGTCCGTACACCTGCAGGACATTGCAGCATTTTTCAGTCGCGGACAATACGAGGCGGATGAAGCGCTCCGTTACCAGCAGTTGAAATCTGCGATTGAACTGGAGATCTCGAAGATGCCGGAAAAGATGCGGGAGATTTTTGAGCTCAGTCGTCATCAATACCTTAGTCATAAACAGATTGCCGCGCTGATGAACATTTCTGAACATACTGTCAGAACACAGGTACAACGCGCATTGCGTCTGCTGCGTCAAAAAATAGACCTTCCCGTACCAACCTTGTTTTTCCTGGCCCATTTGCTTAAATAATTCAGGCCGCGAAAACCAGTTCAAATGACCTTCAGCATTTTTTTTAAAAAAATAACGTGCCTTGTACTCTATAGCAGGCATTGCGTTGTCTCATCATTATAAAAGACAAAAATCATACTCCATGAATGCAGATGAAGTCATGCATCTAATACAGCGGTATACAGACCATACTGCCAGTGCCGAAGAAATAGCCTTGCTTGAATCGTGGTACGCTGAGAGGGCAGCTGGTGGTGAGCAACCTTTGTTTTCTGCCGAGGGCGAAGAGACGGACCGTCTGCTGGCCGACCGCTTCCTGGCGATGAAGTCAAGGTCGCTGGCCGACATCATGTCTATTCCTATCCCACAAAAAACAATACAGATGCAGCCGCGCAAAAGTTATGCACGTTGGGCGGTCGTCGCGGCGAGTCTGTTTTTTACATTTTTCAGTGGCTTATATTTCTACAGGGAACTTATCCAGGATCCACTTGCGGAGGTACACATCGCTCCAGCAGATGCTGAGACGGTGCTGACCCTTGGTGATGGCAGGCAAATTTTGCTGGAGGAAGCGTCGACAGGCGGCCTGGCAAAGGAAGCCGGAATCACGGTAACCAAGAACGCTGAAGGGACCCTGGTTTATAAAGCTGCCGGTGCAGGCGCTGCTTCCACATATCATACTGTGGAGACCCATAAAGGCGGTGGACAGGTGCTGGTATTGCAGGATGGCTCAAAGGTCTACCTCAATGCCTCCTCTTCGTTAAAGTTTCCTCCCACCTTCGCCGCAAAGGGTAAACGCCGGGTAGAGCTTATGGGCGAGGCTTACTTTGAGGTGGCGAAAGACCCTGCCCATCCTTTCATGGTCAGCAGTAAAGGGCAGGAGCTGCAGGTACTTGGAACGCATTTTAACCTGAGCGCTTATCCGGAAGATGGTGCCGTAAAAACAACGCTTCTGGAAGGTTCTGTGGAGGTATTTCCGATAGGGGATGCCCAGGGTAAGGCTGGATTTGGGCAGGGCAGGAAAGGATTGCTGCTGAAACCCGGACAGCAGTCTGTGGTAACAAGCAGTGCCGCCCAGCTGGTCAATGCCAACGTGGAGGAAGCCGTAGCCTGGAAAAATGGATATTTCCGCTTTAATGATGAGCCCATTGAAAGCGTCATGAAAAAGATTGCCCGGTGGTATGACATCGAGGTAGATTATGCTGGGGCACCCACAAATGAGGGGCTCAGTGGTACCATATCCAGGTTCACAGACATCAGTGATGTGCTGCGGATGCTGGAGAAAACAAAAGTCGTACACTTTAAAGTTGAGGGAAGGAGGGTGACGGTAATGAAGTAATGTTTACACCTGCCACATCCATAAAAAAGATTACCCCGGTGTCGGAACCGGGATAACCTATCGCTGGATATCGTTAAAGATCAACAAACCAATAACCATGCGTGCATGCCCGACAGGTCGAATTGTAAGGGCAGGCCGCAATAACCAACCTAAACAAATGTACTATTTTTACTCAATAAATGTGGCTCCGCCATCGGGCTGTGCCATGACAATTCTGCGGATTATGAAGTTGACCACGGTACTGCTGATTGCCATCGTCATGCAGGTGAGCGCAGGCTCTTATGCACAGAAGATTAGTTTATCTGAAAGTAACACTTCCATTCAAAAGGTATTTGATAAAATCAGGGCGCAGAGCGGCTACGATTTTCTCTTTTCAAGGGCTGCGCTGAAGAATGCCAGACCTGTATCCATATCGGTCAGGAACACTGAGCTGAAACAGGTGCTAGACCAGGTGTTTCAGGGGCAACCTTTGGAATATACCATCATCAAGAAGTCGGTCGTCGTTTCCGTTAGGGAGACTTCGGTGGTCGACCGTGTGCTGAACCTTTTTTCCGCGACAGACATCAAGGGCCAGGTATTGGACGAAAATGGCCGGCCGGTAAACCGGGCGAGCGTCAAGGTCAAGTCGACAGGAAAAGTAGTCGTCACCGACGACTTCGGCAGGTTTACGATCAATGTGCCGGACGATAATGCCATACTTGTGGTTTCTTATGTTGGCTACATCACCAAAGAAGTTCCGGTAACATCCAGCCTTGTGATTGTGCTCGATCTGAACCAGAATAAACTCGAAGAAATGGTGGTAGTGGGTTATGGGAGCGCCAAACGGAAGGACCTCACCGGTTCCGTAGCTTCTGTTGATGTCAATGAGATCCGCAACGTACCATTTGCAACAATCGACCAGGCACTCAGCGGCAAAGCTGCGGGTGTGCAGGTTGTGCAGGCTGATGGATCACCAGGTGGGGTGGCCAAGATCCGCATCAGGGGTGGTACCTCACTTCTGGGTGGCAATGACCCCTTATACATCATTGATGGTGTGCAGATGCAGATCCAGAACCGCTACATTCAGAGTGCCGCTGAAGTGGTAAGCCCTGTGGAGTCTTTCGGCCTTGATGGCGGTGATAATACCATCTCCGGTTCCTTTGCACGAGGATTGAACAGCCTCGGCGGACTGAACATCAACGACATTGAAAGTATTGACATACTGAAAGATGCCTCCGCTACAGCCATCTATGGCTCGCGGGCTGCAAATGGTGTCGTCATCATCACCACAAAAAAAGGGCGCTTCAATCAAAAGGCTTCACTGGACGCCAACTATTATATCGGACAGAGCAGCCCGGTAAAAGAAAAACTGTTGAACAGGGACCAGTACATCATGATCCTGAAAGAAGCTGCGCAGAACCTGAATGATGTGCGCGCTGCGTATACACCGCCACGTGCACCTACCGCTTTGGCAAACAGTATCCTGAACGACCCAAATTACTTTGGAACGGCAAATACCGACTGGCTGGACCTGGTGCTACGCAATGGCATCACCCAGAACGCCGATCTTTCCCTGCGTGGCGGAGGGGCGGGCTCACGCTATTATACCTCCGTTACCTATAACAAAAACAATGGGGTGGTGAAGGGAACCGACTACACCCGTCTTGCAGGTAAACTGAGCCTGGACAACGACATCAACAGTAAACTGAGGTTCAATACCAACCTGGATTATGGTTATACAACCAATAACATTACCAACGGTATTTACACCCAGGCTTTATTTGCCCCGCCAACCATCGAACCCTATAATGCTGATGGCAGTGTGAGGACCATCTCCTCCGCAGAAAATGGCAGTTATGGTTTTGAAGGCTTTCAGAATCCCCTGGCCCTCTTAACCGCCATCAACCGCGCAAACAGCTTTACTCTGATTGGCTCCCTGGCGGGTGAGTATGATATCCTTAAAGAACTCAAATTCAGGAGCTCTGTGGCGGTGAATTATAACAATTACCGCCAGACCAATTATCAGCCAAGCACGGCACTGATTTCGGCCTCCTTTGGAACCCAGCTGTTAAACGGCATTGCCACGCAGGCACAATCCCAGGAGTCCAACATCTTCTATGAAAATACACTCACCTGGACTAAGGAGTTCAATGAAAACCACCGCATCAATGTGTTGGGGGGAACATCATGGCAGATCAGCAGGAGCAGCTCCTTTTCTGCCAGCGGACAGGGTTTTCCTGACGACGTCTACCTGAACAACCTTTCTTCAGCAGCGACCACATTACCCGCAACGGGCCTCTCTGCACAGAACTCGTTGCTGAGCTTTTATGCCAGGGCCAACTATTCTCTTTTTGATAAGTACATCTTTACGTTCACAGGCCGCTCTGATGCTTCTTCTAAATTCCCCGCCAAAAACAGGGTAGGGTACTTCCCTTCAGGAGGTGTGGCATGGCGCATTTCCCAGGAGAATTTCCTGAAGGATGTCAAGTGGATCAACGAGATCAAGTTGCGGGCCAGTACTGGCCGCACCGGAACGCAGAACATTGGCGATAACCTCTTTTATACGTTGTATTCGCCGGTATCCTACGCGGGCTTAAATGGCTTGTCGCCAAACCAGCTTGGTAACGATCAGATCAAATGGGAATCTACCCTTCAGAAAGACGCAGGGATCGAATTTCAGCTCCTCAACTCAAGGCTTCATGGGGAATTCGGCTACTATGAGAAGTCTACCTCCGGCATTTTGTTCCCTGCAACCGTGGCCAGCAGCTCCGGGTTTACAGGCGTGACGGCTAACCTTGCCGACATCAATAACAGGGGACTGGAGTTACAGATTGGTGGCGATTTTATCCGTCACAAAAACTGGCAATGGTCCGGAACACTCAATGTTTCCGGAAACCGTTCCAAAGTAAAGGAACTGTCAAATGATTTTGCTGATCCTACCAATCCGAAGGTCTATAATTACGGAAGCACCGTTTTGAAAGTGGGGGAGCCTGTAGGTCTGTTTTATGGCTTTACCAATGATGGCCTGATCAGGACGCAGCAGGAGCTGGATGAATACAAAGCGAGCTTCCCAACCTGGGCTTCGTATTATCCTTACCTGGGTATTGGCGACAGTAAATATGTAATTGACCCACAACTGAGGTTCATGAAAAGTGAGGTCATCGGCCATGCGGAGCCTAAATACTATGGCGGTTATACCAACAACATCAGTTATAAAAACTTTACGCTGACGACCCTTGCCACCTTCTCTTATGGCGGTCAGATTTCCTATGTTGCAGACATCCAAAATGCCGACCTATCGCAGCGCACAAATAAAGGCGTCCGGATCTTAGACCGATGGACACCGGACAATATGGATGCAAGCAGGCCAAGACTGGTCCTCGGACAAGGTTTTAGTTATGGGACGGCATCCAGTCAGAACATCTACGACGCCTCCTTCATCAGGCTGAAGTCGGTCACCCTGAACTACCAGCTGTCCAAAGATCTGCTGAACAGGCTGAAGATGAACCAGGCTTCATTGTATGTGTCGGCTACCAATCTGTTTACGGTAACCAACTATCCCGGTGCCGATCCGGAGACGAGCAATAACCCTTATAGCCTGATTGGGGGCTACAGTGATTCCGCTGGGTATCCTACGGTAAGGCAGCTTAGTTTCGGTGTACGTTTAGGTTTTTAATTTAGGTTGATCATGAAAAAAATATATCAGTATATCGCATGTAGTATCCTTGTCATTACACTCCATGCCTGCAAAAAAGAACTTGGTGCTTTGCCAAAAAATTCAAAGGTAGATGCCAATACCATTCTGGATCAAAGCACCGCGCAGATTGCCCTTAATGGTGCCTATTATAATTTTGCCAATGCTACGGCAATGAAAACAGGCTGGCAGCAACATCAGGTATTGCCTACACGCATGACCGGTTACCTCATCTATGGCTATGGGCTGGGGAGTGAAGATGAGAACAACAATGCCAGGATGACCAGCTATTACTGGTCTGAGTCCTATAAGCTGCTTAACGCGGCAAACGGGGTGCTGAAGGGCATCAGCCTGCTGGACGACGGCAAGTTCAGCGGCAACAGGAAAAAGGAGATCGTTGCGGAAAGTAAATTTCTGCGTGCTTATGCACATTTCAAGCTGCTCACCTACTATGCCGAGTGGTATAAAATGGAAAGTGCATTTGGGGTCTTGCTGCGCGATGAGCTTTCTACGCTCTCCAACATTTCTAAAGCACGCAGCACGGTAAAGGATAGTTATGATTTTATTCTGGCAGATCTGGACGATGTGATTGCCAATGGGCCGGTAGGCAACCCGAATCACTATGTCACCAAATGGGCAGGCATGGCTTTGAAGTTACGTGTGCTGATGTGCAGAGGCGGCAGCAGCGACTACTCTGAGATCATTAACCTGGCAACCAACCTGATTCAGAATAGTCCATACCTGCTGGAGGCAAATGCCGCGGACATCTTTCATAAAAATGGGTTGGCAAGCAAGGAGGTAATCCTTGGCGTAGTACCTCAGGCCAACCAGGAGAAAGACTATTATAGCAAAAGTTCACAGTATTGGCCAGGTGCATCAAGCCTGTATGTCGCTACTGCCGAGTTAAATACATTGCTGACCGGAGATCCGCGTCAATCCTGGATGATTGGTACAGCCAATCCATCTACTTCCGCTCCGAATACATTTTTCTTTACAAAACATATGATCCAGAATACCACACCTACACGGGTTTCTGAGGCCGACTACGCCCTGCGCCTGACAGAAGTTTATCTTTTACAGGCCGAGGCTGTCGTGCGTTCCGGTGGTAGCCTGGCCACAGCAAGGTCGCTCGTCCATCTCATTCAAAGTAAGGCAGGCATCACGGAAATACAAAATAATGCCGCATACCTGGCGGTGGAAGATGCCGCGACTGCTGATGCTTTGCTTTTTGAGATCCATAAGGAAAATGTCAAAAGCCTGATGGCAGAAGATGGCATGGAATGGCTGTCGCTGCTTCGTCAGCCTTTCAGCAGGGTGCAGCAACTGAAGCCAACCATTGACAACCAGACACAGTTTATCCTGCCTGTGCCTTCATCAGAATTCATTTACAATCCGCTATTTGGGGAACAAAACCCGGGTTACAACAAAACGGCCAACTAATGAAGAAAAATCTCATCACTACAACGGTAACCCTGCTGGTTGTCGTTGTCCAGCTTTTTGCGCAAAATGGCGCGAAAGAATTTAAAATCGAAGGGAAGCTGACCGGTAGATTTCCCGATACGGCATATCTTCAATACCGTTCCGGTGGGGAAGCTATCCGGCAGCAACAGGTACTGAAAAAGGGTAGCTTTCATTTCTCAGGCCAGCTGAATGAACCAACGATAGTTGCGCTGAAGTTTGTCGACAAGAAAGGCGGGAAGCCAGTACAGCAGTCTTTTTTTGTGGAGGGGGGCGATCAGGTTCAGGTTTCCGGCGACCTTGCTGATGTTTCCTCGTTGCGTTTTACAGGCGCCGCATTGCAGGACGACTGGCGTCTGTATCAGCAGATGACGGGTAAGGAAAAAGATTTCAACAAGCAGATCGGGCTGACCTATGACTTTATGGCCGGTCATCCGGAATCCTATATTTCTGCTTATTTGCTGGCCATGTATTCAGCGATGTTACCCCTGGATTCTACCATAGAGGTGTATGAGGCTTTGAGTAGTAGCGTCAAGGAAACTCCTGTGGGTCAAAAGTTAAAAGACATTGTGGCCACAAGAACTGCCAGTGCGCCGGGGAA
Source organism: Pedobacter sp. BAL39 (assembly GCF_000170795.1). Taxonomy (GTDB): domain Bacteria; phylum Bacteroidota; class Bacteroidia; order Sphingobacteriales; family Sphingobacteriaceae; genus Pedobacter. Next base: position 82,634 of record NZ_ABCM01000020.1, read on the forward strand.
GATGGCGGTTGGTTTTAGCGGTGCAGACGCTGAAGGAAATCCGCTTAGGTTATCCGATTTTAAAGGGAAATACCTGCTGTTGGACTTCTGGGCAAGCTGGTGTGTGCCATGCAGGAAGAGTCATCCTCATCTGATCAGCTTGTACCACAAATATAAAGTCCGTAATTTTGATGTCGTCGGTATTGCCAGCGACATGGGGCGTGAGGCTATATGGAAAGAGGCTATTGCAAAAGACGGTATTGGCATCTGGCACCATCTGCTTGAAAGAGAGAAGACGTCTGGTGATGCCGCAGAACAACAAAGCATCACCGATAGCTATGGAGTAGGGGCGTTACCCACTAAAATACTCATTGACCCTGATGGTAAGATCATCGGTCGTTTTACCGGTGATGGGGGATCAGAGCTGGATGCACAACTATTGAAAATTTTCAACTAACAAAAGAAAAAAGAAATGAAAAAGATCACATTAATCCTGCTGACCTTATTGCCGGTGGCACTGTTTGCGCAGTTGCCTGCCCCTAAATATGCCATAGGCACGATGGCCCCGGATTTTACGTTGCCCGACACCGCAGGAAAGGAAATATCGTTGTCCTCCTTTAAAGGAAAGTATGTATTGATAGACTTCTGGGCGAGCTGGTGTAAACCTTGCCGCATGGAGAATCCGGAAGTGGTAAAAGCTTATGCGCGGTATCAGCAAAAAGGTTTTGAAGTGTTGGGTGTGGCGCTGGAACGTGAAGGCGCACGTGGAGCCTGGATAAATGCCATTAAAGAAGATGGCCTGCCCTGGACGCAGGTTACGGATTTTAGATACTGGAAAGGCGATGTGGTAAAGTTATACAGCGTTCAGTATGTGCCACAAAATTACCTTCTGGATCCGGAGGGGAAAGTAATTGCAACCAATCTGCGTGGTGAAGACCTACAAAGGAAACTGGCAAAAGTTTTTAAAGGAAAATAAGCTTTTTCATCAGCTGATTTTGCTGCGGATGGGGCTGTATTAAGGAAAAAGCGGAGGGAGCTATTTGCTCTTTCCGCTTTTTTCTGACTACACCGTCTGTAAACGAGCTGAGTTTTACGGGCTCCTGATTTGAATTCTAGCTGAAAAAGGCTACCTTATTCCTGCACTGAGCAATTTTTTCAGCCTTCTTGCCGTTTTTTCTTAAAGGTTCAATTTTTGCTCAAGTGTCCGGATTTTACGGAATAAATCTTATCTGATGAAAAGAATACAACTCATTACCTTTCTGCTGATTTCGTGGACATTGATGTCAGGTGCCAGCCCGACTGCAGACAGCCGCCTTCCAGACCGTCCAGTTAAGGACATTCTTGCAAACGACCTGACCATTGTGATCATGAGGCATGCGGAAAAGCCGGCTAGCGGCGACAACCTGTCTTGTAAAGGTTTCAATCGTTCGCTGCAGTTGCCGGCAGTATTGAGAAAGAAGTTTGGCGTACCAAATTATGTGTATGTACCTGCACCCGCCACAGGAAAGGAAACCAAATCTGGAAGGATGATACAGACCGTATGGCCGCTGGCGACCAAGTATAACCTGACCATCAATACCAGTTACGAAGTTAAGGATGCCGAAGACCTAGTAAAGAACGTTAAAACAAAAAAGGGGACGGTGCTCGTGGTATGGGAACACGATGCCATTTCTGACATCATCAAAAAGCTGGGGGTGAAAGGTGGATTGAAATGGCCTGGATCTGATTATGATGGTTTATGGGTAGTAACCATCCGTAACGGCAAAACTACTTTTTCTAAAAGCACCCAGGGCTTGAATCCTTCTGCTAATTGTGCTTTTTAGCGGTATTATTCATCTGTTGTCTGTGGTTGATCAGGAATTCAAAATGGATTAGTTTATCATCTCGACCCGATATCGGCTCGGACAAGTCGGTTTCGATGCCGATCGTGCAACCAGCAGGCTGTGGGCTTGGAACTTTTAAATAGATCTGTTATCTTTACGGGAATGACAGGTTATACCGAACATATTAGTAAAGTATTCTACATATCCTCCTTTAAGGATTTTGATTCTATTGCCCCAAGCCTTTAAATAGCGTGCTGGCCTGGGGTTTTTATAACCAATTCGTTTCCTAATTTCATTTTTAAATCCAGATAAGTACTGATGTCCGTCAATTGCCGGGCAATTTTTGCTTTTGGGTTTTCTTTTAGAAATCCTTTTCTGGCGGTGATTTTCATTTGCCGGACATCATGCGTCTTTTTTCAAATTATAATAAATAGCATATGAATTTAAGTCAAAACAATCAGGTGGTCATCACAGCGGATGACTATCAGCTTTTAAAACCCTATTTTACCAAAACAAACCCACATGCCGGAGAGATGTCTCTTTCTGCGGAGCTGAGCAGGGCCGTTATTCTTAGTAATGAAGAGTTTCCTTCCGATGCAATCAGGCTGAACTCGACCGTTCGGATCCAGGATGAGAGTACAGGGGAGATCATGGAACTCATTATTGTACTGCCCCAGCATGCCAATATTAAAGAGAAAAAGATATCGGTACTGACACCTATTGCTGCAGCACTGATTGGGTTCAGGCAAGGTGATGCTGTGCAGTGGAAAGTTCCTGCAGGTCTGAAGAATTTCAGGATCACCGAAGTCGCAGCGCCTGGAAAATAGGTAACTAAATTCCAAGTCGTATCTAATAAAGGCAGATTAATCTTGTTTATGAAAAGTCTGCCTGATTCTATTTTTTGTTTGTTTAAATAATTTTGAAAGCCAGTTTTTTTTACGTGCCGGAGTACCGGAATAAAGTTTTCGTAAAAAGTCTGCAAAAGCAAAATAGGCTTCGGGGTCAGGCTGAATGGGTGTACGTACATTCAGGGGGGATGAGGCTAGAACGACGTCGTGACTGTTGTTTGCTTCGCAGTGAGTACCACTACCATCATGACCAATATTGCTCACGAGCGATTGTCCAGGGTACAAGGTTAATTTGCCCTTTATAAAGGCAGAGGCATACCATCGGATGTCCCAGCAAGTTGTTTTTCCCGTGGCCTGCTCCCTCAAGGCTTGCACGTAAGGATAGGTATTGTTGATATCAAACTCTGACTGCGAGCCTTGTTCCTCAATTTTTGCCAATAACTCTCCGCCATTGCGCTCAAATAAGTCCCATCCTCTTTTCCAGGTTGCCCAACCCCAGCAATCGGCTCCCTTCAAAAAGAATACTTCTTTTAATTGCTGTTCTACGGGATATACATAACCATGGATGGAAATGACATCCTCCTCTTTCTCATATAAATCCAGTGCATCATTCATGTATTGCAGGAAATGAGGAGAAGTGACCAGGTCATCTTCCATTACAATGGCTTTACCATGATTGTTGATCACTTCGGTTACGCCAAGTATCACGTTCTCATCTACTCCGAGATTGTGTTCCCTTAAATGGATGTGAACGTTTTTAAATCCTTTAATGGACTTGATATAGTTTCTTATTGTACTCACTTTTTGTAGGGCGTCTGTATCTTTTGGCGCATCGGAATAGATGTAAAGTTCAGACGCTTCAGCAAGTGGATTGTCTAGCAGTGCATGGACTACACGCGCGGTGTGATCCAGACGATTATAAACAAACAGGACGATTGGCGCAAGACTCATGGTGGCTCGGGAATTTCGTAATGAAAACGTCTGCAATATAAAGAATGATTTCATTTGAAATTATGGAAAGATTTGAGCACTTCTGCAGTATTTTTTCATAAAATCCGGATAAGTAGATGGCAATAAAATGCATTTTGATGGCACAGTATCATAATTTAACGAAATAGCGTAGTTGATGTGCTGTTTTTTATTTGGCTAACTTTTTAAATTTCAGTTAATTGATGTTGTGGAATGCCTTTTGTTCAATTTTGGGCTTCACCATAAAACAGAGAAAACCATGTCAAAGAAAGTAGCTGAACAACTCGTCGATATGCTCGTCGAGGCGGGCGTTGAACGCATCTACGCCGTCACTGGCGACAGTCTAAATGAATTGAACGACGCGGTCAGGCGCAATAAGAATATCCGATGGATCCATGTCCGTCATGAAGAGGCCGGGGCGTATGCTGCGGCAGCTGAAGCTGAACTCAAAGGGCTGGCTTGTTGCGCGGGCAGCAGTGGCCCCGGGCATGTTCACCTCATCAATGGTTTATATGATGCGCATCGCGCAAATGTTCCTGTGCTGGCCATTGCCTCGACCTGCGCTACAGTAGAATTTGGCAGTGGCTATTTTCAGGAAACCAATACCATCAAACTTTTCGACGATTGTAGTCATTACAATCAGATTGCCACTACACCGGCACAGTTACCCCGCATGACGCAGGCGGCTATCCAGCACGCAGTTCAGCGAAAAGGGGTGGCGATTCTCGGCTTGCCGGGTGATGTAAGCGCCATGGACGCTGTAGAGAACATCTCTGCCAACAAAAACTATTTCTCAAAAGCAATGATCAGGCCGGCAGATGCAGATATTGCCGGTCTGGCGACACTGATCAATAAACATCAGAAAGTGTGCATCTATTGCGGTATCGGTGCCGCAGAAGCACATGACGAGGTGGTCGCACTGGCAGCGCGTCTGAAGGCACCCGTGGGTTACTCTTTCCGTGGTAAAATGGGTATACAGTATGACAACCCTTACGAAGTGGGGATGACCGGGCTTCTGGGCTTACCTTCGGCTTACCACAGCATGCATGAAAGTGATCTGGTGATTCTGTTAGGGACTGACTTTCCTTATGTGCCCTTCATGCCTACTGATAAAAAGATCGTACAGATTGACCTTCAGCCGGAGCGATTGGGTAGAAGAGCCAAACTGGACATTGGGTTGCATGGGGATGTAAAAGACACATTAAAAGCCCTGTTGCCTTTCCTCAATGAGCAACAAGATGATAGCTTCCTGAAAGCGCAGTTGAACGTATATGAAAAGGTAAAAGCCCACCTGAATGTGTATGTAGAGGACAAAGGCACCAAAGATGCCATTCATCCGGAAGCAGTAGCAGCAACATTGAGTAATCTAGCAACAGACGATGCCATCTTCACTGTTGACACAGGTATGTGTTGCGTATGGGGTGCCAGATACATCCAGGCTACCGGAAAAAGAGATATGCTCGGTTCCTTTTCGCACGGATCCATGGCCAATGCCATGCCTCATGCGATAGGGGCAGCATTAGCTTGTCCTGACAGACAGGTCGTAGCCCTCTGCGGTGACGGGGGTATTTCCATGATGCTCGGCGATCTGGCTACCATCAAACAATACCAGCTTCCCATTAAGATCATCGTATTCAACAACAGAACCCTGGGCATGGTGAAACTGGAGATGCAGGTTGCCGGCCTGCCGGATGCCGAAACCGATATGGAAAATCCGGATTTCGCAATGGTAGCACAGGCAATGGGCATCAAAGGCATGACCATCAACGATCCTGAACTGCTCCAGACCGGTTTAGAGGAAGCCTTCCGGTTTGACGGTCCTGTGCTGGTCAACGTTTTCACAGATCCGAATGCGCTGGCTATGCCGCCAAAGGTTGAGTTCGACATGATCAAGGGGATGGCCCAGTCGATGACCAGACTGATGCTGGGTGGCAAGTTCCAGGAAGTGCTGGATACCGTAAAATCCAGTTATAAACACCTAGGCGAAATTCTGGATTAATGCATCTTAATAGGTTTTAACTATTTAATATAGAATTAATTGATTGTGATTATTAGATCCAATATCCTAAATTTATAATGCTTAGCTATTACACCAGATACAGGCATGTTACTTAAATATAAACTCGTAAAGTATGGAAAAAGAATCAAATGACATCAGTAAGTGCCCATTTCATAATGGCAGCATGAAACACAATGTCGGCGGTGGTGGTACGCGGAACCACGACTGGTGGCCTAACCAATTGAAGCTGGCTATCCTGCGTCAGCACTCCTCTTTATCAGATCCAATGGGCGAAGATTTTGACTACGCCGAAGCTTTTGAAAAGCTTGATCTTGAAGCTGTAAAACAAGACCTTCATGCGCTCATGACCGACTCGCAGGACTGGTGGCCGGCAGATTTTGGTCATTATGGTGGTCTGTTCATCCGCATGGCCTGGCACAGCGCCGGAACTTATCGTGTTGGGGATGGCCGTGGTGGAGCGGGGGCGGGACTGCAGCGTTTTGCACCTCTGAACAGCTGGCCGGACAACGTCAGCCTGGATAAGGCACGCCGCCTGCTCTGGCCAATAAAACAAAAATATGGCCGCAACATTTCATGGGCCGACTTAATGATTCTTACAGGCAATATCGCTCTGGAATCCATGGGATTCAAAACTTTTGGCTTTGCCGGCGGACGGGCAGATGTCTGGGAAGCCGATGAGTCTGTATACTGGGGTTCGGAAACCACCTGGCTGGGGGGCGACCTGCGTTATGCGCATGGTTCTCCTGGTGTAGACGGGGGCGGGGTTTTGGTGTCTGATGATGATGCCGATGGTGATGTGCACACCCGTGACCTTGAAAAGCCACTTGCAGCAGTACAGATGGGATTGATCTATGTAAACCCTGAAGGTCCTGATGGCAATCCTGATCCGGTCGCTGCGGCAAAAGATATCCGTGATACATTTGGCAGGATGGCGATGAACGACGAAGAAACGGTAGCCCTGATTGCAGGTGGCCACAGTTTTGGTAAAACCCATGGTGCTGCGCCTTCAGACAATGTGGGCAAAGAACCGGAAGCGGTAGATCTCGATATGCAGGGGCTCGGCTGGAACAACAGTTATGGCAGCGGCAAAGGCCCTGATACCATTACCAGCGGTTTGGAAGTCACCTGGACCACCACACCTACACAATGGAGCAATAACTTTTTTGAAAACCTTTTCGGCTTTGAATGGCAGTTGTCTAAAAGCCCTGCCGGCGCGCATCAGTGGGTAGCTAAAAATGCGGAACCTATCATTCCTGATGCGTACGACAGCACCAAAAAACACTGGCCTACGATGCTGACCACCGACCTTGCCTTAAGGTTCGATCCATCTTATGAAAAAATATCCAGACGTTTTCTGGAAAACCCGGATGCCTTTGCCGATGCTTTTGCACGTGCATGGTTCAAACTGACACACCGCGATATGGGGCCACGGGCACGTTACCTGGGTCCGGATGTTCCGGAAGAAATATTGATGTGGCAGGATCCTATTCCTGCAGTTGACCATACATTGGTCAGCGATGCCGATGTTGCTGCTTTGAAAGCAAAGGTGCTGGAATCAGGTTTGAGTGTGTCTGAACTGGTTTCTACGGCCTGGGCTTCGGCATCTACCTTCCGCGGTTCCGATAAACGTGGCGGGGCCAACGGTGCCCGCATTCGTCTGGCCCCGCAAAAATACTGGCAGGTCAACAATCCTTCGCAACTGCAAAGGGTGCTGGATGTGCTGGAAGGCATCCAGGCAGCCTTTAATGCTGCTCCGGAAGATGGCAGGAAAATCTCCCTGGCCGACCTGATCGTGCTTGCCGGTACTGCGGCTGTGGAAAAAGCAGCTAAAGATGCCGGACATGATGTTACCGTGCCTTTTAGCGCGGGTCGCATGGATGCTTCGCAGGAGCAAACTGATGTGGAGTCCTTTGGTTATCTGGAACCTGCTGCGGATGGTTTCCGTAACTACCGCAGGTCTAAGGTTCCCGTATCTACTGAGGAACTGCTGATTGATAAGGCACACTTGCTGACACTCACTGCTCCTGAACTGACGGTGCTGGTTGGTGGTCTGCGTGTGCTAAATATCAACTTCGATGGCTCGCGACATGGTGCATTTACTGCTCGGCCGGGAATACTAAGTAACGACTTTTTTGTTAACCTGCTGGATATGGCAACTGTCTGGAAGGCTGCATCGCCGGATAAGGAAGTTTATGAGGGCAGCGACCGGAATACGGGTGCCCTTAAATGGACAGGTACCCGTGCAGACCTTGTATTTGGTTCCAACTCAGAACTGAGGGCCATTGCGGAAGTTTATGCCAGTGCGGATTCGCAGGATAAGTTTATCCATGATTTTGTTGCGGCATGGAACAAAGTGATGAACCTGGATAGGTTTGATCTTAACTAGTTCTTGTTAATAATTGATCTGGGCACCGGAATTCCGGTGCCTTTTTTATTTACGTATAGGGTGTATGTACTTTTCATTGATGAAAATGTGGGTGCCCGGTGTTTCAGTTCTACGACTTTATCCTTTGATTGTTGGTAATTCAGCTGTTTGATGATGCAACTTGGCACCGACAGGCAAATCATCTAAGCAATGTCCAAACTAACTTTTCGCTGCTATCTCGCGAAGTCACACAAGGTTATAGTTTAATGTGCTTTTTAATAGTGTGTTGTGTGTTTTTTTTTCCTCGAACATCACCTAACCGTCACATAAGGTTATACTCAGTATGGAACATATTTCGCATATTTTTTCGACTTGCTATCAACATCAAAATCCTTAATCAGCCCCGAGGCGATGGCGTCTGATACCAAGTATACTCAAAAAGACAGTTATATGAGATGCGAAATTTGCGTTTAGGTGTCTAGTTCGCAACATGAGTTCATATTTCTCCATTTGATTACATACTCAAAATCTCCGATACCACACGTGGCACATCGGGTGTTTAGATTTTAGTAGTTCATTTCCCTATGTTAGTAAGGAAATGAATTACTGTTTTTCTAGGTCAAATCCACTATTTCCGCAGATGAAGCATCATGCTTAACCGCGAATATCCCACCATCTCTCCCTGCAGAAGAAGTATAACTTTCACTTCGCCCGATAATTTCACCATTAGCTGCTTTAAGATTAAAAGTATAATTTTGATAACTATCTTTCTTCTCATACCGACTGTCATGCGGTGCATTGGCTTTAACGGAATCGATCCCATTTAGACAACCTTGCTTGGAGACGTAACCTTCACTGCCGAGAATAATCTCGCTGTTGCCTGATTTTAATCTAAAATAGTACTGCGAATTCCTTGAACTCACAAATATTTCGAACTTTGCTTTCGACATATTGATATAAAGATTTGATTGAACTATGCACCCTATGTGCATTTCCTTCCTACAAGTTTAATTCTTCGGAGAGACCTATCTTTACGGTAATCCGTATTCGTCATCACCATCAACCAAATATTTTTGCCGGTACTTCAGCAACTTGATAATTATCACTGCGGGCGGTGTACTTATTTAAGTAGTTATAGCTTTTAAGAGGTAATAGCTGTTGTGCACCTATCCTTTGGTGCAGATTTTGTGATGTAAATTCCAGCTTAACGAGCATACACATCTAACACCAATAAATCACAAAAAATCCATAGATGACAAAAGAAATATTAGACAGCAAACTCGACAGCTGGATAGCCGCCTCACCAAAGGGCTCGGGCAAAAGATATTATAGCAAACCACACCCGGAACTTGACGATGAACTGGAATACACCATCCGCAGAGCTACCATCATTAAAGGTAAACCGGTTCCACACGAAAAGAAACTACTTACAGCTTCTCTTTCCGATCCCCTGAATGAGAGCAACAGCGATTTGGATAAGATGACAGCCCTACTGGAGGATTTCGATTCAGAATATCAATTGATTTTAGATAAAAAGCAGTAAACCTTTAATTCTGTCTTTGTTTAGGTCTGCTTACTCATTGCTTTTGAAAGCCTCAGTAGGAGAATGAATCTACATCCTGACAAACCTGATCGAGGCAGACAGCTTTATTTGTTTCAAGTGCAATAGTTACAAATGAACCTTTGGTTGATCGAGGGTGTTCTAAACATCCCGTATTTATAAGTAAACCATTTTGTATATCTTTGAGACAGAATTTTCCGTTCGGAAATCCTTAAACAAAACACATAAATAAAGGGCAGCATCCCTGCATTCCCATTTTTTAGTTTGTTTTTATTGTCTGTGATGGCATGATTCAACTGTATGTTCATTCTGATCTTGTTCCCTATTGGCGGTAGGTTCAGCTAACCTTGTGCGTAGGTTGATGGGACCTTCCATGTACCAATGGTCCCATCAACCTGCTGCCAAACAGTGCTGATGCAGCAGTCAAAACAGCACGAATACAGAATGAAAACTGGACGAAAAGGGCAGAAATGCGGAGTGCAAGCGGAATAAATGAGGAGTATCATTTCATTTTAAGCAGATGAGGCCTGATTTGAGATCTAAATAAGCGCCATCAAGCTCGGTGATAAGATTTCAAAAAAATAAAAATCTAAAACATAAGGGAATTTTTCTACTTTAGGCGCTTCATTAATGTCGTAATGGGACTAATTAGATTTTTGCTCGCATGCATTGTAGTTTTATGCCACACATCTCCATTATTCGGATATCAACCAATACCAGCTGACTTAGCAGTTCAATTCTTCTACGTATTATCAGGCTTTTACATGACACTGGTATTAAATGAGAAGTACCACAAAGGATCAAATGTTAGCTTTTATAAAAACAGGGCCTTAAAAATATATCCTGTATATTGGCTAATACTGATCCTGTTAGTGGTCTGGGGCATCTTCGTTTATCTTATGGGACACCCCGGAACAATACATTTTTATGAATATGCATCACCGCTGGGCTTTGGTACCTGGTTTTATTTAATCTTTGCTAATATTTTTATTATAGGATTAGACCTGACATTTTTACTGGGTATAACAAATGGAAAATTATTTTTTACGGGTAATTTTCTTCGTTCGGACCCTAATGTGTATCAGTTCGCGTTTAACAGTATTGCATGGACTGTTGGTGTAGAAATGCTGTTTTACTTAATTGCACCGTTTATATTAAGAAAGAGACTGATAATTCCTGTAGCTTTATTGGCGGGCAGTCTCATCTTAAGGATATATTTATCAGCTAATGGTATGCCTGGCCACCCATGGGACTATATGTTCTTTCCAACACAGATCATGTTTTTTATGGCAGGATTTATATCATACCACCTTTATGTCCGAATGAAAAAGTACCCGGCAAATGATCTGTTATTAAAATGTAGTTTTGGTCTCATGTTGATTGCTTTGGTACTATATTCTTACCTGTTTGCGAATACATATATCAAACAAGCTATCTTTTTTGCTTTAATTACCTTGCTCATTCCCGGGACTTTTATGCTCACTAGAAATAGCAAGATCGACCGGTATTTTGGTAATCTTTCCTATCCAATATACATTTCTCAGATGTTGATTATAAATATTACCAGGGCTAATTCCTTTCCCAAGATATTTGGTTTTGGTTTTACAACTTTAGTGATAGTGATAATTTTTAGTATTCTCTTAGAAAGATATTTATCTCGAAAGGTTGAAGAGTTTAAGGTCAATCCTAATTAGCTGTTTAGTTAGGTCAAGAAAGTCAGTAGTGCCAGGGGGTTTTTGCGATATTGGGAGTCGCCCGCGACGATAGCGCTCATTTAACGCTTCCGATAACCGTTGAAATCTGGTTATCTTTGCACATATGAGCGATACAATTTTGGATAACCCGATATGGTCTGCATTAATATCAGACAATGCTGCTTTTGGGAGCGGAACGGATCAGGTAAGATTTTTTCATTTCGACATTGCTCCTTTTGCTGGTATGGAGTCATATACACCTGAAAATTTCCAAACCTTATTCGATTTGGTAGAAGACGAACGTGTTGTGGTACTTTTTTCCCCTACGCCGGATCTTGATCCTTTGCCTTTTGATATTATGGATGCGATTCCCGGATACCAGATGGTTTTTGAGGCTGAGCTTCCTGAGGCCTTAATGGGAAGTGATCTGTTGCCATTGACCGACGAAGAAGTTCCGGCGATGCTGGATCTGACTCAGCTTGCCAAGCCCGGACCATTCGCGGAACGGACAATTAAGTTTGGTGGTTACCGGGGTGCTTTTGAGGAAGGACGCCTAGTTGCGATGGGGGGACATCGCTTAAAGGCTAATGGGTTTACCGAGATCAGTGCGGTTTGCACCCATCCCGATCATAATGGAAAGGGTTATGCACGAAGGGTCCTCAATACTGTGGTACGGGAAATCACTTCCGAAGGTAATGTTGCTTATTTACATGTCAGAGCCGATAATACAAGGGCGGTGGAATTATACGAAAGAATGGGATTTTCTATTCGTACGAATATGAATTTCTATGTGTTGAAGAAGTCCAGAGCAGAGTTGCGGGATCCAGTTTGAGGGGCGGTAATTGCAATCAATAAAAGTATATTTGAAGGTAGTGTTAGTCAAAAAATAGAGAACAATGAAGGTAATCATTACAGGAGCAACGGGAATGGTAGGCGAGGGCGTTTTATTTGAGTGTTTAAAAAACACAAACGTAAAGGAAGTATTGATCGTAAGTCGCAAACATTATGAGATGAGCCATCCCAAATTAAAAGAATTGCTGGTGTCTGATTTTTCAGATCTTGACGATTTTTCGAAAGACCTGAAAGGTTATGACGCTTGCTTTTACTGCGCTGGCATCAGTTCTGTTGGCGTAAAAGAAGAGGAATATAACCGCATCACCTACGACATGACACTGACATTTGCAAAGCAATTATTGCATCTGAATCTAAATATGGTTTTCAATTTTGTTTCTGGCAATAGAACTGACAGCACCGAAAAAGGAAAAGTGATGTGGGCAAGAGTGAAAGGCAGAACAGAAAATGCATTGATGAAACTCCCCTTTAAAAGTCAGTACAATTTTCGACCAGCCTTAATGAAAGGAACGGATGGACAGCTGAATGTTAAAATGGTTTATAAAATATTAGCGCCTTTGATAGCGCCCTTTTTTCCTCAGAAAACGCTGTCACTTAAGCAGGTTGGTCGGGCAATGATCAATGCCGTAACCAAAGGTTATTCAAAGCAGATCCTGGAAGTAGAGGATATTGAACAGCTGGCAAAACTGTAATGTTTTGAGCGACAGGGGGGAGTTCACCGTCTTCGCACCAGATCATACTCGTAAAAAGCATCATACCTGGGGGTATTTTGCTGAGACAAAGGTTAGATTTTGATGAGGTTTTTAAAATGTAATCATCTGGTAGTTAGTTTTTTGTGTATTTTATTGTTTAGATTTTTATGTAGACGCATGGACATTCAGCAATAATGTAAAACTAATTTCTAGATGTTTGCATACTAACCTTACAAACCAAGTATGAACCATTTTACTAAGCATTTATTTCATTTACTCATCTGCTTGTTATTCCTATCCGGATGTAAAGAGGATGAAGTTAAGAACAACGGTCGGGACCCCAGTCAGCCGGTTGTCATCAATGACTTTTCTCCAAAAGAAGGAGCCGTCCGTACAAGGTTTTATATCTACGGCAAAAATTTGGGTAATGACATTTCTAAAATAAAAGTCTCCATTGGAGGTCGTGAATTGAGCGTTATAGGAGCCTCTGGCGACAAAATCTACTGTGTGATCCCACGACAGACCAGCTCAGGTGAGGTAAAAGTAGTGGTCAATGGTGATGATGGAAGACCTGTAGCTGAGCATATATTTACTGAACAGTTTAATTACGAAACCAGGACAACGGTGGGCACGCTGGTAGGAAAGGTTGATGTATACGGGAACTCTGCGGTGGTTAACGGTACTTTTGATGAAGCAGGTTTCAATGATCCCACCTGGATGCTTTTTGAACCTAATACAAATTCGCTTTTTGTGGTGGAAAGAGGCCAGCTGGTTCGAAAAGTCGACATCAACGAAAAGCAGGTGTCCACTTTAATTACCAATGGACAGGCTTCATTTAAAAGTCTGCAGACAGCAACGATGAGCTTTGATAATGATACCCTGTTTATTGTGGACGACAATGGGCAGAACAACAAGAACTTTGTGGCTATAGCATATACGTTGCGCACAGAGAATTTCAGAAGAGTACATCCATACCTCTACGACCGCACCAGCTATGCCTGTGCACATCACCCGATAGATCATGTCATGTTCTTCAATACCTGGTGGGGCGGTGGTGTCATGAAAGCTTTTTACGATCCTGTTCTTGGTGGTTTGAATTCCAGGGAATTGTTCAGGGTTGGCGGAAATAACGATATGAAGACCACGATTCATTTCCATCCCACGGGAAAATATGCTTACTTTCTGGAGGGTGGATGTGTGTACAAGAGCACTTACAACTGGACGGCCAAAGAATTGACCTCACCCATCGTTTTTGCCGGGCAGCCGGGTGTGTATGGTGATATAGACGCTATTGGCACTTCGGCCAGGTTTTCTTTCCTCTATCAAGGTGTATTCGTAAAAAATCCAGCCTATGCCGGACAAGAGGATGAGTATGATTTCTATCTATGCGACGTCAATAACCACAGTGTCCGCGTCATATCGCCAACTGGCGAAGTATCGACCTATGCTGGCAAGGGGAGTCCTTCGTCTGATGGTAAAAAGGAAGGTTACATTGATGGCGATTTAAGAAAGGAAGCCCGATTTAACCAGCCTAGTGGTATTGCTTACGATGCAGGGCGGCAAATTCTCTATATCTCAGAAAAGGTAAACAGACGGATTCGCACCATAAGTGTGGAATAATACCATCGTCATTTAACAGATTTTTCAGAAAAACTCCCGCTGCTGCCCATGGATGAACGCTTCCATGGAATCAAGGCGGGGGATACAAACAAGAACAGATGAAAAAATATATTATTATCCTTTTGTGGGTATGTGGATGCTTTTGTCAGGTATTTGGGCAGAATGACGCTGTGCCTGTGACCGTAAGAGGCAGGGTAGTCGATAAAAATAATGAGCCTATACCCGGGGTTTCGGTGGTTGTCAAAGATCAGCCAGGCCTGGGGGTACCGACCGATACGGAGGGCAAGTATACCATCAAAACGAATAAATACAGGTGGCTGGTGTTTTCCTTCGTTGGGTTTGAAACCAGGGAGGTCTTGATCAAAGACGACCTGGTAATCAATGTGGTAATGAAAGAATCTAAGTCCAGCGCCCTGAATGAAATCGTGGTGACCGCAACGGGGCCTCAGAAAAAGGTAACCGTAACCGGTGCTGTGAGTACAATAGATGTCAGCACCCTGAAAACACCAAGTTCCAGTATTACCAATGCACTGGCAGGAAATGTTGCGGGGGTGCTGGCGTTGCAGCGTTCGGGACAACCGGGAAGCAACTCCTCTGAATTTTGGGTTCGTGGTATTTCTACTTTCGGTGCGGGTACAGCCGCCCTGGTATTGGTAGATGGCTTTGAACGCAGCCTGAATGAAATCAATATTGAAGATATCCAGTCGTTCTCAGTACTTAAAGACGCTTCTGCGACTGCCATATATGGTTCCAGAGGAGCAAACGGAGTGATCCTGATCAACACCAAACGAGGCAAAGATGGTCGGGTGGCCATCAATGGAAAAGTGGAGACCTCTTACAATACCAGAACATTTACTCCTGAGTTCGTCGGCGGTCCTAAGTACGCTCAGCTGATGAATGAAGCGCGGAGCACACGTAACCAGACCTCGTTTTACAGCGATGACGACCTGGCATTGATACGTGATGGTCTGGATCCGGACCTCTTTCCAGACATCAACTGGATGAAAATGTTTCTTAAAGACGGCGCTACAACCAAAAGAGGTTCCTTGAACTTTGACGGTGGTGGTGCTACGGCACGTTATTTTGTTTCGGGTAGTTACATTGACGAGGGTGGGATGTACAATGTGGACGATGCGTTGAATGGTTACAATAGCAATGCAAATTACAAACGCTGGAACTATAGGACAAATGTAGATATGAACCTGACCAAATCTACCGTGGTTAGGGTTGGTGTAGCTGGCTCGCTGGGTAAGCAGAATCTTCCCGGAGGTACCTATGATGAGATCTGGTATTCGCTGATGGGTCAGAATCCAATTTCTATCCCCATCAAATATTCGGATGGCAAGGTCGCATCCCGCGGTGGTGCAGGTCGGAATAACCCATGGACCCTGATCACCCAGCAGGGATATATTGAAAATTGGGAAAACAAGATCCAGACCAATGTGACTCTGGAGCAGAACCTGGACTTTGTAGCCAAAGGCCTGCGTTTTCTCGGGAGATATGGTTACGATACGAATAACAGAAACAACATCAGAAGGATGAAATGGCCGGAAGGCTGGGAAGCGGAACGTTTAAGGGATTCCAATGGGAACCTGATCTTCCAACGTCGGATTACCGAGCAGCTACTGACCCAGACTTCTTCTGCGGATGGCGAGCGCCTGGAATTCCTGCAGGGGGAAATGCACTACGCAACAAATATTGGCAATCATAATTTAGGAGGCGTGCTGCAGTATACTCAGGAAAAGAGGGTGAACACCACTAACTTTGGCGGAGACCTGATCCAGGGCATCGACCGAAGAAACCAACGTTTCGCCGGTAGAGCCACCTATGGCTACAAATCCCGCTATTTTGTGGATTTCAGTTTTGGCTATAACGGATCGGAAAACTTTGCCCGTGGTCACCAGTTCGACTTTTTTCCAGCCGTTTCCGGAGCCTGGAACATTGGAGAGGAATCCTTCATCAAGGAAAATCTGAGCTGGATGAACATGTTCAAGCTCCGCTACTCTTACGGAAAGGTGGGAAATGATTATATGCCGACCCGTTTTCCTTACCTCGCCTCATTCAAAACTTACAATGCCACAGGTGATCCCAACAAGGGCTACAATTGGGGGGATATAGAGAGTAACTTCGGATTTCCAGGTTTGACCTATGAAAATATCGCGTCAAACACAGTCACCTGGGAAGTGGCGACAAAACACAACCTCGGCCTCGATATTTCCTTCTTCAATGATAAAATAGGAGGTGCCCTGGATTACTTCCATGAACAAAGGGATGGCATTTATATGACCAGGAACTTCGTGCCTGCAAGTGTGGGCTTACAGGCTGCAAATCCAAGAGCGAATGTGGGCTCTGTATTGTCCAAAGGTTTTGACGGACAGATCAAGCTCGCCCAGAAAGTGGGCAATGTGAACTTTACCATGCGCGGTACATTGACCTACAGCAAAAATGAGATCCTGGAAGCGGATGAACAGTTTAGCAACTACCAGTATAATACGCAAGCCGGGTTTAGGGTCAACCAGAACCGTGGCCTCATTGCTCTTGGACTTTTTAGGGATTATGAAGACATCAGGGATAGCCCAATACAAACCTACGGAGCGGTGATGCCAGGCGACATTAAATACAAGGATATCAATGGTGATGGCAAAATAGATGACAATGACATCTTGCCGATCGGAGCAACGGCTTATCCAAATCTTGTTTATGGTTTTGCACTGGTTACCCAATGGAAGGGTTTTGACTTCAATGTGCATTTTCAGGGCGCTGGCAAATCGTCATTTTTTATCGATGGTTATACAGTGTATCCCTTTAGTCAGGGCGACTGGGGTAACATCCTGACCGACTTTGATCAGTCCAACCGTTGGGTTCTGGGCCAGAATGAAGATGTCAATGCGGCTTATCCAAGACTGAGCTATGGTGGCAACACCAACAACTACAGACCTTCCTCGTATTGGTTAAGGGAAAGCACCTATCTGCGCCTAAAGACAATTGAAGCTGGATATACGCTGCCAAAGAGCCTGATTAATAAGTTTCACATCAACAACTTCAGGCTGTTTTTTATGGGTACGAACCTACTCACATTCTCGAAGTTTAAATTGTGGGATCCTGAAATGAACAGCTCCAACGGTCAGGCTTATCCGCTGGCAAAGACCTTCACCCTTGGTTTAACAGCAACCTTATAAATTTTAAAGCGCATGAAGACAAAATATATCCTAATCACCCTGTTAACTTGCACAGGGATATTTGCTACCTCCTGTAAAGATTACCTGAGTGTAGATCACTACTTTGCCGACAGGCAGAGTGAAGACCGGATATTCAATAGTAGGGATTATACGGAGCAGTGGCTGGCCAATTGTTATAACCAGCTGTTGGACTACAACCTCGAAATCGGGCATAAGAATTTTACCGTCTCCAATTATGCAGACGACATGTATTATAACGAAGGGGGGAATGGTGCGGATTACAGGAGATTTAAATTTGGCGAGTACGATTATAACTGGTACAAGCAGTCCTGGTCGCAATCTTACGCAGGGATCAGACAGGCTTCTGTAATGGTCAATGCCCTGTCTGAAGGTGGTGCCTTTTCTGCAGAGCAGGTAGCACAGTATAAGGCTGAGGCACGTTTCATCAGAGCCTACTTGTATTGGTTATTGCTCCGGAAATATGGGCCTGTCCCGGTGATGCCCGACAAAGGGGTCGACTATGACCAGAGCTACAGCAACTTGTCTTACCCGCGCAACACCTACGATGAGGTGGTGGATTTCATTTCTTCGGAAATGGTGCTGGCGGCGAAAGATCTGCCCTTGAGAAGAGACAACCGTAACATTGCACGCCCCACCCGTGGCGCGGCCTTGGCGACCCGGGCAAAAGCTTTGTTGTTCCTGGCAAGTCCGTTGGCGAATGGCAATGCGGAGATGTCAGACTTCGTGGATGACAAAGGAAGGGCCTTGATATCGGCACAATATAGTGAAGAGAAGTGGGCGAGAGCAGCGGCAGCGGCAAAAGATGTGATGGATTTAAATGTATATAAGCTCTATACTGCTGAAAGGAAGATTAAGGGTACGGAATCTTACCCGGTGACGATCATCCCACCACATCACCCGGTATATTCGGAGAGAAACTTTCCGGATGGCTGGGCCAACATAGATCCATTTGAGTCTTACCGGGCATTGTTCAATGGTGATCTATATGCTGCGGAGAATCCTGAAATGATTTTTACACGTGGGGAAAACCAAACGGATCAGGAACATGGCGTGATCTCGTTAACCAGACACCAGATGCCTCAGATGGCAGGAGGATGGAATTGTCACGGCCTTACCTTGAAACAAAGTGATGCTTACGATATGGCTGATGGCACCTCCTTCAACAGAGCAGCGATTTTGGAAAAATACAGCGGCAATATGTTTGTGCAAAACAATGAACTGGAACAATTTAAGCCTTTAAAGGCGAATGTCTGGAAGGAGTTTGCAAACCGTGAACCGAGGTTTTATGCATCTGTTGCTTTCAATGGTGCATTGTGGACGATGTCGAGTGCTAGCAATGACCCAAACAACAACACTAATAAACAGGTGTTTTATTATCGCGGTGAGTCTGAAGGTAGGGTCAATGGCGATCGTTGGCTGCCAACAGGCATAGGTATGATGAAATACGTCAATCCGAAGGACAACGCGAATAACGGTGGCCAGATCTATCCCAAGGTAGAGATTACCATCCGGTATGCAGATATCCTGCTAATGTATGGGGAGTCGCTGAATGAACTGTCCGGATCATATACGATTCCATCATGGGATGGCTTAAGTCAGCACGTCATCGCAAGGGATATCAACGCGATCAGCAAAGCGATTGCACCGGTTCGTATACGTGCAGGGGTTCCGGATTACGACATGTCGGTTTACATGGATCCGACGAGGTTGCGCAACAGCATCAAACATGAGCGGCAAATAGAACTGCTGGGTGAAAACCAGCGTTACTATGACCTGAGACGGTGGAAAGATGCACCTGTAAAAGATGCTGAGCAAATTTATGGATATAATACATTGATTACCAAACAGAATGCGGCGCTGTTCTACTCGCCTGTACGCGTTCCTTTATTGCAGACGGCGTTTTCGAAAAAGATGTATTTCTGGCCTATTGACTGGGAAGAACTGCGTGAGAACAAACGTATGACGCAGGCACCAGGCTGGCCGTCTTTTGATTAATTTAATAACCGACATAACATGAGAAATTTTTATAAATGTATCGTTGCCCTTGCTTTGATGTTTTCCTTAGGAGCATGTAATGATGAGTGGACAGATGAACTGTATACCAAGATGGTATCGTTTAAAGCGCCGGTTGGAAATGAGGGTGTAACGGAAGTGTATCTCCGTTATAAAAAGGATGGTGAGGTGGAGTACAACCTCCCTGTAATTGTCAGTGGTTCACAGGAAAACGACAAGGACCTGAACGTCCAGATTGGCGTCGACGGCGACACGCTCAGCATATTTAACCAGCAGAAGTTCCAATATCGGACGGACCTGTATTACAAGCAGCTGCCGGCTCAATTCTATGATCTGACCTCGCCCACAAGTTTAATTTCAAAAGGGACGCATACCTCGAACTATAAGATCAAATTCAAGTTTTCAAATCTTGATCTTGTGGAGCGTTGGGTGTTGCCACTTACCATCAAGGATGATCCTTCCTACGTAGCCAACTACCGTAAAGGATGGAGAAAAGCATTGCTGTATGTGAAACCATTTAATGACTACTCAGGAAGTTATTCTTCAACATCAATGAACATTTATTTTGATAATGAGAACTCGGCACCGATGGTGATGAGCACAAAGACGGCCTGGGTGGTAGATGAAAATACGGTATTCTTTTATGCAGGGATGGTGGAGGAAAGGTCGGAGGAGCGCGGTGATTACAAAATCACAATGCAGTTCGGAGCGCCTGTTGACAATGGGGACGGAACAAAAACAGGCACACTGATCTTAAAAGCCGACAATCCTGCAATTAACTTTGAGGTATTGAATCAGCCGACTTATCAGATTAAAAAGGTTCCTGATGCGGTATTGCCTTACCTGGTGAGTGAGTATTGTACGGTAAACATCAGGTATAAATATGATGACATCACCTCCATTCCGAATCTGCCGATCAGGTACAGGGCTGAAGGCGCAATGACCATGGAACGAAAGAAAAATACGTTGACTCCGGATGAAGATCAAGCGATTCAGTGGTAATCTTAGTTTAGCTCAGGAAAGTTTTTTTCCTGAGCTAAAAAATTACAATTTTTCAGCCCCCTTAAAAAACGAATGACAAGAGTCTTTTCCATGGTCTCAAATTAATGAAAAATTTGATGTTTAATTAAAATGACCAACTCGATTGCAGGGTACAAGATCAATATGTTTTAAAATTATATTCCTTAGACTGGATATATCTCAATATTTAATTTGAAAACACCCGTTAAAAGGTTAATTTGTGTAAGTTATCTATCAGCCAAATACTACTTAAATGTTAAATAAAACTAACCTCTTGGCGGCATTTATTTTAATGCTGTTTTTTGTTAATGGAACTCTGGCATTTGGTAGCTCCAGTAAAGATAGTTTACTTAACATTCTCAAAACTGAACTTAACAATCCTTCTTACGATCGTCAGAAAGAAAAAAGGATCAATAGCTTAAAGCGCTCTGTAAGTGAGACTTCAAAGTCAGGCTACGAACGATTACATCTTTTATATAACACGATATTGGAAGAATATAAATTTTATCAATTTGATTCTGCCCATACCTATGTTAGGAAAATTATTGATCTCAGTGAAAAACATGGAGACCTGTTCAGGGTGAAGGAAGCCAAACTGCAGCTGCTTCAGATTTTAACTCCTTCGGGAATGTTTAAAGAGGCCAGCGAACTTGTATCAGAGTTGGATCATGAAACGATGCCCATGGAGCTCATGGGAAATTATCACAATCTGAAAGCACGATTTTACGAGTCTTTGGCAAAATATAATAACGATCCGTTTTATGCGGCACAATATCGGGCTTTGGCCGCGGCTCAGTTCAGTAAGATGAATTCGGTTTTGCCTCCGAATAAATTTGAAGCAGTAATAGGCCTTGCTGCGGATAGTAGCAGCTCATCATCCCGTCGGCGACCGGCTGAATTTTATCTGCATTTCATCACACATAGTGGATTGTCGGACCATAAAATTGCGATGGTTGCCATGAGATTAAGCTACTGTTTTTCCGGTGCTGACCAGATCATGTTTCTGGCGCTATCGGCCATCAGTGACATCCGGTCATCAACCAAAGATACGCAGGCGATCCTTAAGTTGGGAGAAGTACTGTATAAGGCTGGCGATGTGAATATGGCTTACACTTGCATCAACAAGGCCATTTCTGATGCAGAATTTTATAGCGCCAGAGGTCATAAGATCGACATCCAGAATATATTACCACTGATTGCCGGAAAGACGATTTCGGAAGCTGAACTGCAACGGGACAAATCCATTATGTATGCCCTGATCTCAGCTGTTGTAGTTTTAGTCGTACTGTGTGCATTGTTCATTGTTTATATACAACTAAAAAAAATCAGAGTCAGTGAGCAGTTGATCAACCAGAAAAACAATCAACTGGCTTCAATTAACATGAAGCTTATGGAGCATACACGAATAAATGAAGAATACATCGGCTTCTTTTTCAAACGATCTTTTGCGAATATCAGTTCGCTTGAAAAGCTAAAAAGAAAGATTGCACATAGTATCAAAACGAAAAGGATTGATGAAGCACTTGATACCGTGACGTCCATACAAATTAGTAAGGAACGGGAATATCTATATCATACCCTGGATCAAATATTTCTGAAGTTATTTCCGAACTTCGTACCTGCGTTTAATGAGTTGCTAAAACCAGAAGATCAGATCTGGCCGCAAAAAGACCAATCTCTGACTACAGTACTGCGTATATTTGCTTTGATCAGACTTGGAATAAAAGATGATGAAACTATTGCTGTCATATTGGACTATTCTGTAAGTACAATATACACTTACAAGATCCGTGTGAAAGCCAAAGCTCTGGTCAAAGGGGAAGAATTTGATAAAAGGATAGCCGGTATAAAATTTATCAACACTGTCGACCATACAAGGCTATCAAAACGGGAACTTCGTGTACAGGATTAACCCATTCCACCCAACTTCTTTCATTTTCCTGCCGACTAACAATGAATCCATGTAGATCGAAGGAGTCATATCATGTGATGCGATTAGATCAAACAAGTCAGGTAGATTATGTCATGGCTTGAACCTATCTCAAAACACTAGCAAGAAGCAATACCAATGCAATGTTTTTAATGTTATGTTCCAGATATTTTTGAGCGATGCAGATTTGGTTTTCTACCGTTCGCTTCGATATGGAGAGCCTTTCAGCAATCTCACCATTAGTAAGATTCGTTATCCTGCTTAAAAGGAAAATTTCGCGGCAACGCTTCGGTAGGTCAATCAAAGCATCCTCCATCTCCTCCTGTAAGCTAATATATCGGAGTTTTTCCTCGCCTTCATTTTGCACTAATATTTCGGAGACAGGGAGTTGATCATAACTTTCCACATAAGTCAGGCGTATCTTTTTCTTCAAATTTAGAACCTTATAGGTATGATAGCGAGCGCTGGTCGTCAGGTAATTTCTAAAAGAGACGATATCCAGCGTGTCTTTCTTTCTCCAGATATTCAAAAAGGTATCGTTGGCAATTTCAGCGGCCGATTCCGCATCGTTTAAAAATGAAAAAGCCGTTGTATAAACTGCTTGCCAGTAACGATTGAAAAGCAATTCGAAAGCAGGGACACTTCCAAATCTTATGGCTTCCCATAGTTCATCATCGGGGGTATTTCTGTCAGGCATATTTGGTATTGCTAATTTAATAAAAAATTCCATTAAAGTTTATACCCTTTTTTAATGCTAAACAACGGAAGATTAAATCTTTGTAAGCTTACTAAATAAAATTTGCATGCTTTCACCAAGATGACGTTTCCAGATAGCCTGGGTGCAACAAAGTCACTATTGACTGGATAAGCTTATTATAATTGATAATAAATACAACGGTTAATATTTCAGCGGCGACTTGCTTAATCAAAGTTGGGATATTGTTGAATATTTAACGCTATGGCACAATAAAGCCATCTGGCGGAATATCTTTCACACATTAAAAAAAAAATGAATAGTGTGTGAGTTTGGTTCTAAAAAAGGTCTCTATAGTATTAACTAAGCTTGAATAGCAGATTGATTGAATGTGAAATAGCTTAGCTTGTAATGAAGAGACCAAGTATGACCAAAGAGCAATTTATAGCATTATTCGAGAAGTGTGCGTCCGGACATTGCAGTCCTAATGAGTTGGCACAGCTGGAAAATTACCAGGATGATTTCGAACTGACTGTTAAGCCATGGTCGGCGGGAATGGGCGAGACCGAGGAAGTTAGATTGCAGCTCCTTGAAAAAATAAGGTCAGAAATATCTGCTGAGCGGATACAGCGCGGCAGTAAATCCCGTTATTGGCTTGCAGCGGCATCTATACTGATATTCCTTGCAGCAAGTACATCGTTTTGGTTATATGTAATAGATAATAAGACCGGTCAGCATCAGATTGCTCAGTCTAAATCAACTCAAAATAGCATTCCTCCAGGTCGGAATAGGGCCATCTTGACGCTCGCCAATGGCAAAAAGTTAGATCTTGACGACACCCAAACAGGAATGATATCCAGGGAGGGGGCCTCAACAGTCCGCAAAACCGCTGATGGAAAATTGACCTATGGAAACAGTATGGATGCACCAGATCAAAATGCAGTGATTTATAATTCCATTGAAACACCCCGGGGTGGCCAATATCAACTGACATTGGCCGATGGGACAGTGGTATGGCTGAATGCTGGTTCAACTTTAAAATATCCTACCGCCTTCAGTGGCAGGGAGCGAAATGTGGAATTAACGGGGGAGGCGTATTTTCAGGTCGCCAAGAATAAAGACAGGCCTTTTAGTGTAGCTGTAAACGGTATGAAAGTAGAAGTTTTGGGAACTCATTTCAACATCATGGCTTATGAAAACGAAAATACCGTCCAGACAACCTTGCTTGAGGGCTCGGTGAAGCTGACTAAAGATGGACATAGCAAGATGCTGCTCCCGAATCAGCAGGGTGTTTTAAGCACTGGAGCATCAAATTTTCAGGTACGCAATGTAAATACGGAGAATGTTGTCGCCTGGAAAAATGGTTTTTTCAAATTTGATGACGAGAATATCGAAACCATTATGCGCAAGGTAGCGCGCTGGTATGATGTGGAGATCGTCTACAAAGGCAATCTGAAACGTCAAAATTTCGGGGGTACGGTACCCATGTTTAAAGACATTTCCCAACTCTTGACTACGCTTGAATTAACCGGTACCGTTCATTTTAAAATTGATGGAAGGAGGATAACCGTTATGCCATAGTTCTATCAGCTCCTGATAAGACTTGCTGAAAAAAAACCGGAAGCGTTGACGCGCCGCCGGTTTTAGCCAATTAGGCTTGAGCAACTTATTGATAACCCTTGAAACGATCAGTTATAAATTAACTCTAACCAAATGTATAAATTTTTCCATGCATTTCCATGCAGGTCTGGATCCTGTATGTTATCAAAAATAGGTCTCATCGTGAAACTTACGATCATTTTTTATTGGCAGTTGTGCTGCATGTTAACGCGGCAAGTTACGCCCAACGAGTAAGC
>NZ_ABCM01000019.1 GCF_000170795.1 Pedobacter sp. BAL39
GTGCCCTTCTGTAAATAATTCAATGCGCCGCTCCTTTTCTACGGCATTAAGTAATGCCAGCTGGTCGCCTGCAGGGCTCTCACCAAGATTGGCACGCCCTCTGACCGCATTTATGTCCTCACGGGCTCCGGTAATATTGTTCAACATGGCACGTGCTTCAGCACGGATCAAATACTGCTCAGATAGCCGAAACCGTGTAGAATATTCTTGTGTCGGCACATTTTCGGATCCAATTTTGTATTTGTAGGCAAAGTAGTATAAGTTGCCATTAGCGGATACTGAATTGATCCAGCTGCTTACCCGCGCATCGCCGGGCTCTGCCTTGAACGCATTTACCATTGTTTCATTGAGGAAAGTACTCTGGTCTTCCATGTAGGTAACCGGCCCACCTGCAGTTAAAACGAAATACCGGCCTTCCGCAGCATTCCTGTAAGTATTTGAATTGGTCGGTTGAATTTGCCATATCGCACCTCTACTATTCTTCAGAAACTCCCCATTTACTGGTATGAGTTCAAATCGTGATGATTGGTCAATTACTGCTGTAGCAGCGCTGTCTGCCCGCTCATAGTGCTCCGTGTATAAACTTGCCCTGGCAAGCAGGGCAAGGGCAACCCATTTAGTTGGACGTACCCGTTCTTCTGTAGCCTGGTCAAAACTTGCATTCAGAAAATTTTCGCTGCATAGTAAAGCGCTTTGCTGCAGGTCATTGATGACCAGACGCCAGACCTCTTCCTTCGGAGACCGCGGTAAAGTGGCATTCACCCTGTAGTCTGTTGTCAATGCCAGTGGCACGTCTCCAAAATAGTTTAGTAGATAGAAGTAACATAGCGCACGCATAAATCTCGCTTCACCTTCAGTTGTCTGATCACATTTGCAGATAGCGTGGTGTGCCCTCTAAGTTACTGAGCACCGAATTGCTGACATAAATGATCTCATATAGTCTGTTCCAGCTCCTTGTAAATACATTATTTGTGCTCACATAAGCATTTCGGTACACGTCATTCCGGTCTATAAGCGTTGTGCTAAATAAAACAGATTCATCCGAGAGCAGCGCCGGTATGGACGAGGACAACCCCATGATTCCCTCGCTTACCGATCCATAGCCGAGATCGGCATAAACATCCGTCATAATGGCGATTGCAGAGGCATCGTCTTTATAGGCTTTTTCAATAGTGGTGGAAGTAACTGGCGGATCGATCTCTATAAATTTCTTACAGGAATAGAACGAACAGCTGAACACGATCAGCAACATTCCCATCCGACTTCCTGCAATCATACGATTGAAAAAAAAGTAAATATTTTGGTCTAATTTCATGTCTTGTCAGATTATAAGGTTAATTGAGCGCCGATGGTGATGGTCCGCAATGGCGGTAAGCTGGTGCTGGATAATGTCTCTGGATCCAGGCCCGGGAACTTGGTGATGGTAAAGATGTTTTGTCCCTGCGTATAGATACGAAGGCCGTTCACCCTCATTTTATTCAGCCACATAGATGGCAATGACCAGGACAAGCTGATATTTTTTAGCCTCACGTACGATGCGTCTGTAACCACTCCTTCACTCACACCATAAGCACTCGAGGCCAGATACAGTTCTGAAGGGTAATATGAACTTACCTTCTGATAGTGCTTACCTTGGTCGCCGGGGGATTTCCACCTGTCCAATATCGCGACAGACTGGTTTCCGCCAGCAAACCCATTGTAGGCCGACCCTGGCGAGAACCCCGCCACATTCTGGTCTAACCCCTTCTGTTTTGTAAATTGAAAGAGTACATCCAGCTGAATCCCCTTATAACTGAAAGAGTTCTGAAATCCACCGTAAAAATCAGGCGTCAGATCTACAATTTCTACGGCATCATGGTTCTCATACCAGATATACAATGGGTTACTGGTCAGATTGCCATTCCTGTCAAAAAACTGAAAAAGGCCTGTTGTGGGATCCACACCATTATACCTGTACAGCCTCAAGAAAGACAGTGGCTGACCAACCTCATACGTTGTAGCATAACTGGATTGGCCCAGGTCGTCAAATCTGATCAGTTTGTTGCCAGCAACTGTAAAATTCAGGTTGCTCTTCCAGCTGAACTGCTGATTTTGTACAGGCACCGTATTCAATGAGATCTCCCAGCCGGAATTCTGTATCGTGGCAGGCATGTTTTGTGTCACCGAACCAAAACCGGTGGTGTAAGGAAGGTTGTAGTCCAAAAGCTGATTTGACGAGCGGTTGCGATAGTAGTTCAGGTTTAATAGAATTCTGTCCTTAAAAAATCCCAGATCAATTCCGGCTGATAGCTTTCTTGTTTCCTCCCATTGCAGGTTGCGATTGGCAAGCGTCAGGATGGACAAGGCATTCGCCTGCTGATAGGGAGTAAAATAACTGCTATTCGCCAACAACTCCATAAATTGATAATCCCCGATCTGATCGCTTCCAGTTGTACCATAACTGACTTTCAATTTACCAAAACTCAAAGCCGGCAACAGCTCATCGACAAACTTTTCATTGGAAAAAATCCATGCACCAGCTACGGAAGCAAAATTATTGAACAGATTCTCGGGGCCAAAACGGGATGATCCATCTCTTCTCGCTGTAGCATTGACGATATACTTATCATTCCAGTTATAGTTAACGCGTGAAAATATCGCACTGTACTTATAACGTGAGGCAATGGTCGCATAATCATAAGATGCCAATGCAGTAGCAGCACTCATGTTCTCCAGTACATCATCACTGGCGTATCCAACGCCTTCAGTTTCCTTTTTGTTCATATCCCGTCCCAGGAATGTCGCACCCACCAGTACACTTAATGTTCCCTTACCAATTGTTCTATGGTAGTCGAGCTGAGGTTCTACCTGCCAGGTGCTTTGGTTTCCATAGCCATAGGTTGCATACCGACTCGTTGTAGAACGGTATTCCGGACGGACTCGTGTTAAAGGCATGGTAAACAGGTCATCAGAATCCATATTGGAATATCCAAATGTACTGGACAGGTTTAAGTGCTCCAGAATCTTATAACTCATTGATAAACTGCTAATCAGACTCCCCAATGTCCTTTGGTTCTTCACCAGTAAATAAGACAGGGGATTGTCCCAGGTTGAGGTTGTGTACCCTCCCGATTCGATACCCGCCCAGTTGAGTGAACCGTCTGGCTGATACAAAGCAGGTGCATTCGGCGGAAGGCGCATGGCAATCGAGGTGAGCTCACGGGTAGGCAGTTTGGTAATGCTCCTGAGGTACTGCAGATTCAGTTGCGTCTTAAATCGTCTGTTTGCAGAAGTATTGGTGATCACACTACTGATGGACGCTTTGCTGTCCGAATAGTTGTCGCGATAAACCGTGGTCTGTCTGTTGTAACCACCGGAGATCCGGAACTGCGTCAGCTCAGTTCCTCCCGAGATTCCCAGCTGTGCGTCAGTGTACCCTGCAGTATTACCCAGCAGTTCGTCCTGCCAGTCGGTATAGCGGTTTCGGTCCCAGGTACCATTGATATCGTAATCCTGCGGCCCGGCAGTCAATCCATCATTCTTCAAAGCTTCCTCCCGCAACTCGATGTACTGTGCTGTGTTCAGTAGCTCCAGTCGCCGGTTCATCCGGGCCCAGCCGTGCTGAATGTTCGCCTCCACCTTTGTGTCTCCAGCTTTTCCCTTTTTGGTAGTGATCAGGATTGCGCCAGCCGCCGCACGGGAACCATAAATGGAAGTGGCATCCGCATCTTTCAAGATGGTGATCGACTCAATATCTGAAGGATTGATCAGGTTGATGGTGCTGCTGGCACCAGAGGGGCTCACCCCTCCATCGGCCCTGCCTGATCCTCCCTGGGGACTGTAGGAGTCGGGCAGCGTTTGTGAAGGGTAGGGTATTCCGTCGACGACATACAAGGGATCGCTCCCACGGGTTAAACTGCTCTGCCCCTGTATACGTACAGTGACACCAGTTCCCGGGAATCCCCCGGCTTGCACAACAGTCATACCCGGTACCGTTCCCTGCAATGCCAGTAAGGCATTGCTGACCGGTTGTTTCTCAATATCGTCAGCTTTCACGGTTGTGATATTCCCAGTACTTAACCTGCGACTGGTGGTTCCATAGGCGATTACTTGTATCTCATCCAGCTTAGATGTAGCCGGCTGTAAGGCAATCACTCCCATATCGGGCCTGGCCGGAATCTGAACGGTCTGATAACCGATATAGGAAAAAGACAGAATATCCCCTTCATTGATCCCTTTGATTAAAAACCTACCATTCCTATCGGTAACTGCGCCCGCATTTGAATTCTCGGCCCTTAATGTAACTCCAGAGAGTGGCCTCAACTGGATGTCTACCACTCGACCTGACACATCAAATGACTGTAGTCGGGCAACCAGTGACTCCAGGTAACCGGGTCGGCTTTTAGCTCGGATGGAGATGATTTTACCTTCAATTTTGTAAACCAATTCGACGTCTTTAAACACGGTGCGCAGCGCTTCTTCCAGACTGGCATGAGCTAAGCTGATGTCTACCCGCTGTTCCTTCGGGATGATTTTACTATCGTAAAAAACATCGTATCCACTTTGTTTCCTGATCTCCTTCAAGACGGATTCAAGAGGCATGTTTTTCCGATTGATCGTAATGCGCTGGCCAAATGTCGCTGCACTGACCTGTAAAAGAGATGCTAGTAATATAACGGCGGTGAGTCGCATAATTAGCAATAAGTTGTGGCATACCTGCCGGGATACGACAAATTTCCTGGTATATTTTTTATACATTTGCTTGGTTTGGTTGAGCAAGATGCCTCTTCTTTCCACGGACAAGGCAACTGCGGTTCTAGTTGATTTCTTTGACTGACGCCAAACTTCAACCAGATCTTTCTAAGGTCTGGTTGTTTTTTTTATAGCTATCGTAGGGTTTTCTTCATCTGTTGATGTTTAGTAAATACTTCTATTAATTATCACATTGTTATCGGAAATGATGTCTTATTTGAAAACATATAGCTTTTTTCCCTCCATCCGGAACTTCACAAATCCGGTATTTTCAATGGACTTTAAAACGGTTGATAAATTATTGCTCCTGGAAATCCAACCTCCTGACTCCAGCTCTTCTGGTACTGAGGGATCATAGATTACCTCTACGTCATACCAGCGCGCTATTTTACGCATGGCAGTTTTAAAGTTTACCCTATTCAGGTTAAAATCACCATCCTTCCAATCGGTAACGCTTTCCACGTTCACCCGGCCTACTGTAATGCCAGCTCCATTGCTCCTGCTCTGCTCTCCAGGTTGGATCACCCGCTGTGTACCATTTGCGCTTACCTTCACTGCCCCCTCCACCAGGGTAGTAGCAATTGAAGACTCATCCTGATAGCTATTGACATTAAAGTGTGTGCCCAATACCTCGACTTCCTGGTTACCTGTTTTCACAATGAATGGGTGCTTCCTATCCTTGGCCACTTCAAAATATCCTTCACCACTCAACCTGACAATTCGCTTTCCAGCCTCATTCAAGCCCATGCTATAGGTCAGACTGGAAGCAGCATTCAGGTATACCAATGAGCCATCTGGCAGACGAACGTTGTAAGTTTCCCCATTTGCGGTCGACAAAGTATTGAGCCTGGAAGGGTCAATACCAGATCCCGTAGATGCATATTCCAACTGACCGTTTGTAGATTTACGAACTACCATACCAGATTCTTCTACCAGCATTCCTTTTACTGCACCATTTAGACTGATCTTCCTGCCATCTGCTAAAGTCAGGGTCGCACCAACTTTACCTGGGGGAATGTCTTTTGTGACCACCACGCTCTGGCTGACATCGACATTTTTCCAGTGGTCATGGAAGAGCCATACGCCAGTGAGCATAGTTGCTATCACAGCTGCAACAGCAAACCACTTGTAGTTCATTCTATTTACCGGTACAGGGGCTCTGCCATCAATCACATGGATGACCTCTTTAATTTTCAGCAACACCTGGTCCCTGCGCTTTTGATCATCTTCATCAGCCGCAGCTAAATCGGCCAGCTCCATATCGGTTTCCAACAGCCTGATAAAGACTGCATCATTTTTTTCTTCCCCAATTAATTGGAACAGTGCTCTCACTTCTCCTTCAGAGGATTCATGGTGGATGAACTTTTGTAAAAGAATTTCAGAAGATAATGGTGGCTGCGACATCTCGTTATTTACGCTTCAATTGTGCTTGCTATTCAGGGATAAGAGTATGCCCAGCGAAACTATAACTATCCAATAAACAGAATAAATTACAACTTACTGTCTGTCAGCAATATAATTATTGAAAGACTGAGTATATCCGCGCGATTTTCCAGACTTTTACGCAGAAACTGCATGGCGTGGCCCAACTGGTTATTCACTGTGCTTGTCGAAATGCCCAGATGCGCAGCGATCTGTTTATGGCTAAGTCCCTGGTTCCGGCTAAGTTCCCAGATCAGACGACGCTGCTCTGGTAATTGTGCTACCGCCATCTCGATGACCCGCTTGCTTTCCTTCACCATCAGCTGTTCCTCAGTGTCATTGCTATAAGTCGCCTGGCCCATAGCCATCTTGTCGACAAGCTTATGAGTGTTCGCTATTTTTTTAAGGTAGCTCAGTGTTTTGTTTGCTGCGATATTAAACAAATATGAGGTCGGAAATTTTACGTCCAGCAGCAGATGCCGGTTGATCCAGAGCTGCACAAATATGTCCTGTATGATTTCTTCTGTCAGCGCTTTTGATCGGACCATTTTGTCAACATAGGGAAAAAGCCGCGCGGAGTAGTGATGATAAACGGCTTCAAAACAGCGTTCGTCACCTTTAGCCAATCCAGCGAACAATTCGGCTTCATTGATGAGTTTCTGTCTTCCTTGCCCCATTTCCCTTTATAAATTTGATGGTATGATTGTCTTATAGCTCAATTACGAATGCAATCTGGCGCAATATTCAAATTATTTAGCAAATTTTCCGAACGGAACAAATATTTCAGATGTTGTTGCACCAACATTTCCACTGTTCTATTAAAAATATTGCCAACTTTCCCTGGATTGGGCTGTCCAACCGCTTTCCTGTGTAATCCTGTATTCTTTAAGCCGTCATGATGCTAAAAAGTCCGGGTTAACAGATATATAAAGATCTATTCTATATTTACGATATAATTGAATGATCATACCGATGCGACAACTAAACAGACAAACTAAAATATTGACCTATTTCTTTGGAACTATAGTCATCTTCGGGCTCCTTACCTGCATCTCCTATGAAAATGGAATGGCGTATGATTCGGAGACAGCCATGGGATTTCCCCTTACATTCTATAAAATGGGCGTAGGTCAGAGTTTGAGAACGGGAGAGATGGAACAATTTACTAATTTTGATCCGGTGTCGCTGTCCATTGACCTGCTCAGTTCAATACTGATTTTTTTAAGCCTATACTTTCTGTTTAATATGTTGCTGCGAAACAAAAGAATGTTTTAATTCCTTTACATGAAAACGACTGTTTACCAGGCACTACCGTAAACCAATAAACAAAAACACCTGAAGAAACTATAGTCCTTCAGGTGTTTTACAATATTTGTCAAGCAGGGATATCTGGCGATTTAGTAAGCGTTTTCCTCGCCTCTGAATACATTGATGATGGTCATAAAGATGATCTTCACATCCAGCATACCAGTCCAGTTTTCAAGATACCAGATGTCATGCTGAACACGTTTCTCCATGGCACCATCTTCTTTAGTCTCACCCCTAAAGCCATTTACCTGTGCCCAGCCTGTAATTCCTGGTTTCATGAAGTGGCGCACCATAAACTGGCTGATCAGTGCTTTATACTCTTCGGTGTGGCTTAACATATGCGGTCTTGGACCAACAACGGTCATGCTACCAGCAAAAACATTGAAGAACTGAGGCAATTCATCGAGACTTGTCTTTCTAAGGAACTTTCCGATGGCAGTGATCCTGTCATCGTCTTTCGTTGCCTGTTTCTTGTCGCTATTGCCGTTCACCTTCATGCTTCGGAATTTCAGACACCAGAAAGGTTCATCATTACGTCCACTGCGGAGTTGTTTGAATAAAACCGGCCCCGGGCTCTGCAGTTTAATCAGCAACGCGATGATCGGATATAACCAGCTCAGTATAAAAACAATTACCAAACCGCTGAAAACAATATCAAAGGCTCTCTTCTTAAACCTATTGCTCATGAGCTCCAAAGGCTCGTTACGTAGACTGATGATGGGAAACTCACCACCCATATAAGAAATGTTATAAGGCGTAGCTAAAGATCCGGCAATATCAGGTATGAACTTCAGGCGCAGACATTGTTTATCAGCCTCACGAACCAAGGTATGGATTCCAGAGAACTTTTCCGGTGGAACAGCTACATATAGATCTTCTACCCCATGTGCAGCAGCAGTCTGCATTTCTGCAATCGCAAAATCAGACAACATCCCGGTTTGCTCACTGTAGATGTTTTTGTCAGACTTGGCAATCACTCCATAGAAGTCAACGTTCAACTGTTTGGTAAGGTAGCTGGCCAATCGGTTTCCAGTAGGATTTTCACCCATTACCGCTACTTTCTTGGTCACACTGAATTTATTGATCAACAGAAACTGAAGTGCTGTTCCGATAAAACGGTTAAGCAGGAACGACGCACTAAGTAACAGATAGAATATGATTAAAAATGTTTTCGAGAATGCCACATCTTTCTCAAATAACAGGTAAACCGAAAACAATACCGCGTGCATCAGGATACTTCTCCATGTTCCGCGATAAATGCGCTCCAGGCGACGTGCCCCATAGTCCGTATACAAACGGAAAAACAAAGTGTTGAATAACCAGATCAGGTTACATACAATCACATAATGCTGAACAAGATCATAAGAAACTTCTTTTCCAAAATACCCAGTCACATAATAAGAAAGAAAGTAAACCAGGTTCAGCATGAGTATATCTGTGATGGGCAGAATATACTTGAGGAGATACAAATAACGTGTTTGCATAATGGGTATATTTAAGTAGGATGAACGATGTAAGGCCTTGCGGCTACCCAATTGTTACAATAACTATTCCAGTTGAAAAAATACTGTGCCGAGAAGATTAAATTCATGTTAACGAAAAATGAAAATAAATCCATGATCGGCCCTCTTGCTCACAAAAAGTATCAAAAACAGGAATGTTTTTATTCGAAAAAAAATTCGTTACCTCTTTTTTGTAGTAAAACTTGGAAAATCAGCAAAATAACATCGTTTTAATCGATAAAACACTCGGAATTTTACCTAAAACGCCTCAGTATTAAAAAAAACGGCTTATTTGAAGATAAATCACCTGATCGTCAAGGAAAAACATAAAATTCAAATTAATACGGCTTGTATATTTAACAATTCACTCTGAGGCTTAGTGTCCAAAATACACACCAGTTATAACCGAGCTTAAAGGCGCCTCAGAGTGGATTTTTCAAACCTTCCTGCAGATTGTACTGAAAATGATACAAACAATTATTGCTACAAATACTATCGCTCAGGCTACAGATAATTATTTGATTAATTTCAATAAATACTGTCCATATCCGCTTTTTACTAGAGGGGTAGCTACAGCGGCCAGCTGATCCTTGTCAATATACCCCATTCTATACGCAACCTCCTCTATAGCACCTATCTTCAAACCTTGCCGTTCTTCAATTACCTGCACAAACTGTCCAGCCTGCATCAATGAATTAAAGGTTCCGGTATCCAGCCATGCAGTACCTCTGCTTAGCACGCCGACCTTTAATTTTCCTTGTTCCAGATAGACCTTATTTACGTCGGTAATTTCATATTCCCCTCTAGGAGAAGGCTTTATATTTTTCGCGATCTCGACTACGCTATTATCGTAGAAATACAGACCTGGTACGGCGTAATCAGACTTCGGGGCCACTGGTTTCTCTTCGATGGAAATGGCTTTGTTCTGCCCGTCGAATTCCACCACACCGTAACGTTCCGGGTCCGAAACTTGATAGGCAAACACGACTCCTCCTTCTGGGTTTGCACTGGCTTGCAGCAACTTAGACATACCCTCCCCGTAAAAAATATTGTCACCCAATACCAATGCTACCTTGTCCCTGCCAATGAAATCTGCCCCAATGACAAATGCCTGAGCGAGTCCATTTGGCTGCTCCTGTACAGCATAAGAAAATTTACAGCCCAGGCTACTTCCGTCACCAAGAAGTTTTTCAAAATTAGGAAGGTCATGTGGTGTGGAAATAATCAGTACTTCTTTAATCCCAGCAAGCATTAATGTAGATAAAGGGTAGTAAATCATGGGTTTATCATAAACCGGCATCATTTGTTTACTCATTGCAAGTGTCAGCGGATGCAGGCGCGTACCGCTCCCACCTGCCAGAATTATTCCTTTCATATAATATATTATAATCTTATTTAAGTGTAAATTGAATCAATACGTGAATAGATGAGCAACACCTCAATTTGAGGAGATGTGCAACACTATTTAGCGCTCTGCATACTGTTTTTCGTAATAGGATTGATAGTTAAATGAGGTTACATCATCCAGCCATTTTTCATTCTCCAGGTACCAGTCCACAGTTTTCTTTAAGCCCTCTTCAAACTGAAGACTTGGAACCCATCCGAGTTTTTGCTGCAGCTTGGACGAGTCAATGGCATAACGTAAATCATGGCCTGCCCTATCCGTCACATAAGTAATCAGTTTTTCAGAAGTTCCCGCTTCGCGGCCCAGCTTTTCATCCATGATGCCACACAGCAGTTTGATCAGGTCGATATTCTTCCACTCGTTATGACCACCGATATTATAAGTTTCGCCAGTTTTTGCTTCATGGAAAATGACATCTATCGCTCTTGCATGATCTTCAACCCATAACCAGTCGCGCACATTTTCCCCCTTACCATAAACCGGAACAGGTTTGTTGTTCTTAATATTGTTGATGGCCAATGGGATCAGCTTTTCAGGAAAATGATGAGAGCCATAATTATTGGAACAGTTGGAGATCACCACATCCAGGCCGTAGGTATCATGATATGCACGCACAAAATGATCTGAACTCGCCTTAGAAGCTGAATAAGGACTATGTGGATCGTAAGAAGTGCTTTCGGTAAACATGCCTGTTTCACCTAGTGCGCCATAAACCTCATCTGTGGATACATGATAGAAACGTTTTTTGTCATAAGCTCCTTTCCAGTATTCCCTGGCCGCATTCAGCAGGTTAACCGTACCAATCACATTGGTCATCACAAAATCCATTGGACTTGCAATGGAACGGTCTACATGAGATTCAGCTGCGAGGTGGATAACGGCGTCAAAATCATGAGTCCTGAACAAGTCATTGATAAATTCAGCTTCTACGATATCCCCTTTGACAAATTTGTAATTGGCAGCATCTTCAACATCCGTTAAATTCAGCAGATTGCCCGCATATGTCAATTTATCCAGGTTAAAAATGCTGTAATCAGGATATTTTTTTACAAACCGACGAACAACATGAGAGCCGATAAAGCCAGCTCCTCCAGTAATTAAGATTTTTTTAGTCATTATTCTTGTTTTAAATAGTTAGTGCAGCGGAAACTTATATTCTTAACATGTTTACATTCAATAATAATACCATAATCATAAGTACAATGAGGTCCTACGTCGCTAATGCTACAAATGCTGTCGGCAATTACAATAATCTTCGGAAAAACCGTTTAAATAACAGTTAGCCTCATTATTTTATCATCAAATAATTGTTAATTAATGCATTTTATCTTTTTTCATTTCACCAGACAACCGCTTTTTCAGCACTTAATTAGTTATAAATTCAGGAAACAACCGCGCGGAATAAGTTGGTATCAAATTTGACTTATAGCATTAGGTTTTATTTCCTAAAGCCACCACCTTTACCACGAAGCGCACGTTAAAATTTGCAGCACTAAAAAATGACGAATGGAGAATAACAACTTTGTACTAATTATGGCTGGCGGTGTCGGCAGCCGGTTCTGGCCTAAAAGCCGAAATGCATTCCCTAAACAATTTATAGACATCCTGGGAATAGGAAAATCATTACTTCAGCTGACTTACGAGCGTTTTTTGAAACTTTGTCCCGCAGAAAACATTTTCATTGTCACCAATAGTCAATACAAGGACATCATTTGCAAACAACTTCATGGCATTGATCCAGGCCAGTTGATTTGTGAACCCAGCAGGAAAAATACCGCTCCCTGTATTGCCTATGCTTCCTTTAAACTGAACGCCATCAATCCCGATGCGAATATTGTTGTTGCGCCGTCTGACCACTTTATACTCTATGAAGATGTTTTTATTGAGAAAATACAACAGGCATTAGATTACACCAAACAGCATGAAGCGCTGGTGACGCTTGGCGTCAATCCTACAAGGCCTGATACAGGTTATGGATATATTAAATATGCCGAAGAAAGTGAAGGTGGGATCCATAAGGTAGTCCGTTTTACTGAGAAGCCATCACTGGAGAAAGCGGAAGCTTTTCTTAGTGAAGGCAATTATGTGTGGAATGCAGGGATTTTCATCTGGAAAGCCAGCTCTATCCTGGCTAGCCTCCAACGCTATGTAGAAGAAATTCATACCTTATTTAATAAAGGAAATGAGCTCTATAATACCGCTGATGAACAAGCTTTTATTGATGAACACTACCCAACTGCGCCAAGCATATCTATAGATTATGCCATCATGGAACAGGCGGAAAATGTCTATACGATCCCGGCCGACTTCGGCTGGTCTGATCTCGGTACCTGGGCTTCCCTTTACGAAGCGGCACCGAAAAATGAGGAAAATAATGTGGTCTCTGCCACTCAAGCAAATATCAGGGACACCAGTAACAGCATCATACACATCAACAATGATAAACTAGCCATCATCAGGGGCCTGGATAACTTTATTGTTGTCGATGAAGGAAATGCATTGCTCATCTATCCAAAAACTCATGAGCAGGAAATCAAAGAGGTTGTCAACCAAATGAGCATCAGCTTTGGAGAACGGTTCACCTAAATCAGCGCTAAAACTAAATCTTCTACCTTAATCGATCCTATGAATTATAAACGCACCAAGCTAACCAGGAATAAGCGCCTCATTATCCTTTCATCCACCCTACTGTTGCTCGCAGCAGAAGCGCGGTCGCAGGGCATAAGAAACATCAGCGCCGAATTAGAACTTCAGGCCATCGGAACCACAAATAGTACCGTTCCGTTCTGGATGAGGTCTAACCAATATGGATCTATCCCGCTGTCCGGGGCCTCTGGTAGTTTCCTTGCCAGGATGCGTAAAGATTACGACACCCTGTCTACTGCAGATCTAAACTCCGGAAGAAAAAAGGCGTTCGACTGGGGATTTGGTTTTGAAGGCCGTGCAAATGGTGGTAAAGATGCCAATCTCCAATTGATTGAGGCTTATGCAAAAGTGAAAGCCAGCATCTTCCAGCTGAAAGTCGGCCGCACAAAGGACGTCATGGGACTTAATGGCGATACCACCCTGAGCTCGGGAAACTTCGCCGTATCCGGAAATGCCCTGGGCATACCGAAAGTCGAAATCTCTATTCCTGAATATTATACCATTCCTGTATTCAACGGACTATTTGCCTTCAAAGGAAACTTCGCTCATGGTTGGGTAGGCAAAGTATTTATCCTCGAGTCCGTCGGGTCCTCGACGAATGGAGGTACCGCTTTCCCCATCAACAACAGATACCCGCAAACCTACCTGCACCAGAAGTCTTTGTATGTGCGACTTGGAAAAAAGGACTGGCGACTGAAGCTTTATGGTGGGTTCAACCATCAGGTATACTGGGGTAATGAAAAAGAAGCTTACGGACCTAACTTTGATCTTTCCACACTGGAATCTTTGTTTTATGTAGCCACAGGTAAAGCTTATGGCGCCAGAGGGGTGCCCACCTCTAAAATAGGTAACCAGCTGGGCTCACTTGATGTGGGTGCTGAATATGAGTTTGATAACTTCAAGCTGATGTTATACCGACAAAACCTTTATGATGTGGGTGCGTTGTCAAAACTGGCCAACATCGCCGACGGACTGAATGGAATTAGCATAGAAAACAAACATTTTGACGACAACAACCGCGGGTTCAGATGGAAAAAGGCTCTTTTTGAAGTATTCTATTCTAAGGACCAGGCGGGTTATCCTTGGTCCAAGCCTACGAAATCGGGTGATGAGGATTATTACAACAACTTCTATTATCTTGAAGGATGGTCTTATAAAGACCTCGGCATGGGTAACCCCTTCATTACCGCCAGAAATCAGGCCCGGGAGGGTCAGGCTTACCGCTACGCAGATTACTTCATCAATAACAGGATCATCGCATTACACTTAGGCCTCTCCGGAAGTTTAAACCAGTGGAACTTTACCTCAAAAGTTTCCTACTCCTGGAACTATGGTACTTTTGGAACAAGCGAATATGGTGGCTCTACTGGTTCAATCAGAAACCCGCAAACCACCAACCTTTTTGTGCCGGTACAGCAGTTCTCTGTTTTCCTCGAAAGCATGAAACAATTTAATAAAGGCTACAGAATGGGATTTGCTACTGCCCTCGATCAGGGAAAATTACTGAACAACAGCTTCGGACTACAGCTTAAAGTCGTCAAAAGCCTTTAATAGCAGCGTTCAAAATCTGACCTGCCTACTGACAAGGCATAATACACCGCCCCCAAAGAAATCTGGGGGCTTTTTTATAGATGAATATGCTGCAGCACCATGTCAGCCAGGATTTAGATCTCGCTCATTATTTCTACCTGTTCACGACTCTAAACACCTGCTTCATGTTATTGACAAAAATGGATTGAACAAGGCTACCTATTTTCAACCAACATTAAATCAATTCGTTATGACTTCATCTAAACTTCTGACAGCGATGTGCCTGGTGTTCATGTCCTGTACAATTCTCTATTCCTGCAAGAAACAAATGGGCCTGCAGGGGGAAAAAGGAGATTCAGGTATAGCCGGGCCAGCCGGGAGTACGGTACTGAGCGGCAACGCAGTACCTGCAACCTCGATCGGTGCCGTAGGCGACTTCTACCTCGACCTGAGCACAAGTAAATTTTACGGACCTAAAAAGCCTGATGGCAGCTGGGGTACCGGCTTTTCCATGCTGGGGGCCAATGGAATCCAGGGACCCGCCGGTCAAAATGGTGCAAACGGCAGCAATGGCACGAACGGAAATAAGATCCTGAATGGATCAGGCGCCCCTGCAGCCAACATCGGGGCCGTCAACGACTACTACCTGGACAAGACCAGTTACACCCTGTATGGCCCTAAGCTGACCGCAGGCTGGGGTATCGGTGTTTCACTAAAAGGTCCTGCGGGAACCTCCGGAATCATGTATTCGGGATGGCAATATGCCAAGGCTTTCAGCGACACCACTATTGACAACTCCAAGTTAAAGGTGGGATACATTACTGCCAAGTCAATCAGTACTTCAGTTCTGAATTCTGGAACGATACTGGTATATTTCACCTATGGAGGAGGAGTCATGCCACTTCCTTACACCAGTTTTGCAGGTGGAAAAAGCAATATCATCAATTTTATGCCGCTCTTCAACCGGATCGTCATCACCAGGTTTACAGCCGACAACTCAAGTAGTGTCGCACTATCGACGTTACTGCAGTATCGCTATGTCATCATCCCAGGCGGAAGCCTGATCTCCAGCCTTCCAAAAAAAGACCTGGAAAACTACGAACTGATGAAAAAGAAACTTAATATACCCGATTAACGCGCTTTACCGCTCCCATCATCAATAAAAATCCCCTGTCAATGTTTTCATTGCAGGGGATTAATATTAAAAAGATAACCCTTTGATCTCAACCTCTCTCTTACTTCAATTCCAAAGAAGCAGACTGGGAGTGATACTATCTGTTGATGATACCTTTCACACTTTCGAAATGTGCGGCGTATTGATCCGTGATGATCTCCCAGTCGTAGATGTCATTGATTTTAGCCATGTTGTTCTTTAACATCTTTTGATAGTGTTCCTCATCATATACCACGCTCAGCAAATGCTCCCTTACTTCTTGCGCAGTTTGAAAGTAGATTGCATCCCCTTCCAGAATATACTTGTTAAAAGGGTTGTCATTTGCACAGATCAGGCTGTTGGACGCCATAGCCTCCAGTAAAGAAGGATTCGTACCGCCAACAGTATGTCCATGAAAATAGATGTTGGAGTAATACCTCAGGTTGTTCAATATGTTGATGTTATAAATCCCACCTATAAAACGAATCTGAGTATATGCTGCGTATTTCTGTTTCAGGTATTCACCATATGCTGTCTCATGTTTGCCCACAACCAGAAAAGGCCGATCGAGACCTGCCAGGGATACCCCCTCGAGGATTACGTCAATGCTATTTTCAGGCTCGAGCCTGGCAATGAGCATGTCATACTGCTGAGGGATCAGCCCATATGCATCCAGGTCGCTCACATCAGGCTTCTCAAAAGCTGTGGCACCATAGGCAATAAAAGTGGAATCCTTCTGATACTTCTCTTTGAGATAATCCTGGATGCCAATAGAATCCGAGATCAGGTGGTCACTGTACTTGACGCCCAGGCTTTCGGCATACCGGAGAAACTTCTTCACTTTCTCCGAATACTTGGTACGCTTCCATTCCAATCCGTCCATATTGGTGGTGACCACAACCTTTTTCGGCAACATCCATCCCCAGATAGAGCTGCTGGTATATCCCAGCTGGAGGATGATGTCACAATTCCTTTTTCTCACATCAACGATGCAATTGAGGTCATAAATGAACTGCCCGGCAGTACCTATCTTATTTTCAGGATCATAACAATGGATCAGCTTCACGCCGTTCCATTCTTTCTCCTGATATGGATGGTTATGAGAATTATAAACAATCACTTCATATCCCCGTTTGACTAAACCCAGTGCCAGATATTCTGCACACTGTTCAAAGCCACCATAATAGTTGGGTATCCCTCTAGTTCCGATTATCGCTATGCGCATATGTGGTTAAATTAATTGTGGTCGTTAATGATGAGATGATAAAAATTTTCTGCAATAACCTGCCAGTTGTACTTATTCGTGATGGCCTCTTTAATTTCCTCAAAAGGATAATTGTCATCTGCCAGCACGGCCGCCAGTTGGTTTTCAAATGCAGTCTGGTCATTGGGATCAAACAGGTACTTGAAAAAGCTGAACTCGGACATCGCCGTCTGGTTTGAACTCAACACCTTACAGCCATTCATCGCTGCTTCTATCGGCGGAATACCGAAACCTTCAGCAAGCGACGGGAATACAAAACAGTCTGCCTGCTGGTAGAATGCATTCAGGTCCGGCCAGCTCAGCTTTTCCTTGAAATGAATAAAAGGACGGGCATCTGCGTGGATCAGCTT
Source organism: Pedobacter sp. BAL39 (assembly GCF_000170795.1). Taxonomy (GTDB): domain Bacteria; phylum Bacteroidota; class Bacteroidia; order Sphingobacteriales; family Sphingobacteriaceae; genus Pedobacter. Next base: position 17,312 of record NZ_ABCM01000019.1, read on the forward strand.
CTGAAGTTCCTCATAAGCGTTCAGCTCTATTTGTTCTTTTTTGCTGCCTATAAATACCAGATGGTAACCCTGCTCGTACAGCTTCAGCTTTAAATAAGCCTGCAATAAACCGATGTGGTTCTTACGGGGCTCAAAGCGGCTGACATAAAGAAGGTATTTCTTAAGCCCATATTTTTCGAGGATGTTTACATCAGAGGGCTCCGCCGGACTTACGGCATTTGGCGTCACATGGATATCGGATATTTTGATGCCAAATTTTTTGGCCACGTCGATCCTCGAATAATCAGAAACTGTTAGTATAAGGTCTGATCGTTTTGCCGAAGCATAAAACATCAGTTTCCTGCTGACGCGGTATGACCATGGGAAATACTGTTTGAACTCCAGAAAGAGCAGGTCGTGGACTGTATTGATGAATTTGCAGTTTTTAACAAAGGGGACGATGTATTGAAAATGTGCGTAATCATAACCTCCTTCTTTTATGATCCTCGGGTACTCTGTCATCAGCCTTTTCATACGACCAGCGGCATTGAGCTGAACAAACTTAAACCTCGGGTCCGGGAACAACTGTTTGAGGTTGTCAACATCATGGGCACAGAGCGTAATCTCCAGTCGCTCGAAAGCAACCAGCGCAGTGTACAAACCATAGATATAAGTCGCCGTTCCCTGAAAGGAATGGTCAAAAATATGTGCATCCAAAAGGATCTTTATGGGTTTTGGTGTTGCATTCATTTATTTTTCTTTTAAAGCTTTTTGTACGCCGCGTAACAGGTTATCATCTCCCTCCTGAGAAGGGGTCAGATAGGCTCCCTCCCCGTTTTCATTCCATGCATATAACAGGCCGATCCTTTCCTTGGGAGTCTCCCACTTGTTTTTATTAATCCAGTCAATTAATGATGAAACCGACTTATAGACCGATTTCTCAGAATATCCCACGAAATAAGGAGCCTTATCATACCCGTTACCCGCATTGGCCCATGGCCGTGGGTCCCAGTTTAGGGTGGCTACAGGAATGAATTTTAATGGGCTAACGTAAGCAATGTTGTTCCACATCTGGTTTTCTGCTGCCTGCATATTGGAGATCGGGATCTCTGTAGAACCGGCTTTAAACCCAGAACTGTGGTAGTTATAACCTGTAAGGATATCAAAGCCGCAGTTTTGGGCTTCTACAATGCTGCTCCGGTATCCTGAAACGCATGCGGCAATCGTCACCCCTGGTAATCCATTTTTGATGGCGTCATTGCGAAGTGACTGCAATGCTCTTTTCACATTGACCTCCGAACCAAATTTGTTCACCAGGCTGGGTACCGAAAACAAAATCACCAGCGGCTTTCCGTCAACCTTCAGGTAATTGCTTTTCTTGAACTGAAGGATCCATTCTGCCTTCGCATCCACCCATTCGTTTGGGCCAATGAAAAACCCCTCATGATTGGCAACCATCAGGCAAAACTTCAGCTTCGACTTATATTTCGAAGAGTTGTAATAACGCAGGGCATTGTTGAGTGGCTCAGATTGAAACTTCTTCTTACCGCTATAGTACCAGCAGAAGCTGAAGAACGACAGTCCGGCATCCGAGGCCATCATGATCTGCTCGTCTACAATCTCCTGCGAACTGGTTACCCAGCCCCATTTCGGCTTTCTGTTGGCAAAAGATTCTTTCAAGTGCGAGGTGATGTGCTGGGGGTACTCCCCTGTCCAGCCATCAAAGTAGTAGGCGCCGAGTTGTATTTTGTTGTTTGCAGGCACATCATCTTCATCATTTTTTGCGGTTGTTGAAAAGAGCGCTGTTACGGATAGTATAAACATTAAAATAAAACGGTACGGCATAGCTAAAATTTATTGGTAAATTATTGAAAAACAGTATAGTCTTCACTGAAGTACTCCTTCAGGCGACTGTAGATATAGTCGAATCTTTTCTTTTCTTTTTGTTTAAGTAAGTCAATCACGCCCGGTGTCAGCAGAGAGATCCCTTTTACGCCGAAAAATTCGTTGGCATAAATGATGGTATTGGAATAGATCCCCACCACCTCTTTGAATTTTCCGCTGAGCAGCATAGACTCCGCAGGGATGCCATAGTCTTCAAAAAACTGGACATGCTGGGAAGTCAGCGTCGTAAGGGCCTGGATCTTCTCAGGATAAGACCTCGGGTGTGGTTTGATGATCACACTAAGATTAAGATCATTGCAACGCTGAATGAACTTCTCATACAGTTTCATCTCTTCTTCGAGAGACATCACCTTATCCTCCGAAAGCGATTGTGTGATGAGGAGCACATCTTTATCTTTAAAGCCAACCTCTGCTCCTCCAAGGGCGTATGCCTCTTTTAATACAGTAAGAAACTCCTTCTTCAGGCTGGTTAAGGGCACATACTGGTCACCGCTCACTTCCGTCATTTTACGGAACATGATCACCTTACGGAAAATGGGAAAATAACTTTTGTACACGTAGTACTTGGTTTTTGCCCCCATCAGCAGATAACCGGCAATCTTCTTCGTCACGCCATGGTGTTTCAGCTTAGAAAGATAGTCGAGGATGCCATCTTCAGATTTCAGATAAGTTTTTGTATCGCCAAAAACATCATAAAAGATTTTGAAAAACACCGTTTGCTCGGAAAAGACAAGTACCGTCTCTACTTTCTGAAAGTACTCCTCCTTTAGGTTAGTGAGGATCTCGTCGATATAAGCGGAAGCCTTCTTCGCTTTGTCAAAAGACAACACCGAAAGCCTGCCCCACTCGATGGTGATGCGGATGTCCGCCTCCCCTACATTGAGGATTTTGATAATCTCAGCGTAGGATTTTGGAGAAGACTTCTCAATCACATACTGCGGATGCTCAATTTTTTCTTTAAGAATATAGCTCTTAGCTAAGAGCGCCTGCCATGGGCTGCCTACGATGATCAACATATATAGTTCTGTCTTTATTTAATGCTTCAATGCATATTAAAATTAAAAATGATAGCTCCACATAGTGGACCAGGGGTAAGAGAAAGGACACTGCCAGGTAAACCAACAGGATCACCGTGGATATAGATCCTTTCTTGAAATGCATCAGTGGATAGGCCAGGAATACAAATACCGCCGACAACAAGCCAAGTTCAATGATGACCGACAGGAAGCCGGATTCAATCACCAGTGCCTCGTTAGAGAATGCTGCCGTCTGTGAACCTACAGTCCCGAGCCCGAGACCGGTGCCGATGTTCTCCCAGGCAATGCGTAACCCGCGCTCCAGACTTTCAAAGTGGCCCGCAGAGCTACTGTCCTCCAGCGAAGTACTATTGCTCCAGAAAGTATCCAGTGTACCCATTTCCATCTCCTGTATGGAGGCTGGTACTATGAAAAACTGGACAATCATGATCCCTACAAAAGCAATGAGGATCTTTAACGTTTTAAAAGTGAAAATCTTGGTATAAGGTAAGATGAAAAACAAGAGGTAACTTGCAATGGTCGACCTGGTAAATGTCAGCACCAGACTGATGTTGAGCACCATACCTATGATGCGGTAATGTTTAGCATCAAAGATGTCCCTATATTTAAAAAGCAGCACCAACGCCAGGATCAGGTAAACACTATAAGGAATCGGTGCGATAAATCCACCAGCTCCACGCTGCAACAGTCCGAAGCCAATGTAAAAGGTAAAGTTCAGCTTGTCCTCGCTAAAGGTATTTGTCGGATAACCCGCATTCAGGTAGATGGCTTCACCGAGGAACAGCTGTTGTACAATGGTGAACACGGCCATCGCAAAAGCAGAGATCACAAACCAACGGACAAGTTTCTCCCAGTCGATCAGCTCCCCCAGTTTAAAGAGGGAGATGCTAAGAAATATCGGGAACATATAAATCCGGTAACTGGGCAATGCCTGCAGCCCGACGCTGTTAAACAGCAAATGGGCCGTCAGCAGGAAAACCGTAGCAATAATGATCAACCATCGCCCGCTGTTGATTTTCGCCCCCTTGTAGGTAAAGGCGATGATGAGCAACGACACCACCACCAGCTCCTTCCACAACACAATTGGCGGAATGAACTTCCGGATATATCCGTTGATGATCAGTGAATGCCATGGCAGCAATACGATCAGGGCGAGAAATAACCTATTGACTAATGTTTTCAATTGACTTCTTTTTAAAAATGTGATAATAGGAACAGATGGAAATCAGCAGCTCTGCAACCAGTAACGATAAAATAGAACTATAGGCCAGATAGCCAAAGGCATAACTCAGCAGGTTGAGCACCACTACAATGATGAGCCCGTAGATGGTCAGACGGTTAAAAATAGCCCCTCCTTCAAATGCCTGAAGAAATGTAATGGTGAAAAAGGACATACAAACTGTCCCGATCAAGGCTACGCCTACATTAAAATTAAACCTGGTGATCTCGGAGATCACATTTTCACTCGGCACAATGATGTGGATGATCTGATCAGAAAAATTAAGGTAGATGATCAGGAAAATCACAAAACAGGCAGTTGCGAATAGATTCAGGTACATCGCCAGCTTAAGCGCTTTATGCCGTTCCAGCTTACAGAAGTAAGGATAAACGGAGGTGATCAGGATCGACCTGCCCATGCTGAAGATATTGTAAAAAGTAAAGGCGTAAGAGATGAGGCCAAGCGTCACTTTATCAGTCAGAAACCCAACTAAGATCAGACCAATGGAATTGTATGCACGCGCGCAGAAGCTCCCGGTGGTAAACAGCATGGTTTCCTTGAAATGCGCTTTGGGCCAGGTCTTTTGTACCGGCTGAAACACCAGGTTGGTCTTGGTCATTGAACGTAGCACCAGGATGGAGATGATACCTGAGGCCAATAAAGGGGCGATTTTCCCCAGCGTAATCAATGCATCAGTACTCAGGTGTGATTTATTAAGGATCAGCACGTAAAGCACCAGCACCCCCAGTCCGTTGGTGATCATGTTGATCAGCGCCTGACTGGAAATCTTTCCCACACCCTTCAGTATCCAGTCGCAGTAATAAAGATAAATGAGTCCCCACACAATCAACAACACCGCAAATGAAAATGCATCCTCAATGAACAATGAGTATACAATGGAGAAGACCACCCAAAGCACAAAACCAATAAACCTGAACGTACTGACCGTACGTACCAGCGTTTTGATATCGGTGATGTCTTTCAGTTTGATCAGCTCCTTTACTCCAAAATTCTGAGATCCAAAGTCGATCACCGTCTGCCCGATGGAGGTAATGGTAATGAAAAGCGTAAAGTAACCGTAGGTAGCAACTGAGAAGTTCCTCGACACCAGCAATACAACCGCAAGTGTAAAGAAACGGGTTAAACCCTCAAAAATCACGGTCTTAAAGATGCTTAATCTCATTTGGAAACCTTGATGTTAAACTGTTCTATATAGTTCTCAGAGATAGTTTTCAGCGATTCTTCATTATACCCGGCAAAGGAGATCTGGTTGAACTGTGCCGCTTCATAATCATTGATGGAATCCCCGATCAGGATGACTTCATCCCTGGGATACTGGTATTCTTCGAGGATGTTGGCTACCAGTTCTTTCTTGGGTGTAGGTGATCCGTTGATGGTCCTGAAGTATGGTGACAGCCCCAGCGCATCATTGATCTGGCGCAGCTCCTTTCCATCCGAGCCCGAAACGATGTGCATCTCGTAGTTTTGATAATTGCTTTTGATAAACGACACGCTGTCCGTTATCAGCAACTTCTCATCCATCAGCAGGCCAAGCATGATCTTTGAAAAATCATCAGCCAGTGCCAGCACCTGATCTTCAGTAACCGGCTCCTTCCTGATTTCCTCAAAAAAATACCGGAACTTAAAATACCGGGACAGTCCCCCGTTGATCTTATGGAAAGTCAAAAGCTCTTCAACCTGTTCTTTGGGATATTGCTCCAGCACCACTTCAAAGCCCTTGGACCTGATGGGCATAGAATCCATAATCACGCCATCAAAATCCCACAACAACACCTTGTAATTTTCCAGTATGTTCATTCGTTATGTTTATTTAGTTTGGCAGCCACAATGGCGCGGCTGCCTGTTTTTTATTAAGTTTACTCTACTTCATTCAGCCTGGCCAATACCTCACCGAGGTCTTCCGGGTTATCTACTGCCACGGACTCACTCGACAATTCCAGCATCCTTACTTCGTAGCCTAGTTCCAGGAAACGCAGGATCTCAATGTCTTCTTCAGCTTCCAATGGCGTTTTTCCATTTGAAGCAGCAAAGGCTTTCAATGCCTCAAACGGGAAAGCGTAGATGCAGACCTGGCGCCATGCCTTCACAAAAGCAACGGCCTTATTGCCGGGAATGGCGCTTCTCGACATGTAAAGCAACCTGCCATCGGGCCTGAACACCACCTTCGGTACCGATACACTGCGGTACTGATGGTCGTTATCAATGGCACAATAACCATTTAAAATGTCACCGGAATAGGTATCCAGCAACGAGATCACCTTGCTGATGTCCTCCGGATTGAACAATGGTTCATCCCCCTGGACATTGATGTAATAATCAGCTTTTACCAGATCAGCCACCTCAGCAATGCGGTCCGTACCTGTCAGGCAGTCGTCGGAGGTCAACAACACCTGGATGCCAAACGATTCACAATGGTCTACAATCCGCTGGTCTTCTGTAGCTACATAAACCAGGCTGGGATCAACCGCTTTCATACACTGTTCATAGGTACGGAGCAACATGCTCTTGCCATTGATGTCCGTAAGCGGTTTACCCGGAAAACGGGTAGATTTATATCGGGCGGGTATTACAACGATGTAACTCATTAGCAGATAAAACTATAGACAGAACCAGACTGTAATGCTTTGTAACGTGTTGGCGTAAGGGAGATCAGGTCTTTCTCAAAAGCTTTTTCAAACGCATCAAAAAGGAATTCATTTTCTTCTACCAGCGTACGCTCCAGCTGGGAGATGGACGCCTCCTGATAGCCGTCAAATCCTGCGACATAGATTTCCGATGCTTTAAGCTCCAATGCAGTCTGCAGAGCAAGAACACTGTGCGATTCCTTCAGCTCATCGGTAAAGGTGATCTTCTCCAGCTCAAAACACTGGTCATGGATCTTTGCAGGCACATAAGTACCCATCTTACGCGGATATGGCGGAAGGATACACACCCCAGTAAAATCACCAAGGTCGTGGAACACTTTCTCCAGACGGTGACCTTCGTTACCTACCAGGCAATAGAACTGATCAGCGTTAACACCTTTGTAATAAAGGGCATTCTTCGAACTCGCATGGACTACGGCCAGATTATCCTGCTGGTTGATAAACTCAATGATCGCCTTGGAATGTTCAACAGAGTTTGGTCCACCACCAATGATCAGGACCTTGTCATACGACTTTTCAGGTTTGAAAGTCGGCAGTTCTTCATTGTCCTTGATGTTGTTCTTCTGATTCTGCAGTGCACGTACCATACTGTTCAATGAATATACCCGCGTTGTGTACCAATCCATCACATCCTTTTGCGGAAGTGAGTTCGATCCGGAGATCATATAAGGTACATTGGTACCCCATTCATATTTTTTCAACAGGCCATCAAAAGCATCAACCGCATTACCGATTGCATTGAAATCGATGTCCCAATCGTATTTTGTGTTCAGTACTGCCAGCAACAGTTCTGTTTTCAGGTTTCCGGCACCCCTACCCATTCCGAGAATGGTCGCATCAATCATATCCGCACCATATTCAATGGCCGTCAATGAATTGATCAGGGCCATCTCCAGGTTATTATGACCATGGAATCCAATTTTACAGTCCGTGTTGGCGCGAACCAGGTCCATGGTTTCTTTCACATCATCCGGAAACACACCACCGTAGCTGTCGACCATATAGAAATAATCAGCCAGGCCATTCAGTTCTTTCAGGCCTGCAACAAAATCACCATATTGTTTCCATTTAGACATGTACATTACGTTAAAACCGACCTCGAAACCATGTTTCTTAATTTCGGCAGCCAGCTTCAGCGCACGTCCCAGGTGCTGCGGATCAATGGCAATTCTCACCATGTCCACAATTCCTTTGATCGGGCCGAGGAGCTCTTCCACATGTTCTACGCGGATGTCTTTTTCATTGAAAATGATGACCAGCTTTTTATTGGTGATCTTTTTCATTTCCTCCAGCTCATACACTGGCGAGTAAAAATACTTACCAAAATATTCTTTGATAGGAATACTGCGATAGCCAACTTCGATGTATTCAATTGGCAGGTTATTCAAAGAATTTAAGTAAGTATGGACTAAAGTTTTGTCGAAGTCCCAGTTGGTGTAATAACCACCATCGCGCAAGGTGCAATCAAGTATTTTAAACATAATTATTAAGATTTGAATAACTTTTTAAACCAATTTTTTTCTGCGGCATCTTCTCCGTAAGAGCCATAACCGTAGCCATAACCATATCCTTTACCGTAGCCATATCCGCGACCAGTAATGTCGTTGACCACAATACCCAGTCCTTTAATTTTTTCGCTTGCGCGCAGTTCCTCCAGGATATTCAGCTGGTGTTTCGAGGTTACGTTCTGCCTTACCAGATAGATACATACGTCTGCATGTGCAGATAACATTTGAGCATCCGCAACCACACCGATCGGCGGCGCATCGATGATCACATAGTCGAATTGTAACTTCAGCTCTTCGATCAACTCTTTGGTGCGGTCACTGAGCAACATCTCCGCCGGGTTCGGCGGCACAGGACCTGAGCTTACCAGCGACAGGTTCTTATGAATACTCAATGGCTTGATGATGTCTTTTGCCGTCAGCTCATCATTGATGATGTAGTTGGTAAAACCGGTATCATTCGGAGTTTTCAGTTTGATGGACAAGCCTGGTTTTCTTAAATCCAGCTCCATCAGGACTACTTTCTTGTTGGATAAGGCAAGGATATTGGCCAGGTTGACCGCAACAAAGGACTTTCCTTCGCCAGACATGCTTGAGGTCATCAGGATTACCCTGGCATCCGAGGACTTCATGTAGAATGATAAGTTCGTTCGCAATGCCCTGAATTGCTCAGATACTGCAGAACGGGAGCTATTGGCAACGGCAAGACTGTCGCTGTCTTCATGACGGCTGATCTCCCCGATCACCGGTACGTTGGTGATCCTTTCAATATCTTCTTTCGTCTGGATCTTATCATTGGTGATCTCCATCAAGTAAATGAAGGAAACAGGAATGAGTAAACCCAGGAACATACCGAGTACATATACCATTGGCTTTTTAGGGCTGAATGGCTGTACTTCAGACTTCGGTGGATCAATCGTTTTAGAGATGGCTATATTTGAAGTTTTAGAGATGGCAGTCTCCTCGCTCTTCTGCATCAGGAAGATGTACAGCTCCTGTTTGATTTGTTGCTGTCTGGCCAGGTTCAGGTAATTGCGTTCAATTGCTGGTACGTCGCGCACCTTCGATTCCGCCTGATTGATCTGGCTGTTCAACTTATTCCTGGTAATTACAAAACCATCCAGTGTTGTAGAAAGGTTGGCCTGGATGTCCGCCCTGGCATTTGCGATCTCCTTATCGATCAACACAATAGAAGGATTCGCCTCTGTCATACCGATTAACCGGCGCGCACGTTCCAGCGTCAGCTCATTATATTTTTCTACCGCACCGCTAAACACCAGGTCCGCGGGGATCAGCGAGCTTGGCAATACCCTTTTATTTTTAGAGTCGTCTTTCATGTATTGCTGAAGACTTTTCAGGATGCTGATCTGGGTCTCTATCTTGCTGAGCTCGGAAACGTATTCTGAACTTGTTTGTACCAGCAGCTTAGACTGTTCCGTCATATCTGCAAGGTTATTTTTCTGTTTGAAGCCCTGGATGTTTCCCTCAAGGTCTCCCAGCTCTCCGCCGATATAGGCCAGTCTGTTCTGAATAAATTTGACCGTGCTGTCGGCAATTTCATTTTTATCTCTCAGGTTGGCTTTCACATAGGTATCAATAAGTTTTGCCAGAATATCCTCTCCTTTTTTAGGAATCGGATGGATCATGGATACATCAATGATGGTGATGAGTTTATTTCTGACTTCCACACTAAGCACCTCCATCAGGTCGGCTACCTTGGCATCAATAGAAACAATGTTCACATCATAATCGTTGCCTGCTTCAGGCACCCCCGCATTTCTGGAAAATTCAACCACACCTACCTTAGGCAACCTGAAAGGCTTATTGAAGTTTACCACCGTATCGATGTCTTCCGTACTGATCGCCAGCTGGTTGCTTTTGTTCAGCTTCACCTCCATTTCCGTTGCGGAGATGGTATCCAAGGGGGTAACGATTTTCAGGTTGAATGGTGACTTATAAAGTTCTGTGCTTTTGAAACTCTGTTTTGTGAAATAGGTGATATTGAGGTTCATGTCCTTCACCACCTGCTCCATTAAAAAGCGTGTTTTAAGGATCTCCGCCTCATTGTCGACCGTACTTTTAGCTCCCAGGAGGCCGCTGAGGTCACCCAGCATTTCCGCACCAGCCATCAGGCCACCGGCAGCACCTTTCTTTTCATCATTCACCAATACACGTGCGGAGATTTTATAACTCGGTGATTTAAATTTCAGGTATAGGTAAGAGATGCTGAGACATACGATGATGGACAGCAAAATCCAGTACCAGTTGTGTGATAAACGAAGTAAAATTTGTTTAAAATCCAATCCGTCATCCTTTTTGACGATTCTTTCTTCGGCAGTTGTATTCATAGGAATATGCTAAGGTTAACGAATTAAAGTCTTGTGAAAAGTACGATGAGTACCGAAAGTGCAGTACCAATAACCGCAAAGGTTTGTGTCCTGGCCTGGTTTAAAGAGGCTGCTTTACCTTTATTTGGTTCCACATAGATCACATCATTTTGCTTCAGGTAATAAAAAGGACTGTTGAACATCTGCGCTGAATTCAGGTTCAGACGTGCAAATTCCTTTTTGCCATCATTATCGCGGATCAGCAGCACATTCTCACGGCGACCGAAGATGGTGAGGTCACCGGCAAGTCCCAGCGCATCCAACACACTTACACGCTCATTTGGAAGCACATAAGATGCAGGTCGCCCTACTTCACCAAGAACAGTAACCTTAAAGTTGGCATACCTGACCTGTACATTCGGATTTTTATAAACCAGGGAAGCCTTCAATTTGATCAGATCTCTCGCCTGATAGGTGGTCAGCCCTCCGATTTTTACCCTTCCGATTACCGAAAGATCAATCTCCCCGTTTTTATCGACCAGGAATCCAGCCGTTGGAGGAGTTGCGTTTACACCTGCTATTGGCGAAGGCACCGTACTGATGGCCTGCGTTCCTACCTGGTTAACTACCATAGACGTCGTTGGATCAATCGTGAAAACAGAAATGGAAATGATGTCATCAGGTTGGATAACCGGCTCGGTATAAGCAGCGGTGCTTGACAACAGGGACTTCTCATCAGCGGAGATATCCTGAAAGTATGGAACTTTCTTGGTGGTTGAACATGAGGCGAAAAGTAAAGCACAAAATATAAATGTATATTTTCTGAGTTCACTTGTATTAAAACTTCTCTTCATAGGGATAGATAAGGCGTTTTTAAATTTATTCGGTAATTAGGTTATCTTTTAATGGTTATATACTACATCTATTATTTACTAAGCTCTTTAATACCAGTTTGCTAAAACGTTTTATTTATTTATATATTCCTGTAACATCCGACCTTCGTCTGTCACCCTTTTTCACTAATGTATATTTGGCTAAACTCAGGAAAAAAGCTCCTTGTTTTTAAAATTATAGTTACCCAGCTTGTTATAAAGGTAACCACTGGTCACTGCGGATGTCAATGTCTTCAAATGTTTGTCGTGATGAAGATCAGTTGCAGCAAGATCATACATTTGCTGTTCCAGTAAATAATCCGCTGCTGCTTTCACATCCTTCCCGTAATACCCGTATACAGACAGCAAATTCAGCTGCAACATTACCCCAAGATCCTTATAGCGATGGTAACGCTCAAGACTCTTATGATTGAAATTATAACGTTCAGGATGTGCAAGTATTACTTTGTAGCCGCTCAATTGTAATTTAAATATTACATCTTCGATGTTAGGCGTCTCAGAAAGATAGGACATCTCAATTAAAATATGCTTTCCAGGCAAACACAAAAGGTCATCACTGATTTTAAATGTTTCATCAACCATATATTCTGCTGCTGCGCCGATTTCGACATTAAAATCGGACGAATTCATCGCATTTTTTACATCAGTCAACGCTGATGTAATGGTATCGGAGTTATTTGGGTACAACTCCGTAAAAATATGAGGTGTACACAGAAATTTGTAAAAGCCTAATTCATTTAACTGCCTGATCAAACTCAAAGATTTATCCAAATCAGGGGATCCGTCATCAATTCCAGGTAACAAATGAGAATGAACATCAATCCCCAACCATTCTATATCTGAAACCTGTGCTTTTTTCTTGAAAAATGATATCATTCGTTACAAATAGGGATTTCGTTTAAACAAATAGCTTTTTAAAGCTTAGCATGTACTCCTAATAAGCATATTTTATGCCAAAACCATAATATATTCGTTACAAAGCACTCGTTTCTCTAAAAAACAGCATCAGAAAAGAGGTGTTTGAAATGCAAAAAATCGCAGTTTAAACATATCTGAGACAGGAAAAGGGACTTATTGTCAATTTTACATGAAGTTATGATCATGAATACACACTTTGATCATTTCAAATGCTCAATAGCTCAAAGAGGAATATGTGTTGGAACGTACGACTTATTTTCAGTTCAGTGACCTAAATATCGAAACAACAAATCCAGGGATGCCTAAGTTTGAGCTGGAACGGTCAAAAAAAATCTGCGGACACCTAAACGATCTCCGCAGATGATTAAACTGTTCAATTATTTAGCGATACAACAAGTCTGACGAATTCCTGTTTTGGGAATAATCAATTTTAATCGTCGACAACAGTTCATTAGGACGGCAACTTACCTGGATAACGGCGTATAACCTGTTTTTTCGATGATTTCTTTTCCTTCGTCCGATAAGATAAACGCTAGCAGTTTTTTTATTGATGTCTTTTTTTCTGATGAACTGGAATCATTTCTGGTCACCGCATAGAAATCTGTACTTAAAGGGTAACTTCGGTTTGCGATGTTTGCCCTAGTGGCTGCGACGCCGTCAATGCCCAGAATTTTTATCTCCTTGTTTTTCACCATTTCCGTGGCAAAATACAAAAAGGAATATCCAAGCGCACTTTTGAAATTCTTATACTCAGCCGTTTCCCTAATGATTCCACCCATCATTTGTACACGCTGATTTCCGGGAGGGTTCATCAGTCGGTAGCCTCCCATATTGTGCTCTAACATGGTCTGACTGCCGCTGCCCTCCGGACGCTGAAAAGCTTTAATGTCGGACGATGAACCACCGACGGTTTTCCAATTGGTGATTTCCCCGGCATAAATCCTTCTGATCTGCGCTATACTGAGCGATGACACCTCGTTCTTTGAATTGACAAAAAATACAAAAGCTTCCCTACCAATGGCCGTCAGGAACAGCTCCACTCCTCTCTCTTTCGCGTAGTCAAGCTGCTCCTGGGAAGGACGGGCGACAAAAATGACATCAACCGTTCCATCGACCAATGACTGGTAGGCACTGATGGTATTAGTACACATGACCTCGCTTTTGTCAACATCATAGTGTTTCTGTGGATAGGTTGCCTTAGCAAAAGCGGAATACAGCGGGTAAAGTGCGGTGGCGCCATCAAGTACAGGTAAATCACCGGCTATCTTAACTTCGCTTGCCTTATTTAAGGAGACGGCTTTAGTTGGACGTGCAAAAGGTCCGTACTGTTCCAAATTGATGGTATCCTTCACCACGGCAATCTTCGATTCCAAGTAATCATTGGCCCATTGTCCGAGATAGATTGATGCGCAGATACCATATATCACAGCTGTAACTTTATAAAGCAGCTTCCTGTCTTCCACGTTGAAAATGATCAGCATGACCATGATCTCAGTAAGTATCGCCAACGCAATTGCGGTGCCCTTAGACAACTCGGAGGCTCCGTCTAATGACATGACGATGGTGATAGCAATACCAGCGAAAAGGATGATAAAGAAGATAAAAAGAGCCAGGATTATTTTTAGAAAAATATTCATTGAGCAGCGTATCTGAGTTTTAGAATGTACGAGTTGTTTATTTACTATTTAGTGTGTTTTTTTTCCTTTATAATTCCGTTCGCCTGCCAGTATGCACAGCTGAAGTTGATTTTCTGCCGGTGGTTTGGGGCATTGGTAACCGTCGCTATAAGCACAGTATGGATTGTAAGCCTTATTGAAATCAATTTTCGCATTACCGCCTTCCAGGTCGCCTGTTTTCAAATCCAGGTAACGGCCTCCGCTGTAACTTTCTTTTCCGTTGGTAAAGTCTGTAAATGGCAAAAACAGGTAATCCCGGTACTCCAATTGTTTAGATAACGCGATATTTTTGTAAACTGTCAGATTTGTAGGTACGTCACCGATTTTGCAATGGAGAACTGCATACCTGATGTATTCTTTTGAAGTACCACTAAAGGTGGGTATCATAAAGGATTGCTCTCCCATCAACATCTCTACCCTTACATCAATCCGATAGTTGCTGTCAGGAGCAAAAAAATCGAGATCTTTCAATTGATCTCCCTTAAGCGGCGAGCGCTTATCTTCGAGAAACTCTTTTTTATAATGCTCGCGATGCGAAATGATATCAGCATTAAAGTTTTGCGCAGAAGTGCTCATGCTAATGATGAAAAGAAGAACGAATAAATATCTCATTGATAACTATAATGGTTTTAAAAATTTCCTGTGACTACGATGAGGCATGAGTATGCTGTCTGATCGTCGATTCCTATTCGAAGTAAAGCATATTCCGGCAGACTCAGGCAGAAATAGGCAATAAAAAATTAGGATGTTCCTTTTAACCTCAATTTAAGGCAGATTTTTTTTCTTTAGTAATCAATTGGTTAGAGTTTTTAATCAATATTTTTCGCTTTTTTTAAGCATCAATTATTGAAATTAGGCAATAATTTATATCTTTGCACTCCTTCAAACAAGAAGATGATTCCGTAGCTCAGCTGGTAGAGCATTACACTTTTAATGTAGTGGTCCTGGGTTCGAATCCCAGCGGGATCACAGAAAGCCTCACAGAAATGTGGGGCTTTTGTGTTTTAATCTAAAATCATTAAAGTCCGGATCAGGCGGCTTTCTTTAGGGAGATAAAAATGACAGATCTATAAGATTATCACACAGCTGAACGATATAACAACAATGACCACAACGTTCATCCGATATGTATAAAAAAAGCCACCCTCAAAAATGAAGTGGCATGTATGTTTATGGTAAACTCCTACCATTAAATGGTGGAATATTGATATTCCACTAAGGAAATTACTTAGCTCATTGGGTGTCTTCAGCTTTAAGTAAAGGAAAATTAAATTAGCAAAGTGTCTTTAGTTCAATATTCTTCAGGTAGCTACTTCTGACTTTACCAATTTCTAAGCAACCAGGCATTTCAGGAATTAATAAATAGCAGGTTTTAAAATAAAATGCCTAGTCTTAAAGCATTCTATTGAAATTTCAGCTCGAAATCTCTCCAATAATTATGATATTTAGGCCGCAAGATGGCTGAAGATTTCTAACCAAAAAGCGTTCGATTTCAAATTTCTAAGTTTGCGAAATTAATATCAACTCCAGTTTAGGAGTTCTATTATATTTCCGTCCGGGTCTGAGATGTAAATAAACCTAAATACACCGCTATTATCAAAATGATGTTCGCTTAGCTCTCCAATTTTCGATGCTCCATTCTTTAATGCTATTGCTAAAACCCCCGCAATATCCTCTACCTTAAATGCGATATGTCCAAATCCTTTTTGATTAGCTAAGTGTCTTTCAGCATTAATCATTTCTGAATACTGATAGATTTCTAATGTCGGTCCATTATCCCCATAGCCAGGTAGCCGTAATTGTACCCCTTGTAAATTCGCGTTAAAGACGCCGGTGCCTTTTTCAAGCCACTCCCCTTGATAGTTTCGTATAGGTGGAATCGCTATGCAATTAAACACGATTTCATAGAAACGTGCAAGTTCCTTCCAATCCTTTGTTATAATGTTGGTATGCGCATACTTTATGTTCATGATGTAAATTTTGACTTGATTGTACCTAGAGGTATTAAAGGTAAGATTTTTTGCAATTTGTCCTTCTCTGGTGTGATAAAATTTTTTGTTCTTTAAGCCATTTAAAAGTATTGTTTTGCCTTCAAATTTCCTGCAATAAACCAACAAGAAATATCAAGTTTATTGCCTGTTGTGTTCTCCTGAAATTGCCATTTACAATAAAAACACGGTGAAGGAAACACAACCGTTTCCGTAAGCGACTTTGGCAAAGGCATCGCGGCCGCAGACCGAGCTCATCTATTTGACCGGTATTTCAGACTAGCAAAAGACAACAATACTACATCTGGCCTTGGCTTGGGGCTCTACATTTAAGCAGAGTTCATCAGCTTCACAACAGAGAAATGGGGATTAAAAGCGAAATTGGTAAAGGAACGACCTTTTGGTTCAGTATCCCTGATCAAGAGCAAGCAGGAGCCCCTGACTATCCAGAAAAGGAAAATATATTCCCCCAATTTAAAATTACATTATGACATTAACCAACGCATTCAAGGAGCTGATCGAAGCAAATTCGGACTGGTCTAAGCCAAGCAATTCACCTGTCCCGCAAAGCCCACCTAAAACGGGAATTGTAACCGGTGATTTTAATGGAATCATTTGATAGAGCGATCAAAAACACTTTCATCTGCCGGAAATTACATGTAAATGCTGCTTTTACAAGGATCTTGTCAGTGAAAGTTCTAATTTTTGGAGTATATAAACCGCTTTACTAACCGTCTTCTAATCGGCAAATCGTATAGTTTCAATGATACATAAGCTATGACAATTGACAGTAATATCAATAAAACGCCAACTGGAGCACCTTGTGTGACGGCTATTTTGTTGTTTGTAACCCAAGCATAATACACGCAAACAAAAGGGAAATGCGTGATATAAAGTGGATAAGATATGTCACCCAGAAATCTGCAAAGCATTTGACTTGATTTCCCTTGAACTTCTCCAATAGCGCCGAGGTATATTATTATAGGAAAGACGATTACAATGATTAAAGATTCATATAATCCATTTAACCAGACATCTTCTTGGCCGCCGACTCTTGGGAAACTTAATACTAAAACTAATAATAATGTGGTGAACAAAAATGTTCGTTTTCCCTTCTTAATAGCAACAATCCTACGAAGTAGCATGCCGGCCATATAAGGGAACAAAAGACGTGTGAAACCTATTTGTAGTTGTTCAGGCTCAAGTGACCACCCGCCAATCAAATCACCTGACGGTCTGGTCATTGCTAAGTAAAACAACCCTGCCGCCGCTACGAATACGAATAAGGATAGTACTAAATTAGGTAGTCTTCTTAAGATAAATACGTGTAAGATGTTTGCCACATATTCGAAAAACAGTGACCACGCGGGGCCATTAAGCGGATGCATTTCATTCCAACCCCTCACATCCATCGATGGCGATATCGGAATCAATGTATATCCAATAACCATTACCAGGAGCAACTGCCCAAAAGAAGTATCGGCTACTTTCGGGAATACGGATGATTCCTGAAAATAGAAAAGTAAGGCACCCAAAGTCATTCCCAAAATAATGAGTGGATGTAATCGTATTAACCTTCGTTTAAAAAAATCAAGAACATTCATTTTGTCCCAGCGATCATCATAAGCATGAGCCATGACATAGCCAGAAAGCATAAAGAAAAAGTCAACAGCTAAATAGCCATGATTGATAAATAATTTATGGTAATTGCCTTCGCAGAATAACTCAAATGTGTGCATTGTAATAACCATGACAGCAGCTACCCCCCGTAAAGCATCTAATATGAGGAGATGTTTTTTCGAGTCTGTGAAAACTAATGTAGAAGTTTGTATCATAGCTTATTGGGGTATTTGGTGAATTGCGTCAACAGGGTCTAACGAGTAACAAAAACTAATGTACTATTTATTCAAACAAAATAAGGGACGAAAACAGGGTTCTACTTGTGTAGCAGGACGTCCATTATTCCAATGGGCAGTCCGTCGGAGCACAGCAGTAAACTCTACATCGCTGAACGCATTAACAAACTCTGCGCTGAGATAAAAACGCCTTCTCTGCATAAAAATGAGATCACAAATCTCGACATTCAGCTCCGCAGCAAACATAATCCCTAAAGAAGTGCCATCAAAAATTGATTACTGATACACCACAAAGAGAGCAGTACGAGCGAACAACGGAGTTGATATCAAATCAAAGAGTCAATATGCAAAAAGCAAAAACTAATTCCTGCCGTACAGCAAAGCTACAACCATTAAGAACCGACGAAATGTCTGTGACCTATGGCTAATACCCAAGCCAGCCAAATGAAGTTTAATAAAAACACAAAGCCAATTTTCTTGTTTAAAATCCAATTGAATCCTCAGATCATCTACCGAATAAAAATAAAAATCACAACACATGAATCTCTTGAAAACTATTTTCCTGATCCTAATCGCAGCGTTGATCCTCTCCTGCAAGAAAAAACACAATGAACCAGAACCACCAGCACGATCTACTTTACCGGTTTCAGGTAAGTTATATGGAAAAAGTTATACGATAGCTTCCTGCAAGGCCAATAAACGCGTAGATTATTATCAGGAAGAAGGCTATGAGATCTTTTTATCCTCCGGAAAAAACTACGGATGCGGAACTGCTGATGAGAATTTTCACATCATCATCCGAACGCCAAGAAAAATTGGAAAATTTTCTGAACATTATGCCATTTTATCCGACCCAGCGAACAGCGATTACATCATGTTTACCGATGGGAATCTCTTTGAGATTACCTCCATTTCCGGAAATACCATCAAAGGTTATATGAAAGTAAGCTCGCCAACGACCAACAGCGACCTTGAAGGTGTATTTGAAGCCACCATTTGCAATTAGTCGACAGGAGTCATCGCACAGCATGATAATTCGCCAGGCTTTACTTCCTGCTACTCATTGTTCATACTCAATCGCAAATTAATCCGCAGCCCCCAAATATAAGCTGGCTGTATGCTAATATCCATACAGGCGAAATGTATTCCTCTTAAGTTGTTAAATTCATTAAAATTTAAATCTATGAAATCAATTGACAACTTATCGAAATTCGCTTTGGATCAAGGCGAAGCACAGGGTGTTGCTGGCGGCTTCAACCCACTAGGCCCTATCACATTTACTTTCGAACCCGTACAGGGTGGCGAAACTGGTGGTACCTTCCACTGGTATATCGCAGGAACACATTATGCATCTACCTATATTTTGCCAGAGCATAACTGGGTGTACACAAGCAGCTATTTGTAGTATTTGCTGATCCTGTCCTGTCAGATGTATACATCTGACAGGACATTTTATTTGACACGCTTTTTATCAGTTCTGCTGATATCTGAACGCACTTCTCAATTGATTCATGATCCTTGCTGCCAGGCTCATTTTTTCTGTCACAATAGATGCTTGTCCCGTCAATTCTTTATCAAAGGATATCTGCTTCCCATAGGAAGTTTTTAAACCGGCCTGCAGCGTAACTTCCAAATAATACTTGCCATCTTCGTCCGGGGTAAAGGACAGCGACTTCACAACCCCTTTAGCCATACCGAACTCCTGATACCTGTAGTTATCCAGTTTAATCAGCACATTCTGATCAGGCTTTATCTTTCCCTGGTTCTGTGCAGCAATATGCATCTGACCGACGATTCTGGACCTGTCATCTGGCAGGATACTCAAAAGTACCGTTCCAGCCTTCACAAACTGATTGGCAGCAAGGAACTTCAGATAACTCACTTTTCCATTTATGGATGATTTGATAAGATATGCCCGCTCCCACTGGTGAATGGACTTACGTAACTTTTCAAGCATCAGCAGGCTTCCGGTTGAAAAGTTTGTCCGGTCCTTGGATTTATTGATCGTTACGTTCGTCTGCTGGTTTTTGAAAGTCAAAATACTTTCTTCCAGCTGGGCCAGTGACAGCTGGATGTTCTTGTAATTTTTTCTTTGCTCCAGCAGTTTCATTTTCTCATTTTCCAGTTCCAGCGTGGAGATCACCCCCTTTGTTTTGAGAAGTTCAGAACGTTTATAATTTGTTTCAGTCAACTCGAGTTTGTTTCCTTCCAGCGCATATTGTTGCTTCATGATCACGATCCTATGCTGATAATCACGGATATTCCGTCCGGCTAAAACTCCTTCCGCATCGTAAGGCTTTAAGGTAGAAAAAAGCAATTCATCCTGTATCGCTTTTGCGAAAGCAGTATAATCGTCCTGAACCTCTCCCAACTTAAACCTAGTGGCTGCCTCTAGCGGAAAATGAAGCAACTTATCCTCAGTCAGGTCATCCACCATCGCCTTCAGCTGCATTACATCTTTATAATCTGCGTTGGACTCCAGCAGCAGTATCACCTGATCTTTCTTTACCGCAGCCTGATCTGAAACAAATATCTTTTCAATTTTGGAGTTGATCGTCGCTTCCAGTTTCTCCGGCGGATTTTGTGAGCTGATCACAATAGGCGCATCCACAAACTCCGGGTACCTGATCAGGCAGGCCATAACAAACAACATCACGATGAGCAAACAAATGACCGTGCTTCCCCAGCGTATCAGCCAGCGTGGCGGGCTTTCCAATACTTCATTCACCTGCTCTGATCGCAGATGAATATGATCAAGTTTATTCCTTTTAGTTTCCAAGTTCCAATTGATTTTTTACCAAACGATAGTATTCTCCCTTGCGCGCAACAAGCGCATCGTGGGTCCCCTCCTCAACCACCTTTCCCTTCTCCAAAACAATTATTTTATCTGCATTTTTAACCGTTGAAAGACGGTGAGCGATGATTACAGCAGTTTTTCCTACCAAAAATTGGTTCAGGTTATCTGTAATTTTTTTCTCGGTATTGGCATCCAGGGCACTGGTAGCCTCATCAAAAAACAAAAAGCCAGGCGATTTATAAATGGCCCTGGCGATCAGCATGCGCTGACGTTGCCCACCGCTTAAGCCCATCCCCTCATAACCGATCTTCGTATTATAACTGAGTGGCAGCGATTCTATAAAATCCTTGATGTCCGCAAGCTCAACGGCCTGCCTGAGCTTATCCCTGTCAACATAGTCCTCTCCAAACGCAATATTGCCGGCCACACTTTCATTAAAGATATAACCGTCCTGCATCACCACCCCAAAGTTTTTTCTCCAGGTGTGAACGGATACATTTTTGAGGTCGACAGATCCAATCTTCACACTACCACCTTCCGAATCGTAAAACTTCGTCAGCAGCTTAAGGAGTGTGGTCTTCCCGCTGCCACTCGCCCCTACAATGGCCGTTGTCTTTTGATAAGGGATGGTTAAGTTCAGGTGCTCAAATACGGGCAATTCAGCACCTGTATAACGGAAAGACACGTCAGTCAGCTGCATGTCACCTGAAGGCAGCTCAGTCAACAGCGCGCTGTCGAAACTTTCCTCGTCTTCTTTTTCATGGATTTCATTTAATCTCTCCAGTGCTATCTTGGCGTCCTGCGACTGCCGTATGAAGTTGACCAGCTGTATAAGCGGGGAATTCAACTGACCTATAATATATTGAACGGACAGCATCATCCCCAGGGTAAGGCTGCCATCCACCACCAGGCTTGCCGCAACAAAACTGATCAGGATGTCTTTAAACTGGCTGATGACATTCCCACCAATCGTCTGTACCTGTTCCAGCTTCAGCGCCTTGATCTTGATGCGGAATACCTTGATCTGAGTGCCTTCCCATTGCCATCTTTTGTAGTTTTCAGCATTGTTAACCTTTATTTCCTGCATGCCGTTGATCAGTTCCATCACCTGCCCCTGTTCTTCGGCAAGCTGGGAAAACTGCTTGTAGTCGAGAGTCCTTCTTTTCTTCAGGAAAAATATGATCCAGGCAACATAACAAAGTGCGCCGACAAAAAAGATCAGAAATAACTTATAGTTATAAAAAAGAAGTACGGCACCAAAAACTACGAAATTGATCAGGGAAAATAACGTCTGCAGCGAGTTTGTGGTCAGTAACTGTTCGATACGGGAATGGTCAGAAATGCGCTGCATGATATCAGCCGTTACCCTGGTATCAAAAAAGCGTATCGGCAGACGCATCAGCTTGATAAAAAAGTCAGATACAATTGATATGTTGATGCGGGATGAAAGATGCAGCAGAATCCAGGCGCGTATAACTTCAATACCTGTTTGGCCTAAGTACAACATGATCTGAGCGAAAAGTATCAGGTAGATGAACTGCAAGTCCTGGTTTTGAATGCCGATGTCGACGATGCTCTGCGTCAGAAAGGGAAAAACCAAGGCCAGCAAACTACCGCCCAGCAAACCAGCGATCAATTGCAGTACAAACTTCCTGTACTTGCCCAGGTAATGCCGTAAATAATTATAAATAGAGTATTTATTTTCTGCATCATCCTCCTGCTGATGAAAATTGGGAGTGGTTTCCAGCAGCATCACGATGCCTTCACGGGTATCCTGACTTGCTCCTTTACCAATCCAGCAGTCCAGAAACTCCTGTTTGCTGTAGGTCAGCAAGCCAAAACTAGGGTCTGAAATATAGATCTTATAGTCGTCTCCCCGTTTGGTGATCTTATACAGTACAACGTAATGTTGGTTCATCCAGAAGAGGATGCAGGGCATTGGGGCATCCTCAAAAAGCGTCTTGAAATCAATTTTTACCGAAAGTGCTTTAAAGCCAACAGATTCCGCCGCCCGGCTCAGCCCTGTTAACCTTGATCCTTCCCTTGTAGTCTCGGTCAGATGACGCAGACTTTGCAGGGATATCACCTTACCATAATATTTGCTGATGATACGGAGACAGGTAGGGCCACAATCCTTTGAATCGGGCTGTATATAAGATGGGAATTTAGTCATCAGTCGTTTCGTTTATAAAATCAGCACAATCCATCTATGAATTGAAGGATGGTCTCACGCTTACGGCTCGACACTGGAATCATCTTACCATCCTTCATTTCAATCTGTCCATCTTTATAATATTTATGGATATATTGTGAATTGATCAGATAAGACTGATGACATCGGATAAACTGCGTATCAGGGAGCATAGCCTCGTAATGTTTGATGACTTTGGACACCATCAGACTGACATCATCCTTCAGAAAGAAGGTCGTATATCCCCTGTCGCTAAAGCAATACAGGATGTCATCAACATCCACAATCTGCGTAAACTCAAAAGTCTTGAGTGCAATCCTCCGCACTTTTGAAGGATGCCTGATGTGTTCGCCGGCAATCTGCAGCTGCGTTTGGTTGATTTTAAAGTCGCTGGATTTACGATAGCATTTTTCAATAACTTCTGTAAGCTGCTGGGGTTCTATCGGCTTCACCAAATACCCTATAGCCCCGAGGTTAAGGGCCTCTATGGCATACTGATCATAGGCGGTAATGAATATGATGCTGACATCGATCTTCAGGTTGGACAGCAATTCAAGACTTAAGCCATCTTTCAACTGAATATCTGCCAGGATCACATCGGGCATCATCTGCTCGATGTCATGTCTACCCTTTTCGATTTCTACAGAATGGCCAAGAGGTGTAACATAGGGAATGTTCTCCAGGATTGACCATAAATAACGGGCGATATTCAGCTCGTCTTCAAGAATATATACTTTCAGCATGCTCTATTTAATCAAAATTCAACTGCAATGGAATAAATACCTCGACTTTGTAACCGCTGCCGTCGGGATTAATGTTTGGTTGTATGCGCATGCCGGCTGGCTTAGCTTCATCGGTGAACAACAGCGCTATTCTTTCTTCGGTCAGCTGCTGGGAGATCGATACTTTATTTTTGTTCATGTGGTTTGCTTCTTTATATCCTGTTCCATTGTCAGTCACCTCAATATGCAGCAATTGCTCTTTTTCCCAGAATGAGATTTCCAGTTTCCCCTTATGGCTGATGTTCTTAAGCCCATGTTCGATGGCATTCTCCACGAAGGGCTGTATCAGCATTGGCGGGATCAGTACGTTTTCCAGATCCAGAACCCCGGTATCAATATTTACATCAAAGGTACCGTTATAACGCATCTGCTGCAGGGCAACATAATTCTCGAGGCTTTTAACCTCCTGATCCAGCGTGATGAAATCATTCCTGTTTAACTCCAGCATATCTCTGATCACCCTGGTCATCCGGACCAAATACCGATTGGCCTCCTCCTTTTTATTGTCGCTGATGAGCCCTTGAAGATTGGATATCGTATTGTAAATAAAATGCGGATTGAGCTGATTCTGACGGAATTTCTGTTCCAATAAAAGCTGTTTGTTCTTCATCAGAAGCTGATCATTTTCCGCCTTCAGCAGCTTTTGTTTTGTCATTTTTAACACCACGATCAGAACGAAAACTGCAAATAAAATAAGAATTACAAAGATCCAGCGCTGTTGGACCATCAGCTTTTCATTCAGGGCATTGTTTGCCTTTAAGGTCCCGATAAACTGGTCCTTCTTCTTAGCTTCATATTTTTTCTCCAGGTCTGCAATGGTTTCTTTCTGCATCATTTCCATCCCCAGCCTGTAGGACTCAAGCTGCCCGTCCTTCGCCTTATAAGCATTCCTGTAATCGCCTTTGAGCACATAGGCATCACTTAAATTGTCAAAAAGCCGGGTACGGTCGATCGCCCTTTTAGCTTTGGCGTCCTCCCATTTCAGCCCTTCCTGCAAGTAGGCAATTGCCGAATCCGGCTGTTTGTTTTTAATGAACACCTGAGCCATATTATTGAATAAATCGAACTGAAGGTGATCATGGTGCTTCTGGTAATTAAAGTACATGCGTTGTTTTTCCACTGCCTCAGCCGTCTGACCATTTTCAATAAGCCACTGTGCTTCAAACTCATAGGAGCGCATGATGGCGAGCGTATCTTTGATGCTTACTGCCAGCGTTTGACAGCTGTCCAGATACCTTTTAGTATATGCCTTTGCCCCCATCTTAAGTGCAAGCATAAAACGTATGTCATAATACAATTGCTTAAAGCGGACATGACCAGCATACGGGTAGTGCATCTTAAACTGCTCTGTATACCTGAGTGAATTTTCCGGATCACCGTTCCGGTAATAGATCATCGCCAGTTTATCGTCATACAGGTATATGAATGAGGAGTTTAGACGCTCCACCTCATTTCTGACTCTGATGAAATCTTGTAGTACGCCTCCGGTATTGATATCTGCAAACTGAATCTTTGCCTTTAAGATTAAAAATTGCTGTAAAGACCACTCTTCCTTTTGTGTTTTTGAAACCTTGAATCCCTGAAGGTTAACCCCGGGATCAGCCTTTTTATCGCCCCCTTTGAAAACCTTCAGCACGCAGTAACTAAAGTTATCTTTATAATCAGGTTGCAGCTCGTATTTAGCCAGCAGCTGATCAGCTTTTTCAGACCATAATTTTGCAGATTGAATCGGCCTCAACCGAATGATGTTTGTAACCGCAGTATCCAGCAGTATTTTCCCTTGACGCTGTGTGTGCTGCTCGGGTTCAGTCTGGCAGGACTGGCAGAGCATAAAAAAAACAAAGCAAATAATTATTTGCCAACAAATCTTCGTATCCAGTAATCTTCTATAGTTCATTAAAGTTTCTAAATCAGCCGGTATTCCAGTTCACAAAAGTAGCTTTTTATCCAAAACACATCAGCCAAATGCATTAAACGTATAGATTACCCAAAACATTCGGCGATCAACACACGTGCCCGAACTGGGTGACAATCATACACAGTGCCTAAGATAACCATCTTCCAGGTCAGCTTCCGGCAGGATCCATATTCGCCTGCTACGCACAACTATTCGCGGGAATATGCCAAACATTTTCAGGGCGATGCCATTATTATGATGAATTGCCCGACAATCTAAAAAAATAAGGCAGCAGTCTGACTCACTCAGAAAAAATGTGATCATTAAACTTAAATCGTATATTCACGTACTGGTCAATTTATAACTTTTGGACTGAATTGTAGCTTAGGATAAAAGCGCTTTCGGATGTTTTGACACGATATGTATATAATCCCACAGACTTAAATACCATCATATGAAATTTGGACAATTACTTATCGGACTTATTGCTGGAGCCATGTTATGCTTGGGTCTGACAACTTATTTGGGCAGGACTAAGCAACAGAAAAGCAAAACGCAATCGACAAAGACTGACAGCTCTTCTTCTTCTGAAAATTGGCTTTGGCCAGATAGCCTGGATGCATTAAAAGCCGCGCCGGATCATCACAAGGTGGTTTATGAAGACGACAACATCAGAATTTTAGCTGTAATTCTCGACGGGAAAAGTTCAGAACCAGTTCATACCCACAAATGGAAAAGCATAATGTGGATTGCAAAGCCAATTGTTCCCTGTCAGATAAATAACTATGTAAGAGACAAGAATGATAACCTGATAAAATCAGATAGCATTTTAATTAAAGAGATGCCTGTAAATATTGGCCAGTTCGTTAATCCTGAAGGCCCTACGTCCATTACGAATTTAGGCTCTGAAAATGGTGTTGCCTATCGGGTAGAATTTAAAAAAGACTTTAAATCATAAATACATATGCTTTCTCCTAAGGACCCTAGCAATCCTGCAAATCACATCACCCAGTTAGATCTTTTTATTGCTCAACATAAAGGTGTCAACTTTTCATCAGCCCTTATAAATGCCATTTCAAACTCTGAAAAGCTCAGAAAACAAGATAAAGATACTTTCAAAACCATTTGGGAGATGGCAACGGCATTTGAAAACTGGAATCATAGCGACCTGACCATTGGTTGTCAGATCACCCGTGAAAAACTCCGGCAATCTTTTGCACTATCAGATTTAAGCCTGGAATTGATCGTAAGGCTTGCATCTTATGAATGGAAATGAGTTTTGAAGTTTCTTCAAGAAATGGTTAAAGATCTATGTATATTTTCCATGTCAGGTTTAATTTACAGAAAACAACACGCTATTGGGATGATGAGTTGCCCGGAAATGTTTTTAATACGCCTGCCCCAAGCCCGACAATATTTCCCACCAGTCGGCTTTTCCTTGACTTTTACCAAGCCTTACGATGATCAGGTTTTTATGGGGATGCACATAAATGTATTGTCCTAAAATACCCTGCGCCATAAAATCGCCTGTTTGTGTGGGTAGTCACCATTGGTATTGATAGTAGCTTGCACTTCCGTTTGTGGTATCTATTTTGGTCGATTTTGTTACCCATTCTTCCGAAACGATTTGCTTGCCGTTCCATTTTCCTTTGTTCAGATAGAGCCTTCCTATCTTAGCATAATCCCTTGCTCTTGCATTGATACAGCAAAAGGTTTTTTCTAATCCGTCTTTCTTCCTGTCCAGGCTCCAGCTACCATCATATTCCATTTCAAGTGGCTTCCATATTCGCTCTTCAAGATAGGCCGTAATCGTTTTGTCTTTTAACGCTCGTTCCAAAACCAAGCCGAGCAGTTGCGTGTTCCCACTTAAGTATTCAAACTTTTCTCCGGGTTCTGATTTCAGCTTCATTTTCTTGATTGCCTTCCGCAGATTGGTGACGTAATAGAACGTGGCCGGTTATAGACTTTGCCATAGAAAATGACGGCACTGTCGAGCTTGCATCGTATTTGTCCCAATATTTCTCGTATTGTACGGTATCGTTCTTGATAATAAGGAATGCTACCGTTTTATTGTCTTCTAAGTATTGCTCAAAAGGATGACTCTTGTCCTTCAGATGCAGCTCCTTAGGCTCTTTGCCGGTTTCAGCAACAGGAAAGATGAATTTAGTCGTTCCTGTTTCGATGTTTCTTGCAGGGAATTTTTTATGGTCGTCGATGTCGGCATAATTGTACACTACGAATCTTCCTACTTTGCAGGAATTTTGGGTAAACAGCGCAATTAATGCCAATGTGATAAGTTTAAGAGCGTTCAGGCGCTTCATTTAGTATTGCTATTGTTTGTTTTAGACCTATATTCTTCATTTGCCGGCAACTATTGAATCAGTTCGCGCCTTCACCACCATCGATTTCCATACATAAGGTACTCTCCCACAACCGATAAAATTTGTTACCGTAAACCCTTTCTCCGCTAACAGGGAGGTAATTGTTGCTCTTGACCACAATTTGATGTGTCCCCCATCCCAGAGCGGATTGGCATGTGCATCCCATTTTCCAGCTAGCGCAAGCAGTAGATTTTTCAGGTAACCATGATAAGGAGTACTTAGAATTAACTCGCCACCGCCGTTATTAGTTAGAATTTTCCTGCAAAAGTCTATAAACTGCCTTGGGTCGTATAAGTGCTCAATCACCTCTGTTGAGACAATGGTATCGAAAGCAATGTTTGAAAATTTTTCTGGAAGATCATCTCTTGATAAATCCTGCAGCGCAAAACGATCTGGGTGCCGCCTAGACGCGATTTCAATTCCACTGGCGGAAGCATCTGTGCCATATGCATTAAACCCCCTGGATAACAGCTGATTTACAAAGGCACCATTGCCACACCCCAAATCCAGGATAAAGCGATTGTTTTGTGGATTCAATAGCCCGATCGTCGGTTCAGCAATATAGGTATGCGCATGGGTGGATGTGGCATCGAAGAAATTGTAATCTTTATAGTCGGACATTATAAAACCATATGCTTTATGTTTACATTTCTCGTAAATGTACAAGTTTTCATTTTAACACCTGAATAAATAGGTGTAAACACTACATTTACTGCTGTCATACTTAGGCTTGCAGGTATCTGAGCATGTAAAAGGTTGAAATTTAAAAAATAGAAACAGCAAAATCAAAGATGGGTACTTGTAGTCTGTTTGAATATGTTCAGGAAAATCAAATCCCGAGGAGCAAAATTCTGCTTTCCTATAATCTCATTTCTTTTCTTGAACAAGGGGAAAAGGTCGTCTATTATGCAGGTGATAAGACCAGTATTGGCAATGACTCCTGCGCAATCCTCTGTTCAGGTAAATACCTGATGACAGAAAAACTTCCATTAAATGGCAGTTACCAAAGCACAATGTTGCTTTTTGACAATTCGCTATTTAACCAGTTTTCTACAAAATATGCTGCTGTAATTGATGAAATCCCACGCTCCGGAGTCAAGCCCAACGCTCCTTTTGCTGTATTTCAAAAAGATCCCTTCATCACCGCTTTCATCACTTCCCTAAAGCTGATAAAAGTCAGGCAAACAGCATTTGCAGAGAAGATGCTGGAGCTCAAATTTGAAGAATTGATGCTTCATCTTCTTGAAAAATATCCAAACAAAATCCTCGCGCTAAAATATAACAACCAGGAAACACCTGCTGACCTGGAAATAAGAAAAGCTGTTGAACAGAACATCACCGACAACCTGAGCCTGACAGAACTCTCTTTTCTGTGTAATCAAAGTCTTTCAACCTTCAAAAGAAACTTCGTTAAGCTCTACGGTGAAAATCCAAGCTCTTATTTTTTGAAACGAAGGATGGAGATGGCCAAAACACTCCTGATCCATGAGCATCCCAGTGAAGTGTATTTGAAATTGGGTTATGAAAATCACTCGAGTTTCTCAAAATCGTTCAAGCAAATCCACGGCGTCAGTCCCAGCCAATTCAAGTCAGAAATCTGACCACTTAAGTGTAATTATTGAACGATCAGCAATAATGCTGATTACGACTGCCCTATAACTTTGCATTGAATTAATAAACTTAAAGAAATGACAAAGGAATATTTTACAGCATTAGCAAAATA
The DNA here is from genome assembly GCF_000170795.1 of Pedobacter sp. BAL39. Taxonomy (GTDB): domain Bacteria; phylum Bacteroidota; class Bacteroidia; order Sphingobacteriales; family Sphingobacteriaceae; genus Pedobacter. The sequence goes on from NZ_ABCM01000019.1 coordinate 47,052, forward strand.
CAGCAATTGGACAGACAACATCATGATGGACTGGTTGAGTCAACTCAAGGAAGCACAATGGGAACAACAAATCACCAGTAGTTTCAACAGCATCAGGGACACTGTTGTTCACATGGTCAGCGCGAAGAAAATCTGGTTGGACTTCTGGACAAATAGACCGGCCCCGGCATACCTATCTACATATTTTAGCGGAAGCAAAGACGAATTGCTGGAGATCTGGAAAAATGCATCCTGCGACCTGGAAAATTTTGTAAATGAATACCCGGAAGAGAGCTATGATCAAATGATCGCTGTTACCTATCCTGATGGAAGGCAGGCAGAAATGGAATTTTGGAAAACACTGCCCCATTTTGTAAACCACGCCACCTATCACCGCGGCCAGGTAGTTACAATGCTGCGCCAGGCAGGGTTCGCTGAGTTTAAGAATACTGATTTATTTACTTATTTTATCCTGAATACCTAGCGCAGCTACTTCAATATTTTGGGGGCTTCATTATGGAAATGGAAAAGATAACGCGGTGCTAAATTTCAGAATATCCAACTGCATTTTTTTATGCGCGGCCTTCCGGAACACTTGCGACCTCCGTTTTCTAAAATCTCCAGGTTCGCGTTTTTCAGATGTCAATGCAAAATTGCGCGTCTTCGCATCTGCAGACTGCTCAACGCTGAAAAGAATCGAATGGCTTCCATTCGCGTTCACAAGGACGTTACCAACAATCACCGAATGCGTACCGTTTGGATTGACAACAACGTTACCCGCCACAACCGAATGAGTTCCATCCTGGTTTACAATGACATTTCCTGTTACTACGGAATGGCTGCCATCCGGATTTACAACTACCTGTGACCTCCCCACTTGATGGGCCAGGAATAGTACCAGAGCGGTACATAAAATTGACTTGATCATAACATGAATATTTGTGTGTATCATAAAAATACCGCAAAATCTCCTGTATATCAAACAGTTTAGGTCACAAATAAGAGACGCTGATACCTTTTCGCTACTGCAATCAGCAGCAGGGTTATCCGCTCTTGTCAGGAATCAAAACGTAGGCAATCAGCAGCCCTAAGCTAACTCCAATGGTATAGGCAATCAAGTCCGTCCAGAGAAAGCCCCTTCCAAGCACTAACGCCCCGAGGGTGTTGGCCCTGATCTTATCGATCCAGGCTGCGTGATACAACTGGCTCAGCTCAACAAGGTAACACACCAGCAGAGCAACAAAGGCTACAAATTTTAGGCTGCTGCCCACAAAGAGGAATCTAATGATTAAAAACATCATTATCGCCCATAGTACATCGCCCGTGGCCAAAGGAACAAATGACATCTGCCTGGAAAGAAGTCCCAGGATAATTGTGAGCACAATGAGCAAACCATAATAAAGCCTCAACCTTGTCATCTTATATTCTCTAATTGCCAATAATAACAAAATTGAATGAGAACCCGGTTTTTGTCAGGCTCAATTCGGAAAGACGAACTAATCCCGCCGTTTCAATCTCCTATCCCTTCAGCTGCAACACTTGAAATATTAATAATTTACGGTAAGATTTTGGATCAATTTGCCGGCTCAATTCTGATTTTTAACATCAATGCCGCAATATCACCAACCACTTTTGTTGGTGAATTACAGTCACAATTACTCAATCCCACGACATAGATATCTTCTTCCGGAATATAAATTACCATAGTTTTGAAACCGAAAATGCTACCACCATGCTCCAGAGTTTTTACGTCATCGATCGCTCTGACGTGCCAGCCGTAACCATAGCCAAACTCCTGCCCATTGTTGAGCTTATGTTTACTGAATGCGCTTTCCTTTTCTTTTTCATTAAGCAAGAGGTTGTGGTTTATGGCATTTTGCCATTTCAACAGATCGTCAGTGGTCGACATCAGCGACCCTGACGAAAAAGGCACGCTGAAACTGATTGCAGTCTTATTCACGTATCCCGACGATTTCTTATGGTATCCATATGCTCTTTTGCTAATGACCTTTCGATCGCTGGCATAATATGACTGACCCATGCCAATCTTATCAAATATATGTTTTACAATAAAATCCTCGTACCGTTCACCGGATATCAACTCTATGAGGTAACCTAAAAGCACATAACCGGAATTATTATAGTCAAACTTTTCTCCGGGAAGAAAATCAACAGGCTCATTTTTGAAGAAATCGACCATCATTTTTGGTGTCATCTCCTTTTGTGCAATATCAGCCAGCGATTTCATTTTGGTAAAGTCCTTAATTCCGGAGGTATGGGTCAACAATTGATGTATCGTGATTTTCTGCCCCTTAGGATAGTCCGGGATATATTTGGAAACAGGATCATTGACGTCCAATTTGCCTTCTTGCTCCAACATCAATATCGCTACGGCCGTAAACTGTTTTGTCATTGATCCCAATTGGAATACATTTTCTGACGTCAGGGCAATACCTAGCTCCATGTTCGCCTTACCGAAAGCTTTTTTATAAATTGCTCTTCCCTGATGGGCGACCATAAATACACCACCCGGTCCACTGGCGTCGGCAAAATCACGAAGAATCAAAGTCTCAATTTGTTTGTCGAGGCTTTTAGCACCGACAGTAGATCTCTGAGCATGGACAGTGAATGGTAAATAAATGGCATAAGCTGTTAAAAATAAAAGCCTGCAGATCTTCTTCATTTTTGTCATTTCATATAGTTTGTGTTTAAGACGCAGCAGAAAATGATCGGGTTACATACTGGTTGCCACGTTGACTTAAATAAAATTAATACTTTTACGCTAAACCATCGCCTATGCTCAGGTCATCAGATCAGGAATATAAAATCACCCGACAAATTAAGTTGGGCAAGTTGGTGATGGATGAAAGGTTTATGCCTCTGGCAGACTGGATCAATAAAAAGTATCATGTTGAACTACTGAATGTGATCACCGATACCATCAATGACGGTACTACAAGGGTTCAGTTGATCTTTGAACACCAAAAAGCTGTCGACGTATTTTTATTAAAGAACCAACTGAGCCAGTCCTCCCGTAAAGAGAAGACGATAATAAAAAAATATAACGAGCTTTATCGGGATGACACTGAGGGTTCAATTTTTATATTGTTCTATGCTTTTGAGCCATTGGCAAGGGAAGAAGCGGTCGGAAATATCCCTGTAAAAACTAAAGATGCGTTTAAAGTGCGGTATAATGAGCTGCTCTGGGAGGTTGCAATCTTCGGGGAGCATGTGACATTTTTCTTCTTCAGCAACCAGGCGCTGAAAAAAGCTGAACTGGAAAAACAGACTATAGCTATAAAAGAAGCGTACTATGCTCTTTTAAAACCTTATGATACGTTTGACTATTTCTCATTTGAAAATTTCCATGCCATTTTTGATAGCAAGGAAAACTTTGACCGCAACTACGACAGTAATTGGAGATCGTATTATGGCTAGCCTCTTCTAATCTGATGTAGATCCCTGAAAAAACTACCCTTTGAGAAATTATTTGGAAGATGTATAGCTGATGCAGGACTATACCACTGTATCGCTATTTCAGATCGGGAACACTATACGACCGTTAATATAAATCCACGTTGAGTCCACCTTTAGTTCACGTTAAGAGCAGGTTTACCGGGAAAAACGTGGACTCAACCCTTATTTATAATCTATTTACTATTGATTTATTGACTTGAGTGTGTATATTTACCCCGGAGATTATACATCGTTAATATTAATCATATGGGAATTGTAAAAGGTAAAGTCATTACCGGAGCAGTAGGTCCGGTAACATTTAGCTCCTGGAGGGACATCCAGGTGGTTAAACAGCGCGTATTCGAGGTAAGGCAAAGCAATGCGACTAAAAATGTTTCTACCGTATTTGGTCTGGGCAGCAGGTTCAGCGCCATCCTTAGGAGACGGATGTATCCGATTCACTTTATTCATGACGGTGCCCTGGTCAACAGGATGAATAAGGCGATGACCGCAATCCTGCTCAAACACCGTGATAAAGTCACCGGGAACTTTGATTTTCCTGAAGACAGCTTCAAACCAATGAACGGATTTGAACTCAATGAATCCTCCCCTTTGAAAGAAAATCTACATGTAATGCCACAGGTTAACCTTAAGGATGGGAAGCTTACCGTAAACATCCCTGAATTCGACATCAAAAAGGCGCTAAAATTTCCTACCGAGGCTGATTCCTGCACCATCATTGTCTCCGTATACATTGCATCCCTGAAAACAAAAGACCACTGCCGCATGAACGCAGAGATGACCAAAACCTTCGCTGTGGATTGGAGCGACAAGACATCCACTGCAATGGAATGGTCCTATGATGTTCCTGAAGGCTGTTATTGCGTAACCAGCATGGCGCTGCATTTCCACAAACAATGGTCTAACCTCCAGGTATCCTTAAACAGTAAATCTTTCTGCCCGGCAATGATCTGCGACTTCAGCATTAATCCCGGAGTATTCAAAGATAAACCTAAAGATTGGTTGAAGACCTCTTTTGCATTTGTGGACGATGAATATCCCCTGATTAAAAAGAAGACCAAAACTAAAAACACGGTTGTAAACAAAAAAACTAAAGATAGCCCCGTAAAAGCGGAGAAAAAGAAATCGGCGAAGAAGAGCTCCAGGGAGGAAAAGGAGGATAAAACCGGGCTGGAACAGTTGCAATTGCAGCAACAGGAAAACGAGACACTGAAGTCAGAACTTCATGAACTGAAGGCCAGGATGGCCGCACTGGAGCAATTGCTCACAGCAAATACAGCCATACAAGAAAAGGAAAATCAGCATCAGAAAGAGGAAATTATTGCTGACAAAAAACCAATTGTATTGTCCGACAAAAAGCTGTCAGCAGCATCAGATCAGGAGCCGACATTCTGGAAAGACGCATTGAAAAAGGTACTCACTGGCAACCACAGCCCCTCCCTACTTGCTACACATCCAAAAACAAGAGGAAAACCGGCAGCATAACTGCCCCTTTCTGGCACCACTAACCATTTTCTGGATAAACCTGCGTTCTGTTGCTATTGGTTCGTCAAACAGGATTTGTTATTTTTAGGACACACAAGATTTTAGGACACACAGGTCAAATTTGTAAAATGCCTATGAAAAACTTTCTCTCACGTTCGCTAGGATGCTGTATTTTATTTTTATACCCCTTGCTCCTGTTCAGTCAGCAACGCAGCTATACCGTCAAAGGCAAAATTGACGCATTGAAAGATGGGGACAAGCTTTACCTGGTCTATCAGACCGGTGATCAGCAAATTACCGATTCCGCCTTAGTGAAACAGGCACAATTCATCTTCCATGGGCCATTGACAGATCCTGTTTATGCAAGTATATTTCTAAACCGCAATCCATATGTAAAGCGCATGGGACAAGGAGAGCTATTGGATTACCTCAAATTTTACCTTGAGCCATCAGCGATACAGATCAAGGCCCCTGATTCATTAAAACATGCACTTGTAACGGGGTCAAAAACTGATCAGCTGAACCGGCAGCTTCAAAGCAGACTTAAGCAGAATGACGAGCAGTTCAGTGCCCTTAATAAAGAGTACGAGGCACTTTCTACTGAAAAGAAAAATGATTCTGCCGTGTATAAAAGCTTCATCAGGCGGGAACAGCAGCTACAGGAGCACTCTTTTGAAATACATTTGGCCTTTGCCAATGAGCACCCAAATGACTACCTGAGTGTCATTAGCCTTTCACACATCGCTGCGCAGCCAACCATGACCCAACGTGCCGCAACAGCGTATGCCCGATTGTCGCCGGACTTAAAGCAGACTCCGATCGGTCAGGGTATTGTGGTTCAATTGGCGGCATTTGAAAATACACGTATTGGGAGTACTGCACCCAATTTTGCACAACTTAACCCACAGGGAAAAGAAATCAGGCTTGCTGATTTCAGAAAAAAATATCTGTTGCTCGACTTTTGGGCCAGTTGGTGTGGTCCCTGCCGGGAAGAGAACCCAAATGTACGAAAGGCGTATGATCGCTGGAAAGACAAAGGTTTCATGGTCCTTGGGGTATCCCTTGACGGGCCCGGACAAAAGGATGCATGGCTAAAGGCAATTGAAACTGATGGGCTGATGTGGCCACAGGTTGCAGACATGAAAGGTTGGGAAAATAGCGCGGCCAAAATATACGGGGTACGCAGTATCCCCACCAACTTCCTGATCAGCCCGGATGGAAAGATTATTGCTAAAAACCTGCGCGGAGAGGCCTTAACAGATGAATTAGAGAAAATTTTTGCCAGGTAACATCTAAATCCTATATTTGCATAACCAGTTATATAATTAGTTTATGTGTTATGGATTTATTTGAAAAGACAGGAAAGATGGCATTGGGAAGTCGCCTGCGACTTTTTACGGCAAGGATTACCGACGATGCAGCGCGAATTTATGAACAGTATCAAATTGATTTTACACCGAAGTGGTTTCCGGTATTCTTTGTCCTGGCAGCGGGTAAAGAAAAAACGATTACGGAAATTGCCGGTGAAATTGGTCACTCGCAACCTTCTGTAAGTAAGATTGTCAAAGAAATGATCGTTGCCGGTTTGCTGAAGGAAAATCAAAAATCCTCCGATAAACGTCGCAATGTGATTGCCCTATCCAAAAAAGGTAAATCCATTGCTGATCGGTTAAACCAACAATGTGCTGATGTGGATGCCGCCATTGAAGGCGTCATTGCAGAGGCCCGTCATAATCTATGGGAAGCGCTCGCAGAATGGGAATATTTGCTGGACCAGAAGCCACTATTGAAACGCGTTCAGGAGCAGCGCAAGCAAAGGGAAAGTAAAGAGGTACAAATTGTGGATTATACCGACGAGTATCAGCAAGCATTCAAGGCGCTCAATGAACAGTGGATCTCTACCTATTTTGAAATCGAAGAGACAGATAGAAAGGCATTGGACAATCCCAAATCATACATCCTCGACAAGGGTGGAAAAATCTTTGTGGCGCTTTACCAGGCTGAACCAGTCGGCGTCTGTTCTTTAATAAAAATGGAAGATTCAGACTACCAGTATGAAATGGCAAAGATGGCTGTCTCTCCTGAGGTTCAGGGCAAAAGTATCGGCTGGTTACTTGGCCTGGCTGTAGTAGATGCCGCAAAGCAGCTTGGTGCCTCAAAGTTATACCTGGAAAGCAATACCCTGCTGAAACCAGCCATCAATCTTTATCACAAACTGGGTTTCCAAAAAGTGGTTGGACGCTCCACCCCTTATGCCCGTTGCAATATCCAAATGGAATTGGTATTATGATCACCTGGTTTACTATGCCATGCAAAAGATTGATTAAGGATTTGCTGCAAGGAGGAATATCCTTAAATTTGCCGGCGACACATGAAGGTGACGTAATTGATATTGCATTACCTTCGGTTAAAGACTGTATTACCTTCGATTAAAGAATAAATTAATAAAACAGAATGGAAGAAAACGATTTTGTATCCATCTGGCTGGAAGAAAGTGGCAACCCGGCTATAGAGGAACTCACGCGTATAAATATGGAAGTTGTTGGCAATACGACAAAAGTTTTAGCAGATAAAGGTTTGACTGAAGATGACCTTTCTGTCCTTGTAGACATCAACCCTGAAGAGATCAAAAGATGGATGACGGGCAGACATGCTTTTAGCATCAATACCTTGAAGATGATCTCCGGCAAGCTCCATGAAAACTAAGACCTCATGATTTTATAAATTGGATTTACACCCGGGAGTTTAAAAAATGAACACTCCCGGGTGTAAATCCAGGGTCAGCGACTTACCATCTGACTTTAAAAATAAGTACCTTCCTGCAGGTCGCTGATCAACCCTTTTTCTACAGGGGTCCATCCCAGCTGTTCTTTTGTAAATTCGCTCGTTGCAGGACAATCCAGCCCGGCAAAATGACCAATCCATCCAAAGTGGACGCCGGCCTCTTCTGCTGTTTTCGAAACTACAGGCAGACGAAGCTTAGCTCCAATCACTTCAGCGATCTCTTTCATCGGTATGCCAGTGTCGGCAACACCATGATACTTTGCTCCTGCTTTTCCTTTCTCCAGCGCCAGTCTGAACAACCTTGCTGCATCCAGCCGGTGTACTGCGGGCCAGTGATTGCTACCGTCGCCGATGTATGCAGCCACCCCCTTCTCGCGGGCAATATTGATCAGTACTGGTACAAAACCATGGTCATCGTCGCCATGTACCGATGGTGGAAGGCGAACAATGGCGGCGCGGACACCTTTTTCCGCAAAGGAGAGCAATACTTCTTCCGACTTACCGCGGGGAATGGCGGCATTGTCGCTCGCCACTTCATCAGCTTCAGTGCCTACATTTCCGGGATTCAGCAAACCGATTCCTGACGTTACGATCAGTGGCTTTCCTGTACCTTCCAATACAGAGCCCATTGCAGCAATGGCAAGCCTGTCCGTTTCGCATGCGGCTACGTAATCCGTAAAGTCGTGTATAAAACCAGCATGAATTACCCCGTCTACAGACGCAGCAGCACTTTTCAGGCTGTCCAGATCATTTAAAGATCCTGCATGCACTTCCGCACCCGCCGCGATCAGCGCATTTGATGAGGCTTCGGAGCGGGCCAGCCCCAGTACCTGATGTCCAGCCTGTATAAGTTCTTTGACAATTGCGGAGCCGATAAAACCGGTGGCTCCAGTTAAAAATACGCGCATAATTTTGTGATTATAATGATGATTAAACCATACAAAATTGCTCAGGATTTCTTTGTAAAAAGAGGACATTTGTCCCATTTTAATCATCGCCCCAACTGCGCCCGCCTGATCCTTGTAATGGTCTTACGGGATACACCCAGATACGAGGCGACCATGTGCAGCGGTACACGCGCAAAAATTTCAGGGTGGCTCTTCACAAAAGCATCATACTTTTCTTCGGCGGTAGCGCTCAGCGACTGGAAAACACGTTCCCGGGTAATGCTCAGGTTTCTGGAAACCAACTGGTCCGAAAAGGTCTTCAGCTCAGGAATCCGTGCCAGCAGTTCATCAAAAGCATCTTTGGTCCACAAAATGACATCACATTCTTCCAGCGCATCAATGATATAATCAGAAGGAGTCTGGTTGTGGTAGCTGTCGGGCTCCAATGTCCACCAGTATCTTGAGGAAAACCAGATCAGGTGTTCAGTACCGTCTTCAGTGACGCGGTACCCACGCAACAATCCCCTGGCTACAAAAGCCTTGTGCCTGCAAATCTCACCCTGGTGCAGCAACACCTCATTTTTGCGAAGTGTTCGCTTAACTGCAGTGGATAACATCAACTGAATCTGCCCCTCGTTCAGCCGGGTATTTTTCTGAATATAAGCATGGAAGTCTGAAAACATAGCGGAGGTAAAAGTAAAGAAAATGTGCAACTAAATTACTTTAACTTACTTTAACCAAATCACATCGCAGATCACAATTCTATTTTCTATTTTTGGCAAGTCCTGAAAAGCATAGATCCCGATGCCGGACACACCTTAATCTCTGAACACATACATGATAAAGAAAAGTCTATTTTCAGCAACAATTCGCAATTTTGCCTGCGCTCTATTGTTATGCTGCTTTGCTATCAATACTTACGGCCAGAAAAACCAGCATTCTCAGGATCAGGACCTTTCCATCCTATCCGATTCTACGACGCTGACAAAGGGCGATTACCTTGCGCATCTAGAAAAGGTATTTGAGGCTGTCAATAAAGTTCCGGTAACGGTATCCTCATTTAAGAAACTGGATCCCATCACGGCACACCTGACACAGGATGAGGCTGCGCTCGCACTCCTTAAAAGCCGGCTGACTGCTGCAGAACGTACACCCAATCTGCAGAACCTTCAGATGGACGAAACCCTGCTTGAAGAACTACAGAGTAACAACAAAGATTGCCTGGCAGACCTGGACGAATATGAAAAACAGCTTAGGGAACTGAAAACTGAAATCCTCAACCTTCGTAAGGATACCGTGCTCATCAAAATGTTCACACTTCCTTCACTCCGCGTGATGTTTAAAGAGCAGTTTTCTGAGTTACAAAAGAAACATCTGGTAATGGATAGCTTACTGAAGGTCACTACCTTATCGATCAACAATCTGCAAGCAAGAACTTCTGCAAACCTCATCAATATCAAAGAGCTCATGTACCTTACCGACAAACAGCTGGAGGCGGTAAGCATCAAGGCTTTCGGAAAAGAACGTCGTTACCTCTGGGAATCCGTCAATGCAAAAGCAAACAGAAGCATCGGGTTCCGAAAATTCATCAATGGAGAACAGGAGATCTCCGGTTATTACTTTGTATATACCCGAAGCAGCCGCGTTTTGCTGCTTTTCACCTGCCTCACTTTTTTCCTTTGGGTGTTTTTCAATTTCAGGAGTATGAAACAAAGGGAACGCATGGAGACCATCAATGACTTCTCATTGGTTAATCCTCAACCCTACCTGATTACCTTCATGATGCTGTTTACCCTCGCCCCGATCTTTGACCTGCGTGCACCAGCACTTTACATTGAGTCCGTACAGGTCATTCTCGCCGTGCTCCTCACCGTATTTTTCCGTAAGAAGCTGGATTCCAGGTTATTTTTATACTGGTGCATCTTTGTAATCTTCCTTCTTGCACCGGTATTCCTGCGCTTGCTCGGCATGCCCCCAAGATACCAGCGCTGGCTATTGCTGGCCATGAGCCTAAGCTCCGCTACCTATGGCATCCTGGTATGGCGGATGCTGGATGAGAAATCAAAGCGCTATAAAATGGTGCTTGCCACAGGCTTCATCTATACTATATTTGCGATCATTGCGACACTATGCAATATCTTCGGAAGATTTACCCTCACCCAGATTTTCTATTCTACCGGGGTCAGCTCCTTCCTGAATGCCATCTCCTTGACCATCCTCGCTAAAGTACTGGTAGAAGCATTCCTCCTCCAGATGAAAAGTAGCAGGATCCGCAAGGGCTATCCGGAGTATTTCGACTGGCAGCCGGTTACTTCAGGCCTGAAGAAAATTACCGGCATCGGCGCAACGCTGATCTGGTTTGTCATCTTTACCACCAACCTCAATATCTTTAATGGATTGTATGAGTCTGTGATGGAGGTGCTTGCTGAGAAACGCGTCATTGGAAGTTTCTCTTTTACGCTTGGTGGCATCGTCCTCTTCCTTGGAATCATCTGGACGGCAAACTTTCTCCAGAAGTATATCGCTTATTTCTTTGGTGATACAGGAGACGACAGTTTTGACGACAACAAGGGGGAACGCTCAAAACTGCTGGTCACACGCCTGGTGCTGCTCATCGGTGGATTTCTGATTGCCGTTGCCGCCTCCGGGCTTCCGATAGACAAAATTACGGTCATCCTTGGCGCACTAGGTGTCGGGATTGGTCTTGGTCTGCAGAACATTGTCAGCAACTTCGTTTCCGGGATCATCCTGATCTTCGACAAGACCATCCGTATTGGTGATGTTGTGGAGCTGAGCAGTAAAAAAGGAAGGGTAAAAGAAATCGGTGTACGTGCCAGCACCCTCCTGAGTGAGGAAGGTGCCGAGATTATCATTCCCAATGGATCCATATTGTCCAACAACATCATCAACTGGACACTCAGCAACAACCAGATGCGTGTAGACCTTACGCTGTCGATAGCGAAGCCCTTCAACTCCACTGAGGTCGTTGCCCTCATCAGGGAAATCATCGTGGAGAACAGCAACGTGTTCATCAGCAAGGAACCTGTGATCATGATCAGCCCTGTGACCAAGCTCAACAGCAACATCAACATCTACTTCTGGTGTAATGACATCTCAAAGGCTGACCTCACCAAGAGCATGATCAACGCACAGATCTTTGATGTTTTTGAAGAAAAGGGAATTGAGCTGATTTAGCGCTATTCCCCTGCGCTCATTTTTTCTTTCGCCTGAATGCACCAGATCAGCTCTGAAACAAACTTCTGCGCACGTTTGTCCGTCGCTTCTTTGTCGGCAGGACGACCAGTTTCATCGTATTGGTTCTGCACCTGCGGTACAGGGAACATTGCAGGTACTACCCAGGCACCGATCTTCCAAAGTGAAAAAACCAGGGAGGTGGTCACCTGTGCACCACCGAAAGGGCCCGCCGAAGCGGTAGCCAATGCAATTGGTTTACGCTGCCATTCTTTATACAACAGGTCAATGGCATTTTTCAGGCTTGCAGGATATCCCCCATTGTATTCGGGCGTAACCAGGATGACCCCATCCGCATTGTTGATCTTCTGCTGATAGTCCAGCATTTGTTCCGTAGGATGTTCAATGTATTGTAAACGCTCATCAAACACCGGAAACTGGTAAGCAGCGAGGTCAACAATCTCTACGGTTGCCAGATTGCGTTCTGCAATAAATTGCTGAAAATACAGAGAAAGCCTGTGACTGTTACGTCCCTGACGGACGCTGGTTGAAAGGATAATGATATGCATACGTAAAGATAAAGAAATCAGCTGATCCTTCAACCGCTTAATCTTCGATGATCAGACCGTTTTCCTGATCAAATGTTTTCTTTTCCTGATCAGACATCTGATCCCTCAGCACACGTATTGTGTAACCACCACGTAGTTTACCGTCTTCAACATACATCCAGTCACTGATGTCCTCATCAGGAACAAGTACGGTGTCCCCCAACTTCACGGCAGTGGTGGACGTCGGACTATTTCCAATCACACCATTGTAATGCCCATTTTTTTTGACCACATCCGTAAGCCATATGTGTTCTCCACCATTGGATGTGTCAAACCTCACTTTCAGAGCGATTCCCGTAATTAGTGTATCCTTACTGTCCAGGACAGCATCAAATAGCGACAATGTTTCATTTGCTTTTTTTATGGCGCCATTCATCCGGGCATCTGTACCTTCAATCTGCAGAACATCAGGCTCTCCTGCCCGTTTGATTACCTTTTGATCCGGGTTGCAGGAAAACAGAAAGATACAGGATATAAATAAAAATAGGTTTTTCATGTGTCAATTGATTTAATGATGTTAAAATTGGTCGGCCGCGGCCAGCACGTTTAATTAAGTGATGGTTGATCATAGAGCAGCGGGTACTTCAGCGGAGAAACGCAGCAAACACTTTTTTCCAGGTTGCGATCGATGAACTCCAGCCATCCCAGCTTGTCGAATTCCTTTTCAAGGATCAGGCAGGACTGGAAATCAGCATCAGATACTTCAAACCTATTGCCGTCCCTGGTACCTGACATGGAAATATGTATAGACGAGGTGATGATCCAGATATGTACTTCCTGATTGAATATGGATACCCGCCCGGGCTGTTCCAGATCCTTAAATTCCCTAATCTCATTTTTGAAAGCCTTAAATTCCTCATAAGAATAAGACTTGCCGATCACGGGCTTTTGAAAGTCCTCCGGGAGCATATTCAGCACGACACCGATCTGATTCATCTTTTTCAACAGGTCCTCACGACCAGAGAAAGAAATAGCAGCTTTAAACTCGTCGCCGTCATTGGCATGTCCCCCCCAGGCCCTGATGAAATGAAAATAACGGAGTTGCTGTACCCAAGATCTCAATTCGCTTTCCGCATGTGTTTCGAAAAGCCAGCTGTCAGGTAGTTTTTCTATAGTTGAGCTGTTTTTCATGGGTTTATTAGTTAACAGTATTTTTTTTATAAAACTTGTAAATTTTCCGCTGTGCATAATAAAAAAGTGTATCCCGATCTGATGCAGGCACATTCAGCTGATCAAAATAGGTATCCGAATAATGATACAATGACGATTTAAACATTACTTCACTGGCTTTTAGTTTCATTTTAAAATAATACAGGTAGTCTTTGTCGAACATCCCCTGCACACCGCTGTAACCTTCATTCTGCTCATAGCGTCGTCTTCTCGATCCGTCGTAATCTGAAGACGAAGATGGTGTACCCATGTGCAGCAGGCTCTTTACTTTAATACCGAGCACGGCCTGGTCATACAAGGTAAAATTAGGATGGCTGATTTCAGGATCTCCACCAATACGAATCGACACTTCGGTGTTGAAATCGCTGTTTTTTTGATATGGAAAGTGCTTGGAAGCTTCAATGGCCAATCCATTTTTCACGACACAATAGTGGCCTTCCTGGTCTTCAAAAAAAATAACAGAAGCAAGGCCGTTTGCGTGGAATTTGAGAACGCGCAGTCCATCCTTTTTCATTTGATAATTTTCTTGATTTAATTCCACGGCGGGAAACAAGGTACGCTTTGATATATTGTAGATCTCACAAGCAGCGTAATCATTACGCTTGCCTGCTGTATCGGCCAAACCAATAAACAAAAGACCAGAAATATGATCAAATGCATAGATAGATCCGCTTGGGAGGCTCCGTTCATAAATCGATTGAAATGACCTGTTCTTCAAACTGAGGCCGAAACCTGCAGCATCCCTGTTGTACTCTAACAGGATGTATTTTGATTCCGGATTGTTCCGGTACGCAGATACATTCATGCTGTCAACCGCGATGTTCCCAAAATTGCCGGAGTCTGTGATTTTCGGAAAAAATGGCACCTCGGGCCGCCTGTCTTTACCAGGTAACTCATATCCTGCCTTATAAAATCCAGCGCAGATTAAAATCAGGAATGCGGACACGATGATGATTATTTTCTTTCTCATTGGGAAGTTTTCGCTTTTGTCATTTCATTAAATAGAAAGCTAAGATAATATATTACCCCAGGCTATCGCACAATTATCATTATCTGCCGGATAACAATTGCCATCGACCTCTTTTTTTCCAGTATCCGCGTTAATACGATCCGCATTTCCAGTATTGGTTTTTCAATATTGTTTTCCAGCATTGTTTTCCAGCATTGTTTTCCAGCACTGGTTTTTCCAGCATACCCGTTTCCAATGGTCCTGGCATTCCGCAAATACTGGGTCAGAGCCGGCAGTTAAAAGGCCAGTTGCCACACCTACAATTTTTAAAAAAATAAATGCTTGCACTGACGTAATTTGCTGTTACATTTAAGTCAACAATGAAAACATTAACCTATCTCCTTTTCTGCAGCGTCATTTATCTTCAGGCCTGCGGCAGCAATACAGAGCGCAGCAACCCAGTAGCAGATTCCATAACGGTCGACTCGCTGGATGCAATTGGTAGTAAAGGAGACACGAACCAGGTGACCATTCAGATGGAAGACCATGACATCCAGCCTCCTGCTTCGGAAGCAACTGGATCAGCAAATGCAGAAGAAATCCTTCTGCTGGAAAATCAATCGGCCAGGGAACAGCTGCTGAAAGCTATTGACGCATGGCATCTTGAACATGAAGGAACTACAAAATCTGCAACTGATGATTCCATTATTCCCCTTACCGCCGCATATCTGGAAGATTTCGTAGCAAATATTGAATTCTCACGCATCCATACTGCAGGTGGAGCATACCGGCATTATCATTTTGAAACCAGTCAGGCCGACAACTGCAGCGACTTCATCAGGCTGACCTACAATGCTGATGTCAATCAATACCAATTACAGTTGAGCAACGGTTATCATGTAAAAACAGATGATCAGGACGATTGTATGGAATCAGATCATGTCATCAGTTTTATCATTAAAGACAAACAATTCGTCATTACAAACGTAACTTATGCCGGATAAATTCCGAAAAAGACGGGCTGTTTACATGAAGATTTTATGGGATTTGAAGATGAACTGGCCTGATGCAGGCCAGTTTTAACTGATCAAAATGTTGTTTTCAGCTGATTGGCCTTGGCGATGATTTCCTTCGCAAGTACCTTTTCATTGAGGGTAGCGCTGTCATCATCATATCGCAAATACTTCCAGGTGTTTTTTGTATGGGCATCCTTGATGGCCAGCAGATAGTCACGTCCCTTGATGCGGATAGTCTTGTCATCTACCTTATCCACGGTCTTACCTGCTATCGGTGTTTTCAGCATCATCTCCATCATTGCAGGTTGGGTAAACTCCATGCGCATGCGCTGGTCGTAGGCCGCCAGGCAGATCTGGGCCGCTCCTACTTTTTCGATTTTACTCATCTTCAGGTTGAGCGGTGCCTCCTCATAAATGGTTTTCATTCCCATGCCGGTCATCATGCCCGTGGCCATGGCCGACATTTGCGCTTTCGGCATCAGCTCAAACAGGCGTGGATACGTCATGTCAAGTACTTCGTCAATTTTGTTCTGACTGGTTTTGAGTACAATGGCTTCAAAATCTTTTTTAATGGTCGTTTGGTCCTGGGCGAAAGCCGTCTGAGCTGCCGCCATCAGCAAAAGCAGTAATAGTTTTCTCATAGCGAGCATACAGTTAAATATAATGCCAGATTTATGGTAGCAGACTAACATTAATCCCAGAATAATGTTAATACCAAAATAATGTTAATACCAGACTAATGTTAAATGTCAGCCTCAAATGTGATGGATGATAAAACATCGTGCAGGATTTTAATAGGTACAAGATTTCTCCTGATCATCAACAATCAGGTTGAACATTTATGATGAAAAAAACATTGATCACACACAACCCGAGAAAATCCAGTTCATTTTGACAAAACGATCTGGGCAGATCGCTGTTAATCCTGTAAAGAAGATTTATGAATAATTTTTTCAGAGGGATTATCGCAGCCTGGGGCGCGAAAAAATTAGGCGGAGGCTGCCTGTCGACGATCGTGATATTTGTACTGATCTATATGATGCTTGGAAAATGTAATTCTGAGCCCAGGGCAGCGGTTGTTCAACCGGTTAAGTCATCCCACATCGGCACATCCAAATAACAATTTCAAGGTGAATAAAATACAGCAACATGACGAAACTTAATAAAACCATAGTGGTCACGGGCGCCAGTTCAGGCATCGGACAGGGCATTGCAGTTGCTTTTGGTCAGCTCGGGGCTAACGTCCTCATCAACTACCATAGCGACGAAGAGGGCGCAAAGGAAACGCTCAAGCAAATCAATGATGGTGGAGGAACGGGTATCATTCATCAGGCCAATGTAGGTATTGAAGAAGAGGTGATCAGTATGTTCGACCGCGCAAAAGAGGAATTTGGTGGATTTGACGTACTGATCAACAATGCGGGCATCCAACAAGACAATACATTTTCAAAGATGAGCCTTGAGGAGTGGACTACTGTTATTGATACTAACCTGACGGGACAATTTTTATGCGCCAGAGAAGCCATCAGGCATTTTGAAGGAAAGCCAGACACTGGAAAGGTAAAGGGGAATGTAATCTTCATGAGTTCTGTGCACGACATCATTCCATGGGCAGGACACATCAACTATGCCGCCTCGAAGGGAGGAATCCTAATGCTGATGAAGTCGCTGGCACTGGAAGTGGCACCACAAAAGATCAGAGTAAATGCGATTTCTCCCGGGGCTATTGCTACCGATATCAATGAAGAGGTCTGGAGTGATGAAACAAAGAAAAAGGAATTGCTCAAGCTGATCCCCTATCAGCGTATAGGTGAAGCGAAAGACGTAGCTAAAGCGGCAATCTGGCTGGCCTCCGATGATAGCGATTATGTGATTGGAACAACCATCTATGTGGATGGCGGGATGACCCTGTATCCGGGGTTTGTAGACAACGGCTAGGACCATCTATTTACAAAAAAAGGAGGACTGGTCAACAGTACCTCCTTTTTTAAACTTTAATGGATAAAGCTATTTTCCGGGAATAGAGATCGGTCGGCTTTCGGGAGCAATTCCCCATGTAGCTGAGGGCTTGTTACCCATCGTGATCTCAAGTTCGCCGCCGGCAACAATGTCCTGATGCCTGATGTACGAATAGGCATAGTCTTTACCGTTCAGGTTGATTTTCTGAATGTACTTATTTTCAGGGCTATTATTCAACACCTTAATGTGGAACTTTTTTGTCCCCATGCTGATGGTTGCCTCATTGATCAGGGGGCTACCAAAAACATACAGTCCATTTGCAGGATTTACAGGGTAAAAACCCAATGCAGAAAAGGCGTACCATGATGACATCTGTCCGAGGTCTTCATTTCCACACAGACCATCAGGCTTTACCGTATACAGTGAATCGGCAATATGGCGAACGAGGTCCGCTGTTTTCCAGGGCTGACCGGCGTAGGCATACAGGTAAGGAATGTGGTGATTGGGTTCATTGCCCTGCGCATATTGACCCACCAGTCCACTGATATCCGGAGAGCTGCCTTCAGCCATTTCAGAGCTCATGCTGAACAGCTCATCCAGTTTTTTGCTGAACGGCTGATCACCACCAAAAAGCTGGATCAGGCCTTCCGGATCCTGCGGTACAAGCCAGGTATATTGCCATGCGTTGCCTTCCGTATAATCATCTTCACGGTGTTTCGAGGCTATCGGATCAAAAGGTTCACGCCATTGGCCATTGGCCAGCTTGCCACGCATGAACTGGATCTTAGGATCGAAATACTGTTCATAGAGTTTTGCTCTTTTGCTGAAATACGCAGCGTCATCAGTTTTGTTCAGCGATTTTGCCATCTGGGCAATACACCAATCGTCAATTGCATACTCCAGCCCTTTCGCCACCGATTCAATAACGCTATCAGCTGGAATATAGGTCAGCTTCTGTGCATAATTGATACCATCTGTCTGCTGCATGGCCGAATGTTTCACGGCTTCATAAGCCAGGTTCACATCGAAGCCCCGGAATCCCTTCAGGTAAGCATCAACAATCACTGGCACAGCATGATAGCCGATCATGGTGTTCGTCTCGCTTCCCATCAGGTGCCATACCGGAAGTTTTCCCTGCTGCTGATAAATAGCAAGAAGTGTATTTACGATGTCGTTTACCTTGTCCTGGTGTAACATCGTATATAGCGGATGGTAGGCCCTATAGGTATCCCACAGGGAGAACGTGGTATAATTGCTGAACTTAGCATTTTTATAGACCTTTTTATCCGTACCACGATAATCGCCATTGGCATCGTTGAAGATCGAAGGCGCAATCATGGTATGGTAAAGTGCGGTATAGAAAATCGTACTTGTATTTTTATCCGCATCGATTTTTACCTTCGCCAGCTCTTTGTTCCATTTGTTATCCGCCTGCACAGTAACGGCATTGAAGTCCCAGCCAGGAAGTTCTGCCCTGATGTTGGCCAGTGCATTTTCGTAGCTTACCGGTGATAGTCCTACTTTGATTTTCAGCAGCTGCCCTTTGATACCCGCAAAGTTAAGCACTGCTTTCATGCGTACGGCTTTACCTTCCTTACCCTTCATGACAACAGTGCTGTCGTATAATGACATGCTGGAAAGGGGCTGCGACAGTTTAATGGCAAAGTACAGACGTTGGTCTACAGACCAGCCTGTAGACATTCGGTATCCGACAATGGTGCGGTCGTCAATCTGTTTCAGGTAAGTGTCTGTGGGTTTGTCCCATCCGATGCCCTCATTCAGGTCGACAATAACATGTGGTGTTTTTGCTCCTGCAGGGAAGCGGTACTGATGGAAGCCAACGCGCTCCGTTGCAGTAAGCTCTGCTTTAATCTGGTATTTATCGAGCAGTACGCCGTAATATCCAGGTTTGACCACCTCATTTTCATGAGAAAAAGTAGACAGGTATCCCCCATCCGGATCCTCTTTTGTGCCCTTCTTCAAAAGCAGTTTACCTGTTGCAGGCATGATGGAGATGTCGTTCAGGTCGCCTATTCCCGTGCCACTCAGGTGGGTATGCGTAAATCCGACGATGGTGTTGCTGGAATAGTGGTAACCACTGCACCAGTCCCATCCTTCAAAAATATTTGTCGGTCCTAATTGCACCGCTCCAAAGGGCACATTGGCCCCTACAAAAACATGTCCGTGACCAGCAGAGCCGATCAGTGGATCGACGTACTGGGTTAGCGAACCTTGTTTTGAAGGAACAGTTTTTTGAGATCTTGCCGTTGTGCCTGTGGCTAAGGCAACAGCAATCGCAAGTCCGGTTATTACTTTATTCATATTCATTATTTTAAAGGAGACATCATTTACAAAACACCCGATTTTAAACGAGCTGTTGCTCCGGGTATTCATAAAAAAGGCGTTATCCTTGAGGGTTGCCCCATCAGGATAACGCCTGCTTACAAAATTAGAAATTCTATTTATTCAGCTTTGCTAATTTTAAAAGTTTGCCCTGTTTACATCCCACCATACACGAGTACCGCCATTGTCAGGACCGCCAAGTAGCTGGATTGCATTTTGCACTTCTTTGTTGTTGGTATTGTATTCACTTTGCGCATAAGGCAGTCGGCGGATTTGTACCTGCGTATCAATTGTTCCGGCACTTTTATTATTTACGACAGTAAACAACTTAGGATATCCCGTTCTTCTGAATTCTGACCATGCCTCCTGACCTTCAGGGAACACAGCAAGCCATTTCTGGGTCAGCACCTGCTCCAGCTTTTGCTCATTGGTACCACCAGCATTCCATTTTACCTTTACAGTAGATAGTGCAGGTGAGTTATTGGCGCTGTTTTTAGGATCCTGGTAAGCAGCTTGTGTACTCGTTTCGTCAGCTTTGTAATTACCGACGTTCACACCCCACTGCTGCATAGACACATCAATACCTTTCTCATAATTGGTTTGAGGATCACCGGCACCAGCCCAGCCCCTAAGTCCAGCTTCGGCTTTAAGGAACCAGCTTTCAGCGGCGCACATCAGTTGTTGCGCTTTCAGCTGTGTGAATGTATTGGAGGTGTTTAAAGTAGCATATGTCGCGTAATCGTCCTTTGCAGGGATGTTAATCCCGATGCGAATACCAATATACTGACCGGCGAAAGCTGCATCTGTAGCAGGTGAAGCGTATGCCGGAAGTCGTGGATCGTTAAATCCAGTCAGGTAGCTGGTCAGACTTGCATTCAGGCGGTTATCTGCCCAGTCTTTAGTAATCATATAAAGATCACTTGTACCATTGGTAACAGCAACAGCGGCATCATCAGCGGGGTCAGTCATCAGACCACCGGTATTTGCCATTGCCTTTTCACCCTGAAGCTGGGCGACTGAAGGTGCAACTTTTGACAAGCGCACAGCAAGGCGTAGACGCAATGAATTTGCAAACTTTATCCATTTTCTATAGTCACCATTAAAAAGTAAGTCTGCGCTTGCAAAAGGAGTCGCAGCCGGATTAGCGGCCACGTAGGTCTGTAAGGAATTAACAGCGGTATCCAGCTCCAGAAAAAATTGGTTATATACCTTTTCCTGACTATCGTACTCGGATGAAAGCAGCGACTGACCAAATTTGCTGTATGGGATGGGACCAAATTTATCAGTGATCCTGTGCATGGCCTCGACTTTAAGGATCAACGCTACCGCCCAAAAATCAGGGTTATTGGTTTTAGCTCCGGCAGCGGCCATTCTGCTGAGGGGGAACATCACGTAGGTATACATGTCTTTAAACCCATTTGAGTTCCAGCCGTCAACCATGCTATAGTTCAAGTTGTATTCCGTTCTGAAAGGCGTTGGAGACATCATATAACCTGCATAGGCATCTGCACTCAGGTTTTGTGCGGTCTGGTAATTGTGAAAGATATTGGACTGGATGGGCTTGAACAGCGAGATCACTTCCACATCTTTATTGGGAACCCCTGTAGGGTCTGTATTGTATTCTTCAAAATTCTTTGTACAGCCTGCGTTGAACATCAGGACTAATGCACATAGGGACAACATAATATACCGGCCCCGGGTGATGGTTTGTTTATATGAAGTGTTCATGGTTACTGATTTTAAATGGATCATTATAAGGTTACATTAAGGCTGAAACCAATGTTGCGTGTTGCTGGCTGGTTAAAGATATCTACACCAGACAAGCCGTTACCTGTAGACATGGTAACCTCAGGATCGTAAGGCGCTTTTTTGTAGAAGTAGAAAATATTTCTACCAGTTAGCGATAACCTCAGGTTTTTAACCACACTGTTTTTCACTGGAAATCCATATCCAAGCGCCGCTTCGCGCAGGCGTACCACGGTAGCACTGTAAATGTACTGCTCTGATACACCAGCTTTACCTCCGACAGAGCTATACCATACCTGAGGATCAACGCTGGTTACCGCATTGCCATTCACATCTACACCGTTGATGGTCACTCCACCCGCATTTCTCGCATCACCAGTAACCTTAGATACACCATATTCATCCATCAGCGCTTGTGTAGCCGACAACACCTGTCCTCCGAACTTACCATCAATCAGGAAGCTCAGGCTAAAGTTACCATAGTTAAAGTTGTTGCTCCATCCCATACTGAACTTAGGGTTCGCATTTCCAAGATATCTGAAACCTTCATTATCAATTTGAGGAGAACCATCTGCGTTTACGATGATGCGTCCCTGAGCGTCTTTCTTAGTGACCACACCATAGATATCGCCGAAAGAACCACCATTTACCAAACGGGACTCATAGTTGGTATTGCTGTTTGCGGTAAGTGTAGCGCGGTCAATACCGTTGGCACTACTTACGTCAATCACTTTGTTTTTATTTCTTGCAGCATTCAGGCCGGTAGTCCATTGGAATTTATCATTCTTGATGACATCATAACCCAATGTAACCTCGAAACCAGTATTCTGCACTTCGCCCCCATTGATGTAACCTTTAGTATATCCTGTAGAGGCAACCGGTACTATTTCAATGAACTGATTAGTGGTATTTGATTTATAATAAGTGAAAGCAAAATTCAGCTTGTTATCGAACATCCGCAGATCCAAACCACCTTCAAAAGTATTTGTCTTTTCAGGTTTCAAGGAAGGGAAAGGTGCTACAGGATTGAGTACAATTGAACCATTGTTAGGGTCCAGATAGTTGACCACATTGGTCACATATGGAGGTACAGTATTACCCACCTGTGCATAAGTACCTCTGATTTTCGCGTAGCTGATGACATCAGGAAGCTCAACCATTTGTTTCAGCAGGAACGATAAACCTACTGAAGGATAGAAATAAGATTGTGTAGGCGTAAAGGCCAGGTTCGAAGACCAGTCAGATCTACCTGTTACGGTCAGGAATGCCCAGTCTTTGTACGAAAGGTTGGCATTAGCGAAGATGGACTGCAGCTGGCTGTGGCGTGGCGCGAGTGTAGTCACATTGCTGACCGTACCTGCGATAAGTGTATTCTGCGCAGTGAAAAGGTTTGGAATGTTGAGACCAAGTCCGGAGCCAATGTTTGTTCCTACAGTTTTGTTGTCGGTGATACTTGTACCCAATACTCCATCAAGTTTGAAGTCTGCACTCAATGGAATGTTGAAGTTCAATAACGCATCCGCATATTTCTGCTCCATGGTCTGGTTGTTCAGAATATACTGACCATTAGGTCTTGAAAGTGTAGCTTGCGTACCGGAATATAACTTCTGGTCGTAGCTGTCAGTGATACGGTCCAATGTTCCCCTTACCTGGATGTTCAGGTATTTGTTGAAGTCGTATTTCACACTTCCGTTGACCAGCATCCTGTTACGTTTTGAGTTGTTCAGGTTCCTGTTGGTGATCCACCATGGGTTCTGTTGCAGATCCTGGTTGGCAATCCAATTCTGGCGC
The DNA here is from genome assembly GCF_000170795.1 of Pedobacter sp. BAL39. GTDB lineage: Bacteria > Bacteroidota > Bacteroidia > Sphingobacteriales > Sphingobacteriaceae > Pedobacter. The sequence continues at coordinate 70,438 of NZ_ABCM01000019.1, forward strand.
GCATATCCGACCTGATCAGCTAACTCATAGTTCTCTTTGTAAGGCGTAATGTCCAGTCCCCGTGGAAACAGGTAAAGACCTGTCAATGGATTGAAATAATAACCAAGTCCTGGAGAATTGTCAATATTCTGAGCGGTGTAATTTACACTACCATCAACGGTCAGTTTATTATCGAAGAATTTTGCTGTTTCGCGCAGGTTAAAGTTATGCCTGTCCAGTTTGTTTCCCGGCTGCACACCTCTTGCGTTGGTATTGGCATAAGAAAAGTACGTTTGTGCATTTTCTGTGCCGCCAGATAGGTTGATGGCATTCGTCAGGTTGGTTCCTGTCTGATAGAACTCATCGAGGTTGTCCTTGCTGCCGGTAGTGATTTTATCACCCCAGCTTTGAATAGAAGAAGAGGTGGTACGGCCGTAAGTATTTTGGAACTCCGGTTTAGATACGATTTGATCTGTAGTTAACGAAGAGTTGAAGTTTACCTGCATTTTGCCAGCTTTACCTCTTTTAGTAGTGATCAGGATGACACCATTTGCAGCCTGGCTACCATATAAGGCAGAAGCGGATGCACCTTTAAGCACACTCATGCTCTCGATATCGTCAGGATTCAGGTTGGAAATACCATCACCACCATCTACGTTTGTAGAGCCTCCGTAAGGACTGTTTGGTTGCTCTGCTTTGTTCGGGCTGTTGGAAATGGGTACCCCATCGATCACGTATAATGGCTGGTTATTTCCGGAGAAAGATCTGTTACCACGAAGGATGACCTTTGCCGAACCACCTACACCAGAAGCACTCGGACTGATGGTGATACCAGCGATCTTACCATTCAGGGAGTTCATCATGTTGTCGCTTTTCACACGTGTCAGCTCATCACCCCCCACCTGCTGTGTAGCGTAAGTAAGTGATTTTTCAGACCGTTTGATACCGAGGGCAGTAACCACTACTTCGCTCAGCTGCTGATCATCGGCGGCAAGGGTAACGTTAACAGTAGCGCTTGTACCCACGGTAACCTCCTGGGTTTTGTAACCGATATAGGTAAATACCAATACAGAACCAGGTTTGGCATTTAAGGAGAATTGTCCGGTACCATCTGTCTGCGTACCTGTTTTTGTTCCCTTGACGAGCACAGATACACCAATGAGGGTTTCGCCAGAGGCATCTTTGACCGTTCCTTTGATCACGTCCTGCTGCACAGGAAAAGCCGCGGCAGAAACAAGTACGGGATGGTTTGTATTAAACGTTTTAGCCATCACCGGAGTGGCGAAGGTACTGGCTGCGGCATAAAGCAGCAGACAGGTACATTGTAGTTGTTTTTTCATACAATTATGTTTACAATTGGTTTGTTCATACCCCCGAGCATTAGCACAAGCTGGCTGGGGCATATGTTGAAGAATCCCTTTTGTAAATAAATTGCCTACATGAAATTCATTTTTTTTTCATTTATCCTGAATCCGGCTTTTTCCCTGTGCTACAATCAGCTCTTCGCTAAACACCCAGGGCGTTAAAGCCTCCCCCTGATGCCATTCCGGGCGCTTTTAAAAGTTGAAGCTCATCAGTTTCATTTATATCGGTTTGTCATTATAATGATCCCTTTCAGTAGAAATGTGCTTAATTTTTTTTTCTATTTTTTAACTTCCAGATGAGATGGGTTTTCCGTTAATTCAGATTTTATGCTGTTATTTGTGCTGACTAATCAAATATTTAGTGGTGAAGCCCGATTTAACTGAACTATGGAAGCAATTCTGTGTCGACGACAATGTCAAGGCATTTGAGGGGTTTTACTATGCCATGTTCAATAAGCTGGTTAAGTTTTGCGTTTACTATACTGCGAATCAGGAAGCTGCCGAGGAGATTGTATCAGAGATTTTCGTGAAGTGCTGGAACAACAGGAAAAACCTGAGCAGCGTTGAGCGACCGGTGACCTATGTGTTTGTCGCGGTCAAAAATCAATCTTTAAAACACAATAAAAAACATGGTGCCGTTCATATGGTGGAGATCGACAGTGCCGAGGAGCATCATTTTGCAGACCTCTCCTCAGATCCCTCAACGATTGTGGAGCGCAAGGAGCTGCAGCAGCAGCTGGACCGTGCCATAGATACCCTGCCCATGCAGGCAAGGGTGGTGTTCCGGCTCATCAAAGAAGGAGGATTGAAATATAAGGAAGTGGCCGAACTGATGAACATCTCCCACAGGACGGTGCAGACCCATCTTTTCAGGTCTATTGCCAAGCTGAGGGAAGTATTGAAACCCCGGGGAGTTCCCCCTGCAAAAGATTCAAATCAGATGAGTGATAAACTGATGAACATCATTATGTTTACGGCTATTTTAAAGTTTATTTATATTTTTTACGAAACCTGTAGGCAATTTAAGCTGTAAATGGGATCTAACTAATTGTACACTACGCTAAATGAAAGACGAAAGATTTACAGAACTATTGGGAAAAAGGATGGCCGGCGAGCTTTCTGCGGAGGAGTCTGCGGAATTCAGCGGGTACATTTCTGCCAGCGCGTCCTATAGGAATGAGTATGAATCACTAAAGTCTTACTGGGTACAGGAAGATGCACCTGATGCACGTGCAACGATGGTGCTCGGCAAAATTAAACAACGTACCGATATTCCGGAGTTTGAGCGGCTACAGGCGGAGGACCGGGAAAAAGTCAAGCCACTTTACCGCAGCTGGAAGCGTTATGCTGCAGCGGCAGTGATCGCCATGATGGGTTATGGCGCTTATCAGTTTGCTTTTAATGAAACTCCTGCCGGACAACAGAATGTACAGAGCTGGAAGCGTTTTCATACACCAGACCGCAGTCGCGCGGAGCTGATACTGCCCGATGGCAGCAAGGTAACCATGAATGCCGCCTCCACGTTAAGGTATCCCGCAGCTTTTAAGGGCAACACCAGGGACGTTTACTTAACAGGAGAAGCTTATCTGGATGTGGCCCACGACAGCAAACACCCATTCGTGCTCCATACGGATAAAATGGACATTCACGTACTCGGTACGGCTTTCAATGTCAGCTCTTATGCAGCTGACAGCACCAGCGAAGCCACTTTGTTCCGTGGCAGCGTTGCTGTTACCTTCCCGGAACACCCGGATACCAGGGTGATGCTAAAGCCCTCAGAGAAGGTCATTGTCAGTCAGTCCGGATATCAGCGCGGCAACACCTCATACTATGACCATGAGCACCTGGAAACCTTATGGATGAAAGGTCAGCTGGCCTTCCGCGATGCTTCACTGGGTGTCATTGCAAATGGTCTGTCGAGGAAATACGGTGTTAAAATTACATTTAAGGACGACCGCAGCAGGAAGCTTAAGTTTAGTGGCTCTTTTGAAAAAGAAAGCCTGAACGAAGTATTGCATTCCCTCCAGCTGGTTAATCCTTTCCAGTACACCATTAAAGGAAATACCGTTTACGTTTATTAATCTGTTTTAATTATATTAAAACATGATAATGTTCAATCTGATCATATTAAGGAGTTTGTTATGAGATGGATAATCTTTTTTATCCTGATGATGGCAATGCTGCTTTGCCGGGAAGTTAAAGCGCAGACCCGTGTGAGCCTTCATTTACGGGGCGTTGGTTTCGAGCGTGTGATCGATGAAATCAAAAAGCAAACCAGCTACCGTTTTGTTTACAACCAGGAAAAACTGCCATCCAGGCCGATAAACATCAGCGTAAATGATGAAGAGGTGCTAACGGTGCTTAAACGAGTACTGTCTGGCACCGGATATAGATATACCCTACTATCCAATGAGCTGATCGCCATTAGCGCACTGACTATGGACAGGCCGAAAGACAGCCTCTCCGGATCCAATCAGCTCAACGAAGTGGTCATCACGGCGCTCAATATTCCCAAGGAAGAACGAAAAGTAGGCTACGCCGTAGCTACGGTACCTGCTGAAATAGTCGCCAGCGGCAGGGAGTCAAACTTTGTGCTGTCGCTGGAAGGGCGTGTTGCGGGGTTGAATGTAAGCGGTGCCAGTGGCGGCCCGGCCTCTTCGTCGCGTTTGCTGCTGCGCGGCGCAGCAAGCATGAATGCAACCTCCCCCCTGTTTGTGCTGAATGGCATTCCGATAGACAATTCGCAACGTGGCAGTGCCACGGAGTATGGTGGTGCAGATTATGGTGATGGGATCAGCAACCTGAACCCGGACGACATTGAGTCCATTACCATCCTCAAAGGGTCCGCAGCGTCTGCGCTGTATGGTGCAAGGGCTGCCAACGGGGTGATCCTGGTGACCACAAAATCGGCAAAAAAGAACGATCCGCTGAGTGTGGACTATCAGATGAACTTGTCCATCGACCGCGCAGTAAACAATACCGACTATCAGTACACCTACGGACAAGGCATACAGAACAAGCGACCTTTTGATGTAGAGAGCGCGATTGCCTCTGGTTTATCCAGCTGGGGCGAACCTTTGGACGGACAGCCCGTTATACAGCTGGATGGCAATATGTACCCCTACCTGGCAGTAAAAAATAACATCGCCAGCTTCTACCGGACTGCGCCCGCGCTCACGAACACTGTATCCCTGAGCGGGGGGAGTCCCAAGGCAGCAATCAGACTGTCTGCATCGAATATGGACCATGCATCAACGCTGCCACGCAGTGGACTGGGCCGCAAGACCATCAACCTCAACACCACCTATCAAATCCATCCGAAGCTCACACTCAACTTCAACGGAAACTACATCTACGAGCTGAACAAGAACAGGTCTTACCTGAGTGACGGACCGATGAATGCCAATTACGGGATACAGTTTATGGCCACCAGCCTACGGGAATCCCTGCTTGCTCCGGGGTACAATGCCCAGACCGGCATCGAGCAGCCATGGAGCGCCGACGAATATAAAACGAATCCCTATTTTGTCGTCAACAAACAGGTGAATGATTCCAAAAGAAATCGTTTCATCTCCTCAGCCACCGCCAAATACCAGTTTACGGATGACATTTACTTACAGGGCCGTTTTGGTTATGACATCAGCAATGACCACCTGCTGGACGTATTACCATCTGGAACATCCTTCACGATCAGTCAGCAGGGAGCTTTAAATGGCCTTTATCAGATTCAGACGACCGAGCTGAATACGGACCTGCTGCTGGGCTTCAGGAGACATCTGGGCGGTGATGTGGAGCTGAATGTATCTACCGGCGGGAATTTCAGACGTCGCAATGTAGAAAACCTGAGTTATATCGGTTCCCGTTTCATTACTCCGGGAATATATATCCCTTCCAACCTTCAGAGCATCAGCTCCAACTACTCGGTAAACCGGCTGGCTACACAGTCGCTTTATTACACTGCCGACTTGAGTTATGGCACGCTAAACCTTTCAACAACAGGAAGGTATGACATCTATTCGACCTTACCTTCCGGCAACCGCGGTATTTTTGTTCCGGGATTTTCTGGCAGCTTTGTTTTCTCTGACCTGTTTAGCATTCCGGCAATGGATTACGGCAAATTGCGGATGAGTGTTGCCGGCACAAGTGGTGAGCCTGTCCTGCCCTACACTACGCGGACCTACTATTCCTCAAATATTGCTGTCGGCGGCATTCCCCTGTCTGACTTTTCCAGGGTGCTGGCCAATTACAACCTGAAGCCATTTTCGCTGAATGAGTTTGAAGTGGGACTCAATACGCGCTTTTTTAACAACCGCGCTGGAATGGACCTGACCTGGTTCCACCGCATCACCAGGAATGAGATTACTACTGTTGAGCAGTCTGTGACTACCGGTTTTACCTCTTCCTATGCAAACCTTGGGAAAACCAGGAATATGGGTACGGAGCTGCTGCTATATGGAACGCCGGTAAAAAGTGATGCGCTGAAACTGGATGTATCGCTCAATCTGAGTCACATCAATAACAAACTGTTGTCCATTGATGGGTCGAGCAGGTATATCCTCACTGGAAAGTACAGGCCCCTGAATGCAAATACGGCAATGGTGACAGGCGAGTCGATCACGCAGATCATGGCATACGACTATAAACGGGATGCGCAGGGCAGGACAATTGTCGACGATAATGGGATTCCCATGCGTGGTGATTTTAAACCAATGGGTGGCACCCTGCCAGTGTATTATGGAGGGCTGAGCAGCAGCCTGCAATTCAGGAAGATGACATTGTCATTTCTGGTTGACTTTAAATTCGGGAATAAAGTACTGTCGGCCAGTGAGCATTATTCTTATGTATATGGATTGAATAAGGCGACACTTGAGGGGCGCGAAACTGGTGTTGTAGCCGATGGTGTACATTCCGATGGCAGCATCAACCAGACGAGTGTGCCGGCCTACCTTTATTACCCGCAGCTGGTGAGCAACATATCGGCGCTTTCGGTGCTCAACGGAAGTTTCATCAAGTTCAGGGAGCTTCAGCTGGGTTATTTATTTGGCACTCCCGAAAAGCTGAGGGCCCAGTCTTTATCAATTGCACTCTACGCACGAAACCTGTTCACGATACTGAAGTATACCGACAACATCGACCCGGAGTCACAGTTTTCGCCGAATTTGAGTTATGCAGGAATTGAAGGGGCTTCCTTACCGGTAAGCAAAACCTATGGTCTTCGTGTACATTTTAAATTTTAACCGCTGATGAAAAGGATCACTTTAGTACTCCTCGCCTGCTGCCTGATGTCATGCACCAAGTTACAGTTGGATCAGATCAATACCGATCCGACAAAATCTACAGATGAAAACTTTGATCCCAATCAGCTGCTTTCTACTGCACAGTTTAATTATGCTAACATCGGTTACTACCAGCTGTTATACGAAAGTACCATGATGCAGGTGCTTTCCTCTACTTATTACTATTACAACAACGGAGACAAATACATCAATACCGCGAATTTTACCGACTACCAGGGAAAGCTATTTGATCAGGGTTATACACAGGGTTCAACGATCAGAGAGATGCAGCGACTGGCGCGGCAGAAGGATGCTGCAGGCTACAGCAACCTGATTGCCATTGGCGACATTGTTTACATTCTTATCATGCAGCGCGTTACGGATATGTATGGCGATGTCCCCTATAGCGAAGCCAACCGAGCAGCTGAGGGGATCAAATATCCAGTATATGACCGGCAACAAGACATTTACCTGAGCATGCTGAACGACCTTGAAAAGGCCATTCTACAGTTGGATGTTGCCAAAGCGGGGCCTACTGCCGACCTGATCTATAAAGGGGATGTCAGGAAATGGAAACGCTTCGGTTACTCCCTGATGCTACGTCTGGCGATGAGGATGACCCGTGTGTCGCCTGAGCTGGCCAGGTTGTGGGCGGAAAAGGCAAGTGCCGGAGGCACCTTTGCGGATGTTGCCGACAATGCAATGGTGCCTACAGATGCGACAAACCACAACAGTCAGAATGGTACGGCCATTGCGCTGCGCACCCTTTCTGATTACCGGGAGGTACGCTGGAGCAAAACGCTCATCGATGAGTTGGTCGCTACCGGAGACCCAAGGCTGAATGTCATCAGCGAAGTCTCCCAGCCTGGGCTCAGCAACAACTTAAACACTTCATTACCTGGAAATAGCGACCCTTCAGTTCAACAGGGACTTCCAAATGGATACGACCTTCTTGGAGGAGCAACAGACATCAGAAATGCGACAGGATATCCGGGCGCTACAGGCAGTGGCAGTGACCTCGCCCCACTTGGAAAATACTCAAGACCGGTAACGGCAATCTACCTCAAGTTGGATGGTGCCAACTTTATCATGACCTACGCAGAGACCGAGTTGTTGCTGGCAGAAGCATCCATGCGGGGATGGGCAGTTTCCGGGACTGCAGATCAACATTACCAAGATGGAGTCAGTGCAGCCCTGGAGTCAATGTCGCAGCTCGACATACAGGCCACGATTACGCCTTCAAAGATTACCGCTTACCTGAGCCGACACCCATTGGATACTCAGGACTTGGAAACAGCACTGCGCATGATCAATACACAGTACTGGCTGGTTACAGGTACGACCTTCAACTTTATAGAAACCTGGTTCAACTGGAGAAGATCCGGGTATCCGCTGCTTCAGCCGGTCCGTTATCCAGGGAACAATACAAATGGCACAATTCCCAGAAGAATGATTTACCTGTCTACTGAAATACTCAACAATACGGACAATTATACTGCCGCTGTTGCAAGGATGCAGGGAGGCGATGCGTTGACTTCCCGCGTGTGGTGGGATGTGAATTGAGTTGTTGAAGCGCAGTTTTTAAAGGGCGGTAGATACCCCTAATCTCAGGTAACTGTATTTATTCCGGTAATAGATGTTATAGGGATCTTCACCATAATAACCTGCAGAAGCCATGATGAAGGCTTTATTCATAAATGGAAAGGCATAATGGAACGAAACTTCTGTATTTAACCGCTTGCGTATGGCACCCAGCGCGTATGCGGACATCTGGTTAACGGCATAGTTCATCCCTGCGTACAATCGCCAGTTCTCAATATGACCGTGGTGGTGCTGCATAGAAAAGTTATAGATCATTCTGGAGAAACCATAATCATCTTCGAGTGCAGCCTCATAACTGAACCACTTGTGCCATTCGAACCCTATCTGGTGATTGAAGCGGTTCCAGCTTCCTTGTTGTACAGCAGTATTGTCTGAAACGGTGACTTCCGTACCGGAGGCTGATTGTTCTTGTCCGAAATGGTAGCTGGCCGTGAGGTAATTGGTGCTGAAGTTTCCATCTCTCGTATTGATGGAGCCATCAGGATTGAGCGCGTCTCCATCCTGGCCATTGGAGTGGTGGGTGAACCGCAGTGAAGCATACCGATAGCGGCTTTTGGTGCTTTTTAAACGATAGTATCCAATGCCACCCAATCTGAGGCTCGGTGTCCTTACTCCTGCCGATCGCTCATCATTTACCTTTACCGTAAAATCAGGTACCAGGGCAAAGGAAACCGGGATCTCCGGTTTTGCAAGTAAAAAATAGGAAGTGGTGAGCCGCCCGATGATTACATATTTCTGTGGTGATCCCAGCTCACCTTTAGGCGAAGTGTAAGACAGGTCCGCATTGGCTTTATAGACCTCGAGAAAATCCCGCCGGCTGTTCAGTGTATCTGAAGTATTGTTCTGAGCAGGCAACACCTGCGCCTGGCAGCAATAACCATAAATGAAACATATAAAAAGCACTGGAACTTTCATGAATAGTGGTTTAACATGAGTTGGTCCTTTCAAATACGCAGCCTGACAACCGGCAGTTTCATTTTTGGCATTCTTTTTATTTTATTCATTTTTCATTTGATACATTATCGATGAAGTAATGACGGCAATACAGGGTTATCGTTAAAGAATGTGTTACCTTTAGTTTTTATACTACTATGAGCAAATATCAGCAAGAATGGAAAAAGGCCCTTAAAAAGGACTTGAACACCAAAAAATGGAAAGTGAAGACCAGTGGCGGGGATATTTTGATCCGTGTTGCTGAGGAGACAGATATGGAGGAGTTTGAGCAACGTTTTCCGGAGCTGATTGCCCCAATCTATCCGACCATTTTATCGCCGAAAGTACCATTCATGATGTATGTAGGCAATTCCGAACAAGCCGATTTTAAGTTTAAAGTAGAATAAGCCGACTCATACGGTTTGTTTTCTTCCTGTAAGAACGATTGTGGCGCAACCTTTGCTTGGTGAGCAACAGTTAATTATCGCCTATCCTATATGAAGAAAACAAACCTATTGACGCTCCTGATGTGTGTCCTCTCCCTATGCTCCTGCTCTCAGTCGCTGGAAGAAAAAATCAAAGCTCTCGAAAAAGAAAAAGACGCTTTCAATAAGAAAGTGGCGACCATTAAAAATGACAGTCTTCGTCAAAGTGCAAAGGAATTCGGCTCCATGTTGTTCTGGCTAAAGGAGATAGACCTTCAGAATCAGGAAGCCCCAAAAGATACCTCCTACCAGGAAAATCCATTCCTAGTAATTGACAATTATCCATCTATGGATATCCTAAGTAAAAGTTACCTGAACAGCATCATCGTTGAAACGAACAATGATGTCATCTCTAAAAGAGAACTCAAAATACATTTCCCTTTTGAACTCCCCTTTCAGCAGAAGATCAACTGGTCCAATGTGGGCTTCAGCGACAATAGTGTGGCGCCTGTAAAAGAAGAAGCCGAGGAGAACGTTGATGCGCTGCAGGTTGTGAAAACGAACTGGAATGGTGTGCCCGCTATGGACATCTATTACCCCGAGCGGACAGACATCAACAGTGTGAAACCGGTAACTGTAAGTGGAAACATCGAAGCACTCATCCCCAGAAAGGTTTTACAGTTTAAGTTCAGCGTCGGAGAATCCGGCGATACGAAGACTCAGGATGGCATCTCTGTAAAATTAAAAGCAATGAAGGGCCATATGGTGTCTGTGGAAGTCACCAATCCCCATAAGACTGATCCTGCGGTAAATGCCGATGAGACTCCCATGGTAAAGATCATGGCCATGGACCAGACGAAACAATACCTGTATCAGAATGGATCGTCTACGGGACCGGAAGACCTGATGGACTACTACGATAAGATACTCAATAAGATCATTGCCAACCCTGAAAATGTGAAGGTGCTGGAGAAAGAAGTAGAAGCAGAAGAGAAAAAGTTCGAAGAGAAACATAAAAACAAAGGATATTATACCACCTATTACAAGGGAACAGTTACGGATGTGGTCGTTTACGTGCTGGATTATTCCAAAGCGACGAAACTCAGCCAGGCCCTAAACCTCAAGGCTTATACCTTTGGCAACCTGTCCAATACCCCGATCGCGGACATCCCCATCCCCGTTACAGTATATGATCCTGCCATCGCTACCTTACTTAAACAGAAGCCGGAACTGAAGGAATCAGAACTGAAGCTGGTCAGCATCAAACAACAGGCCTACGAAAAGAAAACTGAAGCCCCTGCTTATGAAGAACCTGCAAAGTTCAGTTTTGAATATCCAAAGACACTCAGCACTTTATTTATCAACGACTTTGGCCGTTACGGCGAGTTGAAATCACTCACCTTCTTTGACGCTAAGGGAGGCAAAAAGATTGAGCTGCCGAAAGATTCACTGGATCTCGACAACGAGTACTTCGAAGGCCCCGGAAAACCATGGGTGGAATACCAGGTAAACCGGATAGAATACAATCCTTCCAAATTTCCCGTTACACCGAAGTTTGTTACCGGCAGCATTGAGATGAAGCTTGCTGATGTAAAAAAGAGCAGTTACACTACGGCACAACTTCCTCAGGGCATCACCATTGCCGGCAATAAACTGATCATCAACCGTTCACAGATCAATGATGACAGCCGTTTTTACGTAAAGGACAAAAAGGGGAAATACCTGAAGGAACTCACTACGATTTATCATTCCAATGGAAGTGGCTTTGACCTTAGCAAGACAGATGTCCACTACTTCTACGGCATCCCCCAAACGGTTGAACGGTATGAACCGGGAGAAGGAAGAATGGTAAACCACACTTTCGAGCTGGAGCTACTGCCTTACCAGCCGACACCATAATCTTCGCCATGGTTACTGGAGGCACCCCATAAACTGCCGTGCCTCCAGTCAAAATATACTGCATTAATGGGCCCACTGGTCCTATCGCCAACACTCAATTGATAGCCCATCTTCTTGAGTGTCTCTTTCACCTGATCATTTGTCTTGGTATTGATGAGCAGTTGTCCCGGCTTGGGCGCGCGATCCTCATTTTTAGTACCTCCCAGTGACAGCCACAATTGGTTGCTGTTGAAGTTCTCCGCTTCAGCGGCCTGCTGTGGGGTCATTCCGAACTCTACCACGTTCAGAAAATACTGCAGAAGGTTTTGATCCTGTGTATCTCCTCCCTGCACAGCAGAAGCAAGGAAAGGTTTTCCATCCTTCAATGCCAATGCCGGTGATAAGGTTACCCGCGGACGTTTTCCGGGAGCAACAACATTAAATGGGTTTAAAGCAGAATCGATCACAAAACTCTGCATCCGCTGGCTCATGCCAATCCCGGTATTCCCGGCGATGCATGCTGGTAGCCAACCGCCGCTTGGTGTGATGGAGACCACCCATCCTTCTTTATCGGCAGCCTCCACAGAGGTCGTGCCTCTCCACAGGCGGTCCTGATAGGCTTCATCGGTTGTTAAGCTGCCCAGGTCATGTTTCGGTGCAAAGTTCCGTTTCGTAGTGTCGAGCTCATAGCCACGTTTGCGGAGCAGATTGAGGTAGGGATTTGTCTTACCCTCAAATGGATATGGATCTCCGGGACCGATGTTGGGGTTATTGCGCTCTGGACGGATGAGCTTTGCACGTTCTCTCGCATAGTCTTTGCTGAGCAGGCCTGACATCGGTTCTGCCGGAGCAAAATATGGATCACCATAGTAAAAATCACGGTCTGCGAAAGAGAGGTTCATGGCCTGGTAAACGGTATGAATGTACTGAGCACTATTGTATCCCATGCCCTTGAGGTCAAAGTTCTCCAGGATGTTCAGGGCCTGCAACATGACCGGACCTTGTGTCCACTGTTTCATTTTATACACATCTATGCCTTTATATTTTGTAGTCAGGGCGGTTTCTTCTAAAGGTTTCCAATCGGCAAGGTCCTGCATGGTGATCAGTCCGCCCTGTTCCGAAGATCCCCGTACAAATTCTTTGGCAATGTCTCCCTTATAAAAACGATTATAAGCTGCCATCAGTGCGTCCTTTCTGCTTTTTCCGACTTTAAGTGCCTGTTGCTCCGCAGCAACCATCTTATTCAGCGTTTCCCAGAGGTCCTGCTGCACGAAGATCTCGCCGGCTTCAGGCGCCGCGCGCTTTTTATGGGAGGTGTCGGCCGCATCGAGATGCGGAAGAAAAACCTTTTTGCTGTATGGCCATTCACCGATCAGTTTTCTACCGCGTTCCATCGTATTGGCCGCTTGTGCTTCAATAGGGTATCCGGCAGCGAGCTCCATGGCCGGTGCCAGTACCTCTTTGAGGCTGAGCGTACCATAATTCATCAGCATATAGATCAATCCACCGGGCGTACCCGGAGTTGTAGCAGCCAACGGGCCATATTCAGGCGGAAATTCATATCCTTTGTTTTTGAAGAATCCGGGTGTGGCACCCGTAGGCGCTACTCCCATTGCATTGATGGCAATGACCTTTTTAGTTTTCGGATTATAGATGAGGGCCTGTGTTTCGCCGCCCCAGCTCAGGGTGTCCCACATCGTGCAGGCTGCAGCAAGCATGGCGCATGAAGCGTCGACTGCATTTCCTCCCTTTTGAAAGATCATGGCACCGGCGGTTGCTGCCAGGGGTTTACCTGTAATGGCCATCCAGTGTCGTCCGTGCAAAGGGGGTTTCTGGGTTTGCTGGGCACTCACTGCAGACCAGCCCAGAACTATAGTGATGATAATTATACGTTTCATAGTTAATCTCCTCACCGAAAATAACGATTAAAATTTACATGGCTCGTGTCTGTGGGAATGTTGCTGTGATATTCCTAAAATGGGTCAATGAAAATAATTACCTTCGCGCACCAGATTTAATTGAAGAATATGATACTTGAAGAACAGCTGCTTCAGAGAAGCGAAAACAAATGTGAGTTGTGCCAATCCGAAGAACAGCTAAAACTATATGAGGTGCCGCCGCAGTCTGCGAGAAATGAAGACAATTGCATCATGATCTGTGAAACCTGTGCATCGCAGATAGAGAAGCGTGCAGAGGTAGACAAAAACCATTGGCGATGCCTGAGTTCCAGCATGTGGAGCGAGGTGCCGGGTGTGCAGGTCGTTGCCTGGAGGATGCTGCAACGCCTGAGTAGCGAAGGCTGGGCCAGCGACAACCTGGACATGCTATATCTGGATGACGAGCGCCTGGCATGGGCAAAAGCGGTTACTGACGATGAGGATAACGTGATCAATGAGATGCATAAAGATGCGAACGGGATGCAGCTGCAAGCGGGAGATTCCATTGTACTTACCAGATCACTGGATGTAAAAGGGTCGCAATTGAATGCAAAAATGGGTACTGTAGTGAAGAACATCCGTTTGGTGGAGAACAATACCGATCAAATTGAAGGTAAGATTGAAGGACAGATGATTGTGATCCTGACCAAATACGTGAGGAAACAAGCCTAAATAAATGACAAAGCAACAACCAGGATGGTTAAAAATCTGCGTGTATCACGCTTTTCTTCCCTGGTTGTTGCTTCTGTTGATTTGCGTGGTCAGTTCATGCCGACAACACATTGTTGGTCTTCGGCACTATTCCGCTTTCGTAGCCTTCTCAGGCGCTTTTCCAATCAGGTCCATAAACTGATCAAGTTTCGGTGTGATGATAATCTGAGTACGTCTGTTTTTCATTTTACCCGCTTCAGAATCGTTACCTGCTACAGGATTATATTCACCTCTACCACCGGCGGTAAGACGCTTAGGATCAACACTGTACGTGTTTTGCAATGCCTGAACTACAGAGGATGCTCTCAATGCACTCAAATCCCAGTTGTTTCTGATGTTGGTCTGCGAAATCGGCACATTGTCGGTATTACCCTCAATCAGCACGTCATAACCCTGATAATCTTTGATGATCTTCGCGATCTTAGCCAAGGTTTGGCCGGCCACATCGGAAATCTCATAGCTACCTGATTTATACAGCATATTGTCAGACAATGAAATGTAAACCACCCCTTTCAATACCTGTACATCGACATCACGCATCTCCTCCCTGCTTAGGGAACGGGTCAGGTTATTGGTGAGCACCACGTTGAGTGAATCGCTTTTATTCTTCGTATTGACGAGGTGCTGAATGTATTTATTGGAGGTATTGATCTCATCCACAAGTTTAGAGATGTTCACATTTCCCTGACTACTGGAGTTTAAACATTTGTCCAGTGCCGCCTGCAAAGCTGCAACATTGGCTTTTTCGGAGGCAATCTGTTCTTCGAGGCTCTTCACCCTGCTGGAGGATCCTGAGAGGTCCTGCTGGCCGCTCTGATATTTCTGATTGAGTTCACGGCTTTTCTCCTGAAGCTGAGTATAACTGGCTTCTAAGTCTTTATATTTTTTGCTGCTCACACAGCCCTGGCTTAATAAGGCTAACACAAGCGCTAGCGAGGATAATACTTGGATTTTCATAATGTTTTAGAATTATATGGAGTATAACGTTTTAATGTAGCAAATGTTTTACATGATCCCTGTTTCTTAACAAAGGGTAAAACTTATTAGCTCCTGGTTAGGGGCCATTCTGACAACGCAGGCATTACCCTTACGTTTATGCGACAGTAACTGCCTGGTGCGGTATTTCAGGCCAGATCAGGACAGTATGGTAGCGGTATACAATTGATTGGTGGCTGCTAAAAAGAAACGGGACACATCACGCTCCGACATGTCCCGTTCATCTAAATTAACGCTCTCCATATAAAGACGCTTATAAAACAATTTTATTGTGGAGCTTATGATTTTTTTCATTTTTTCTGCGGATGTCAGGAACCGGCCTTGCACCAAAGATGACGCAGTTTGCTGAAATGTGTCATTAAAAGTGATGAACCGCGAATTGTTTATGTTAGATTTGATCATTAAAATGATGCAAAATGATAAGATTAAATGATGATACACCAGGTTCTGTACTTGACGAAGTGAAGATTGGCGATATGGTGACCGACACCTTTTCAAAAACAGGCCTTGTAGAGGACATTGAAATTACCGACGACGGTTTGTACAAGATTTATAGGTTTAACCTCGTGACCGGCAGGGAAATCGTAGTAAAGAAATGATCAGGAATCCATTTTTATCCATGGCCTGCTAATCATATTCGGAGTTACACCCATAAATTTTTTAAAGGCCCTGCTGAAATAATGGGCATCATGATATCCTGCACGAAAAGCAATCTCATTGATCGGACGATCTGTCGTCATCAGCAATTTAAGGCCATGGGTTAACCTCAGCTCGATCACTTTTTTGTGCAATGGTTGACCAAAGGCAAGCTTAGCAAGCCGCATCATCGTTTTCTCTGATAGCAGAAAAATCGCAGCTAAAGCCACCGTATTCTCTGCAATCTTCTCAGCGAAATGACATTTGATATAATCTTCTATTTCAGCGGCCTTACCTTGTTTATAGGCACTGTTTGCCAAGCTGGAATAGTGTCTGCTGCAATATTGCTTCAGGCAGCTCAGCGTCATGTTGTGAATCGCGGTATCCATCCTGAAGTCCGGCATTGATGCGGAGGCATTCATTTTATTTAATGCCGTGATAATTGACTTAGGAGCTGCATATCTGGGCATACTGAAAAAGAACGCATCGCGCTGCCGGTAATGATCCATCAGTTCGCTAAGTAACGGAAAACGACTTCCCTCTTGCGTGATCCATCCCTCTTTAAAGAAAAGAATGAAAGCAAGGTGTTTTCCTTCAGAAAAAAAGCGATGATAGGTTCCTCTGGGGAGGTAGCAAAGCTGACAGGTATTGGCAGTGTTGCTGGCCAGTTTTTGTTTCTTGTCATCATATAACTTACTGTCTCCCTCGAGCAGACAGTACATCATCATGACAGGTTTCTCGAATTCAAACTCTATCGTGATCTCTTGTTGAAAGTCGTACTCAATCAGCTCCATCCGCACCATATCATGTTTGATATATTGCCTGAGTATCACCCCTTGATTGAACGTACTCAGTCTGGATTCGGCACAATGCACCGCAATGCTACAGCATTCCGGAAGCTGGTTGATGGCCTTGGGTTCGATATGCTGAATATTGATGTTCATTATTTTTCCAGTTCAGGGTTGTCTTTTCCAATTTTCTTGAGCAACCTGCTAAAAGAAGGCTCAGTGATCATCAGATAGGACGCGCTCAATCTGTCCATCAGTTTAATCTCCTTATGCCTGACTTGCGGGAACAACTGAAAGAACTGCTGGATACGCTCCTTGCCTTTATAACGGAGCAGCGCATCCCTTCTCCTCACCTTTCCCATCTGATGTGCAATGATGAGCTTGGCGAGCCGTTCTGTTTCCGGAAAATGATCATGCATATGCTGAACCTGCTCACGACTGATTTCAATGAGCTGAGTATCCGGACAGGCGATCAGGTTATCTTTAGAAGGATTGTTGGTCATGAAGCTGTCCGGAATGAGCGCGATTTCCCCTGCTTTAAAGATGGTATGTGCTGCAATGTGCCTGGAGTGGTCGTAACTATACGCAATGACCATCCCCGAGTTGACAAACCAGCACTTCTGGCTGACATGCCCCTGCCGATGTATGATTGGATAGCCTACCGCAAAATGTCCGGTAAGCTTTTCCTTGAGCTGTTCAAAAATTACATGATTAAGATCAGTGATACTTTTCAGGTAGTCAAACAATTCATTAATATACTCAGGCTTGATATTCAGCTTTGGGTTTAATGAACTATTTTTAAAATCTTTCATGGTTTAGAGGCGTTAAGTTGATGGTTAATACAAAATTATATAAAAATATCTCTTCTTTTACTTAACAAATGTTATGAATTATTGAGTTTTTCAAAAAAATTGCTGGACCAAAGATGGATATCATCGGCATCAACCGGCGGTGAAGACCGTACCAGTACCAATTTAAAATCTATATTACCAGCTAATAACAAGCATTTTATAAACGAGCGTTTCCTGTCGGATATTCTGCAGGTCAAGAAAACCTAAAAAAACATCAGATCACCTGGTGACTAGTAAATACCTAATCTCTCCGTATATTTACCATAAATACCAAATCATTATGAATCAATTTTAACTTCATAATCAATGGACATAGAAAAATATATCCGAAGTGGCATACTGGAACTTTATGCGCTGGGACTAACCAGTCATGAAGAAAATCAGCAGATTCTGGTGATGTGTGCACGCTACGCCAGGGTACAGGAAGCATTGGACGACCTGATTGACGACATGGAGAATTTCCAAAGAGAGATCAATGGAAATCAGCAGGGCCTGACCAGACATTTCAAGGATCCTCAAACCTTGAGTATTCCTGAAATTCAAAGAAAAAGACCTTCAGGACGAGTGTATGACAACCTGGAGATGCTCATTCCAGGGCTGGAGCTGCATAGAGACAAGTATGCGGATGAAATTACCCTTGAAGAAGCGCTCGGCCAACCTTATGAAGCCAGGGAGGAATATCCTTATCAAATTATTGAAAAGGACAAGGATACGTATACCTGGGTAAACAAAACCTGGCTATGGGCTTTTGCATTGATCTTGTCCATCTCTTTACTGGGTTTGATCTTTATGTTTGTTTACTATGTGCAGCATGAACGGGCAGATTCAGAATTGCGAAAAATAAAAACTGAAAAATCGGGAAGTAGACCTACAACACACGGCCTGTAAAGCAGATCTTCAATTAACGTGTAACAACGTATCAGATCAAAATTCAAGTCCACAGGGCGTTGTTCTCCTCAAGCCAATAAAAAAGGCCAGATCAATCGACCTGGCCTTTTTTATTGGCTTTTTCACATGTGATCACTCACATCATCTAAAGTTATGACTTTGGATTCAGCGCGTTGTTAACGCGTACAAGTAAATCCTGCAGGTGGTACTTGCTCATGCCGGTAGCTGCCGGAATTGCTGCGCGGATGTCCTTTGCAAGCACCGACATTTGTGCACGGCTGATGCTGGACACGTCAGTACCCGTAGGATCTGCTGGTCTTGCCATTCCGGGGAAACCTGCCCCTTGTGGAGCTGCAGGTGCAGACATCAACCTGCTCAGGCTCTCGATATAGGCCTTCTGAAGATTTCTACGGTAAACATCAATTGTTTTATGACTATAAAGCTCCGACCAGATGCCTGTTTTAAGATCAGCAAACAGATTGGTCGCGGTATAAGCTTTGTTGCCATCCAGAATCTCCGCGTTGATCAGCTTGGCGATCGTTGGTGCGGACAGTAATCTGCCTAACACACCTTTCTGTACGTTTTGGAAGACGTCAGTCGGATTGATACCAGTACGCTGGATCAGCGGTTTGTTGATCAACCAGGTTGGAGTACTGAACAACTGTGCATTCAGGAAGTTCATCGCTTCCTTTTGTCTGGCAAAAGGAACCGCCTGAAACGAAACTCCGGTTTCTTCCACTGTTTTCGGTGTACTATAGATACCAGCTACATTTTTGACCACATGTCCCATGTACCTGCCGTACTGACCTACCAGTTCACTATATAATGTTTTGGCACTGCTATAGTCCTCATTTGCTTCCTTGCTCCAGGTAAGGATGTTTGGAAGAATACGTTTCAGGTTCTTGATGCCGTAGGTCGAAGCCAGCATGGCATTGTCTCCAAGATCTTCACTTTGGTTACGGGGATCATTTGGATCCATTTCCGTTCCGAAGGTCAGGCGTTTATTGGCCGATATCCTGTTGATGATGGTCTTGTTGGAATACGCAGCTTCATCCTGTGGAGCGGCATATTCAGGAAGCCATTTATAACCCCATTCTATCGCCCACATATCATAATCGCCGATTCGTGGAAAAATGCCTTTTGTGCCGATGTGGTCTTCAGGCTGGGCAACATAGTTGAACCTCGCATAATCCATGATCGATGGTGTATGTCCATTTTTTTCCACCCAGGCTTTGTCCCTCAGCTTTTCTACAGGCACGGTAGCAGAAGAGCCGAAATTATGACGCAGTCCGAGGGTGTGCCCAACTTCGTGAGAAGATACGAAACGGATCAACTCACCCATCAGTTTATCGTCAAATGCCATTTTCCTGGCTGAAGGATCGATAGCTGATGCTTGGATGAAATACCAGTTTTTCAGCAGCAACATGATGTTATGGTACCAGTTTACGTGTGTTTCCAGGATTTCACCGGTACGTGGGTCATGTACATGAGGACCGCTTGCATTTGGGATATCTGAAGGTTTGTAAACGATCACGCTGTGTCTTGCATCGTCAATACTCCAGGTAGAGTCCTTAGGTGCTTCCAATGCCACAATAGCATTCTTAAAACCGGCCTTTTCAAAAGCCACCTGCCAGTCGTTCACCCCCTGAATAAGGTAGGGTACCCATTTTTTGGGGGTGGCGGGGTCTATGTAAAAAACTATTTGTTTTTTGGGCTCGACCAGTTCACCCTTTTTATATCTTTCAATATCTTCCTCTTTAGGCTCCAGCCTCCAGCGGGTAATCAGGGAAACATTCTTGATGCCCTGAGGATCTGCATCAAAGTCAACATATCCCGTAGCAAAATAACCTACACGTGGATCAAAATAACGTGATTTCATTTGGTCCTTTGGCAGTAGTACCATAGAACTGTTCAGCTCATAGGTAGCAGGTACGGCGCTACCTCCGCCCCCACCCATTCCACCAGGCATTTGTGCAGGCATCTTGCTGTAGGTCTTTAACGTACGGATCTCAATATTCATCGGATAAGACCGGACCTCCTTAATGTAACTGCGATCTGCCATCAGTCCTCCCAATGAAAGCGCTTTCTTTGCTCCCGGATCAAAAAAGAAAATCTCATTATCTCCGTTCATGTATTCTGTGACATCGATAACAGAACCTTTGGCTCCCGAAACGGAATCCTTCGCATAAGCTTTAATGTCAAACGAAGCAACCAATGGCTGCAGGTTAGAGTTCATCACTGATTTATACATCCCTTGTGCAGTCGTATCTTTTGAACGCTCACCATAAGAGATGCTCTTCAAGAACAACTTATTTCCAGGACCTTTCTCAAAAGAAATGACGTTATCCCCGATCTGGTCGCCACCATATCCCATCATTGATGCACGGTTCCCGGCAGCCGCTTTGCTGATCCTGTTGACCGTAAGGATCTCACGAGTCAATAGAGAATCTGGAATTTCAAAGAAATACCGCTCCTCCACATTGTGAACTTTAAACAGCCCTTTGTCTGTTTTTGCTTTTGCTGTGATTACTTCGGCATAAGGTTTTGGCCCCGGGCCAGCGGGCGGCCTGTTCACTGCATTCGGATTTCCACCGGGAGCAGCGACAACAGGGGCACCTTTTTTAGGGTTTTTCTTTTGAGCATAGCCCTGATAACCGGCACATAGAAGTACCAGGGCGATCAAACTTAATTTTTTCATTTAGTTGTTCGTGGTTTTTAATTGATATTGTTTGGAGTTTTGTTCGGCGTGGTGTAAAAAACAAGGCCGGTATTCACCGACCTTGTTTTCAGCTCAGAATGCCAGTCAGGAAACCGGGGTTCTGAAATTCGCTGTAAGTAAATCCTCTGGTCAGAAGACTATTTTACAGGAATAGAGAATTCGATAGTTTCTGGCGGAAGACACTGTTTGTCATCACAAACCATAAACTCTAAGCTACCTTTTACAGTAGCCGTTTTTGCATTTAACTTCACCTTTTGCTGAAAGATTACCGATTTCTCAAAATAGGTAAGGTTCATATCAAAGGCTTTCTCAAATTTAACAATGCCCTTAGGCTCTACCGTTTTACCCACCAGTTTGTACGCACTCGAAGGCGTAAACTGGAATGATGTTTTTACCGGTCCACCATCAGCAATGTTTTGAGAGTAAAGGTGCCATCCCTCATCAACTGTTGCTTTCAAATACAAAACAGCTTCAGTAGCTGATGTTTTTTTTGCCGCATAGCTCCACTTCACCGGTTTGAGGATCTGGCTGCTTGCAGAAAAACTTAGGAATAATCCTGCAGCGAGTAAGAATAGGTTTTTCATTTATTGTTTTTTTATGTGTTACAAACTTATATAAAATTGCCGCAGCCTGTAGGCTGTTTTTTGTCAAATAAGACGACAAAAGCGTTGAATAGTTTAATTGCAAATGCAATAATATCGTCAGCCTTAATCTACAATTGACGCCAATGTTAGATAATTCCCTTTAAAATGGATAGTTTATGATATAAAAATTACAGTAGATGAAAAATATCCCCCTTAAAATCCCCCGCCCAGAGCTCGATATAAAGAAACTGCAGCAGTCAGTCTTTCGGTTCTGATGGTTGCCAGGTCAAGTTCGCTTTGCAACGAATTGCTTTGGGCAGTAATCACCTCCAGATAGTTTGCCATGCCATTTTTAAATAGCAATCCAGCGTTTCTCAGGGCTTGGTTTAAGGTCAGTGTTCTTCTTGATGCAATGTCAAACTGAAGGTTTAACTTCTCTATCCGCACCAGCTCATCCGACACCTCGCCGGCAGCAACGAGCACCGATTGACGAAACTGGATCACTGTTTTCTCCCGTTCGATCAGGGAGCGTTCATAGTTGGTGCGTAACATCCTGCGTTGAAAGATGGGCTGGGTAAGTCCGCCGGCGACTGTACCGAACAGAGAGGCGGGCATGGTAAACCAGTTGCTCGCTTTAAACGAATTCAGTCCACCGGCTGCGGTGATTGTTAATGAAGGATAAAGGTTTGCTTTCGAAACTCCAACCTCAGCATTTGCAATGTTGAGCTGAAGCTCGGCACTTCTTACATCAGGCCTTCTTGCGACCATCTCGGAAGGCACTCCTGCTGTCAGCGTTCCATCTAACGGAACCTCCGCCAGACTGCTGCTTCTTGAGATACTGCCAGGGAAATTTCCGGTAAGTATACGGATCCCATTTTCCTGTACCGCAATCTGTTGCTCCAGCGAGGGGATTAGCTGTGCTGCCACCATCTGCTGCGCCTCGGCCTGCTGGATCGCTAATGAAGTCACCTGACCTGCACTGTACTGCATCCTGATGATGTTCAGGGTGCTGTCATTCAGACTAAGGTTTCTTTTTGCAATTGCCAATTGCGCATCCAGCATCATCAGCCTGTAGTATCCACTGGCAATGCTGGCAACCAGCCTGGTTTGAATCGCTTTTTTTGCTTCTGTGGTTTGCAGATAGCCCGCAAGCGCAGCCTGCTTTCTGCTCTTTATCTTACTCCAGATATCAGCCTCCCAGCTCAGCCCCAGATTTGCGTTATAATCTTCGACGTGACTGGTGTTCAGAAACTGACTTGTACTGAGGCCATTCAAGCTATTGTCGGAAGGCCTGTTTGAATTGGCCGTAACCTGCAGGTTCAGCTGAGGCAGATTGCCCAGACGGGACTGCTTATAATTCAGCTCTGCAGACTCCATATTCTTCAACGCTACTTGTAAGTCGTTGTTTTTCAACAACGCTGTATCCAGCAACGACTGGAGGTGAGGGTCTTTAAAGAACTCCTTTACAGACAGCCTGGCGACACTTGATGTGTCGCCGGTAGTGTTTACATTCCTGAAAGTCTCAGGGATGCTGTCTTTGGGGATGGAGAGGTCTTTGGATACTTTACAACCTGCCAGAACTACCAGTAGCAATATCGGGACAAGTTTATGAACAGACATACTCATATTTTTATCAATTGATTTCATGATGTATTAAGAATAGATAATTGTCGCCTCTGGGTTTATTTTCACCTCAGGGCCGGATGCATTTTTTGTCGTTGGCTGACCGCTGATTTTCTCCTGCAGGTATTGAAAGATGATGAACAGTACAGGGATGATAAACAGACCCAGTACTACTCCAAACACCATCCCTCCTGCTGCACCGATACTGATGGAATGGTTCCCCAGTGCTGAAGGGCCTGAGGCACTCATCATCGGTACCAGTCCGACTATAAAGGCAAGTGAAGTCATGATGATTGGTCTTAACCTAAGCTTGGCTGCTTCCAATGCCGCCGAGGTAAGGCTCTTGCCATTTTTTCTCCGCTGAACTGCATACTCGACAATCAGGATGGCATTCTTGGCAAGTAACCCAATGAGCATGACAAGGGCAACTTGGACATAGATGTTGTTCTCTATTCCGGCAAAACCGATTGCTGCAAAGACACCGAAGATACCTGTAGGAATAGAAAGTACAACCGCCAAAGGAAGGATGTAACTTTCATATTGCGCCGATAGCAGGAAGTAAACAAACAGCAGACAAAGACCAAAAATAATCGCAGACTGCCCGCCTGAAGAAATCTCCTCTTTGGTAAGACCGGTGAACTCAAAAGAATAACCCAGAGGAAGGTGTTTTTGAGCCACTTCTTCTACAGCTTTAATTGCATCTCCAGAACTATAGCCTGGTTTTGCCACTGCATTTACGCCAATAGAATTGAAAAGATTGTATCGCGAGGCGGTTTCCGCTCCATAAACCCGCTTAAGACTTACCAATGTATTGATGGGTACCATCTCTCCCTGCCGGTTTTTTACAAAAACAGCATCCATAGCCGAAATATCGGCCCTTTCAGCCACATCGGCTTGCACCATCACCCGGTAGTATTTACCAAACCTGTTAAAGTCAGAGGCCTGTGCACTACCAAAATAGGCCTGCATGGTCTGTAAGATATCCTTTACACTCACGCCAAGTTGTTCCGCTTTGATGTCGTCAACCTGTAGCTCAAGCTGCGGATAGTCTGCTTTAAAAGTGGTAAATGCCACTGCAATTTCCTCCCTTTTCATCAATTCAGCAAGGAAGTTATTCGAGAGGTTGCTGAACTTATCCAGCTTACCACCGGTTTTATCCTGTAATACAATATCAAGACCGTCAACATTACTAAATCCCGGGACAGTAGGAAAGGTGAATACGAAGAAGCTGGCACCTTTGATTGAACCCAGTTTCATGCGTATATCTCCCATGATGTCATTGATGTTTTTTAACTTACCACGCTCCTCAGTCGGTTTCAGCAACACAAATGCTACACCTGCTGAAGGACTGGTGGATTGTGTCAAGATGTTGAAGCCTGAAAGGACGTTCAACAAACGATTGGATTCCATTGGCATCAGGATTCCCTCTGCCTCTTTTAATACGGCCGTGGTGCGGTCCAGCGAAGCTCCTGCCGGCATGGAAAGGGCGATCGCGATAAATCCCTGATCCTCTGAAGGAATAAATCCCGTAGGTGTTCTTTTCACCATCCATACTGTAGAGAGCGTAACCAATAACAATCCGGTTAGCCCTACCCATTTATGGCGGATCAAAAACCTCAGGGCTGACATATATTTACTGGTCAACCTGTTAAAGCCTGTGTTAAAACCCAGAAAGAAGCGCTGAGAAAAACTGCGCTGTACGGGCTTGCCATGACTCTCGTGATGGACATTTTTCAAAAATAAAGCGCACAATGCAGGACTCAAAGTCAGCGCATTTACTGCGGATATCACAATTGCAATGGCCAGGGTAAACGCAAACTGGCGGTAGAACACTCCTGTTGAGCCTTCCATAAAACCTACCGGTAAAAATACCGCCGACATCACCAGTGTGATGGAGATGATGGCTCCTGTAATCTCCTGCATTGCTGAAGCTGTTGCCTCCTTAGGGGGCAGATTTTCATACTCCATTTTCGCATGGACCGCTTCAACGACTACGATTGCGTCATCGACCACAATACCGATGGCAAGTACGAGCGCAAAAAGTGTCAGCAGGTTGATGGAGAACCCGAACACCTGCATAAAGAAAAATGTACCGACAATCGCTACCGGGACTGCGATGGCTGGAATTAAGGTAGACCTGAAGTCCTGAAGAAAAACGAACACCACGATAAAAACCAGGATAAACGCCTCGATCAGCGTATGCTTCACCTGATCAATAGATTGATCGAGAGAGACTTTTGTACTGTATAAAACGTGGTATTTTACGCCCTTAGGGAAATCCTTTGAGGCCTTTTTCATGAAGTTGTCAATGGATATCTGAATCTCGTTTGCATTTGAGCCGGCCAATTGTAATATGCCGATGTCTACCCCTGGCTTGCCATTGATGCGGGTAAGACTTCCGTAGGTATACGCGCCAAACTCGACGCGTGCAACATCTTTCAACCTCAGCACAGAGCCATCTGCATTTGACCTGATGACCATGTTTTCATAGTCCTTGGGCTGATTTAACTTTCCTTTATACTTGATGACATATTCAAAAGCGTTATTGCTGCTTTCACCGAATTTTCCGGGTGCAGCCTCCAGGTTTTTGGATTGTATGGCAGCCATGACCTCATTGGGCATGAGCTTGTAGGTGGCCATCTGCGTAGGATTAAGCCACACGCGCATCGAATAGTCTTTACTGCCTCCAAAAATTGAAGCTGACCCTACACCGGGGATACGTTTGATCTCCGGGATCAGGTTAATCTGCGCGTAATTCGCCATAAAAATCTGATCGTAGTCAGACGAATTTTCCGTATAAAGATCCAGCACCATGATCAGGCTGTTCTGCTGTTTGGCTGTTGTGATACCTGCCTGAACAACCTCAGAAGGAAGCTGGCTGGTAGCCTGCGAAACCCTGTTCTGGACGTTCACCGCCGCCTGATCCGGATCGGTGCCCAGTTTGAAATATACAGTGATGACAAGTGAACCATCATTACTGGCAGTAGAACTCATGTAGCTCATATTTTCCACGCCGTTAATAGACTCTTCAAGCGATGGTGCCACCGAACGAAGTACCGTTTCGGCATTTGCTCCGGGGTAAAGTGCCGTTACCTGTACCGCGGGAGGGGCGATATCTGGAAATTGCTGTAAGGGCAGTTTACTCAGCCCGAGTACACCAAATATGACCAGTAAGATAGAGATCACAGTAGCAAGGACTGGTCTCTGAATAAATATTTTAAACATGATAGATTTTAATTAACAGCTACTTTTAATGTTGATTCTTTTGAAATTTCCGGCTTGACGGCATCTCCGTCCTTTAACAAGTCCATACCTTTAGCCACAATGCGGTCTCCTGTTTTTAAGCCATTACTGATCAAGTAATTGGTACCGCTCATGCCAATTACTTTAACCGGCTGCCTGGACACCTTATTGTCTTTATCCAGGGTATACACGAAAACTTTATCCTGCATCTCAACGGTGGCCGACTGAGGGATCAAAATCGTTCCTTCATGTTGCAGGCTCAGTCTTACCGTTCCCGTGTTTCCGGAGCGTAGTACACCTTTATCATTTGAAAAGGTTGCCCTCAGCGTGATTGCCCCGGTGTTCTTATCGAACTGGCCATCTACCATATCGATGTGTCCTTTGTGGGCATAAGCCTGATTATCCGTCAACAGCAATGATACAGGCGGCAGTTTTTTTAAGTTTCCTGTAGATGCAGCATTATCATACTTCGCATTGAAAGCAACAAAGTCGGCTTCAGCAAGTGAAAAGTAAACATGAACCTCATGTACATCAGAAAGTTGCGTTAGAGGCATTGGGTCTGCAGCGGAAACCAGACTTCCTTGTTTTTTAGGCAAGCGGCCAATGTATCCGCTTACAGGAGCCTTGATCAAAGTATAGCCTAGGTTGATCTGAGCAGTGGCGACTGTAGCTTTGGCCTGCGAAACAGTAGCCAGCGCAATCTGGTGTGCTGTTTTCGCCGACTGCAGCTGAATCTCTGACACAACCTTATTTTGCACCAGTGGAAGGAGTTTATCGATTTCCAGCTGAGCATTTAATACAGATGCTTCCGCTGCGCGCAGATTGGCCTTTGCATTATTCAATTGCTCGCGATAGGGAAGCTCATTGATTTTGAATAACGGCTGACCAGCCTTAACAGCCGCACCTTCGTTCACATAGAGGTGTTCCAGATAACCGCTGACCTGCGGGCGGATCTCTACGTCCACTGCTCCTTGTATAGAAGCGGGATAATCAAGGAAAGTAGTTTCCGTAGAAGTATTGATGGCAATTACCGGTAGACTTTGCGCTGCCGGTGCAGCAACCTGCAGCTTTTCATTGGAGCAGCTGTACAGAAAAGATATGGCGATAAGTAGCGTTGTTGCTTTCATAACGTTATTAGATCGTTTAACAGTGTTAAGTGCTTTGGCGTAAAAGGGTAAATATTTCATATGATTTGTTTGTATGTGCGAATTGTATAACGAGTTTAAGTCATTTAACAGTGTTAAACGACACTGTCAAAAAAACCAGGGCTTTCCCTGGCACGTGTTATTTAATTATCTATAAATTTTATGATGCCCTTAAGGGCGTCACTAAGAATATGTTGATTGGTTTCATTGTCGGTACCTTTCCTGACGAAATTAATGGAGATCAATCCATGCACAACAGACCAGAATGTAAAATACTTTCGGTTGACCAATCGCTCATCCGGTGGATTATCAGTCATTAGTTCCTTAATGGCATCACTTATGATTCTTTTGCTGGCTTCTGCTTCCGGAAATGTCTTCATCAGCTCACAACAGTTCATGTCCACACCGTACATCAACTGATAGAGTTCTTTGTATTTAAATGCAAAATTCCAATAAGCCATCCACATCTGTTCCAGCTGATCTTCAACGCGTTCATGTTTGCTTTTTGCAGCTGTTAGTTCTTGATTCAAAATCACATAACCTCTTCTGGTGAGTTCGAGAAGAATCCCCTCTTTATTATCAAAGTACTCATAAATGATAGGTGCGGTATATTCGATTTTATCCGCAATCTTTCTCATGCTCAATGCCTGCCACCCATCTTCTTTCACGATATCAAGTGCCGCATCCAAAATGTTCAGGCGGGTCTCATCTTTCAATCGCTGTATCCGTTCTTTACTTCCCATTATATGATGTAAATAAGCGTAAATAATCTAACACTGTTAAGCAAAGGTAAATACTAAAAGGGATTAAACCATCATCCCTTTGTCAAAGAAACAAATGCTGACCAACCATTTGATTGTAGAAACGTATGAAACAGCTAGTTACAAGATTCATAACGAACCATCTGAAGAAATGAATTCACATCTTTTTTGACAAAAAGCAACTCCGCATATAGATTGGCGCGTTGCCCATCGAGCTTTTCTGCCTGGACAGTAAATGTACTCAGCAGTTTTGTAACCTGTTCCGGAACCGGAATATTTTTCCATTTTTTAATCGCCTGAAAATTAATGTCCGCTGAAAGAAAGTAAGGATTAGGACGACGTACGGCTTTGGGTATTTTCCTTTGAAACGTATTCATCGTCATCATTCCCGGATCAGAATCATCAAAAAAGACTTTGAATAAAGGAAATAAGCGGGCATTCAGTTGCGTGTTGTCGTTAATGATCCCAGTTGCAGATAAGTAGCGGGACATTCCTGGAGCAGCGCCATCTATGGAGATGGAAATCTCAGGTACTGCTACATCTTTTACAACCGTTTTGGCCACCTTTTCAAAATTTTCATCATATTCATAACTGATAATATTTTCTTGCTGGCTGACCATCCCTCCCACATAGAAATCCATGTAATTTCCATAATGACAAAGCAGGCTATCCGTATTTATTTTATTCCCTTGCCAATTGATATGCCGATTGCCAAGCAGCTTATGCAGATCGCCGCTAAACCAACCTCTCAATACTGCATTGTCGGGAAAATCAGATCGGACGTTCGGTTTCGCTGTAATGCCCAGGCCACTAATGGGGATACTGCCCTCAGCGGTGATTGCACCATCGCTGAATTGCAACTTACCGCTGGTCCCCGGGCCAGACCAGGATACATGCGCCTTACTACTTTTTAACGGCGACAACAACGCAGAATTGCCTGTCAACATCTTTCTGTGTAAAATCAGGTCTTCCAGAATATCCACGACATTTGCCCTGGAAAGGCTATATGATATGGCAATATCGTTTTCATTGAAAAGAACTTTGAATTTGTTGTCTTTACTTGACGCCATAAAACGCGCTTCCGCACCTGGTACGGCAGTGATCTGGAAATGCAAAACCTTAGTCAGGTAACTTTTTAAGGCGTCAATGTCTGCAACAGGCAGACTGCAGAAATACGTGGATGCAGATCGCCCGGACACGTTATAAATGAAAGCATTTGCGGGAACATGCAGACCATTCCCGGCTCCCGACTTAGTTGCAGGGCCACAACCCGAACCGAGATAATCAGAGGGATTACTAAAAAAATCGGCTGCCATAGTTTTCAAAACGTTGTCCAGATTGAGCCTGAAAATTAGAGCGGCCTTTTCATGTATCCTGTTGTGGTAGGATCTGTGCTGTCTCCATTCCAGATAGCCGTATAAACAAAACATCAGCAATATTGCTATTGCTGATGTGAATAACCATTTTCTCTTCATTGACTATTTCAGACTTGTGGAAATGACATCAAACAGGTACCTCAGTGCGTTGGGTTGCCCTTCGGGAATATCC
This sequence comes from Pedobacter sp. BAL39, assembly GCF_000170795.1. Classification (GTDB taxonomy): domain Bacteria; phylum Bacteroidota; class Bacteroidia; order Sphingobacteriales; family Sphingobacteriaceae; genus Pedobacter. Next base: position 100,325 of record NZ_ABCM01000019.1, read on the forward strand.
ATGCTCATTTCTCCTGAAATCAGGTTTCCATTGATTTTGTTTGATTTTAAGCGGATATCACCCAAGCTGCGTAATGTTTTCTGTGTTTTATCCTGAGCCTGTCCAAATAAACCAGCCGGTAACCTTGCATCTAATTTCTTAGGACTAAAATACCCGCTGAAATTACTTGCGAGCAACATCTTTCTATCAATGGCATTGATTTTAGATTGATAGGTATTTGAACCAATCTGCGACAGCTGCGCCTCATCTGTGCCCATAAATACGATTCCATCTTTAATGGTAAAGTATAAAGCTAATGGACTTTTAGGAATCGCCAGCTCATAATAAGTATTTTTGTTTTTCACCATCTCCTTTTTAACACCATAGGCAATGAGTTTTTCAGTGAGCCTGGTATCATCAGAAGAATACATAAATAAGAAATCAGGAAGCGTCTCCTGTTTTGTTTTGGTGACCTCAGTGGTTTCAAAATTCTCCTCATTATAGTCGTAGGCCTTATAGCTTACTTCCTTTGAGCTGAGACCATTGAATACGAACAAGGCGTCTCCTTTAACCACTTTTCCGATCGCTTCTTCATCAAGCAATAAGGAGAACAGGTCGGTTGCCATTTCCACTTCATCCTTAAAAAAGGTGCCGTAAACCTTGGAGATCAGTTTAGGGTATTCCTGAAGGTAAGCCTTAGTGTCTACAGAATAACCCATATAGCCAATCATTTTGTCCTCATTGACATAATTCAAAAACTTTTTATTGAGCTTTCTCTTGTGTATTTTCTTAACAGCAGCTACCATTTCATCGTTAACTACAAGGCCTGCGCTCGTACGGATGGTTTTTTCCTCCAGGAAAACCTTAAAATTCAGACTACCATATCCACTAAAAAAGTCCATGCCTTTAAAGTAATTGGTAGGCATATAAGCTTCGGTCAGCTTGTTCAGTCCAGGGATCCATACACTTACTTCCGCAGCGTTGTCTATGTTTTTGACAAAATCTTTATTGCCTGTTATAGATGGCAGATCATTACGGTCAAAGACCTCGGCGACCATCGCCGCAGCCCAGCCACCCACGATTGCTTTTTTTATTTTTTCATTTTCGAAATAGGCATTGTTATAACCGGAATACTGGTCGTCAACAGCATACGCTGTGTCAGCAACAATCTCTTCCGCTACGGGATATTCTTCCACCACCTCTTCTTTTACCGGTACCTCAACCACAGGGGCAATTTTCTTTTTAGCTGTGTTTTTGTGAACACCTTTTCCCTTGCCTTTTTGCTTGTTGCTGGCGTTGGCTTTTTTATTTTTAACAGAAGGTATTTTCTTGGCCGGTGGCGGGGGTGGCGGCGCAACAACAACTTCTACGACGTCATCCGCCTCGGTATAGTCCACAGTTGTAGTGGAGTCGATCGTAACTTCTGTTCCTGGTAATCCAGGATAGGATTGCAGGCCAAGTCTTGAAGAAACATCCGGAAGGGCAAAATAACTGCTTTTGCCTTCAGCTGCGACAAATAGTAAAAATTTGTCATTCCAATAGGTAATATTTGTAGAGTCACTTTCAAAAGAAGTCCGTAGACTGCCATTGGTATTGAACTTTTTCCCTGACAGGCTAAAAATCTGGTCGAGCTTCCCTGCATTTTTCACCGGTGCAAGAAAACAATTGTAGCTTACACTGTCATTACTCTGATGATAGTAGTAAAAGTTGGCAGATAGGTCCAGCCCTAGATCATCAATAGATTTAAAGCTACCATTCGATTCCCTGGAAAGTTTACTGATAATTTCCTTTCCAATAAAAGTGGTGTCAAAATCCTTTATTGCCATCAGTTCGGTAAGGTTCCCCCCTTTTACCGTAACTACAGCGAGTGCATCCGCAGGAATTTTTCTGGATAAGTCCTGCGCCCCGGCAACAGTACAGAACATAGTAAGTCCTGTCACAAGCGTGCATTTGAGAAAGTTGGTCATGTTGATCATAAGATGTTAATTGTTCAGATGTAATTTTTTAAGGTGTATTGAAAAAACGCAGCATTATTTTGTCAGCGTGACGGTGTTGGAGATATTGGCTTTACCGTAAATCAAGGGAAGAATTCCAACATTTAACATCACCGCTTTTTTTGTCTTAGATACTTTTGCCAGTGGATTAGTTACACTGGTCACAGGATTCTGAAATCTGTAGATGCTGGTATAAGTCGCTTCTTTGAAAACATTTCTCACCTCAGGTTTCAATTTGTTATACTCCGACAAGGCTTGCCGGTTGTAGAGGTATGAACGCTGAAAGCTCTGCTTAAGGGAGTTGAACGTGTAAGATGAATTCCCCATCGTCTTCACCTTCATTCTTTTCAATATGTTATCGCTAAGATGATTGATGTTTGATATGTTATTAAAAGCAAAACTCACACTTACAATGTAATTCTCCAGGTCTACTGATTTGTTGACATTGCTGATTCCCGGTGAATTTTTCAGATAGGTTACCACTTCATTCATCTCCTGATGAATACGCTGGCTGGAAGGAACTTTATATCCGTTAATACTATCCATCAACATTATTGAGGCGACTTTCGTTTTGCTGGCACTGAGGTTTACCGTTAAATTAACTGTTCCGGTACCATTTTTATTGAAGTTAACCTCTTCAATAATCTGAAAACAGGAAGAAAACAGGCAAAGGATAGAAATTAATAATAAATAGGTAAATTTTCTCTGAGGCATAAAACGGGATAGATGGATGCGAATCAATTTACCAAAGATAGCATATCCGTTTGTTTATTTTATTGCTTTCACAATTTCATTCAAAAGATATTCTTTTGGATCGGAATCGTACTCCCAGAACATTACGCCGCCCAATCCATGCTTTTGTACATATTTGCATTTTTCCTGCACAGACCACTCGCTATCGTAGGTGATCAGCGAATTTGTTTCCGGGTTAAAGAGGTACTCCGCTTTGGCCGCCTCGTCTCTGAACTTACGATAACCTCCTTTGTTGACTAAACTATCCTTAATTACGGTATATCCTTTTCCGAATGAACCAGAAAGATATTGGGCACCGATACCGCTTACAGAACCTGACGCCACCTGCGAGTTCCTGCCGTAAAACGCAATACCCATCACTAACTTTTCAGCGGGCACCCCTGCAGCAACAAAAGCAGAAATGGTCTGGTCTGCAGAATGAACACTTGGATAGGATTTGGAGGCATATAAGTTGGTATGGTGTCCTGCAATTTTTCCGGAATACATATCATAAGTCATCAGGTTGATAAAGTCGAGGTAAGCTGCCGCTTTTGGCATTTCTGTAAAGTTGAGAAACTCCGCGAAGCCGCCGACGGCAGTGGTGAGGAGCTTATGCTGACCTTCTTCTTTTTCCAGGACATCAAGCTCCGTACGTAAAGACTCGAACATGAGTGTAAAGTTTTCCTTATCCGCTGCCCGCACAACATTCCCCTCCTCGCCAGGTTGCCCCGGATATTCCCAGTCAATATCGATCCCATCTAAATGGTATTTCCTGATGATGGCAACTGCGCTGGCGGCAAAACCAGCTCTTGAACTATCTGATAATACTGCATCTGAGAAATGCTCACTCCAGGCCCAGCCCCCAATGGAAATCAGGACCTTAAGCTTTGGATTCTTCTTTTTCAAGGACAATAATCTCCTGAAGTTAGTCGTATCCGTCTTCTCATTAGTCAGAAATGCCCTGTTACCCTGTACATCAACAAAGGCATAGTTGATGTGGGTCAGCTTTTCGGCCGAAATTTTGTCGGTGTCAATCAAGCCCCGGAACCCACCCACATACCCAATGACCACTTTTCTTTGCTGATCCTTTCTCATTGAGGAGAAAAGCACCGACGAAACCAATAAAACACAGCTGCATAGGAGGAGATTATTTTTCATAAAATAAAGTGATTACCGTAACAAGACCATTGTAATTTATGAAATTATAGAAAATATGTTAAATATATCCTTCATTAATTGCAATTTAGCTTAACCAAATCCGTCAATATACAAGCATGAATCACAGTATTACCCTTAGAGATATTGCCCAGGCACTGAACTTGTCGACCTCCACGATTTCCAAAGCCTTAAATGACAGTCATGAAATTGGTGAAGCAACAAAAAAGAAGGTGATGGCCTATGCGGCTCAGCACCATTACGTCGCCAATAGAATGGCAAAGGGTTTAAAACAAGGTAAAAGCCGTTCGATTGGGGTCATTGTCTGCTCGCTCGACAATACCTTCGCAGCCCAGATGCTTGACGGTATCGATAAAGCCACGACCAACAAATCGTACCAGGCGATTATCATGCAGAGTAAGGAATCTCAGCGGAAAGAAATTGACTGCATGGACTTACTGTATGCCGGTGGCATTGACGGATTGCTGATTTCACCAGCGTGTGAGACCAACGATTTCAATTATCTTAAGGGGCTTCAGGAAGCCGGTCTGCCGGTGGTATTGTTTGACAGGCTTACCGACGAGATCGATGCATATAAAATTGGAGTGGACAATTTCAAAGGTGCTTACGAAGCTACCAGTCACCTGATCAACAGGGGCTACAAAAAAATTGCTCACCTCAATACACAGACAAATCTCAGTATTTCCACAGACAGGTACAATGGTTTCAGGCAAGCCTTGTCGGATCATGAAATCGATTTCGATAGTTCGTACCTCAGGTTTTGCGATTACACAGATAAGCACAAGCTTAATGCTGACCTGGAGGCTGCCTTGTCTGATTTTATGGCGATGCCGGAGCCTCCGGATGCTATATTTACTGCGACAGATCAGATTACTACACGATGTGTGGCCCTGATGAACAAATTAGGCTATAAAGTTCCACAGCAGTTGGCCATTATCGGATTCACCAATACGGACCTGGCAGATGCAATGAACCCTGCATTGAGCACAATTCATCAGCCTGCCTTTGAAATGGGAAAAATGGCAGCGGAAACATTGATCAAACTCATCGAAAGGAAAAATATCGATCAGGAGGATAAAACGGTCAGGCTACAAACAGAAATTCAGATCCGGTCATCCACAACGGCAAAACCTTAGTCGGATGCACCACTACCTGACAAGCCCAACTCAAGGCCCCTCAACTCTGCCAGCCCACGTAACCTACCAATTGCCGAGTATCCTGGGTTAGTGACTTTATGCAGGTCATCCAGCATTTGATGCCCATGGTCGGGCCGAAAAGGAATAGGTGTTGCCCTAAGTCCATTTTCCTTGACAACAGCCTTCATGATCCCATACATATCAACATCTCCCTCCAAATGGTCCGCCTCATAAAAACTTCCTTCTGCATCTTTGATCACATTTCTGAGGTGAAGAAAATACACACGCGATTTTACGCTTTCAAATATCTCCGATAGATTGTTCGTTTTACCCGCACCTAGAGAGCCTGTACAGAAGCAAATTCCATTGAAGGCCGAGTCCACTCCATTCAAGATCCATTCAAGATCTGCTTTTGTGCTCGCTATCCTGGGCAATCCCAAAATAGGATATGGCGGGTCATCCGGATGGATGGTCATTTTGATCTCTTCCTGCTCGCATGTTTCCCGGATCTGGCTTAAAAAGTAAAGCAAATTCTGCCTTAAACCTTCAGTTCCGATTTCTGAGTATACGTCAATGCTATGCTGCAACACCTCAAGCTCAATCTCCTGTTCATTTGGAATGCCCATTAAAACATTTGTCTTCAGTAAACGCAGCTCATCTACAGTCATAGACTCATATCTACGGACCGCCTGGATTTTAATGGACTCATCGTAATCACGCCCGGCATCAGTCCTCTTTAAAATGTAAAGGTCAAAAATTGCCAGATCAATCCAATTGAAGTAGAGCGCTTTAGATCCGTCATCCATCATTTTGTCCAGTTGTGTCCTTGTCCAGTCAAGAACAGGCATAAAATTGTAACAAACGGTCCGCACTCCACAGGATGACAAATTACGAAGCGTACTGATATAATTGGCGATATATACATCCGCATCGGCTGCCCTTGTTTTAATGGATTCGTGAACAGGGACACTTTCCACTACAGACCATGTCAATCCAGCTGCTTCAATGATATTCTTTCGGGCGATGATGTCTTCAACCGACCATACTTCACCATGTGGTACGTGATGCAGTGCGGTGACAATTCCCTTTGCTCCGGCTTGTCTAACATCCTCGAGTGTCACTGGATCTGAAGGACCATACCAACGCCATGTCTGTATTAGCTTTTGATTTCTATTCATTGTTTAATGTATATTCAATGTTAGACAAATTTTAACATTGTATAATCAGACAAAAGACTAAAAATTTACGATAACGTTTTCGATGACAACCGGCCTTGAAAAATTCTCAGGAAAGGAGAATTTTAGCATACTGATGTAGATTTTAACTGGGAGACCGTATTAAAAACCAAAGTCCTTAATAGGTAAAAGGAATTACCAGAGGCTTAACAAAATTCACCCTCACATCGTTTCTATGACTACATATACAGACATAAAAACTTATTAAAAGTAAAGCTTACAAAAGCCTCTGGTTTAACTCTTTAAATTAATTAAGTTAAGCGTTTTTATTCCGTTGATCTTCCTTATCATACAGGTCGATCAATTTGCTTTGTAAGCGAATAACTGAAGCTTCCAATTGACTTATTTTGTCTTTTAGCTGCTCAATAATCTGGATGTGTTCACTCACTCCTTCTTCCCCAACATCCAGAAATTCACGTAATGACAAACCATGAACTTCAGCAATTTGATTTATCCTGCTGAAGTTAGGATCCGTAATACTTGTTTCTAATTTTGAGTAAGCTGGAATCGAAATGTCCAACAGATCGGCCATCGCTTTTTGGTTAACGCCCTTCTTCTGGCGTAAGATTCTGAATTTCTCCCCTAATGTTTTCATAATGATATTATATTTAAAAACCCCTATTTGAAATAAATTTAAGAAATATTAAATATAATATTATCATATTATTACAAAATTTTGAAAACACTCACCAATCGCGTTCATTTTCAGCCAGAAAAAAATAGGAATCATTCTCAAATTTGAGTAAATGAGAACTTTATATTGTTCTGAAATCCACGGTGATTTGTACCAGCGATCTTGTTTTTTCTTCCTGACCAAAAAGATGAGAAGAAAACATTCATAAGTCTAAAAGACAATTAGTTAAAAAAACTAATCCTTACTTTGCCTCCAGATAAAAGCACCCAACATGATCGCCACCGACAATCCCGAGAAGCCGGGAAAACTTATGAAAAGAAAGAAAATACCTGCCACAATCACCAGAGAAAATAAAAATAAAAAACCTTTCAAAAAAGATTCCATTTTGAAAGCAGCGACCACTGCAAATAGTAAAAATGTTAAAGCGAGTACTTGTAGAAACATGGTGGATTTGAGATTATTCAAAGTGAAGTTAGTGTTAACAAACAACAATACCATATTTTTCAAGCTAAAAGTTCCCTGCCCCTGAGACTAGAGGACAGGGTACCCCTCAAAGTTCATTCTTCCTCATCATCGAAACCGCATAGTCAACAGCGCGTGCGGTCAACGCCATATAAGTTAAAGATGGATTCTGTGTAGATGTAGACGTCATACACGCCCCATCGGTGACAAAAACATTCTTGCAGGCATGTAACTGATTCCATTTATTGAGTATTGATGTTTTGGGATCATATCCCATCCGGACACCCCCCATCTCATGAATATCCAGTCCCGGAGCCTGAGAAGAAACATTCGGTGTAATATTTTTGAATCCAGCCTCAGTAAACATTTCGGTCATCTGCTCAATGTAATCCTGTTTCATCTTCGCATCATTATCATCATAGTCAACCGAGATCTTCAGCAGCGGTATTCCCCAGTCGTCTTTTTTACTGGCATCAAGTTTTACATAATTGCTTTCCTTAGGAATGGTTTCGCCCATCATATGCGAGCCCACACGCCAGGGTCCCAACTCCTTATTCAACAACTGCGCCTTGAGTTCAGCACCAAAACCTGAAGTGTCACGCAGGGGACTTCTTGACGCATTAAAGCCTGCCGCATAACCTCTCTTGAAATCTGTCTCTTGTTTTAATAGATTTCTAAACCTTGGCATATATCCGCCATCGGACGGATTTCTCCCATCCTTGGTAAATTCTTTTAGACCATCATATTCTGCACTGATCCTGGCGCTATAGTTATGAAAAGCCACATATTTACCAAGCACCCCGCTGTCGTTGCCCAATCCCTGTGGGAAGCGCGTTGATGTCGAGTTGAGTAAGATCAAATTGGTATTTATTGCCGCAGCGTTCACAAAGATTACCTTAGCATAGTACTCGGTCACTTCTTTTGTGTTGGTATCCACCACACGCACGCCCGTCGCTTTCCCCAATCTGTCATCATAGATGACTGATTCTACAACAGAAAAAGGTTTTAGTGTAAGGTTGCCGGTCTTTTCAGCCCAAGGTAATGTAGAAGAATTACTGCTGAAATATCCACCGAAAGGACAGCCTCTCTGGCAAAGCACCCGATTCTGGCATTGCCCTCTCCCCTGATCAAAATGAATCTGCTTCGGCGCTGAGAGATGAGCACACCTGGAACTGATCACATGGCGGTTTGCATACTTGCTCCCCACCACCTTTTTGAAATAGTCTTCTACAGCATTAAGGGGGTATGCTGGCAAAAAATCTCCGTCCGGCAGGGCCTGAAGCCCATCCTTATGCCCGGAAATACCAGCAAACCGCTCTACATAACTGTACCATGAGTCGATGTCCCGGTAACGTATCGGCCAGTCCACAGCAAAGTCGTCGCGTTTAGGCCCCTCAAAATCAAAATCACTCCAGCGTTGTGTTTGCCGTGCCCACAATAAGGATTTCCCGCCAACCTGATAACCCCTGATCCAATCAAACGGCTTCTCCTGAACATAAGGATGTTCTTTATCCTTCACAAAAAAATGCATCGCATCCTCCCTAAACGCATAACACCTGCTGGCAATGGGACTTTCCTCACGAACCGCCTGCGTAAGTTCTCCGCGGTGTTCAAATTCATAGGGGTATTTGTTCGTTGTGGGATAATCTACAATATGTTTCACATCCCTGCCCCGCTCAAGAACAAGGGTTTTTAATCCTTTTTCTGTAAACTCCTTTGCTGCCCAACCACCACTGATTCCCGACCCCACCACAATGGCGTCAAAAGTATTTTTCTTTCTGCTATCTATATTGATATTTGCCATCTCTTTCGTTTATGCTGTTTTAACAGGAAAATATCCATTATACCTTCCGGGAACAAGTTCCCAGATTACCAGATTACTCATTACATACTTAGAATTGAGATAGCCCCCAATCACACGACCTTTCATGATGCGGTAAAAATCTACCGATGCTTCAGGAATCCCCGGCTTGCCGGAGTTGACTTCTGCAATACGATTTTTTAGCTCGTCCGCGTTAAGCCCTTCAAAATAAGCCAGCCCCTTCGTAAACTTAAGCTGATCTTCAGGTGCACTGCAGTCATCTACCATCTTTAATACGAACAGATGCAGCTTTAAATCCTTTGCCCCCGGAGTATCGGTTTTTGGAATCATTATTTCTGCGATATCAGCCAAAAGCTGCTCCTGACTAAGAGATATATCGAGATTTGAAAGGCTTAAAGTTGATTTGCCTTCATTTCGAAGACATGATGGCAGCAAAACAACTCCTCCTGCAAGTATCAATACTTGTTTTATTGCTAAACGTCTATTCATTAGTATGTGCTGTAATGCTAATGTATTAAATTTAATTTATTTCCTGATGGACGTAGGCCTTCATTAACGCATTTTGTGCAATTTTTTATAAAAAGATCACCACAGTTATTAAAAAAAATCAATAGGAATCCCTGATCTGAAAATTCCTGCAGTGGATAAAAACTTAAATTTTGTCTGAATTGCTGAACAAAGCCAATAGCTCCTTTTTAGTCAGGCGCTTGGATATAGAAGTATCCGTTTTTACCAGGTCTGTTACCAGATCCCTCTTGTGCTCCTGCATTTCCATGATTTTCTCTTCCACAGTATCAGGACAGATCAATCTTACCGCAACCACATTTTTATGTTGACCAATCCGATACGTCCGGTCGATCGCCTGATTCTCCACTGCAGGGTTCCACCAGGGGTCAACAATGTACACGTAATCGGCCTGCGTAAGATTCAGCCCGACGCCACCTGCTTTAAGGCTGATTAAAAATACACGGATACTTTCGTCATCCTGAAAGCGATCTACCACAGCCTGCCTATTCCTGGTTTGACCAGTAAGCATAGCAAACGACACTTGCCTTTTTTCCAGCTCTGCACGAATCAGGTTCAACATCCCTACAAACTGAGAGAAAACCAATATCTTATGCTGTGGGGATTTTGAAAGAATCTGCTCCAGCAGCACTTCCATTTTTGCCGATGAAGCACCGTAGTATTCATCGTCACTCAGCAACGACGGCGAGTTGCAGATCTGGCGGAGTTTCATAATCCCCTTTAGCACGTTCATGGTATCACTTGCGATTTCAGCATCGGTCTGGTTGGTAAGGTAGTCCCGGATTTCTCTTTCATAAGCATCATAAACCTTCCTCTGGTCCTCTTCCATTTCACAGTATATCACCATCTCCGTCTTATCGGGCAGCTCCGTTGCCACCTGACGTTTTGTTCTTCTCAGAATAAATGGATTGATCCGCTTTTGTAGCTTGCTGGCGACTTTTGCATCCTTAAACTGGTCAATCGGGGTGGAGTAAATAGCCCTGAAGTGCTGCTTGCTCCCGAGTAGCCCCGGACATGCAAAAGACAATTGTCCGTATAAATCAAAAGTATTGTTCTCCAGGGGCGTACCTGTAATCACAACTTTATTTCTCGACTGTAACATCCTTGCGGCCTTGTAACGCTGTGACTCCGGATTCTTGATGTGTTGTGATTCATCAAGAAAAATATAATTGAAACGATATTCTTTCAGGTAACGAACGTCAGTGAGCAGTGTGCCATAAGAAGTCAACACCACCTCATATTCATCGAAATCATCGGCAGATGTTGTTCTGTCGGCTCCATAAATTGTCTTTATCTTTACCGAGGGTGCAAATTTAGCAAGCTCGGACTGCCAGTTAAAAACCAGGGATGCAGGAACGACAACCAGATTGGTGTTCTTCTGCACCTTCGTCCGCTGCGAAAGTATAAAAGCAATGATCTGCACCGTCTTACCCAATCCCATATCATCTGCCAGGCAAGCACCGAAGTTAAAGTCATCCAAAAAATTCAACCAGTTTAGCCCCTCATGCTGGTACCGCCTCAAACTCGTATTCAGGCCTTCAGGCACCGGCACCTCAACAATGGTGTCTCCACCAGAAAATTTACCCCTGTACATCTGCAGTTCCTCCTGCAGAACCTCATCCATTTGTTGCGTCTCATACAGTTCTTCTAGCGCACTGAAGTTAATCTTGGACATCTGAATTTCATCATCGACTAATTCGCCTGCGTTAAAATAATCTGAAAACTTTTCAATCCATTCATCAGGAAGGATTCCTAAAGTACCGTCATCAAGTTTGATAAACTTCTGGCGGTTACGGATAGCGCGCTGCAAATGCCTTAAGGCTACCGTTTCTTTGCCGTAAGTGATCTTAATGGCAGTTTTAAACCAATCCATACCACTTCTTACCGCAATTTGCACGTTGGCTTTGTAGGCGCTCAACTTATTGTTCTTGAGCTTATTGAATCCCAATATAGTAATACCCTGCTTTCTCCATTGCTCAAACGCCTCCAAAAACCAATTGTCTTCCAGCAACCGAGATCTGTGTAAATAGAAGTTATCCGTCCTTTCCAGTTGCTCCCCAAAAAACGCGTGCTGCCTGCTGATGTTGGCGATAAACTGAAGCTCTGCATGTTCATCCCTTGCCACAATGAACCCACGGCCATTCCGATCTTTGGAGCGGATCTGCTTTCTTGATAATACCGGTACTTCAACATCCCCGTAGCGGATCACCGGATTAAACAGCACAAACTCGCCGGATTCAGACAAGTAAAGTACCGCTTCGTTGTCGAGATCAAACCCCTTCTCTTCCAGTTGTTTTTTTGATGCAGTTTTGAGATAACTATAATCAATCCTGATGTTCTGTTCGATCCTGGACAGTACCTCTTCCTGGAAAGCTTCAAATTTGGAACGATGAATCAGCAACCTGTCATGATGCCCCTTAAAAAAGTTGATCAGCCGAAGGAAGCCTTCATTTGCAATCAAATGATAACTGTCCTTCAATACCACAAAACAATGGTGCTTTAAGACCACCTGATCCAAAGAAAGTACACTGACGTCCAGGTTAAGCTTTCCAGAAATCTCATAAAAGTCACCCCTAACGTCCACCACCAGGTTAAGATCAGGGTTTAACAAGGTTAACGTAATCGGAGAAAGCCCATTGGCAGTAATGCTGTTGTGATTTCCAGAATCCTGAATATACACCTCAAGCTCCAAGGGATTCCTGGCTACAGCTTTAAAAGCATCAAGATCCGCAGTTGATCCACCAGGCTCGTAATTATTCTGGAACCTGGATATGCCACTATAAAACTTGATGACTTCGGGATCCACGGTGTTCCAGATCAGGTCAACCGGGTTCAGCGTCTGAACGGGATTTTTCAGTTTCCCATCCAACGCCCTGGCGCCCTCAACCAGGCTTAATACAAGATGGCCGTAGAAACGATGTTCACTAAACACAAGCGCCATCGCGGTACCGCCCGGCTGGCCCATAATTTTATGCTTATCCAAATCAGCAAAAGGCAGCACGGGCAATAATGCAGCGGCCAACTGGGCATTGGCCTTATCCGATGAAGCATACATCCCACTGATTTTCGAAACTATAGTCGTCTTGCCGTCCTCATACCGCAAGGTAAAGAAGTCACTCAGGATCGGCTCCTGCTCCAAACCATATTCAGCGGCTTTCAGCCGCATCTGCTCCTCGCGAAACCGGGCATCAAAAAAAAGACGTAGTGATGGGCGCTGATGAATATTATAAAGGGCACGCACCTCATGTTCACACAACTTCAACGCGCCATTCATACAGCCACAAAAAAGCCTGGTTTCATCACCTACCTGATGAATGGTCAGTGAGGGAAGGCCGGGCAGCGAAGATACATAACTAAAACAAGCACTGTTTAACTTAAGGTTATCTACTTTCATTTCGTAAAAACCTTTCGAACGGGTATCCACCTCGCCACTCAGGTGTTTCATCAGAAATAAGCTGAGGTGCTCAGAAAAATCTAAATTTAAAATGGTATAATATAAATCTCTAACTTCCTCAAAATCTGTTAAAGCATCTTCTCTGTCATCCATTCGCAGCAGCAGTCATTATTATTCAAAGCTTTAAAGATAATCAGAAATTGACAAAGCTGTCCCTAAGCCTCGATTAAATTCTCACGCCCCATCAACATCAGTACCTCAGCCCAGCTTTTCACCCTCACATGATGCGTTTTCTCAGAATTATGAGGCGCATCAAACATAATCGCCTTCCCTTTACAGAAATCAAGATTTTTACAATGGTCGTCAATCATGTAATCGGTATCAATAACAGACTTGTCGCCACAGAAAATGATATTCCTCCAGTCAATAAATGGAAAATACTCATCCAGCCACTCCCGTTTTTCAGAAAGACACTGCGGAAATTCCATTGCCGCAGAAACTACATACACTTCATAATGCTCCATCAGCTGTTGTACAGCCTCAACCGCTCCTGGCATTAATGGAATAGTTCTGAAAAACCCGGGTGTGTATACAAACTTTCTCACAGCTCCTTTATCGGGAAACCCCTCTGACTCCGGAACACCAAGACGTGCAGACCGCTCAATCTTCAGTCCATAATCCCGCTCATACCACAATTCAAACTGGGTCTCCACATCTGCCAGCACACCATCCATATCTATTGCAATTGTTTTCTTCTTCTTCGTCATAAATTAAATTCTTAGTTGCAAATATAGCAACAAATTGCAGAATTATGCGATATACATCATTTAATATTGCAATTAAATGCAATTATTACCTATTTTTGTTTGCAAGATCAAGTCAACCCTACAATAGATTGCAATATTTAAATATCTTTATAAATTATGATTAAAGCCGAGCGACTGCAACTCATCACAGAGCACATTTACAAGGAAAAAAAAGTATTATTGGCGGACCTCAGTCGTCTGCTCGACGTGTCAGAAGATACGGTTAGACGTGACATCAAAGAATTGTCAGACCAGGGATTACTTAAAGCCGTCCGAGGTGGAGCCATATCCCGCTCGTCAACACCTCATCACTACAGGGAGCGGGAACATTATGACGTCAGCCATAAACAAATCATGGCTGAAAAGGCAATCAGACATATCAAAAATGGCCAGGTTGTCTTATTTGATTCCGGCACCTCCGTTCTCGCAATTGCCACCCTCCTGCCCAGAGATCTGGAAATCACCGTCATTACCAATAGCTTTCCGGTCGCAAATGTACTGGAAGACCACCCCTCTGTCGAAGTGATCTTTCTCGGAGGCAGGTTAAACAAATCGTCATTCTCCACTGCAGGTCATGAAGTCATCCAGACCATCCGCGGCATCCGCCCCGACATCTGTTTCCTTGGAATATGCAGCATCGACCTGACCTCCGGAATTACCGGGATCAGCTATGATGATAGCCAGGTAAAAAAAGCGATGGTAGAAACTTCCAAACAGATTATCGCACTCGCAACATTAGAAAAACTGGGTACAACAGAGCCTTATTACATCACAAGTATGAATGATATAGACATCATCATCACAGACATCACACCAGAGCACGAAAGCCTTAGCTTATATAAAGATGCCGGTATAAGAATGGAATAACTCCTTTCTCAATACCGGCACTATTAAAATGTATACCTGATCATACCAGTCTCTAAAAAAGATATCTGGTACTTAAAAAATTCGAGCTATCACTCTTTACAATCTCGTTAATCAGTGCTTTGTTATTTTCATTGAGCTTGGAAGCGACCAGCGACCTGATTGAGAAAGACCGCAGTGCATCGACAACCGATAAGGTTCCTTCCGCACTATCTTTCCTTCCTGTAAAGGGAAAAACATCAGGACCACGCTGACACTGGCAATTGATATTCACACGACTTACCTGATTTACCAATGGATCAATCAATGTCGCAATCTCATGCTCATCATTACTGAAGACACTTACCTGCTGCCCGTGTGTAGAGTCAATCAGGTATTGTATCGGCTCCTCCAGGTCATCAAAAGCAACCACTGGAATTACCGGTCCAAATTGCTCCTCTGTATAGAGTTTCATTGCCTTACTCACCGGATAAACGATCGCCGGGTAAACAAAAGACTCATTTGTGCTGCCACCGTTTTCATTAATTACCTTGGCGCCATGCGCTTCTGCATCTAAAATGAGGTCCTTTAGATAAGCAGGCTTCTGCAATTCCGGCAAAGGGGTTAGCGAGACCCCCTCCTCCCATGGCATCCCGAACTTAAGCTTCGCAACCGCTGCCGACAATTGTTTAAGAAAATCATCAGCAAGACTCCTGTGGACAAAAACAATCTTTAATGCCGTACAACGCTGCCCGTTAAATGACAAAGCACCAAGTACCGTTTCCTGCACGGCAAGCGCCACATCAGCTTGTCCGGTTACAATGGCTGCATTTTTGGCGTCAAGCCCAAGTATCGCGCGCAGACGGTTTACCTTAGGATGGAGTTTTTTCAACTCATTGGCCACCTTACTTGAACCAATCAAGGTCAGCACATTGATCTGACCTGACTTCATCAGATCCGGGATAATTTTGTTGCCGCGTCCGTATATCGTATTGACTACACCTTTAGGAAAACTATCCCTAAACGCCTCCAACAAAGGATAATGCAATAAGGTTCCGTGTTTAGGCGGTTTAAACAACAAAGTATTCCCCATAATCAATGCGGGGATCAGGGTTGTAAACGTTTCATTAAGCGGATAATTGAAAGGTCCCATACACAACACAACACCGAGCGGTGAACGTCTGATTTGGGCGACAATCCCCTGCTCAATTGTGAACTGCGAAGAATGCCTGTCCAGATCCTTTAATGCGTCAATGGTGGCATAAATATATTCCACAGTCCGGTCAAACTCTTTTACCGAATCTGCATGAGACTTCCCGATTTCCCACATCAGCAGCTTTACAACGATCGCCTTTCGCTCAATGATCTTTTGCGTAAATTGTTCTACACAGGTAATCCGATTTGCCACACTCATTGTTGGCCATTCACCACGACCATTGTTGTAGGCGCTAACCGCTGCTTCAAGCGCCTCAGTGGCCTCGCGCTCGCCACACAAGGGATAGGTACCTATTACTTTCCGTTTCAACCCCTCGGGGCCTTGAATACATATTGGCGATAATACCTCGTGCACTTCACCTTCCCATACGCGCAGCTCCCCATTACTCAGGTATTCCCGTTGATGTACTTCTTCCTCCAGTTTATAGGCTGATGGAATACGATCCTCTTCCCAAAAAAGAGCATCCAGCTGTTCTTTAAAAGTCATATTTACAGTTTAAAAGTCATGGCGTCAATGTAAAGCAATTTAGTCGACGTTACAAATCTTTAATTGGTGAATATCTGGGAACTAACGCTTTCATGACAAACCAGGCCAATAAGTAAGCAACAGCACAAAAGCTGAACATAATGGTATATCCTGTCTGTGTATGTCCTAGTAATTTATAGTGATCAAACAAGGCACCTCCACATTTCGACACCACCACACCCCCCATTCCTCCGGCCATTCCACCAATACCGATTACAGAACCAATACTTCTCTTGGGAAACATATCGGACACCGTAGTAAAGATATTTGCCGACCAGGCCTGATGGGCGGAAGCGCCCACTCCAATCAACAACACCGGAATCCAGTAAGTCAGGTGTCCAAGTGGCTGCGCTGCCAATACCAACAACGGAAATAAGGCAATCACCAGCATCGCCCTCATGCGACCGTCATAAGCAGAATACCCTTTGTTCATGAAATACATTGGAAAATAACCTCCACCCACACTACCAATCATTGTCATGCTATACAATACCGTAAGTGGAAACATAATGTCTGTTCCCACCAGTCCATACTGCACTTTCAGATACGAAGGAAGCCAAAAGAGAAAAAACCACCATACTCCGTCGGTCATAAATTTACCAAAGGCAAAAGCCCAGGTCTGTTTATAGCCTAACAAATTGATCCACACTACTTTTTTTCCAGCAACTTCAATAGATTCTTCATCTTCATGATCACTATTGATGTAAGCAAGTTCTGCTGCAGACAGCCTTTTCTGGCGTTCAGGTTTATCATATAGCACGAACCAGAACCCCAACCATAAAAAGCCAACTGCACCTACCACAAAAAA